>NZ_JAGIBD010000004.1 GCF_017744555.1 Cellulomonas sp. | reverse complement strand
AGGAAGTTGCGCACCTCGACGCGGCCGAAGTTGAAGACGTACGTGCCCCAGTCGGGGTGCTCGCCGAGCAGCGGGTCGGGGTGCTCGTAGAGCGAGGTGCCGTCGAAGTGGGCGAGCGACCACTCGTCCTTCGGGAAGTGCGCGGGCACCCAGTCGACGATGACGCCGATGCCGGCGCGGTGCAGCGTGTCGACGAGGTAGCGGAAGTCGTCGGGGTGGCCGAACCGGGACGTCGGCGCGAAGTACGACGACACCTGGTAGCCCCAGGACCCGCCGAACGGGTGCTCCGCGACGGGCAGGAACTCGACGTGCGTGAAGCCGAGGGCCAGCACGTACTCGGTGAGCTGGCTGGCGAGCTCGCGGTAGGACAGGCCCTGCCGCCACGACCCGAGGTGCACCTCGTAGATGCTGAGCGGTCCGGTGTGCGGGTCGCGCTCGGCGCGGGCGGCCATCCACTCGTCGTCGGACCACTCGAAGCGGGACTCGATCACGACGGACGCGGTCGCGGGCGGGACCTCGGTGCCCTGAGCCAGCGGGTCTGCCTTCTGCCGCCAGGATCCGTCGTGGCCGAGGATCTCGAACTTGTAGCGGGCGCCGGCGGTCACGTCGGGCGCGAAGACCTCCCAGACGCCGCTGTCGCCGAGCGAGCGCATCGCGTGGACCGCGCCCTGCCAGTGGTTGAAGTCGCCGACGACGCGGACGGCGCGGGCGCTCGGGGCCCAGACGGCGAACGACGTGCCGTGCACCTCGCCCAGGACTCCTGGGTACGAGCGGACGTTGGCGCCGAGCACCGTCCAGAGCTGCTCGTGGCGGCCTTCGCGGATCAGGTGGCGGTCGAGCTCCTGGACCGTCGGCAGGAAGCGGTACGGGTCGTCGGTCAGCGTCGCGTGGCCGCCGTACGTGACCTCGATGCGGTAGTCGGGCACGTCCGTGCCGTCCAGGACCGCGACCCAGATGCCGTCCTGCTCGTGCCGTGCGGCGACGCGGGTGTCGGGCGTGATGACCACGACCTTCTCCGCGAGCGGGCGCAGCGTGCGGATCGTGACGCCACCGTCGCCGACATGCGGGCCGAGGACGCCGTGGGGGTCGTAGTGGGCGCCCTCGGCGACCGTGCGCAGGGTGTCGGGATCGACGGGGACCGGGGAGGGCGCGGCCTGGTTCATCCCCCTACCCAACCACCCGGAGAGGGTGCGTGCAGGTGGACCTGCCGACGAATGCGCCGGTCATGGCCCGGAGAGGGCGCGCGGCGCCGCCCGTCAGGCCGGGGGGCGGGGAGCGGCGGCGGTGCTGCCGCGGGTGATGAGGCGCGGCAGGGGCGCGGTCGACGACACGACGGTGCCGGACGCCAGCAGGTTGAGCACCGAGTCGGCGACCTGCACCCCCATGCCGTGCACGTCGAGGCTCATCGCGGACAGCGGCGGGTGGGACAGGCGGCACAGCGCCGAGTCGTCCCACGCCAGCAGCGAGAGCTGCTCGGGGACGGGGATGCCGAGCTCCGCGGCGACGCGCAGGCCGGCGACGGCCATCACGTCGTTGTCGTAGATGATCGCGGACGGTGCGGAGCCCCGGCCGAGCAGCGTGCGCGTCGCGCGGACGGCCGACTCCTCGCCGTAGTCGCCCTCGATGACGCTGCCCTGCGCACCGAGGCGGGTGCACTCGGTGACGAACGCCTCGGTGCGGGCCTGGGTGTGCGCGAGCGAGTGGGGCCCGGACACGCGGCCGAGGCGCACGTGCCCGAGCCCGACGAGGTGGCCGACGGCGTCGCGCATCGCCTGCGCGTTGTCGATCCACACGTGGGAGAACGGCATCTCGCGGGTCGGGCCGCCGACGACGACCGTGGGGATGCCGAGCTCGAGCAGCACGTCGAGCCGGGCGTCCTCGACCTCGAGGTTCACGACGACCACGGCGTCGACGAGCTTGCCCTCGCCCCACCGGCGGTACGCGCGGATCTCGGCCTCGTGGTCCGGCACGACGTGCAGGAGGAGCGAGCGGCCCTCGGTCGCGATGGACTCCTCGATGCCGGCGATGAGCTCCATGAAGAACGGCTCGAGCCCGAGCATGCGCGCAGGCCGCGCGAGGACCAGGCCGACCGCGTCCATCCCGTGGGTCACGTCCGCCAGCGTAGTGGCGGGGCGTCGCAGGTCAGCGCGGAGAGTCGGTGAGGTCACGCGCGGCGCCCGCGGACGGGGACGTGGGCACGCGCGGGACGACGACGTCGTTCGCGCTGCGCAGGACGGGGTGCCGCGTGAGCGCCTCGGGGTCGAATCTGCCCTCGGTGCGGACGTGGAAGCTCACCGTGCTGCCGGCGGGGATGTCGACGACGGCGTCGTCCACGACCGCGGCCGGGTCGAGCCGGTCGACGAGCAGCGTGACGCCGCGAGCGAGCGACGTCGCGCGGACGTCGACGCGGTAGCCGTCCTGCTCGGGGCTCACCGTCGCGCGCAGCGGCGCCGGGTCGAGGAGCAGGTCGACGTCCTCGGCCCACGTGTGCACGGTCGTGACGTCGCCGAGCCGGGCGACGAGTGCCTCTGTCGTGGTGTCGTCGGCGACCGCGACCCCGTCGGGCAGCGCGAACAGGCCGACGGACCAGGCGCCGACCGCGAGCCCGAGGTCCACCGAGTGCAGGACGGTGCCGTCGAGCTGCTGCCGGGAGACGTGCACGGTGCCCTGCCAGATGGCGGCGGTGTCGTTGACGACCGCGAGCATCAGGCGACCGTCGCGCGGCTGCACGGTGAGCGTCCGAGGGCGGTACGCGTGCGTGAGCGCGTACCACAGCGGCTTGGGTCGCTCGTCGCCGTCGACCGCCGCCCACGACGTCACGGGCCAGCAGTCGTTGAGCTGCCAGACGATCGCGCCGGCCGTGCGGGGCCACCACGAGCGGTAGTGCTCGATCGCGAACTGCACGGCCCGGGCCTGGTTGAGCTGAGTCGCCCAGTGCCAGTCGGCGAAGTCGTCGGGCACGCCGAGGTGCGGCGCGAGGCCGCGGTCGAGCTTGCCGTTGCCGTCGTCGGCCTTCTGGTGCAGGAGGAACGCGGGGTCCTCCTTGGTGAGCTCGCCGCCCGCGACGGGGTGGACCGCGCGCGTGAGCGTCGCCCACGTCGGCGGTGCCTGGAAGCCGAACTCGGAGCAGAACCGCGGCACCTCGTCGCGGTAGACCGTCCAGTCGACGCGGTTCCACACCTCCCACTGGTGGTGCGTGCCGTGGTCGGGGTCGTTCGGGTGGACGTCGTCGAACGCGAAGCCGGGGGAGTACGGCGAGCCGTCGCTGTACGGGCGGGTCGGGTCGACCTCGGCGACGAGGTCGCGCAGCAGCTCGGTCGCGTAGCGCAGGCCCCACGTGCGGCCGTCGAGCAGCTCGGGCCAGCCCCAGTCCATGAAGCCCCACAGGTTCTCGTTGCCGCCGTTCCACAGCACGAGCGACGGGTGCGGCGTGAGGCGTGCGACCTGCTCGCGGGCCTCGGCCTCGAGCTCGTCCCAGACCGGCTGCTCCTCGGGGTACGCCGCGCACGCGAGCAGGAAGTCCTGCCAGACGAGCACGCCGCGCTCGTCGCACAGCTCGTAGAAGTCCTCGGACTCGTAGATGCCGCCGCCCCACACGCGCAGGAGGTTGAGGTGCGCGTCGACCGCCTGGTCGATACGGCGCGCGAGGCGCTCGCGGGTGATCCGGGTGAGCAGGTGGTCGTCGGGGATCCAGTTGGCGCCCTTGACGAAGATGGGCCGGCCGTTGACGCGGAACGTGAACGGGGTGCCGTCGTCGTCGGGGGTCGTGTCGAGCTCCACCGTGCGGAAGCCGATGCGGCGGGTCCACATGTCGAGCGCCGAGACGCGGTCCGAGTCGGGGTCGACGAGCGCGACCGTGAGCTCGGACAGCGGCTGGGCGCCGTGCCCGACCGGCCACCACAGCGGGGCGTGCGGCACCTCGACGGTGACCACCCCGCTCGACGAGCCCGCGTGCAGCGTGGTCGTCGACTCCGCGCCCGCGACGCGCGCTCGCACCACGAGCGGGACGTCCGACCCCGCCAGCCCGGAGCGCTCCACGTCGACGTGCACCGCGACGACGCCGGTGCCCTCGCCGTCGACGGTGACGAGCGGGCGCACCCGCGCGAGCCGCGCGACCCGCCAGCGCTCCACCCGCACCGGTCGCCACAGGCCCGCCGTCTGCAGGTCCGGCCCCCAGTCCCAGCCGAACGAGCACGCCATCTTGCGGACCATGTTGTACGGCTGCGGGTACGGCGACGGGCGCGAGCCCAGCCGGGCGGCCTCTTCCTCGGCGTGCTCGAGCGCCGACCGGAACGCGACGCGCAGCCGCTGCGTCACGGGCCTCACGAGGTCGCGCACGTCGAACCGGTACGAGCGGTGCATGTTGGCGGTGCGGCCGAGCTCGTGCCCGTCGAGCGTGATCGTCGCGACCGTGTCGACGCCGTCGAGCACCAGGTCGACGCGCTCGTCGGGCGCGGGAGCCGCGAGGTGCAGGTCGCGCTCGAACACCCAGTCGGTGCGGCGCATCCACGCGAGCGTCTCCTCGTGCCGGTCGAGGTACGGGTCCGGGATGAGACCCGCGTCGAGCAGGGCGGTGTGGCTCGTGCCGGGCACGTGCGTGCGGACGCGGCGGCCGACGAGGTCCGCGGGGACCGGGCCGGCGACGGCCGCGACCGTCCAGCCGTCGTGCAGGTCGTGCGTGTTCATGTGGGGAGCTCCAGGTTCGAGGGGCCGAAGGGCTGTGCGGACTACTTCGTGGCCCCTTGTGTGAACCCGTTGTAGATGTACCGCTGGAGGAACAGGAAGAGCACCAGGATCGGCACGATCGTGATGACGACGCACGCGCAGATGGCTTCCCACTGCGAGCCGTACGGTCCCTTGAACGCGAACAGCGCCGTGGAGATCGGCAGCTTGTCCGGGTCGTTGAGGTACAGGTACGGCAGGAAGAACTCGTTGTAGATGCCGATGCCCTTGATGATCACGACCGTCGCGATCGCGGGCTTGAGGTTGGGCAGGATGATCTGGAAGAAGATCCGCAGGTGCCCGGCGCCCTCGATCATCGCGGCCTCGTCGAGCGAGCGCGGGATGCTGCGCATGAACTGCACGAAGATGTAGATGGACACGATGTCGGTGCCCATGAACAGCAGGATCAGCGCCCAGCGTGAGCCGTACAGCCCGAGGCCGTTGATGATCTGGAACGTGGCGACCTGCGTCGTCACGCCCGGGACGAGCGTCGCGAGCAGGAACAGCGCGAGCACCACGCTGCGTCCGCGGAACCGGAACCGGTCGAGCGCGTACGCCGTCGCGGCCCCGATGAGGATCGTGCCCGCGATGGCGGCGACGAAGATGAGGGCCGTGTTGACGAACGCGAGCGCCATGCCGCCGCGCGTGAACGCGAGCACGTAGTTGTCGACGTTGAACCAGTCGGCCGGGGGCTGGAACGGGTTCGTCGAGAGGAACTCCTGGTTCGTCTTGAACGACCCGAACAGGATGAGCCCGAGCGGCAGCAGCGTGACGATCGACGCGACGACGAGCGTCAGGTACTTGGCGGTGCCGGCGACGGCCTTCACGTGAGGTCCACCTCCTCCTCCGGGACGAGCCTGCGCTGGAGCCAGGTGACCAGCAGGACGAAGGCGAGCAGCACGACGGCCATCGCCGACGCCAGCCCGACGGTGTTGCGCTGGAAGGCCATCCAGACGGTGCGGATCACGAACGTCTCGGTGCCGTTGGCCCCGTTCGTCATGACGAAGGGGATCTCGAAAACGGACAGCGAGCCGGAGATGCCGAGGATGAACGCGAGTCCGACGATCGGCCGGATGGACGGCAGGATGATCGACCAGAACTCGTGCCAGCGGTTCGCGCCGTCGAGGGCCGCGGCCTCGTAGATGTCCGAGCTGATCGACTGGATCGCGCCCAGGAACATCACGAACGTCAGCCCCGTGTACCGCCAGACGGAGACCGCCGCGAGCGAGTAGTTCGCGATGTCCGGGTCACCCGTCCACTGGTGGATCAGGCTCTCCAGGCCGGTGTTCATCAGGACCGTGTCGAGACCGCCGCCGGGCTTGAGGAAGTTGAGGAAGATCAGGCCGATCGCGACCCCGTTGATGAGGTACGGGAAGAACAGGATGCCCTTCCACAGGTTCCGGAACCGGACCTTGAACGACAGGATCGTCGCGAAGTACAGCGCGAGCGCCATCTGCACGAACGAGCCCACGACGTAGTACAGCGAGACGAAGAACACCCGCAGGTTGTCGGGGTCCGTGAACACGTCGACGTAGTTGTCGAGCCCGATGACGTTCTTCGTCTTGTCCAGGCCGTCCCAGTCGGTGACCGAGTACCAGAACATGGTGACGACGGGCGTGTACGTCAGGAGCAGCAGGAGCCCGACGGGCACCAGCAGGAACAGGTAGGGCGTGAGCCGGCGGTACCACGCCGAGCGGCGGCCCGCCCCACCCGGGACCCGGGTGGGGCGAGCCACGTCAGGCTCGGACGCGGCCGCGATCACGGGGCCGAGGCCCGTGGGTGCGGACGTCATGGTGCGCGACCTCAGCTGTCGACGTCCGCACGACCCTCGGCCCACTTGCCGTTGAGGTCGTCGAAGATCTGCTCCTTGGTCCTGGAGCCGGAGCGGGCGTCGTCGATGATCTGCAGGCGGTACTTCGGGTCGGTGGTCACGATGCCGGACGCCGTGTCGATGTCGGCGAACAGCGACTCCTTGCCTGCGGGCGCGGCGTTCATCGTGAGGAGCTCGACGCTCGACATGAAGTCCTCGAGCGCAGCCGGCACCGGGCCGTCGACGAGCGGCGAGAGCCCGACCTGCGACTCGGAGTAGCCCGAGTCGTGGTTGAACCAGTCGATCCACGCGCGCGCGGTCGCCTTGTTCTTCGAGTGCACGTTGATGCCGAGGTTGTAGTCACCGCCGGCGACCGTGTGGAACTTGCCGTCGACCTGGACGGGGACCGGCATGTACGCGATGTCCGCCGGGTCGGCGCCCGCGGCCTCGCCGGCCGCCATCATCTGCGGGATGGCCCAGGAGCCGAGCGCCATGGTGGCGATCTCGCCCACGCCGATCATGCGCTTCGACCCCTCCCAGTCGGTGGTGGTCGGGTCGGCCTCGGTGAGCTTGCGTGCGACGGCGTCGTAGATCGTGCCGTCGATGACGCCGTAGTCGGAGTCCGCGGTCCACGGGGTGTCCGTCTGGGTCATCTTGTTGAGCGCGTCGGGGTCGGCGGTGACCGCGCCGCGCCAGCCGTCCCACTGCGACAGCGCCCAGGAGTCCTTGTAGTTCGTGTAGAGCGGCGCGACCTTGGCGACGCCCTTGTCCTTGATGGTCTGCAGGTCGTCGAGGAACTCCTGCGGGGTGGTCGGGAACTCCGTGATCCCGGCCTCCTCCCAGACGCGCTTGTTGTAGAGGATGCCCTGAACGTTGCCGACGACCGGGATGCCGTAGGACTTGCCCTCGAAGGACTTGTCGTTGAGCCAGCGGTACTCCTTCTCCATCTCCGCCTGGTCGCCGAGCGGCTCGAAGAAGTCGGGGAGCTGGTCGGGGGTCACCGAGCCGGGGATGGCGAGGACGTCGCCGTAGTCGTCGGTGTTCATGCGGGTCTTGACGGTGCCCTCGTAGTCCTTGACCCCCTCGACCTTGACGTCGGTGACCTCGGGGTACTTCTTCTTGAACTCGGCGACGTACGTGTCGAACGTGCCGTCCTCGACGAGGTCGGTGCGCCACGTGAGGACGCTGATCTTCCCCGAGGGGGTGCCGTCGGCGTTCGCGCTGCTGTCGTCGCTGCCGCCGCCGCTCGAGCACGCGGCGGTGAGGGCGAGGACCGTTCCGGCGGCCGCGAGGGCCAACGACCGGGGACGTCGGTGGTGAGGGAACATCTGTGATCCTCTCGTCGTGCCGGCACCTCCGCGTGCCGGACGGTCTGGAGGGGCGTCGTTGCCGGTGGGTCGGGGACCCTGCTCCGTGTGGCATTCTTAAGCAAGTGAACAAAGTAAGTCAACGGGCGTGTCGTGCCCGAATCGGTCCGAGCCCGGATCGTTAGGGTGGGCGCGGCGCGTGCATCGAACCGAGGGAGGACCCGTGAGCAGCTCGCAGGCCGGGCTGGGGGCCGCGCACGCGACCAGCCGCGCCGCGATCCTCGACCTCATCCGCGCGACGGGCACGATCAGCCGGGTCGAGCTGACCCAGGCCACCGGCTTCACCGCAGCCACCATCTCGACGGTCGTCCGGCGGCTCATCGACGACGGTCTCGTGCTCGAGGTCGGCCGCGCCGAGTCGACCGGCGGCAAGCCCCGGATGCTGCTCGAGCTCGACCCGATGGCCCGCTACGCCGTCGGCGTCCACCTCGACCACGCCGGCATCACCTACGTCATCGCCAACCTCGGCGGTGCGATCGTCGCGCGCTGGAAGCGCCCCGGCGCCGGGGCGGACGACCCGCGCGAGGTCGTCGCCCGCATCGGCGGCGAGATCGCCGCGACCGTCGCACGCGTCGGCGTCGACCCGGCCCGGCTGCTCGGGCTCGGCGTCGTGTCGCCCGGTCCGATCTCCGCGTCCACGGGCATGACGCTCACGCCGCCCGTGATGCAGGCCTGGACCGAGTTCCCGCTCGCCGCCGCGCTCGAGGACGCCGTCGGGCTGCCCGTGCTGCTCGACAACGACGCGACCGCCGCCGCGATCGGGGAGTACTGGTCGGGCGGCATCACGTCGGGCGCCGCGTTCGCCGCGCTCTACATGGGCACTGGCATCGGCTCGGGCATCATCGTCGACGGCACCGTCTACCGCGGGTCCAGCTCCAACGCCGGCGAGGTCGGGCACATCTGCGTCGACCTCGACGGGCCACCGTGCTGGTGCGGGAGCATCGGCTGCGTCGAGGCGCTCGCGGGCCCCGCCGCCGTGGTCGCCGCCGCCCGGGACGCGGGCGTCGAGCTGCCCGGTCGCGGGGTCGCGGAGGACTTCGCGGTCCTCGCCCGGGCCGCCGCACGCGGCGAGGAGGAGCCCATGCGGATCCTGCAGCGGTCGGCCCGGTACGTCGGCGTCGCCGCGCAGACCCTCGCGAACGTGCTCGACCTCGAGCTCGTGGTGCTCACCGGGCCGGCGTTCGCGCTCGCGGGCTCGCTGTACGTCCCGGAGGTCGAGCGGCGGCTCGCGCAGTCGTTCTTCGCGCGCGGCAGCCACCCCGTGCGGGTCGCGATCTCGACGAACGCACCCGAGGCGGCCGCCGTCGGCGCCGCGGCGCTCGTGCTGCAGAGCGAGCTCGCACCCCGGCAGGCGGGCATGCGGATGCCCGAGCGGTCGCTCGAGGTGCCGACGGGAAGCTGACGCCTCAGGCCGGGCCGAGCAGCCGGTCCAGGCCGGCCATCGGGATCGGCACCCACGTGGGCCGGTTCCGGGACTCGTACACGACCTCGTACAGCGTCTTGTCGAGCTCGAGCGCCCGCAGCAGCACCGGGGTGGGTGCCTCGTCGGTCGCCGCGGCGTAACCCTCGAGGAGCGCGGACCGGGCGTCGGCGGTCCACGCGGCGGCCGCGTGACCCGTGAGACCTCCGACCGCGGCCGCGTAGTCGAACGAGCGCAGCATCCCGGCGACGTCGCGCACAGCGAGGTCCGGTCGCGTGCGGTGCTCGAGCGGTGCCGCGGGCTCGCCCTCGAAGTCCGTGACGAACCACCGGTCCGTCGAGCGCAGCACCTGGCCCAGGTGCAGGTCGCCGTGCACCCGTTGCCGGGGCGGCGCGATCGGCAGCGCACGGACCTCCGCGAGCACGCCGTCCACCGCGCGCGCGAACCTCGCGAGGGCCGGGACCGCGGACGTCGCCCACGCGAACCTGCCGGCCAGCGCCGCGGCGACCGCCTCGGGTCCGTCCTGCGGGCTGGTCGTCGGGTCGGTGCCGAACCCGCGCACGAGCGCGGTGTGCATCGTGGCGACCACCTCGCCGAGCTCGGCGGCCAGCGGGCCGAACGACTCGCCGCGCTCCGCGTACCCGCACGCCAGGACGAACCCGTCCTGCGCCTGCGGCACGAACGCGCTGAGCACCCCGAGATAGCCGTGGGCCGTCGAGCCGTCTGGGGTCGGCCAGTCCGCCTCGACCCAGGCGAGCGGCTCGGGCACGTGCGTCCAGCCGACCTCGACGAGCTTGCGGGGCACCTCGACGTCCGGGTTCTCGCCGGGCTGCAGCGCGCGCAGCACCTTGAGGATGGCCGCGGGACGTTCGGACCCGAGGATCACGGAGGTGTTGGACTGCTCGCCGGACACCGTGCGCGCCGTCGCCGGGTCCGCGGCGGTTCCGGGGCCGTCGGCCGCCGCGAGCCACGCCCGCACGAACGCCGGGTGCGCGGCTCCGTCGAGCACCACGCGGTCGCCGAGCACGCCGATCGCGTCGTCGGGCACGCCGTCGTCCGCACGTGCGAGCACGAGCGGGACCTGCAGCAGCGCGTCGATCGAGCCGGCCCGCACGCGCACGAGCACGTCCTCGACGCCGTCTGCGAGCACGCGCCGCTCGACGACCGACAGCGCGGCCTCGGCGCCCTTCGCCGGGTACCAGCGGCGGGCGGGGAGCCAGTCGCGCAGCAGCTCGACGAGCCGGTCGTCGTCGTGGGAGACCGTCACGGTGCCGTCAGCTCGAGCCAGTAGAAGTCGCGCGACCCCAGCGTGAAGAACGCCGTGCCCGCGTCGGACACCGTCGCGAACTCGGCGCCGCCGAACACGTCCTTCATCGACCAGCCCGCGAGCTCGGGCAGCTTGAGGGTCGCGGCCCGCGCCGTCGACGCGAGGTTCGCGATGCACAGCAGGGTCTCGTCCGCGGTGGTGCGCAGGAACGCGAGCACCGCGTCGTTGTCCGACGACACGACCTGGAAGTCGCCCTTGCCGAGCGCGGGATGGCGCCGCCGGACCGTGAGCATCCCGCGGATCCAGTGCAGCAGCGACGTCGGCTGCGCAAGCTGCGCCTCGACGTTCGTGTGGCTGTAGTGGTGCACCAGCGACTGGACCAGCGGCAGGTAGAGCTTGCCCGGGTCGGCCGTCGAGAAGCCCGCGTTCCGGTCCGGGGTCCACTGCATCGGCGTGCGGACCGAGTCGCGGTCCGGCAGCCAGATGTTGTCACCCATGCCGATCTCGTCGCCGTAGTAGAGGCACGGGCTGCCGGGCAGGGACAGCAGCAGCGCGTGCGCGAGCTCGATCTCCTTGCGGGAGTTGTCGAGCAGCGGCGCGAGCCGACGGCGGATGCCGACGTTGGCGCGCATCCGGGAGTCCGGCGCGTACCAGCCGTACATCGACGCGCGCTCCTCGGTGGACACCATCTCGAGCGTGAGCTCGTCGTGGTTGCGCAGGAACGTGCTCCACTGCGCACCCTTCGGGATGGGCGGGGTGTCGGCGAGGATGTCGATGATCTGCGTGGCCCGCTGGTCGCGGATCGCGTAGTAGATGCGCGGCATCACCGGGAAGTGGAAGCACATGTGGCACTCGGGCTCGTCCTCGGTGCCGAAGTAGTGCACCACGTCCTCGGGCCACTGGTTCGCCTCGGCGAGCATGATCCGGCCGGGGAACTCCTCGTCGATCATCGCCCGCAGGTCGCGCAGGAAGCCGTGGGTCTCCGGCAGGTTCTCGCAGTTGGTGCCCTCGGCCTCGAACAGGTACGGCACCGCGTCGAGGCGGAACCCGTCGATGCCGAGCCGCAGCCAGAACCGGGTGACGTCCTTCATGGCCTCGACGACGCGCGGGTTCTCGAAGTTGAGGTCCGGCTGGTGGCTGAAGAACCGGTGCCAGAAGTACTGCCGGCGCACAGGGTCGAACGTCCAGTTCGACGTCTCGGTGTCGACGAAGATGATCCGCGCGTCCTGGTAGCGCGTGTTGTCGTCGCTCCACACGTAGAAGTCGCCGTACGGACCCTCGGGGTCGGAGCGCGACGCCTGGAACCACGGGTGCTGGTCGCTCGTGTGGTTCATCACGCAGTCGATGACGATCCGGATGCCGCGCGCGTGCGCCTTCTCGATGAGCTCGGAGAAGTCCGCCACCGTGCCGTACTGCCCGGCGATCGCCGTGTAGTCGGCCACGTCGTAGCCGCCGTCGCGCAGGGGCGACGGGAAGAACGGCGGCAGCCACAGGCAGTCGATCCCGAGCCACTGCAGGTAGTCGAGCCGGTCGATGAGGCCGCGCAGGTCGCCGCTGCCCGCGCCGGTGGCGTCCGAGAAGCAGCGCAGCATGACCTCGTAGAACACGGCGGTGCGGTACCACTCGGGGTCGTCCGTCAGCCCCGGGTGGACCTCACCCGCGGCAGGCACGGTCGGCTGGCGTCGTGGCGGGAGGGCCGTCAGCGCGATCTGACCCGTGGTCGGGGCAGGCTCCCGGACCGAGACGCGGGGGAACGGCGCCTCGGGCGTGCTCACGGCGCGTCCAGCGAGACGACGTGGGCCTGGCGCACGCTCGGGTCGAACCGCACGTACACCTGCGAACCCCACGCGTACGTGTCGCCCGACAGCACGTCACGCGCCACCACGGGACGGTCGGTGGGCAGCCCGAACGCGGCCATGTCGAGCTCGACGCCGGCCTCCCGCGTGTTCCAGGTGTCGAGGTTGACCACGACGACGACGGTGTCGGGACGTCCCGTCGGCGACAGAGCCGCCGGCAGGTGCCGCGAGAACGCGAGCACCGCCGGGTCGGTCGTCGGGTGCACCCGCAGGTTGCGCAGCTGCTGCAGTGCGGGGTGCGCCCGCCGGATGCCGTTGAGCTTGCCGAGCAGCATCGCGATGCCGAACTGGTCGCCGCGCGACCAGTCGCGGGGCTTGAACTCGTACTTCTCGTTGTCGATCTGCTCGTCGACCCCGGGGCGCGGCACGTCCTCGACGAGCTCGTAGCCCGAGTAGATGCCCCACGTCGGCGAGCCCGTCGCCGCGAGGACGGCCCGCACGGCGAAGCCCCGCACGCCCGTGGCCTGCAGGTACGGCGGCAGGATGTCGTGCGTCGTCGGCCAGAAGCTCGGGCGCATCCACGCCGCCTGGTCGCCCGACACCTCGGTGAGGTACTCGAGGATCTCGTCCTTCGTGTTCCGCCACGTGAAGTACGTGTACGACTGGTGGAACCCGATCTTCGCGAGCGTCTGCATCATCGCCGGCTTGGTGAACGCCTCCGACAGGAAGATCACGTCCGGGTGGTCCTTGCGGACGTCCGCGAGCAGCCATGCCCAGAAGTCGAGCGGCTTGGTGTGCGGGTTGTCGACGCGGAACAGCGTCACGCCGTGGTCGATCCACACCTGCAGCACGCGGCGGATCTCGCGGGCGATGCCCTCGGGGTCGTTGTCGAAGTTGAAGGGATAGATGTCCTGGTACTTCTTCGGCGGGTTCTCGGCGTACGCGATGGTCCCGTCGGCGCGCGTCGTGAACCACTCCGGGTGCTCGGTGACCCACGGGTGGTCGGGCGAGCACTGCAGGGCGACGTCGAGCGCGACCTCCAGGCCGAGGCCGCGGGCGGACGCGACGAACGCGTCGAAGTCGTCGAACGTGCCGAGCGTCGGCTCGATCGCGTCGTGGCCGCCGGCCGCGGAGCCGATCGCGTACGGCGACCCCGGGTCGCCCGGCTGCGCGTCGAGCGAGTTGTTGCGGCCCTTGCGGTACGTCGAGCCGATGGGATGGATGGGCGTCAGGTAGACGACGTCGAAGCCCATCTCGGCGATCCGCGGCAGCTCCTCGGCCGCCGTGCGCAGCGTGCCGCTCGTCCACTCGCCGGTGTCGGGGTCCTGGCGGGCGCCCTGCGAGCGGGGGAACAGCTCGTACCAGGCGCCGGCCAGCGCGAGCGGACGGTCGACCACGAGCGGGTACCGCTCGGACGACGTCACCAGGTCCCGCAGGGGCTGCTGCGCGAGCGCGGCCCGGACCTCCGCCGACAGTCCGGCGGCCAGGCGGGCGAGCGGCGGGCGCGTCGTGTCGCGCAGCGCGGTCGCGGCGTCGGCGAGCACCTGGGCGCCGGCAGGGTCCATCGCCTCGTCGCCCGTGCGGGTCGCCGCGCGGGTGAGGACGCGCGCACCCTCGGTGAGCATGAGCTCGACGTCGATGCCCGCCTCGACCTTGATGGCCGCGTCGTGCGCCCACGTGCCGTACGGGTCGGACCAGCCCTCGACGCGGAACGTCCACGCGCCCGTGCGGTCGGGCACGACCCACGCCTCGAAGCGGTCGAGGCCCGGCGCGATGTCGACCATCCGGACGCGTGCGTGGTCGACGCCGTCCGGGTCGGTGAGCACGGCTGTCGCGGCGACCGCGTCGTGGCCCTCGCGGAACACGGTGGCGCGCACGGGCACGGCCTCGCCGGCCACG
The DNA here is from genome assembly GCF_017744555.1 of Cellulomonas sp. Classification (GTDB taxonomy): domain Bacteria; phylum Actinomycetota; class Actinomycetes; order Actinomycetales; family Cellulomonadaceae; genus Cellulomonas. The sequence continues at coordinate 127,562 of NZ_JAGIBD010000004.1, read as the reverse complement.
GCCTTGGCAGGGAAGCGGCCCTCCTCGGCGACGGGGGAGACGTCGACGACGGGGATGCGGCCGATCCGGGGGGCCGTGACGGGCGCAGCGACGGGGGTCGCGGGGGCCGGGGCGGAGGGGGTGGCGGCGGTCCCGGTGGGGGCGTCGACCGGGACCGACGACGTCGCGCGGGCCGAGGTGGGCTGCGCGGCGCTCGTGCGGCGGGCCGACGTCCCGCGTGCTCGGGACGGAGGGGGAGTCGTCACGTTCCTGAACCTATCCGCACGTCCGCCCCCCGGGCATCTGGGGCGCCCGCGCGCCGCACCCACCGCGAACGCACGCGACGCGAACCCGACCGGCGCGCGGCGGGTCTGCGTACGCTGAGGGGGCGTGAGAGCCATCCGCCGGTTCATCGTCCGCACCGTGCTCCCCGAGCAGCTCGCGCCCCTCGACGAGCTCGCGCACAACCTGCGGTGGTCGTGGCACGCGCCCACGCGCGACCTGTTCGCCGCGACCGACCCCGACCGGTGGGCGGCCGTCGGTGGCTACCCGGTGGCGCTGCTCGGCGCCCTCGACCCCGAGCGGCTCGCGGCGCTCGCGGCGGACGAGGCGTTCGTCGCCAGGGTCCGCGACGCCGCGGCGGAGCTGCAGACGTACCTGACAGCGCCCCGGTGGTACCAGCAGCAGGCCGCCGAACGGCTGCCGAGGTCGGTCGCGTACTTCTCGCCCGAGTTCGGCATCACGTCGGTGCTGCCGCAGTACTCGGGCGGGCTCGGCATCCTCGCGGGCGACCATCTCAAGAGCGCGTCGGACCTCGGGGTGCCGCTCGTCGGGGTCGGGCTCCTGTACCGCTCGGGCTACTTCACGCAGTCGCTCACGCGCGACGGGTGGCAGGTCGAGACGTACCCCGTGCTCGATCCGGACGGGCTGCCGCTCACGCTGCTGCGCGAGCCCGACGGGTCACCCGCGGTCGTCACCGTCGAGCTGCCCGGCGGCGGTGCGCTGCACGCGCACGTGTGGCGGGCGGCCGTCGGGCGCGTGCCGCTGCTGCTGCTCGACGCCGACGTGCCGGAGAACGACGAGGCGGTGCGGCGCGTGACCGACCGGCTCTACGGCGGCGGCGGGGAGCACCGGCTGCGTCAGGAGCTGCTGCTGGGGGTCGGCGGCGTGCGCGCGCTGCGCGTGTGGTCCCGGCTGACGGGGGCGCCCGAGCCCGAGGTGTTCCACACCAACGAGGGGCACGCGGGGTTCCTGGGCGTGGAGCGGATCCGTGAGCTCGTCGCGGCCGGTCTGACGTTCGACGAGGCGCTCGAGGCCGTGCGCGCGGCGACGGTGTTCACGACGCACACGCCCGTGCCCGCGGGCATCGACCGGTTCGACACCACGCTCGTCGCCCAGTACTTCGGCGGCGACAACGCCACGCCCGGCGTCCCCGTCGAGCGCGTCCTCGCGCTCGGGGCCGAGGACCACGAGGGCGGCGACCCGCTCGTGTTCAACATGGCCGTCATGGGGCTGCGGCTCGGCGGTCGGGCCAACGGTGTCTCGCTCCTGCACGGCCAGGTGTCGCGCGGGATGTTCGCCGGGCTGTGGCCCGGGTTCGACGACGTCGAGGTGCCGATCGGGTCGGTGACCAACGGCGTGCACGCCCCGACGTGGGTGCACCGCTCGCTCGGCGAGCTCACGCGGCGGCGGCTGCGGCCCGAGGAGATCACGACCGGCAGCGGCTGGCTGCGCACGGACGCGATCCCCGACGACGAGCTGTGGCGGCTGCGCGGCGCGCTGCGGGCCGAGCTCGTGACCGAGGCGCGGGCGCGGCTGCGGCGGTCCTGGCTGCGCCGCGGTGCGAGCGCCGCGGAGCTCGGCTGGGTCGACGACGTGCTCTCGCCCGACGTCCTCACGATCGGCTTCGCCCGGCGGGTGCCCACGTACAAGCGGCTCACGCTCATGCTGCGCGACCCCGACCGGCTGCGCGCCCTGCTGCTGCACCCTGAACGGCCCGTGCAGCTCGTGGTCGCCGGCAAGTCGCACCCCGACGACGACCAGGGCAAGCGCCTGGTCCAGCAGCTCGTCCGGTTCGCCGACGAGGCCGACGTGCGGCACCGCATCGTGTTCCTGCCGAACTACGACATCGCGATGGCCCAGGCGCTGTACCCCGGGTGCGACGTGTGGCTGAACAACCCGCTGCGGCCGCTCGAAGCGTGCGGCACGTCGGGCATGAAGTCGGCGCTCAACGGGGGCCTCAACCTGTCCGTGCTCGACGGCTGGTGGGACGAGTGGTTCGACGACGAGTTCGGCTGGGCCATCCCGACGGCCGACGGGGTCGACGAGGCCGACCGGCGCGACGACCTCGAGGCGGCCGCGCTGTACGACCTCGTCGAGCACCAGGTCGCCCCGCGGTTCTACGACCGCGACGACCGCGGGCTGCCCGTGCGGTGGCTTGCCATGGTCCGGCACACGCTCGCGATGCTCGGCCCGAAGGTGCAGGCCACCCGGATGGTCGCCGACTACGTGCGGCACCTCTACGTGCCGGCGACCACGGCGGGCCGCATGCTCGCCAGGGACGGGTACGACGGCGCACGGTCGCTCGCGGCCTGGAAGGCTCGGGTGCGCGAGGCGTGGGAGCACGTGCACGTCGACCACGTGGAGACGGGCGGTGTCGGCGAGGTCCCGCAGGTCGGCGACGAGCTGCACGTCAAGGCGTACGTCTCGCTCGGGACGCTCGACCCCGGCGAGGTCCAGGTGCAGGTGGTGCACGGGCGCGTCACGGAGGCGGACGAGCTCGACGGGTACGCGGTCGACGCGCTCACGCTCGCCGAGACGTACGAGGCCGGGCGGCACGCGTTCGCCGGCGACGTGCGGCTCGACGCGTCCGGGCCGTTCGGGTACACGGTCCGGGTGGTGCCGTGGCGCGAGGGCCTGACGTCGGTGGCCGAGCTCGCGCTCGTCGCGAACGCGCCCGCCTGACACCTTCTTGGACGGGCGTCCAACGTCGTACAGTCGGCCGCATGACGCACACCCACGACGTCGTGGTCGTCGGCGCGGGCCTCGCCGGCCTGGTCGCCACCGCCGAGCTGCTCGCCGCCGGGCGGCGGGTCACGCTCCTGGACGCGGAGCCCGCGGCGTCGCTCGGAGGGCAGGCGTTCTGGTCGTTCGGCGGGCTGTTCCTCGTCGACTCGCCCGAGCAGCGCCGCCTCGGCATCCGGGACTCGGCCGAGCTCGCGCTCGCGGACTGGTTCGGCTCGGCCGCGTTCTCCGACGACGGGTCCGACCGCTGGGGCCGGGCGTGGGCCGAGGGGTTCGTCGACTTCGCCGCGGGGGAGCTGCGCCCGTGGCTGCACGGCCAGGGCGTGCGCTGGTTCCCGTTCGTGCAGTGGGCCGAGCGCGGCGGCTACCTCGCGGACGGGCACGGCAACTCCGTGCCCCGGTTCCACGTCACGTGGGGCACGGGGCCCGGGATCCTCGAGCCGTTCGTGCGGGCGCTGCTCGACGCGCGGCGCGACGGGCTCGCCGACGTGCGCTTCCGGCACCGCGTGACCTCGCTGGTCACGACCGACGGGCGCGTCACCGGCGTGCGCGGCGACGTGCTCGCACCCTCCGACGTCGAGCGGGCCGTGCCGAGCTCGCGCGAGGTCGTCGAGCCGTTCGAGATCTCCGCGTCGGCGGTCGTCGTCGCGACCGGCGGCATCGGTGCCAACCACGACCTGGTCCGCGCGACCTGGCCGGCGTCGGCCGGCCGGCTGCCGCAGCGCATGCTGTCCGGCGTCCCCGACCACGTGGACGGGTCCGGCATCGTCGCCGCCCGGTCCGCCGGCGCGGCCGTGGTGCACGAGGACCGCATGTGGCACTACCCCGAGGGCATCACCAACCACTCGCCCGTGTGGTCGCAGCACGGCATCCGGATCCTCGCGGGCCCGTCGTCGCTGTGGCTCGATGCCGACGGCCACCGCCTGCCCGTCCCGCTGTTCCCCGGGTTCGACTCGCTCGGCGCGCTCCAGCACATCACGACGCGCGGCGACGACCACTCGTGGTTCGTGCTCGACAAGACGATCCTCGGCTCCGAGTTCGCGCTGTCCGGGTCCGAGCAGAACCCGGACCTCACCGGCAGGAGCGTGCCGCAGCTGCTGCAGCGCGTGCTCCCCGGGGCCGTCGGGCCGGTCGAGGCGTTCGCGGAGCTCTCCGACGAGTTCATCTGGGCGGACACGCCCGCAGACCTCGCCGCCCGGATGAACGCCCTCACGGGCACCGACCGGATCGACGCCGCCGAGCTCGAGCGGACGATCGTCGCGCGCGACCGGCAGGTCGCCAGCGGGCTCGGCAAGGACCTGCAGGTCACCGCGACCGCGATGTCCCGCCGGTTCGTCGTCGACAGGCTCATCCGCGTCGCCAAGCCGCACCGGCTGCTCGACCCCGCGCACGGGCCGCTGCTCGCGGTCCGGCTGTCCGTGCTGACCCGCAAGACGCTCGGCGGCCTGCACACCGACCTCGAGGGCCGCGTGCTGCGCCCGGACGGCGAGGTGCTGCCCGGCCTGTGGGCGGTCGGCGAGGCGTCCGGGTTCGGCGGCGGCGGCGTGCACGGGCACCGCGCGCTCGAGGGGACGTTCCTCGGCGGCTGCCTCTTCACCGGGCGGACCACGGGGCGGGCGGTCGCCGCGTCGCTGTGAGGCCCGCGCGTCAGTCCTCGAGCACGTACACCCGCATGCTCAGCGGCTCCACGACGGTCGCGTCGCCCGACGACGCGTGCAGGCCGTTCGCGATCGCCGCGGCGCGCTCGTCGCCCGGGCTCTCCCAGACGGAGTCCCAGGCCAGCCGCCAGCGGCCGGGGTGCCCGTCGCCGAGCACCACGTCGACAGCGTCGAGCGCGCCGTTGATGACGAGCAGCACGGTGTCGTCGTCGGGCGGCGCCGCCGTGCGGACCATCTGGATCGTCCGCACCGACGGGTCGTGCCACCGGGCGTGGTCGAACCGTGCGCCGTCCGCGTCGAACCATGCGAGGTCCTCGCGCCGGCCGGGCAGCACCGGGCGGCCCGCGTAGAACGTCTCGGTCCGCAGCGCCGGGTGCTCGCGACGCAGCGTGAGCAGCCACCGGGCGGTCGCGAGCAGGTCGTGCCGCCAGGTCGACAGGTCCCAGCTCACCCACGACAGCTCGTTGTCCTGGCAGTACGCGTTGTTGTTGCCGCGCTGCGTGCGGCCCATCTCGTCGCCCGCCGTGATCATCGGCGTGCCCGCCGACAGGACGAGCGTCGCGAGCAGGTTGCGGATCGAGCGGCGGCGCAGCGGCACGATGTCCGCACCGGGCGAGTCGCGCGCGACGGGCCCCTCCAGCCCGTGGTTCCAGGACCGGTTGTCGTCGCTGCCGTCGCGGTTCTGCTCCCCGTTGGCGGCGTTGTGCTTGTGGTCGTACGCGACGAGGTCGGCGAGCGTGAACCCGTCGTGCGCCGTCACGTAGTTGACGCTCGCGACCGGGCCGCGGGCGAGCGGCGGGTCCGAGTGGCCGAACAGGTCGACCGACCCCGACAGGCGCGTCGCGAGGTCGCGCACCCGGTGGCCCGGCAGGCCGTGGGCCGCCCGCGCCGGGTCGGCCAGCCAGAACGAGCGGGCGGCGTTGCGGAACCGGTCGTTCCACTCGCCGAACGGCAGGCCGAACTGCCCGGTCCGCCAGCCGCCCGGCCCGACGTCCCACGGCTCCGCGATGAGCTTGAGCGCGTGCAGGCTCGGGTCGGCCCGGGCCGCGACGAGCACCGGGTGGTGCGGGTTGAACCCGGCGGCGTCCCGGCCGAGCGTCACCGCGAGGTCGAACCGGAAGCCGTCGACGCCGACCACGTCGGCCCAGTACCGCAGCGAGTCGAGCGTGAGCCGGGTGACCTCGCTGCGCCGGAAGTCGAGGGAGTTGCCCGTGCCCGTGACGTCCGCGAGCGCCGCGGGCACCGACCCGTCGTGCGCGTAGTAGAGCGGGTTGTCGAGGCCGCGGAACGACAGGTGCTGACCGGGCAGGCCGCCCTCGCACGTGTGGTTGTAGACGACGTCGAGCAGCACCTCGATGCCGGCCTCGTGCAGCGCGTGGACGGCGGCGCGGACCTCGTCGAGCACGGCCGCAGGCCCGGCGTCCTGGGACAGCTTCGTGGCGTAGGCGGCATGCGGCGCGAAGAACCCGAGCGTGCTGTAGCCCCAGTAGTTGGTCAGGCCCTTCGCGACGAGGTGCGGCTCGGACGCGAACGCGTGCACCGGCAGCAGCTCGATCGCGGTGACGCCGAGCCCGAGCAGGTGGTCGATCACGGCCCGGTGCGCCAGGCCGGCGTACGTGCCGCGCAGTCGGGGCGGGACGCCGGGGTGCAGCTGCGTGAGTCCGCGGACGTGCGCCTCGTAGACGACCGTGCGCGACCAGGGGTGCCACGGCCGGTTCGCCGCGGGGTCGGCCCCGGGCAGGTCGCGCGTGTCGACGACCACCGAGTACGGCACGTGCCCGGCGGAGTCGCGCGGGTCGGCGGGCCCGTACGGGTCGCCGACGAGCTCGGCGTCGACGACGTGCCCGTACGTCTCCGGCCCGTAGGCGACCTCGCCGGCGAGCCCGCGCGCGTAGGGGTCCACGAGCAGCTTGGCCGGGTTGTAGCGCAGGCCGACCTCGGGGTTCCACGGGCCGTGCGCGCGGAAGCCGTAGCGCTGACCGGGACGGATGCCGGGGACGGACGCGCTGAACACGCCGTGCGCCGGCCCGTGCAGCGTGATGCTGCGCTCGCGGGGTGCCTCCTCGGGGCCGTCGAACAGGCAGAGCTCGATCGCGGTCGCGTGCGAGGCGAGGACGGCCACGTCCACGCCCTCGTCCGTGACGTGGACGCCGAGCCGCGGCGGTCGTCGGCGGGCGGGGGTCGCGTTCACCCCGTCATTGTGGGGGACGTGCGGGCCGTGCGTGGGTCGGGCGGGTTTCCGGCAGACGACACGGCGGTCCGGTCGGCGCGCGCAGGACGGTAACGTGCCCCGCGTGAGGATCGTCGTCTGTGTGAAGCACGTCCCGGACATCCAGTCGGAGCGGGCCCTCGGCCCCGACCGTCGCGTGGTGCGCGACGGCGGTGACGGGACGCTCAACGAGCTGGACGAGAACGCGCTCGAGGCCGCGCTGTCGATCGCCGAGGCGCGCGACGACGCCGAGGTCGTCGTGCTCACCGTCGGGCCCGACGACGCGGTCGACGCGGTCCGCAAGGGCCTGCAGATGGGCGCGGACGAGGCCGTGCACGTGGTCGACGACGCGATCGCCGGCTCCGACGTCATCGGCACGGCCCGGGTGCTCGCCGCCGCCGTGCAGCACGTGGGAGACGTCGACCTCGTGGTCACCGGCATGGCAGGCCTCGACGGGCTCACGTCGCTGCTCCCGACCGCGCTGGCGCAGCTGCTCGACCTCCCCGCGCTGCCCCTCGCGGCCGAGCTGACGGTCGACGGCGGCACGGTGCGTGTACGCCGCAACCTCGACCACGCGACCGAGGTGCTCGAGGCGTCCCTGCCCGCGCTCGTGTCGGTGACGGACCAGGCCAACGAGCCGCGCTACCCGAACTTCAAGGGCATCATGGCCGCCCGCAAGAAGCAGGTCACGACGCTCACGCTCGCCGACCTCGGGGTCGACGCGTCGACCGTGGGTGCCGCGGGTGCCCGGACCGAGGTCGTCGACGCCGCCGCCCGCCCGCCGCGCGAGAACCGGGTGCTGCTCACCGACGAGGGGGACGCGGGGCTGAGGCTCGCCGCGTACCTCGTCGAGCAGAAGCTCGTCTGAGCCCCGTCCCGCGCCACGACGAAGGAACCGAGAACCGTGACCACCACCGCCCCCGTGCTCGTGCTGCTGGACCACACGCCGGACGGCGCCCTGCGCGGCCCCGTCCGCGAGGTCGTCACCCTCGCCCGTGAGCTCGCCGGGAACGCCGGCGTGCTGGGCGTGTGGGCGGCCGACGCCGAGCTCGGCGCCGACGTGCTCGCCGACCTCGGCGCGCTGGGCGTCACGCGCGTGCACCGCCTCGTCGCCGACGCCGACACGCACCTGTCCGCCGTGCTGGCCGAGGCGCTCGAGCAGGCGCTCGCAGCCGCGGGTGCCGGCCTGCTGCTGACCGTCTCGTCGTTCGAGAACAAGGAGGCCGCCGCGCGGGTCGCGCTCGCCACCGGCGCGGGCGTCGTCACGGACGCCGACGGGCTCGAGGTCGTGGACGGCCGCTACGTCGCGTCGAAGACCGTGTTCGCGGGCACGTGGAACACCCGGTGCGCCGTGACCGCGCCGGTCGCGGTCGTCACCGTCAAGGCCAACGCCGTGCAGGCGAGCCCGGCCGCGGCGCCCGTCGCGACCGAGGTCGTCGACCTCGCGGTGACCGTGAGCGCCGTTGCCCGGCGCGTCACGCTCGTCGAGCGGGTCGAGCGGCCCGCGAGCGGGCGGCCCGACCTGGGCAGCGCACACGTCGTCGTCGCGGGCGGCCGGGGGACCGAGGGCGACTTCTCGCCCGTCGAGGACCTTGCCGACGCGCTCGGGGCCGCCGTCGGTGCCACGCGTGTCGCGACGGACGAGGGCTGGATCGGCCACGACGCCCAGATCGGCCAGACGGGCGTGACGATCTCGCCGCGCCTGTACGTCGGCGCGGGTGTCTCGGGTGCGGTGCACCACCGGGGCGGCATGCAGGCGTCCGGCACGATCGTCGCCGTGAACTCCGACCCCGACGCCCCGATCTTCGAGATCGCGGACTTCGGCGTGGTCGGGGACCTGTTCACGGTGCTGCCGCAGGCCGCGGCGGAGCTGCGACGCCTCAAGGGCTGACGCGTCGGCCCCTCATCACGGCCGTGAGCGCGTCCCGCTGTCGTCCAGGGTTCGCGCCCGGCGTGGTCCGGGCTGGGCCATGATGGTCAGCACCTCACCGCGGGGCGGGACCGCGGCCCACGATCCGGCGGGACGGACGACAGTGACTGACAGGGCCAGCAGATTCTGGGGCGTACGCGACGGCAAGGTCGGACTGCTCTCGGGCCGGGCGGCTCTGATCGCCGGCCTCGTGCTCGGAGCAGGGTCGGCCTGGGCGCACAACTGGTGGGCGTGCGCTGCCATGGCGATCCTGGTGCTGCGTGCGTCGATCGCGCTCTGGTGGGCGCGAGAGGCGGAGCGACACCCGGCACGCACGGCCGTCGGCCGTCCGGACGACACCCCCGCCCACGCCGAGAGCTGACCGGTCGGCCGCGTCAGGACAGGTCGCGCAGCCAGCGCAGCGCCGCGACGCCCTGGGCCGCCTGGAAGCGGCGCAGGTTCGGGATGCCCGGCGGCGGTGGCTGTAAGGAGCTCGCGACGAAGTAGCCGGACAGGCCCGCGAGCCCCGCGCGCAGGTCGTCGTCCGAGACCCCCTCGGACACGGCGTGCGACCGGAACACGGTCGCGGGGTCGCCGCCGCCCTGGAGGGCGACGCTCGGCAGCATGAACGCGAGGTCCAGCCACGGTGCACCGACGCTCGCGTGCGGCCAGTCGATGAGCCAGACGCGGCGGTGGTCCTCGTCGATCATCACGTTGTCGGCGCGCAGGTCGCCGTGCACGAGCGAGTCGCCCGCGCACACGCGGAGCGCCTCCTGCTCCCAGCGGACGAGCTGCTCGTGGTGCTCGTCGGCCCAGCGGCCCACGTCGCCGGCGCGGGCGACGACCGTCTCGCGCGTCGCGTCGTCGACGTCGAGCAGGCGTCGCCACCCGGTGAAGTCCTCGGCGAGCTGGTCGTCGGTGCGGGGCAGCCCGTGCCCGGGCAGCGGCTCGACGTCCGCAAGCGCTCCCACGGCGTCGGCGACGAGCGTGAGGTCGTCAGGCCGCCACGGCAGCTCGGGCGAGCGGCCGTGCACGACCTCGAAGCCGAGCAGCACCCAGTCGCCGTCGTCGCTCGACCAGAGCAGCCGCGGCGCGGGGACCTCGGGCGGGAGCGCGGCGGCGACGCGGATCTCGTTGCGGGCCAGGTGGGGCGAGACGGGGTTCTGCTCGGCCGACACGGCCTTGACGAAGACCCCCCGGCCGTCGTGCAGCTCGAGCACCGCGGCGAAGCCCGGGCTGAACCCGCTCGTCGCGCTGATCTCGGCCGTGACCTGCGCACCTGCCAGCTCGGCGATGCGGGTGCGGACGTGCCGGGGGAGGTCGCGCCAGTCGAGCCGCTGGCCGCTGAAGGCGGGCGGCAGGGCGATGACGTCGTCGGCAGTCACGCGCACATCCTGCCAGGTGCGGCCCGGACCCCGGGTGGGTGATTCCAGGTCGTGGCCAGTCGAGGGCCCCGGCCTTCGTAGACTGCTGCGGGTGAGCGTCTACCTGGATCATGCGGCGACCACGCCGATGGTCCCCGAGGCGGCGCGCGTGCTGGCCGAGCAGCTGTTCCGGACCGGCAACCCGTCGTCGCTGCACGCGTCCGGCCGTGCGGCCCGGCGCGTCGTCGAGGAGGCGCGCGAGCGCACCGCGGCGGCGCTCGGCGCCCGACCCAGCGAGGTCGTCTGGACGGCGGGCGGCACCGAGGCGGACAACCTCGCGGTCAAGGGCCTGTTCTGGTCGCGACGCGCGCAGGACCCGTCGCGGCGCCGCATCCTCGTGTCCGCCGCCGAGCATCACGCGGTGCTGGACCCGGCGTTCTGGATGGCGGAGCACGCGGGCGCCGAGCTCGTGCTGCTCCCGGTCGACGCCGAGGGTGTGCTCGTGGTCGACGCGTTGCGCCGCGAGCTCGAGGAGCACGGCGACCAAGCCGCGCTGATCTCGGTCATGTGGGCGAACAACGAGGTCGGTGCGCTGCAGCCGCTCGACGAGGTGGTCGCCCTGGCCCGGCGGTACGGCGTGCCGGTCCACGCGGACGCGGTGCAGGCCGTCGGGCAGGTGCCGGTCGACTTCGCGGCGTCCGGGCTCGACGCGCTCACGGTGAGCGCGCACAAGCTCGGCGGGCCCGGTGGCGTCGGCGCGCTGCTGGCTCGCCGGGGTCTCGAGCTCACGCCCGTGCTGCACGGCGGCGGGCAGGAGCGCGGCGTGCGGTCGGGCACGCTCGACGCGCCGCTCATCGCCTCGTTCGGTGTCGCGACCGACCTCGCGGTCGCGGGACGGGCCGACCACGCCGCCCACGTCGGCGCCCTGCGCGACGAGCTCGTCGCGGGCGTCCTGTCGTCCGTGCCGGGGGCCGTGCTGCGCGGACCCGCGGACCCCGCCCGCCGGCTGCCCGCGAACGCGCACTTCACGTTCACGGGCTGCGAGGGCGACTCGCTGCTGTACCTGCTCGACTCCGCGGGCGTCGAGGCCTCCACCGGGTCGGCCTGCCAGGCCGGGGTGCCGCGACCGAGCCACGTGCTGCTCGCGATGGGGATCGACGAGGACGACGCGCGCGGCGCGCTCCGGTTCAGCCTGGGGCCCACGAGCACCGCGGACGACGTCGCGACGCTCCTGTCCGTGCTGCCCGGAGTCGTCGAGCGGGCCCGCGCGGCCGGGCTCGCGGGCCGAAGCACGGCGGTGCCGGTCTGATGCGCGTGCTCGCGGCACTCTCCGGAGGCGTGGACTCCGCCGTCGCGGCGGCCCGTGCGGTCGACGCCGGGCACGACGTCGTCGGCGTGCACATGGCGCTGTCCCGCACGCGCGACCAGTTCCGCACGGGCTCGCGCGGGTGCTGCTCGATCGAGGACGCCGGGGACGCACGGCGGGCCGCCGACGTGCTGGGCATCCCGTACTACGTGTGGGACCTGTCCGAGCGCTTCGAGGAGACGGTCGTCGCCGACTTCCTCGCCGAGTACGAGGCCGGCAGGACGCCGAATCCGTGCGTGCGGTGCAACGAGCACATCAAGTTCAGCGCGCTGCTCGACAAGGCCGTCGCGCTCGGGTTCGACGCGGTGTGCACCGGCCACTACGCGCGCATCGAGGTCGCTGCCGACGGGTGGCGGGCGCTGCACCGGTCGGCCGACCCGGCGAAGGACCAGTCGTACGTGCTCGCCGTGATGGGTCCCGAGCGGCTGGCCCGCTCGATGTTCCCGCTCGGCGACGTGCCGTCGAAGGAGCAGACGCGCGCCGAGGCTGCTGCCCGCGGGCTGTCGGTCTCCGCGAAGCCCGACTCGTACGACATCTGCTTCGTCGCCGACGGCGACACCCAGGGGTTCCTGCGCTCGCGGCTCGGCGAGCGGCCCGGCGAGATCGTCGACACGTCGGGCGAGGTCGTCGGGACGCACGACGGCGCCTACGCGTACACCGTCGGGCAGCGGCGCGGGCTCTCGCTCGGACGTCCGGCGCCCGACGGGAAGCCGCGGTACGTGCTCGCGGTCGAGCCGGTGCGCAACCGGGTCGTGGTCGGGCCGGCCGACGAGCTCGCGGTGGCCGTCGTCGAGGCGGACCGGGCCGTGTGGTTCGCGCCCGCCGCCGCGGACCCGTTCGCGTGCGAGGTGCAGGTGCGCGCGCACGGTGCGCCCGTCGCCGGCGCCGCCACCGTGCTCGACGACGGCACGCTGTCGGTCGCCGTCGAGCCCGGGCTGCGCGGCGTCGCCCCTGGGCAGTCGCTCGTGCTGTACGCGGGTACCCGGGTGCTCGGCCAGGCGACGGTCACCGGGACGCGTCGGGCAGTGCCGGCCGTCGCCGCCGGACAGACGTCGTGACGGGGGTCAGCGGCACCGGAGGCTGGCCCGGCACCGACGCGCTCGACGCCGCGTCCGTGGTGGTCGGCGACCTGGTCGACGCCCCGACCGGCGTCGATGGCCTGCCGTTCACGGTGCTGCTGCCCGACCGCGGCCCGTGGGGCGAGCGCACCGGGCACGCGGCCGCCGTGCTCACCGGGCTGCCGACCGAGCTCGGGCCGCACGGCTGGAAGCTCGCCGACCGGCCGGGCGGCGACCTCGCCCGCGCGCGGGCGTTCGTGCGGGAGGACCTCGACGCGGTCGCGGTCGGCGCGCACGGGTACACCGGGCCGCTCGTCGTCCCCGTGCTCGGGCCCCTCTCGCTGGCGGCGTCCGTGTACCTGGCCCGCGGCGACCGCGTGCTCGCCGACGCCGGCGCGGTGCGGGACGTCACCGAGTCGCTCGCCGCCGGGCTCGCCGAGCACCTCGCGGCGCTGCGTGTCGCCGTCCCCGGTGCGGAGCCCACCGTGCTGCTGCACGAGCCGCTGCTCGCGCCCGTCGTGGCGGGCGTGCTGCCCACGTTCTCCGGGTACGCCGCGCTGCGCGCCGTGCCCGGACCGGTCGCCGCCGAACGGATCGGCACGGTCGCCGCGGGCGCCCGGCAGGGCGGAGCCTCGGCCGTCGTCGTGCACGGCGGCGCGTCCTGGGCGTCGCTGCCCGCGATCCGGCACGCCGGCGTCGACGGCCTCGCGCTCGCGGTCGCCGGGTTCGACGAGCGCGCGTGGGAGCGCGTCGCGGAGGCCGTCGAGGACGGGTTCGCGCTGTGGGCCCAGCTGCCGCCGCAGGCGTCGTCCCAGTGCGCGGGCCCCGACGTCGTCGGGCAGGCGGACGTCCTGCTGCGACCGTGGCGCTCCGTCGGGCTGCCGGCGGCCGGGCTGCGCGACGTCGTCCTGCTCGCCGGAGACCAGGGCGGCACACCCGACGACGCACGCGCCGGGCTCGCCGGCGTGGCCAAGGCGGCGACGATCGTCGCCGAACGAGCGGAGGAGTGACGTGACCGACGACCCCGTGGCAGGGCTGTCGAAGCCCGCGGCGCAGCGCTACCGGCGGAGCACGGGCGGTGCGGTCGCCCTGCTCGTCGCGTCGGCGGCCGCGATCGTCGGCATCGTCGCGCTGGTCATCGCGTTCGTCTCGATCGGCGTGACGACGCTCAACGCGTCGCGCACCGGTGGCGAGCCCTGCCTCGAGGCGTACGCGGCCCAGACCGACGACGCGTACGTGCGGTACCAGGCCTTCCCGCCGAGGTCGGTGTGCGAGTGGGACGTCGACGGGACGCGCGAGGAGGTCGTGGTCGCGAGCGTGTCCGGGCCGCTGGTGACCGTGGGCGGGGCGCTCGCGGTCGCGGGGGTCGTCACCTCGCTCGCACTCGTGGTCGTGCCGCGCGTGCGTCGCCGGGAGTCCTGACGCTCACGCCGGTGCGGGGTGCTCCTCGTCCGGGCGGAGCGCGACGACGGCGGCGAGGATCAGGACTCCGCCGAGCATGGTCGGCCAGGTGAGCCGCTCCCCGAGGACCAGGGCGGCGAGCAGCGCCGCCGACAGCGGCTCCATCAGCGTGGCGATCGTCGCTGCCGCGCCCGACGTCGTCCGCAGCCCGGCGTAGAGCAGGCCGTAGGACAGCGCCATCGTCCCGACGCCCAGGTAGACGAGCAGCACCAGCGACCACGCGTCGCCCGGGACGAGAGGTTGTCCCGTCGCGGCCGCCACGACGGCGAACGGCGCGAGCACGACCGCCCCGACCGTGGTGGTGCAGGTCGTGAGCGCGATCGGGTCGGCACGCTGCGCGAGGGTGTGGCCCAGCACGGTCGTCGCCGCGTACGTCGCTCCCGCGGCGACGGCCAGCGCGAGCCCGACCGTCGGGTTGCCGCCGGGGGTCGGCGACCCGTGTCCCGCCGTCGCGCTGATGAGCAGCAGACCGGCGAGCGCGGCGCCCAGGATGGCGGCCTCGGTCCACGACGGCCGGGTGCGCCGGGCGACGTGCTCCCAGGTCGCGGCCAGGATCGGCGCGAGCCCCAGCGAGACGACGGTCGCGACGCCGACTCCGACCAGGAGCACCGAGACGAAGTAGAGGCCCTGGTAGGCGGCCGTGCCCGTGCCGATCACGATCGTGAGGAGCGGGTGGGTCCGCATCAGGGCGACGGCCGGTCGCAGCCGTCCGGTGACCGCGGCGAAGGCGACCAGCGCCACCGCGGCGACCGCCATGCGCCACGCGCTCACGGTCATCGCGCCGAGCGCAGCCCGGTCGTGCAGCAGGGTCACGACGACGCCGCCGGTGCCCCACAGGACGCCGGCGGCGCAGACCTGGTACAGACCGGTCCGGGACGCTCGCGGGGGTGCGGCGGGACGGTCGATCACCGGACGGACTCTACGGTCACCTCGGGGTCGTCAACGCGAGCCGCATGACCGGCCGTTCGGGGGAGCGGCGGGCGACCTCGACGAAGCCGGCCGCCGCGAACGTCGCCGCGTAGCCGGTGCTCGTCGCGCTGGGGGACCGCGTGGCGTCGAGCGGGTACGCCTCGACAGCCGGGGCGCCGGCTCGCCGCGCGAGGTCGACGGCCGCGTCGACGAGCGCCCCCATGACGCCCGCGCGGCGGCGGCCCTTGCGGACGTAGAAGCACGTGATCGCCCAGACCGGCATGTCGTCGACCGGGCGCAGCCGCCACTGGCGGCCGATCGCGGGCACGTCGGCGCGCGGCGTGACCTGGCACCAGCCGACGGCGACGCCCTCCGCGTCGAACGCGAGCAGCCCCGGTGGCGGGCCGCGCCGGACGACGCCGTGCATGTCCTCGCGGTTCTGGTCGGCCGGGCGGCGGCGGTACCCCGGGCCGACGCGGTACGCCATGCACCAGCAGCGACCGGCCGGGCCACCCGCGTCCATGAGCTCCTCGAACGCGGGCCAGCGGTCGGGCGTGAGCGGCTCGACGACCAGGTCGGTCCGGCGTGCGGGCATGTCCCAGCGAACCGCGTGCCGGGCCGCCGTGCCACGGGTGTGGGTGGTCCGCGCGATGATGTGCGGGTGAGCGACGACGTCCCCGCGCCGGTGAGCGCCTCCGCCGACCAGGAGATCCCCGCCGACGCGCGGCACCGCTGGACCGAGCTGGCGGACCTCATCCAGGCCGACCAGTTCGCCTACTACATCCGCGACGCCCCGACGTCGTCGGACGCGGAGTACGACGCGCGGCTGCGCGAGCTGCAGGCGCTCGAGGACGCGCACCCCGGCCTGCGGACGCCCGACTCGCCGACGCAGCGGGTGGGCGGCACGTTCTCCACGGAGTTCGCGTCGGTCGAGCACGTCGAGCGGATGCTGTCGCTCGACAACGCGTTCTCCGACGAGGACGTCGCGACGTGGGCGGCCCGCGCGCACCGTGACCTCGAGACGGACGCCGTGCTGCACTATCTGTGCGAGCTGAAGATCGACGGGCTCGCGATCGCGCTGCTGTACGAGAAGGGCCGCCTGGTGCGGGCCGCGACGCGCGGCGACGGGCGGACGGGCGAGGACGTCACGCTCAACGTCCGCACGATCTCGACGATCCCCGACGTGCTGGCCGGTGACCCGGCCACGCACCCCGAACGGATCGAGATCCGGGGCGAGGTGTTCCTGCCCGTCGCGGCGTTCGCGGAGCTCAACGCCTCGCAGGTCGAGGCGGGCAAGAGCCCGTTCGCGAACCCCCGGAACGCGGCTGCCGGGTCGCTGCGGCAGAAGGACCCCCGTGTGACGGCGTCGCGCGACCTGCGGATGTACGCGCACGGCATCGGCGCGCTGGTGTGGGGTGCCGGGCGCGGGACCGGGATCGAGCGGCAGTCCCAGGTGTACGACCTGCTCGCGTCGTGGGGCGTGCCGGTCTCGGGGCACACGCGCATCGTGGAAGGGCTCGACGGCGTGCGCGAGATGATCGCGTACTACGGCGAGCACCGGCACGACGTCGAGCACGAGATCGACGGCATCGTCGTCAAGGTCGACGAGATCGCGCTGCAGCGCCGGCTCGGGGCGACCAGCCGCGCTCCGCGGTGGGCGATCGCGTACAAGTACCCACCCGAGGAGGTCAACACCACGCTCCTCGACATCCGCGTCAACGTCGGCCGCACGGGTCGCGTGACGCCGTACGGCGTCATGGAGCCCGTGTTCGTGTCGGGGTCGACGGTCGAGATGGCGACGCTGCACAACGCGAGCGAGGTGGCCCGCAAGGGTGTGCTCATCGGCGACACCGTGGTGCTGCGCAAGGCCGGCGACGTGATCCCGGAGATCGTCGGACCGGTCGTCGACCTGCGCGACGGCACCGAGCGGGCGTTCGTCATGCCGACGGAGTGCCCGTCGTGCGGCACGCCGCTCGCCCCCGCGAAGGAGGGCGACGTCGACATCCGTTGCCCCAACCAGCGGTCGTGCCCGTCGCAGCTGCGCGAGCGGCTGTTCCACGTCGCGTCGCGCGGGGCGTTCGACATCGAGGCGCTCGGCTGGGAGGCGGCTTCGGCGCTGCTTGCGGCCGGCGTCGTGGCCGACGAGGGCGACCTGTTCGCGCTCGACGCCGACGCGCTGCGCAAGGTCCCGCTGTTCACGCTCTCGACGAGCTCGAAGGTCGGCGGCGTGGTGCGCGAGGCCGGCGACCTCAACGCGACGGGCACCGCGCTGCTCAGCAACCTCGAGAAGGTCAAGCAGGTCGCGCTGTGGCGTGTGGTCGTGGCGCTGTCGATCCGGCACGTCGGGCCGACCGCGGCGCGGGCGCTCGCCCAGCACTTCGGGTCCGTGCCCGCGATCGCGGCCGCCACGGAGGAGGAGATCGCCGCCGCCGAGGGCGTCGGGCCGACCATCGCGGGGGCGGTGCGTGCGTGGTTCGACCAGCCGGGCGAGGACGACAAGTGGCACGCGCGGATCGTCGAGAAGTGGGCTGCCGCAGGAGTGCGCATGCAGGAGGAGCGCGACGAGTCGGTGCCGCGCACGCTCGAAGGTCTGACCGTCGTGGTGACCGGCGGGCTCGAGCGGTTCAGCCGGGACGGCGCCAAGGAGGCCATCCTCGCGCGCGGCGGGAAGTCGGCGGGCAGCGTGTCGAAGAAGACGGACTACGTGGTCGTCGGCGAGAACGCCGGCTCCAAGGAGACCAAGGCTCGCGAGCTCGGGCTGCGCATCCTGGACGAGGCGGGCTTCGAGCTGTTGCTCGCGCACGGGCCCGCCGGGGTGGGAGACAGCTCGCCCGGGGACGGTGCCGGAGCGGCGAGCGCCGACGGTGGCGCCGTCACCGTCGAGGACGCCTGAGGTGCCGGCTGCGGTCGTCCGCGTCGCCCGCGGTCGCGAGGTCGCCGACGCCGGTGCGTTGACGGCGGAGGCGTACCTGGCGGACCGGCTGGTCGACGCGACGGACGCGTACGCCGACGAGCTGCGGGACGCCGAGCAGCGGTCACGCGAGGCGACGGTGCTGGTCGCGCTGCTCCCGGGCGGTGAGCCGGAGGACGACCTCGTCGTGGTCGGCACCGTGACCCTCGCGCCTTACGGCACGTCGTACGCGGAGGTCGCCGAACCGGGCGAGCTCGAGATCCGCATGCTCGCGGTCGCGCCCGAGGCCAGGCGGCAGGGGATCGCCGAGCTCCTGGTGGGTGCGGCGCTGCGCGAGGCCGTCGCGGGCGGCGCCCGGCGCGTGGTCCTCTCGACGCTCGACTCCATGGAGTCGGCTCGGCGCCTGTACGCGCGGCTCGGGTTCGTCGCGGTGCCGGAGCGCGACTGGGACCACACCGTCGTGCACCTGCGGGTGCACACGTGGACACCTCCCGACGCGCCGGGTGCGCTCGTCGAGCAGGCGACCTGGCCACCGGCGCGCATCGTCGACGTGGACGGGTGGCGGGTCGGCCTGTCGGGCGGGCTCACCCGCCGGGCCAACAGCCTGCTGCCGCTCGGCGTGCCGGCGGATCTCGACGCGGCTCTCGACCGGGTCGAGGCGCTGTATGCCGAGGTCAGCCAGCCGACCGTCGTCCGCATGTGCCGCGCGGCCACACCGGGGCTCACCGAGCTCCTCGACCGTCGGGGGTACGCGGTGGTCGCCCGCACGGACGTGCTGGTCCGCCCGGTCGACGACGGCGGGCGAGCCGGGCACCGGGCGGCTGCGACGCACACCGACGCGGGCCCGGTGCGGGTGTCGCTGGCGGACCGGCCCGGCGACGCCTGGCTCGCGCTGTGGTCGGGAGCGAAGTCCCGCCTGCACGCCAGCGGGAGCGCGGCGCAGGACGACGGCACGAGCCTGGCGCTCGCGCGCACGGTGCTCGGTGGTGCACCCGCGGTCTACCTGCTCGCGACGGATGCCGACGGGCCGGTCGGCGTGATCCGTGCGGCGTTCGCCGAGGACTGGGTCGCCCTGTCCTGCCTCGTGGTCGCGCCGCACGCCCGGCGGCGCGGGCTGGGTCGTGCGCTCACGCTGCGTGCGCTGGACGAGGCCGCCCGGCGTGGGGCGCGTCGAGCGTTCCTGCAGGTCGAGGCGGACAACACCGGGGCCGCGGCGCTGTACGCCGGACTGGGGTTCCAGCCCGCGGAGCGGTACCTGTACCGCGAGCGCCGCTAGGCGGCGCGGCGCCCTGCGCGCCGGGTCGCCAGCAAGGGGGATGAGCGACGAGCAACGGCGACGAGCGAGGGCGATCGCGACGAGCAGCGGTCAGCGGGTCGCCCAGAGCAGTCCGCGCTCGATGATGGTCCGCACGGCGGGCACCTCGAGGTCGGCGAGCTGGTGCCCGGGTGCGCAGACGAAGATGCGCCCTCGGCCCCACCGGCGGGTCCAGACGGCCGGGGACGTCACCGGGGCGTGCCACGGGTCGTCGGGGCCCGGCGTGATCGTCGTCGTCGCGTGGACGTCGTTGAGCGGGTCGGTGAGCAGCCAGTACTGCTCGGAGCGCAGCGTGAAGTCAGGCACGCCGGCCACGATCGGGTGGTCGCCGGTCACGGTGACGGTGTGCTCGACGATCCCGCCGGGGTGGGCGGCGAACTGGGCGCCGACCATCTGGAGGTAGTCGGTCGCGATCCGGAACGAGTCGACGACCCCACCGTGCCAGCCGGCGAACCCCGTCCCGGCGGCGACCGCCGTCCGCAGGCCGCGCAGCTCGTCGGCGAGGATGTCGCCCATCGTCCAGCACTGCACCACGAGGTCGGTCGCGGCCATGAGGTCGGGGTCGGCGTAGGCCTCGAGGGAGCCTTCGACGACGACGTCGAAGTCGTGCTCGCGCAGGAACGGCACGAACAGGTCGGCGGCCTCCTCGGGGGCGTGGCCGTCCCATCCGCCCCGGACCACGAGCGCTCGGCGTTGCTGGGTCACGCGTTCCTCCACTCGGGTCAGCTGATCAGGGCGTCGATGGCGGCGGCGGACAGCACGTGGTCGGACGCCATGGCGGACGCGCCGAGCACGCCGGCGCGGCCCTTGGTGCGGGAGGCGACGATGCGCAGGTGCTGCGTCGCGAGCGGCAGCGAACGGCGGTAGACGACCTCGCGGATGCCTGCGAGCAGGTGCTCGCCGGCCTCGGCGACGACGCCGCCGATGACGATGACGGACGGGTTGAGCATGCTCACGCAGGCGGCGAGCACCTCCCCGATGTGGCGGCCGGCCTCGCGGACCTCACGGCTCGCGGCCAGGTCGCCGGCGCGGACGAGCGCGACGACGTCCGCGCTGGTGGTCGCGTCCGGCAGTGCGCTCGCGATGGCGGGGCCGCTCGCGACGGCTTCGAGGCAGCCGGTGTTGCCGCACCGGCACGGCAGGTCGAGCCCACCCGGCACGGCGATGTGGCCGAGGTCGCCCGCCGCCCCCTGCGCGCCGCGGCGGATCTGGCCGTCGGAGATGATGCCCGCGCCGATGCCGGTCGCCACCTTGACGAACAGGAGGTGGTCGACCTGGGGCCACTGCGACGTGTGCTCGCCGAGGGCCATGATGTTGACGTCGTTGTCGACGAGCACGGGGACCCGCAGCTTGCGCGCCAGGAGGCCGGGCACGTCGGCGTCGTCCCAGCCCGGCATGATCGGCGGGTTGATGGGCCGCCCGGTCGAGTGCTCGACGGGCCCCGGCAGGCCGACGCCCACGCTGACGAGGTCGCTCAGGGGCCGCTCGGCCGTCGCGAGCAGCTCGAGGCCGAGGTCGACGACGCGGTCGAGGACCGGCACGGGCCCCTCGGCGATGGCGATCGGCTCGTGGTGCTCGGCGAGCACGGTGCCTGCGAGGTCGGTGAGCGCGAGCCGCGAGTGGGTCGCGCCCAGGTCGACGGCGAGGACGACGCGCGCCGACGGGTTGAACGCGAACGTCGCCGGGGGCCGGCCCCCGGTCGAGCTGGCCTCCCCGGCCGGTGAGACGAAGCCCGACGACAGCAGGAGGTCGACGCGCGCGGCGATCGTCGACCGGGCCTGGCCGGTGAGAGTGGCGAGGTCGGAGCGGGTGCGGGGCTGGCCGTCCCGGAGGAGCTGGAACATCTCCCCGGCGCCCGTCGGCTTGGGGGCGAACTTGAGGAGCTCGTCCATGCGCACAGTGAATCATTCCGCCTTGTGTCGGTCACGTTCGCGTAACTCTGACACATCGAAGACGACTTTTGCTTGACCGGCGGCAGAAGTGGGTTCTACGGTCTGGCACATGGTCAACGTGGACCCACCGCTGCTCCAGATGAGCGGGATCGTCAAGCAGTTCCCGGGCGCGAGAGCGCTCGACGGCGTCGACCTGGAGATCCGGGCCGGCGAGGTGCACTGCCTGCTGGGCCAGAACGGCGCCGGGAAGTCGACGCTCATCAAGGTGCTCGCGGGCGCCCACCAGCCCGACGAGGGACAGATCCTCCTCGACGGCCGGCCGGTCACGATCCCGCACCCCGTCGCGGGTCTGCGGCTCGGCATCGCGACGATGTACCAGGAGCTCGACGTCGTCGACGGCCTGTCGGTCGCGGAGAACATCTACCTGGGCCACGAGCTCGCCACGGCGGGCTTCTCGCAGCGTCGGGCGGCCACCGCGAACACCCGTGCCCTGCTGCGCCGGCTCGGCCACGGCGACATCGCCCCGCACCGCGAGGTCGGCCGGCTCTCGGCCGCGGGCAAGCAGATCGTCAGCATGGCCCGCGCCCTCTCGCACGACGCGCGCGTGATCGTCATGGACGAGCCGTCGGCCGTGCTCGACGCCGAGGAGGTCGACAACCTCTTCCGCGTCGTGCGGGAGCTCACCGCGTCGGGCGTCGCGGTCGTCTACATCTCGCACCGCCTGGACGAGATCCGCCAGATCGGCGACCGCATCACCGTCCTCAAGGACGGCCGCACGGTCGCGACCGGTCTGCCGGCCGCCCAGACGCCGACGGCGGAGCTGATCCGCCTCATGACCGGGCGGACGGTCGAGTACGCGATCCCGCCCCGGCCTCCGGTGCGCGAGGACGCCGCGACGGTCCTGCAGGTGGACGGGCTCACGCTGCGAGGGTCGTTCCATGACGTCTCGTTCGACGTCCGCGCCGGGGAGGTCGTCGGGCTGGCTGGGCTCGTCGGCTCCGGGCGGACGGAGATCCTCGAGACCGTGTTCGGCGCCCGCCACGCGACGGCGGGCACCGTCCGCGTCGGCGGGCGCCGACTGCGACCCGGCTCGGTGAGCGACGCGGTCCGCTCCGGCATCGGCCTGTGCCCCGAGGAGCGCAAGAGCCAGGGCCTGCTGCTCGACGAGCCCGTGTACCGCAACATCACGCTCTCCACGTTCGGACGCAACGCGAGGGCCTCGTTCCTCGACGAGGGCGCCGAGCGCACGGTCGCCCGCGAGCAGATCGACGCCCTCGACGTCCGGCCGGCCGACCCCGAGCGGCGCGCCCGCACCCTGTCCGGCGGCAACCAGCAGAAGGTCCTGCTCGCGCGCTGGCTCGTGCACGGCTGCCGCGTCCTGCTGCTCGACGAGCCCACGCGCGGTGTCGACGTCGGCGCGCGTGCCGAGATCTACGCGCTCGTCGCGGACCTCGCGGCACAGGGCGCCGCCGTGGTCGTCGTCTCGAGCGAGATCCCGGAGGTGCTCGGCCTGGCCGACCGGGTGCTGGTCGTCTCCGAGGGGCGCGTGGTCCACGAGGGTCCGGCGTCCGGCATCGACGAGCACCGCGTGCTCGACCTCGTCATGGAAGGAAGTGCCGCGTGACTGACATCCCCGCAGCGGTCCCGGCGGACGAGTCGGCAAGGATCGAGAAGGCGTCGAGGAGCACCACCACGACCCGCAAGGGCTTCCTGCACGGTGCCACCGGCCGCAACCTCGGCCTCGTGATCGCGCTCGTCGCGCTCTGCATCTTCGGCGTGATCACCGCGGGCGAGCGGTTCGCCAGCATCGACAACGTGCTGACGATCCTGCGGCTCGCCTCCGTGATCGGGGTGCTGAGCATCGGGATGACGTTCGTCATCACCGGCGGCGGCATCGACCTGTCCGTGGGGTCCGTCGTCGGCCTCTCGTCCGTGTGGGCGTCGACGCTGGCCACGCAGACGATGGCGCAGGACACGCACTGGATCGTCATGGTCGGCTGCGCGCTCGCGGTCGGCCTCGGCGCCGGGCTGGTCAACGGCGTGCTCATCGCCTACGGCCGGGTCGTCGCGTTCATCGCCACGCTCGCGATGCTCGTCTCCGCCCGGGGGCTGGCGGAGATCATCGCCAACCGGCAGACCCAGATCGTCAAGGTGCAGGGCTTCCTCGACTTCTTCCGGGACGACGTCATCGGCATCCCGATGCTCGTCTGGATCTTCGTCGTCGTCGCGGTCGCCGGGTGGATCCTGCTCAACCGCACGACGTTCGGCCGCCGCACCATCGCGGTCGGCGGCAACCCCGAGGCGGCCCGTCTCGCGGGCATCAAGGTCAAGCGCCACACGATGTACCTGTACGCGCTGTCCGGGCTCGCCGCGGGCATCGGCGGCGTGATGATGCTCGGCCGCACGACGGCCGGCAGCTCGACCAACGGCCAGCTCTACGAGCTCGACGCCATCGCCGCCGTGGTCGTCGGCGGCACGCTGCTCATCGGCGGCCGCGGCACGATCGTCGGCACCGTCCTGGGCGTCCTCATCTTCTCGACGCTCACCAACGTGTTCACGCAGAACAACCTGTCCATCTCGGCGCAGGCCGTCGCCAAGGGCGTGATCATCGTCGTCGCCGTGCTGCTCCAGCAGCGCATCGCCGAGCGCTCCCGCGCCGGGACCTGACGTCCCGCACCCGCACCAGCCCCCGTGTGACTCATCGATCAAGGAGGATCGTCATGACTTCAGCGTTGCGTGTCCCGGTGCGTCGGCGCCGCTGGATGATGGCCGGCACCGCCGCGGCCCTCGCGCTCGTCGTCGCCGGCTGCACGTCCAACACCCCGGAGGAGGACACCACCGGCGGCGCCGCCCCGGCCGTCGCCGCCACCGGCAACGACGAGCCCGGCGACAAGGTGACCATCGCCTTCTCGGCCCCGGCCGCGGACCATGGCTGGATCGGCGCCATCACGAAGGGTGCGGTCGCCGAGGCCGGCAAGTACTCGGACGTCGAGCTCGTCCAGGCCGAGGCCACGAACGACGTCAACCTGCAGATCAGCCAGGTGGAGCAGTTCATCAACGACAAGGTCGACGTCATCGTGCTGCTGCCGTTCGACGGCGCCGCGCTCACCGAGGTCGCCACGAAGGCCATGCAGGCCGGCATCCCCGTCGTGAACGTCGACCGCGAGTTCTCCGACCCCAACGCCGCGCGTGTCACCGTGCTCGGCGACAACTACGGCATGGGCGTCAGCGCCGGGAAGTTCATCTGCGACCAGCTCGGTGGGAAGACGGACGCCAAGGTCGCGGAGATCGCGGGCATCGACTCGCTGCCCCTCACGCAGGACCGCAGCAAGGGCTTCAAGGACGCGCTCGCGACGTGCGGCCTGACCGTGAGCAACCGGGTCGCCGCCGACTTCACCGTCCAGGGCGGCGAGGCCGCTGCGGCGAACCTGCTGCAGGCGGCGCCCAAGCTCGACGCGATCTGGAACCACGACGACGACCAGGGCGTCGGCGTCATGGCGGCGATCGAGAACGCCGGTCGTGACGAGTTCTTCATGGTCGGCGGCGCCGGCTCGAAGAACGTCATGGAGGCCATCAAGGCCGACAACACGGTGCTCAAGGCCACGGTCGTCTACCCGTCGACGCAGGCCGCGGACGGCATCAAGCTCGCCCGGCTGCTCGCGCAGGGCAAGGCGATGAGCGACCTCGTCGAGGTCGAGGTGCCCCGCACGGTCCAGCTCTACGCGCCCGTCGTGACCAAGGAGAACGTGGACCAGTACCTGCCGACGGCGTTCGAGTCCTGACCGGCCGCACCACCCGGGCGGGCCGCCCCTCCGCAAGGCGGCCCGCCCGGCCACCGGCATCCCGGTGGGAACTCGAAGGAGCTGCTCGTGACCTCTGATCAGCAACGTCTCGGCGTAGCTGAGGCGAAGACCCGTCTCGGCGTAGGGATGGTCGGCTACGCCTTCATGGGCGTGGCGCACTCCCAGGCGTGGCGCACCGCACCCCGGTTCTTCGACCTGCCGCTGACCCCGGACATGACGGTCGTCGCCGGCCGGAACCCCGAGGCCGTCCGCGCCGCCGCCGACCGTCTGGGCTGGCGCGACGTCGAGACCGACTGGAAGGCCCTCGTCGCCCGCGACGACGTCGACCTCGTCGACATCTGCACGCCCGGCGACACGCACGCCGACATCGCCCTCGCGGCGCTCGCGGCCGGCAAGCACGTGCTGTGCGAGAAGCCGCTCGCCAACTCGGTCGCGGAGGCGGAGGCCATGGTCGCCGCGGCGGCCGCCGCCGACGGGCTCGCGATGGTCGGCTTCACGTACCGCCGGGTCCCCGCGATCCAGCTCGCGCGCTCGCTCGTCGAGCAGGGCCGCATCGGGACCGTCCGGCACGTGCGCGCGCAGTACCTGCAGGACTGGATCGCCGACCCCCAGGTGCCGCTGTCGTGGCGGCTCGACAAGCAGAAGGCCGGGTCGGGCGCGCTCGGCGACATCGGCGCGCACGTCGTCGACCTCGCGCAGTTCGTCACCGGCGAGACGCTCACGGGCGTGTCCGCGATCCTCGAGACGTTCGTGCGGGAACGCCCGGTCGCCGACGCCTTCAGCGGCCTGTCCGGCACGGGTTCGACGTCCGGCGCGACCGGTCCGGTGACCGTGGACGACGCCGCGGTGTTCCTGGCGAGGCTCTCCGGCGGCGGGCTCGCGAGCTTCGAGGCGACCAGGTTCGCGTCGGGCCGCAAGAACGCCATCCGCCTCGAGATCAACGGCTCGGCGGGCTCGCTCGCGTTCGACTTCGAGGACATGAACGTCCTGCACTACTTCGACGCGTCGCAGCCCGCGTGGGAGGCGGGCTTCCGCCGCATCGTCGTCACCGAGCCCGACCACGCGTACGTCGGGGCGTGGTGGCCGCCCGGGCACGGGCTCGGGTACGAGCACGCGTTCACGCACCAGGTCGTCGACCTCGTCGAGGCGCTCGCCGCGCACCGCCAGCCCACGCCGAGCTTCGCCGACGGGCTGCAGGTGCAGCGCGTGCTCGACGCCGTCGAACGATCAGCCGCCGACGACAGCCGCTGGACCCCCCTCGAGCAAGGAGTGTCGCGATGACCCGCCCCGTCACGCTGTTCACCGGCCAGTGGGCCGACCTGCCGTTCGAGGAGGTGGCCCGGCTCGCCGGCGAGTGGGGCTACGACGGCCTCGAGATCGCGTGCTGGGGCGACCACCTGGACCCGTGGCGCTGGGACGACGACGCGTACGTCGACTCCCGCCGGGAGATCCTCGAGCGCAACGGCCTGCAGGTGTGGGCCATCTCCAACCACCTCAAGGGCCAGGCGGTCTGCGACGACCCGATCGACCAGCGGCACCGCGACATCCTGTCCGACCGCGTGTGGGGCGACGGCGACCCGGAGGGCGTCCGGCAGCGCGCGGCCGAGGAGATGAAGAACACCGCGCGGCTCGCCGCGAAGCTCGGCGTCAAGACCGTCGTCGGGTTCACCGGGTCGAGCATCTGGAAGTACGTCGCGATGTTCCCGCCCGTGTCGCAGGAGGCGGTCGACGCCGGGTACCAGGACTTCGCGGACCGCTGGAACCCGATCCTCGACGTGTTCGACGAGGTCGGCGTCCGGTTCGCGCACGAGGTGCACCCGAGCGAGATCGCGTACGACTACTGGACGTGCGTGCGGACGCTCGAGGCCATCGGCCACCGCGAGGCGTTCGGCCTCAACTGGGACCCGAGCCACTTCCTCTGGCAGCAGCTCGACCCGGTCGACTTCATCCTCGAGTTCCGCGACCGGATCTACCACGTGGACTGCAAGGACGTGAAGCTGCGCCTCGGGAACGGCCGCAACGGCCGGCTCGGCTCGCACCTGGCGTGGGCCGACCTGCGTCGCGGCTGGGACTTCGTGTCGACGGGACGCGGCGACGTGCCGTGGGAGGCGTCGTTCCGCGCGCTCAACTCGATCGGGTACGACGGGCCCATCTCGGTCGAGTGGGAGGACGCCGGCATGGACCGGCTGCTCGGAGCGCCCGAGGCGCTCGACTTCGTGCGACGCAACGCGTTCGACCCGCCGACGGCGGCGTTCGACGCGGCGTTCAGCACGCGCTGACCCGGGGCACGGGGAGGGGCGGCACCGGGACGACGAGGGGCGTCCCGGTGCCGCCGGTTCACTCCGTGCGTGCCCGGTGCGGCAGGACGACGAGCGCGACGAGTGCGACGACCGCGCCCAGGACGGTGTCGAGCGCGCGGGTCAACGTGAGGTCGGTCGGGCCGGTCGCACCGCCGAGCGACGTCATGAGCAGCGCCATCGGCGTGATGGTGAGCATCGCCAGGCCGTAGTGCCGCATGACGATCGTCTCGGTGACGAGCTGCAGCGCGACGACGAGCGCAGCGACCGCCCAGAAGTCGAGGTGCGCCGCCAGCAGCGGCCACGCGACGAGCGCCCCGACGGCCGTCCCGGCGGCCCGCTGGGCGCCCCGGACGACGGCGTGCCCGGTCGACGTGCCCTGGAGCGTGGCCGT
The DNA here is from genome assembly GCF_017744555.1 of Cellulomonas sp. GTDB lineage: Bacteria > Actinomycetota > Actinomycetes > Actinomycetales > Cellulomonadaceae > Cellulomonas. The sequence goes on along the minus strand of NZ_JAGIBD010000004.1, from coordinate 100,013 downwards.
GGATCCCATGACCGCCCACGCACTGTGCGACCACCCGAGCCCGTGCGCGGCACCACCGGCCGCGAGCCCCGCGACGAGGACGCGCAGCAGCCCGCGGGCGTCGACGCCCCGGGCGCCGTGGCGCACGTCGGCGACGAGCGAGCGCCGGGCCGGCAGCGGCTCGTCCAGCACGCCGAGCCGGACGGCGAGCGGTGCAAGCTCGGCGGCGAGGGGAGCGGTCGCGAGCCGCCCGCGCCGGTGCGACGCGTCGTCGCCGAGCACCTCGCGCGCGCGGCCGAGCGCGGCGACCGCACGGGCGTGCGCGGCGGGGGAGTCGTCCGCCTGCTCGGCGGCGCGCAGCGCGCGCCGGACCGCGACCCGCGCCGGCCCGGCAGCATGCAGCAGCCACCCGGCGCAGCAGACGACCCACGCCAGCGCCGCCCCGACGAGCGCGGCGAGCGCGCGAGGGCCGACGTCGCCGCCGGTCGGCGCGCCCGCGAGCCCGGCCCCGACGCAGAAGACGGCGATCGTCGCGCCCGGCGCCCCGGTCCGCAGCAGGCCGCACAGCACCGCGCTCGCGGTCGCGACACCGGCCGCGAGCAGCACGGTCACCGCGGCGGGAGCGCCGAGCACGGCGAGGGCGGTGCTCAGCACGATGACCGCGACGAGCCACGCGCCGACGACGGCCAGCAGGGTGCCGCGCCACCGGTACGGCTCCCAGCGCCCGTACAGCGACACGAGCGCGGCGAGGGCGGCGAACCCCGCGACCTCGCGGTGCCCGGCGAGTGCGCAGACGGCGAGCGCGAGCCCGACGGCCAGCCCGCAGCGGACGGCGGCGGCGAGCGTCGAGTCGGCGGGCGTGGTGCGCAGCGCGGTGCGCAGGTGGGCGGGGTCGAGGACGTCGCGGGCGGCGGTGGTGTAGGGGGCGAGGGTCGTCATCGCCGTTCATGATAGTTCACCAGTAAATTACTGGTGAAGGGTTACGCTCCTCACATGGACGCCGTCGACCGGGCCCGCGCGCAGTGGGCCGCCCAGCACCCGGACGTCGACACGTCCGGCATGGCCGTCGTCGCGCGCGTGCTCCGGCTCGCCGGGCTTGTCGGCCACGACCACGAGGCCGGTCTCGCCCGCCACGACCTGACTCTCGGCGAGTTCGAGGTCCTCGCCGCCCTCCGCCGCGCCGACGCGCCGCTGCGCGCACGCGAGATCGCGACGCTCACGTCGAGCCCGGGCGCGACCCTCACGAAGCGGCTCGACCGGCTGCACGGCGCGGGACTCGTCGAGCGCCGCACGTTCGAGCGCGACCGCCGCGGCGTCCTCGTCACGCTGTCCGACCAGGGCCGCGCGCTGATCGACGCCGTGCTGCCCGAGCACGCCGCGCGCGAGCTCGACCTGCTCGCGGACCTCAGCGACGACGAGCGGACCACGCTCGCCGACCTCCTCGCCCGTGTGCTGGCGACAGCGGAGACGCGAGCCGCCCGGGGCTGACGACACCTGTGCCGGTGCGCTCGATGCGGCACATACTGGGCGGATGATCAGCATCGACCGCGCCCTCGAGCTCCGGAACGCGGGTCTGCGGTGGCACCCGACGTCGGGGGACCGGTTCGCGGTGCTGCAGCCGGAGATGGACAACGAGATCTTCACGATCAGCGAGATGACCATCGAGGCCCACACGTTCCCCACGGGCACGGTCCTGGGGTTCAACGGGACGACGGAGTGGGCGCTCGACTCCGTCGCGCAGGAGGACGCCGTCTGGCTGCCCCGCGAGGACCAGCTCCGCGACCTGCTCGGCAGCACGTTCCGCAGCCTCGCCCGCTCGACGACCGGCGCGTTCCAGGTGGTCGTCGAGCGCACCGGGCACTTCGAGGAGTCGTTCTGGGGCGACACCGCCGAGGAGGCGTACGCGCAAGCCGCGCTGGCCCTGGTCCACGCCGCCGTGGAGCGCCCGGTCTGACCGCTGCCGTCGACGCAGCGGCGGGCCGGGCCGTCGGCGGTCGGGCTCCCGGGCGACCGCGCCGCGACGTCTAGACTCCTGCGCATGTCCACCCTCTCTCGCGACGAGGTCGCGCGCGTGGCGGGCCTGGCACGGATCGACCTCACGCCGGCGGAGCTCGACCGCCTCGCGGGCGAGCTCGACGTCATCGTCGAGTCGGTCGCGCGCGTGAGCGAGATCGCCACGCCCGACGTGCCGGCCACCAGCCACCCCCTGCCGCTGACGAACGTGTTCCGCCCCGACGTGCCGGTGGCACCCGTGGACCGCGACGCGGTGCTGGCCGCCGCGCCGGCGTCCGAGGACGGCAAGTTCTCGGTGCCGCAGATCCTGGGGGAGGACGCGTGACCGACCTCACGAGGATCCCGGCGGCCGCGCTCGCCGAGAAGCTGGCCGCGAAGGAGGTGTCGAGCGTCGAGGCGACGCAGGCGCACCTCGACCGGATCGCGGCCGTGGACGACAAGGTGCACGCGTTCCTGCACGTCAGCGGCGACGAGGCCCTCGCCGCCGCGGCCGACGTCGACAGGAGGCGTGCCGCCGGCGAGGACCTGCACGTGCTCGCGGGCGTGCCGATCGCCGTCAAGGACGTCGTCGTGACGAAGGGCCTGCCGACCACGGCCGGGTCGAAGATCCTCGAGGGCTGGGTGCCGCCGTACGACGCGACGCTCGTCGAGCGGATCAAGGCCGCGGGCCTGCCGATCCTCGGCAAGACGAACATGGACGAGTTCGCGATGGGCTCGTCGACCGAGCACTCCGCGTTCGGCAACACGCACAACCCGTGGGACCTCGACCGGATCCCCGGCGGGTCCGGCGGCGGGTCGGCGGCCGCGGTCGCCGCGTACGAGGCGCCGCTGGCCATCGGCACGGACACCGGCGGCTCGATCCGCCAGCCCGGCGCCGTCACCGGCACGGTCGGCGTGAAGCCGACGTACGGCTCGGTGTCCCGGTACGGCCTCATCGCCATGGCGTCGTCGCTCGACCAGGCCGGCCCGGTGACCCGCACGGTGCTCGACTCCGCGTTGCTGCACGAGCTCATCGGCGGCCACGACCCGCTGGACTCCACGTCGATCGCGGAGCCGCTCCCGGCGCTCGTCGCCGCCGCCCGGCAGGGTGCCACCGGTGACCTGAGCGGCGTCCGCGTGGGCGTCATCCGCGAGCTGCAGGGTGAGGGGTACCAGGCGGGCGTGCTCGCACGGTTCACCGAGTCGCTCGCGATCCTGGAGCGCGCCGGTGCCGAGATCGTCGAGGTCTCCTGCCCGCACTTCGAGTACGCGCTCGGCGCCTACTACCTGATCATGCCGAGCGAGGCGTCGAGCAACCTCGCGAAGTTCGACGGCATGCGCTTCGGTCTGCGCGTGGTCCCGGAGGACAACCCGACGGCCGAGCGCGTCATGGCGGCGACGCGCGGTCAGGGCTTCGGCGACGAGGTCAAGCGCCGCATCATCCTCGGCACGTACGCGCTCTCGGCGGGCTACTACGACGCCTACTACGGCTCGGCGCAGAAGGTCCGCACGCTCATCCAGCGCGACTTCGACGCCGCCTTCGCGCAGGCCGACGTGCTCGTGTCGCCGACCGCGCCGACCACGGCGTTCAAGCTCGGCGAGAAGCTCGACGACCCGCTCGCGATGTACCTCAACGACGTCGCGACGATCCCCGCGAACCTCGCGGGCGTCCCGGGGCTCTCGCTCCCGAACGGCTTGTCTGACGACGGCCTTCCGGTCGGCTTCCAGGTGCTCGCCCCGGCCAAGGCCGACGACCGGCTGTACCGGGTCGGCGCCGCGCTCGAGGCGCTGCTCGAGCAGGAGTGGGGCGGTCCGCTCCTCAGCAAGGCCCCGGAGGTGGCCCGATGACGACCCTGGTGGACTACGACGACGCCGTGGCCCGGTTCGACCCGGTCATCGGCATCGAGGTGCACGTCGAGCTGGGCACCCGCACCAAGATGTTCGACGGCGCGCCCGCGGGCTTCGGCGAGGAGCCGAACACGTCCGTCACGCCGGTGTCGCTGGGCCTGCCCGGCTCGCTCCCGGTCGTCAACGGCACGGCCGTCGAGTACGCGATCCGCATCGGCCTGGCGCTGAACTGCCAGATCGCGGAGACGTGCCGGTTCGCGCGGAAGAACTACTTCTACCCGGACGTCCCGAAGAACTTCCAGACGTCGCAGTACGACGAGCCGATCGCGTTCGACGGCCACGTCGACGTCGAGCTCGAGGACGGGACCGTGTTCCGCGTCGAGATCGAGCGCGCGCACATGGAGGAGGACGCCGGCAAGAACACGCACGTCGGCGGCGCCACGGGCCGCATCCACGGCGCCGAGTACTCGCTCGTCGACTACAACCGCGCCGGCATCCCGCTCGTCGAGATCGTCACGAAGCCGATCACCGGCGCGGGTGCGCGTGCTCCCGAGGTCGCGCGTGCCTACGTCCAGACGCTGCGCGACATGTTCCGGGCGCTCGGCGTCTCGGAGGCCCGCATGGAGCGCGGCAACGTCCGCGCCGACGTCAACGTGTCCCTGCGGCCCACCCCCGAGTCGGCGCTCGGCACCCGCACCGAGACCAAGAACGTCAACTCGTTCCGCTCCGTCGAGCGTGCGGTCCGCTTCGAGATCGGCCGGCAGGCCGCCGTGCTCGACGAGGGCGGCACGGTCGTCCAGGAGACGCGGCACTGGCACGAGGACACCGGGACGACGACGTCGGGACGCATCAAGTCCGACGCCGAGGACTACCGGTACTTCCCGGAGCCGGACCTCGTGCCGATCGCCCCGGACCGCGCGTGGGTCGAGGAGATCCGCGCGTCGCTGCCCGAGCTGCCCGCCGCCCGTCGGCGCCGGCTGCAGGGCGAGTGGGGCTACGCGGACGCCGAGATGCGCGACGTCGTGAACGCCGGTGCGGTCGAGCTCATCGAGGCGACCGTCGCGGGGGGCACCAGCCCGGCCGCTGCGCGCAAGTGGTGGATGGGCGAGCTGGCCCGCACCGCCAAGCAGCAGGAGGTCGAGCTCGACTCGCTGCCGATCACGCCCGCGCAGATCGCGTCGTTGCAGAAGCTCGTGGACGACGGGCGGATCAACGACAAGCTCGCGCGCCAGGTGCTCGAGGGCGTGCTCGCCGGCGAGGGCGACCCCGAGGCGGTCGTCGTCGCGCGCGGCCTGGAGGTCGTCTCGGACGACGGTCCGCTGCTCGAGGCGATCGACGCGGCGCTCGCGGCGCAGCCGGACATCGCCGAGAAGATCCGCTCGGGCAACCTCGGCCCGGTCGGCGCCATCATCGGGGCGGTCATGAAGGCGACGCGCGGCCAGGCGGACGCCGGCCGGGTCCGCGAGCTGCTGCTGGAGCGTGTGACCCAGGGCTGACGCCCGCGTCGTGCGGCGTCCGTGTCGCTCTCGACGCGGACGCCGCACGGGACACCCGGACGGCGGCGTCGCCGCGACGCAACATCGCGGTCACACGACGTCCTTACGATCGACGACGGCACCCCCGACGGGTGCCGGACGGGAGCGGGTCCGATGCAGAAGCCGACGCTGCAGGGCGAGATGCTCGTGCTGCGCCCGATCCGGGCCGACGACGCGGACGCGATGTGGGACATGCTGGCCGACCCGGAGGGCCGCCGGCTCACGGGCACGACCGCGACGTTCACGCGTCCGCAGATCGACGCGTGGTGCGCGAGCCGGGCGACCGCGGAGGACCGCTACGACTTCGCGGTGACGGCCAACGGCTCGGACGAGCTCCTGGGCGAGATCGTGCTGAACGACATCGACCACGAGGTGCGCAAGGCCAACATGCGGCTCGTCATGCGGCCCGCGTTCCGGGGGCGCGGGTACGGCACGGAGGGCATCGAGCTCGTGCTTGGGTTCGCGTTCGACGGGCTCGGGCTGCACCGCGTCGAGCTCGACGTGCTCGCGATCAACGCCCGGGCGAAGTCGCTGTACGAGAACATCGGCTTCCGCGTCGAGGGTCGGCGTCGCGACGCGTACCGCGACGGCGACGGCTGGTGCGACGCGATCGACATGGGGATGCTCGAGGACGAGTACCGGGCGACGCAGGTCTCGTCCTGAGGATGCGGCCGGCCGACCAGGCGACCGATCAGGACGGCAGGTTCCGCTCGACCGACGCGAGGTAGGCCTCCGCGTCGAACCCGGGCAGCAGCGACGACTGGATGACGTAACCCTGCACCGCGGCGAGCAGCAGCGGCACCTGGTCGGCGGCGAGCGCGTCGGCCTCGTCGGGCGGGGTGCCGTGGGTGCGCTGGTGCCAGAGCGACGTGTAGTGGCGGCAGGTGTCGAGGAGCCGGTCCAGGACCGTCGACGCGAGCTCGGCGATCTCGACCTCCGTGACGGCCTCGCCCCAGAGCTGGAGCATGACCGACGGGCTGCCGAGCTCTCGGGTCATCGCCGTGACGAGCACGCGCACGAGGCCCGGGGGCGGCGTCATGGGCGACTCGTCGACGAGCCGGCCGATCTCCTCGATGCGGCCGCCGACGACGCGCGCGGCGACCTCGACGACGAGCGCGGCCTTGCTGGGGTAGTGGCCGTAGATCGCGCCGGCGGACAGGCCGGACTCCTCGATGATCTCGGCCATCGACGTGGCCTGGAACCCCTTGCGGCGGAACGCGCGCAGCGCGGCGTCGGCGATCTCGTCGCGGCGGGCGGCGCGGTAGTCCTCGGTGACCTTGGGCACGGCCCACCATAAAAACGAACGAACGTTCTTGACAAGCCGGAGGAGCCTTCTAGGCTGAGCAAAGAACGAACGTTCGATTTTAGAAGGAGGTCACCATGTCGCACCACACCGGTCCCCACACCCCGTGGCGTCGCCTGCTCGGCGTCGCCGTCGCGCTCACCGCCCTCGCGACGGTGCTCGTGCTGGCCTTCCTGTGGCCCGCGCACACGTCCGAGCCGCGCGACCTGCCCGTCGCGGTCGCCGGTCCCGCCGCTGCCACCGCACCGCTGACCGCGGCGCTCGAGCAGCGCGCACCCGGCGCGTTCGACGTCGTCCCCGCCGCCGACCGGCAAGCAGCCGCCGACCTCGTCGAGACCCGCGACGTCTACGGCGCGATCGTCCTCGGCCCCGAGCCCGAGGTGCTCGTCTCCACGGCGTCCAGCGCGGTGGTCGCCCAGCAGTTCTCGGCGCTCGCCCCCGTGCTGCAGGCGCAGCTCACCGAGGCGGCCGGTGCGCCCGTCGCCGTCGCGGTCACGGACGTCGTGCCGCTCGGTGCGGGCGACCCGCGCGGCGCGGTCATCGGCGCCGTCACGCTCCCGCTCGTCATGGGCGGGATGATCGGCGGCATCGCGATCTCGCTGACCGTCGTCGGCGTGTGGCGCCGGGTCGCTGCGGTCACCACGTACGCGGCGCTCGCCGGGCTCGCCGTCGCGGGCGTCCTGCAGGGCTGGTACGGCGCGCTCGCCGGCTCGTTCGCCGTCAACGCGGGGATCATCGGCCTCGGCGTGCTGGCCGTGGCGGGCGTGATCGTCGGCGTCGTGTCGATCCTCGGACGGCCCGGCATCGCGATCGGCCCGGTGCTGTTCCTGCTCGTCGCCAACCCCCTCGCGTCGGCCGCCCAGCCGTGGCAGATGCTGCCCGCGCCGTGGGGTGCGATCGGCCAGTGGATGCCGCCGGGCGCCGCCGCCGCGCTGCTGCGCGACGAGTCGTACTTCCCGCGCGCCGACACCGGACAGCTGTGGACCGCCCTCGTCGCGTGGGCCGTGCTCGGGCTGGTGCTCGCGACGGTGGGCCACTTCCGTGACGCGGGTGCCGCCTCCCGGGCGGCGGTCGCCGAGGCCGAGGCGGACCGCGACCGGGAGACGCACGAGGACGCCCGGCCGAGCATCACGGTCGACGCCTGACGCGGAGCGGTGGACGGACGGCTCGGCGCACCGCGGACGGTGCGTCGAGCCGCCTTACACTGGCCGGGCCGCACGCCCTGTCGGGGCCGCGGAACCCCATCACCTGCGAGGGAGCACCATGCGCGCCACCGTGATCCACGGCGAGAGGGACGTCCGGGTCGAGGACGTCCCGGACCCGGAGCTGCTGGCCGGCGGGAGCGGGCGCGACGCCGTCGTGCGGGTCGTCGCGGCGTGCGTGTGCGGGTCGGACCTGTGGCCGTACCGCGGGGTGCAGCCGGTCCGCAGCCCGCGGCGGATCGGGCACGAGTTCATCGGGATCGTCGAGCAGGTCGGCGACGCGGTCGAGCGGGTCGCGGTCGGCGACGCGGTGATCGCGCCGTTCTACGTGTGCGACGGCACGTGCACCAACTGCCGCAACGGCGTGAGCACCTCCTGCCTGCACGGCGGGTGGTGGGGCTCGACGACCGGCGAGGGCTCGTCGGCGGACGGCGGCCAGGGGGAGCGGGTCCGCGTGCCGCTCGCGGACGGCACGCTCGTCGTCGTCCCCGGCGTGGACCTCGAGTCCGACGAGGGGCGCGCGCTCGTCCCGCACCTGCTCACGCTCTCGGACGTCATGGGCACCGGGCACCACGCCGCCGTGCAGGGCGGCGTCGGGCCGGGGACCACGGTCGCGGTCGTCGGCGACGGTGCCGTCGGGCTCTGTGCGGTGCTCGCCGCGCGGCGGCTCGGGGCGTCCCGCGTGGTCGCCATGTCGCGGCACGCCGACCGGCAGGAGATCGCCCGCGCGTTCGGTGCGACCGACGTGGTGCCCGAGCGCGGCGACGAGGGCGTGGCGCGGCTCAAGGAGCTGTTCGACGGCGTCGGCCCGGACGTCGTGCTGGAGTGCGTCGGCACCAAGGAGTCGATGGACCAGGCGCTGCGCTCCGCGCGGCCGGGCGGTCAGGTCGGCTTCGTCGGCGTGCCGGCCGGAGGCCCGGAGCTGCCGGTCAGGACGATGTTCGACACCAACGTCGGCGTCCGCGGCGGCGTCGCGTCGGTGCGCGGGTACATCGACGAGCTGCTGCCCGAGGTGCTCGACGGCCGCCTGCAGCCGGGCGCCGTGTTCGACCTGGAGCTGCCCCTCGAGCAGGTCGCCGAGGCCTACGCGGCGATGGACGAGCGCCGCGCCACGAAGGTGCTGCTCCGCCCCTGACCGGGCTCAGCCGCCGCGGCGGTGGAAGTCGTCGAGCGCGACCCGACGCTCGGTCGCGTGGTCGACGACCGGTGACGGGTAGTCGTCGGGCGCCTCGAGGCCGAGCCGCCACGGCTGGTGCACGGCCCGGCCGGCGACGCCGCGCAGCTCGGGCACCCACCGGCGCACGTAGTCGCCGTCGGGGTCGAACTTCTCGCCCTGCGTCACGGGGTTGAACACCCGGAAGTAGGGGGCGGCGTCACGCCCGGTCCCGGCGACCCACTGCCAGTTGAGCTGGTTCTGCGGCACGTCGCCGTCGACCAGCCACGCCATGAAGTGGTCGGCGCCGCGCTGCCACCGCACGTGCAGGTCCTTGACCAGGAACGACGCGACGACCATGCGCACCCGGTTGTGCATCCACCCGGTGGCCCGCAGCTGGCGCATCCCGGCGTCCACGAACGGGTAGCCCGTGCGCCCCTCGGCCCACGCGGCGAACAGCGCGTCGGCGGTCGCCCCGGACGCCCACGCGTCGTCGGGCACCACGGGACGCAGCGAACGGTGCGCGGCGCCGGGGTGGTGCCAGAGCACGTCGGCGTGGAACTCGCGCCAGGCGAGCTCGGACCGGTAGGTGCCCACGGAGTCCGACGACGGCCGGGCGGCGAGGTCGGCCAGCAGCGTCCGGGGGTGCAGCTCGCCGTACTTGAGGTGCACGGAGAGCGCGGACGTGCCGTCGAGGTCGGGCCGGTCGCGGGCCCAGCGGTAGTCGTCGAGCCCGTCCTCCAGGAAGGTGCGCCACCGGCGGTGCGCGGCGTGCTCGCCCGCGGCGGGCAGGATCACGTCGGTCGCGGGCTCGTCGGGCAGCCCGTCGGACCGCACGGACGCCCACGGCACCGTGCGCGGCCGGACCGCCGGCGCCGACCAGCCGTGGTCCAGCCATGCGCTCCGGAACGGCGTGAACACCTGGAACGGCGTCCCGCCGCGGGTCACCAGCCGCCCGGGTGCGACGGCGTACGGAGACCCGGTCCGCACGAGCGGCACGTCGAGCGCGCGCTCAACGGCCTCGTCCCGCCGTCGCCCGTAGGGCTCGGTCGCCGCCGTCACGTGCACGGCCGCCGCGCCGACCTCGCGCACGAGCGACGGGACGACGGTCGCGGGCGCCCCGCGCCGGACGACGAGCCGCCCACCGGTCGCCTCGTCCAGCGCGCGCAACGACCGCACGAGGTAGGCCAGCCGCGGCGAACCTGAGACCCGCCACAGCGCGGGGTCGGCGACGAACAGCGCGACGACCTCGTCGTCCGCAGCCCGTGCGCCCTGCACGGCGGCGAGAAGGGCGGGGTGGTCGGCCAGGCGCAGGTCCCGGCGGAACCACAGGACCACGGGCACCGGGCGACGCTACCCCGGCGGCCAGGCGTGCGCGCGGGCGGGCGAACCGCCACCATGGGGACCATGAGCGAGGGGGCTCAAGGAACGGGGACCGCCGACGAGCGCGTCCTGCCGCGCGACCGGGGGTTCTTCGGGCACCCGATGGGGCTGTTCACGCTCTTCAACACCGAGCTGTGGGAGCGGTTCAGCTACTACGGGATGCGCGCCATCCTGCTGTTCTACCTGACCGACACCGCGGCCAACGGCGGGCTGGGGCTGCCCGAGGCGACGGGCGAGGCGGTCGTCGCGGTGTACGGCGCCGCCGTCTACCTGCTGTCGGTGCTCGGCGGCTGGCTCGCGGACCGGTTCATCGGCGGCCGGCGTTCCGTGCTGTACGGCGGCATCGTGATCGCGTCGGGCCACGTCGCGCTCGCGATCCCGAACCCGAGCTTCTCGTTCCTCGGCATCGTGCTCGTGGCGCTGGGCACGGGCCTGCTCAAGCCCAACGTGTCGAGCATGGTCGGCGAGCTGTACCACCGCGACGACCCGCGGCGGGACTCCGGGTTCTCCATCTACTACATGGGCATCAACATCGGGTCGCTGCTCGCGCCGCTGCTCGTGGGATGGGCCCGCGACTGGGGCGGCTACCACGCCGGGTTCGCCGTCGCGGCGATCGGCATGGGCATCTCGCTCGTCGTGTTCGTCCTGGGCCGCCGGCTGCTGGGCGGTGCGGGCGAGCTGCCCCCGAACCCGATGACGGTCGAGGACCGGGCGGGCGCGGTGCGGATCGTGCTCGCCGTGGTCGTCGGCATCCTGCTCGCCGTCGCGCTCGCGTGGGCCGTGGGCGGCGGGTTCACCGTCAACACGTGGATCGACGCGCTGTCCTACCTCGCGTTCGCCGCGCCGATCGCGACGTTCTGGGTGATGTTCCGCTCGCCGAAGGTCACCGAGCACGAGAAGCAGCGCCTGCGGGCGTACATCCCGCTGTTCGTCGCCGCGATGCTGTTCTGGATGATCTTCGAGCAGGCGTCGAGCACGCTGTCGAGCTTCGCGAAGAACCGCACCGACCTCACCGTGGGCGGGCTGACGATCTCGCCGGAGTTCTACCAGACGGTCAACCCGGCCTCGATCGTCATCCTCGCGCCGGTGTTCGCGTGGATCTGGACGAAGCTCGACGACCGCCCGCCGACCGCCGTGAAGTTCGCGCTGGGCCTGACCTTCGCGGCCCTGAGCTTCGTGTTCCTCGCGGGCATGTCGGCGCTGTTCGAGGGCGACAAGGCGCCGTGGTGGGTGCTGATCGTCGTCTACGTCATCCAGACGATCGGCGAGCTGTGCCTGTCGCCCGTGGGCCTCGCGGCGACCACGCTGCTCGCGCCCCGGGCGTTCCGCGGCCAAGCCATGGCGCTGTGGTTCCTCGCCACGTCGGCGGGCAACGCCATCACCGCCCAGCTCGTGCAGGCGACGCAAGACGTGAGCGACACCGCGTACTTCGGCTGGATCGGCGTCGTCGCGCTCGCGGTCGCGGGCGGCATGTTCGCGATCGCGCCGTGGGTCACGCGGCACATCAAGGCCGGCGCGGAGTCGGCGGGCGAGGCGGCGCTGCAGCACTGAGAGTCGCGCGGCGCGCCGGACCGACGCACCATCGAGGGGTGACGACCACCGTCGAGCGCCGCCCGTCGTTGCGTCGCCGCGCCGGCGACGTGCTGTTCCTGCGCGTCTCGGGCGCGGACGGCTTCGCCACGCGCGAGCGCATCCACCACGCACCGGGCCCGCGCTGGTTCCCACCCGGGTCCGCCGTGCAGGTGGTGCACGGCGACGCCTCGATGTTCGCGGGCGGCCTGCGCGCGCTGCTCCTGCAGGCGCTGCACCCCGTCGCGATGGCGGCGGTCGCCGAGTTCTCGGACTTCCGCGAGGACCCGTGGGGCAGGCTCGCGCGGACGAGCACGTTCCTCGCCATGACGGCGTTCGGGCGAGCCGAGGACGCCGAGGCGGCGGTGCAGCACGTCCGCCGCGTGCACGGTTACGTCCGGGGAGTGACCTCCGACGGCGTGCCGTACACGGCGGACGACCCGCACCTGCTGGCGTGGATCCACGCGGCGGGCGTGGACAGCTTCGTCGCGGCGCACCGCCGGTTCGGGGAGCGGCCGCTCGACGGCGCCGGGTACGACGAGTACGTCGCGCAGTCCGCGGTCGTCGCGCGCGGACTGGGCGTGGTGGACCCGCCGATGACGCTGGCGGAGGTGACCGCGCTGATCGACGCGTACCGTCCCGAGCTCCGGGTCACCGACGCGTCCCGCGCGACGGTCGACTTCCTGCTCCGGACACCGCCCCTTCCGCTGGCGCTGCGCCCGACCTACCGCGCGCTCGCGGCGGGTGCGGCGGCGACCCTGCCGTCGTGGGCGCGGGCCGCGCTCGAGCTGCGACCCGAGCCGCTGCTCGGCGGCGGCCCTGCACGCGTCGGGGGAGACCTCGTCACGCGAACCATCCGGTGGCTCATTCCGCCGATCGACTGACCCGTCTGCGGAGCAATCGGGACACCTTGGACGAGTGTCCGTTGTTTCGATAGATAACGATGTCGATAACGATTGATTCCTGGTGTCGGAACCTGCCAAACTCCCCGCTGATCAGCACGTCAACGAGGACGACAAGGGGATCGAACGATGGCGACGAAGCGCCGGGTGAGCGTTGTGGTGGCGCTCGCGACGACGACTGCGCTGCTGGCCGCGTGCAGCGGCGGCGGGAACGACGACGCGGCCGACACGAGCAACGACCAGGTCACGCTCACGTGGTGGCACAACGGGACGGCCGAGCCGCTCAAGGGCTTCTGGGAGTCCGTCGCGCGCGAGTTCGAGGACACGCACCCGAACGTCACCGTCGAGGTGAGCGCGGTGCAGAACGAGGAGCTGCAGAAGACGCAGATCCCCGTCGCGCTGCAGTCCTCCGACCCGCCGGACCTCTTCCAGCAGTGGGGCGGCGGCGACCTCGCCGACCAGGTCGCCGACGGCAAGGTCAAGGACATCAGCCGCGACGTGCTCGACGAGATCGGCCTCATCGGCGGCTCTGCGGCCGCCTGGCAGGTCGACGGCGCGACGTACGGCCTGCCGTACAGCGTCGGCGTCGAGGGCTTCTGGTACAACAAGGCGCTGTTCGCCCAGGCGGGCATCGAGGGCACGCCCCAGACGATCGACGACCTGAACGACGTCGTCGAGCAGCTCAAGGGCGCGGGCATCACGCCCATCGCGGTCGGAGCCAAGGACACCTGGCCCGCGGCGCACTACTGGTACAACTTCGCGCTGCGCCAGTGCAGCACCGACACCATGAAGCGCGCCGGCGTCGAGCTCCGGTTCGAGGACCCGTGCTTCACGCAGGCCGGGGAGCAGCTGGCCGCGTTCCTCGCGACGCAGCCGTTCCAGCAGGACTTCCTCGGCACGCCCGCGCAGACGGGGATGGCGAGCTCCGCCGGGCTCGTCGCGAACGGCAACGCCGCGATGGAGCTCATGGGCCACTGGGAGCCGGGCATCATGCGCGGCCTCACCGGCGACGACGCGCTCGGCGAGAACCTCGGCTGGTTCCCGTTCCCGACGGTCGAGGGCGGTCAGGGCGACCCGGCCGCGGCGCTCGGCGGCGGCGACGGGTTCTCCTGCTCGTACTCGGCGCCGCCCGAGTGCGTCGAGCTGCTCAAGTACATCGCGAGCGTCGACGTGCAGAAGCGGTACGCCGAGACCGGCTCCGGCCTGCCCGTGACTCTCGGTTCCGAGTCGGGCGTGTCCGACCCGAACATGCAGACGCTGCTGCAGTACCGCAACAGTGCTACGTACGTGCAGATCTGGCTCGACGTCGCGTACGGCGGCAGCATCGGCGGTGCGATGAACGACGGCATCGCGGCGATGTTCGCCGGCCAGGCGACCGCCCAGGACATCGTCGCCGGGATGGTCGACGCGTCGTCCGGCGGCCGCTGACCAGCGCGTCCGCCCCGTGGTCGTGGACCACGGGGCGGACGGCTCACGTCGGGGCGTGGACGCGGACGTAGCCTGACGCAGCAGCCGCGTGCCGCGGCTGCTCGTGCGTGTCGAAGGAGCTTGGAATGAGCCGCCCCCTGCGCTCTCGGACGTCCACCCATGGCCGCAACATGTCCGGCGCCCGCGCGCTGTGGCGCGCGACCGGCATGGGGTCGGAGGACTTCGGCAAGCCGATCGTCGCGATCGCGAACTCCTACACGCAGTTCGTCCCGGGGCACGTGCACCTCAAGGACATGGGCGACCTCGTCGCGTCGGCGATCCGCGAGGCCGGCGGCGTCGCCAAGGAGTTCAACACCATCGCGGTCGACGACGGCATCGCGATGGGCCACGCGGGCATGCTCTACTCGCTGCCGAGCCGCGACCTCATCGCGGACTCCGTCGAGTACATGGTCAACGCGCACTGCGCGGACGCGCTCGTGTGCATCTCGAACTGCGACAAGATCACGCCCGGCATGCTCAACGCGGCGCTGCGGCTCAACATCCCGGTCGTGTTCGTCTCGGGCGGCCCGATGGAGGCCGGCAAGGCGATCGTCGCGAACGGCGTCGCGAAGACGCCGCTCAACCTGATCAACGCGATCAACTACTCCGCGGACGACAACGTCTCCGACGAGGCGCTCGCGGCCGTCGAGGAGTCCGCCTGCCCCACGTGCGGCTCGTGCTCGGGGATGTTCACCGCGAACTCGATGAACTGCCTCACCGAGGCGCTCGGCCTGTCGCTGCCGGGCAACGGCTCGACGCTCGCCACGCACGCGGCCCGCCGCGAGCTGTTTCTCGAGGCCGGCCGCACGGTCGTCGAGCTCGCGCGCCGCTACTACGAGGACGAGGACGACACCGCCGCGCCCCGCGGGATCGCGACGCGGGCCGCGTTCGCCAACGCGATGGCGCTCGACGTCGCCATGGGCGGGTCGACGAACACCGTGCTGCACGTCCTCGCCGCGGCGCAGGAGGCCGAGGTCGACTTCACGCTCGCCGACATCGACGACATCAGCCGCCGCGTCCCGTGCCTGTCCAAGGTCGCGCCCAACCACCCGAGCTTCCACATGGAGGACGTCCACCGCGCCGGTGGCATCCCGGCGCTGCTCGGCGAGCTCGAGCGGGCCGGCCTGCTCGACCACGACGTCACGTCGGTGCACACGCCGACGCTGCGCGCGTGGCTCGACGACTGGGACGTCCGTGGGGGCCGTGCGACGGACCGCGCGCGGGAGCTGTTCCACGCGGCCCCGGGCGGTGTCCGCACGACGCAGGCGTTCTCGACCTCGAACGTGTGGGAGTCGCTCGACACCGACGCGGTGAACGGCTGCATCCGCGACGTCGCGCACGCCTACACGGTGGAGGGCGGTCTCGCGGTGCTGCGCGGCAACCTCGCCGAGGACGGCGCGATCATCAAGACCGCCGGCATCGACCCGGAGCTCTTCCACTTCGTCGGCACGGCCCTCGTGTGCGAGTCGCAGGACGAGGCCGTCGAGAAGATCCTCACCAAGCAGGTCCAGCCCGGGCACGTCGTGGTCGTGCGCTACGAGGGCCCCTCGGGCGGTCCCGGGATGCAGGAGATGCTCTACCCGACGTCGTTCATCAAGGGCCGCGGCCTCGGCAAGGTGTGCGCGCTGCTCACGGACGGCCGGTTCTCCGGTGGCTCGAGCGGCATCTCGGTCGGCCACGTCTCCCCGGAGGCGTCGGCGGGCGGGGCGATCGGCCTGATCGAGGACGGCGACGAGATCGAGATCGACGTCGAGACGCGCCTCATCCGCATCAACGTGCCGGACGCCGTGCTCGCCGAGCGTCGGGCGAAGATGGAGTCGTCCGAGAACCCGTGGCAGCCGAAGGACCGCGACCGCTACGTGTCGCCGGCCCTGCAGGCGTACGCCGCGATGGCGACGTCGGCCGACCGCGGTGCCGTGCGTGACGTCAGCCGGATCCGCCGCGCCTGATCCGCGCGGGGCCGTGCCCCCCGCTCAGGAGGACCGGGCGGGGCGCACCGGCTCCCGAGGCGTCGGGAGGGTCGTCGTGCCGCCGAGCCTCGCGTCCATCTCCTCGCGCGGGACCGGGCGGCCGAACCGGTAGCCCTGCCCCTGCGGGCACCCGAGGGCGCGCAGCGCGTCGGCCTCGTCGTCGGTCTCGATCTGCTCGGCCACGGCCTGCAGGTCGAGGGTGCCGCACAGGTCGACGATCGCGCTGGCGAGCGCGCGACGGCGCCGCGCCTCGTCGCCGGCCTCGGCGGCGAACCGGGTGAAGGCGCCGTCGATCTTCACGATGTCGACGGGCAGGTGCTGCAGGTAGGCGAGCGAGGAGTAGCCCGTGCCGAAGTCGTCGATCGCGACGCGGACGCCGTGCTCGCGGAGCCTCGACAGGTGCGACACGACGAGGGCGTCCTCGGCCCCGCCGGTCGCGAGCAGGGTCGTCTCGGTGATCTCGAGGACGAGCGCGCGGCCGGGGAGCCCCGCGGCGTCGAGGGCGGCGAGCACCCGCTCGACGACGTCCGGCTCGCGCAGCTGGCGGCCCGACACGTTCACGTGCACGCCGACGCCGCGCTGCTCGAACCAGGGGCGTGCGTCGGCGCACGCGCGCCGCAGCACGTGGTCGCCGATGGGGACGATGAGCCCGGTGTCCTCGGCCACGGGGATGAACCGGTCCGGCATGACGAGGCCGTCCGGGGAGTTCCACCGCAGCAGCGCCTCCACGGACAGCACGTCGCCGGTGTCGAGCTGTACGACGGGTTGGTAGTGGACGGCGAGCTCGTCGCGGTCGAGCGCGAGCCTCAGGCCGTCGGCGAGGCGGGCCCGTTCGACCTGGGCGTCGCGCAGCCGTGGGTGGAAGACGCAGACCTGGCTCCTGCCGCCGGCCTTCGCGGCGTAGAGCGCCAGGTCGGCGTCGCGCAGCGTCTCCTCGGTGCTGACCCGGCCGTCGACGACGCGGACGCCGACGCTCGCCGTGATCCGCATGACCTGCCCCTCCACGACGAACGGCTCCGCGACCGCGCGCGCGAGCTGCGCGGCGCGTTCGCGTGCCTCGGCCTCGTCGGTCCGCGCGAGCACGAGCGCGAACTCGTCGCCGCCGAGCCGCGCGAGCGTGTCGCCGTCGCCGACGACCTGCCGCAGCCGCTGCCCGACCTGCACGAGGAGGTCGTCACCCGCGTGGTGCCCGTGGTCGTCGTTGACCCGCTTGAAGCCGTCCAGGTCGACCATGAGGACCGCCCGTCGGGTGCCGCCGTCACCCGGGTCCGCGAGCCGGTCGGTGAACAGGGTGCGGTTGCCGAGGCCGGTGAGCGGGTCGTGGAGCGCCTGGTGGCTCAGCTGCTGCTGGAGCGCCTGCTGGTCGTGGAGCGCCTGCGCGAGCTGCGCGGCCTGCCGGTCCAGCTGGAGCGTGCGACGCTGCGCGGTGCTCGTGCCGACCACGAGCCGCCCGACGAGGAACGCGGACAGCAGCGCGACGGTGAGCACCGGCACCGCCAGGTCGCCCCACGCCAACGTCACGGTGGACCCGGCCCGGAACGTGAACAGGAACGTCACCGGCCCCACGGTCGCGATCACGAAGAACGCCACCCCGCGTGCGAGCGTGAGGGCGGGACTGGGGGTCGCGTCCGGCGTGCCCCGGACACCGGGGTGCAGTGCGGCGGCGCCGAAGAGCACGAACCAGCAGAGCCACGCGGCGCTGCCGAGCCCTTCGGCGAGGGACGTGTCGAGCAGCGAGATCCCCGGGTTCCCGTCGCCGATCAGCGTCACGGTGTAGAGCACGTCCCCGGTCGTAGAGGCGGCGACACCACACGCGAGCAGCACGTACGCGCCGTTGCGGCCGCCGTACCGGAACCACAGGCGCGACGCGAAGAGCACGACACCGAGCCCCATCGCGAGCGACACCACGGACAGGCTGCGCGCCGGGTCGGCGAGCGCGCGGTCGCCGATGAAGTCGCGGAAGACGAGCACCCAGTAGAGCAGGGCGGCCCCGACGACCACGACGACGGCGTCCGCCGTGGCGGTCTCGTGGCGTGCGCGCAGCGAGTTGCGGGGCAGCAGCGCGAACCCGACCACGAGGAACAGGTAGGTCGGCGTGTAGAACCCGTCGAACCACCACGGCACGAGGTCGGCGTCACCGTCCACGGCGACGTACCAGACGGTCCAGGCGACGTCCGCGACGGCCCAGAGCGCGGTCCCGGCGGTGAGCCACCACCACGCCCGGGGCACGGACGTCCCGTGCCGGCGCACGCCGGTCACCATCGCCAGGACGGACAGGAGCGGGACGACGTCCCACAGGACCTCGCCGGGCCAGCCGGGGACCACCATGACGGCGGCCGTGAGCAGGAGCCCGACCACGAGGAAGACGCGCCACGTGATCCGGTCCGACCACCGGGTGCGGCTCGGTGCGGCGCTCGGCGTCGACATGCCCCGCCTCCGTCCCGTGGTCGTCTGCTCGGTGAGGGCGTGCGGTCGCCTGCCCTGCCGGGGGGTCGTCCATCGGATCGGCTGGAAGGGGTGGGGGGATGAGGTTTGTCGCCCGACGTCACACCCGGCGGGCGGGCCGGCGGCGACGGGCGGCCTGCCGCGCGTGCCAGTGCCGTGCGTCCCTAGACTCGCGGCATGAGCACGCCGGACATCAAGCCCCGCTCGCGCACGGTCACCGACGGGCTGGAGGCCACCGCGTCGCGGGGGATGCTCCGGGCGGTCGGCCTCGGGGACGACGACTTCGCGAAGCCGCAGATCGGCGTCGCGAGCTCGTGGAACGAGATCACCCCGTGCAACCTGTCGCTCGACCGGCTCGCCAAGGCGGCCAAGTCGGGCGTGCACGCCGCGGGCGGGTACCCGCTCGAGTTCGGCACCATCTCGGTCTCGGACGGCATCTCGATGGGCCACGAGGGCATGCACTTCTCGCTGGTCAGCCGCGACATCATCGCGGACTCGGTCGAGACGGTCATGCAGGCCGAGCGGCTCGACGGCTCGGTGCTGCTCGCCGGGTGCGACAAGTCGCTGCCCGGGATGCTCATGGCCGCCGCGCGCCTCGACCTGGCGAGCGTGTTCCTGTACGCCGGTTCGATCGCGCCGGGCTGGGTCAAGCTCGAGGACGGCACCGAGAAGGACGTGACGATCATCGACGCGTTCGAGGCCGTCGGCGCGTGCGCGCGCGGGCTCATGAGCCGCGAGGACGTCGACCGGATCGAGCGCGCGATCTGCCCGGGCGAGGGTGCGTGCGGCGGCATGTACACCGCGAACACGATGGCGTCCGTCGCGGAGGCGATCGGCATGTCGATCCCGGGATCGGCGGCGCCGCCCTCGGCAGACCGCCGCCGCGACGCGTTCGCGCACAAGTCCGGCGAGGCCGTCGTCGAGCTGCTCCGGCGCGGCATCACGGCTCGCCAGATCATGACGAAGGAAGCGTTCGAGAACGCGATCGCGGTCGTCATGGCGTTCGGCGGCTCGACGAACGCGGTCCTGCACCTGCTGGCGATCGCGCACGAGGCGGAGGTCGACCTCACGCTCGACGACTTCTCCCGCGTCGCCGCACGCGTCCCGCACCTCGGTGACCTCAAGCCGTTCGGCCGGTACGTCATGAACGACATCGACCGCATCGGCGGTGTCCCGGTCGTCATGAAGGCGCTGCTCGACGCGGGTCTGCTGCACGGCGACTGCCTCACGGTGACGGGCAAGACGGTCGCCGAGAACCTGGCCGACGTGAACCCGCCCGACCCGGACGGCAAGATCCTGCGCGCGCTCGACAACCCGATCCACCGCACGGGCGGCATCACGATCCTGCACGGCTCGCTCGCGCCCGAGGGGGCGGTCGTGAAGTCGGCGGGCTTCGACTCGGACGTGTTCGAGGGCACGGCCCGGGTGTTCGACCGCGAGCGCGCCGCGATGGACGCGCTGGAGGACGGCACGATCGTCGCGGGCGACGTCGTCGTCATCCGCTACGAGGGCCCGAAGGGCGGCCCGGGCATGCGCGAGATGCTCGCGATCACGGGAGCGATCAAGGGTGCCGGCCTCGGCAAGGACGTCCTGCTGCTCACCGACGGCCGCTTCTCGGGCGGCACGACCGGCCTGTGCGTCGGGCACGTCGCCCCGGAGGCCGTCGACGGCGGGCCCATCGCGTTCGTCCGGGACGGAGACCGGATCCGGCTCGACGTCGCGAACGCGACGCTCGACGTGCTGGTCGACGACGCCGAGCTCGAGTCCCGCCGGGCCGGCTGGGCGCCGCTGCCCCCGACGTACACGCGCGGCGTGCTCGCGAAGTACGCCAAGCTCGTGCAGTCGGCGTCGAAGGGCGCCGTCCTGCTCTGAGCCGACCCGGGCGGTGACAGGGAGGGGCTGACCGCATGAGCTGGACCGTCGACGACGCGCCGTGGTGGACGAAGGCCGTCGTCTACCAGATCTACCCGCGCTCGTTCGCCGACTCGGACGGCGACGGCATCGGCGACATCCCGGGGATCCTGCAGCACCTCGACCACCTCGTCGAGCTGGGGGTCGACGTCGTCTGGCTCTCGCCCGTGTACTCCTCACCGCAGGACGACAACGGGTACGACATCAGCGACTACCAGGACGTCGACCCGGTGTTCGGCACGCTCGACGACCTCGACGAGCTCATCGGGGCGCTGCACGCGCACGGCATCCGGCTCGTCATGGACCTCGTGGTCAACCACACGTCCGACGAGCACCCGTGGTTCGTCGACTCGCGCTCGGGGAAGGACAGTGAGAAGCGCGACTGGTACTGGTGGCGGCCGGCCCGCCCCGGCACGGAGCCGGGCCAACCCGGCGCGGAGCCGACGAACTGGGGCTCGTTCTTCTCAGGTCCGGTGTGGGAGCTCGACGAGGAGACGCAGGAGTACTACCTGCACCTGTTCAGCCGCAAGCAGCCGGACCTCAACTGGGAGAACCCGCAGGTCAGGCACGCCGTCTACGACATGATGCGCTGGTGGCTGGCCCGTGGGGTCGACGGCTTCCGCATGGACGTCATCAACCTCGTGTCCAAGGAGGTGCCGCTGCGCGACGGCGTGGTGCACGGCGGGCTGTGGGCCGACGGCTCGCCGTTCTACACGTGCGGCCCGCGCATCCACGAGTTCCTCGCCGAGATGCACCGGGAGGTCTTCGCCGACCACCCGGAGCAGCTGCTCGCGGTGGGCGAGATGCCGGGCGTCACGATCGAGGACGCACGCCTGTTCACCGACCCGGCCCGCGCCGAGGTCGACATGGTGTTCCAGTTCGAGCACGTCGGGCTGGACCACGGTCCGGGAGGCAAGTTCGACACGCGGCCGCTGCGGCTGACCGACCTCAAGACGTCGTTCGGGCGCTGGCAGTCCGGCCTCGCTGACGCCGGCTGGAACAGCCTCTACTGGGACAACCACGACCAGCCGCGCATCGTGTCCCGGTTCGGCGACGACGGCGTCTACCGCCGGGAGTCCGCGACGATGCTCGCGACGGTGCTGCACCTGCACCGCGGGACGCCGTACGTCTACCAGGGCGAGGAGCTCGGGATGACGAACGCGCACTTCACGCGGTTCGAGGACTACCAGGACATCGAGTCGCTGCGGCACATCTCGGAGGCGCGTGCCCGCGGGCACTCGACCGACGACGAGCTGCTCGAGGGCCTCGCCCGGATGAGCCGCGACAACGCCCGCACCCCGGTGCAGTGGGACGCGTCGGAGCACGCGGGTTTCACGACGGGTACGCCGTGGCTGCCGGTGAACGCCAACTACCCGACGGTCAACGCGGAGGCCGAGCGGGCCGACCCGCGCTCCGTGTTCCATCACTACCGCCGGCTCGTCGCGCTGCGGCACGAGGATCCGGTGGTCGCGCTCGGCGACTTCACGATGCTGCTGCCCGACGACGAGCACGTCTACGCGTTCACGCGCCGCCTCGGCGACGAGTCCCTGCTGGTGCTGGGCAACTTCACGGGCGACGAGCAGACGGTCGACGTGGGGGACGCGTGGGCGTTCGACGAGGGCAGCACGCTGCTGCTGGGCAACTACGACGACGCCGGGGCCGCCGGGTCGCTGCGGCCGTGGGAGGCGCGGGTCTACCGCCGCTCGACGACCTGAGCGGGGAGCGGGTCGACGACCCGCAGCGCGGGCAGCCCGCGCCGCCGGACGAGGAGCTCGGCGATCACGACGTTCGGCAGCCATGCGAGGAACGGCACCGCCGCGTACGCGTTCTGGAAGGCCGCGTCAGGGTCGAACCCGTCGCCCGCGGCGAACGCCTGGACGGCGATGAGCACGCCCGTCCACGTCCGCAGCGTCACCGCCGCGTACGTCATCGCGAAGGTCCGGATCATCCACGCCTGGTGCGACCGCACGTCGCCGGACCGGATCGCCCGGTACGCCCGCCACCCGGACCAGACCCACAGCACGCCGAGCGTCCCGAACCCGAAGAACCCGACCATCCCGGCCGTGTTGAACGGCGCCATGACGAGCGACGCGACCCCGCCGACCAGCACGCCGACGAGGTACGTGCGCCCGAGCCACCTGTGCACCCGCGGGAACCGGCGCCGGAACGCCGCCCAGAACTGGAACGGGCCGACGAGCAGCGCGACGGCGGCGCCGACCACGTGCAGCACGAGCGCGACCTGGACGACGGTGGGCGTCGCCGCGTACGCGGACGCGAGCGGCGCGCGGTCGGGGTCGGCCTGCGCGAGCGAGGACGTGAGGTAGGGGACCGCCGAGTACGCGACGATCGCGAGCGACGTGAGCAGCACGGCGACCCAGCTGATGCGGCGAGTCGTGCGGCGACGGCGTCGGGTGCGCGAGGCGGGCGGCCGCTGGGGCGGGGCGGTGGTCGCGGTGCTCGTCATGTCCGACAACGGTAGATATGTCCCGCGACCGTGTCGGTGGGGCAGACCCACGCGTCCGCACGGTGGCCCTCCCGGCCGTGCGCTCGCCGCTCGCCGTAGGGTCGTCGCAGGCGGGCGACGAGGAGGAGCGCATGGGCAAGGTCCACGAGCGGATCGACGAGCGTCTGCGGGCGTTCCTCCTCGCGCAGCACATGTTCTTCGTCGCCACCGCGCCCAGCGGCCCGGATGGTCACGTCAACGTGTCCCCGAAGGGGATCGGCGGCTCGTTCGTGGTGCTCGACGACCACACGGTCGCCTACGTCGACCTCACGGCGAGCGGCGCCGAGACGATCGCCCACCTGCGCGACAACGGCCGGATCACGCTCATGTTCTGCGCGTTCGAGGGGCCGCCCAACATCGTGCGCCTGCACGGCCGGGGCCGGTTCGTCACGCTGTACGACGAGGGGTTCGACGAGCTCGTCGGGATGTTCCCCGAGACCCGCGGCGCGCGAGCTGTGGTGGTGGTGGACGTCGAGCGGGTCAGCGACTCGTGCGGGTACGGCGTGCCGTTCATGGACTACGTGGGGGAGCGGGACCTGCTGCCCCCGTACATGGAGCGCAAGGGCGTCGAGGGTCAGGCCGACTACCGGCGGCTGAAGAACCGCACGAGCATCGACGGCCTGCCTGCCTTCGACATGGACCCGGCCGAGGCCTCGAGCTAGGCACTCGTGTCCATAGCGTGGTCTCGTGAACCACGATGTGAGACGGCGTGACATCCCTCGTCACGCGGCGTACTGTCGGCGACGTGCAGACGATCCTCGTAGTACTTCCTGAGCGCGCCGGCTGAGGCCACCCGCCAGGTCTCGTCAGCGCGCTCACCCCTCGTCAGGCCGATCATGGCGTCGAGGGGTTTTCGTTTGTCCGGCACCGTCACGCCAGCTGCACCACCCAGGGAGACAACGATGGTCCAGGGTCCCCACCCGGCACCGCCGCGCTCGACAGGACCGGCCGCTGCGCCGGCCACCCCGGCGGTCGTCGTCCCGGCCGCGCGCCCGGCCGCCACGGTCACGGGCAGTGTGCCCGCCGCCCCCGAGAAGGTCACGGGCGCGCAGTCGATCGTCCGGTCGCTCGAGGAGGCCGGCGCCGAGGTCGTCTTCGGCATCCCTGGCGGCGCGATCCTCCCGACGTACGACCCGCTGATGGACTCGACCCGCCTGCGCCACATCCTCGTGCGCCACGAGCAGGGCGGCGGTCACGCGGCCGCCGGCTACGCGTCGGCCACGGGCAAGGTCGGCGTGTGCATGGCGACGTCGGGCCCCGGTGCGACGAACCTCGTGACGCCGATCGCCGACGCGCACATGGACTCCGTGCCGCTCGTCGCGATCACCGGCCAGGTGGGCGCGTCGCTCATCGGCACCGACGCGTTCCAGGAGGCCGACATCGTCGGCATCACGCTGCCGATCACCAAGCACAACTACCTGGTCACGAACCCCGACGACATCCCGCGGGTCATCGCCGAGGCGTTCCACATCGCGTCGACCGGCCGCCCCGGCCCGGTGCTCGTCGACATCGCCAAGTCCGCGATGCAGAGCCAGACCACGTTCTCGTGGCCGCAGGAGCTCACCCTTCCCGGCTACCACCCGGTCACCAAGCCGCACGCCAAGCAGATCCGTGAGGCCGCCCGGCTGCTCGCGACCGCACGTCGTCCCGTCCTGTACGTCGGCGGCGGCGTCATCCGAGCGCGTGCCGCGGCCGAGCTGCAGGCGCTCGTCGACGCGTCGGGTGCGCCGGCCGTCACGACGCTGATGGCCCGCGGCGCCCTGCCCGACGCGCACCCGCAGAACCTCGGCATGCCGGGCATGCACGGTACGGTCGCGGCCGTCGCGGCCCTGCAGAAGGCCGACCTGATCGTCGCGCTCGGCGCCCGGTTCGACGATCGCGTCACGGGCCAGCTGTCCAGCTTCGCGCCCAAGGCGACCGTGGTGCACGCCGACATCGACCCGGCCGAGATCGGCAAGAACCGCGCGGTCGACGTCCCGATCGTCGGCGACCTCAAGGAGGTCCTCACCGACCTCCTGCCGGAGCTGCAGCGCGAGCACGGCCAGCACGGCAAGCCGGACCTCGAGGCCTGGTGGCAGCAGCTCGACGAGTGGCGCGGCACGTTCCCGCTCGGCTACGACGAGCCGTCCGACGGTCACCTGGCCCCGCAGCACGTCATCAGCCGCATCGGCGAGCTGTCCGGCCCCGAGGCGATCTACGTCGCCGGAGTCGGGCAGCACCAGATGTGGGCCGCGCAGTTCATCAAGTACCAGCGGCCCAACTCGTGGCTGAACTCCGGCGGCCTCGGCACCATGGGCTACTCGGTCCCGGCCGCGATGGGCGCGAAGGTCGGCCAGCCCGACCGGACCGTCTGGTCGATCGACGGCGACGGCTGCTTCCAGATGACCAACCAGGAGCTCGCGACCTGCGCGATCAACGACATCCCGATCAAGGTCGCGGTCATCAACAACTCGTCGCTCGGCATGGTCCGGCAGTGGCAGACGCTGTTCTACGAGTCCCGCTACTCGAACACCGACCTGCACACCGGCCACGGCACCGTGCACATCCCCGACTTCGTCAAGCTCGCCGACGCGTACGGCTGCGTGGGGCTGCGCTGCGAGACGAAGGCGGACGTCGACGCGACGATCAAGCGCGCGCTCGAGATCGACGACCAGCCGGTCGTGGTCGACTTCACCGTCTCGCGCGACGCGATGGTGTGGCCGATGGTCGCCGCGGGCGTGAGCAACGACAAGATCCAGTACGCCCGGGGCATCAGCCCGGCGTGGGACCGGGAGGACTGAGCGAAATGCAGCGGAAGTTGAGGGCCGCAGCGCAGCAAGGCACTCGGCTGCAGCGGAATGCAGCCTCAGTCCGACCCAACGAGACAGAGGACTGAAGCCATGTCCCGTCACACCCTCTCGGTGCTCGTGGAGAACAAGCCCGGTGTGCTCACACGCGTCGCGGGCCTGTTCGCGCGCCGCTCGTTCAACATCCACTCGCTCGCGGTGGGTCCGACGGAGCACGCGGAGATCTCCCGGATCACCGTCGTCGTCGACGTCGACGAGCTGCCCCTCGAGCAGGTCACCAAGCAGCTCAACAAGCTCATCAACGTCATCAAGATCGTCGAGCTCGAGGACGCCGCGTCCGTGCAGCGCGAGCTGCTGCTCGTCAAGGTCAAGGCCGACACCTCGCAGCGCACGAGCGTGCTCGAGGTCGTCCAGCTGTTCCGCGCGCACGTCGTCGACGTGGTGCCCGACACGGTCGTCGTCGAGGCGACCGGCAGCCCGGGCAAGCTCGACGCGCTGCTCGCGGCCCTCGAGCCGTTCGGCATCCGCGAGATCGTCCAGTCCGGCACCGTCGCGATCGGCCGAGGCTCGCGGTCGATCACGGACCGGGCGCTCGAGCGCGTCACGCGCGCGTCCTGACATCCTTCGTCCCGCACGACCCCACATCACCTGAGGAGATCCACCGTGGCTGAGCTGTTCTACGACGACGACGCCGACCTGTCGGTCATCCAGTCCAAGAAGGTCGCCGTCATCGGCTACGGCAGCCAGGGGCACGCGCACTCCCTCAACCTGCGCGACTCCGGCGTCGACGTGACCGTCGGTCTGCGCGAGGGCTCGTCGTCCCGCGAGAAGGCCGAGAACCAGGGCCTCAAGGTCGCCACGGTGGCCGACGCGGTCCGCGAGGCCGACGTCGTCGTGATCCTCGCGCCCGACCAGGTGCAGCGGATCGTCTACCGCGACGAGATCGAGCCGAACCTCAAGGACGGCGCGGCGCTCGTCTTCGGCCACGGCTTCAACATCCGCTTCGGCTACATCAAGCCGGCCGCCGGGCACGACGTGCTCATGGTCGCGCCCAAGGGTCCGGGCCACCTGGTCCGCCGCGAGTACGTCGACGGGCGCGGCGTGCCGGTGATCGTCGCGGTCGAGCAGGACGCCTCGGGCGCCGCGTGGGACCTCGCCCTGTCGTACGCCAAGGCGATCGGCGGCCTGCGTGCCGCCGGCATCAAGACGACCTTCACCGAGGAGACCGAGACCGACCTGTTCGGTGAGCAGGCCGTCCTGTGCGGCGGCGTGTCGCAGCTCATCCAGTACGGCTTCGAGACCCTGACCGAGGCCGGCTACCAGCCCGAGGTCGCGTACTTCGAGGTGCTGCACGAGCTCAAGCTCATCGTCGACCTCATCTTCGAGGGCGGCATCACCAAGCAGCGCTGGTCGGTGTCCGACACGGCCGAGTACGGCGACTACGTCTCGGGCCCGCGCGTCATCACGCCGGACGTCAAGGCGAACATGCAGGCGGTCCTCGGCGACATCCAGAACGGCGCCTTCGCCAAGCGGTTCATCGACGACCAGGACGCGGGCGCCCCGGAGTTCAAGGCGCTCCGCGAGAAGGGCCAGAACCACCCGATCGAGCCGGTCGGCCGCGAGCTGCGCAAGCTGTTCGCGTGGGTCAAGCCCTCGGAGACCGACTACGTGGAGGGCAGCGCCGCGCGCTGACCTTCCTCGTCACGCCGACGGGCGTGCGTCCTGGCCCCGGCCGGGTCGCACGCCCGTCGTGTTTGCGGCCATGATGGGCCGCACCGACGACGAGAGGGCGACGATGACCGACGACGTGCAGGCGGCCGACGGGGTCGAGGACGAGCGGGTCACCGCGTTCTGGCAGGCGGCCCGCGGGCACCTCGGGTTTGGCAACCTCTCCCCGGTGCTGGGGGAGTCGCCGAACGACGCCGTGCCGCCGCCGTCGTGGTCGTTCGGGGACAACCCGGCGCTCGCCGACCAGCTGCTGGGTCTCGTGCTCGACGGCACCAAGACGGGGACGTCGACGGCGCTCGTCGAGCTCGAGGACGCGGGCCTGGAGACGCCGCGGCCGGGCGACCTGTCGATCGTGCTCGACTCCGCGGGTGAGCCGCGGGCGCTGCTGCGCACCACGGAGGTGGAGGTCGTCCCGTTCGACCAGGTCGGCGCGGAGCACGCGGCGGCCGAGGGGGAGGACGACCGCAGCCTCGAGTCGTGGCGCGTGGAGCACGAGAAGTACTGGCGCCGCGTGCTCGGCGACGACCGGTTCGGCGCGGACCTGCAGGTCGTCGCGGAGCGGTTCGAGCTGATCTACCCGAAGGACGGTCCGACGCCCGCCGTGGACTGAGCGTCGGCACGCGGCGATGACCGCGACGTGAGACGGCGGTCCCGCCAGGTGGGACAGGGGCTAGGCTGGCGGACATGGTCGACAGCCCCTCCGCCCAGGACATCCGCCTCGCCGTCGTCGCCGGGGACGGCATCGGTACGGAGGTCGTCGAGCAGGGCCTCCTGGCCCTCGAGGCCGCGCTGCACGGCAGCGGGACCACGGTCTCCACGACCGACTTCGACCTGGGTGCGCGCCGCTGGCACGCCACGGGCGAGACGCTCACGGACACGGACCTCGACGCGATCCGCGAGCACGACGCGATCCTGCTCGGCGCCATCGGCGACCCGACGGTCCCGTCCGGCGTCCTCGAGCGCGGCCTGCTCCTCAAGCTGCGCTTCGCGCTCGACCACTACGTGAACCTGCGCCCGAGCAAGCTGTTCCCTGGTGTCGCGAGCCCGCTCGCCAACCCGGGGGACGTCGACTTCGTCGTCGTGCGTGAGGGCACCGAGGGCCCGTACGTCGGCAACGGCGGCGCGATCCGCGTCGGCACGCCCGCCGAGGTCGCCAACGAGGTCAGCGTCAACACCGCGTTCGGCGTCGAGCGCGTGGTCCGCGACGCGTTCGCCCGGGCCGCGGCCCGCCCGCGCAAGAAGCTCACGCTCGTGCACAAGCACAACGTCCTCGTGCACGCAGGCCACCTGTGGCGCCGCCAGGTCGAGGCGATCAACGCCGAGTTCCCGGACGTCACGGTGGACTACCTGCACGTCGACGCGGCCACGATCTTCCTGGTGACCAACCCGAGCCGGTTCGACGTGATCGTCACCGACAACCTGTTCGGCGACATCCTCACCGACCTCGCCGCAGCCATCACCGGCGGCATCGGCCTGGCCGCGTCCGCGAACATCAACCCGGACCGCACGGCCCCGAGCATGTTCGAGCCGGTCCACGGCTCGGCGCCCGACATCGCGGGCCAGGGCAAGGCCGACCCGACGGCCACGGTGCTGTCGGTCGCGCTGCTGCTCGACCACCTCGGCCACACCGACGCCGCGCGTCGCGTGGAGGCGGCGGTCGCCGCCGACATCGCCGACCGTCGCGGTGCCGAGCGAGTACGTTCGACGGCCGAGGTGGGCAAGGACCTCGCCGCGCGCATCGCCGGCTGATCCTCCCGGCCGCCGTCGGGCATCCCGCCCGGACGGCTCCCGATGCTCCACCCCGGCCGTCGCACCGGACCCGCACGTGCACCGGCGGCGTCCGGGTTCGCGACCGGTCACCCGTGACCTGTCCACCCGGCCGCACGCCCAGGTAGCGTCTGACTCGACCCTGGTGAAAGGCCCCCGACCATGAGCACTCTCGCGACACCGACGTCCGCCGATCTCTTCGAGATCCACCGCACGGACTCGCCCGTCCCCGACGCCGACCGGGAGGCCGCCCTGGCCGCCCCGCGGTTCGGGACGGTCTTCACCGAGCACATGGCTCGGATCAGCTACCGCCACGGCGAGGGTTGGCAGGACCGTCGCGTCGAGAAGTACGGCCCCCTGCAGCTCGACCCCGCCACCGCGGTGCTGCACTACGCCCAGGAGATCTTCGAGGGCCTCAAGGCGTACGCGCACGCCGACGGTTCGGTGTGGACGTTCCGGCCGCAGGCCAACGCGGCGCGCTTCGCCCGGTCCGCGCACCGGCTCGCGCTGCCCGAGGTCTCCGAGGCGGACTTCCTCGGCGCCATCACGGCGCTCGTGCAGACCGACCGCGCGTGGGTGCCCACCGGCGGGGAGACGAGCCTCTACCTGCGGCCGTTCATGTACGCCTCGGAGAGCTTCCTCGGCGTGCGGCCCTCGCTCGAGGCCGAGTTCCTCGTCATCGCGTCGCCCGTCGGTCCGTACTTCGCGGGCGGCGTGAAGCCGGTGTCGATCTGGGTCGACCAGGAGTTCCACCGCGCCGGCGCGGGGGGGACGGGTGCGGCCAAGTGCGGCGGCAACTACGCCGCGAGCCTGCTCCCGCAGCAGCAGGCCTACGACAAGGGCTTCGAGCAGGTCTGCTTCCTCGACGCGTCGACCAACACCGAGCTGGAGGAGCTCGGCGGCATGAACGTCTTCGTGATCAAGGCCGACGGCAGCGCGATCACGCCGCCGATCTCCGGCTCGATCCTCGAGGGCGTCACGCGCAGCTCGATCATCCAGCTGCTCACCGACGCGGGTCACGAGGTCAGCGAGCGCACCCTGCCCCTCTCCGAGGTCCGCGCGGGGCTGGCCGACGGGTCGATCCGCGAGGTGTTCGCGTGCGGCACCGCGGCCGTGATCACCCCCATCGGGCGGCTCGCGAGCGACGACTTCGACCTCACGGTCGCCGACGGCGGCGCGGGTGCCGTGACCATGCGGATCCGCACGGAGCTGACGGACATCCAGTACGGCCGGGCGACCGACCGCCACGGCTGGCTGCACCGGCTCGTCTGACGACACGACGACGGCCCCACCCAGGACCGGGTGGGGCCGTCGTCGTTCACGGGTGTGCGCCCCCCGCGCGGCGGCCGGGGCTCAGACGAGCGGGATGGTGCGCTGCGACGTGCGGGCGAGCACGCCCGTGAGCAGCGACCACACGGCGATGCCGATGAGCAGGTTGACGAGCCCGCTGCACAGGGCTGCCGTCGTGTCGTCGGTCCAGGTGAGCGGCAGGAGCGCGGCGACGAGCGTGCCGAGGCCCATGATCCAGCCGAAGAACGTCGACGGCTCGGGCGTCGCGAGCACGAGCACCTGCAGCAGGAGCGCCGCGACGAGGGTCGTCGCGATCGCCCCGACCACGTACGCGCCCATCGACGAGCCGGTGCCGAAGGGGTCCTTGTTGACGAGCGTGATGTCGAAGATCCGCTCGAACACGACGACCCCGACCACGCCGACGAGGGCGGCAACGACGGCTGTCGCGGCGACGCCGCCCCAGTAGCGGCCCGCGTCGATCGCGACGCGGGTGCGCGGAGGTGGGGTCGCGACGGGGACGGCGGCCTGCGCGGGGACCGCGACGGGGACCACGGGCTGCACGGCGGCCGGCGGAGGCGGTGGCACGGCGGGTGGCATCGCGGGCTGCGCGGCAGGCGCGGCAGGCGCGACGGGTGCCGTGGGTGGCACGGCGGGCTGCTCGGGGTGCGGGTACTGCGAGTCACGGGGCGGGACGGTCATGCGACCTCCTCGGCGGGCGGGACGCCGGTCGGGCCGGCGTCGGGGTCCACTCGTCAAGGTAGCGAAGCACCTGCCGGGCCGCCCGGCCTGCGGACCGCTCACGCGATGTCCAGCACGTGGAACGGATGACCACGACGGGTCCCGTGTGCCACCATGACGGCGTGACCACCATCACGCTCATTATCGAGTAGCGCGTCGGCCAACCTCCCGACGCGCAGACCTCCCGTACCCCGGGGGGTCTTTTTGTTGGTCGGACACCACCCCCGTCCGGCCGACCGGCGCTCGATCTGTACGAGGATCAGCAGGACGCACGAGCACCACGCACGAGCACGGCACCAGCGCATCGAAGAGAGCTCATCGTGACCACGAGCCCCACCCCGTTCCACGTGTACGACACGACCCTGCGCGACGGCGCCCAGCAGGAGGGCATGAACCTCTCGGTCGCCGACAAGCTGGCGATCGCGCCGATGCTCGACGAGCTGGGCGTGGGGTTCATCGAGGGCGGCTGGCCCGGGGCCGTCCCGAAGGACACGGAGTTCTTCAAGCGCGCCGCCAAGGAGCTCGACCTGCGCAACGCGGAGCTCGCCGCGTTCGGCAGCACGCGCAAGGCGGGCACGCGCGCGGTCGACGACCCGCAGGTCCGGGCGCTCGTCGACTCGGAGGCGCCCGTGGTCGCGCTCGTCGCGAAGCACGACCTGCGGCACGCCGAGAAGGCGCTCCGGACGACGGGCGCGGAGAACATCGCGATGATCGCGGACACCGTGCAGTTCCTCGTGCGCGAGGGACGCCGGGTCGTCGTCGACGCGGAGCACTTCTTCGACGGCTACCGGTTCGATCCCGCGTACTCGCGCGCGGCGGTGCTGGCCGGGTTCGAGGCGGGCGCCGAGGTCGTCGCGCTGTGCGACACCAACGGCGGGATGCTGCCGACCTGGGTCGCGGACATCGTGCACGAGATCCGCGGCGCCGTCGGGCCGGACGCGATCCTCGGCATCCACGCGCACAACGACTCGGGCTGCGCGGTCGCGAACTCGCTCGCGGCCGTCGAGGCCGGGTGCACGCACGTCCAGGGCACCGTCAACGGCTACGGCGAGCGGACCGGCAACGCCGACCTGCTCTCGATCGTCGCGAACCTCGAGCTCAAGTACGGCCTCAACGTGCTGCGCACCGACGGTGTCCACCCCGGCGGCCTGCCCGAGCTCACGCGACTCGCGCACGCGATCGCCGAGATCACGAACATCTCGCCGTTCGCGCGCCAGCCGTACGTCGGGGCGAGCGCGTTCGCGCACAAGGCCGGCATCCACGCCTCGGCGATCAAGGTCGACCCCGACCTGTACCAGCACACCGACCCGGCCAACGTCGGCAACGACATGCGGATGCTCGTGTCCGACATGGCCGGCCGTGCGTCGATCGAGCTCAAGGGTCGCGAGCTCGGCTTCGACCTGTCGGGCCGCCCCGAGCTGCTCGGGCGCGTGACGGAGCGCGTCAAGGACGCCGAGGCCAACGGGTACACGTACGAGGCGGCCGACGCGTCGTTCGAGCTGCTGCTCGTCGAGGAGATCGACGGGCGCCGCCCGCAGTACTTCTCGGTCGAGTCGTGGCGGACCATCGTCGAGCGCGCGGGCGGCCGGGGCACCCCCGCGACTGCCGAGGCGACCGTCAAGCTGCACGCCGGCGGCGAGCGGATCGTCAGCACCGGCGAGGGCAACGGCCCGGTCAACGCGCTCGACCACGCGTTGCGTCAGGCGCTCGTGCGGGTCTACCCGGAGCTCGAGGACTTCGAGCTCATCGACTTCAAGGTCCGCATCCTCGACTC
Organism: Cellulomonas sp.; assembly: GCF_017744555.1. GTDB lineage: Bacteria > Actinomycetota > Actinomycetes > Actinomycetales > Cellulomonadaceae > Cellulomonas. Next base: position 66,768 of record NZ_JAGIBD010000004.1, on the reverse strand, counting down.
GATGCACGGCACCGACGCGATCACGCGCGTGCTCATCGAGATGACGGACGGCCAGACGGCGTGGAGCACGGTCGGGGTCGGGCCGAACCTGCTCGAGGCGTCGTGGGAGGCGCTCACCGACTCGGCGATCTGGGGCCTGCGCAACCGGCGCGTCGCACCGCGCTGACGGGACCGCCCGTGGGCGGCTGACGGTCGTGCCGGCGGTCGCCACGGCGGGTTCGACGGCGCGGCCGGGGTGCGCGCGTCGCATAGGTTGGTGCGCGTGCACGGTGAGTACAAGGTTCCCGGTGGCAAGCTCGTCGTCGTCGACCTGGAGGTCGTCGACGACACCCTGAAGGACGTCGTGGTGAGCGGCGACTTCTTCCTCGAGCCGGACGACGCACTCGCGGTGGTCTCCACCGCGCTCGACGGGCTCCCGGCCGACTCGACGACGGCGGTGCTCGCCGACGCGGTGACGGCCGCGCTGGCCGCTGCGCAGGCCGACGGCACCATCGTCGGACAGGTCGCGATGGTCGGCTTCGACGCGCACTCCGTCGGCGTCGCGGTGCGTCGCGCGCTGGGCCGCTCGACCGCCTGGTCCGACCACACCTTCGAGCTCCTGCACCCGGGCCCGCTGCCGCCCGCGATGCACACCGCGCTCGACCAGGTCCTCACAGAGGAGCTCGCCGCGGGTCGCCGCGGCCCGACGCTGCGGTTCTGGGAGTGGGTCGAGCCGGCGGTGATCATCGGCTCGTTCCAGTCGCTGCGCAACGAGGTCGACCAGGAGGCCGCCGACCGCTACGGCATCACGGTGGTCCGCCGGATCTCGGGCGGCGGGGCGATGTTCATGGAGGCGGGGAACTGCATCACGTTCTCGTTGGTCGTGCCCGCGTCGCTCGTCGACGGCATGACGTTCGAGGAGTCCTACGCGTTCCTCAACCAGTGGGTGCTCGGCGCGCTCGCGGACGTCGGCGTCCAGGCGTTCGTCAGCGGGCTCAACGACATCGCGTCACCGGCCGGCAAGCTCGCGGGCTCGGCGCAGAAGCGGATGGTCGGGGGTGCTGTCCTGCACCACGTGACCATGTCGTACGACATCGACGCGGACAAGATGCTGCAGGTGCTGCGGATCGGCCGCGAGAAGCTGTCCGACAAGGGCACAGCCAGCGCGAACAAGCGCGTCGACCCGGTCCGTTCGCAGACCCACCTGCCGCGCGAGGACGTGATCGCCGCGTTCGCCGCGCACTTCCGGTCCCGCTACCCGACGGTCGACGGCGAGCTCCGCGCCGACGAGGTCGAGCGTGCAGCCGCGCTCATGGAGTCGAAGTTCACCGACCCGGCGTGGACGGCCCGCGTACCGTAGCGGGCGCGGCTCAGAGCCTGCCGAGCACCATCAGCACGGACGCGACCCCGATGACGACGACCGTCGCCGCGCACACCGTCACGAGCCGCCCGCCACCCGCGTGCTCACCGGTGTGCCGCTGGTAGGCCGCGACGAGCAGCGCAGCGCTTGCGGCCAGACCCGCGATCCCGAGCGCCCACGCGGCACCGCCGACGACCTCCTGCAGCAGCCGCGCCGCGGCGACGCTCCCGGCGGCGAGCGCCAGGCCGGTGCGTCGCCACGCGAGCCGCGTCCGTTCGGCGGCGAGCCCCTCGTCGGGCGCGGCCGACACGCTCACGCGAGCACCATCCCCACGAGCACGAGGCCGCCGGCGAGCACGACGCCCACCACGAGCAGGCCGAACGACGACGGGGCGGGCAGGGGGAGCCGCTGCCGAACCGCGCGCTCGCCGCGCGCCCACCCGATCCAGGCGGCCACGGGCGCGACGACGCCCACACCCACGAGCACGAGCGCCGCGGCGAACCGGAGCCGCTCCTCGATGGGCAGGTCGAGCGCCTCGAGCGCGACGCCGGACGCGAGCAGTGCGAGCGAGGTGCGGACCCAGGCGAGGAACGTCCGCTCGTTGGCGAGCGAGAACCGGGCGTCGGGCTCCGACCCCACGCCGTAGACCCAGCGGGGAAAGCGCGTCGGGGGAGCGTCGTCCATGGGCCCATCCTCGCGGCATCCGCGCGGGTGGTGGCGCCGGACGACACGACGGGCCGCCGTCGGCGTGCAAGAGACCCGTGGTCGACGACATGTATCTGGTGGCGCGTCCAGCACTCCTGTGCAGCGGACGAGGGGGAGGACGATGGACGACGACCTGGACCGCACGGACCTCGACCGTGCGCTGCGCCGCATGAGCCTGCTGCACGAGCGCGAGCTCGCGGCGAGCCGCCGGGCCCGTACCGCGGGCACCGCGCACGTCTCGTCGCGGGCCGCCCGTCTCGTCGTGCTGCGTCAGATGGTGCGGCTGCCGAACACGGCCGTGCCGACGCGGACGATCGTCGCCCCCTCGGCGACCGCGGCCTCGAGGTCGCGGCTCATCCCCATCGACAGCTCTCGTGCGTCGCTCGTGCCGGGGGCGCCCGAGCTGAGCACCCGGTCGCGGACCTGGCGCAGGAGCGCGTAGCCCGCCCGCACCACGTCGTCCTCGGGCGAGTTCGCGCCCACGGTCATGAACCCGGTGAGCCGCACACCGTCCAGCGCGGCCACGCCGAGCGCGAGCTCGACGGCAGCCTCGGGCTGCACCCCGTGCTTCGTCGGCTCGCCCGACACGTTGACCTGGACGCACACGTCCACCCGTCGTCCGCGTGCACGGTCGGACAGCCGCCGCGCGAGGTCCAGGCTCTCGACCGACTCGACGCACGTCGCCCACCGCAGCGCGGCGTTGACCTTGTTCGACTGCAACGGCCCGATGAGGTGCGTCGCCGGCGCGAGGTCGGCGAGGTCCGGACCCTTGGCGACGAGCTCCTGCACGCGGTTCTCGCCGATCAGCACCGGTGCGAGCGACGGGTCGTCCGCCCGCAGGGCCGCGTCGGCCTCCAGCGCTGCGCGCACCGTCGGCGCGGGCATCGTCTTGGTCGCCAGGAGCAGGCGGACCTGGTCGGGCGCTCGTCCGGCGGCTGTCGCCGCACGCTCGATGCGCTCCCGGACCGCGGTGAGGCGCGCGACGAGCACGGCACGCTCCGGCACGTCGGTCATGGCGTCGTACGGTACCGGCGGTCAGTCGCGCGCGATGTCGGCGACCGTCGCGGCGGTGAGCCGGACGAGGTCGTCGGGCGCGAGCTCGACGTCCAGACCGCGGCGACCGCCCGACACCAGGACGGTGTCGAACAGCCAGACGGTCTCGTCGACCACCGTGGGGTGGGCGGTCTTCTGGCCGAGCGGCGAGATGCCACCGACCACGTACCCGGTGGCCCGCTCGGCGTCGGGCTTGGCCGCCATCGCCGCCTTCTTGCCGCCGACCGCCTGCGCGAGCGCCTTGAGGTCGAGCTTGCCCGTGACGGGCACGACGGCGACGGTGAGCGTCCCGTCCACGATCGTCATGAGCGTCTTGAAGACCTGCTCGGGCGGCACGCCGAGCACCTGCGCGGCCTCGAGGCCGTAGCCGACGTCGTTCGACGCGTCGTGCTCGTACGGGTGCGCGGTGTGCGGGACACCGGCCGCCGCGAGCGCGACGAGCGCCGGGGTGCCGGTCGGGGCGTGCTTGGCCACGGCGCCCAGCGTAGGCGTCAGACGACGAGGCCGACGAGGCTGCCCACGCCGTACGTCACGGCCATCGCGATCCCGCCGCCGAGCACGTTGCGCAGCACGGCCCGCGGCACGGCCGCGTTGCCGATGCGCGCGCTGATCGCGCCGGTCGCGACGAGCGCGAGCACGACGGCGACGACGACCGCGGGGACGCGGGCGGCACCCCACGGCAGCAGCACGACGAGCATCGGGATGAGGCCGCCGACCACGAACGCGCCGAGCGAGGCGACCGCCGCGTGCCACGGGTTCGTCTGCTCGTCCTCGGGCGCCTGACCCGCACGCTCCGCGTCACGCTGCGAGCTCACCGACACGTACTCGCCGCTCGCCATCGACAGCGCACCCGCGACGAGACCGGCGACGCCCGCGGTCACCAGGGCGGACCGGGACGGCGACGCGCCCGCGACGCCGAGCAGGATCGCCGCGACGGACACGATGCCGTCGTTGGCGCCGAGCACGCCGGCGCGCAGCTGGTTGAGGGTGCCCGCCGACGGGGGAGCGTCGACCGGTCGGGGCGTGCCGAGGAGGGCGTTCGAGAGCACGGTCATGCGGCCACGGTAGGCCGCCCGCCGGTGCTTGTCATCGCAGGAAAGGCTGCCCTGAACTGCGCAAACACAGGCAAGCCTTGCCTCAGACGACGGGTCAGAGGGGCCCCACGGCGACCACCCGGAGCTGCACCTCGCCCGTCTCGTCGGACCCCGCGAGGTCGACCACCGCGTCGATCCTCCAGTCGTGGTCGCCCTCGGGGTCGTCCAGGAGCTGACGCACCTCCCACGTCGCGGCGCCGGTCGTCACGAGGAACAGCCCGGGACCGCGAGCCGGGGGGCCGGTGAGGACGACCTCGTGGTCGTCGTAGTACGGGTCCATCGCCTCGGCCCACCGCTCGGAGGTCCAGGCGACGTCGTCGGCGTCACGGTCACCGAGCGCGGCCAGTGCGCCGTACTGCTCGCGGGCGACGAGCTCGACGCGCTTGAACAGCGCGCCGCGCACGAGCGCCCGGAACACGCGCGGACTCGCGGTGATGGGCTCGGGGGTGTCGTCGTCCGTGCCGCCCGGAGCGTCGGCCCCGTGCTCGTCCAGAGGGTTGCTCAGGCGTTCCCACTCGTCGAGCAGGCTCGAGTCCGTGCGGCGGACGAGGTCGCCGAGCCACTCGACGACCTCCCACAGCTCCTCCGTGCGGGCGTCCTCGGGGACCGTCTGGCGCAGCGCGCGGTACGCGTCGGCGAGGTAGCGCAGCAGCACACCCTCGGTGCGGTCGAGCTGGTAGTGCGACACGTACTCGGCGAACGTCATCGCGCGCTCGTGCATCTCACGGACCACCGACTTCGGCGCGAGCGCCAGGTCGGCGACCCACGGGTTGGTCGTGCGGTACGTCGCGAAGGCTGCCTCGAGCAGCTCGGCCAGCGGCCGCGGGTACGTGACGTCCTCGAGCAGGGCCATCCGCTGGTCGTACTCCAGGCCGTCCGCCTTCATCGCCGCGACCGCCTCGCCGCGGGCCCGGTTCTCCTGCGCGGCGAGCACCTGGCGCGGGTCGTCGAGCGTGGCCTCCAGGACCGAGACGACGTCGTGCGCGTAGGCCGGGTCGTCGCGGTCCAGGAGGTCGAGGGCCGCGAACGCGAACGGGGACAGCGCCTGGTTGAGCGCGAAGTTGGGCGGCAGGTCGTGCGTGAGGCGGACGGTGCGGCGGCGGCCCTTCGGGGCGGACGGGTCGTCGACCCACACGCGCTCGACGACGCCGGCGGCCCGCAGCGAGCGGTAGACGGCCACCGCGCGACGCACGTGCCGGCCGCGCGCGCCCTCGGGCTCGTGGTTGTCCGTGAGCAGCTTCACCATGTGGGCCACCGGGTCGCCCGGGCGGGCCAGCACGTGCAGCACCATCGCGTGCGACACCTGGAAGCTCGACGTGAGCGGCTCGGGCGGGGCGTCGCGCAGCCGCTCGAACGTCTTGTCGGTCCAGTTGACGGCACCCTCGGGGGCCTTCTTGCGGACGATCTTCTTGAGCTTGCGGGGGTCGTCGCCCGCCTTCTCCAGGAGCTTGCGGTTCTCGATGACGTGCTCGGGGGCCAGCACGATGACCTCGCCGACCGTGTCGAAGCCCGCGCGGCCCGCCCGTCCGGCGATCTGGTGGAACTCGCGCGCCGACAGGTGCCGCATCCGGACGCCGTCGTACTTCACGAGGCTCGTGAGGACCACCGTGCGGATCGGGACGTTGATGCCCACGCCGAGCGTGTCCGTGCCGCACACCACGGGCAGGAGGCCCTTCTGGGTGAGGCGCTCGACGACCCGGCGGTACTTCGGCAGCATCCCCGCGTGGTGCACGCCGACCCCGTGCCGCAGCAGCCGGGACAGCGTCCGGCCGAACCCCGGACCGAACCGGAACGCGCCGAGCTCGGCCGCGATCGCGTCCCGCTGCTCCCGGCTCGCCAGGGGAGTCGACAGCAGCGACTGCGCGCGCTCGACGGCGTCCTTCTGCGTGAAGTGCACGACGTACACGGGGGATCGTCGGGTCTTCACGAGCTCGTCGAGCAGCTCGTGCAGCGGCTCGACGGCGTACGTGAACGTCAGCGGCACGGGGCGCTCGGCGTTCGTCACGACTGCGACAGACCGGTCGGTGCGGCGCGTCAGGTCTTCCGCGAAGAACCCGACGTCGCCGAGCGTCGCGGACATGAGCACGAACTGGACCGTGCTGAGCTCGAGCAGAGGGACCTGCCACGCCCAGCCCCGCTGCGGGTCCGCATAGAAGTGGAACTCGTCCATGACGACCTGGCCGACGTCGGCGTCGTCGCCGTCGCGCAGGGCCAGGTTGGCGAGGATCTCCGCGGTGCAGCAGATGATCGGCGCGGTCGGGTTGACCGACGAGTCGCCGGTCATCATGCCGACGTTCGTCGAGCCGAACGCCTCGACGAGCGCGAAGAACTTCTCGCTCACCAGCGCCTTGAGCGGGGCGGTGTAGAACGTGCGCCGGCCCTGGGCCAGCGCGACGAAGTGCGCGGCGGTCGCGACGAGCGACTTCCCCGATCCGGTCGGCGTCGACAGGATCACGTGCGAGCCCGTGACGAGCTCCAGCAGCGCCTCGTCCTGGTGCGGGTACAGCGACAGTCCGCGCTCAGCCGCCCACTCCGTGAACGCCTCGTACAGCGCGTCGGCGTCGGTCGGGTCGGCGGGGATCCGGTCGGCGAGGGTCGCGGTCGAGGTGGCGGGCACGCCCGATCCTCGCACGCGCTCGCAGCGCCGGGTCACCGGTGGCTGGCTAGCCTCGGGGCATGAAGCCGTTCGTGCTGCTGGCTTCGCGCGCCGAGGACAAGGCGGCCGACGGGGAGTACGCGGCGATGCTGCGCTACGGGGGGCTGCGGCCGCAGGACCTGCGCCGCATCCGCATGGAGGCGGGCCCGATCCCTGCCCTCGACCTCGACGAGATCTCCGGGATCCTCGTCGGCGGCAGCCCGTTCGACGCCAGCACGCCCGAGGAGGACAAGTCCCCGACGCAGCGACGCGTCGAGGAGGAGGTCGCGGTGCTTCTCGACGACGTGGTCGACCGCGACCTGCCGTTCCTCGGCGCGTGCTACGGCGTCGGGACGCTCGGCGTGCACCAGGGCGGCGTCATCGACCGGACGTACCCCGAGCCCATCGGGGCCGTGACGATCACGCTGACCGCCGAGGGCCGTGCAGACCCGCTGCTCGCGCAGGTGCCGGACACGTTCGACGCCTTCGTCGGGCACAAGGAGGCGTGCACCGTGCTGCCGCCGACCGCGACGCTCCTCGCGTCGTCCGCGACGTGCCCCGTCCAGATGTTCCGGGTGCGGCAGAACCTCTACGCGACGCAGTTCCACCCCGAGCTGGACGTCGACGGCATCATCACGCGCCTCGGCGTCTACCGGGAGTACGGGTACTTCCGTCCGGTCGACCACGACGTGCTCGCGGAACGGGCGCGTCGGTCTCACGTCTGGGCGCCACCGCTCGTGCTCGCCGCGTTCGTCCGGCGGTACGCCGTCGACGCCTGACCGTCGCGTCCGCGGTCGGGCTACCGTGCGCCGCGTGCCGCCGGTCGCCTGCCAGGTCCTCCGCCGACCCGCTCAGTCGCCGCGGCTCGTGGTGTGGCGAGGCTGGACGCTCGTGTGCCTCGTGCGGGTGACCGGCTTCGCCGCGCGAGGGTCGGGCGTCGGGGTCAGCGGTGCGCCCGGCCGGCTGCGGTGCAGGTCGGTCTCGAGGTTGCGGGGCTGGTCGGCAGCGGCACCGCGGTACCGCCGGAACCGGCTGACCTCGGGGCACGTGTGGGCCAGGTTCTCGGCGGAGTGCTCGGGGCGGGACTTCCCGTCGGGACCGTCGAAGACGTCTCTGGCGTACTCGTCCGGGACCCAGCGGCCACCGAGGTCGTCGGCACCCTCAAGCGCGGCCACGTAGTCGTGCTCCCACCGGTTCGCGATCGACTGCGCGGACGCGTCGTAGGGGATCTCGACGTCGATCACCTCGACGTCGTAGCCCGCGCGCGCCAGCATCTGGCCGAGCGCGGCGGCCTTGTCGGGGTCGGCGAGCACACCGTCGATGATCAGGTTCTCGCCGTTCGCGATGGCCTCGTTGCGCAGCCGCTTGGCCAGCAGCGACGACTCGTCGTGCACGAGGGAGGCCATCTCCATGGGGAAGAACTTCTCGCCGCCCGCCTCGAGCTGCTTGATCTCGTCCGGCTTGATCGTCGACTCGTACGAGCCGTCGGCCACCGCCTGCCGCAGCAGCTTGGCCTTGAACTCGTCCGGGTCCACCCGCAGGTAGGTGTCCACGCCGTCTCCGAGCGCCTGCTTCAGCACCGTCGACTTGCCTGCTCCTGGCGGGCCGGCGAGGACGATCGCGCGACGCTCGCGAGCCACGTTCGGCTGGGACGCCCGGTACTCCGCGAGGAGTCGGTCGTGCAGGTCGAGTCGGCTCGGCATGGGGTCTTCGGGCGTGGCGAACCACTCGGGGTTGGTGATCGTCGTGCGCGGGTTGTCCATCGACAGTGCGCCGCCAGGTTCGCTCAGTCGGCGGACGGTGTCCCTGTGGGCAGCGACCTGGTCCTGCGTGCTCACGTGTTGAGCGTTCCGCGGCGAGCTCCGGCGGAGCGGATCACCTTTTCGTACGCCTCGGCGTCGATGAGCCGCAGGCCGTACGCCCGTTGTACCTCGTCGGTGGTCCCAGGAGGGTCGATCAGCAGGTCGTCGAGGATGTTCTTGGCCCGGTCCTGGGGGAGGTAGTCCCAGCGGGAGAGCTCGTCGATCATCTGCTCGCGGGTCAGGTATCCGGCCGCGTAGCGCTGGGCGACCTCGAACGGGCTGGCCGACGAGAAGCCCGGGACGGGGTCGGGGACCTTGGCGGCGGACTTGAGCGCCTGCTCGACGGACTCGGGCGTGACGCCGAACCTCCGGGCGATGTCGACGGCCGAGAGCACCTGAGCCAGCGGACGCAGCGCTCGCAGGTAGTCGAGTCGATCGACCAGCGAGCGCAAGTGCAGCACCCGTACGGCCGTGACCTGCTCGTCCACCCCGGTCGTGTCCTGATTGTCCATGCCACACCTCCGCGCGGGACGCTACCGGACCGGCACCACCCGTGACCCCGATATCCACAGACGATCGTCGATAGGGTGACCGCGATCGCCGTGCCGAGCACGGAACGGGCCGAGTCGACGACGGTGGAGGTCGTGTGCGCGAGCAGGACGAGGACCGGACCGCGGCCGAGGCGAGGTCGCGCGTGCCGAGGCAGGACGCCCACCGCGCGGGCGGCGACGTGCGCGAGCGGTTCGGCGTCGACCTCACCGGGCAGGCGACCGCCACCGGTGCCGCACGCGACGCCACGGCACGTGCCGAGACGCTCCGGCGGCAGGCGGACGTCCAGCGGGCGCTGGCACGCGACGACCGCGGCCGGGCCGTGCAGCTCGAGGAGGTCGCGGAGACCACGGCACGGGGCGCCGAGCACGTGGAGCACCGGGAGTACGGGGTGGGCGCCGACGAGGCGGAGCACGGTCCGACCACGGACGACGCCGTCGTCGATGCAGCCCACGAGGGAGCCCGGGTCGCGTACGACTCGGGTGAGCGGCGTGACGCGTGGGCGTCGGACCTCGAACGTCGCGGCGTGGACCGCGAGCTCGCCGCGGGCCGCATCCGGGCAGACGTCAGCAACGCCCACCCCCCGACGCACGCGACGCGTGGACGCGACACGGCGACGCGGACGGCGGGTCGCAGCGGGTCGACCACGGCGCGGACCCGGACGGCTGCGCGCGCGTCGACGCGGACAAGGTCCGCCGGGCCTGCGCCGACACGGAGCCGCTGAGGCGGAAGCCGGCGACGCAAGCTCGCCATCGGGAGCCGTCCGAGGGCAGAGCGAGGGTCGCTCGATGGACCGCGCCGCGCCGCCTGGCACGAGACCCCGCTGAGGGACCCGCCGTCGCGTTGCAGCCCAGGACGGCTAAGTCGCCACCCGCACGTCAGGGAACATCGCCTCGGGCGGTGCCGCGTACGGCAGCGGGTCGCCCCGCCGGCACGTGTCGGCGTCGCCCGTGGCCCCGGCGAACGGCCCGTCCGGGTCCAGCAGGACGCCCATGTGGTAGTCCGCGTGGTCCCGGAACCACTCGCTCATCCCGGTCGCTGCGTCGAGCCGCAGGGCCTCCCACGACCGCCACAGCGCCTCGAGCCGCACGACGGCCTCCTCCGACCGCCACCACTCGGCCGCCCAGCACCGGCTGCGCCCGTCGACCCGCCGCTTGTACACGTGCCGCAGGTAGTCCCGGACGAACTCGTCGACCGAGCCGAAGTGCAGCGCGCCGTCCAGGCCCGGCGTCACCGGGGTGCCGAGGAGCTGCCCGTCGACCGCCGCCCAGTCGGCGTCCGCGTCGTACGTCATGCGCGCTCCTCGGCCTCGGCGAGCACGGCGCTCGCGGACGGGTCGTGCGCGGCGATCGACGCGCGCACGGCAGTCGCGTGCGGGCCCGTCATCCAGGGCTGCGTGCGGATCAGCGTGGGGCGAGACCCCGACGCGAGCACGAGCGCCCGGCCCTTGGGCATCGCCGCGAGATCGGCGACGTCGAGGATCCGGTCGCGCTGGAGCTGCTGCGAGACGGTCCGCTGGCCCTTGGTGGTCGAGACGGACGACGCGCGCCGGTCGTAGTCGCCGACGAGCTTCGAGAGGTCCTCGAGGAACGCCGCGTCGCTGACGCCGCCGCCGTAGACCTTGACGTTGGCGGCCGACCACAGCTTCTTCATGCCGTGCTCGCCCCACACCTCCACGCCCTGCGACCACGACTGGAGGATCGTCATGAGCACGATCCCGCGCGAGCCGTAGTGGCTGTACAGGTTGGGCAGCTCGCGCCAGCGGCACACGTTCGCGGCCTCGTCGAGCACGCCGACCAGCGGGACGGAGAGCCGGCCGCCGGGGGAGCGTGCGGCGAGGTCCTCGGCCGCCTCGACGATCGCCACGGTGAGCGCCGTGACGAGCGGTCCCGCGGTGCCGCGGCCCTCCTTGGAGAGCGAGTACAGCGTGCCGCTGGCCTGGACCAGCTCGAGCGGGTCGAGCCTCGGACGCCGGTCGGACGGTCCGTCGGGGGAGATCCAGCGCGCGACCGCCCGGCTCGTGAGGCACGACGCCATCTGCTGGGCCGTGCCGTAGATGCCGCCGCGCTGCTTGTCGGGCGCGGTGATGACGCCCGCGACCTGGTCGGCGGTGAGCCGGTAGCCGTGGTCCCGCAGGATGTCGACGGGGGTCTCGTCCGTCGGGCGGGTCAGCCACGAGTAGGCGTCGGTGATCGCGCGGCCGTCGAGCGCCGCCGCGAGCAGCAGCCCCGCGAGCAGGTCCTGACCGGCAGGGTCGAAGAACGCGTCCGTGCGGGCGCCCGGGTCGCGCGAGCCCGCGGCGAAGTGCTCGGCGAGGCGGGCGGCGCGGACCTCGTCCGTCACGTAGCTCAGCGGGTCCCACCACCACGTCGGCTCCTCGAGGGCGATGCCCTGCGGGTCGAAGACCCACACCGGGCCGCGCTCGGTGCGCAGGTCGCGCGTCGCGTCCACGACGTCGCGCTTGTTCGACGTCACGAGCACTCCGCCCGGTGCGTCGAGGATCGCCGGGACCGCGCGGCTCGTCGTCTTGCCCGTGCGCGGGCCCCAGATGTCGACGTGCATGTCCTCCCACGAGCCGTACAGGGGCTCGTTGTTGCCGACCGCGCGCCCGACGAGCACGCCGGGGGAGCCGTCGACCCCCAGGCGCGTCGCGGTCGCGCCGGCGTTGCGCCGGCTCAGGGCCTCGACGTCCTTGCCGCGCCCGAGGAACCCGGCCGCGCGGTCCACGCGGCTGCGCGAACCCCGGACCGACCGCACGGACGCCCGTCCGACGAACGCCAGCAGCGCCACGACGACGACCAGCCCGACGAGCACCCAGGTCCCGGAGGACGGCCACGCGACGGTGCCCTTGAGCAGCCCGAAGAACACCTCGAACGGGCCGGTGGGGACGCCGGCCGAGGCCCCGTCGAGCGCGTGACCGACGCGCACGGCGACCCACGCACCGCCGACCACGACGACGGCGACGGCGACCGCGACGCACACGAGCAGCGTCTCGCCGGACAGGCCGCCCGGGTCGCGCCGGCGGTTGTTCGGGCTCACAGGGCGCCTTCCTGCGCGGGGACCGGCTGGGCGGCGGCCGAGCCGATGCGGGAGCGGTCGTGCCAGAGCTTGTTGGTGTCGTTGATCGACGCCTCGGCGGCCGTGAGCTGTACCGACACCGGGATGCCGGGGCGGCCGCCGACCTTGACGAGGAACTTGCCGCGCCCGGGCGGCTCCGCCTCACGACCCGTCGCGGGGTCCCAGGCGGGCGGGTCCTGCCACCCGACGAGCAGCTCCTGCTCGGCCCGCGAGAACGGCACCGCCGCGGTGAGCTGCGGCATCTCCGCGGACGGAAGACCGCCGCAGATCACCATGCCGGAGCGCTCGACGAAACCGCGCGCCTTCATCCGGTCCTCCTCGGTCGGCAGCGCGAGGAGGTCGCTCATGGTGTGCGAGATCATCGCCATGCCCACGCCGCGCTGCCGGTTGAGCCGCGTGAGCGCGTCGACGCGGTCGACCATGCCGCGGCCGGCCCGCAGGGCGCGCCACAGCTCGTCGAGGATCACGAAGTAGTGCCGTCGCGGCTCGAGCCCCGCGTCGGCCAGGGCGTTCGCGACGTTGACCGTGCCGAACCCCGCCGACCAGCACGCGAGCAGCGTCGCGGCCTGCAGGTCCATCTCGGAGTCGTCGATCGCGGACACGTCGTAGACCACGGGCGCGTCGCGCTTCATCGGGTTGGTCGTCGGCCGGGAGAACGTCTCGCCGAGCCGGCCGCCGCCGACGAGGCCGATGAGCGACGCCTCGAGGTTCTCGGTGATGGCCCGGTAGCGGGTGTCGTCGCCCCGGTCGAGCGCGACGGCGCGGACCTCGTCTGGCCCCTCCTGGACGACGCGCAGCAGGTCGCCGAGCACCGGGACGCCCGGATGCCGCTCATCGAGGACCTTGAGCGCCCGGTCGAGGATCGTCTCCTCGCGGTCCGTGGGCGGGGCGGACCGCATGATCGTGAGCAGCGCCGCGACCATCGTGTGCCGTCGTCCGTGCGCGTCCGCCAGGACCTGCTGGCGTGCGGTGCCGGACAGCCGCGCCGCCGCCGCCGTGGCCTCCCCGGGGTCGAGCACGTTGAGGTAGCCGCGTCCGCGGCCGAGCGTGATGACCTGGCCGCCGAGCGCCTCGATGAGGTCGACGTAGTCGGGCTTGAGGTCGCCGAGCACGAGCGGCATGACGCCGTACCCAGCCAGCCCGAGCGCCATCCGGCGGATGAGCGTCGACTTGCCGAGGCCCGGCTTGCCGAGCACGAACGCCGACGGGTTGCTGATGAGCTTCGCGCGCTGGAACCAGCTGATCGGGTCGCAGCACAACGTCGCGCCGGTGTGGATGTGGCGGCCGATGGGCACGCCGACCATCGGGGTGCCGGCGCCGATCGAGAACGGCCACAGGCCGCAGACCTGCACCGTCGTCCCGCGCCACTCGTCCGCGGCCTGCACGTACGACGACGTCCCGCGGCCCCGGCCCAGCCAGCCGCGCATCGGCGGACGCTGGGGACGGATCTCCTCGGGGGCGGCCGGCGCCTTCGTGGACTTCCTACGGCGCAGGTCCGGCCCGGTCGTGTCCTTGGTGGTCGCGGCCCGACGTCCGCTCACAGCTTGTCCCGCAGCTCGGCCGGCACCTTGATGTGCTTGGACAGCACGAGCCCGAGGGGGAGGGCCGCCGCGAAGGCCGAGTCCTGCGACCCGTACACCGGGCGGAGCCGGAGCCGGGCGGTGGCGGACAGGCTGTCGATCGCCGCGCGGGCGTCGGCCTCCTGCCGGCGGTCCATCACGGTCGCCGTCACGAGCAGGCCGAAGTTCACGAGCCCCGCGCCGGACGCCTCCTCCGCGGCCGTCGCGGCGGCGGCGCGCACCGCGAGCACGTCCCGCGCAGCGGGCTTGGTCGTCGACGTCTGCCGGAACTCCGCGGCGCGCAGGTCCGTCTCGACGAGCGCGGCGGCACGGGCGGCGTCGATGGGCCGGTACAGGAGCGTGACGCGCTTGCGGGCGATCTCGCGGTGCGGCGCCAGGAATCGCGCGAGCACGCCTGACTGGACGGTGCCGCGCGGTGCCGCGGTCATCGACCAGGTGACGCTGTACGCCGAGTCGTGCCGGTAGCCGTCCCACGCCGCCTCGTGCGCGGTGGGGCCGACGTCGGGCCACGAGAGCTCCGGGATCTCGCCCGCGGCGTGCGCCTCGTCGATGAGGCTTGCCGACGCCGGGTCGTACGCGATGCGGACCGTCTCGCACAGCTCCTGCGCGCTCAACGGGTGCGCGGCGCCCGCGCCCGTCGCCTGGAGCGTCTGGGTCATGGCGGGCAGCCGGGAGGCGAGCTCGCGGCCCATCTCCTCGACCGTCCTGCGCTTGCCGCCGACCCGGGCCGCGGCGGTGAACGTGACGGAGACGAACGCCTTCACGGTCGACGAGCCCAGCGGGTACCGCGCCACCGCCTCCTCCAGCATCGCGCGCGCGAACGGCGGTGCGTTCGGGTCAAGGTTCATCTCGACCTCGCGCCGCAGGCGCGTGCCCGAGTCGGGGGCGGTCTCGATCGTGACCGAGGCGGCCTCCAGGCCTGGCTCGTCACCCAGGTTGGCGAGCCAGTGGCCCCACCCGGCGACCCAGACGTCGATCTGCTCCTGGTCGACGAGCGACGCCCCGTCGGGCTCGGTGCCGAACACGACCGAGTAGCTGCCCGTCGCGGGTGTGTAGAGCAGGGCGAACGGCCGGCCGTACGAGTCGGTGTGCTCGCTCAGCCGCGTCGGCGCGGCCAGGCCCGGGAGCTGGTAGGTGCCCCACAGCGCACGGCCGAGCGGGCCCGAGCGGTACAGGTGCGTGCCCCGGGACCGCGACTGCCACCACGCGGCGCGGGCACCCGTGCGGCTGATGAGGTTCTTGCCGTGCTTGTCCTTGGTCAGCACCGCGAGCATGACGCCGCCGAGCACCGCCGCGGTGACGAACCCCTTGAGCGGGCCGCCGACCATCACGACCATGACGACCACGACGAGCCCGCCGAGCAGCATCGCCGTGCCGACCGAGCCGAGGCCCATGAGGCCGGGCGACGTCGGCTGGCGCCAGTTGCCGTAGGTCCGCATCTCCCGCGCGGTCGGGTCACTGACTGCCACTGGGGCCTCCCTCTCCTGTCGCGTGCTCGCCAATGCTGCGCGCGGCCGCTGCCCCCGCCTGTCCTGCCTTCTTCGCGACGTCCAGCGCAGCGCCTGCCGCGATGCCGACCGGTCCGGCTGCCGCACCAGCTGCGGCGGCACCGCCGCCGGCGGCGGCACCCGCGCCAGCACCCGCCCCGGCGCCCGCGCCCGCACCGCCGGCGGTCGCTGCCTGCGCACCTCCGCCCGACCCCGTGCCCCCCGCCATGCCCCCCGCCTGGGGTGAACCGTTCTGCGCGCCTGCGGTCGGGGTGTTCATGGCGGCCTGGCCGGTCGGGGTCCCGGTCGACCCGGACGGTGACCCGCCACCCGACCCGCCCCCGTCGCCCCCGGCGGACCGCCCGAGGTTCTGGGCGCCGGTCGGCAGCGACGCCAACCCCTCGGCGGCCATCGCGCCGCCACCCGCGCCGCTCGCGAGCGACCCGACCATCGGCGTCACGAACCGCATGAGCGCGGGCATCGCGAACAGGGCGAGCACCATGAGGATCAGGCCCATGAGGACGGCGAGCAGGCCCGTGCCGTCATCCGTGAACGCAGGGGTCCCGACGAGCTGGAACGCCGCGGCGTACACGATCGCCGCCGCCGGCTTGTAGAGGATGAAGGCGACGAGCCACGAGACGCACTTCTGGAACCAGGTCTTGCCCATCTCGGTGTTCGTGGCCGAGGCGGCCAGGGGCAGGATGCCCGTGAGGATGACGAGCATCCCGCCGCGCGCCACCATCAGGACGATCTGGACGGCGGTCGCGAGGATCGCGACGAGCCCCAGGATGATGACGAGCATCGATCCCAGCCCGCCCGACGACGCCGTCAGCGGGAGGATCAACGAGATGTTCTCGCCGAAGCACGAGGCGGTCGCACCGTCTCCGCAGTCGACTGAGCGGTTGATGATCCAGATCGAGAACGAGTCGGCCGCCGCGACGAGCAGACCGACGATGGTCACCCCGGCGCCCGCGACGACCACGAGAGTGAGCAGGCTGCGCAGGACGTCCTTGCCCGGCGACGCCCGCTGCTCCCACGCCATGCGCGCGCCGCCGATCATGATCGACAGGACCGCCCCTGCGCCCACGTACCACCACAGCGAGGACTGCAGGAATCCGACGGTCCCGGCGGCGTTCCGCGGTCCCGACGGCAGCAGGCCCGCGACCAGCGCGCTCGAGCCTGCGATCAGCACGACGCCGCCGAGGATCAGGCCCAGCTTGCCGATCGCCGCGATGCCTTCGCCGGCCCGCAGACGCGTCGCGATGACGGCGCCGAGCGCGAACAGGGCGAGGATGGCGGCGGTCAGGGCGATCCACTTGACGTAGCCCAGCGTCCGCGCGAAGTCGTCGGAGCCCGGCGGCGCTCCGGCCGCGGCGGTCGTCCCTCCCGAGGTGGTGAGGTTGACCGTGCCGATGTGCACCCACGCGGTCCCGAGCGCGGCCACCGTCTTGCCGAACGCCTCCATGACCGCGCCGGCGACGTTCGCGATCGCGTCGCCGACCGCGCCCTCGACGAGGCTCTCGCCCCAGCAGGCGGGCGTGTACCCGAGGACCCCGTCGCAGTTCATTACGGAGCCCAGGCGACGTAGCCCGCGAGGTCCGGGATCTTCGCGACGTTGAGCGAGCTGTCGGCGTCGGGGACGCTGACCTTCCAGTCCCCGTCCGCCCACACCATCGGGTAGACGGTCGACATGTAGCCGAGCTGGCCGGAGATGGAGTACCGCACGGCGAGGTCGACGGTCGCGCGCTCGCCGTCGTACGACAGGAGCCTGAAGCCGGCGATGTCCATGCGGGTACCGTTCGAGCCGGTCACGTTCGAGCCGGTGTCCTCAGCCAGCACGGCGTCCCGCCCGGGCCCGACCAGGAAGTACTCGGCCCACGGCCGGAGCGACGACTGGTCCGACGTCTGGGCGAGCGCGTTCGCCGCCGAGAACAGGGCGCCTTCGGGCGTCCGCGCAAAGCAGTAACGCACGCCGGCGTCCGACGTCTTGGCAGGCCCGAACTCGTCGGACGTCGGGTAGCCCGTGGTGCCCTGGTAGGCCCAGACCGCTTCCGGCGGCATCGACAGGCTGCCGTCGATCTCCTTGCCCCGCAGGCCGCACACGCTGTCCGCGTCGTCGTCGCCCGCCTCGTCGTCCTCCGGTGCGGCACTCGGCGCCACGGCGGTTCCCGAGGGAGCCACCGCGGCAGCGGTGTCGTCGTCTCCGAGGAACACCCGCCCGACGAGGACGCCGCCCACCACGAGGATCAGCGCGACGACGACCGCCGCCGCGACGAACCCCGGCCGGGAGAACGGGCTCTGCTCGGTGGAGTCGCTGCTCATCCGCTCAGGCCGACATCAGGAAGCCGACCAGGCTCCCCGCTGCCGAGATCACGATGACGCCGCCGAGCGCCATGCCGATCTTGCCGACGTGCTCGCCGCCCTCACCGCGGCGCGACTGCACGGCCATGAGCGCACCGGCGCCGATGAGGCCGAGGACGCACACGGCCAGGGCGATCCACTTGGCCCAGCCCATGATCGCGGTGAAGCCCTCGGTGCCGGGGGGCTGGACGGCGTCGGGGTCCGGGATCGCGGTGACGATGCGGGCAGCCGTGGCGGTCACGGTGGACAACAGGGCCATCGGGGTCCTCTCAGATGATGGTGCCGGTGGCACCGGGGTCGGCAAGCGATCGCAGGTCGCGGGCGAGGCGGGTGACCTCTCGCGGTGCGGAGTCGAGGGTCGGCGTCTCGCCGAGCCGCCACGACTCCGTCCACGGCACGGACCAGACGCGGGGGAAGCCGCCGCCGACGAGCTGGGCGAGCTCGCGCAGCGGCTTGGGGAGGCGGCCCGGCGCGTCGGCGACGAGGACGAGCCCGAGCAGGTCGAGGGGCTGGATGCGGCCGGACGCCCAGTGGGCGGCGGCCGCCTGGGCCGCGCGGAGGCCGCGGACGTGGGTCCGTGCGACGACGACGGCGCGGGGAGCGCTCCCGGCGGTCGGCACGACGGGCCAGGCGTGACCGGTGCCGCGCCAGCCGGGCACGAGCGAGCTGAGCGTCGTCTCACCGGCGCCACCGTGCGCGCCGACCCACCACACCGATGCGGGCGCTGCGAACCGCAGGAGCGGCAGCTGGTCGTCCGGATCGGGGAGCGGGACGCCCTGCTGGGGGCCGATCGGTCCCGTCGTCGGGACGACGACCCTGGTCACCGCCCTGGTCGCGGTGTCCGGTGCGCTGGCGCGGGAGACCCACGGGTTCGCGGTCTCGCTCATGTGCGGGACCTCCCCCAGGGTGTTCGATTCGGGCGGCACGCAACATAGCGGGCACCCGGTGGACAAGGCAACAAACCGGAACAAGCCACGTGAACCGCCCGATTGGTGCACTACCGTGGCCTGCCGTGCCCACTGGACGACGAGCGACGAACGACCTGACGTCCGCGAGAGACGCGGTCGACGAGCCGCCGTCCGGGCGCTCGAGCGGCCCTCGCAGCGTCGTCGTGCGGGCGACCCGCAGCGCCCTGCTGATCGGAGCCGGTGCGGTCCTTGCGCTGGTCACAGCCGCGTGCGGCTCCGGCTCCGGAGCCCCCGACACGGCCACGCCGACCGCCTCCGCGACCTCGTCCGCCTCTGCCGCGGTGATCCCCGACGGGGAGTTCACCGCCGCGCCGGACGGCGTCGTCAACGAGGACACGGGCGAGGTCGTCGGCGACCATGTGGTGCCCGAGTGGGACGCGCAGTCCCGGGAGGCGGTCACCCGGACGGCGGAGAAGGCGATGACGGCGTTCGCCCGACCGGGTATGGCTGCCGACCAGTGGTGGGACGAGCTCGAACCGCTGCTGAGCAGCGCGGCGCAGCTCGACTACTCGTACACGGACCCCGCGAACGTGCCGGCCAGCGCGGTCACCGGCCCCGGCACGCTCGTCGACGACTCGAGCGCGTACCTGGGCTACGTGGAGGTGCCGACGGACGCCGGGACGTACACCGTCGTCCTGTCCCGGCTCGACGGTGCCGCGCCCTGGCTCGTCGAGCGCCTGGCGCCGCCCGACGGGCAGGGCTGACCCGGTGCAGGGCCGTCCGTCGTGGCCGATCGTGCTGGTCGCTGCGGCTCCGTTGCTGCTGCTGGTCGTGGTGCTGAGCATCATGCTCGTCGGCAGCAGCGCGGACGCGGGGTGCGGCCCGGGCGGCGCGGGCGTGACGATCGACCCGTCGTCCGTGCCGGCCGGCTCGGTCTCCGGGTACAGCGGTGAGCAGCTCGTCAACGCGGCGTACGTGCTCAAGGCGGGCAAGGACCTCGGCCTGGACGTGCGGGACCAGACCATCGGCGTCATGACGGCGATGGGGGAGTCGAGCCTGCGCGTCATCGACTACGGCGACACCGCCGGCCCGGACTCGCGCGGGCTGTTCCAGCAGCGGGCGAACGGCGCGTGGGGCAGCTACGAGGACCGGATGGACCCGTACATCAGCTCGACGAACTTCTTCAAGGCGATGATGAAGATCCCGAACCGGGAGTCGCTCGAGCCGACGATCGTCGCGCACCGCACGCAGCGCAACGCGGACCCGTACCACTACACGAAGTTCTGGCAGCCCGCGGTCGACGTCGTCGAGTCGCTCAGCGGCGTGGACACCGGCCTCGGGTCGGGAGCCGGGACGGGGGCGTGCGGGGACCTGGTGCCCGGCGCGGTCAACGACCACGGCTGGGCGTCGCCGGGTGCCGGCCCCATCAACTCAGGTTTCGGCATGCGGCTCGACCCCGTGAGCGGTGCGTACACGCGCCTGCACGCGGGCGTCGACCTGCAGGCGGGCGGCTGCGACGGTCCGATCTGGGCCGCGCACGCGGGCAAGGTGACCTTCGCGGGGTTCTTCTCGGACGGCACGGGCGCGATCGTCGTCGACCACGGGGCCGACGTCGCGACCCGCTACCTGCACATGTACTCGTCGGGCATCCTGGTCCGCGTCGGTGACGAGGTGGCCGCCGGGCAGCAGATCGCCCGCGTCGGCAGCAGCGGGCACTCGACGGGCTGCCACCTGCACTTCGAGGTCCAGCTGCACGGCAAGAGCGTGGACCCCCAGCCGTTCATGTCGGCCGCGGGCATCACGCTGGGCAGCTGAGCCGACGACGAGAGGAGCGTGACGTGACGACCGAGACAGTGCCCCGCTGGCCGCGCATCGTGGCCGTCGTGAACCGCGACGCGACGGGTCGGCTGTCGGTCAACGGCACCGAGCGCGAGTGTGCGGCGGAGTCCGTCGACGCGCTTCGGGCGGGCGTGATCGCACGCTGCGTCGCGGTCGCGGTGACGATGGGCCGACCCGTGCAGCTCCTCGTCTCCGAGGACGGCGTGGAGTGGGCGCTCGCCGTCCGGCCCAACGGGGTCGTGCAGCCGCTCAACGACGACGGGACCGTCGACCCGCCCGGGGACGTGGTCGTCGCCGAGTCGCGCTGTCGGGCGTGCCGCCACCTGCAGCCCGTCACCGCCGCGGTGTGCTCGGCGTGCGGGGTCGACGAGCCCCTCGCGGTCGAGGTCGCCGCGGCTGAACCTGCTCCGTCCGGTGCCGAGCCGCAGGGGCCGCCGCCGGCGGAGCACCCGTCGGCACCGTCCGACGCGGCGCGCTCGTCCGTCGTGGACCCGCTCGGCAGGCGCGGCGAGCACCGGCCGACCGCGCCCGCGCCGACGACCCCGACAGCGCCCGCGCTGCGTCTCACCTTCCCGCCCCAGACGCCGATCGTCGTCGGCCGCGCGGCCGTGATCGGCCGCAAGCCCGACGCGGTCGGGGGCCGTCAGGCGGTGTCGGTCGAGAGCCCCCGGCGGATGCTGTCCCGCACCCACCTGCTGGTCGACCTCGACGACCAGGGCCGCATCCTCGTGACGGACCACCACTCGGGCAACGGCACGTACACGCAGGGCGAGGTGCCGCTGCAGCTCGCCGCGGGTCAGCCGTACGTCGTGGCGGCGGGCACCACGCTGCTGCTCGGCGACGTCCTCTGCACGCTCGACGTCACCGGGTAGCCGTCGTCACCCGACCCGCGTCGGCTCCTCCTTCTGCTCGTCCCGGGCCCCGACGTCGGCCGCGGCGGTCGAGACGCGGTGCAGCAGCCACTCGAACGGCCCGCGCCCCACGGTCGACGCCCAGAGCCAGCACAGCGCGACGGTCGTGCCGAGGAACGCGAGCCAGCCGGCGACGGTCGGCTGCCGGACGACGACGTCGCCGAGGACGGCGATCGCCAGGACGTGCACGGTGTACGCGGTCAGGGCGAGGGACCCGACGGCGGCGAGCGGTGCGAGCGCGCGCGGCCACCGGTCCCCGGCGGCCAGCGCACCGGCGAGGACGAGCAGTGCGACACCGGTGTTGCCGACGACCTCGAACGTCGTCGACGAGTGCGGTGCGGACGTCGCCAGGCGCTCGGGCCAGCCGAGCACCGCGCGGGCGACCCACGACCCGCCGTGGCCGAGCACCACGAGGCTGATCCCCGCGAGCGCGCCCGCCGCCCGCAGGTGCGGGGAGCGCAGGTCGCTGCGACCGACGGCCATGCCGACCAGCAGGTACGCCGTCCACACGAGCGCGGGGTAGTAGTGCCCGACGGCGAGGTCGACCACCTGGTTGAGCGGGCCACGCAGCAGGAGTGCGGCCAGCGCCTGGACGAGCGGCGGGCCGAGGAGCGCGAACGTCGCGGCGCCGAGGAGCAGCGCCGGCCGGGACCAGCGCAGCGCGATGCACCCGAACGTGAACATGAGGCCGTAGGTGGGAAGGATCACGGCGACCGGGGTCCCCAGGAGGACCAGCAGCTCGCCGAGACCGAGCAGCAGCAGCGCCCGGACGAGGACGCGCACGCGGGCCTGGACGAGCCGGGTGCCGGTCGCGACGTCGCGCCCGCCGGACAGCAGGGCGAGGGACACCCCGGCCAGCACGACGAAGAGGGACGCGGGCCGGCCGTCGGCGAGCTGCGCGAACCCTCCGGGTGGGAAGGGGACGTGGTCGTCGGGCCCCACGTGCGCCGTCATCATGCCGAGGACGGCGAGACCCCGGGCGACATCGACCCCCACGATGCGGCGCATGCCCGGATGCTATCCGCGGGCGTCATGACCGGTCGGCCACCACCGGCCCGCCGTCGGGCCAGCTGTCAGTGTGTGATCCCCACCGCGGCGCAGGCGTCGAGCAGCCTGGTCCGCAGCACGTCGGACCGGTCCGCGAAGTCCCTCTGCCGGCGCACGTACTCGGCCTTGCCCTGGGGCGTCTCGATCGCGACGGGCTCGAGCCCGTACGACGAGACGTCGTACGGGCTCGCCTGCATGTCGAGCGTGCGGATCTCCCGCGCGAGCTCGAAGGCGTCGAGCAGCACGTCGCCCGGCACGGCCGGGCCGAGCTTGGTCGCCCACTTGTAGACGTCCATCGCGGCGTGCAGGCACCCGGGCTGCTCGAGCGCGACCTGTTGCTCGCGGGTCGGCTGCAGCGCGTTGAGCGGGGTCGCCGCGGGTGTGAAGAAGCGGAACGCGTCGAAGTGCGAGCAGCGGATGCGGTGGGTCTCGACGACGTGGTCAGTCCCGGCGTCGCCGAGCCGCAGCGGCAAGGGGTGGCGGTGCTCGTCCTGCCGGTACACCATCGCCCACTCGTGCAGCCCGAAGCAGCCGGTGAACGCCGGGCGCGACGCGGTCGCGGACAGCAGAGCGACGACGAACCGGACGGTGTCGCCGCGGTCGGCGAGGAACGTCGCGACGTCGAGCGTCACGGCACCGTCGTCGTCCGTGCGGTACCAGCGCCACGCACCCTGCGGCGCGGGTCCGTCGCCGTCCGGCAGAAGCGTGACGCTCGCGCCGGGGTGCCAGCGCCGCAGGGCCGCGGGCTTGGTCGGGTAGTACTCGAAGAGGAAGTCCTCGACGGCGTGCTTCCGGCCGGCCGCGCGGCGCGCCCGATGGTCGGCGGTGAGACGGTCGGCCCGCTCGGCGTGCGCGGCGGCGAGGGGCACCCAGGCGCGGGCGTCGAGCGCGCGCGTGCCCAGGGCCGTCGAGGTCATGCCACCAGGGTAGGTCGGCCCCGCGGGCGGTCGTTGCCCGCGAGGTCCGCTGCCGGGAGACTGGCCGCGTGCTCGCCGCCGCCCTCGTCCTGGCCGCCCTCGCCGCGGCCCTCCACGTCGTGATCTTCGTGCTCGAGGCGGTGCTGTTCACGCGCCCCGACGTGCACGCCCGGTTCGGGACCAGGCCCGAGGACGTGGCTGCCGTCCGGCCGTGGGCGCTGAACCAGGGGTTCTACAACCTGTTCCTGGCCGTCGGTGCCACGGTCGGCGTGGTGCTGGCGGCGACCGGGGAGGAGCAGGTGGGGCTCGCGCTCGTGCTGCTCGCCTGCGGGTCGATGCTCGCGGCTGCCGGCGTGCTGGTCGCGACGGACCGTCGGATGGCGCGTGCGGCCGTGACCCAGGGCCTCGTGCCGTTGCTCGCCGTCGGCCTCTCGGTGGCCGCGCTCGCCGGCTAGGCGAGATCTCACGTATCGAAACAATCCGTTCCGTCCGTTGAAATCGAACCGTTTGAAATGGTTACAGTTCGTTGTGAACACGCCGGCGAACCCCGATGTCTACACGCACGGGCACCACGAGTCCGTGCTGCGCTCCCACCGGTGGCGCACCGCCGAGAACTCCGCCGGATACCTCCTGCCCGCCCTGGTTCCCGGCACACGGCTGCTCGACGTGGGCTGCGGTCCGGGCTCCGTGACGATCGACCTGGCCGCGCGGCTCGAGCCCGGTGAGGCCATCGGCGTCGACACGTCCGAGGCGGTCGTCGAGATCGCGCGCGAGGCCGCGAAGGAGGCCGGCTCGTCCAACGTGACGTTCGAGGTCGCCGACGCGTACGCGCTGCCGTTCGAGGACGACACGTTCGACGTGGTGCACGCCCACCAGGTGCTCCAGCACCTCACCGACCCGATCACGGCCCTGCGCGAGATGCGCCGCGTGACCCGGCCCGGCGGCCTCGTCGCCGTCCGCGACGCCGACTACTCCGGCATGACGTGGTACCCGCCGTCGCCCGGGCTCGACGAGTGGCTCGCGCTGTACCACGAGGTCACGCAGGCCAACCGCGCCGAGGCCAACGCCGGCCGGAAGCTGCTCTCGTGGGTGCGCGAGGCGGGCTTCGACCCGTCCGGGATCGTGCCGAGCGCAGGCGTGTGGTGCTACGCGACCCCCGAGGACCGCACGTGGTGGGCCGGGCTGTGGGCGGACCGCTCGGTGGCGTCCAACTTCGCCGCGCAGGCCATCGACCACGGTCTGGCCGACGAGGTCGGGCTCGAGCTCCTCGCCGACGCGTGGCGCGAGTGGGGCGAGCAGCCCGACGGCTGGTTCGCGGTGCTGCACGGCGAGGTGCTCGCCCGCGTCTGACCGGGTGCCCGCGCGGTGGTGTGACGTATCACCGTCGCCGAGCGGTCATCACCGGCCGGGTGCTGCCGATGGGACTCGCAACGAGGTGCATCCCGTCGCGCCTCCTCGCACCTGATCGGAAGCACCTCATGCGTGGTTGGCGCGGACTGTCCATCGGCAAGCGGATGTACGCGGTGTTCGGCGTGCTCACCGCCCTGACCTGCGCGGCGATCGGGCTCGGGGCCTGGACGGCCTTCGCCCAGCACGCGTACACGACCCGCATCGGGCGTCTCGCCGAGAGCGGCGGCGCGGGCGCTGCGGCCCTCGTGGCGGAGGCCGAGACCGTGCAGCGGCAGCAGCTCGGCGCGATGCTCGCGCTCGCCGTCGTCGCGATCGGGTTCGCGGTGTTCGCGGCCGGCAAGGTCACGCGCGACGTGAGCCGGCCCGCCGGCCGGATCCGCGACGTCGCCCTCGCGGTCGCGCGCGGCGACCTGTCGCAGCGCACGGGCCTCGACGGCGGCGGTGAGATCTCGCGTGCGGGCGCCGCGCTCGACGAGGCGATCGGGTCGATGTCGCAGCTCGTCGAGACGGTCACCCGCACCGCCTCGCAGACCACGGGCACCGCCGACACCGTGCGGGACGCGTCGCGTGCCGGTGCTCTCGCGGCCGGTGAGACGTCGGAGGCGGCCGAGGCCGTCGCCGCGTCCGCCCAGGAGGTGTCCCGCACCGTGCGGACCGTGGCCGCGGGCGCCGAGCAGATGGGCGCGTCGATCCGGGAGATCGCGCAGAACGCCTCCGAGGCCGCCAAGGTCGCCGCGCACGCCACAGAGGTGGCCGTCGCGACGAACGACCAGGTCGCGAAGCTCGGTCTGTCGTCGCAGGAGATCGGCAACGTCGTCAAGGTCATCACGTCGATCGCGGAGCAGACGAACCTGCTCGCGCTCAACGCGACCATCGAGGCGGCCCGCGCGGGTGAGGCCGGCAAGGGCTTCGCGGTCGTCGCCGGCGAGGTCAAGGAGCTCGCGTCCGAGACCGCCCGCGCCACCGAGGACATCGCGCAGCGCGTCGAGGCCATCCAGGAGGACACGACGGCCGCGGTCGCCGCGATCGCCGAGATCTCCCAGATCATCGAGCGGATCAACGACTACCAGCTGACCATCGCGTCGGCCGTCGAGGAGCAGACCGCGACGACCAACGAGATGTCGCGCGGTGCCGTCGACGCGGCCGGCCGGGCCGGGGACATCGCGGCGAGCATCACGTCCGTCGCCACGAGCGCCTCGACGAGCGCGCAGGCCCTCTCCGAGGTCGACGCGAGCATGGACGGCGTCGTCGCGCTCTCGCAGGAGATGGTGGGCACGATCGCGGCGTTCCGCGTCTAGCGCTCGACGGCGCGCCGCGGGTGCCACACTGCCGACGTGGTCACCGCCGCCGAGCTCGCGCGCCACGCCTACCTGCACGTCAGCGCGGCGCAGGACGTCGACGCGGGTCTGACCGCTGCGGAGGTCGCGCGCGTCGAACGGCACGGCGGTTTCCGCTTCGCCGCCGTGCACCGTGCGTTCCTGCGGCTCGGCGTCCCCGTCGGCCCGGGCTGGCCGCGCTGGCGTGCCTGGGACGGCCTCGAGCCGCTGCTCCGGATGCCCGTCGACGGTGTCGTGCGGGACGTCCACGAGCACGGGTTCTGGCTTCCCGGGTGGGGAGCCAGGCCGCGCGCCGCCGACGAGCGCGAGGCCGTGGCCCGGCGACGGCTCGCCGACGTGCCGCGACTCGTGCCCGTGCACGGCGTGCGATACCTGCCTGCGTCGCCGACGGGCGTCCACGCGCCGGTGCTGTCCGTGTGGCGAGGCGACGTCGTCGTGCTCGCCGACGACCTGCTCGCGTTCGTCGAGGCGGAGCTCGCGCCGGGCGGCGGACCGGACCGGTGGCCGCCGCGCGGACGGTCGGTGCACGTGCCGTTCTGGTCTGACCTGGCCGAGGGCCCGGACTCGCCGATGTGGATGCCCCGACGGACGCCCTAGGCTTCGAGCGTGCGCATCGCGAGATTCACCACCGGAGGAGACCCCCGCTACGCCCTCGTCGAGGGTGAGCCCGGCAGCGAGGAGCTCGTCGTCATCACGGGCGACCCGCTCTACACGCCGGTGCAGCCGACGGGCGAGAGCATCCCGCTCGACGACGACGCCGTGCGGCTGCTCGCGCCGGTGATCCCGCGCTCGAAGATCGTCGGCGTCGGCCGCAACTACGCCGACCACGCCAAGGAGATGGGCAACGAGCTCCCGACGGCGCCGCTGCTGTTCCTCAAGCCCAACACCTCGGTGATCGGGCCGGACGACCCGATCGTGCTGCCGGACTGGACCGAGCACGTCGAGCACGAGGCCGAGCTCGCCGTCGTCATCGGCAAGGTCACGAAGGACGTCAGTCCCGAGCGCGCGCTCGACCACGTGTTCGGCTTCACCGTCGCCAACGACGTCACCGCGCGCGACATCCAGCGCGCCGACCTGCAGTGGACCCGCGCCAAGGGGTTCGACGGCTCGTGCCCCATCGGCCCGTGGATCGTGCCCGGGCTCGACGTGGACGACCTCGCGGTGAGCGCGCGCGTCAACGGCGAGACGAAGCAGGACGGCCGGACGTCGCAGATGGTGTTCGACACCGCCTACCTGGTGTCGTACGTGTCCGAGGTGTTCACGCTGCTCCCGGGCGACGTCATCCTCACCGGCACGCCTGCCGGGGTCAGCCCGATCGTGGACCGCGACGTCGTGGAGGTCGAGGTCGAGTCGATCGGGATCCTGCGGAACCCGGTGCTGCGCCGCAGCTAGCAGTCAGGCCCGGCTCGTCGCGAGCACGGGAACCGACGCGCGGAGCAGCCGGAGGTCCGGCGGGTCCCACGGGTCGATCGCGTCGTCGTCCGGCACGGCCGGCGCGGGCAGGGCAGCGAGGTCGGAGGGCAGGAGGACCTCGCGGAGCCACGGCGTCACGTGCGCCGTCGCGCGGGTCGTGCCCGGGTGGCTGGACATGGTGCAAGGCCTCTCGTCGTCGAGCGGGGCGCCTGTGCGCCCGTGTGGAGAAGGACACCCTCGGGCCTCCGGTGATACGTCGACGGGGTCCTGCGTCGACGCAACTACCCTGGTCCCGTGACCACCCCCGCTCCTGCCGGCTCCGCCGTGCGCGTCCGCTTCTGCCCGTCGCCCACCGGGACGCCGCACGTCGGCCTCATCCGCACGGCGCTGTTCAACTGGGCGTACGCCCGCCACACGGGCGGCACGTTCGTGTTCCGCATCGAGGACACCGACGCGGCGCGCGACTCGGAGGAGAGCTACCTGCAGCTGCTCGACGCGCTGCGCTGGCTCGGCCTGGACTGGGACGAGGGTGTCGAGGTCGGCGGCCCGCACGAGCCGTACCGGCAGTCGCAGCGCTACGACCTGTACGCGGACGTGGCGCGCCGGCTCGTCGAGGGGGGGTACGCGTACGAGTCGTACTCGACGCCCGAGGAGATCGAGGCGCGTCACCGTGCCGCCGGTCGCGACCCGAAGCTCGGGTACGACGGCTTCGACCGTGACCTCACGGACGAGCAGGTCGCGGCGTTCCGCGCCGAGGGCCGTGAGCCGGTGCTGCGCCTGCGGATGCCGGACGACGACCTCACGTTCACGGACCTGGTCCGCGGGGACATCACGTTCAAGGCCGGCTCGGTGCCGGACTACGTGATCGTCCGGGCGAACGGGCACCCGCTGTACACGCTGGTCAACCCGGTGGACGACGCGTTCATGGGCATCACGCACGTGCTGCGCGGCGAGGACCTGCTGTCGTCGACGCCGCGGCAGATCGCGCTGTACCGCGCACTGCTCGACCTCGGCGTCGCGAGCGTCGTCCCGCAGTTCGGCCACATGCCGTACGTCATGGGGGAGGGCAACAGGAAGCTGTCGAAGCGCGACCCCGAATCGAACCTGTTCCTGCACCGCGACCGCGGCTTCACCCCCGAGGGCCTGCTCAACTACCTCGCGCTGCTGGGCTGGGGCATCTCGCCCGACCACGACGTGTTCACGCTGCCGGAGATGGTCGCGGCGTTCGACATCGCCGACGTCAACCCGAACCCGGCGCGCTTCGACCTCAAGAAGGCCGAGGCGATCAACTCGGCGCACGTACGCCTGCTCGAGCCCGACGACTTCCGCGACCGGCTCGTCCCGTACCTGCACCGCGGCGGCCTCGTGCCGACCGACTCGTACGCGGACCTCGAGGCGTCGCACCGGGCGCTCCTCGACGCGGGCGCCCCACTCATCCAGGAGCGCATCACGCTCCTCGGCGAGGCCGTCCCGATGCTCGGCTTCCTGTTCGTCGCGGACGACGCGCTCGTGATCGAGGACGACGCTCGCGGCGCGCTGCGCGACGACTCCGCCTCCGCGCTCGACGCCGCGACGGCCGCGCTGTCGGCGCTCCCGGACGACGGCTTCACGACGGCCGCGACGCAGGAGGCGCTGCAGGCCGCGCTCGTCGACGGGCTCGGACTCAAGCCGCGGTTCGCGTTCACCCCGCTCCGCGTCGCCCTGAGCGGCCGCCGGGTCTCGCCGCCGCTGTTCGAGTCCATGGAGATCCTCGGCAAGGCCTCGACGCTGGCGCGTCTCGCGGCGCTGCGCGCGACCCTGTGACGCGCGAGCCGCTCGTCGACGGTGTCCTGTTCGACATCGACGACACGCTCGTCGACACGCGCGGCGCGTTCGCGTCGGCCCTGGGCGTCGTCGCCCGACGTTTCCTGCCGGCGTTGCCCGCGGAGCGCGACGCCGAGCTGGTCGCCGTGTGGCGCGCCGACGTCAACGGTCACTACGCGGCGTACACGCGCGGCGAGGTCGGGTACACCGAGCAACGGATGGCGCGGGCCAACGAGCTGCACGCGCAGTTCGGCGGCCCGGCGCTGGACGGCGACGGCTACGCGCGCTGGAACGCCGTGTTCGAGGAGGGCTTCTCGTCGGCCTGGCGGGCGCACGAGGACGTGGTCGCGGTCGTCGACAGGCTGCTCGAGGCGGGCGTCGCCGTCGGGGCGTTGTCGAACGCGTCGGTCGCGTACCAGACCTCGAAGCTCGAGCGCGTCGGGCTCGTCGGGCGCGTGCCGATGCTCGTCGGCGTCGACACCCTCGGCTACGGCAAGCCCCACCCCGACGTCTTCGCGGAGGCGTGCCGCCGGCTCGGCACCGACCCGGCGCGGACCGCGTACGTCGGAGACGAGCTGGACGTCGACGCACAGGCCGCCCGGGCCGCCGGGCTGCTCGGCGTGTGGCTGGACCGGCCCGGCACCCGGCGGCACCCGATCACGGACGAGCAGATCGCGGCGGCCCACGTCACGGTGCTGCACGCCCTCGACGAGCTGCCGGCTGCGCTGGGGCTCTGACTCCGCCGGTCCACCGGCCGGGTCCGGGTCAGACCAGCCGGGCCCGCCAGCACTCGGTGCGGTACGGCAGGTCGACCTGGTCCCGGCCCCGCAGGTCGGGGTGGGTCGCGGCGAGCTCGTCGATCGCGTCGAGCAGCGCCTCGCGCTCGTCGTCCGGCAGCAGGAGCAGGTGGCTGCGGCTCGCGGCGAGGGTGCGCAGGTCGGCCGGTCGCATGGGTGCCACCCACCGGAACGTCGCGTGCTCGGGTGCCGTGAACGCCTCGCCGAGGGCGGGCTCCTCGTAGCGCGTGGTGAGCGTGTCGCCCCGGTGCACGATCTCGGTCCACCGGCCCACCCAGTCGATCTCGTCGTCCCGGATGTTCCACAGGACCGCCACCTGGCCGTGCGGCCGCAGCACGCGCGCGATCTCCGCCGACGCCGTCGGTGGGTCGAACCAGTGCCACGCCTGCGCGACGGTCACCGCGTCCACCGAGCCGTCGGGCAGGCCGGTCGCCTCCGCGGTACCCGTCCGGGCGTCTGCGCCGGGAAGGCTGCGGACGAGCTCGGCGCGCATGGCCTGCGACGGCTCGACGGCCACGACGTGCAGGCCCAGCGCGACGAGCTCGGCGGTGAGCTTGCCGGTGCCGGCCGCGAGGTCGAGCACGTCGTGCGCGTCGTCCGGCACGATCCACCGGACGACCTCGGTCGGGTAACCGGGCCGCGCGGCGTGGTATTCGCCGGCGCCGCGTTCGAACGATGCGGCCCGGTCCTCGCGGTGCGCCTCGGTCATGCCGTCGATCGTGCCAGCCGACGCGCGCGGCGCGACTTGTCGGGTCAGTCGCCCGGCATCGGGTCCAGCAGCTCGAGCGCCGCCTCGTGCAGCAGCCCGTTCGACACCAGAGCCGAGCCGCCGAAAGGCCCCGGCACGCCTCGGACCGACGTGAACCGCCCGCCGGCCTCGGTCACGATCGGCACGAGCGCCGCCATGTCGTGCAGCGCGAGCTCGGGCTCGGCGGACACGTCGACCGCCCCCTCGGCGACGAGCACGTGCGACCAGAAGTCCCCGTACGCCCGGGACCGCCACACCGACCGCTCGAGGGCGAGGAACTCGTCGAACCGCCCGTGCTGCGACCAGCCGGACAGGCTCGAGTACGAGAGCGACGCGTCCGACAGCCGGTCGACGGCGGACACGTGCAGACGCGACGCCGCCGCGAGCGACTTGCCCGTCCACGCGCCCGACCCCTGCGCGGCCCACCAGCGTCGACCGAGCGCAGGGGCGCTGACGACGCCGACGACGACCTCGTCGCCGTCGAGCAGCGCGATGAGCGTGGCCCACACCGGCACGCCCCGAACGAAGTTCTTGGTGCCGTCGATCGGGTCGACGACCCAGCGGCGCGGGCCGTGACCGGTGTCGGGCATCTCTTCGCCCTGCACGGCGTCGCGCGGGCGGGCGCGCGACAGCTGCCCGCGGATGAGCTCCTCGGCGGCCTTGTCCGCGTCCGAGACGGGCGTGAGGTCCGGCTTGGTCTCGACGCGCAGGTCCTGGGCCTTGAACCGGGACATCGTCAGGCCGTCCACCTGGTCGGCCATCACGTGCGCGAGGCGCAGGTCGTCGTCGTACCCGGGGCGCAGGTTCATGCCGCTCACCGTAGCGGCTGGGGCCCCGCGGGAACGCAGGTCACGCCGCTCATGGACGCGACGGCTCGCGCGGGTCGTCGGCCGTGCCGAGCCGGCTCGCGAGCAGCCGGCGGAACGACTCGACGCGGGCCGACCGGGCGGCGCGCGTGACGTCGTCGGGGGAGTCCGCGACCCAGTCGTCGAGCGCGCAGTCGGGCGAGTCATCGGTGTGCGTGCAGCCGCGCGGGCACTCCTCGGCGACCTCCGCGAGGTCGGCGAACGCGCCCAGCAGGTGCTGCGGGTCGACGTGCGCGAGGCCGAACGAGCGTACGCCCGGCGTGTCGATGACCCACGTCGGCCCGGCGGTGCCCGGCACGCGCAGGGCCACGGCCGACGTGGACGTGTGCCGGCCGCGGCCTGTCACGTCGTTGACCACGCCGACGGCCCGGTACGCGTCGGGGACCAGCGCGTTCACCAGCGTGGACTTGCCCACGCCCGAGTGGCCGACGAGCACCGACGTGCGGCCGTCGAGCGCCGCGCGCACGTCCTGCAGCCCGTGGATCGTGCGCGACTCCTTCGGCCCCTCGGTCCGGGTGACGACGACCCGCACGCCGATCGGGGCGTACATCCCGACGAGGTCCGCGGGGTCGGCCAGGTCGGCCTTCGTGAGCGCCAGCAGCGCGTCCATCCCCGCGTCGTACGCGGCGGCGACGCACCGGTCGATCATCCGCGTCCGCGGCTCGGGGTCGGCGAGCGCCGTCACGATGACGAGCTGGTCGGCGTTCGCCACGATGACGCGTTCGACGGGGTCGGTGTCGTCCGCGGTCCGGCGCAGCACCGTCCGCCGCTCGCCGATGCGGACGATCCGCGACAGCGACCCCTCGTCGCCCGACGTGTCGCCCACGAGGTCGACGCGGTCGCCGGGCACGACGCGCTCGCGGCCGAGCTCGCGGGCCTTCATCGCGGTCGCGCGGCGCTCGTCCGGGCCGTCGGGGTCCACCAGCACCGCGTACCGGCCGCGGTCGACGCCCGTGACCAGTGCCGTCTCGGCGTCGGCGTGCTCGGGTCGCTGCTTGGTGCGCGGTCGCGTCCCGCGTCCGGGACGGATGCGGACGTCCCGTTCGTCGTAGCGCCGCGTCGGCATCAGGCGGGAGCCGTCCCGGCGAGCATGCCGGTCCACATCCCGACGAAGTCGGGCAGCGTCTTGCTGGTCGTCGCGACGTCCTCGACCTCGATCCCGGGCACGCGCAGCCCGACGAGCGCGCCCGCGGTGGCCATCCGGTGGTCCTCGTACGTCTTCCAGGTGCCCGCAGCAAGCGGTCGCGGCGTGATGACGAGACCGTCCGCCGTCTGCTCGGCCTGCCCTCCCACGCGCGTGATCTCGTTCGCGAGCGCCGCGAGCCGGTCGGTCTCGTGCCCGCGCAGGTGCGCGATGCCGCGCAGCCGCGTGGGGGAGCCGGCCAGCGCGGCGAGCGCGGCGATGGTCGGCGCGAGCTCACCGGCGGCGTGCAGGTCGAGGTCGACGCCGCGGACGTCGCCGGTGCCGCTGACGCTCAGCACGTCGCCGTCGAGGCTCGCCGTGCCGCCCATCTTCTCGAGGATGCCGGGCACCAGTCCGCCCGGCTGGGTCGTGGACGTCGGC
This sequence comes from Cellulomonas sp., assembly GCF_017744555.1. Taxonomy (GTDB): domain Bacteria; phylum Actinomycetota; class Actinomycetes; order Actinomycetales; family Cellulomonadaceae; genus Cellulomonas. Next base: position 33,525 of record NZ_JAGIBD010000004.1, on the reverse strand, counting down.
CAGCCCGCGACCCGCACGGTGCCGCCCGCGACCAGCGCGGCGCACAGGAACGGCGCCGCGTTCGACAGGTCGGGCTCGACGCGGACGTCGCCCGCCGCGATCCGGCCGGGGGAGACGTGCCAGATGGCCGGGCGCGAGTCGTCGACCTCGACCCCGGCGGCGCGGAGCACCGCCACGGTCATCTCGATGTGGGGGAGGCTCGGCAGCGTCCGGCCGGTGTGCCGGATCGTGAGCCCGTGCGTGAACCGCGCGGCGGCGAGCAGCAGCCCCGAGACGAACTGGCTGGACCCCGACGCGTCCACGTCGACCTGGCCGCCGAGCAGGCCGCCGCGACCGTGCACCGTGAACGGCAGGTGACCGGGCTCGCCGTGCTCGTCGACCCGCACGCCGAGCTGGCGCAGCGCCGCGAGCACCGGACCCATCGGCCGCACGAGCGCGGTGGCGTCGCCGTCGAACCGCACCGGACCGTCGGCGAGCGCCGCGACGGCGGGCAGGAACCGCATGACGGTGCCCGCGAGCCCGCAGTGGATGGTCGTGCTGCCCGAGAGCGTCCCGGGTGTGACGACCCAGTCGGCGCCGTCGTCCTCGACGCGCACCCCGAGCGCGCCCAGCGCCTCCGCCATGAGCCGCGTGTCGCGCGACCGCAGCGCCCCGCGCAGCCGTCCGGGACCGTCGGCCAGCGCCGCCAGTACGAGATAGCGGTTGGTGAGCGACTTCGACCCCGGCACGTCGACGAGGGCGTCGAGCGGCCCGTGGGCCTGCGGGGCCGGCCACAGGGCGGCGGCCGGCGGCGTCGCGGCGTCGAGGAGCGTCATGGCGCCCAGGTTAGTGCCCTGCCTTCGAGCGCCTCGGGGGCGTCCACGCCGGTCGGCCGGTCAGTCGTCGCCGGATGCGGCCCGCTCCTCGAGCGCGTGCTGCACCCGCCAGGTGATCCCCGGACGGCCCTCCCGGTCCGCGGCGACGATCACGGCGCCCGCGGCGAACGACAGCGCCCGGACCAGCCGGTCACGGCGTTGCTGCCGCAGCACGCGGTCGCCCGCGTCGGCGCGCTTGTCGGGCAGGTTGACGACGACGAGCGGCGCCGTGAGCGCAGCGAGCAGCAAGGCCGCCGTGCGTGGCGCCTTGCCGAGCGCGAGCAGCAGGCCGGCGCCGGCGAGGGCGGCACCGTGGAGCTGGACGGCGGTCGTGAGCTGGCGGTCGGTGAGCTCCCGACGCAGCAGACCGCCCGGGACGACGTCGATCGCCGCCTCCGGCAGGCGGGCGCGCCACGCGGACAGCGCGGCGGCGGCGTCGGCGGCGTGGGGTGCGGGGTGCCGGACGACGCCCAGGCCCTCCGAGACGAACCAGGAGGCGAACAGCGAGCGGGCGACTCGACGCAGCAGCACGGGCTTCTCCTCGTCCGGCGCGCGGGGCGCGCCTGTCGTCCGGCGCGCGGTGCACGCCCTGCGGGTCACGCTAGTGCCGTGGTGGGGCCGCCGCACCGTCGCGGGAATGGTCGTCGTCCGGTCGTGGTTGTGCTCCCCATGAGCTGCGCCGCCCTGACGCGACCCGAGACCCGGCCCGAGCCGCGGACCGACCCGAGGCTCCCCACGATCGACTCGCTGTTCGGCCCGTGGACGCCCCCCTCAGGTGACCCTCAGAAAGACGGACTAGGCTCGCGTGCGATGAGCGAGGACATCAACCGCGCCCCCGAGTCCGAGGACGACGCGGCGCGCACCGAGCGGTTCGAGGCCGAGGCGCTGGTCTACCTGGACCAGCTGTACGGCGCTGCCCTGCGCATGACGCGCAACCCCGCGGACGCCGAGGACCTGGTCCAGGAGACGTTCGCGAAGGCGTTCGCCGCGTTCCACCAGTACCGGCCCGGGACGAACCTCAAGGCCTGGCTCTACCGGATCCTCACCAACACGTACATCAACTCGTACCGCAAGAAGCAGCGGGAGCCGCAGCAGTCCCGGTCCGAGGAGATCGAGGACTGGCAGCTCGCGCGGGCCGAGTCGCACACGTCGAGCGGGCTGCGGTCCGCCGAGGCGGAGGCGCTCGACCACCTGCCCGACTCCGACGTCAAGGACGCCCTGCAGCGGATCCCCGAGGAGTTCCGGATCGCTGTGTACCTGGCCGACGTGGAGGGCTTCGCCTACAAGGAGATCGCCGAGATCATGGGCACGCCGATCGGGACGGTGATGTCCCGGCTTCACCGTGGCCGCGCGCAGCTGCGCGAGATGCTCACGGACTACGCGCGTGGTCGTGGCCTGGTCGCCTCGGCGCCGACCGCACCGGAGGGTGCTCGATGAGCGAGTGGGAGGAGCCGGCCGCGCACGCCGGCGGCTGCGGGAACAACTGCACCGACGCGCTGGACCGCCTGTGGGAGTACCTCGACTCCGAGCTCCCCGAGCTCGACGCCCAGACGGTGCGCACGCACCTCGCCGAGTGCCGGGGCTGCCTCGAGGAGTACGACGTGGACGTCGTCGTGAAGCACCTCGTGAAGCGTGGCTGCCAGGAGGTCGCGCCCGAGGCGCTGCGGGTGCGGATCCACGAGCAGCTCACGGTCATGCGGGTGACGGCCACGGACTGACGCCGTCCGACGCCAGACATGCCGAAGGCCCGGTGCGGAGGCACCGGGCCTTCGTGCGCTCCGGTGCTCGAGGCACCGGGCTCCATGCTCTGCGGGTGACCGCCGGACGACTCAGGCGTTCGGACGGTTGCCGTGGTTCGCGGAGTTGCCCTTGCGGGAACGACGCTTGCGGCCGCGCTTGCTCATCGATGTCTCCTCGGGTTCTGGCGCCCGTGCTGCACGCCGGACTCGTCCCATGGTCCCACATCAGAGGAGCCCTCAAGTCCGCGGCCCGATCGTCCGATGTCCACTGACGTGACGAAGCCTGCGACGCAGTCCGTGATCCCGTTCCTGCACGCCCTCGCGAGCACGGGTGGCTCCGACCTGCACTGCAAGGTGGGGTCGGCCCCGCGGGTGCGCGTCGACGGCCGCCTGCGCAAGCTGCAGGTCCCGGACCTCAAGCCGGCGGACACCGAGCGGATGCTCGAGGAGGTCCTGCCCGACGACCTGGTCGAGGCGTTCCGCGAGTCGCGCGAGGCGGACTTCGCGTACTCGCTGTCGGGTGTCGGCCGGTTCCGCGTCAACGCCTACCAGGCGCGTGGCACGTACGGGCTCGTGTTCCGGCGGGTCGCCGTCGGTGCCGAGTCGCTGGGCGACCTGGGCATGCCCGAGGTGGTCGGCGAGCTCGCGCTCGAGCCGCGCGGCCTCGTGCTGGTGACGGGCCCGACGGGCTCCGGCAAGACGACGACGCTCGCGTCGATGGTCGACCTCATCAACACGTACCGCGAGGTCAACATCGTCACGATCGAGGACCCGATCGAGATCCTGCACCAGGACAAGAAGGCGATCGTGTCGCAGCGCGAGGTGCGGCAGGACACGGCCGACTTCACGGTCGCGCTGCGCGCCGCGATGCGCCAGGACCCCGACGTGATCCTCGTCGGCGAGATGCGTGACGTCGAGACGGTCCGGGCTGCGCTGTCGGCCGCGGAGACGGGCCACCTGGTGCTGTCGACGCTCCACACGATCGACGCGCCCGAGACGATCAACCGCATCATCGACTTCTTCCCGCCGCACGAGCAGAAGCAGGTGCGCGTGGCCTTGTCGCAGGCGTTGCGCGGGATCATCTCGCAGCGGCTCGTGCGCAAGGCGGACGGCAACGGGCGACAGCCGGCGGTCGAGGTCATGGTGAACACGGGCCGCACGGCCGAGGCGATCCTCGACCCGCAGGAGGCCCCGCCGCTGCTCGACCTCATCCGCGAGGGCGACTTCTACAAGATGCAGACGTTCGACCAGCACCTGTTCCGGCTGGTCCGCGACGACGTCATCACGTACGAGGAGGCCATGAGCGCCTCGTCGAACCCGCACGACCTCACCGTCGAGCTGCGCCAGGCCGGCCTGGCGATGTGATCTGCCGAGAGCGGGCCGTCCCCGGCGCGGGGGCGGCCCGCTCTCGCGTTCCCGGAAACGCGACATGTCGCGAGTCTTGCGCGGGGCCGCCGACACGATATAACGTGTCTTGCGGACGAGATATATCGCGAACAGGAGCGTGAGATGGCAACCGAGACCTGGGTCGTCGCCGGCCCGCAGATCATCGAGGTCGAGCAGATCGACTCCCTGAGGGTGCAGCTCGTCGGCGGTCGCGTCGACGTGGTCGCGCACGACGAGGACGGCGTGCGGATCGAGGTGCACGGCGTCGACGGCCGGCCGCTCGAGATCGGCCTCCAGAACGGTGAGCTGAGGGTGGGGTACTCCTTCACCCTGGGCGGGTGGGAAGGCTTCGTCGAGAGGTTCCTCAACTTCCGCGACAAGGACCGCGCCGACGTGCACATCGCCGTCCCCCGGCACGTCGCCGCCAAGCTGGGCACGGTGAGCGCCGAGGGCCTCCTCGCGGGCATCGCGGAGGACTCGTCGGTCTCGACCGTGACCGGCTCGCTCGTGGTCGACGGCACGCGGGGACGGCTCGCCGCCAAGACGGTGTCCGGCGAGGTCGTCGTCCGCGACCACGCCGGCGACCTGCGCCTCAACTCGGTGTCCGGCGAGCTCGCCGCGTCCGGCCGGCTCAGCCTGGTGCAGGCGAACACGGTCTCGGGCGCGCTCACGCTCGACGTCACGGCCGGCACGTCGTCCGTCACCGCGTCGACGGTCTCCGGCGACGTCACCGTCCGCCTCCCGCAGGGGCACGGCGTGCAGGTCAAGGCGCAGTCCGTGTCCGGCCGCATCGTCATCGACGGCGAGGACTACAAGGGCTCCGCGCCGGGGCAGCGCAAGGTGGACCTGCGCACCGGCGACGGGGAGTGCTTCGTGCAGGCGAGCACCGTGTCCGGTCACGTGACCGTGCTGCGCGGCGCGGGGACGGGAGTCGGCTGATGATGGCGCCGGTGTTCGCGCACGGTCAGCTGCGGCTGTACCTGCTGTCGCTGCTCGAGTCCGGGCCGAAGCACGGCTACGAGCTCATCACGGCCCTCTCGGACCGCTTCGGCGGGACCTACCGGCCCAGTCCGGGCACGGTGTACCCCCGGCTCGCCCGGCTGGAGGAGGAAGGCCTCGTCCGGCGGGTCGACGAGGACCGCAAGAGCACCTACTTCCTCACCGACGCCGGCCGGGCCGAGCTCGCCGCGCGCAGCGACGACCTCGCCCACCTCGAGGAGGGCATCGCCGAGACGGTCCGTGAACGGGCCGAGGAGGTGCGGGCCGACGTGCGCGGATCGATGCGCGGCCTGCGCGCCGACCTCGCCGCCGCCGCCCAGCAGGCCCGCGCCTCCGCGGTCCCGCACGCGGCGACGCCGGCCGACGACCCGCGGCTCGCGTCGCACGTCCGGACCGCGGACGCCGAGGCGATGATCCAGCGGTTCCGCGACGAGATCCGGGCCGACCTGCGGCGGGCCGACGCGCGCGGTGCCGTCGAGCAGCTCACGGTCGACACCCTGCGCACGGTCCTCGACACCGCCCTCACGGCGGTCCGCGCGACCCTGCGCTGAGGGTGGCGATGCTGCTCTGGCGGTGGCGTCGACTGCTCCTGACGGGCGGCCCTCCGGGCTCGCCCGTCCGGCGGTCGACGCCGCCGCCGCCGGGGCCGACCGAGCCGCTCCCGCCGCCCGGTGGGAGCGGTCAGGCGCCGTCCTCGGGCAGCCCGAGCCAGGAGTGCCAGCCGGTGTGCAACACGAGCCAGGCCATGAGCCCGTACCCGGCCTGACCGGGCAGCACGCCGTTGCCGGCGGCCAGGTCGCCGAGCCACTGGTCGTGCGCCGCGAGCGGGCTGTACGTGTCGACGAACGGCACACGGCGGCGGTTCGCGACGTCGGCGAAAGCGGCGGACAGGTCGGCCAGCTTGTCCGCGTCGGCCGTGCTCCCCGGGGGCGGCCCGACGACGAACGCGGGGATCCGTCGCTGCTCGGCGACGTCGAGGATGTTCGCGAGGTTGAGGCGGCTGCGCGCGAGCGACAGCCCTGCGGCCACGTCGGCGCGGCCGAGCGCCACGACGAGCCGGTTGTCCGCCTCGGGGGACAGGCGGCGCGCCACCTCGTCCTCCCAGCGGGCGCCGAGCTCGGTGCTGGTCTCGCCGGGGACGGCGAGCGTGAGCACCGTCAGGGGGTCGGGTGTCGGGGTGCGGGCCGACACCCGACCCACCCAGCCCAGACCCTTCGGGTCGCCGACGCCGGCAGCCAGCTCGTCGCCGACCACCGCGAGCCGCAGCGGCAGCTCACCCACGTGCACCACTCCTCGCCGTCCGCGCCTGCGCGAGCCCGGTGGGGCTCGCGGACAAGTGTCGCAGTGCGGGGCGCGAGGAGTCGGTTCATCTCCGGGCCTGTCACGCTTTCGAGGTCCCGCAGGTGCGCGGGACGGGACGAACCGGGCGGGACGTCAGGGGATGCGGTACGGGTGGCTCGGCAGGTCGGTCGCGAGGTCCGACCAGTCGTTGCGTGAGCGCGGGCCACCGCGCTGGCCGAGGCCGTCACGGCGGACGGCGACGACGAGACGGGCGACCCACCAGGCCGCGAGGACAAGGCCGAGAACGATCCAGAACGTCGTCATGGCAGAAAGTCTTCTCCTGAGGAGAATCTGCCACGAGTGGCAGAACTGACGACGACCGTTGATCTTCTGCCAAAGCCGCCGGATACTGACGGCATGCTCCGCTCCGTGACCGCCATCGCCCTGCCGAACACCGCGCCGTTCGAGCTCGGGGTCCTGTGCGAGGTGTTCGGCATCGACCGCTCCGACACCGGTGGCCCGTCGTTCGACTTCACGGTGTGCGGCGTCGAGCCGGGCGTCGTCAGCACCAAGACGGGGTTCTCGCTGGTCGTCGAGCACGGCCTCGAGGCCACCGAGGGCGTCGACCTCGTCGCGATGCCCGCGTACGGCGACACCGGACCCGTGCCGGAGGCCGTCCTCGACGTGCTGCGTGCCGCGCACGCCCGCGGCGCGTGGGTGCTGAGCATCTGCTCGGGGTCGTTCGCGCTCGGCCAGGCCGGCCTGCTCGACGGCCGCCGGTGCACGACGCACTGGATGTACACCGACGAGATGCAGCGCCGGTTCCCGGCCGCCGTGGTCGACCCCGCCGTCCTGTACGTCGAGGACGACCGCATCATCACGAGCGCGGGCACCGCCGCCGGCATCGACGCCTGCCTGCACCTCGTGCGCCGTGAGCTCGGCGCCGCCGCCGCGTCCGCCGTGGCCCGTCGCATGGTGGTGCCGCCGCACCGCGACGGCGGCCAGGCCCAGTACGTCGACACGCCGCTGCCGTGCGACGCGGACACGCTCGCGCCCCTGCTCGGCTGGATGGTCGAGCACCTCGACGAGGACCTGTCCGTCCCGGACCTCGCCGCCCGCGCGCTCGTCTCCGAGCGGACGTTCGCCCGCCGGTTCCGTGCCGAGACCGGGACCACCCCGGCCGCCTGGATCACGCGGCAGCGGCTCGTGCGCGCGCAGGAGCTGCTCGAGCAGACCGACGCCGGGATCGAGGAGGTCGCCCGGCTCTGCGGCTTCGGGACCGCCGCCGTGCTGCGTCACCACTTCGCACGCACGCTCGGCACGAGCCCGCAGGCGTACCGGCGCACGTTCGCGCCGGTGGGAGCCCCGGTCGGCTGAACGAGCGAGGCCCGCGACCCTGCACGGGTCGCGGGCCTCGGTCCAGCTGCTGTCAGCGGGCGAAGGCCTGCGCGACGAGCTCGGCCTGCTGGGCCTGGTGCTTCTTCGCCGACCCGGCCGCCGGCGACGCGGACTCGGGCCGCGACACGACCCGGAGCGTCCGGCCGAGCACCTGGGGGAGGTGCATCGACAGGAACGTCCACGGGCCCTGGTTGCGGGGCTCGTCCTGCACCCACACGAGCTCGGCGCCGTCGAACGGAGCGAGCGCGTGACGCAGGCCGTCCTCGTCGAGCGGGTACAGCTGCTCGAGCCGGACGATCGCCGTGTGCTCGTCGCCCGAGCGCACGCGCTCCGCGAGCAGGTCCCAGTAGACCTTGCCCGAGCACAGCAGCACGCGCGTGACCTGACCGGCCTTCGCGGCCGCGAGGTCGTCGCCGATGACCGGACGGAACGTGCCCGTCGTGAAGTCCTCGACCGCCGACGCGCCGGCCTTGAGGCGCAGCATCGACTTCGGCGTGAACACCACGAGCGGCTTGCGCGGGCGGTTGTAGGCCTGGCGGCGCAGCAGGTGGAAGTGCGACGCGGGCGTCGACGGCTGCGCGATGACCATGTTCTCCTCGGCAGCCATCTGCAGGAACCGCTCGATGCGGGCCGACGAGTGGTCGGGCCCCTGGCCCTCGTACCCGTGCGGCAGCAGCATGACGACCGACGAGCGCTGGCCCCACTTCTGCTCGGCCGACGAGATGAACTCGTCGATGACCGTCTGGGCGCCGTTGACGAAGTCGCCGAACTGCGCCTCCCACAGCACGAGCGCGTCGGGCCGCTCGACGGAGTAGCCGTACTCGAAGCCGAGGCACGCGTACTCCGACAGCGACGAGTCGTAGACCCAGAACTTCGCCTGGTCCGCCGACAGGTACAGCAGCGGCGTCCACTCGGCGCCCGTCTCGCGGTCGTGCATGACGGCGTGCCGCTGCACGAACGTGCCCCGGCGCGAGTCCTGCCCCGCGAGCCGCACCGGCGTGCCCTCGAGGAGCAGCGAGCCGAACGCGAGCACCTCGCCGTAGCCCCAGTCGATGCCGCCCTCGCGCGACATCTGCTCGCGCTTGGTGAGCATCTGCTGCAGCTTCGGGTGGACCGTGAAGCCCTCGGGCGGCCGGACGTGCGCGCGGCCGATCCGCTCGAGCGTCGACGCGTCGACCGCGGTCTTCCAGCCGACCATCACGCCGGCGTCCTCGAGCTGGGACTCCGGGCGCTCCAGGCCCGCGACGGCCTCCGCCTCGGCCGGGGGCGGCGTCCAGCCGTCCTCGCGCGTCTCGGTGAAGACCCGCTCGAGCTGCTGCTGGTAGTCCTGCAGCGCCTGCTCGGCCTCGGTGATCGTGATGTCGCCGCGCGCGACGAGCGTCTCGGTGTAGAGCTTGCGCACCGAGCGCTTGGCCTCGATGAGGTTGTACATGAGCGGCTGCGTCATCGACGGGTCGTCGCCCTCGTTGTGGCCGCGGCGGCGGTAGCACAGCATGTCGATGACGACGTCGCGGTCGAACTGCTCGCGGTACTCGAACGCGAGCTCCGCGACCCGGACGCACGCCTCGGGGTCGTCGCCGTTCACGTGGAAGACGGGGACCTGCAGGCCCTTGACCACGTCGGTCGCGTACTGCGACGAGCGCGACGACGACGGGCCCGTCGTGAAGCCGACCTGGTTGTTGATGATGACGTGCACGGTGCCGCCGGTGCGGTACCCGCGCAGCTGCGCCAGGTTGAGCGTCTCGAACACGACGCCCTGGCCCGCGAAGGCCGCGTCGCCGTGGATGAGGATCGGCAGCACCGAGAAGCCGTCGCCGCCGAGGTCGATGCGGTCCTGCTTGGCGCGCACGACACCCTCGAGCACCGGGTCGACCGCCTCGAGGTGCGACGGGTTCGCCGCGAGGTACACCGACGTGGTCGCGCCCGACTCGGACGTGAACGTGCCCTCGGTGCCGAGGTGGTACTTCACGTCGCCCGAGCCCTGCACGGACTTCGGGTCCTGGTTGCCCTCGAACTCGCTGAAGATCTGCGCGTACGACTTGCCGGCGATGTTCGCGAGCACGTTGAGGCGCCCGCGGTGGGCCATGCCGATGCCGACCTCGTCGAGGCCCGCGTCCGCGGCCTTCGACAGGATCGCGTCGAGGATCGCGATGACGGACTCGCCGCCCTCGAGCGAGAACCGCTTCTGGCCGACGTACTTGGTCTGCAGGAACGTCTCGAACGCCTCGGCCGCGTTGAGGCGGCGCAGGATGCGCAGCTGGTCCTCGCGCGGCGTGCGGGCGTAGCCCGACTCGAGGCGCTCCTGGAGCCAGCGGCGCTGACGCGGGTCCTGCAGGTGCATGTACTCGATGCCGATCGTGCGGCAGTACGAGTCGCGCAGCAGGCCCAGCACGTCGCGGAGCTTGGCGCGGGGCTTGCCCGTGAACCCGCCCGTCGGGAACGTCCGGTCCAGGTCCCACAGCGTCAGGCCGTGGTTCTGGATGTCGAGGTCGGGGTGCTTGCGCTGGCGGTAGGCGAGCGGGTCGGTGTCCGCCATGAGGTGGCCACGCGAGCGGTACGAGTGGATGAGCTCGCCGATGCGTGCCGGCTTGATGGCCTCGGCGTCAGGGTCGGTCGACGAGTCGCGCACCCACCGCACGGGCTCGTACGGGACGCGCAGCGCGGCGAACACCCGGTCGTAGAAGCCGTCCTCGCCGAGCAGCTTGACCGACAGGATCCGCAGGAAGTCGCCCGACTGGGCGCCCTGGATGATGCGGTGGTCGTAGGTGCTCGTGAGCGTGAGGACCTTCGAGACGCCCATCTGGTTGAGGCGGTCCTCGGACGTGCCCGCGAACTCGGCCGGGTAGTCCATCGCGCCGACGCCGATGATCGTGCCCTGGCCCTGCATGAGGCGCGGGACCGAGTGGACCGTCCCGATGGTGCCGGGGTTGGTCAGCGAGATCGTGGTGCCCGCGAAGTCGTCGACGCCGAGCTTGTTGCCGCGCGCCCGGCGCACGACGTCCTCGTACGCGTTCCAGAACTGCGCGAAGTCGAGCGTGTCCGCCTTCTTGATCGACGGCACGAGCAGCTGCCGGGTGCCGTCCGGCTTCGCCAGGTCGATCGCGATGCCGAGGTTGACGTGCGCGGGCTGGTTCACGCCCGGCTTGCCGTCGACGAGCGTGTATGACGCGTTCATCGCGGGCATCTCGGCGAGGGCCTCGACGAGCGCGAAGCCGATGAGGTGCGTGAAGGAGATCTTGCCGCCGCGACCGCGCGACAGGTGGTTGTTCACCACGATGCGGTTGTCGACCATGAGCTTGGCCGGGATCGCGCGGACCGACGTCGCCGTCGGGACCTCGAGCGACGCCTCCATGTTGGTGACGACACGCGCGGCGGGGCCGCGCAGCTTCTGAACGTCGTCCTCGGCCTCCGGCTCGTCGGCGCGCGCCGGGCGCTGGGCGACCTCGGCGTACGGCGCGGTGGCCGGCTGCGCGGTGGCGATCGGCGACGTGATGGCCGGCGGCTCGACGAACGTCGTCTGCTGCGCGGTCGTCGCGGCGGGCACGGCGGCCGGGGCCGGGGCCGGGGCGGGCGGCGGGGCGGCGGCCGGAGCCGGGGCGCTCCCGTTCGTGGCGGCCGAGGCGGGGGAGCCGTCCGCGGTGACCTCGTCGGGCTTGTAGCCCTCGAAGAAGTCCCACCACGCCGGGTCGACCGCGTTCCGGTCCTGGAGGTACTGCTGGTACAGCTCGTCCACAAGCCATTCGTTCGCGCCGAAATCGGCACGCGTCGAGTCAGGCTCCGCCTTCTGGGTCACGCTGGGATCGCCCACTTCCGCCTGCGGTTCGTGACCGCGTCGTCGCCGGATCTGTTGATGACAACACTACGACGTGGCGCAGGTCCGGCCCGTTCACAGGACCGTGGGGCGGGGCGTTCGCACGACGGTTTCACCTGGTCGGCACACCAGGGTCAACGGTGGGCAACGGGGGTCCACGCACGACCTCAAGACCGGGTGCGCCGCGCGTCCGCCGAGGTCATGCGTCGACCGCCTCGTTCCGTACTGCGAGAAGGTCCGATCTCACGTGCTGGTACGGGCGGAGATCACGTGACGTCCTGCCGTAGCCGGGTGAACCGGCCGATCACCGCGAACACGACGCCGTAGCCGAGCAGCACGAGCAGGCCCTGCCACCAGGGCAGCAGCTGCCCCAGCCCGGACTCGGAGTAGAAGCTGCCGCCCGAGACGGCCTCGCCGGCCGCGCCGGGCAGGTACGACGCGACCCCCGTGCCCCACGACGTCAGCGACAGCGTGAAGCGCAGCACGGGCTCGACGAACTGCGTGAACGCAAGGACGACGACCACGACTGCCACCTGGTTGGTGAGGACCGTGCCGAGCGCGACACCCACGAACGCCCACAGCGCGAGCGCGACGGCGGACAGCCCGAGCGTGCGCCACGTCGAGGCCGAGTCGAGGAACGTCGGGTGGCCGAGCAGCCCGAGCACGGTCGCGCCGGCGCCGGCCGCGGCCGCGGTCCCGGCGACGCCGAACACGAGCCCGAGCGCGGTGCCCGACACGAGCTTCGCGCCGAGCACGACGGTGCGTCGCGGCTCGGCCAGGAACGTCGGGGTGATCGTCTGGTGGCGCAGCTCGGCGGGATACGTCAGGGCGCCGACGACGAGGGGGAACACGTACCCGAACGTCACCGCGATCGTGTACACGGACCGCGTCACGCCCTCGGGGGTCAGCACGAGGTCGTCGGTGCCGCCCTGCGCGGTGCTCGACATCCCGCCGCCCTCGGAGACACCCCACGCCAGCAGCGCCGCGAGGAACCCCATGTACGCGACCATCGCGAGCAGCAGGATCCACCACAGGCGAGTCGTGACGAGCTTGCGGTACTCGGTGACGAGCGCCGCGCGCATCAGGCCGCCGCCCCGTCCGTCGCCGCCCCGGCAGCCGGGCCCGCTGCGCCCGACCTGTCCGCGACGAGCTCGAGGAACAGCCCCTCGAGGCCTGCGTCCCGGCCGGTCAGCTCGTGCAGCTCGACGCCGGCGGCGAACGCCGCCGCGCCGACCGTCGCCGTCGTGACGTCGGACAGCTCCGCGACCCCGGGCTCGTCGGGCGCGGTGCGAGCCCAGCCGGCGCGTTGGACGAGCGCCGCGAGCCCGGCGGCGTCGGGCGACGTGACGCGCACGCGGGGACGGGCGAGCCGGGCGAGGTCGGCGAGCGACGACGCGTGCACGAGGCGGCCGCGGGCGATGATGACGACGTCGTCGACCGTCTGCTCGACCTCGGACAGCACGTGGCTCGACACGAGCACCGTGCGTCCCTCGGCGGCGAGCGTGCGCAGCAGCACGCGCAACCAGCGGATGCCCTCGGGGTCGAGCCCGTTGGCAGGCTCGTCGAGCAGGAGCACGGGCGGGTCGCCCAGCAGGGTCGTCGCGAGGCCGAGCCGCTGGCGCATGCCGAGCGAGAACCCCCCGACGCGGCGGTCCGCCACGGCGCCGAGCCCGACGAGCTGCAGCACCTCGGACGCGCGCGAGTCGGGCACGCCGACCTGCGGGGCGTACACGCGCAGGTGGTCGAGCGCGGACCGGCCCGGGTGGAAGCTCGCCGCCTCGAGCGCGGCGCCGACGGTACGGCCGGGGCGGTCGAGCTCGGCGTACGTGCGGCCGCCGATCGTGGCGGTGCCCGACGTGGGCCGGACCAGGCCGAGGAGCATGCGCAGCGTGGTCGTCTTGCCGGCGCCGTTGGGGCCGAGGAAGCCGGTCACGCGGCCGGGGCCGACCTCGAACGACAGGTCGTCGACGGCGCGCACCGTGCCGAACTGCTTCGAGAGGTGGGCCACGCGGATCGTGTGGTCGTCCGGGTCGGGTGGCATGCGGCCAACCTACTGTTCTATTCGAGTTAGAACAATGGGGTTCTCTCGAACCGGCCCGACCCCAGCGGCGCCCCAGCCGGCAGCGTCACGCGCATTGTGCAGCCCGGCTCCACGTCGGCGACCTCGATCCGGCCGCCGTGCAGCTCCACCGCCCACCGCACGATCGCGAGCCCCAGACCGGTGCCGCCCGTCGACCCCTGGCCGGTGATGGCCGGCGTGTTGCCGCGCACGAACCGCTCGAACACGTGCGGCCGTTGCTCGGGCGCGATCCCCGGCCCGTGGTCGACCACGTCGATCCGCACCTCGCCCGCCACGCGCGACGCCTCGAGCCGCACCTCGTCGTCGGGCGGGGAGTGCCGCACCGCGTTGTGCAGCAGGTTCGCCACCACCTGGTGCAGGCGCTCGGGGTCCGCCGGGACAGTGAGGTCCGGCGGCGTCACCACGACCGGGAAGTGCAGCCGCTTGCTCGCGCCCACCAGGGCCGCGCCGTCTGCCGCCTCGTGCAGGAACTCCTCGAGCCGCACGTCGCTGATCTCGAGCGGGACGTCGCCGGCCTCGAGCCGGGACAGGTCGAGCAGGTACGACACCAGCCTGCCCAGCCGCTCGGTCTGCGCGAGCGCGGCCTGCATCGTCGTCGGGTCCGGGTCGGACACGCCGTCGACGATGTTCTCCAGCTGCGCCTGCAGCGCCGTGACCGGTGTGCGGAGCTCGTGCGACACGTTCGCGATGAGCTCGCGCCGGAACGAGTCCGCCTGCTCCAGGTCGTCCGCCATCGTGTTGAACGCGTCCGCGAGCTGCCCGACCTCGTCCGCGCTCGACGCCGTCACGCGACGTGTGTAGTCGCCCGCCGCCATCCAGCGTGCCGCCTGCGTCATCTCCCGCAGCGGCGACGTCATGCCGCGCGCCAGCACCTGCGTCACGACGAGCGACGCCACGATCGCCAGCGGGAGCGTCCGGCTCGGCCCGAGGTGGCGCGACAGGCCCACCCACGTGACGAACGACGCGAGCGTCACGCTCGCGGCGACGAGGATGCCCAGCTTGATCTTGATCGAGCGGAACCGGTCGAGCGGTCGGACGTCCGGCAGGCGCGAACGTCCCGCCTCACCCCGCACGTGCCGCGGTGCGTTCACGCGTCCTCGGGCTCCTGTCCGCCTCCCGCCGGCTCGAACGCGTAGCCGACGCCGTGCACCGTGCGGATGAGGTCCGGGCCGAGCTTGCGGCGCAGCGCCTTCACGTGCGAGTCGACCGTGCGCGTGCCGCTCGCGTCGACCCAGTCCCACACCTCGGCGAGCAGGCGCTCACGTGTGAGGACCGTGCGCGGCGAGCCCGCGAGCGCGAGCAGCAGGTCGAACTCGGTCGGGGTCAGGTGCACCTCGTCGTCGCCGCGCAGGACCCGGCGCTGCGCGCGGTCCACCGTGACGTCGCCGATCACGAGCGGCGGGTCCGGCGTCGCCGCCTGCGCGAGCTCGGCGGCGCGGGCGGCGCGCTCCGTGCGGCGCAGCAGCGCCTTCGTCCGGGCGACGAGCTCGCGCATCGAGAAGGGCTTCGTCATGTAGTCGTCGGCGCCCACGCCGAGGCCGATGAGCATGTCCGTCTCGTCGTCGCGCGCGGTGAGCATCAGCACGGGCACCGGACGGTCGGCCTGGATGCGGCGGCACACCTCCAGACCGTCGATGCCGGGCAGCATCACGTCGAGCACCACGACGTCCGGGTGCAGGCGCGCGGCGGCGGCCACGCCTGTGAGGCCGTCGCCCGCGGCCTCGACGCGCCAACCCTCGGCGGAGAACCGGTGGGCGATGGCCTGAGCGATGGCGGGCTCGTCCTCGACGACGAGCACCGTCGTCGAGCCGCCCGCGCCGCTGCCGGTGCTGTTCATCATGGGGTCAGCGTGGCACAGCGCACCCCGGACGACCTGCGAAGGCGTGCACGACTCGTGGGGGTCCCGTGCAGGCCGGCCGTCGTCCTCACCGCTCGCGCGCGGCCGTCGCCTCGTATGATGTCGCCACGATGAGCAGCTCAAGTAGCTGCCGGCCCCCCGGCCTGGCGTGCGCGCCCCTCCGGGACAGTGCCGGCCCCTCGATGTTCCTGTCCGCTGCACCGCTGCCCACCCCGCCCGGTGGTGACTCATGACCGACTGGTTGTTCGTCGGTCTCGGGGTGCTCCTCACGTTCGGCACCGCGGTGTTCGTCGCGAGCGAGTTCTCCCTCGTCACGCTCGACCCGGGCGTCGTCCAGAAGCAGCTGCGCCCGGGGGACCGCCGCGGCCAGTCGGTGCTCGCGGCCCTGCGGCGGCTGTCGACCGAGCTCTCGGGTGCCCAGGTCGGCATCACGCTCACGACGATCCTGCTCGGCTACACGACGCAGCCCGCCGTCGCGCGGCTCGTCCGGCAGCCGCTCGGCTCGTCGGCGTGGAGCGGTGCGCTCGCCGCGGTGCTGGCCCTCGTGCTGGTCAACGGCTTCTCTATGGTGTTCGGCGAGCTCGTGCCGAAGAACTTCGCGATCGCCCGCCCGCTCGGCACGGCCCGCACGGTCGCGCCGCTGCAGCGCGCGTTCACGACCGCGCTGCACCCGCTCATCAACCTGTTCAACGGGAGCGCCAACGCGCTGCTGCGGTCGGTCGGCGTCGAGCCGCGCGAGGAGCTGTCCGGCGGCCGCTCGCCGCAGGAGCTCGCCGCGCTCGTGCGCCGCTCGGCGCAGGTCGGGACGCTCGACGAGTCGACCGCGACGCTCCTCACCAACTCGATCGACTTCACGGAGCTCACGGCGGTCGACGTGATGACGGACCGGCAGCGGCTCGTCGTCGTCCGTCGCGAGGACACCGCGGCCGACGTCATTGCGCTCGCCCGGCAGAGCGGCCACTCGCGGTTCCCCGTGATCGGCGAGTCCGCCGACGACATCGACGGTCTGGTGCACCTGCGCCGGGCCATCACCGTGCCGTTCGAGCGGCGCGCCGACGTCCCGGCCGCCGCGCTCATGGTCGATGCGCCGCGCGTGCCCGAGACCGTGCACCTGGGCCCGCTGCTCGTCGAGCTACGGGGGCTCGGGCTGCAGATGGCGGTCGTCGTGGACGAATACGGGGGGACCTCCGGCGTGGTGACGCTCGAGGACGTCGTCGAGGAGCTCATCGGCGACGTCGCGGACGAGCACGACCGGCGACGCACCTCCGCCGCCCGGTCGGAGGACGGCTCGTGGCTGCTGCCCGGCGTCCTGCGGCCCGACGAGCTGCAGGAGACGACCGGCCTGCGCGTGCCCGACGACGGTCCGTTCGAGACGCTCGGCGGGCTGCTCATGTACAAGCTCGGGCGGATCCCCGACGAGGGCGACGCGGTCGTCGTCGACGGCGTCCGGGTCGAGGTCGAGCGGATGGCCGGGCGCCGCGTGGAGCGTGTGCGCGTCTCCGAGGAGCTCGACGAGGACGGTGAGGCGCTGTGAACAGCACCCTCGCGCTCGTCGTCGCGGCCCTCCTGCTCGCCGGGAACGCCTTCTTCGTCGGCGCCGAGTTCGCGATCATCTCCGCGCGACGCAGCGCCATCGAGCCCCTCGCGGAGGCGGGGGACCGCCGTGCGAGGACGGTCCTGTGGGCCATGGAGCACGTGTCGCTCATGCTCGCGTGCGCCCAGCTCGGCATCACGATCTGCTCGACGAGCCTCGGCGTCGTCGCCGAGCCCGCGATCGCGCACCTCATCCACGACCCGCTCGCCGCGATCGGCGTGGACGAGGACCTGTCGCACGTGATCGCGTTCGTCCTGGCGCTCGCGCTCGTGGTGTACCTGCACGTGGTGCTCGGCGAGATGGTGCCCAAGAACCTCGCCGTCGCCGGTCCCGACCGTGCCGTGCTGATGTTCGGGCCGCCGCTCGTCTGGATCGCGCGCATGGTGCGGCCCGTGATCGCCGCCCTCAACTGGCTCGCCAACCACGCGCTGCGCCTCGCGGGCGTCGAGCCGAAGGACGAGGTCGCGTCCGCGTTCACCGCGCAGGAGGTGCAGTCGATCGTCGAGCGCTCGCAGGCCGAGGGGCTGCTCGCCGACGAGCAGGGGCTGCTCGCGGGCGCGATCGAGTTCTCGGACCGCACCGCGCAGGACGTCATGATCCCGGTGGGACGCCTCGTCACGGCCGCGAAGGACAGCACACCCGACGACATCGAGCAGCTGGTCGCCCGCACGGGCTTCAGCCGGTTCCCGGTGCTCGACGACGGCGGCCGTCCGACGGGCTACCTCCACGTCAAGGACGTCCTGTACGCCGACGGTCCCGGGCGCCACGTGCCCGTGCCCACCTGGCGGGTGCGCATGCTGGCCGTCGTCCGGCCGGACGACGAGGTCGAGGAGGCGCTGTCGGCGATGCAGCGCTCGGGGTCGCACCTCGCCCGCGTCGACGCCGGCGGCACGACCGTCGGCGTGGTGTTCCTCGAGGACATCCTGGAGGAGCTCGTCGGCGAGGTCCGGGACGCGATGCAGCGGGGGCAGGCGACCTGATCGGTGCGTCACCCCGGCGTGTCGCCGGGAAGTGCGCGGGCGTGTCGCCCTGTTCTGTCCCGCGCGGGCGCTGGACGCCTGTCCAGGGGCTTGGAAGCGTGACCGCAAGCCGTTATGGTTTCGTGACCGCGGTCGACGAGGCACCCGCTACGACGGGCTGCCGCGCACGACCGCGGAGGTTCGCCCGAGGGTCGCGGACGTACGAGGACAGGAGGTGTCGTGGGGTCTGATCGAGCAGAGTCGAGCACGGCTCTCCCGACTCGCCGCAGCCTCCGCGAGGCCGAGCGGCAGGCCCGCGCGACGCAGGGTCCCGGCGCGCCCACCCCGCGCCCGGCGACCCCCGCTGCGTCCCGACGGTCGGTCGCCGTGCCGCCCGCGCAGGTCGGCCGTCCGCTGCAGGGCGGACCGGGTCTGCCCCCCGTCACCGAGCGCCCGCGGGACGTCACCGCGCTGCGGCCGACCGTGGACCACTCGCCCGTCGCGGACCGGATGCCGCGGATCACCAGCGTCCGCGCGACGCCCGGCCCGAACGCCCACTCGCGGGACACCGGTCGGGGAGCGGGCGTGCCCGGCAGCGTCGACCAGGCCGGCTCGTCCGTGCCCGGCGGCCACCCCGTTCCCGGCGCGCCGGCGCCCGCGGTGCGCCCGGCACCCACGACTCCCACCTGGGCGACCACGCGGGCAGGTTCGTCCCTGTCGCGGGCGTCCGCTCCCGCCTCGCCGTCGTCTCGTCCGTCGGAGCCGACCTCGGCCCTCTCGCGCCTTGCGGAGCCGACCGCGCCGCTCTCCCCGTCGTCGGAGCCCACCCCGGCCCGGTCGCAGTCGGCGGAGCCGGCGCAGGTCGTCTCGCGCTCGTCCCACGTGGCGACCGTCGAGATGCCCTCCTCGGAGACGTCGTCCGCCCCGGTGCTCCCGACGGCCTCGCCGGAGCGTGACGCCGCGGTGCTGGCGGCCGCCGAGACCGTGCGCGTCGGCTCCACCCGGCACCGCCCCGGCCGGGCGGTCCAGCACGACGCAGCGCCCGTCCGGCGGGCGGGCCGCCCCTCGCGGCTCGTCGTGCGGCTCGGCGTGCTCGGAGCCCTCGCCGGCGGCACGGTCATCATCCCCGCCGTGAGCCAGGGCGCGTTCGCCGGTCCGGGCGGGTCGAGCTACGACGCGCTCGCCGACTCCACGCTCCCGTCGACGGTCTCGGCCCTCACCGGGTCGGCGCTGTCGGTCTTGCCGCCCGCATCGCTCACGGCGTCCGACGACGCGCTCGTCGACCGTGGCGTGGCGAGCGCCAGCCGCGACGACGCGAGGTCGATCCTCGCCGGCTGCGACGGGTCGACCCGCGCCGCCGGTCAGAACGGCCTGCTCAAGACGGCCGACCTGTGCACGCTGTGGGACGGCCACACGCAGCTGCGCGCCGACGCGGCCGTCTCGCTCGCCGAGTTCAACCAGGCCTTTACCGCCCGGTTCGGCGTCGACCTGTGCCTGAGCTCGGGGTACCGGACGCTCGCGCAGCAGCGCGCCGTCAAGGCGCAGAAGGGCGGTCTCGCCGCCGCACCCGGCAAGAGCAACCACGGGTGGGGCCTCGCGGTCGACCTGTGCCAGGACCAGACGTCCGGCGCGAAGTGGACGTGGCTCAACGAGAACGGCCCCACGTACGGGTGGCAGAACCCCGCGTGGGCGCAGCCGGGCGGCAGCGGCCCCCACGAGCGGTGGCACTGGGAGTACGTCAAGGGCGTCAAGGCCGACGGCGAGTACTACGACGGCTGACCCGACCGCCTGACGGTCGTCGCGCCCGGCCCGCTCGGCCGGTCGTGCGCCGAGCGGGACGGGCACCAGGTCACAGGAGCGTCAGGCCCCAGCGCACCTCGTGCGTCTCGCCCGCGCCGAGCCGGACGAGCCGGTCACCCGTACGGAACGCGTCGGCGATGCACGTCATCGGCTCGGCGGCCACGCCGCCCCGGTCGATCCCGGGGATCCCGTCGCCGGTGCACACCTGCCAGGTGTCGAGCGTGGCGTCCGCCCACAGCGCGGCGGTGCGCCCGTCGGTGCCGGTGAGGCGGATCCACGACAGACCCTGCTCGTCGCGGAGCATGCCCAGCCACGCGTCGTCGAGCTCGATGCCGCGCAGGAGCGTGGCGGTGCGCAGGTCGTACTTGCCGGCGACCGGCTCGTCGCCGACGGGGAGCAGGCGGTCGTCGACCGTGACCCGGTGGGTCGCGTCGACCTGCAGGGTGCACTCGTCGACGGTCGCGTCGCCCGGGGAGAGCCAGGGGTGGAACCCGATGCCGTACGGTGCCGCGCTCGTGCCGAGGTTCGTCGCGGCGACGTCCACCGTGAGCCCGGCGTCGCCGAGCGTGTAGGTGACGCGCAGACGCAACGGCCACGGGTAGCCGGGCGTCGGCACGACGACGTGCTCGAGCGTGACGTGGTCGGAGTCGGACGAGACCTCGATGAACGCGGTGTACGCGACCAGCCCGTGCAGGGCGGTGCGGCGGGCGTGCTCGGTGACCGGCACCTCGTGGTCAACGCCGTCGAACGTGTACTCGCCGTCGCGGAGCCGGTTCGGCCACGGCGCGAGGACCGCGCCCGAGAAGGCCGGCGCGATGACCGCCTCGTCGAACGGCAGGACGACGTCGCGGCCGTCGACCG
This sequence comes from Cellulomonas sp., assembly GCF_017744555.1. Lineage (GTDB taxonomy): Bacteria > Actinomycetota > Actinomycetes > Actinomycetales > Cellulomonadaceae > Cellulomonas. The sequence continues at coordinate 12,905 of NZ_JAGIBD010000004.1, read as the reverse complement.
TGTACTCACGCACGCTCGCGCCGACCGCCGCGATCACCGCGCGATGCGCGCCTCGCTCGAGGACGTGCTGGGTGCCCGAGGGCAGGACGTGCAGGGCGGGGGTGCTGGTGGCGCTCGTGTTCACGCTCACACGGTAGTGCCCCGCCGAGGGCGGCCCGCGGGACTTCGTGCGGGGGTGTCGTCGCCTCGTCTGGACTGTGGACAACGCGCCGCGAGGACTCACCCGGTGCTCTACCTTCACCCGGGACAGGAACCGGACGAATCGGGCGGGGGGTGTGTGCCGTGGACGGCGTGGCGATCCTCGAGAGCGAGGTCCGCGAGCTCATCCGGCGCACAGGACTCGACCCCGCCCGCGACCGCGCCGGCGTGGTCGCGCTCGTCAATGACGCCATGGCCGACTACGACGAGCGGTCCGTGGTCGGCGCCGTCCCACCCCTCGCGGACCCCGCGGCCGCCCACAAGGCGGTAGTGGACGCAGTGGCCGGGCTCGGCCCGTTGCAGCGCTACCTCGACGACCCGGAGGTCGAGGAGATCTGGATCAACGCGCCCAGCCAGGTGTTCGTGGCGAGGCGCGGCGAGGCCGAGCTCACGACCACCATGCTCACCGACGGTCAGGTGCGGGACCTCGTCGAGCAGATGCTCAAGGTCTCCGGCCGACGGCTCGACCTGTCGAGCCCGTTCGTCGACGCGTCCCTGCCCGGCGGGGAGCGCCTGCACGCCGTGATCCCCGACGTCACGCGGCGCCACTGGAGCGTCAACATCCGCAAGTACGTCGTGCGGGCCACGTCGCTCGACGACCTCGTCGCGCTCGGGTCGCTGCCGCCGCACGCCGCGGCGTTCCTGCACGCGGCCGTCCGGGCCGGGCTCAACGTGCTCGTGTCGGGGTCGACGCAGGCGGGCAAGACGACGATGCTCAACGCCCTGTGCGGTGCGATCCCCCCGCGGGAGCGCGTCATCTCGTGCGAGGAGGTCTTCGAGCTGCGGCTCAGCGCGCGGGACTGGGTCGCGATGCAGTGCCGGCAGCCGAGCCTCGAGGGCACGGGCGAGATCCCGCTGCGGCGGCTGGTCAAGGAGGCGCTGCGCATGCGCCCGAGCCGGCTGCTCGTCGGCGAGGTGCGCGAGGCGGAGGCGCTCGACCTGCTGATCGCGCTCAACGCGGGCGTGCCGGCCATGTGCACCATCCACGCCAACTCCGCGCGGGAGGCGCTCACGAAGCTGTGCACGCTCCCGCTGCTGGCCGGCGAGAACGTGTCCGACCGGTTCGTGGTGCCGACTGTCGCGTCCGCGGTCGACCTCGTGGTGCACCTCGGCGTGGAGGTCGACGGTCGGCGGCAGGTGCGCGAGATCGTCGCGGTGCCCGGGCGAGTCGAGCAGGGGGTCGTGGAGACGGCCGACGTGTTCACCACCCGAGCAGGGCACCTCGTGCGTGCCGAGGGCTTCCCGCCGCACCCCGAGCGGTTCGCTCGCACCGGTACCGACCTCGCCGCGCTGCTGCGCGGGCGGGGCTGAGGTCGTCGTGGGCGTCGTCGTCGGTCTGCTCCTCGGTGCGGGCGTCGCGTGCGTGTGGTGGTCGTGGTGGGCGCCGGTCGAGCGACCGTCGGGGGGCCGCCCCGGATGGAGCGCCCGGACCCGCGACACGCTCGTCCAGGCAGGGATGGAGGGAGTCACGCCCGGCGGGCTCACCCTGACCAGCGTGGGGTTCGGCCTCGTCGCCCTGCTCGTCGGGCTCGTGCTCACCCGGGTCCCGTCGATCGCGCTCTGCTTCGGCGTGTTCGCAGGGCTCGCGCCGTCGGCCCTCGTGCGCGGCCGGGCGCGACGGCGGCGTGCCCGCCTGCGTCAGCTGTGGCCGGAGGTCGTCGACCACCTCGCGTCGGGCATCCGCGCGGGGCTGTCCCTTCCTGAGGCGGTCGCGCAGATCGCCGAGCGCGGGCCCGTCGAGCTGCGCGGGCCGTTCCTCGCGTTCGCTGAGGACTACCGCGCGACGGGCCGTTTCGGCGAGTGCCTCGACTCGCTGAAGCTGCGCCTCGCGGACCCCGTGGCCGACCGCATCGTCGAGTCCCTGCGGCTCACGCGCGACGTGGGCGGCACCGACCTCGGGCGGCTGCTGCGGACGCTGTCGACCTTCCTGCGCGACGACCTGCGGACGCGAGGGGAGCTCGAGGCCCGGCAGAGCTGGACCGTCTACGCCGCCCGGCTCGCGGTGGCCGCGCCGTGGATCGTGCTGGCCCTGCTGTCCACGAGGCCCGAGGCAGCGCGTGCCTACGACACCACGGCGGGCCTCGCGGTGCTCCTCGCGGGCGGCGCGTGCACGGTCGTCGCCTACCTCCTGATGCTCCGCATCGCGCGGCTGCCGGAAGACCCGCGGGTGCTGCGATGAGTCCGACGGTGCAGGGGGCGCTCGTCGGGCTTCTCGGCGGGCTCGGGATCCTGCTGGTCGTCGCCCGGCTGCGTGCCCGACGCATCGGCCTCGACCAGCGGCTCGCGCCGTACCTGCGGCCGCGGAGCAGCGCGTCACGGCTGCTGCGCACCCCGGCCGCCCACACCGCGCTGCCGACCGTCGAGCGGCTCATCGCCCCCGTGATGGCGGACGCGGTGCGGTTCGTCGCGCGGTTCGGGTCCACGACGTCCGACCTGCGCCGTCGGCTGTCCCGGGCCGGTCGCGCCGACACCGTCGAGCAGTTCCGCGCCGGCCAGGTCGTCTGGGGCGTCGTGGGGCTCGCCGCCGGTCTGGGGCTCGCGCTCGCGCTCCTGTCGGTGCGCCAGACGTCGCCGGTGGCCCTCGTCGTGCTCGTCGCGCTGTGCGGGATCACCGGCGTGCTGGGGCGCGACTGGCTGCTGACCCGTGAGGTCGCGCACCGCGAGGCCCGCATGCTCGCGGAGCTGCCGACCGTCGCGGAGCTGCTGGCGCTGGCCGTCGGTGCGGGGGAGGGAGCGGTCGGCGCGCTCGAACGGGTCGTTCGCAGCACGCACGGCGAGCTGACCGGCGAGCTCGCTCGAACCCTGGCCGACGCCCGGGCGGGGGCGCCGCTGACCGTCGCCCTCGACGGGCTCGCCGACCGCACCGGGCTCACCGCGCTGGCACGGTTCGCTGAGGGCGTCGCCGTCGCCGTCGAGCGGGGGACGCCGCTCGCGGAGGTGCTGCGGGCGCAGGCTCAGGACGTCCGGGAGGAAGGGCGGCGTGCCCTCATGGAGTCGGGCGGCCGCAAGGAAGTGCTCATGATGGTGCCGGTGGTGTTCCTCATCCTGCCGATCACCGTCGTGTTCGCCGTGTTCCCGAGCCTCGTCGTGCTGAGGGTCGGGCTGTGACAGAGACCGCCCCCCGGATCCGACCGCGTGTGTGGGTGCCGGGTGGCGTCCGGACGACAACCAAGGAGACACCGATGACGAACGCCAGGACGCAGGGACGGAGCGCCGGGCTCGCGGCACGCGCGACCGGGTGGGGCCGTGGGGTCGCCGCGCGGTGCCACGGGCGGTGGTTGGCGCGGTGGCACGAGGACGGCGGTCCGGTCGACCGCGGCGACGTGCCGGGCTGGGTGCTGGTCACCCTGATGACGGCCGGGCTGGTGACCGCGCTCTGGATGATCGCGGGCCCGGCGCTCGGCCGCGTGTTCGAGGACGCGATCGCGGGCGTCACGGGCCCCTGACGAGCAGCGACGAGGGCTCGGCCATCGTCGACTTCGCGCTCGTCGGCGCTCTCGTCACCGTGCTGTTCGTGGCCGTGCTGCAGCTCGCGCTCGTCCAGCACGTGCGCAACACACTCGTCGACTGCGCGGCCGAGGGTGCCCGGTACGCGGCCCTGTCGGGGCACGAGCCGGCCGACGGCGAGGAACGCACGCGGACACTGATCGAGCAGTCCCTCTCGGTGGCCTACGCGCGCGACGTGACCGCGGTCCGGACGACCGTCGGCGGCGTCGACGTCGTCGACGTGCAGGTCACCAGCCCGTTGCCGGTCGTCGGGCTGGTCGGGCCTGGCGGGCGTCTCACGGTGCACGGCCATGCGCTGGAGGAGAACCCGTGACGCGGTGGCGCAGGGCATGGAGCCGGGTCGTGCGTCGCGTGCGGGGCGACGACGCCGAGGCGGGCAACGCGATCCTCGAGTTCCTCGGCGCGACCGTGGTGCTGCTCGTCCCGATCGTCTACCTGGTGCTCGTGCTGGGCCGTGTGCAGGCGGCGACGTTCGCGGCGGAGGGCGCCGCGCGGGAGGCCGCGCGGACGTACGTCACGGCGGACTCGTCGGCCGTCGGGACGCAGCGGGCGGTGACGTCCGTCGGGATCGCGTTGCGGGACCAGTCGTTCGACGACGACCCCGCCGACGCGCTCGAGCTGACCTGCTCGACGACGCCGTGCCTCGTGCCCGGCGGGCGAGTGGCGGCCCGGGTCGAGATCCGGGTGCCGCTGCCGTTCGTGCCTGCGTTCGTCCGTGGCGCGATCCCGCTCGAGGTCCCGGTGAGCGCGGAACGTGTCGCGGCTGTCGACGAGTTCCGGAGCTCGCGATGACGTGGCGGGGTCGTGGCCGGACGTCGCGGGCGTCGGGCACCGCGAAGGACGACGGCCAGATCATGATCCTGACCATCGGGTTCGTGGCGATCGCTCTGCTGCTGGTCACCGTCGTCGCGTCCGCCACGGCCGTGCACCTGGAGCGCAAGCGGCTGCTGGCGCTCGCGGACCTCGTCGCGCTGGAGTCCGCCGACGCGCTCGCTGAGCAGGGCTACTTCCCGGACGGGAGCGGGCAGGCCGGGCTGCCGCTGTCCGACTCGAGCGTCCGTGCGGCCGTCGACGACTACCTGCGCGACAACCCGGCGGCGGCGCAGGGGCTGCACGACCTGACCGTGCTGTCCGCCACGACGCCGGACGGGCGGTCCGCGGAGGTCCGGCTCGGCGCCACCGCGAGGCCCGTGCTGCTGAGCTGGGTGCTCGCGCCGTGGTCGGACGGCATCGCGCTCGAGGCGGAGTCCGTGGCCCGGGCGTCGTGAACAACCGACCGGACTGAGCGCCCACGGCTCTCGCGCGGACCGGGTGACAAACACCGGTAGCCTGGACGGTTGTGGCGACCACCGACTTCCCCTCCGAGATCCGCAGCCTGCGCTCCACGCTCGAGTCCATCCAGGCGGTGAGCGACCCGACGGCGCTCAAGGCGAAGATCGCCGAGCTGTCGGAGCAGGCGTCGGCGCCGGACCTGTGGGACGACCCGGACGCCGCCCAGAAGGTCACGAGCGCGCTGTCGTCGGCCCAGGCGGAGCTCGACCGCGTGTCGAAGCTCGGCGGCCGGATCGACGACCTGGAGACGCTCGTCGAGCTCGGCACCGAGATGGAGGACGAGGACAGCCTCGCCGAGGCGGAGGCCGACCTCGTCGCGATCCGCCGCGACCTCGGAGAGCTCGAGGTCCGCACGCTGCTGTCGGGCGAGTACGACCAGCGGGAGGCCGTCGTCACGATCCGCGCGGGTGCGGGTGGCGTCGACGCCGCGGACTTCGCCGAGATGCTGCTGCGGATGTACCTGCGGTGGGCGGAGCGGCACGGCTACGCGACGGCGGTGCTGGACACGAGCTACGCGGAGGAGGCGGGCCTGAAGTCCGCGACGTTCGAGGTCAAGGTGCCGTACGCGTTCGGCAACCTGTCCGTCGAGGCCGGCACGCACCGGCTCGTGCGCATCTCGCCGTTCGACAACCAGGGCCGGCGCCAGACGAGCTTCGCCGCCGTCGAGGTGATCCCGCTCATCGAGACCAACGACTCGATCGAGATCCCCGAGTCGGAGATCAAGGTCGACGTGTTCCGCTCGTCCGGCCCCGGCGGGCAGTCGGTCAACACGACGGACTCGGCCGTTCGCATGACGCACCTGCCGACCGGCATCGTCGTGTCGATGCAGAACGAGAAGTCGCAGATCCAGAACCGCGCCGCGGCGCTCCGCGTGCTGCAGTCCCGCCTGCTCCTGGTCCGCAAGGCCGAGGAGGACGCGAAGAAGAAGGCGCTCGCGGGCGACGTCAAGGCGAGCTGGGGCGACCAGATGCGCTCGTACGTGCTGCAGCCGTACCAGATGGTCAAGGACCTGCGGACGGAGCACGAGGTCGGGAACCCGAGCGCGGTGTTCGACGGCGACATCGACGACTTCATCGAGGCCGGCATCCGGTGGCGCAAGTCGCAGGAGCTCGACGCCTCCTGACCTCCTCGTGACGCCCCGCGGGCTCGGCGCGCGGTGACGACCCCGACGCCCCTGACGCACCCGCGTCGGGGGCGTCTGTCGTCGTGACGCACGGGTTGGTGGTGCGGCGGCGGACCTGGTGCCGCCGGTGTTCGCGGCCGGCCACGGCGCTGACGTGCCCGGACGCCCGTCCAGCAGGTCCGACGCGTGCACCGCGACCCCGTCCGGCCGCGCTGGACACCCCGCGACGGTTATGTTGCCTGCTGCAACATGAGACCCGGATGAGCGATGGTGGTGCCTCGTTCGGGTGGCGGAAAGGTCACAGTTTGACCACGGAACATCCGAAACTGCTTGTGACCTGCAGCACTCGCTCATATGTTGTGGCACGCAACATATGTCCGAGCGCCCAGCGCCGGGTGGAGACGAGCGCAATGGGGCGTCGTCACGAGAGGGAGAGCGATGCGACGAAGCATGTTCCTGGGGACGGCGGCCGTGATGGCCACCGGGCTGCTGCTGGCCGGCTGTTCGAGCGGCAACGACAACGCGGGAAGCGACGACACCGCGAGCAGCGGTGGCGGCGACAAGCCGTCGGTGGGCGTGATCCTGCCGGACACGAAGTCCTCGGCTCGCTGGGAGACGGCCGACGCGCCCCTCCTCAAGTCGGCGTTCGAGGCCGCCGGCGTCGACGCCGACATCCAGAACGCACAGGGTGACAAGACGCAGTTTCAGACGATCGCGGACCAGATGCTGACCAACGGCGTCGACGTCCTGGTGATCGTCAACCTCGACTCCGGGTCCGGCAAGGCCGTCCTCCAGAAGGCCAAGGACCAGGGCGTCCCGACGATCGACTACGACCGCCTGACCCTCGGCGGCGGTGCGGACTTCTACGTGTCGTTCGACAACACCGAGGTCGGCCGCCTGCAGGGCGCCGGCCTGCAGAAGTGCCTGGACGAGAAGGGCAAGACCCAGGCGAAGATCGCGTACCTGAACGGTTCCCCGACCGACAACAACGCGACCCTGTTCAACGCGGGCGCCGTCGAGGCGCTCAAGCCGAAGATGGACTCGGGCGACTACACCAAGGTCGCAGACGACGCCGTGCCGGACTGGGACAACAAGCAGGCCCAGACGATCTTCGAGCAGCAGTGGACGACCACGGGCGGTGCGATCGACGGCGTCCTCGCCGCGAACGACGGGCTCGCCAACTCGGTCATCAACGTCCTGAAGAAGAACGGCGTCAACGGCACCATCCCGGTGACGGGTCAGGACGCGACCGACCAGGGCCTGCAGAACATCCTCGCGGGCGACCAGTGCATGACGGTCTACAAGGCCATCAAGAAGGAGGCCGACGCGGCCGCCGGTCTGGCCGTCGCGCTCGCCAAGGGTGAGGACGCCTCCAGCCAGGCGACCGGCACTGTGACCGACACCGAGACGAACAAGGAGGTCAAGGCCGTGCTGCTCAAGCCGGAGGCGATCTACTTCGACAACGTCAAGGACGTCATCGCGGACGGCTTCACCACCAAGGAGAAGGTCTGCACCGCGGAGCTCGCCGCCAAGTGCACCGAGGCCGGCATCTCCTGAGCACGGACCCGTCGGTGGTCGCGCGGCACGTCGCGGCCACCGGCGGGAGCACCCGGCCGGTCCGTCAACCGCGGACCGGCCGGGCGCGTCCCTGAGACGGCACCGCCGGACTGCGGCGGCGACGGACAGGGCGCGCGCAGGCCGCAGGAGCACCGGACGACGGGCCGCGGACAGCACCCCGGGCGAGCCACCGACCGCGACGGCGCGGACGACGACGGCTCGACCCCCAGGCAGCGGTGACCCCCGCGATCAGGGGCACCGCAGGACACGACGAGGTGGACGATGAGAACCCCAGCGCACGGCGCACCCGACCTGGCACCGCCGCCGACCCTCGAGGTCCGCGGCGGGCGGAAGAACTTCGGTGCGGTGCACGCCCTGCGGGGCGTGGACCTGGTCGCACGGGCCGGTGAGGTCACCGCGCTGGTCGGCGACAACGGCGCCGGCAAGTCGACGCTCATCAAGTGCATCGCGGGCATCTACCCGTTCGACGCCGGCGACGTCTTCTTCGAGGGCGAGCCCGCCCACATCTCCGACCCCGCGAAGGCCAGCGAGCTGGGCATCGAGGTCGTCTACCAGGACCTCGCCCTGTGCGACAACCTCGACATCGTCCACAACATGTTCCTCGGCCGGGAGCTCAAGAAGGGCGTCCGGCTCGACGAGGCGACGATGGAGACCCGGGCCGCCGAGGTGCTCGCGGGCCTGTCCGTGCGGACGGTGCGGTCGATCCGGCAGCACGTCGCGAGCCTCTCCGGTGGTCAGCGCCAGACGGTCGCGATCGCGCGTGCGGTGCTGTGGAACAGCCGGGTCGTCATCCTCGACGAGCCGACGGCCGCCCTCGGCGTCGCGCAGACGGAGCAGGTGCTGCAGCTCGTGCGCCGGCTCGCCGACGCCGGGCTCGCGGTCGTGCTCGTGAGCCACAACATGAACGACGTCTTCGAGGTCGCCGACGTCATCAACGTCCTCTACCTCGGGCAGACGGCCGCCCAGGTCCGCGCGTCCGAGAGCTCGCGGGCCGAGGTCATCGAGCTCATCACCAGCGGCTCGTCGTCGAACGTGCCCGCCGTCCCGGTCGCGGCCGCGAACGTCCCGGCCGACGCGCCCACCACCGACGCGAACGGGAGCACCCTCGCATGAGCACCCCGACCCTCTCCCCGGCGGACAAGCCGACGTCGCTGTCGCACCTCGCCGGCAACGTCGAGCAGCCGACCTTCTCCGAGGCCGTGCAGGGCTACATCAGCAAGGTGCGCGGCGGTGACATGGGGTCGCTGCCCGCGATCTCCGCGCTCGTCGTGCTCAGCCTCGTGTTCTTCGCGCTGCGGCCCGAGAAGTTCATCACCAACGTCAACGTCGCGAACCTGTTCCAGCAAGGCGCCGTCGTCATGCTCCTCGCGATGGGCCTCGTGTTCGTCCTGCTGCTGGGTGAGATCGACCTGTCGGCCGGCTTCACGTCCGGCGTCTGCGGGACGGTGCTCGCGCTGACGCTCACGAAGTTCGGCTGGCCCTGGTACGTGTCCGTGCTCGCGGCGCTCGTCACCGGAACGGTGATCGGCATCATGCTCGGTCTGATGGTCGCGAAGGTCGGCATCCCGTCGTTCGTCGCGACCCTGGCGGCCTTCCTCGCCTTCCAGGGCGTCGTGCTGCTGATGATCGGCAACGGCGGCAACATCTCGGTCACCGACAAGGTGATCCTCGCGCTCGAGAACAACAACGTGCCGCCGGTGCTCGGCTGGGTCCTCGCGGTGGTCGGCGTCGGCGCCTACGCGTTCAGCGGCCTGTGGAACTGGAGCCAGCGGCGCAAGCGTGGGCTGCTCGCGCAGCCGATCCAGCTCGTGGTCCTCAAGATCGTGGCGCTCGCCGTCGTCGTGTTCGTGGCCGTCTACGAGCTCAACATGGAGCGGGGGCCGCGCCCGGACCTCAAGTCGATCAAGGGCGTCCCGATCGTCGTCCCGATCATCATCCTCATCGCGCTGCTGCTCGGCTTCGTGCTCACCCGGACCGCGTTCGGGCGGCACATCTACGCGGTCGGCGGCAACGCCGAGGCGACGCGCCGAGCCGGCATCCGGGTCTCCGGGGTGCGCATCGCGTGCTTCATGATCTGCTCGACGATGGCGGCGACCGCCGGCATCTTCGCGGTGTCCCGTGCCAACTCGGTCGACCCGAACCAGGGTGGGTCCAACGTCCTGCTCTACGCGGTCGGCGCGGCCGTCATCGGTGGGACGTCGCTGTTCGGCGGCAAGGGCCGGATCATCGACGCCATCATCGGTGGCATGGTGATCGCGATCATCGACAACGGCATGGGCCTGCTCGGATACTCGGCCGGCATCAAGTACGTGGTGACCGGCCTCGTGCTCGCAGGTGCTGCGGCTGTCGACGCGCTCTCGCGCCGGCGGGCACGGGCGACAGGACGGGGCTAGCGCACGGAGCTGGCGGGCTGAAGGGGGCAGGCGGTGCGGCTCGGTGCGGGTCCTGTCGTGCGGCGTGCGGATGCGTCCGCGCAGGACGAGGTGCGTCGGCAGAACCTGTCCGCGGTGCTGCGGCAGCTGCACTTCCACGGCCCGGCGTCGCGGTCGGACCTCGTCGCCACCACCGGTTTCAACAGGTCGACCGTCGGGTCGCTCACGTCGGAGCTCGTCAAGACGGGCCTCGTGCGGGAGCGGCCCGGCGTCGTCCGGGGCAAGGGCCGGCCGTCGAACGTCGTCGAGCCGGTGAGCACGAGCGTGCACGTGCTGGCGTTCGACGTCACGCAGTCCGGGGTCGGCGCGGCCCGCGTCGGGCTCGGCGGCTACATGCTCCAGGTGCGGCGGCGGCTGCATCAGACCACGCCGATGGACGTGCCGGGCGTCGTCGACCTCATCGCGACCCTCGCCCGCGAGATGGACAGCCGCGCGGCTCCGGGCTCGGTGTGCCTCGGGATCGTCGTGTCGATCCCCGGCAGCGTGCGCCAGCCGGACGGACTCGTGCGGCGCTCGCCCCCGCTCGGCTGGCACGAGGTCCCGATCGCCGATCTGCTGCGCGTCGCGACGGACCACCGGTTCCCGATCGCGGTCGGCAACGACGGCGACCTCGGGGCGGTCGCGGAGTACCTGCGCGGCTCGGCGCGCGGCCAGCAGGACGTGCTCTACGTGCGCGGCGAGGCCGGTGTCGGCGGCGGTGTCGTCGTCGACGGCGAGCTGCTCAAGGGTGCCGGCGGGTACGCGGGCGAGGTCGGGCACATCGTCGTCAAGCCCGGCGGCCGCGTCTGCTCGTGCGGTGCGCGTGGCTGCTGGGAGGCGGAGATCGGCGACGCGGCGATCATCCGGTCGGTGGGTCGTGACCCGCGCGAGGCGGAGATCGACGACGTGCTGTCCGATGTCGCGGTCGGCAACCGGCGGGCCGTCGCGGGCGTGCGCAAGACGGGGGAGTGGGTCGGCATCGGCCTCGCGAGCCTCGTCAACCTCTTCAACCCGCGGGTCGTGGTGCTCGGCGGCACGCTCGGTGCGCTCTACCCGACGATGGAGCCGACCCTCGCGGAGGCGTTCGCCCGAGCGCTCGGGCCCATGCGGGAGCAGGCCCTGCTGGTGCGCTCGGAGCTCGGGTCCGACGCGCAGCTCATCGGCGCGGCCGAGGTCGCGTTCGCGGACGTGCTCGAGGACCCGCTCGGCACCCTCGAGGCGCGCCGCGGCGACGTCGACGACACCGAGGCCGAGCTCCCGGCGCCGCGCTCGGTCGGGGCCCAGCGCAGCGCGTCCCGCTGAGCCGAATCGGGGCGAAGCGGACGGCCGTCCGTCCTCACAGGCAACCGACGGCGTGTCACGTGAGGGTGGTCACGCGACGTTGCCTAGTCTCGACGAGGCCAGCAGCAGTTCCCCGCCTGTCCCCGAGCACTGGCCACCGATGTCGTGATCCGATTCGAGAACGTCACCAAGGTCTACGCGCGCGGCGCCCGACCGGCGCTGGACCGCGTGTCCCTGGACGTCGAACGGGGCGAGTTCGTCTTCCTCGTCGGGGCCTCCGGATCCGGCAAGTCCACGTTCCTGCGGCTCGTGCTGCGTGAGGAGCGGGCGTCCGCCGGGCGCGTGTTCGTGGCCGGCAAGGAGCTCGGCAACCTGTCGTCGTGGAAGGTCCCGCACCTGCGCCGCCAGATCGGCGCCGTGTTCCAGGACTTCCGGCTGCTGCCCAACAAGACGGTGTTCGAGAACGTCGCGTTCGCGTTGCAGGTCATCGGCAAGCCGCGCCACCACATCCTCACCACCGTGCCCGAGACGCTCGAGATGGTCGGCCTCGCCGGCAAGGAGAAGCGCCGCCCGCACGAGCTGTCGGGCGGTGAGCAGCAGCGCGTCGCCATCGCGCGCGCGTTCGTCAACCGCCCCAGCATCCTGCTGTGCGACGAGCCCACGGGAAACCTCGACCCGACGACCTCCCTGGGGATCATGCGCCTGCTCGACCGCATCAACCGCACCGGCACCACCGTCGTCATGGCGACCCACGACGACGAGATCGTCGACCAGATGCGCAAGCGCGTGATCGAGCTGTCGACCGGCGAGATGGTCCGTGACCAGTCGCGCGGCGTCTACGGGTCGGACCGCTGATGCGCCTCCAGTTCATCCTCTCCGAGATCGGCCAGGGGCTCCGGCGCAACCTGTCGATGACGATCTCCGTCATCCTCGTCACGTTCGTCTCGCTGACGTTCGTCGGGTCCGCGGCGCTGCTGCAGCTGCAGATCGGCAAGATGAAGGACGACTGGTACGACAAGGTCGAGGTGTCCGTCTTCCTGTGCCCGCAGAACTCGTCGAAGCCCACGTGCGCGGCCGGTGAGGTGACCGACGAGCAGAAGGCCGACATCCAGGCCGCGCTCGACGCCCCCGAGATCAAGCCATGGGTCGAGAAGGTCTACTTCGAGACCAAGGAGCAGGCGTTCGACGCCTTCCAGAAGCAGTTCAAGGATCAGTTCTGGGCGTCGGCGGCCACCGCGGACGACATGAACTCCTCGTACCGCATCAAGCTCACCGACCCCGAGAAGTACCAGGTCGTCGCCGACGTCGTGTCGGGCCGGCAGGGTGTCGAGGAGGTCCAGGACCAGCGCAAGCTGTTCGACAACCTGTTCCTCGTGCTCGACCGGGCGACGCTGCTCGCCAGCGGCCTGGCGATCGTCATGCTCGTCGCCGCGGTGCTGCTCATCACCACGACCATCCGGCTGTCGGCGCTGAGC
>NZ_JAGIBD010000049.1 GCF_017744555.1 Cellulomonas sp. | reverse complement strand
CGCCCGAGGAGGTGGCCTGGCGGCGCGGCTTCCTCTCGGACGACGAGCTGCGCGTGCGCGCGGAGAAGCTCGTGAAGTCGGGCTACGGGAGCTACCTGCTGAGCCTGCTGGAGTCGGGCGACCGCTGACCGGTCCCGCACCCGTCACGGCGGCGGTCCCGCGCGCAGCGCGAGCGCGGGGTCGCCGCCCTCGCCGAGCGCACCGCCACCGACCGGCCGGTGTGTCAGCACGAGCCTGACCGCTGCGCGTGGTTCCCTGGCCCCTGGCGACAGGGGAGCGACATGATGAGGTCAGGAACACTCGGCGCGGCGACGCTCGCGCTGCTGATGATGGCGGCAGCACCCGCGACAGCGGCGGTGGTGCAGGCACCTCCCGCGGCCGTCGGGGCGCCGACGGCCGCGGGTACGGCCGTCTCGACGGTCGAGCTCGACCTCAGCGGCGTCGCCGCTGCCGCCGTCGCGGACCTGCCGGAGGTCCCGCCGGAACCCGTCGAGACAGCTCTCGACCAAGGGGCGCCAGCGCCCGCTCCCGCCGTCGTCGACGAGGTAGCGCAGGCGGGCGCGTCCACGCCGACCAGCAGCACGCGCACGCTCGGCATGACGACCTCCGCGCGGTTCACGGTCCGCAGCGCGGCGACGACGCCGGAGCCCGCGGCCCCGTCGCCCGAGCCGGACGCGGACCCGAGCACCGAGCCGGGGACGAGCACGGCCACGCCGTCCCCAGCCGAGGGCGACCCGGACGAGCCCCTCCTCCCGAGCGCCTCGCCGCAGCCTGAGGACGAGCCGACGCCTGCACCCCAGCCCACGCCCACCGCCGCGGCGGACGGACCCGAGGCGGACGTGCTGACCGCAGAGATGGACACCGCGGAGTTCTCGGTGCTCGGGGTCAGCTGGCAGGCCGTCGCCGACGCGGCCGACGACGACACCGTGATCCGCTACCGGGTCCGGCAGGACGGCGTCTGGAGCGAGTGGGAGGCGGTCGCGCCTTCCGACATCGGTCCCGACGCCTCGTCCCCCGAGCGGGGCACCGGTCAGCGCCGTGCGACGGACCCGATCGTCGCACTGCGCGCCGACGGCCTGCAGGTCTGGGCGAACTCGACGAGCGGCACGGTCACCGGGCTCAAGGCGGTCCTCATCGACCCCGGAACGCGCGCGGCCGACGCGACGGCGGGCACGCGCCCCGCCTCCGCGGGCACCGACGAACAGGATCCCCGGACCCCGGTCGCCACCACAGCATCGGTCGCCGCCGCAGCCCCGGCGCCTCCGACAATCATCACTCGTGCCCAGTGGGGTGCCGACGAGTCGCAGCGCACGTGCCGACCGGACCTGTCGACCGAGGTCGTCGCCGCCGCGATCCACCACACCGCGTCTACGTCGACCTACGGCGAAGCAGACGTCCCCGGCCTGCTCCGCGGCTTCCTCGCCTACCACACCCGGCCGGAGGCGGCGGGAGGCCGGGGCTGGTGCGACATCGGCTACAACTTCCTTGTCGACCAGTTCGGACGAGTCTTCGAGGGCCGTGCCGGCGGGACCGACGTCCCGGTCGTCGGGGTGCACACCGGAGGCTTCAACTCCCGCACCTTCGGCGTCGCCGCGATCGGCAGCTTCGACGCCGTCGCGCCGACACCCGCGATGACCGAGTCGATCTCCCGCCTGGTCGCCTGGAAGTTCGCGATGCACCGCATCACCGGCTCGGGGTCCGTGTCCATGGTGTCCGGAGGCGGCGCGAGCAAGTACCCCGCGGGGACAGTCGTGACGTTCCCGACGATCTTCGGCCATCGCGACGCGCAGTTCACCTCGTGCCCGGGCCAACGCCTGTACGACCAGCTCGGGAGCATCCGCGCGCGCGTCGCCGCCCTCGCGGACGCCGCGGTCGCGTCCACGCCCTTCGGCGGCTGGGACTCCACCTCGACCACGGCCGGATCCATCACGGTCTCGGGCTGGCTCATCGACCCCGATCTCAGCGCGCCCATCACGGTCCGCGTCTCGGTCGACGGGGTCGAGACCCGGGCTGTCGCCGACCGTGACCGTCCTGACGTAGGACGACTCTTCCCCGCGTACGGGTCGCGCCACGGGTACTCCGTGACGGCGCCCGCGCGCGGTGGCACGCACGTCGTGTGCGTCCGCGCTGTCAACGTCGGCGCCGGCTCGGACCGGATCCTCGGCTGCCGCTACGTCACCGTGGCCAACACCCCACCCATCGGCCAGGTGGACTCCGTGACGCTCGACGCTGCGGCGGGGACCGCGAAGGTGTCGGGCTGGGCTCTCGACCGCGACACGGCGGAGCCCATCGCGGTCCACGTCTACGTGAACACGGGAGGCACCGCCGTCATGGCCGACCGTGAGCGCCCGGACCTCGCCTCGATCTCCGCCACGACGCGACACGGGTTCGAGGTCACCGTCCGGGTCCCCGCGGGGAACAGCACCCTGTGCGTGTACGCGATCAACAGCCCCGCGGGCGACAACCCGTCGCTGGGCTGCCGCGCGCTGAGGGTTGCCGCGACGCCTCCCGTCGGGCAGATCGACTCGGTGCGGCTCAACACCCAGGCCGGCACAGCGACGGTCTCGGGCTGGGCGCTCGACCCCGACACCCCGCAGCCGATCGACGTGCACGTCTACGTGGACACCGGCGGCACCCCTGCCCGCGCCGACCGCGAGCGGCCCGACCTGGCAGCGATCTCCCGCACCACCAACCACGGGTACGAGGTCACCGTCCGCGTCCCCGCCGGGAGCCACCGGCTGTGCGTCTACGCCATCAACGTGCCCATCGGGGACAACCCGTCGCTCGGCTGCCGCGTGGTCAGTCGATGACAGGCACCTCCGCGAGGACGAGCGAGACTCCTCCGAGGGGTGCCCGGAAGGTCGCGCTGCAGCGTCTAGGGTGACGCTGTCATCCAGCAGAGCGACGAGGACGAGGACGCTGTGAGCCATTCCGCCGAACCGAGAGCGACGACGCAGCAACCGACGCCGCCGGCGTGGCAGAGCGTCCTTCGGCGCGTGCTGCCGCCGCTCCTGGTCGTCCTCGTCGCGCTCGTCTCCGTCGGCCTGCACGTCCGCACCTACACGCTGGTCGGCCCGATCGACGAGCTCCAGCACATCGACTACCTCTACAAGAGCCCCGAGCTGGTGCGCCCCGGGGACCGCTTCGGGGACGAGGCGATGGAGGAGGAGGCGTGCCGAGGCCTCGACTACTCCGGCTTCGAGCTGCCGCCGTGCGTCCGTGGCGGGGACTACGACCCGGACGACTTCCAGGAGGCCGGGTACAACACCGCCTCCGCCAACACGCCGCTCTACTACACGATCACCCACGCTCTCGCGGCCCCGCTCAAGGCTGTCGCAACGATGGACAGCCTCGTCACCGCGGGCCGCCTGGTCGGTGGACTGTGGCTCTCGGCCGGTCTCCTGCTGGCCTACGCCGCGGCGCGGCGTCTCGGCGCCGGCAGGTGGGCGTCGGCCGCAGTGCTGGCGCTGCTCGCGTGCACGCCCGCGGTCGTGTATCCGAGCGCGACGATCACGCCCGACGCGGCCACGTTCGCCGTCGGGGCGGGCGCTCTCCTCGCCGCGCTCTGGTGGGAGGAGCGCCCCGCCCGACGATGGCCCGTGCTGGCCGTCGTGACCGTGCTCGCGCTGGCGATCAAGATGACGAACATCACCGTCCTGGTCGCGATCGGCCTCGCGATGCTCATCCGGCTGGTCGCCCAGCGGTGGTCCCTCGTGGGGTCCGAGAGCGCCTCGCGGCCGGACGGCGGCCCCGCGCGGGGGGACGTGCCGGGACTCCGTCCGGTGGACTGGGTGGTCGGAGGCGTGACGCTCGCCGTGACAGCCCTCGTCGTGGCAGCGGGGTGGCAGGTCGCGCAGGGGGCGCTCACTCACGGCGACCTCGACGCCATCCCGATGAACCAGAAGTTCAAGACCGACGAGCTGAGCATCGAGGGCGTCATCGGCTACGTCGGCCAGTGGCTCACGCCGCTGTCGAGCCCCTGGGCGCAGGTCGGGCGACCCGAATTCACCGACGCGCTGCAGCGGCTGTCCCAGCTCGTGGTCAGCACGGGGTTCGTCGCCGCGGCCGTCATCGGGCTCCGCGCGCTGCGGGAGCGCTCGCTGGCGTGGGCGGTGCTGCTCACGGGCCTGACCGGCGCGTCGCTCTTCATCGTCGTGAGCTTCGTGGCCCAAGGGCTGTACGTGCCCCCGCCGGCCCGCTACGGCTACGCGCTCGTCCCCACGATGGCCGTCCTCACCGCCACGGGGGTGAAGACGCGACCCGCGACTGTGGCCTTGTGCGTGCTCGCCGTCGGGGCGCTGGTCTTCTCCGTGCTGCGCCTCGTCTGAGGCCGCCCGGCAGCGGGCAGGTCCCCCGGTCTCCGGGCCGTCCGTGACCGCCGACCCAGGAGGTCACGGACCCGTCGGCTAGAGTGTCCGCCGTGCTTGCCTCCCTCGACCGTGTGCTGGTCGTCCTCCCGGCGTGGAACGAGCAGGAGGCTCTCCCAGGTGTTCTTGCCGAGCTCCGGGAGACCGTTCCGGACGCGGACGTGCTGGTCGTCAACGACGGCTCGACCGACCACACGTCCACGGTGGCCCGCGCCGCCGGCGTCGCGGTCCTCGACCTCCCGATCAACCTGGGCGTCGGCGGAGCGATGCGCGCCGGCTACTCGTACGCGCTGCGGCGGGGCTACGACGGCGTGATCCAGCTCGACGCGGACGGTCAGCACGATCCCCGGAACATCGCCGATCTGCTGGCCACGATGCGGCGCGAGAAGGCGGACATCGTCATCGGGGCACGGTTCGCCGGCACCGGGACGTACCAGGCACGAGGACCACGGCGCTGGGCGATGCGCGGTCTGTCTGCCGTGCTCTCGCGGCTCACCGGCAGCCGCCTCACCGACACCACCTCCGGCTTCAAGCTCTCCGGCCCCCGCGCCGTCCGGCTGTTCGCCACGAACTACCCGGCCGAGTACCTGGGAGACACGATCGAGTCCCTCGTCATCGCCCACCGGGCGGGCCTGACGGTGCGGCAGACGGGCGTCTCGATGCGGCCCCGTGCCGGCGGCGAGCCGTCGCACAGCCCGGTGAAGGCCGCGGTGTTCCTTCTACGTGCAGGGCTCGCCCTCGTCGTCGCTCTGACACGTCCGCGCACCGCCGTCCCCGGGGAGGCTGTCCGATGAGCGGGTATGGTTTCGCGCTCGGCCTCTCGGCCCTCACGCTCGTCGTCCTGCTGTGGCTGCTGCGCGCACGCAGGCTGCGAGAGAAGTACGCCGCCATCTGGATCGTGCTCGCTGTCAGCATCGTCGTGCTCGGCGCCTTCCCCGGGCTCGTCTTCGGTCTCGCCCGGTTCGTCGGCGTCGAGACACCGGCGAACCTGCTGTTCGCCAGCTCGCTCGTGGTGCTGCTGCTCGTCTGCATTCAGCTGAGCACGGAGCTGTCCGGACTGGAGGAGGAGACGCGCACCCTCGCGGAGGAGCACGCCCTGCTCGCGCGTCGCGTCGACGTCCTCGAGGCTGCTGCGGCCGCCGGCCGCGACGGCGTGGATCTCAGCGATAACGGCGCCGCCCCGCCCTCCGCCTGAGCCCCTCGGTCGACTGGGGTGACGCGCAATCGTCGCGCATCCACGCCTCTCCCCTGCGCGAACGGCGGGGAATCACCGGGCCGGTGAGGAGCACGGCTACGGGACGACGACCTGGCGGCACCCCAAGGACGTCGGCGTACCGGCACCGACGTTGTCCACGGTCAGGCAGACGGTGTGGCGGCCCGAGGACGCCTGGGCGAGCTCACGAAAGCCGAAGCTGTTGCCGTACGTCGGGTAGACCCTGCCGACGTCCGTCCGTGTGACGGACGCGCGGACGTGGTGACCGCGGCCGTCGACCTCGACCCACACGAACGGGGACGCCGTCGTGTCGGGGTCCAGGGCCCATCCGGTGAGCTGGATGCCGCCGCTCACGCCCTCCGCGACCTCCCAGTTCCCCACCGGGGATCCTCCCGGCACGTCGACCACTCGGCAGCCGAACGGCCTGTCGGACCCGTTCGCCACGTTGACGGCGGTGACGCAGACCGTCCGGCGACCGGGCGGCGCGCTGACCAGCTGGACGAACCCACGGCCGCTGCCGTAGCCCGGATGGGCGGCCGCGACGTCCGCACGCGTCGACCGCACAGGCACCGGGTGACCCGCGCCGTCGACGCTCACCCAGACGTAGCCGGACGCCGTGGTGTCGGGATCGATCATCCAGCCCTTGATCTCGACTCCACCCGGCACCGCCGTCGCCACCTCCCAGTTGCCGAACGGCGGACCGCCGGGCACCGACACCGTGCGGCAGCCGAGCGATGTCGCGACGCCCGTCGGGGTGTCGACGGCCTGGGCGCACACCTCTCGGCTCCCCGGTGCCACCGACCGGAGCGCGACGGCGTATCCGTGCGCCGGCCCGAACCCGGGCAACGCCGCCGCCACGTCGCCGCGTGTGCCGTTCGCGGTGGTCGTGCTCGCGACGACGCCGTCGACGGTCACGCGGACCTGGAGGGCCGTCTGCGGCGCGTCACCGTCGGCCGCCCAGCCCGAGACCGTCACGACCGGTCCCCGGTCGTCGCCGCCGGGCACGGCGGTGATCGAGTCCACCGAGCCGAACGGCGGGGTCCCGGCGGACGCGATCGTCCGGCACCCGAGGTCGGTGTCGGATCCGACACCCACGTTCACCAGCGTCACGCAGGCGGTCCCCGACGACGCACCAGGCACGACCGCGTCGAACCCGTGGAGCGGCCCGGCGCTCGGGTAGGCCGCGGCGACGTCGTCGCGACGCACGTCGGCCCGCACGGTCGTGACTGCGCCGCCGACACGGACGCGGACGTCGATCGCAGCTGCAGTGTCCGGGTCGATCGCCCAGCCCTTGACGCGCACGCCGCCCGCCGCCGCCTGCGCCACCTCGAAGTTGCCGAACGGCTGGTTCACCGACGTGGGGTTCCACCAGCTCGACAGGAGACCGAAGGCCGGGGTGGAGATCGTCGCCGTGCCGGTGCTGCACTCGAGCCGGGCCGAGGTGATGCGGCCGCCGAGGTCGCCGTTGCCGTCTCGTGTGAGCGTCATCCGCTGCAGAGTCCCGCCGGACGGGCACGACTGCTGGACGCGCGCCACGGGCAGCGTGTCCGTCCAGCGGGTGCGCCCATCGCCCGGCGCTGTGCCGGTGTACGGGTCGGCGCGCGCGACGAGGTACGGGCGGCTCCCGGCCTTGGAGTAGCCGCCGTTCGTCGACGAGAACTGAGTGAAGGCAGGCCCACCACCGTAGTAGCGCGCCACGCGTGCGGTCTCGACGATCGCCGCGTCCGTCGAGGCGCGCGTGACCGCCGAGACCGCGCCTCCCGCCGTCCTCGACGCCAGTCCGGCGTACACCTGGCACTGCGTGGTGTCGCACAGGTCCGCAGTGCCTGAAGTCGAGCGCACGGCGAGCGCGTAGGAGCGCGCAGCGACGGCCTGCGCACGCAGCGCCGCCGGCGCCCACGAGGACGAGACCTCCTGCGGCACGACCCCCCGCAGGTACTGCTCCATCGGCACGTGGTTGACGACCTCGAGCGACGAAGCACCGGTCGCGTGCAGGCGAAGGCTCCCCGCGTACAGGCGCGCCGAGCCATTCGCGGCGTAGGCCCACACCTCGGCGGCCTGCGCTCCAGCGACCTGCATCGGTCCCGCGAAGGCCGCGGACCCGGCGA
The DNA here is from genome assembly GCF_017744555.1 of Cellulomonas sp. Classification (GTDB taxonomy): domain Bacteria; phylum Actinomycetota; class Actinomycetes; order Actinomycetales; family Cellulomonadaceae; genus Cellulomonas. The sequence continues at coordinate 7,867 of NZ_JAGIBD010000049.1, read as the reverse complement.
TCTGGACGGCGGCGCCGTCGACGGTGGCGCGGAACAGGCCGCCCGTGCGGGTGACCACCACGCGTCCGCCGGCGGGCAGCGTGGTGCGCGCGCCCGTCGACAGGTCCGTCAGCACGAGCGAACCTGTCGAGGGGCCGAGCTGGGCGGAGCCACCGGCCAGGCTGAGGAGCCGCACCCGCAGCGGATAGTCCTGACCGATGTCGAAGTCGGTCGTCCCGGGGTAGTAGAAGTCGAGGATCGCCGCCGTGCTCAGTCCCTGTAGCGCCGCACCCTGCGCGCCCCACTGCGACATGCCGATGCCGTGACCCCACCCCCGACCCTCGACGGCCCACGAGCCGCTCGCCGGGACCCCGACGACGTCGGCCGCACCGGCCGGCGGCGCGGGCAGGACCACCACCCCGAGCACGGCCGCGAGGACCAACGTCACACCCGCCATCAGCCGACGCCGCACTGCCACCCGAACCCCGCTCCTCACATCGCCGTCCGCCGTCACCGGCTGCCGCACGCTATCCGGCCGCGGCCGGGGTGTCGTCTCGGCTCGCCGAGGAGCCGTCGGCAGATGTGCGTACCCGGGAGCGGGCCGGCGGTCATCGGCTCCAGCAGGTCCACGGGCCGTCCGCGAAGCCCGGCCCCCACTCGAGGAAGACCTCCGCGGTGAACGCGTCCGACCACGCGACGCACGCCACCGAGACGTCGAGCGCGTCGAGCGCGGCCCTGGTCCGCTCGAGGTTCCCCGGGACCCGCAGAGATGTGTCGCCGTCCGCGAGCGACTGCAGGAAGACCCTCTCCTCGACCTGCGAGCCGGGCACCTGGTCCAACGACCGCACGTAGTCCATCCTCGTGCCCACCGGGCGCAGCTCGGACGTCAGCACACCGGTCATCATCGCGACCCAGTTCGCCGCCAGGTACCGTCCTCGCGGCGCCTGCTCGACGATCCACCTCGCGGCCGCGAGGTCCACCTGCTCACGGACCTTCCAGGTGCCGGGGCGCCCCAGGCCTGCGCCGTTCGACCTTCCCCACAGCGGCTGCCCGACCGCCAGGATCGCCACGAGCGCCAGGGCGACAGCGGGTGCGGCGGGCGCGGCCCACCGCCGCGCAGGCAGGCTGGCGACGACGCCGACGAGCGCGGGGACGGGCACGACCCACGCGATCCGGTAGGCGATCGCGTCACCGCCCGTCAGCGCGGTGAGGATGGGGTACAGGGGCGGGACAGTGCACAGCAGGCCCACGGCGACCGCCGTCGCCACGCCCACCTGCGCGGGTCGCTCGAGCGCGGCGAGCCACCGGGGCCACAGCACCCCGGCAAGGACGAGCACGGCGGCGACGGACACGAGCGCCCAGACCGGCGGGGCGTCACCCAGCACGCGGAACCAGAGCCACTCCCCCGCCCGGCCGCCCTCGTTGCGTGCGCCCACCGGCGAGAGCACGGTCATCAGGCCCGCAGCGAACGGTCCGACGCTCGCCGACAGCACCACCACGACCGCGTCGCGCCACCGTCGCGCGAGCAGCAGGGCGACGCTCGTCGCCGCGGCCACGAGCGGCACGAGGAAGACGGCGGTGGACGAGCACCCGACCGCTGCGAGCCCCACCGTGGCGAGCACGGCTGCCGCGCGCGAGAGATCACCGCGTGGCAAGGGCCCGTGGCGGCGCCACAGGACGGCGACGTACGCGTAGAGATACGGCACCAGGACGGCGAGCAGCATCACCTTGCCCTGCCAGATCCGCGCGACGAAGAGGTTGCCCCAGGTCGCGTGCGCGTACCCGCCGAGCATCAGGAACACCAGGGCCAGGACGAGGGAGGCCACCGGCCGCCGCGCGCCCCAGGCACGCAGCAGCACCCACAGCGCCCACACGGCGGCGAAGGCAGCGAGCGGCACCGCGTAGCGGTAGACGACGTCCCCGGCGGGCAGGCCGGTCGCACGGGCCAGCGCCCCGAGCAACGCCTCGATGGAGCTGACGTTCGGGACCGAGCCGAACGTCGCCGGCCAGCCGGGCTCGCCGAACACGAAGTCGCCGTCGGGCAGTGCCCCGTGCTCCGCGATCCACGTCGACCGCACGACGAACGACGCGTCGTCACCGTCCGGCCTGGAGATGGCGGAGGCGAAGAGCGCGACCGCGCCCGCCAGCCCCGCGACCACCCGGCTCCGCACCGCGCCGCCTTCCGGCAGGTCACGCGTCCAGGAATGTCGCGCGCGCCGCACGGCGACGCCCACGACCCCTATCGTCCAGCCGACGAGCGCGGCGGTCAGCGTCAAGCCGGCCAGCACACCCCAGTACAGGAGAGTCCACAGCCCGAGCGCCGCGACGGCGACGTCCAAGCAGCCGTCGACGAACCTGCCGACCCGGTCGGGTCGGGGACGCGCCGTCTCGACGGGCGTGAGCGTCGGCGCGCCGGTCATCGTCACGCGGCTCCCGGGCGGGTGCGCGGGCCCGGCGTGCCCTCCGACGGCGGGTCACCGTCGCTCCCCGGTACGCGCGCCGGACGGAGGTCGTCCGCGACCTCGTCGAGCGCGAGCCGCCGGGCGAGACGGGTGATCTGACCCTCGAGGTCCCGGAACCGGCGGTACGACGTGACCAGGTAGCCGAGGAAGACCACGATCAGCCCGTAGAGCAGGAGATCGGTCCCCCGACCCACACCGACGACCTGCGCGACCGCGTTCCACGCGTCGGGAAACAGCACGGAGAGGACCGCGAGCGCGGCGAAGCCCGTGACCGAGACGCGCCGCACGGCGAGGTGCCGAGCACCGGCGGGGGCTCGCAGGCTCAGCACCACGACCACGGCGATCGCGAGGAGCAGCAGGACCTTGATCAGCACGGGCTCACCGGTACAGCTGCTCGGTGACGATGTTGACCGCGTTCAGCACGGACTGCCCCTTCGATCGCGAGTAGTCGGAGTACACGATGTGCACGGGGTGCTCGACCCACCGCAGCCCGGAACGGCCGATCTGCTCGATGATCTCCGACGCGTGCGCCATGCGGTTCTGCCGGATGCGAAGCGTCGCGAGCGCGGTCGCGTTGAGCGCCCGCAGGCCGTTGTGGGTGTCCGTGAGCCGGACGCCCGTCGTGAGGTTCGAGTACAGGACGGCAGCCTTGAGGACGGCTTGCTTCAGCGCGCCCGGACGCGTGCGCCCGTCGAGGAACCGCGAGCCCAGGACGACGTCCGCGTCGTCCTGGCGGAGCCTCTCAACCATGGCCGCGGCGTCGTCTGTCCGGTGCTGGCCGTCGGCGTCGAACGTCACGACGTACTCGGCGCCGAGCAGGCGCGCGGCCTCGAAGCCGGTCTGCAACGCGGCACCCTGACCGAGGTTGAGCGGGTGTTCGACCACGAGCGCGCCCGCTCGCCGTGCGACGGCCGCGGAGTCGTCGGAGCTGCCGTCGTCCACGACGACGATGCGCGGAAACACCGCCAGCGCGGCAGAGATCACGTCGCCGACGACGCTCCCCTCGTTGTACAGGGGAACCACCAAGCAGGTGTCGGTGTTGTCCGCCACCGGGTGCACTCCTGGGGTCGCTGAAGTTGACGACACACAGTACCCGCAGCGACCCGACCCTGCACCAGTCCCGACGTCACCCAGACGTCGTGACCTGCGGGCCCTCATCATCGGCCGTCCTCGTCACGTCCCGGGCAGGGAGCTCGACACGCGGCGGCGCCAGCAGGACGGCGACGGGGAGGGCCCACGCGACGGCCTGCGCGATGAGCGTGTACCGGGGGTTCGGCACCGAGCTCGTGGTGAGCCCGAAGAAGGCGGCGACGACCAGGCTGGCCCCGAACAGCACCACCGCCACGCCGGCGACCGCCGCGTCGCGCCTCCGGCGCCGCACCTCCATCACGGCGACGACCGACCCGAACGCCAGCACCAGGGCCCCGGGCACTGACCAGGCCATCACGGCAGCCGTGACGCCGGGGCGGTGCTGCGCCATCCGTGTGAAGTCCCAGTTGGCGCTGCTGTTCGACCCGGTCACCCAGTCGAGCGCGACGGCATACGGTCCGCCGAGCCCGTGGACGACGTCCTGCGCCGACCTCTGCACGACGGCGCGCGCGCAGCAGTCCAGTGTGGCCCGCACCGCCGCGAGCAGGTAGCGGTCCCCGCCGGCCTCGACGAGCGCGTCGGCGACCTCCCACCGGTTGGCCCCGGGCGACGGGAACGCGACGGCCACCTCTTGCGGGACGAGCTCGCGGATGTCGTCGACGTGCGGTCCCGCGACCCGACCGAACAGCGAGGCCGTCGCGGACGGGGCTGAGCGCCCGAGGTCGGCGGTCTGCGTGGCCCTGTTGACCAGGGTCATGCCCTGGCCCGGCACCAGGACACCGACGAGCACCACGCCGGTGAGCAGCAGCGCGCGCCGGCGGCTCAGTCGCGAACAGGCCCGACGGCGGGTCCTGAGCAGCGCGACGACGCCGGCACCGACCGCGATCGCCGCGGTGACGTACAGCCTGTCCGGCCGCACGAACACCGCAGCCGCGACCCCCAGCACCAGCACCAGCACAGTCCGCGCGTCGAGCCGGTCCCGCGCCACGACGCGTGCGGCCGCGCACGCCACCACGACGAGCGTCGAGAGCGCGAACGAGTCCGTCAGCACCGTGGCCGCGTAGTGCAGCGGCAACGGCACCGTCACGACGACGGCCGTGCACGCGAGCACGCGGGTCCGCGACGCGTGCGGGGAGGCGGTTCGCACCAAGTACCACGCGGCCGCGACCCACACCGCCAGCTGCATCTGGTACAGGAGCACGGTCCACGGGACGTGGAGGACGGACCCGATCTCGACCGCCCCCCGGATCGCGACCGGGTACGCCAGCGTGCGGTAGCCGTCGAGAGCGAACGACTGCGCCTGCGCGATGTACTCGACCGTGTCGCCGTACTGCGGGATCCACACCTGGTTGCCGACCCACCACCACAGCCCGAGGAAGACCTGCACGGCGCCGGCCGCGACGAGCGTCAGGGTCGCGACCGTGGCGACGCGGGAGCGCGGCTCCATACCGTCACCCTCCGTCGACATGCTCACCTCTCCTCACGCCTGTGCCCTGGGGGCCTCGTCGCGCGACAGACTACGGGGCGACCTCCTGGGCCCCCAGTCGCGCGACCCCGCGTGCACCACGGCCCACCCGCCGGCACCGTAGGCTCGTCGCCGTGGAGTCGCAGAACCACTACTACGGCCACAGCAGCGCGCTCGCCCGCTACGCGGGTCTCGACCGTCCCCGGCACCTGCCCGGCCTGCTGCAGCACGGCTGGACCGCCGTGTCTCCGCTCGACACCCACTTCCGCGACTTCCCGGCCGTCGGCGCGCCCGAGGGGCGGGTCCGTCGGCAGCTCTACGTCTGGTCGCACTCGTCACGTGCGTGGGACCCGGCCAGCGCCCCGCGCCGGAGCACCGCCCTCGGGGCACCATGGCACTATCTGTGCCGCCTCGTGGAGCCACGGGCCGCGGGCGCCGGCACCGTGATCCTGCCCGTGCACGGCATCGCGACTCAGCCGCTGATCGGCGACCATGCCGCCGTCGCCCGGGCGTGGGCGGAGACCGAAGGTCCGGCGACGGTCTGCCTCTACCACGTCGAGGCCCGAGACCCGGCGGTCGTCGCCGCCTACGCCGCGGCCGGTCACCAGCTCGTCACCCTGGGCGAGCGCACCGACCCCGCCTTCCTCGGCAGGCTGCACACGCTGCTCACGGGGGCGAGCCGCGTCGTGTCAAACCGGCTCTCCACCCCCGTGCTGTACGCCGCGTCGGTGGGCATCGACGCCACCGTCACGGGTCACGCCATGCGGCTGGCGGGTGAGCCTCGACGGGCGGCCGACGCACTCGCCGTCCGGTGGCCCGAGTTCTACGAGGCCGGGACGTCCACGGCGGAGCGCACGGCCGTGGCGCGCGCCGAGACGGGCGCGGACGCAGTGCTCCCCCCGGAGGAGCTGCGTCGTCTCCTGCGCTGGGACCGTCGGAACCCGGGCCCGTGGCTGGACCATTGGCTACGGGCGCCCGCGTCACGTGCAGTCACGCAGGTCCGCCGTCGCGCCATCGGGGCCGCGCAGCAGTCGCCGCCGTCGGACGCCCCGTCGATGCCCTTCGCCGCGTGGTTCGCCGCGGCCACGCAGTACCTGCCTCGGCCGCTCGGCGCCGCGCCCGCGACGCCCAGCGCACCGCTCGAGGTCCCGACCCCAGGGCCGGGGACGCGGTCGTCCGGCGTTCGCGGGGGCGGGGCGAGCGACCGGTAGCAGCCCGCTAGAGGCCGCCCTCCGCGCGTACGCCCGTCCGCAGGGCCCGACGCACCGCGAACAGCCCGCCCGCACCGAGCAGCGCGGCCCCGCCCACCCTGGCGACCGTCGCGACGTCGCCGTCGGCCGGCACGAGTGCGCCGGCCACGCTGACGGCCAGCCACAGCGTCGTCGTCAACGGCGCGGCAGGCGGGGACCACGGACGGTCGGCGACGCGGCGCTGCACGACGGTGGTCAGCGCCGCCAGCAGCAGGTACGACACGAGGTACCCGACCCCCACCCCGACGAGCCCCCCTACGCCGGTCAGCCACGTGGCAGCGGCGAGCCCACCGGCCACGGCGGCGGGCGTGCTCAGCGCGAGCCGCCACGTGCGCCCGCACGCGAACACGAGGTGCGCGCTCGCCAGGTACACGACCGACGGCAGCGCCGCCGCCGAGGCCACGGCGACCACCGGGACCAGCACGTCCGGCGGGTAGTGGGACGAGGGCGCGAGGCGCACCAGCCACGGCGCCAGGAGGGCCACGCCGCCGGCGAGGACGACAGCCACCAGCGCGATCACCGGGGTCGTCTCGTCGAGCACCCGCCCACGGTCGGCCGGCGCCGCCCGGTAGACCACGGGCGCCCACGCGTTGTTGAGTCCGGCCGTCACGACCGTCGCCCCCGCACCGATCGTCAGGGCGACGTTGGCGGCCCCGCCCGAGCCGTCGAGCGCCCGGTCCGCGACGACCACCAGCCCGGCCAGCGCCAGGTAGAGGGCGACCTGGTGGGGCACCGTGGGCGCCCCCACGCGCAGCGCGGCGCGGAGCCCGCGCCGGGTGACCTCGGCGCGGCCCGCGCGCAGCACGACCACGAGGCCGGCGGTACCCGCGAGGACGTAGCCGCCGGCCACGCCCGCGAGGTAGGCGACGGCGGTCGGCCCGGTCACCGCCACGGCCACCATGCCCGCGGCCGGGCCCACCAGGCTCGCGACGACGGCGAGCAGCACGAAGGGCACGGGGCGGTCGGCGCCGCGCAGGTACGCCTGCGCGAGCACGGTCCACGCACCGCCGGCCCCCGCGACGAGCGCGAGCACCAGCTCCGACCCGAAGGGCCGACCCAGCACGAGCGGGGACCACGCGCCGCCCGTGGCCACGAGCACCGCGGCGAGGACCGCGGCGATGCCGGCGCCTTGCAGGACGACGCCCCGGGCCCCCGCGGCACCGCCGGCGTCGAGGACGTACTGCCGCGTGATCGCCGCACCGAGCCCGAGGGCGACGAGGATGAAGGAGACCTGGGTCACGACGGTGGCGACGGCGACGAGGTTGTACTCGACGGGCGGTACCGCCCGCGTCACGACCGGGATGACCGCCAGCGCCGCCAGCGCCGGGCCGGCGGTGGCGAGCGTGTAGAGCGAGCCACGCCCCAGCACGGTCCGGGTCGCGGACGGCGACGCGGCGGCCGGTGCGTCCACGGCGGGGCCCTCCGGTCCGGGCGCGGCGGCGCTCACGGGTCTAGCGCCCCGCGACCGCGCGCCGCACCTCGTCGATCACGCGGTCCACCTGGGCGTCCGTGAGGTCGGGGAAGAGCGGCAGGGAGATCTCCTGCGCGTAGTAGGCCTCGGCGTTCGGGCACTGGCCGCGCTGGTAGCCGAGGTCCGCGAAGACGGGGTGCCAGTAGGCGGG
>NZ_JAGIBD010000048.1 GCF_017744555.1 Cellulomonas sp. | reverse complement strand
ACGCGGCGGCCTCGGCCTGGTCGGCGAAGTAGCCGTCCTTGACGCCCCAGGCCGTGATGGTGTCGACCACCCGGTCGGCGACCCCGACGCCGCGTCCGGCGGCGCCGCGGGCCACCCCGGGCTCGGCGCCGAAGCCTGCACCGCGTCCGGGCCCCGCCGCCGGCCGCACCACGCCGTCGGCCCCCGACGACAGAAGCTGACCCGCACGACGAACGGTCCGGCCGCCAGCCGGGCCGCACGACACGAGTCGCACGAACCCGTGCGATGAGAACGACAAGGAGACACGGCAGCCATGCCGAAGAACAAGACGCACTCCGGTGCCAAGAAGCGCTTCCGGGTGACCGGCACCGGGAAGGTCATGCGTGAGCAGGCCAACGGCCGCCACCTTCTCGAGCACAAGTCGAGCCGTCGTACGCGCCGCATCGCCGGTGACGTCGTCGTCTCCGCCGCTGACACCCCGAAGATCAAGAAGCTGCTCGGCAAGTGACCCCGTCGGGACGCCCCCCGCGTCCCCGGTGTCGCACTGCGAGCCCTAGACCAGCAAGGAGCATCACGTGGCACGCGTGAAGCGGGCGGTCAACGCCCAGAAGAAGCGTCGTTCGACCCTGGAGCGCGCCAGCGGTTACCGCGGCCAGCGCTCGCGCCTGTACCGGAAGGCGAAGGAGCAGGTCACCCACTCCCTCGTCTACTCGTACCGCGACCGCAAGGCGCGCAAGAGCGACTTCCGCAAGCTGTGGATCCAGCGGATCAACGCGGCCTCGCGTGAGCAGGGCCTGACGTACAACCGCCTGATCCAGGGCCTCAAGCTCGCGGGCATCGAGGTGGACCGCCGCGTCCTCGCCGACCTGGCCGTGAACGACGCCCCGGCGTTCAACGTCCTCGTGCAGGCTGCCAAGGACGCGCTGCCGGCCGACGTCAACGCGCCCTCGGCTGCGTGACGCTCGCTCACGGAGCTGAACCGAGCACTGAGCTGAGCACCGTCCCGGACGCCCGGTCGATGCCCGAGCTGACCAACCCCCGCGCGGAGCGGGTGCGGTCGGTGCGGGCGCTGGCCGGGCGTTCGGCGCGTCTGCGTGCGGGCCGGTTCGTGGTCGAGGGTCCGCAGGCGGTGCGGGAGGCGGTCGCGGTCGACGGCGTGCGCGTGCACGACGTGTACGTGACCGAGCAGGCGGCGCGGCGGTACCCGGAGATCGTCGCCGCCGCTCAGGGGCGCGGTGCCCGGGTGCGCACGGGCTCGGCGGAGGTGCTCGACGCGATGAGCCCGGACGCGCAGCACGTGGTCGCCGTGGCGGACCTGCTCGAGTCGTCGCTCGACGCCGTCCTGGACGCGGCACCGCGGCTGCTCGCGGTCCTCGCGCACGTCCGCGACCCCGGCAACGCCGGCACGGTCGTGCGCGCGTGCGACGCGGCCGGTGCCGACGCGGCGCTGCTCACGCGCGAGAGCGTCGACGTGCACAACCCCAAGGTGGTCCGCTCGACCGCCGGGTCCTTGTTCCACCTGCCCGTCGTCACGGGTCTCGACCTGCCGGAGACGGTCGCGCGGCTGCGAGCGGCGGGCCTCCTGGTCCTGGCGGCGGACGGGTCCGGCGAGCACGACCTCGACGACCTCCTGGACGTCGCCGGTGCGGCCCCGGAGGGCGTGCCTGACCTGGCGCGGCGGAGCGCGTGGGTGTTCGGCAACGAGGCCTGGGGGCTGCGTGACGAGGACCGTGCGCTGGCCGACGCCGTGGTCCGGGTCCCCATCCGAGGAAGGGCCGAGTCGCTCAACCTCGCGACCGCCGCGACCGTGTGCCTGTACGCCAGCTCGCGGGCCCAGCGGCAGCGGCCGAGCGGGATGCCCGCGTGAGGCTGTTCGCGGCGGTCTGGCCGCCCGACGACGTGCTCGACCACCTCGACCTCGCGCTCGCGTCGGTGCGCGGCGGCCCGTCGGGGGCGTCGCCGGTGATCCGGTGGTCGGCGCGCGAGACGTGGCACCTCACGACGGCGTTCTACGGCGACCTCCCGGACGGTGCGGTGCCCGCCCTGCGCGGCGACCTCGCGGCCGCCGTGCGGGAGATCGACCCGTACCCGCTCGCGCTGCGGGGGGCCGGCGTGTTCTCGCACCGGACGATGTGGGTCGGCGTGTCGGGTGACGTCGACGCGCAGCGGGCGCTCACGGCGGCGTGCGTCGACGCGGGTGTCGCAGCCGGCGCGCACACGGACGTCCGGGCGCGCGACCGGGCGCACCTGACGGTCGGCCGGATCCGGCCGGGCAGCCGTCCGCCGCGCCGGCGGTCCTCGCGGCCCGGTCGTGGCGGCCCCGAGGGGCCCGGACTTCCCGGCGCGGCGGTCGACGACGAGGACGTGGCCACGGGGGTCGCCCGCGCGCTGGGCGTGTACGAGGGGCCGTCGTGGCTCGTGCAGGACGTCGTGCTCGTCGAGTCGCGACCCGGTGCGGGGCGTGGCGGCGGTCCGCTCTACACGGTCGTCGAGCGGCTCCCGCTCGGTCGCTGAGCGGTCATTGCGTTCGTGCGTGTCGCGGCGTGCGTGGCAGGATGACCGGCATGACGTCGTGCTCCCGTCGATTTCCGCGGCCCGTTCCCGGGCCGCGCTGACGCGTACGTGAGCAGGTCCGCCGGCGTCGTCGCCGGTGGACGGCGCACCGGGCCCAGGGACGGGCGCCAGTAGACTGCCCTGCTGGCCGGACGCCTCGCGTCCAGCCACGACCCGCGGCCGTGCGGACGCGCGGCCGGGTCGCCCGCAACCTCCCCTGGAAGGTCCGGATGTCCGACGACACCCCCTTGTCCCCGCTCGACGAGCCCGGCATCGACGCCGCCGTGGAGGCCGCGCTCAAGGCGTTCGACGCCGCGACCGACCTCGACGGCCTCAAGCAGGCGCGGCTCGCGCACCTCGGGGAGCACAGCCCGATCGCGCTCGCGAACCGCGCCATCGGCGGCCTCGCGCCGGCCGACAAGGGCACCGCCGGGCGGCTGCTCGGTGCTGCCCGCGGGCGGCTCAACGCGGCGCTCGCCGGGCGTCAGACGGTGCTCGAGGCCGAGCGCGACGCCCGCGTGCTCGTCGAGGAGGCCGTCGACGTGACGCTTCCCGTCGACCGTCGCCCGGTCGGTGCGCGCCACCCGCTCGAGACGCTGCAGGAGCGCATCGCCGACATCTTCGTCGCGATGGGCTGGGAGATCGCCGAGGGGCCCGAGCTCGAGGCCGAGTGGTTCAACTTCGACGCGCTCAACTTCGGCGTCGACCACCCCGCGCGGCAGATGCAGGACACGTTCTTCGTCGACGCCGGTGCCGGCGCCGAGTCGGGGCTGGTGCTGCGGACGCACACGTCGCCGGTGCAGGCGCGCACGCTGCTCGAGCGTGAGCTGCCCGTGTACATCGCGTGTCCCGGCAAGGTGTTCCGCACGGACGAGCTGGACGCGACGCACACCCCGGTGTTCCACCAGGTCGAGGGCCTCGCGATCGACAAGGGCCTGACGATGGCGCACCTCAAGGGCACGCTGGACCACTTCGCGCAGGCGATCTTCGGGCCGGACGCCCGCACGCGCCTGCGCCCGTCGTTCTTCCCGTTCACGGAGCCGAGCGCCGAGATGGACCTGTGGTTCCCGCAGAAGAAGGGCGGACCCGGCTGGATCGAGTGGGGCGGCTGCGGCATGGTCAACCCCAACGTCCTGCGCGCCACGGGGGTCGACCCCGACGTCTACTCCGGCTTCGCCTTCGGCATGGGCATCGAGCGGACGCTCATGCTCCGCCACGGCATCGCCGACATGCACGACATGGTGGAGGGCGACGTGCGCTTCTCCACGCAGTTCGGGACGGAGATCTGATGCCCCGCATCCCCCTGACGTGGCTCGCCGAGCACGTCGACCTGCCCGCCGGCCTCACTGCCGAGCAGCTCGCCGCCGACCTGGTGCGCGTCGGTCTGGAGGAGGAGGCGATCCACGCCGCCGCCGTCACCGGACCCCTCGTGGTCGGTGAGGTCGTCGAGCTGACGCCCGAGCCGCAGAAGAACGGCAAGACCATCAACTGGTGCCGCGTCGACGTGGGCCCCGAGCACAACGAGCCCGGCGGTTCGCCGCGGGGCATCGTCTGCGGCGCGCACAACTTCGCGGTCGGCGACCGGGTCGTCGTCGCTCTGCCGGGCGCCGTGCTGCCGGGGCCGTTCGCGATCGCGTCCCGCAAGACGTACGGGCACGTGTCCGACGGCATGATCTGCTCGGCGCGCGAGCTCGGCCTCGGCGACGACCACGCCGGGATCATCGTGCTGTCGACGCTCGGCATCGACGCGCCCGTCGGCACGGACGCACGTGAGCTCCTGGGCCTCGGCGACGAGGTGCTCGAGATCAACGTGACGCCCGACCGGGGTTACTGCTTCTCGATGCGCGGCGTCGCGCGCGAGTACGCGCACTCGACGGGGGCCCGGTTCACCGACCGCGGGCTCGCCTCCGACGCCGAGCGTGCGCCCGCGGCCGGTGGGTTCGCGGTCGAGCTCGACGACGCGGCTCCCATCGACGGCGTGCCTGGTGCAGACCGGTTCGTCGCGCAGGTGGTCCGGGGCGTGCGGGCGAACGACCCGTCGCCGCAGTGGATGCAGCGCCGCCTCACGCAGGCCGGCATGCGGCCGATCAACCTCGCGGTCGACGTGACGAACTACGTGATGCTCGACCTCGGGCAGCCGCTGCACGCCTACGACCTGGCCAAGGTCGCGGCACCGATCGTCGTGCGGCGTGCGGCGCCGGGGGAGCGGCTGCGGACGCTCGACGACGTCGACCGCGCGCTCGACCCCGAGGACCTGCTCATCACCGACAGCCCGGGCGGCGCGCGCGCGTCGCGCGTCATCGGGCTCGCGGCCGTCATGGGCGGAGGCGACAGCGAGGTCGGTCCTGAGACGACCGACCTGCTGATCGAGGCCGCGCACTTCGACCCGATCACGGTCGCCCGGACGGCGCGACGCCACAAGCTGCCGAGCGAGGCCGCCAAGCGGTTCGAGCGCGGTGTCGACCCGCAGCTGCCGCGCGTGGCCGTCGCCCGGGTCGTCGCGCTGCTCGCGGAGCACGGCGGCGGGGTCGCCGACGACGCGCTGACGGACGTCGACAAGACGACGGCACCGGCGCCGATCACGCTCGACGTGACGCTGCCGGCGCGCCTGGTCGGTGTCCCGTACACCGCCGACGAGGTCGTCGAGACGCTCACCGAGATCGGCTGCGAGGTCGGCGAGGTCGTCGACGGCACCGTGACCGTGCTGCCGCCGACCTGGCGGCCGGACCTCGTGGCGGGCGTGGACCTGGTCGAGGAGGTCGCGCGGCTGCGCGGCTACGACGCGATCCCGAGCATCGTGCCGGACGCGCCCGTCGGCCGCGGGCTCACCGACGGGCAGCGGATCCGCCGGTCCGTCGCGCGTGCGCTGGCCGAGGCAGGTCTCGTCGAGGTCCTCAGCTACCCGTTCGTGTCGTCCGAGCAGCTCGACGCGCTCGAGCTGCCCCCTGACGACGACCGGCGGCGCGCCGTGCGTCTCGTCAACCCGCTCTCCGACGCGCAGCCGTTCATGCGGACGAACCTGCTGGTCACGCTGCTCGACACCGCCCGGCGCAACGTCTCGCGCGGCGTCGGGGACGTCGCGATCTTCGAGATCGGCCTCGTCACGCGCCCGCTGGTCGACGCACCCGCGGCGCCCCGGCTCCCGGGGGGCGTGCGGCCGACGGACGAGCAGCTCGCCGCCATCGAGGCGGCCGTGCCGCCGCAGCCGCGCCGGGTCGCCGGGGTGCTCGCAGGGAACGTCTTCCCGTCCGGCTGGTGGGGTCCCGGCCGCCGGGCTGACCACACGGACGCGATCGCGGCCGCCGAGAAGGTCGCGCAGATCGTGGGCGTGCCGCTCGTCGCGTCGGCCGACACCGGCCACGCGCCGTGGCACCCGGGCCGGTGCGCGCGCCTGAGCACGGCCGACGGCACGCTCGTCGGGCACGCGGGCGAGCTGCACCCGAAGGTCGTCGCCGCGCACCACCTGCCCGCACGGGCGGTCGCGTTCGAGCTCGACCTCGACGTGCTGCTCGCGCACGCGCCGCACGACCCGGTCCAGGCCGAGCCCGTGTCGCCGTTCCCGGTCGCCAAGGAGGACGTCGCACTCGTCGTCCCGGCAGAGGTGCCGGCGGCGGACGTGCTCGCGGCCGTCCGTCGTGGGGCGTCGGCGAGCCCGGCCGGTGACGTCGTCGAGGACGTCCGGCTGTTCGACGTCTACGTGGGGGACCAGGTGCCCGCGGGCACGCGGTCGCTCGCGTTCGCGCTGCGGCTGCGCGCGGCGGACCGGACGCTCACCGCCCAGGAGCAGGCGGCCGTCCGGGACGCCGTCGTCGCCGAGACGCACGCACGGTTCGGGGCGACGTTGCGCGCCTGACCTGCCGCTCCACGCACACGACCCCGCGCGCCGCACCGGCCGCGGGGTCGTGCCGTGTCCGGGTGCGGACAGTCCTGGGACGAGTTCACCAAACGGTTACCGACGAGTAGTTGCGACATAACGGACGACCCGTGAGAGTGAACGCGGTCCCCCGACAGGGTGGCCGCGCGACGCCCCGACGAAGGAGATCCCGACGTGCACGCAGGTCTGAGGTCGGCGACCGGGGGCATCGCAGCCCTCGGTCTCGTTCTTGTAGGGACCGTCTGGGGGGCGGGCGCCGCGAGCGCCGCGGCCGGTCCGGGCGCCCCGCTCGTGGTCAACGAGGTGTACGGCGGTGGCGGGAACTCCGGCGCGCCGTTCGATCGCGACTTCGTCGAGCTCTACAACCCGGGCAGCAGCGCGGTCGACACGACCGGGTGGTCCGTGCAGTACGCATCGGCGGCCGGGTCGTCCTGGCAGGTCACGGCGCTCACCGGCGTGGTGCCCGCGGGCGGCTACCTGCTCGTCGCCGAGGCCGCCGGGTCCAACCCCGCCACGCCGGTGGTGGGCGACGTCGTCGGCACGATCCCGATGAGCGCGACGTCGGGCAAGGTCGCCCTCGTGGGCTCGACCTCGGCCCTGGTGTGCGGCGCCTCGTGCGCCACCGACGCGGCGGTCGTGGACTTCGTCGGCTACGGCACGGCGAACAACTTCGCCGGCACCGCGGCGGCACCCGGCCTGAGCAACACGACGTCCGCGTCCCGCAGCGCGACGCACGCCAACACGGGCGACAACGCCGCCGACTTCACGGCGGGCACGCCGACGCCGCAGGCCGCGGGCAGCACCGACCCCGGCACGCCGACCGCACGCACGATCGAGGAGATCCAGGGCACCGGCGCTGCGTCGCCGTTCGTCGGGCAGAGCGTCGTCACCGAGGGCGTCGTCACGGCGGCGTACCCGACGGGCGGCCTGTCGGGCTACGTCATCCAGACGCCCGGCACCGGCGGCACGCTCGACGCGTCCCACACCGCGTCGGACGCCGTGTTCGTCTTCTCGGCCGCCACGGTCGGGTCCGTCGCGATCGGCGACCACCTGCGCGTGACCGGGACGGTCAGCGAGTTCAACGGGTTGACGGAGCTCACGGTTGCGGCCGGCGGCGTCGAGAAGCTCGCGACGCCCGCGGCGGCGGTGACGCCGGTCGCCGCGACCTGGCCCACGACGGACGCCGCGCGCGAGGTCCTCGAGTCGATGCTCATCGCACCGGCCGGTCCCTACACGGTGTCCAACACGTTCAGCACCAACCAGTACGGCGAGGTGGGTCTGGCCGCGGGCACGACGCCGCTGCTGCAGCCGACCGAGGTCGGCGCGCCCGGGTCGGCCGAGGCCACGGCCGCGGCTGCGGACGATGCGGCGCGCGGTGTGGTGCTCGACGACGGCGCGTCGACGAACT
The DNA here is from genome assembly GCF_017744555.1 of Cellulomonas sp. GTDB lineage: Bacteria > Actinomycetota > Actinomycetes > Actinomycetales > Cellulomonadaceae > Cellulomonas. Next base: position 10,535 of record NZ_JAGIBD010000048.1, on the reverse strand, counting down.
TCCTGTCGGCCGCCAACCAGTCGCAGACCCCGCCGTACGTGTCGCTCACGGCACCCGTGCGGGTCGGCGAGGCCGCGACCTTCAGCGCGCCGCTCGTCGTCGACTTCCGCAACAACGTCTGGAAGCTCAACCCGACGTCCCAGGTGGTCGCGGGCGGTCCTGCGCCGGTCTCGTTCGCGAACGACCGGCCGGCCGCACCCGACGCGGCGGCGATCGGCGGCGACCTGCGGGTCGCGTCGTTCAACGTGCTCAACTACTTCACGACGCTCGGCGCGGGCACGCCCGGCTGCACGTCGTTCAACGACCGCACGGGCGACCCGGTGACGGTGAACAGCGGCTGCGAGCCGCGCGGCGCGTGGGACCCCGCGGACCTGCAGCGTCAGCAGGACAAGATCGTGGCGGCGATCAACGGGCTCGACGCCGACGTCGTCGGCCTGCTGGAGATCGAGAACTCGCTGGTCGTCGACGGGGTGGCCGACGAGGCGCTGAGCACGCTCACCGACGCGCTCAACGCGTCGGCCGGCGCCGGGACGTGGGCGTACGTGCCGTCCGCGACGGCCGACCTGCCGCCGGTCGCCCAGATGGACGTCATCACGAACGCGATCATCTACCGGACCGCAGCGGTGACCCGGACGGGCCCATCGCACGCGCTCGGTTCGCAGAGCGGGGACGACCAGGCGTTCGGCAACGCGCGCGAGCCCATCGCGCAGGCGTTCACGCCGGTCGGCGGGGGAGAGCCGTTCCTCGTCGTCGTCAACCACTTCAAGTCGAAGGGCTCGGCGGGCCCGTGGCCGGGTGACGCCGACACCGGTGACGGCCAGGGCGCGTCGAACGAGTCCCGCGTCCGCCAGGCGACGGCCCTGCGCGACTGGGTCCCGACGATCCAGGGCGACGTCCAGTCGGTCGCGCTCGTGGGTGACTTCAACTCCTACACGCAGGAGGACCCGCTGCGGCTGCTCTACACCGCCGGGTACACCGACGCCGGGTCGCACTTCGCGCCGGGCGAGTACTCCTACTCGTTCGGCGGGCTGTCGGGGTCGCTCGACCACGTGCTCCTCAACGGTCCCGCGATGGCACGGGCGACCGGCGCGGACATCTGGGAGATCAACGCCGAGGAGTCCATCGCGCTCGAGTACAGCCGGTACAACTACCACGGCACGCTCTTCTACGCGCCGGACCAGTACCGGTCCTCGGACCACGATCCCGTGGTCGTCGGGCTCGTGGACGGTGCGGCCGCGCCGGTGAACCTCACGCTGCTCGACATCAACGACTTCCACGGGCGCATCGACGCCAACACCGTGAAGTTCGCGGGCACCGTCGAGCAGCAGAAGGCCGCCGCGATCGCCGCCGGTGACCCGGTCGCGTTCGTGTCGGCCGGTGACAACGTGAGCGCGTCGCTGTTCGCGTCGGCCGTCCAGCAGGACCAGCCGACGATCGACGTGCTCAACGCGCTCGAGCTCAACGCGTCCGCCGTGGGCAACCACGAGTTCGACAAGGGCTTCGCCGACCTGCGCGACCGCATCATCGCGGGCGGCACGAACGCCACCTGGGACTACCTCGGGGCGAACGTCTACGAGGCCGGCACCACGACGCCGGCACTGCCGGAGTACGCACTGATCGACATGGACGGCGTGACGGTCGGCATCATCGGCGCGGTCACCGAGGAGACCCCGTCGCTCGTCAGCCCGGGCGGCATCACCGAGCTGTCGTTCGGCGACCCGGTCGAGGCCGTCAACCGCGTCGCGGGCGAGCTGACGGACGGCGACCCGTCCAACGGCGAGGCCGACGTGCTCGTCGCGAGCTACCACGAGGGCGCCTCCGAGGGGACGCTGGACGGCGCGACGCTCGAGGAGGAGGTCGCCGCGGGCGGCGCGTTCGCGGAGATCGTCAACGACACGTCGTCGAAGGTCGACGCGATCTTCACCGGCCACACGCACAAGGTGTACGCGTGGGAGGCGCCCGTCCCGGGCCAGCCGGGCAAGACGCGACCGATCCTGCAGACCGGCAGCTACGGCGAGAACATCGGCAAGATCGTGCTCACGTACGACCCGAGCACGGACGAGGTCCTCGCGCACACGCAGACGAACGTGCCGCGGCTGGTCGCACCGGCGGGCACGAGCGAGGCGGACTTCGCGAACCAGCTCGCGGCGACGTACCCGCGGGTCGCGGAGGTGAAGACGATCACCGAGGCCGCGCTCGCGTACGCGAACGAGGTCGGCTCTGTCCCGGTCGGCTCGATCACGGACGACATCACGACCGCGTTCACCGGCGGCACGTACACGGCCGACGGCTACGTCGGGCCCGGCCCGACCCCGACCTCCGGGCGGGACGACCGGGCGAGCGAGTCGACGCTGGGCGACACCGTGGCGAACGCGCTGCGGGACACCCTGGCGCCGGACAACCTGGGCGGCGCGGAGATCGGCGTCGTCAACCCGGGTGGTCTGCGGGCCGAGCTGCTGTACGCGCCCGACGGCGTGGTGACCACGGCCGAGGCGAACTCGGTGCTGCCGTTCGTCAACAACCTCTGGACGACGTCGCTCACGGGCGCGCAGTTCAAGACGATGCTCGAGCAGCAGTGGCAGACCAACCCGGACGGCACGATCCCCACGCGGCCGTACCTGCAGCTCGGGCTGTCGGACAACGTGACGTACACCTACGACGCCGCGGCACCGATGGGCTCGCACATCACGTCGATCACGGTGAACGGCGCCCCGATCGACCCGGCGGCCAGCTACCGGATCGGGACGTTCTCGTTCCTCATCACGGGCGGCGACAACTTCCGGATCTTCACCGAGGGGACCGCCCCGAAGGACTCCGGGCTCGTCGACCGCGACGGCTGGATCGCGTACCTGCAGGCGCACCCGGGCCTGGCCCCGGACTTCGCCCGCCAGGCCGTCGGCGTGCCGAGCGTGCCGTCGACGGTGACCGCGGGTGACACGCTCGCGTTCCCGGTGACGAAGCTGGACCTCACGAGCCTCGGGTCGCCGCAGAACACGAGCCTCGACGTGCGGCTGGACGGCACGTCCATCGGGTCGGCGACCGTGACCGGTGGCAACGCGAACGTGTCCGTCACGGTGCCGTCGGGCACGAGCGCCGGGGAGCACACCCTGACGCTGGTCGCGACGCCCAGCGGCACCACCGTGACGCTGCCGCTCACGGTCGAGGCGGCGCTGCCGTCGTCGACCACGACCCTCCAGGCGGCACCGGCGAGCCAGGTCTACGGGAAGTCGAAGATCACGCTCAAGGCGACCGTGAAGTCGACCGTGCCGGTGTCCGGCCCTGTCGAGTTCGTGGCCGGCGACACCGTGCTCGGCACGGTGAACCTGAGCAAGGGCAAGGCGACCCTCGACCTGCCTGCGTCCACGCCGGCCGGCACCTACGAGGTCGTCGCACGGTTCGCGGGTGACAGCACCGTGGCCGGGTCGCAGTCCGACCCGGTGACGATCGTCGTGGAGAAGGTCACCACGAAGACCAGCCTGTCGGTGACACCCGGGTTCCTGTTCATCCCGTCGTTCGCCGTCGCGACCGTCTCGACGAACAACGGGCGGCTCCCGTCCGGCAAGGTCGAGATCCGCGAGGGAGGCACGGTCGTGAAGACGATCGACGTGGTGCTCGGCATCGCGATCGACACCGTGCCGTCGGGGCGGCACACGTACACGGCGACGTTCGTGCCGGACGACCCGGCCAACGTGTCGCCGAGCACGAGCAAGCCGGTCAGCACGCGCTGATCCCGGAGCACGAGGGCCCGCGTCCGCACGGACGCGGGCCTTCGTGCGTCCACCTGCTGAACGGCGCCACGACCGGGGTGCGCACGCAGGGATAGCGTGGCCGGACTGACACGGGGTGCCCCGGGCGTGCGACGCACGGGGCTGAGATCACACCCGCTGAACCTGATCTAGCTCGTACTAGCGAAGGGATGTCACCTCGATGACTCCTGCGTTCCCTCCTTCCGGCGTGCCCTCCGAGATCGCAGCGCTCGCCGACGCGTGCGCTGCGGCCCTGACCGTCCTGCGGTCGCGCACGCCGCTCGTGCAGTGCCTCACCAACGAGGTCACGACCGGCCTGGTCGCGGACGTGCTGCTCGCCGTCGGCGCGTCGCCCGCGATGGCGGCCGTCCCCGGCGAGGCCCAGGAGCTCGCGGCCGTCGCGGGCGCCGTGCTCGTCAACCTCGGCACACCGGGGCCTGACCAGCGGGCGTCCGTCGAGCCGACCGTCGAGGTCGCGCGCGCCGCCGGGACGCCGTGGGTGCTCGACCCGGTCGCGGTCGGCGTGCTGTCCGAGCGCACCCGCATGGCGCGCCGGCTGCTCGACGTCGGGCCCGCGGTCGTGCGCGGCAACGCGAGCGAGGTGCTCGCGCTCGCGGGCGGCGCGTCGGCCGGTCGAGGGGTGGACGCGGGCGACGCGGTCGACGCGGGACCGGCGGCCGCGCTCGCGCGGTCCACGGGTGCGGTCGTCGCGGTGTCGGGCCCGACGGACCTCGTGACGGACGGGCGGTCCGTGGTGCGTCTGGCGGTCGGGGACCGGATGCTCACCACCGTGACCGGGACGGGCTGTGCGCTCGGTGGGATCGTCGCGGCCTTCTCCGCCGTCGTGCCGCCGCTGGTCGCCGCCGTCGCCGCGACCGGGCTCGTCGGTCTCGCCGCCGAGCGGGCCGCGGTCGGTGCGCGCGGGCCGGCGTCGTTCCGGGTCGCCTGGGTCGACGAGCTGCACGCGATCGCCCCCGCCGACCTGGCCGGCCGCCTGCTCGAGGTGCTCGACGTCGCGCCGCCTGTGGCGGTGCGGGCGTGACCGGGCGGCCCGGGCTCCCCGAGGGGCCGTACGTGGTGGTCGACGCCGACGTGTGCCGGGCTGCCGGCCGGACCCCGCAGGACGTCGCCCGCGCAGCCGCGCACGCACGGGTCGGCGTCGTGCAGGTCCGCGCCAAGGACGCGGGCGCGCGCGACGTCGTCGCGATGACGCTGGCGGTCGCGGACGCCCTGCGCGGCTCGCGCACGCTGCTCGTCGTCGACGACCGTGCCGACGTCGCGGCCGCGGCGCGCGCCCGCGGCGCGGTGGTGGACGGCGTGCACGTCGGACGCCGGGACCTGCACCCCGACGACGTGCGGTCGATCCTCGGCCCGGCGGCGCTCATCGGCCTCTCGGCGGCGCGCCCGGAGCATCTGCGCGACGTCCCGGCGAGCGTCGACTACATCGGGTCCGGGCCGGTGCGGCTCACGCCGACCAAGCCCGACGCGACCGACGCGATCGGCGTGGACGGGGTCGCCGCGGCCGTGCTCGCGACCGAGCTGCCCGTGGTCGCCATCGGCGGCCTGTCCGTCGCCGACGTCCCCGACCTGCGGGCCGCGGGAGCGCACGGGATCGCGGTGGTGAGCGAGGTGTGCGCGGCACCCGACCCCGTCCAGGCCGCCGCGGCGCTCGTCGTCGCGTGGCGCGCGGCCAGCGGTCGCCGCGAACCCGTGCTCGGGACCGGCCGCTCGCTCGGTGCGCGCGCGTGAGCGCGCGGGGCTCGCGCGTGCGGGCGCTGTCGATCGCGGGCACCGACCCCACCGGCGGCGCCGGCGTGCAGGCGGACCTCAAGGCGTTCGCGGCGCACGGCGCGTACGGCATGGCGGTGGTCACGGCGCTCGTCGCGCAGAACACTCGCGGCGTCCGGGCCGTGCACGTGCCGGACGCGGACTTCCTGCGGGCGCAGCTCGACGCCGTCGGGGACGACGTCGAGATCGACGCGGTCAAGGTCGGGATGCTCGCCGACGCGACCGTCGCCGGGGCCGTCGCGGCGTGGCTCGACCGGGTGCGGCCGCCGGTCGTCGTGGTCGACCCCGTCATGGTCGCGACCAGCGGCGACGTGCTGCTCGACCCTGCGGCGCAGGACGCCGTGCGCGCGCTCGCGGCCCGCGCCGACCTCGTCACGCCGAACCTGCCCGAGCTCGCGGTGCTGCTCGGCGAGGAGCGTGCGACCACCTGGCCGCACGCGCTGCGGCAGGCGCTGCGGCTGTCGAGCGAGCTCGGCGCGGCCGTGCTGGTGAAGGGCGGCCACCTCGACGGTGCGACCAGTCCCGACGCGCTCGTCGAGGACGGCACGGTCGTCGAGCTGCACGCGCCACGGGTGCCGTCGTCGTCGACGCACGGCACGGGCTGCTCGCTGTCGGCCGCGCTCGCTGCGCTGCGTCCCGTCCGGGCGTCGTGGGCAGACGCGGCCCGCGAGGCGAAGGCGTGGCTCACCGGGGCGATCGCCGCGGGGGAGGCGCTGCGCGTCGGCGGCGGGCACGGCCCGGTCGACCACTTCCACCACGCGCCGCAGCTCGGTGCCCGGGCGTTCTCGGACGAGGCGTGGACCGCAGTCGCGGACCTGCGCGAGGACTGCGACGCGGTGCCCTTCGTGCGCGGGCTCGCCGACGGCTCCCTGCCGGCGGGGACGTTCGAGGAGTACGCGGGCCAGGACGCGCTGTACCTCGGCGAGTACGCACGGGTGCTCGCCCGCGCGAGCTCGCTGGCCCGGTCGCTCGAGGCGCAGACGTTCTACGCGCGGGGTGCGCACGACTGCGTCGTCATCGAGGCCCAGCGGCACCGCGACGTCGTCGGTGCGGCGCAGGCGGTCGCGTCCGAGGTCACGCGCGCGTACACCGACCACCTGCTCGGCATCGCCGCGACGGGGTCGTATGCGGAGGTCGTCGCCGCGGTGCTGCCTTGCTACTGGCTGTACGCGGACCTGGGCACCCGGATGGCCCGTGCCGCCGGACCGGACCACCCGTACGCAGGCTGGATCGGGCTGTACGGGGGCGACGACTTCGTCGCCAGGGCCGCACGGGCGCGCGCGTTCGCCGACGAGGCTGCGCGCGACGCCGGACCGGCGACGCGGGCCCGCATGCTCGACGCGTTCGTCACGTCGTTCCGGCACGAGCTCGCGTTCTTCGCGCAGAAGGCGCCCGGGCTCGTCACGGTCTGACCCCGGTCGCGCCGGCGGCCGGCCCTGCCAGGAGCAGGACCGGCCGCCGGGCGTCGTCAGAGGAAGTCGTGGTACGCGGGCAGGTCGAGCACGCCGTTGCCCGACAGGCCGATGACGATCGTCTCCGCGTCGGTCGCCGCGCGCGCGTGCGCGAGGGCCCCCGCGACCGCGTGCGTCGACTCGGGCGCCGGGATGATGCCCTCGGCCCGCGCGAACTCGACACCGGCCGCGAACGCGGTCTCCTGGTCGACCGCGATCGCGTCGAGCAGCCCGAGCTCCTTGGCGTGCGACACCATCGGCGCCATCCCGTGGTACCGCAGACCACCCGCGTGGATGGGCGGCGGCACGAAGTCCTTGCCGAGGGTGTGCATCTTGAGCAGCGGCGTCAGGCCGGCGACGTCGCCGAAGTCGTACCGGTACTCGCCCTGCGTGAGCGACGGGCACGCCGCCGGCTCGCACGCCACGACCCGGGTGCTCGTGCGCTCGCGCAGGTTGCGGCCGAGGAAGGGGAACGTCAGGCCGCCGAGGTTCGAGCCCCCGCCCGCGCAGCCGAACACGACGTCGGCCTGCTCGCCGATCTCGTCGAGCTGCGCGAGCGCCTCCTGGCCGATGACCGTCTGGTGCAGGAGCACGTGGTTGAGCACGCTGCCGAGCGCGTAGTGCGCCGCGGGGTCCGCCGCGGCCGCCTCGACGGCCTCGCTGATCGCCATGCCGAGCGACCCGGTGGTGTGCGGGTCCGCCTCGAGCATCGCGCGGCCGGCCTCCGTCAGGTGCGACGGCGACGGGTGGCACACCGCGCCGTACGTCTCCATCTGCATGCGCCGGTAGGGCTTCGAGTCGTACGACGCACGGACCTGCCACACCTCGCACTCGAGGCCGAGCAGCGAGCACGCCATCGACAGCGAGGCGCCCCACTGGCCCGCGCCTGTCTCGGTCGTGAGCTTCGTGATCCCCTCGACGGCGTTGTAGTACGCCTGAGCGACGGCCGTGTTCGGCTTGTGCGACCCGGCCGGGCTCACGCCCTCGTACTTGTAGTAGATGCGCGCCGGGGTGCCCAGCGCGCGCTCGAGCCGCAGCGCCCGCACGAGCGGCGACGGCCGCCACAGCGCGTAGATCTCCCGGACCGTCTGCGGGATCTCGACGTAGCGATCGGTCGTGACCTCCTGGCCGATGAGCGCCATCGGGAACAGCGGCGCGAGGTCGTCCGGCGTGAGCGGCTGCCGCGTGCCCGGGTGCAGCGCGGGCGGCACGGGCGACGGCAGGTCGGCGGCGAGGTTGTACCAGTGGGTCGGCACGGCCGACGGGACCGCGGCACCGAGCGGCTCGGTGCGGGGGGTCCGGCGGACGTCGGGGGAAGTCGTCATCGGTGCCTCCAGGTGAGCACGCCCGAGGCGTGCGCCGGTCAGGGGCGCACCGTTCGACGGTCGGGACCGACACCGTCGAGCGGTCCGCAGCCGCAGGCTATCCGCTGTGCCCACAGCGGAATCCACCCTCAGCGCGTCACCTCCGCGTGCTAGCGTCCCGAGGCAAGCACTTGACCATCGCGTGACCATCGTCGGACGGCGCCGCACGGCGCGACGCACCGATCCGGCGCCGCGGCGGAACACCGCTCGACGACCCGCTGACGTGGAGGTTCACATGACGGACGCGACCCCCCTGACCCCGCCGGCGGCGCAGTCCGCGTTCGCGCTCGAGCCGCCCGCGCCGGCCCAGCCGGTCGCCGCGACGCAGGCCCCTGCGATGGCCCCGCGCATCGACGAGGCGGCCCTGCCGGGCCTGAACGCGAAGGTGTCCGCGTACGTCGACGGTCTGCTGTCCGTGCAGCCCGGCTCGCCCGAGCTCGCCGCCAAGGCCGACGACGTGCGGCTCATGGGCGAGGCCGAGATCCGTACCGCCGCGGACTCGTCGAACCGCCTGCTCCAGGTGCCCGTGCGTGAGCTGCGCGAGGGCGGCGTGTCCGGCACGTCGCAGGTCAGCAGGTCGCTGCTGGACCTGCGCCGGACGGTCGAGGAGCTCGACCCTGCCGAGTCGAGCGTCGGGCGCAAGCTGCTCGGGTTCATCCCGTTCGGCTCGCAGCTCACCGACTACTTCCGCCGCTACGAGAGCGCCCAGTCGCAGCTCGACGCCATCGTCAAGGCGCTGTACGACGGGCAGGACGAGCTCCGCAAGGACAACGCCGCCCTCAACCTCGAGAAGCAGCGCCTGTGGGAGACCATGGGCCGGCTCAACCAGTACGTCTACGTCGCCGAGCGGCTCGACACGCAGCTGTCCGCGAAGATCGCGGAGATCGAGGTGTCCGACCCCGAGCGAGCCGACTCGCTGCGCAAGGACGTGCTGTTCTACGTGCGCCAGAAGCACCAGGACCTGCTCACGCAGCTCGTCGTGTCGATCCAGGGGTACCTCGCGGTCGACATCATCCTCAAGAACAACATCGAGCTCATCAAGGGCGTCGACCGCGCGACCACCACGACGGTCTCCGCGCTGCGCACCGCCGTGCTCGTCGCGCAGGCGCTCAACAACCAGAAGCTCGTGCTCGACCAGATCACGGCCCTGAACACGACCACGTCCGGGATGATCGCGTCGACGTCCAAGATGCTCAAGGACCAGTCGGCGACCATCCAGCAGCAGGCCGCGTCGTCGACCCTCGGGCTGCCCCAGCTGCAGCAGGCCTTCGCGGACATCTACGCGACCATGGAGTCGATCGACGAGTTCAAGGTCAAGGCGCTCGACTCGATGGCCCAGACGGTCGGGGTCCTGCAGACCGAGACGGAGAAGGCCCAGGCGTACCTGGACCGCGTGTCGCGCACGGACACGCCGGGGGCGTCGTCGAGCTCGCTCGACCTCGGCGGCAGCTGAGGACGGCATCCGCATGAGCTGGTTCGGGGACGTCGTCGACCGCCTGCGTGGCCGACCGCGGCCGGCCGAGCTCGCGCCCGCGCCGGCCGCCCCGCCGACGTCGGCGGAGATCCTCGAGTCCGTGCGGTCCGTGGAGCAGCAGGTCGCGGGCAAGGTCCCCGCGGCCGTCGTCGCCCGCGTGCACGGCATCGCCCGGACCATCGAGGACATGGCGCCGCGGCTGGACCGGTTCGGCGTGGGGTCGCGGCAGGCGCACACCGTGGTCGCGACCGCGACGAGCTACCTCCCGGAGGCCGTGGGCGGGTACCTGCGGCTGCCGCGCGAGTTCGCGGACCGGCGGGTCGTGTCGCACGGCAAGACGTCGCTCATGGTGCTGTGCGACCAGCTCGACCTGCTCGGCGTCACGCTCGACAAGATCTCCGACGCCGTGTCGCGCGAGGACGCCCAGGCGCTCGTCGCGCACGGGCAGTTCCTGGCGGAGAAGTTCGGGGAGTCGGCGCTCGCCATCACGCCGGACCTCGGTCCGGGTGCGGGACGGGGGGAGGGGCGGTGAGCCCGGTCGACGAGCTGCGCGAGGCGCTCGACGCGGTGCGGGACGCCGCCGCGGCGGCGGGCCTCGACCCGACGGCCGCGCACGCGGAGGGGGCCGCGCTCGCGGCGGCCGTCGCGGAGGCGGTGCCGGGAGCGGCGGCCGCGTGGAACGCGGCGCTCGGCGTCGACGGACCCGGGCTGG
>NZ_JAGIBD010000047.1 GCF_017744555.1 Cellulomonas sp. | reverse complement strand
TCCGACGACATCTCGGAGCTCGAGCACGCCGACGTGCAGATCCTGCGGTGAGCGCAGCAGAAGAGCCCGGCTCCCTCCTGCCGGGCTCTTCTGCTGCGCCGATGATCAGCAGCCCCGCGATCGTCGGAGACGCTGGTCGTCGGCCCGAGGGCGGGCGTCGCCTGCATCCCACCGGTGACGCCGGCCCCGCAACGCGTCAGCTGTCGTCGTGCACCACGAGCACCGGGCACGTCGCTTCGCGGATGACCCCGGAGCTGACGGACCCGAGCAGCATGCCTCGGAAGCCGCCGAGCCCCCGCGAGCCGACGACGAGAAGTGCGGCGTCGCGCGAGAGGCGCGCGAGCGCGTCGACCGGGTCGTCGTCGACGAGCGTCAGGTCGACCGTGAGGCCGCCGTGCTCGGCGCGCAGCGACTCGGCCACCACCTGCGCCGCTTTGTGGGTCGGGTCGTCCTCGTCGTCGGTCGCGAGCGGTGGGACGCTCCCACGACCGAACGGGTCGGGGATCGTCGGGCGCGCGTGGACGACGGTCAGCGACCGTCCGCGCGCGCGGGCCTCTCGAGCGGCAGCGTGCGCCGCTGTCATGGAGGTCGGCGAGCCGTCCACCCCGACGACGACGGCCGCGTCCGGGCCCACCGGGTTGCCGGGGTCGGAGCGCACGACCGTCACCGGGCAGCGAGCGTGCGCGGCGACGTGCACCCCGGTCGACCCGGTCCGTGCCCGCCCCGTGCGCGTCCGTGCCCCGACGACGAGGAGCTGCGCGCCCGCACTGAGCTCGCGCAGCGCCGGCACCACGTGGCCGTGCAGCACCTGGGTCCTCACCGCGGTCCCGGGATGCCGCGCGAGCACCTGTGCCCTCTGCTCCGCGAGGTACGTCACCACCGTCGCCTCGGGGTCGTCCGCCACCACGTTCGGGTACCAGCTCCACGCCGTGGCCAGCCAGTCGTCCACACCTCTGACGAGCAGCAGGTCCGCCTGTCGCCGCACCGCCTCCGCCACGCCCCACTCGAGGGTGTGAGCACTGGTTCCTGAGCCGTCGAGCGCCACCACGACGGGTCCGTCGGTACGCATGAGATGCCTCCTCGCTCCTGCGCGTCGGTGCACCGGGCGATCGCCGGCGACTCCCGGCTGTCTCCACGTTCCTCTCGCGGACCGGCGCCGTCCCGGGACCTGGGTCCCTTTTCTTCACCCGTTCGGCAGGGCTCGCGCGACGCGCTGCCAGGACGGGACCTTCGGCTCTCCGCGGCCAGCTGCGCGCGCGGTTCACTCGAAGTGTCAGGGAGGTGCGTGGCGATGCTCACCGACGGACGGGGCACGGGGGTCTGCACGCTCGAGCAGGCGCGGGGCGCGCAGCGGAGGCTGCGCACCCGTCTCGGCGCGAGGGACGGCGTGTGCGGTGTGGGTCTGGTCCGCCGGGACGCGGGGTACGTGCTCCGCGTCAACGTGCTCGACGAGGACGTCGAGGTGCCGCGCCGGGTGGACGGCGTCCCCGTCGAGGTCCGCGTCACGGGACCGCTGTCGCCGCTCGGCCCCGCAGGTCGAGCGCCGGAGCCGCCCGGCTGACGCAGGCGAGCCGGCGGGCGCGAGGAGGTCGCGCCCGCCGGCTCGCGGGTCAGCCGGTCAGGAGGCCGTGCAGGTGACGCCCGGCCACGTCCAGTTGCCGCCGTGCATGACGGTGAACCCGAACGAGACGGTCTGCCCCGCGGACAGCGCACCGTTGCCGTTCGGCTTCATGATCATCACGTTGGACGAGGGCCAGGTCGGCGACCCGTTCCATGTCGCGATGATCCGCTGCGGGTAGTTCACCGTGACGTAGGACGTCCAGCTGCTGATGTTGGTGTTCGCCCGGATCGTCACGGTGCCGTTGAACCGGTCGCTCCACTTCTCGCCCTCGGAGTACGTGGCGGTGCAGCTGGGGTTGCCGGAGGGCGGCGTCGTCGTCGTCGTCGGCGTCGGGGTCGGGGTCGACGTGCTCGTGGGGTTCGGGGACGTCGACGTCGGGTCCGGCGACGTGGTCGTGCCACCCGCGTTCAGCGCGTTGAGCACGCTGGTGTAGGCGGCCTTCTTGTTGCCGTAGTTGTCGAAGAGCAGCGGGGTGCCGGACGCGCGCCACGAGTCCGAGTCACGCACGCCCCACACCGTGATGCCCGTGCAGCGCGCGACGGCCAGGCAGGCCTGGACGACGCCCTGGAACTGGTTGGCCTGGTTGGTGCCGGAGCCCTCGATGTCGAGCTCGGTGATCTGCACGTCCACGCCGAGGGCGGCGAAGTTGCCCAGGGTGGTGTGGTAGTTCGACGGGACCGGGCTCTGGGAGTTGAAGTGGGCCTGGAACCCGACGCAGTCGATCGGCACGCCGCGGGACTTGAAGTCCTTCACCATGTTGTAGACGGCCTGGGTCTTGGCGTCGTTCCAGTTGTCGGTGTTGTAGTCGTTGTAGCAGAGCTTGGCGTTCGGGTCGGCGGCACGGGCGGCCTTGAACGCGGCCTCGATCCAGTCGTTGCCGGTGCGCTGGAGGTTGGAGTCGCGCCGCGCGCCGGAGCTGCCGTCGGCGAACGCCTCGTTCACGACGTCCCAGGCGTAGATCTTGCCCTTGTAGTGGGTCGCGACCTGGGTGACGTGGTTGAGCATCGCGCTGCGCAGCGCGGAGCCGGACATGTTCTGCATCCACCCGGGCTGCTGCGAGTACCAGGCGAGCGCGTGGCCGCGGACCCGCTTGCCGTTGCTCTGCGCCCAGTTGAGGATCTGGTCGCCGGCGGAGAAGTTGAACTGGTTCTGGTTCGGCTCGGTCGCGTCGGCCTTCATCTCGTTCTCGGCCGTGATCATGTTGAACTCGCGGTTCGCGATGCCGGAGTAGGTGCTGTCGTTGAGCCTGCTGCCCGCGATGGCGGTGCCGAAGTAGCGGCCGGAGCCGGCTGCGGCGGCCTGCAGGGTGCTGCCGGCGGCCTGCGCCGGGACGGCCAGGGCGACGGCAATCGTGGCAGCCACCAGGCTGCCGGCGCCGAGGAGACGGGCGCGGTTTCGCTGGCGTGGGGTCGTCATCGATCCCTCCTTGGGGTGTGTGCAACCGGCGCGGATGCCGGGCACGTCACCTTTTGCCACGCGCTCCGAACAGGTCAACCGTTCAGAGCCGTTTGATACTTTCGAAACCTAGAACGAAACGATTATTCACTCCAACGTGCATAGTTCAACGGTGGAGAACGCCGCTCCACGCGGTCCGGCGGCGTCCGAACGTCTGGTGGCACAGCGCATCCGAACGGGTGATCGCCGGAACTTTCGGTGTCAGGCCCGCACAGTGTCGGACGTCGCCGCGACTCCGACCACGCGGCGGACGAACGCCGCCATCCGTGCCCAGGCGGCGGCGGCGTGCTCCTCAGGCCCGACGTGCGTGAATCCGTGCCCGCAGCCGGGGAACACGGCGTGCTCGGTCGGCACCCCCGCCGCGGACAGTCGCGCCGCGTACCGGTCCCCCTCGGCGCGCAGGAGATCCCGCTCGGCGGTGAGCACCAACGTCGGGGGCAGGCCGGAGACGTCCGACGCCAGCACGGGCGACGCGAGCTCGTCCGCCCCGCTCGCCGGGTCGGGCAGATACCAGGCGTTGAACCGTGCCCCGGCCTCGGCCAGGGCGGTCGCGCCGGGGTCGTCCCGCACAGGTCCGACGAGCTTGTCCGCCGGCGGCGTCCACAGGTCCAGCGGTGCGTAGTCGACCACGACGCCGCGCAGCAGCGGACGCCCGTGCCGACGAGCCAGGAGCGCGCACGCGGCGGCGAGGTTGCCGCCCGCACTGTGCCCGCCGACGGCCAGGCGCGAGCCGTCGACGCCGAGCACGCCGCCGTGCTCGGCGATCCACGCGAGCAGGTCGTAGGTCTGGTGCACCGCCGCCGGGTACGGGTGCTCGGGCGCGAGCGGGTAGTCGACGTTGACCACCGCGCAGCCTGACGCGTCGGCGAGGAGCCGGCAGTAGGGGTCGTCGTCCTGCGCGGAGCCGAGCACGAACCCACCACCGTGCAGGTTCACGAAGACCCCGGGGACGCCGGGCCCCGCGGGTCGGTAGACGTTCAGGCGCCGCACCGGGGCGGCCGGACCCACGTCGACGACCTCGTACGTCCCGCTCGGCAGCGCCGGCAGCGCGCGCGGCAGTGTCGCGGCGAACCGGGCCGCGTCGGCGCGGAAGGTCACGGCGTCCGCGTGCTCGTCGATCACTGCGCTCCTTCCACCGGGCTCAGGGGCGCCGGGTCGGGGTGCTCTCGCGCTCGATGAGCCGCAGGTCCGCGACGTGCAGGACGGGCGGGCGCGGCGAGCCGACGGCGCTCGTCCGCTCGTCCAGCCTGCGGCGCAGCAGGTCGACCGCGACCTCGGCGATCTCGCGGCGACCCGGGTCGACCGTCGTCAGCGCAGGCACCGAGTACCGGGCGTCCTCGATGTCGTCGAACCCGACGACCGCGACGTCGCGCGGGATCGACAGCCCACGCACCTGGAGCTCGAACATCGCACCGATCGCGAGCGCGTCGTTGAGCGCGACGACACCGTCGACCTGCACGCCGGAGTCCAGCACCGCAGCCATGGCCCGAGCCCCGTTCGCGCGGTGCCACCCGTCGTCCGCCCAGCCCAAGAGCCGCTCGTCGACCGCCAGGCCGCGAGCCTCCAACGCCTCGCGGTACCCCCGGAAGCGCAAGGTGGCCGAACCGGCGGTCGGCGCGTGCAGCATGCCGATCAAGGCGATCCGGCGGCGCCCCACGTCGAGCAGCAGGTCCGTCGCCGCACGCGCTCCCTCGACGTTGTGCATCGTGACGTGATCGACGCGCGAGGAGAAGATCTGCTCGCCGAGCAGGACGAGCGGGTACCCGAGGTCCTCGAGGAGGTGCGCGTCGCCCTGGTCGAGGGCGGCGGGGCTGAACACCAGGCCGTCGACCAGCCGCCGTCGCGGTTCTCGCAGCGCCTCGAGCTCGCCGTCGCGTGTGAAGCCCGTCGGCTCGATGAGCACCTGCAGGTCGTGCCGGCGTGCCGCCGCGAGGACCTCGTCGGCCAGCTCGCCGAAGTACGGCTGCCCCAGCTCGGGGACCGCCAGCCCGATGACGCCGCTCCGCCCGGACCGCAGGATCCGCGCGGTCACGTTGAGCTCGTAGCCCAGCTCGTCGATCGCCGTCAGGACGCGTTCACGCGTCGCGTCCTTGATGTACGGGTAACCGCTGAGGACGTTCGACACCGTCTTCGCGGAGACGCCTGCGCGGCGCGCGACGTCGGCCATCGTGGCCACGGCATCCCCTCCGGGTCGTCGAGCGAGCCGCGCGGGCGCAGCGCCCCGGGCGCGTTCGCAGGCGGGCAGCCGCAATCTACCGGACGAGGACCCAGGCGAACCGCGCGTCCGCGACCGGCCTGGCGGACGTCTCCCCGAGCCGGCGCACCGAGCGCGCGACCTCGCCGACGGAGCGGGACACCACCGGGCCGCGCCCAGCGCCGGTGGTGTCCCCCGCGGTCGTGACGTGCCGGTCGGGCACCGACCGCGCCCCGCGCGGACGGACGCCCGGTCGCAGTCCTCTGGCCAGCGACCGGGCGTCCGTCGTCAGTCGACCAGTGACCTCAGCAGGTCGAACCCGTCTGCGTCAGCAGGCTCAGCCGCCACGGCAGCGAGTTGTAGTCGCCCGACGCCCCGGGGTCCATGCCCTGGTACAGGTACCGCAGGTTGCACGGGCTGATCTCCATGGCCTGGTCGGTGCCCGAGCGGACCATCTCGCCGTGGCTGATGTCCTTCGTCCACGCGCCGTTCGGGAACGTCACGTTGCTGGCCCGCGCGAACGGCGTCGACTCCGAGGCCGCCAGCGGGGTCCACGTGCCGGTGATCGACGGGGCCGTCCACGACCGGAAGTACCGCTTGCCGTCCGAGCCGATCGCCTCGACGAGCATGAGCCAGCTGTTCTGACCGGCGATCTTGTAGACGTTCGACGCCTCGAACAGCGCGTAGCGGTTCGAGTCCTGCATTGCGATCACCGTGTTGGTGAACCCGTTCGGGAAGCTCGAGAGCGACGTCTCCGACCGGTACAGGTGGCCGTTGTCGTCCGACGAGAACAGGTAGCACATGGACGTGTCGCACACGGTCCAGAAGTCCACCCAGTACCCGTCGCCGATGTTGTTCGTGATGATCTGCGGCTGCGACGAGTAGAAGTTCTTCGGCGCGGACCACGACGACGGGTCGGAGATGGTCGACGTCGTCGAGTACGAGCCGCCCGCGCCCGTCTGGTACACGAGGTACCAGAGCTTCTGCGGCGCGAACCAGAACACCTGCGGCGCGGCCCGGTACCCCGTGCCGATCGCCGACCGGTCGAGGTAGTACGGCGTCGCGGACGCGGCCTGCGACCAGTCCGAGAAACTCGTGTACTGCAGGTTGTACCCGGCCGACGACGCGATCGACGCGAACACGTGCCACTTGCCCTCGGCGTACACCACCGAGGGGTCCTTGACGCCGGCCACCGAGTGCGAGCCGTCCGGCTTCGGGCTCACGAGGATGCCGCTCGACGACCAGCTGAACGACGACGGGAGGGTGCCCGTCGGGGTGCTCGTGGTCGGCGTCGGCGTCGGCGTCGTCGGGGTGGGCGTGGGCGTCGGGTTCACTGCGCCGTTGCACGGCGTGCCGTTGAGCGTGAAGCTCGTCGGCGCCGGGTTGCTGCCGCTGTACGCACCGTTGAACCCGAACTCGATCGTGCCCCCGGTCGGGATCGTGCGGTTGTAGTCGACGTTCCTCGCCGTGACCTGCGACCCGCTCTGCGTCGCGGCCGTGCTCCACGCCTGCGTGATCGTCTGGTTGCCGGGGAACGCCCACGTCAGCGTCCACCCGTTGATCGGCTGGCCGAGGTTCGTGATCTTGACGTTGGCCGTGAACCCGTTCTGCCACTGGGCCGGCGCCGCGTACACGACGGTGCATCCCGAGCCGGGCTGCGGCGTCGGCGTCGGGGTCGGTGTGGGGGTAGGCGTGGGCGTCGTCGGCGTCGGGGTGGGCGTCGTCGGCGTGGGGGTCGGCGTCGTCGGGGTCGGCGACGGGGTCGCGCTGTTCAGCGCGTTGAGCACGCTCGTGTACGCGGCCTTCTTGTTGCCCGAGCCGTCGAACAGCAGCGGGGTCCCGGACGAGCGCCAGGAGTCGGAGTCACGCACGCCCCAGACCGTGATGCCGGTGCACCGCGACACCGCGAGGCAGGCGTTGACGACGTTCGCGTAGTTCTGCGCCTGCGCGCTGCCGGAGCCCTCGATGTCGAGCTCGGTGATCTGCACGTCGACCCCGAGGTCGGCGAAGTTCTGCAGCGTCGTGCGGTAGTTGGAGGGAACCGGGCTCTGCGGGTTGAAGTGCGACTGGAAGCCCACGCAGTCGATCGGCACGCCCCGGGACTTGAAGTCCTTCACCATGTTGTAGACGCCCTGCGTCTTGGCGTCGTTCCAGTTGTCGGTGTTGTAGTCGTTGTAGCAGAGCTTGGCGCCCGGGTCGGCGGCGCGTGCGGTCTTGAACGCGACCTCGATCCAGTCGTTGCCGGTCCGCTGCAGGTTCGAGTCACGGCGCCCGCCGGACCCGCCGTCCGCGAACGCCTCGTTCACGACGTCCCAGGCGTAGATCTTGCCCTTGTAGTGCGTGGCGACCTGGGTGATGTGGTTGATCATCGCGTTGCGCAGCGTCGTACCGGACATGCTCTGCATCCAGCCCGGCTGCTGGGAGTACCACGCCAGGGTGTGCCCTCGCACGCGCTTGCCGTTGCTCTGCGCCCAGTTGAGGATCCGGTCGCCGCTGGAGAAGTTGAACTGGTTCTGGTTCGGCTCGGTCGCGTCCTGCTTCATCTCGTTCTCGGCCGTGATCATGTTGAACTCGCGGTTCGCGATGGTCGTGTAGGCGCTGTCGCCGAGCCGGCCGCCCGCGATGGCGGTGCCGAAGTAGCGGCCGCTCTGCGCGGCGGCCGCACCGAGCGTGCTCTCCGCGGCCTGCGCCGGCTGGGCTGCCAGCAGGCCGGCGAGCGTGGCGGCGGCGGCCAGGGAGGCGACGGCCGCTGCCGCCCCCCGTCGTGCCGAGATCCTGGTCATGAGGCGCCTCTCCGTAGGCACCCGCGCGCGCGGGTGGACTGACGACCGGAGACCGCCGGCGGGGGGCGATGTGATGTACATCGATGAACGCACGTCGCGGAGCCCGCCGGTCCGGTCACGGCTGTTCGCGCTCACAGTGCAGGAGTCCGGCGGGTCGCTCCACGGTCAAAACCTTTCACCTCGGCCCGCCGCCCGAGCGAGGCGTCCTGGACGGCGACGGCCCGTCGACCGCGGCGGGCGCCCCGCTCGACGCGAGCGCCGGCGAGGTCGTCCTCGCCGCGAAGACGATCCGGAGGAAGGCGAACGGGAGGGGCAGCCCGACGGATTAATCGATTTGCACCGGGTCGGCCCTGCGTGTCCGTGTGCCAGAGTGTCGGCGTCTCGCCGTGTTAGCGCTAACACGGCGAGGTCAGGCGCTCTCACGTGTGCGCTCCAGCACGCCCTGGCGACGACGCCAGGGCGGGAGTCGCGGCGACCGAACGCCCCGACCTGAGCACACGTCGAGAGCGCGAGCGCACCCCTACCCGGTGGACGGCGCGCCCCCGCGCACCGTCACGACAGAGAGCGAGAGACCATGCACACCACGCAAGCACTCGAGCGACGGCACGGCTGGAGACCTCGCACCACAGCGCTCGCCGCCACGGCCGGCTTGGTCCTGACGATGGTCGTCGGGCTGGCGAACCCTGCGCACGCCGCCTCGACGCTCGGGGCGTCCGCGGCCGAGAAGGGCCGGTACTTCGGCACCGCGATCGCCGCGGGCAGGCTCGGCGACTCGACGTACACGTCGATCGCCAACCGTGAGTTCAACATGATCACGGCCGAGAACGAGATGAAGATGGACGCGACCGAGCCCTCGCGCAACAGCTTCAACTACTCCGCCGGCGACCGGATCCTCAACTGGGCCACGAGCAACGGCAAGCGCGTCCGCGGCCACACCCTCGCCTGGCACGGTCAGCAGCCCGGCTGGATGCAGAACCTGTCCGGCTCGGACCTGCGCAGCGCCCTCGTCAACCACATCACCCAGGTCGCCACGCACTACCGCGGCAAGGTCTACGCGTGGGACGTGGTGAACGAGGCGTTCGCGGACGACGGCCGCGGCAGCCGGCGCGACTCCAACCTGCAGCGCACCGGGAACGACTGGATCGAGGTCGCGTTCAAGACCGCACGCGCCGCCGACCCGGGCGCCAAGCTCTGCTACAACGACTACAACACCGACGGCATCAACGCGAAGTCCACGGGCGTCTACAACATGGTCCGCGACTTCAAGTCCCGGGGCGTCCCGATCGACTGCGTCGGGTTCCAGGCGCACCTCGGCACGAGCCTGCCCGGGGACTTCCAGGCCAACCTGCAGCGCTTCGCCGACCTCGGGGTCGACGTCCAGCTCACCGAGCTCGACATCCAGCAGGGCGGCAACCAGGCGAACATGTACGCCGCCGTCACGAACGCCTGCCTCGCGGTGTCGCGGTGCACCGGCATCACGGTGTGGGGCGTGCGGGACTCCGACTCGTGGCGCACCGGGGCCAACCCGCTGCTGTTCGACTCGTCCGGCAACAAGAAGGCCGCGTACACCGCCGTCCTCAACGCCCTGAACGCGGGCAGCAACAACGGTGGCGGCGACAGCTCGATCGTCGCGGGCGCGTGGTACGTGCTGGTGAACCGGGGCAGCGGCAAGGCGCTCGACGTCTACGCCAAGTCGACGTCCGACGGTGCGCGCATCACGCAGTGGACCCGCAACGACGGCAGCAACCAGCAGTGGCAGTTCGTCGGCACCGGCGACGGGTACTACGAGATCAGGTCGCGGCTCTCCGCGAAGAACCTGGACGTCTCCGGCTTCTCGACGGCCGACGGCGGGGCGGTCGTGCAGTGGACCGACACGAGCGCGGCGAACCAGCAGTGGCGCGTCACGGTCTCCGACGGATACGCGTCGATCCTCAACCGCAACAGCGGCAAGGCGCTCGAGGTGCAGGGCGCCTCGACGGCCGACGGCGCGAACGTCGTGCAGTACAGCAGCTGGAACGGCGCCAACCAGCAGTGGCAGCTCGTCCGCGTCGGCTGACCGACAACTGGATCGGGGGTGGGCCGCCGACCGGGCGGCCCACCCCCACGACCCCGAAGGAAGTGGCACCCATGAGAACGACACCAGGAACCGCGACGCGGCGGAGGTGGCAGGCCTCGGTCGTCGCCCTGAGCGTCGTCGTGACCGGCATGGTCGCACTGGCCGCGGCACCGGCGGCGACCGCGGCGACGATCGACACGTCGGCGTCGTACGTGCTGGTGAACCGTGGCAGCGGCAAGGCCATGGACGTCTACAACCTGGCGACCAACGACGGCGCCCGGATCGCCCAGTGGAGCCGGAACGACGGCGCCCAGCAGCAGTGGCAGTTCGTCAGCTCGGGCGACGGCTACTACCGGCTGAAGTCCCGGCTGTCGGGCAAGGTGCTCGACGTCTCGAACAAGTCCACCGCCGACGGCGCCGCGATCATCCAGTACACCGACTACAACTCCACGAACCAGCAGTTCAGCATCCAGGACGTCGACGGGTACATCCAGCTGATCGCCCGGCACAGCGGCAAGGCCGTCGAGGTGCAGGGCGCGTCCACGGCCGACGGCGCGAACGTCGTGCAGTACTCCGACTGGAACGGCGCGAACCAGCAGTGGCAGCTCGTCCGGCTCGGGGGCTCGAACCCGACGCCCACGCCGACGTCGACCGGCTCGTGCACGCTGCCGTCGAGCTACCGGTGGAGCTCCACGGGTGCGCTCGCCACGCCGCGGTCCGGCTGGGCGTCGCTCAAGGACTTCACCACCGCCGAGTACAACGGCAAGCACCTCGTCTACGCGACGACGCACGACAACGGCTCGTCGTGGGGCTCGATGGCGTTCGGCCTGTTCTCGAACTGGTCCGACATGGCCTCGGCGTCGCAGACCGCGATGTCGTCCGGGACCGTCGCGCCGTCGCTGTTCTACTTCGCCCCGAAGAACATCTGGGTGCTCACCTACCAGTGGGGCGGCGCCGCGTTCTCGTACCGGACGTCGAACGACCCCTCGAACCCGAACGGCTGGTCGTCGCCGCAGACGCTGTTCTCGGGCAGCATCTCCGGCTCCGGCACGGGCCCGATCGACCAGACGATCATCGGTGACGGCACGAACATGTACCTGTTCTTCGCCGGGGACAACGGCAAGATCTACCGCGCCAGCATGCCCATCGGGAACTTCCCGGGCAGCTTCGGCTCCTCGTACACCACGGTCATGAGCGACAGCACGAACAACCTGTTCGAGGCTCCGCAGGTGTACAAGGTCAAGGGCCAGAACCAGTACCTGATGATCGTCGAGGCGATCGGCGCCAACGGCCGTTACTTCCGCTCGTTCACCGCCAGCAGCCTCTCCGGCTCGTGGACACCGCAGGCCGCGTCCGAGAGCAACCCGTTCGCCGGCAAGGCGAACAGCGGCGCGACGTGGACCAACGACATCAGCCACGGTGAGCTGATCCGCAGCAGCAACGACCAGACGATGACCATCGACCCGTGCAACCTGCAGCTGCTCTACCAGGGTCGTTCGCCCAGCTCGGGCGGCGACTACGGGCTGCTCCCCTACCGCCCGGGCCTGCTCACGCTGCAGCGCTGAGGGAACCGGACGGCTCACGGCGGCGATGCCGTGAGCCGTCCGGCCGCGGGAGCGCAGGCGGAACTGCGCGCGCCGCTCCAAGATGTCCACACCGACCGTCACGAGAGGTGAGGACTCCATGGACCACTGGACCATCGCGACCGTCGCCGAGCAGAGCCCGGACTTCCGCCGGGTGCTGTGGACCGGCGAGCACACCCAGCTCGTCATCATGACGATCCCGCCGGGCGGCGAGATCGGTGAGGAGGTGCACGAGGTCGACCAGGTCCTGACCTTCGTGTCAGGCACCGGCAAGGCCGTCGTCTCGGGCCAGGAGCGGAACGTCGCCCAGGGCGACCTCGTGGTGGTGGGTGCCGGGAAGAAGCACAACTTCCTCAACACGGGCGAGAACCCGTTGATCCTCTACACCGTCTACGGACCGCCCGAGCACGCCGACGGAGCGGTGCACCACACCAAGGCGGAGGCCGACGCGGCCGAGGAGTCCGGTCAGGACGAGCCGCCGGCGTGAGCCCGACCGACAGCGGCGCCGGGAGGGGCGTGACGGAGCTGATGCTCGTCCGGCACGGCGAGAGCGTCGGCAACATCGCGGCGTCGGCGGCCGAGCGCGGCCGGCAGGAGGTCATCGACCTCGACACGCGGGACGCCGACACCCCGCTGTCCGTGCTCGGCGCCGAGCAGGCGACCGCACTCGGCACCTGGCTCGAGGGGGCGTCCCGCACCTCAGGTCCGGACGTCGTGTGGGTCTCGCCGTACGTGCGCGCCGTGCAGACCGCGACGATCGCGCTCGAGGCCGCCGGGCTCAGCCTGCCCGTGCACCAGGACGAGCGCCTGCGCGACCGTGAGCTCGGCATCCTCGACCTGCTCACGACGACCGGCGTCGACGAGCGCCTCCCGGCCGAGGCCGCGCGTCGCCGGCACCTCGGCAAGTTCTACTACCGGCCTCCGGGCGGCGAGTCGTGGGCGGACCTGACGCTGCGGGTGCGGTCGTTCCTCACCGACCTGGACGGCTGGGAGGCGGACCGCCGCGTCCTCGTGGTCGCGCACGACGCGGTCCTCATGACCGTCCGGTACATCTGCGAGCGCCTGACCGAGACAGAGGTCCTCGAGCTCGGCCGACGCAGTCCCGTGCGGAACGCCGCCGTCACGCGACTCGTCCGTCGCCCCTCCGAGCAGGCCGGCCCGCCCCGGTGGGAGCTCACGGTGTTCAACGACGACGCCCACCTCGACCGGCAGGGGACGCCTGCCACCGTGCACCCCGGGGACGCCGATGCCCACCCGCACTGAGACCGTCACGCCTCGGCTCCTGCGCGACTGGGCCCTGCCGTCGCTCGTCGGCTCCAAGTACGGGCGCGGACAGGTCGTCGTGGTCGGCGGTGCCCGCACGACACCCGGCGCCGTCCTGCTCGCCGGGACTGCCGCGCTGCGGGTGGGTGCGGGGCGTCTCACGCTCGCGGTCGCGCGGTCGGTCGCGGTGCCGCTCGCGGTCGCCCTGCCCGAGGCCGGCGTGGTCGGGCTCCCCGAGACCGAGCAGGGTTCCGTGGAGGGCACCGGTCTCGAGGCCCTGGCCGACGATCTGCACGCCGCCGACGCCGTGCTGGTGGGCCCCGGCCTGGACGACGCCGACCGCACCGCGGCCCTGCTGACCTCCCTGGTCCCCCTCGTCCGCCGCTCCTCCCCCGTGCTGCTCGACGCGTTCGCCCTTGGTGTCCTGCCGGGCCTGCAGGACGTCGCGGCGCAGCTGCGAGGCCGCCTCGTCCTGACGCCGAACATGACCGAGGCCGCCCGGCTGCTCGGCGTCGACGACGGCCTCGACGAGTCGGCGGCGGACCGGGTGGCGAAGCGCTACGACGCGGTCGTCACGTGCCAGGGACGCATCGGCACACCCGACGGTCACCGGTGGGAGGTCTCCACCGGCACGCCGGGGCTCGCGACGTCCGGCAGCGGCGACGTGCTCGCCGGCGCGCTCGTCGGGCTGCTCGGCCGTGGTGCCGACCCGGCCCAGGCCGCGTGCTGGGCCACCCACCTGCACGCGACCGCGGACGACCGGCTCGCGGTGCGCGTCGGCCGCACGGGGTACCTCGCGCGCGAGCTCGTCGACGAGCTGCCCGCGCTGCTCACCGACCTGTCACCCTGACGAGGAGCTGAAGCAGCCATGCAGTACCGACTCCTGGGCACGAGCGGGACCGCCGTCTCGACGCACTGCCTCGGCACCATGACGTTCGGCGCGGAGGCCGACGAGACCACCTCCGGGGAGATCCTGACCACGTTCGTCGAGCACGGCGGCACGTTCGTCGACACCGCCGACGTCTACTCCGCGGGCGCGTCGGAGGAGATCATCGGCCGCTGGCTCGCCGCGCACCCGACGGACGCGAGGCAGCTGGTGGTCGCGACGAAGGGCCGGTTCCCGACGGGTGACGGCCCGAACGACCTCGGTCTCTCGCGCCGCCACCTGCGCGACGCGCTGGACGCCTCGCTGCGCCGGCTGGGAGTCGAGCACGTCGACCTGTACCAAATGCACGCGTGGGACGCGCTGACGCCCGTCGAGGAGACGCTGTCGTTCCTCGACGACGTTGTCGCCGCCGGCAAGATCTCCTACTACGGGTTCTCCAACTACCTGGGCTGGCAGCTCACCAAGGCCGTCCACGTCGCCCGCGCGCACCGCTTCGCGCGGCCCGTGACCCTCCAGCCGCAGTACAACCTGCTGGTCCGCGACATCGAGCACGAGGTCGTCCCTGCGGCGCTCGACGCCGGCATGGGGCTGCTGCCGTGGTCGCCGCTCGCCGGCGGCTGGCTGACCGGCAAGTACACCCGGGACGCGCCCCCCGAGGGAGCAACGCGCCTCGGCGAGAACCCGCAGCGCGGGATGGAGGCGTGGGAGGCGCGCAACGCCGACGACCGGACGTGGCGCGTGATCGACGTGGTCCGGGAGACGGCTCAGGCGCACGACGCGACGATGTCGCAGGTCGCCCTGTCCTGGCTGGGTCAGCGTCCCGCCGTCACGTCGGTGATCCTCGGAGCCCGCACCGTGGACCAGCTCGTCGACAACCTGGCGGCCGCCGACCTGCGGCTCACGGACGACGAGCTGGCCCACCTCACCGACGTGAGCGCGCCGGTCGCCGACGACTACCCGTACGGCGCCCCCGGCGTCGCGCAGCGCGAGCGCAACCTCACCGGCGGGCGATAGCGCGGCCGTGCGCCGCTCGCCGTCGCGTGCGGGTCACGAGGTCGGCCGCGCCTCGTGACCTGGCCGGCCGTGCGTGCGGTTGCGCTCCTTGAGCTCCGACTCGTAGACGTGCCGGCGCCCGTCCAGCAGCGTGTCGCGCACACGACGCTCGGCATCGGCGAACGTGCGGTAGTACCCGTCGTCGAACTCCTCGACGACCTGGAACGTCCAGCGGCCCTCGATCACGTTGCGGCCGACGACCTCGGCGCGCAGCTCGTCGGCCACGTCCGGGTGCCCGGCCTCGGACAGCCGGCCGAGTGCCTCCGCGAGCTCGGCGTCCGCGCGACCGACGAGACGGTGGAACGCGTAGAGCATCCCTCGGGCGTGCTCGATCACCTCGAACGCCGCGGTCACCCCGCCGACGGCCTCGACGACGGCGTCGCTGACGCCGCCGGGCGGACGGTGGTCGGGGTCGGCGCGGTCCTCGCTCGTCATCGGCCCATGGTGGGGCACCCTGACCGACGCCGCGCGTCGGGCCGGCAGGACGTCGACGGGCGGCGCCGCCCCTGCGAGCTGCTCGCCCGAGCAGTCCCGACGCGACCTGCCGCGGCGAGCCTGCGGCCCTAGCGTGGGGCACGGCGGGACTTCCGGTGCGACGGCACGGCGAGGGGACGCGGCGATGGACGTGCAGGACGGCGAGATCCCGGGCAGCCACCCGGTCAGCGGCGCGAGTCGCTCGGCCACGCGCCCGACGGCGAAGGTCGCGGTCGTCGGCGCGGGGTCGGTGGGCGCGACGCTGGCGTACGCGGTGCTGATGCGCGGCTCGGCGCGTGAGGTCGTCCTCTACGACGTCGACGGTGCGAAGGTCCGTGCGCAGGGGCTCGACCTGGCGCACGGCATCCAGTTCATGCCGATGGCGCACGTGGTCGGGTCGGACGACATCGCGGCCTGCGCGGGCGCCGACGTCGTGGTCGTGACCGCCGGCGCCAAGCAGAAGCCGGGCGAGACGCGCATCGACCTGGCCAGCCGCACCGTCGGCCTGACGCGGACGCTCATGCCACAGCTCGTCGAGGTGGCGCCCGACGCCATCTACCTCATGGTCACGAACCCGGTCGACGTCGTCACGTACGCGGCTCTGCGCGTCTCCGGCCTGCCACGGTCCCGCGTGTTCGGCTCCGGCGCGGTGCTCGACTCGTCACGGTTCCGGTATCTCATCTCCCAGCACCTCGGCGTGGCGGTCCAGAACGTCCACGCGTACATCGCCGGTGAGCACGGTGACACCGCGGTCCCCCTGTGGACCGCGGCGACCATCGGCGGCGTGCCGCTGCTCGACCTCGGGCCGCTCGACGACCGCATCCCGACCGCACAGCTGACCCCGCAGGTGCGCGACGAGATCGCCCACGACGTCGTGCACTCGGCGTACGACATCATCGCGGGCAAGGGCGCCACCTACTACGCGATCGCGCTGGCCGCCTCCCGCGTGGTCGAGGCCGTCGTGAACGACGAGTTCCGGGTCATGCCGATCTCGTCGCTCGTCGACGACTACCGCGGCATCAGCGACGTCTGCCTGTCCGTCCCGACGATGGTCAGCCACGCGGGCGCCGGCCGGCTGCTGCCGACGCCGATGTCGGACGGTGAGCTCGCCGCCCTGCGCCACAGCGCCGACACGCTGCGAGCCGCCGTGCGCCAACTCGGCCTCTGACCCCAGGGGCGACCCCCCACCGCGCGCAGACTCGGAGCTCGCCTGTCCGACGCCGCGGTCAGCCTCCTGGCGTCCGTCGCGCCGGTCCTGATGCTCGTCGCCGCGGCCGGCGCCGCGTCGTTCCTCACCCCGATCGCGACACCCGCCAACATGATCGTCAAGGAGCCCGGCGGGTACCGGTTCGGGGACTACTGGCGGCTGGGGCTCATCCTGGCGGCCGCGTGGCTGGTCGTGACGACGTTGCTCATCCCGCTCGTCTGGCCGCTCTGAGCCGCGAGCGGGCCATCCCGCCGCCGTGGCGTGATCTCCTAAGGGCCGATGGACGTGCCACCCACGACAGGAGTGCGAACGACGTGACCGAGCTGACCGCCCTCGCCGAGCGCCTTCGGGCCGCTGCCGCGGCGTACTACGACACCGACGCCCTGGTGATGTCGGACGCCGAGTACGACTCGGGCATCGAGCAGCTGCGCATCGCGGTGGCCCAGGACCCTGCGCTCGCGCCGCAGTTCGCGGATCTGCTCGACGCCGTCGCCGCCGGTCAGTCCGCCGGTGGCGACGTCGAGCACCCGACGATGATGGGCTCGCTCGACAAGGCCCCGACCCTGGACGCCCTGGACGCGCTGGTCGGTGCGATCGCCGGTCCCGTCGCCGTCGAACCGAAGCTCGACGGCCTCGCGATCCGGGCGGCATATTCCGCCGGGCGTCTGACGCTGGTCGCCACCCGTGGCGACGGCCGCTCGGGAGAGGACGTCACCGACCGCGTCCGCACCCTGGTCGTCAAGGGCCTGCCCGCCCGGCTGTCGACCGCCTTGTCCGTCGAGGTCCGCGGCGAGGTCTTCATGGCCGACACCGACTTCCCGAGCGCGCAGGTCGCCCGCGCGTCCTTGGGCGGCGCACCGTTCGTCAACTCGCGCAACGGCGCGGCCGGCATCCTGCGCAAGGGCGACGCCGCCTACGCCGGGCTGCTGACCTTCGCCGCGTACGACGTCATCGAGGCCGACCCGGTCACGGCCTCGTACTCCGACCGGCTCGTCGAGGTCGAGAAAGCCGGCATCGGCACGGCTCGCGCGCTGGCCCCGTGGCTCGCCGGAGGCGTGCCCGTCACGACCACCGACGACGTGCGCCGGGCCGTCGCGGAGCTGGCCGCTCGTCGCCCCGTGCTCGGCTTCCCGATCGACGGCATCGTCATCAAGGCCGACACCGACGCCGACCGCGCCCGCCTCGGCATGGGGTCGCGCACGCCACGCTGGTCCATCGCGTACAAGTACGAGGCCGAGACCGCGATCACGAAGGTCGTCGCCATCACCACCGCCGTCGGGCGCACCGGCCGGCTTGCGATCCGCGTCGAGGTCGAGCCGGTGTTCGTCGGCGGCACCACGATCACGTTCGCCACCGGGCACAACGCCACGTGGATGTTCGAGCGCGACGTGCGCGTCGGCGACACCGTCGTCATCAAGCGGGCCAACGACGTCATCCCGTACATCGAGTCGGTCGTGCTCGACGAGCGCCCCGCGGACTCGGTGTCGTGGACTCCCCCGGCGACCGACCCGAACGGCGGCGAGTGGGACAAGTCCACGCTGCTGTGGCGCTCGACCGACCCGAGCCTGTCCGTGGGCGCGCTGATCCGTTACGCGGTGTCGCGTGACGCCCTCGACATCGAGGGCATCGGCACCGAGATCGTCGAGTCCCTCGTCGAACGTGGCCTCGTCTCGGACATCGCGGACCTGTTCACCCTCGACGTCGAGACACTGACGACCCTGCCGCTGGGCGAGGGCCGCACGCTCGGCGCCAAGAACGCGGTGAAGATCGCCGCGGAGATCTCCCGCGCCAAGGGCTCTGCGTGGAACCGGATCATCACCGCCCTGGGGATCCGCATGACCGGCCGCACGATGGGCCGACGGATCGCCGCCGCACTGCCGACCCTGACGCTGCTGCGCGCCGCCGACGTCGAGACGCTCGCGGGGATCGACGGCATCGGCCCGAAGAGGGCCGAGGCGATCCGTGCCGGGCTCGACGACCTCGAGGCACGTGGCGTGTTCGACCGGCTCGTCGCCGCGGGCGTGGACACCGGGACGTCGCCGGACGTGTCCGCCTCCGGCGCACTCGCCCTGGCCGGGATGACCGTCGTCGTGTCCGGCTCGGTCCCCGGGTACTCGCGCACCACCGTCGCCGAGCTGATCGAGGCCCACGGCGGGCGGGCGTCCTCGTCCGTGTCGGCGACCACGTCGCTGCTCGTCTCGGAGCCGTCCACGTCCAGCAAGTACGTGAAGGCCACCGACCTCGGCGTCCGCATCGTGACGCCCGAGGAGTTCCTGGCGCTGCTGGGCTGACGGACCCGGCACACTGCCTTGTGCGAGCCGTTGGGCGCCTTCGTACCGCGGGCTACGGGCCGTCGTGCAGGGACCCGACGACGGCGACGGGCTTGCCCCGACGACGGCGAACCCGGCGACGTGGCACGGCCGGGGTCCGCTGCGCGACCTCGCTGAGCAGGCTCGAACGGTCCGAGCGACGGTGCATTGCAGCCGAGCGCCTTGGCGCAGCCGTGTGGCGTGCGCCGTCAGGTCCGGCCGAACCAGGCGAGGGCGCTCACCACGAGCGTCTCGGTGCCCGGTGGAGGGTGGGCTGGACGACTGGAGCGAAGGTCGCGGAGTGGTTCACGGGGATGTCCTGGTCGATGCGACCCGCCCGTTCCGCCGTACGGTATGTGTCGGGGTCGATCCCGCCGATCCCGGGACACCACGGCCTGCAGCCGCACGACGATCATCGCCGCCAGCACGACCGGATCGACCGCTGCCTGCGGCATCAACCCACGAGCCCCGCGCCCGTGCACCGTGATCCGCAGGCTGTCCGCCGCGGACAGGGTCGGTCCGACCCATGTGCCGACCGTTCCAGCCGGCAGGGGCAGCACGTGCTGGGCCATGGCGCCGTCCATGCGTCGCACGAGGGAGGCAAGGCCCGGTGCCGGTCGGCCACGGACGTCCGGCGCGCACCGGTGAGGTGCTCGAGCTCGACGAGGGCGCAAGGGAACTCGGCGGCTCACCTCCCTCGGTGCCACCTGCTTCCGCCTCGGCGCTCCCACGACGTCCGCCGGAGAGCACGACGGCTCGACGCCGACCGCGTCGGCCATCTCACCGCGCTCACCGGTCCGTTCGTGCCGGGCGGGATCGTCACCGCGTGAGTCAGGAAGCGTCGTCGTAGGCCGCCAGGGCGACGGGCAGCGCCGCGACGACCTGATGACCGACGGCCGGCAGACCGACGAGCACCGCGGAGATCACCTCGTCGCGCGTCGCGCCGAGCGCACGCAACCGCTGGACGTGGAACGGCAGGCCTGAGTGCATGCCCGTCGCCGCGAGCACGGCGACGTAGGCGAGCTCGTCGCTGCGTTCGTCGAGCGAGCTGGCCGCAGCCAGCGACCCGACCGCAGTCATCCATGCGGCATGGTGGGCCGGTGCGTCGGTAGCGAACATCTGGAACGCGGTGCTGACGGTCATGACGTGCTCCCTGAAGGTCGAGTTCGGGACACGCTATGACCACCGCTCGCGCGCGGAAGGGACCTCTGACCCGCGGGCCGTTGCCGTCGTCTGTCGTCGTTGTCGCGGGGTGGTCGACGGCGACGAGGCCGCTCGGGATCGTCGAGCTCGACGTCCCGAGGGAGCGACGGTGTACTCCGTTCACTTCGGGTGACCGCCCACACCGGGCCCGCACGCGCTCGGTCGGGACTCGGTGAGCGAGTTCGGCGGCGCCCCTGGGCGACCGGCGCGGCCCGCGGCGCCGAGGACCGCAGACTCCGGCCGGGTGCGGTCGATCGGATACGGACGCACCCTGGACTCGGCTGGCATGGGCAACGCCCTCAAAGCCACGTAGTGCGAGGTGCGTCGCGAGGACCCGGGCTCGGCTGGACGAGGGCCGGTCCGGACGGGACGCAGCTTGCGGCGCCGAGCATCGTGCGCCAGATCGGCGGCGTGGACGACTCCGCAAGGGGCACGCGCACCGAAGGAGGAGCCATGGAGCTGACGGCCACGACGACAGTTCGCAAGCACGCACCGGAGGTCTTCACCTTCTGGCGCGACCTGGAGAACCTCCCGAGGTTCATGGGGCACCTCGAGGAGGTCCGCGCCACGGGTGCCCGCACGAGCCACTGGGCAGCCAGCGCGCCGTTCGGCAAGGACGTGGAGTGGGACGCGGAGATCGTCGACGAGGTGCCCGGCGAGAAGATCGTGTGGCGTTCGACCGGGAAGGCCGACGTGCCCAACGCCGGCACTGTCCGGTTCGCGCCCGCGCCGGACGGTGTGAGCACCGAGGTGTTCGTCGTCCTGGTGTACGACGTCCCGGGCGGGAAGGTGGGCAAGGCGGTCGCCACGTACTTCGGCGAAGAACCGCACCAGCAGCTCGACGACGACCTGCGCCGGCTCAAGCAGGTGCTGGAGACCGGCGAGGTGGTCCGGTCCGACGGCGCCCCGTGGGGCAAACGGGCTCGCAAGGCGTTCCCGCAGCGTCCGGCGCAGCCGCTGTCGGACGCCGAGCTCACGAAGGGAGCGGACCAGTGAGGGCGAACACCTGGGCCGGCCGCAACAAGGTCGAGG
>NZ_JAGIBD010000046.1 GCF_017744555.1 Cellulomonas sp. | reverse complement strand
GTCCCGGCGTACTTCAACGACGCCGAGCGCCAGGCCACGAAGGACGCCGGCACCATCGCGGGCCTCAACGTCCTGCGCATCATCAACGAGCCCACCGCGGCCGCGCTCGCGTACGGCCTGGAGAAGGGCAAGGAGGACGAGCTCATCCTCGTCTTCGACCTCGGCGGCGGCACGTTCGACGTGTCCCTCCTCGAGGTCGGCAAGGACGACGACGGGTTCTCGACGATCGAGGTCCGCGCGACGTCCGGCGACAACCGCCTCGGCGGCGACGACTGGGACAACCGCATCGTCGACCACCTCGTGTCCGAGGTGAAGAACTCGACGGGCGTCGACCTGTCGAAGGACAAGATCGCCCTGCAGCGTCTGCGTGAGGCGGCGGAGCAGGCCAAGAAGGAGCTGTCGTCCGCGACGGCCACCAACATCTCGCTGCAGTACCTCTCCATGAGCGAGAACGGCCCGGTCCACCTGGACACCAAGCTCACGCGCGCGCAGTTCCAGCAGATGACGCAGGACCTGCTCGACCGGACGAAGGCGCCGTTCCACTCGGTCATCAAGGACGCGGGCATCAAGCTCGCGGACATCGACCACGTGGTGCTCGTCGGCGGCTCGACCCGCATGCCCGCGGTCACCGAGGTCGTCAAGGAGCTCACGGGCGGCCAGGAGCCGAACAAGGGCGTGAACCCGGACGAGGTCGTGGCCGTCGGTGCCGCGCTGCAGGCCGGTGTCATGAAGGGCGACCGCAAGGACGTCCTGCTCATCGACGTCACCCCGCTGTCCCTCGGCATCGAGACCAAGGGCGGCGTGATGACCAAGCTCATCGAGCGCAACACGGCCATCCCGACCAAGCGGTCCGAGATCTTCTCCACGGCCGAGGACAACCAGCCGTCCGTCCTCATCCAGGTGTTCCAGGGCGAGCGCGAGTTCGCGCGGGACAACAAGCCGCTCGGCACGTTCGAGCTCACCGGCATCGCGCCGGCGCCCCGCGGCGTCCCGCAGATCGAGGTCACGTTCGACATCGACGCGAACGGCATCGTGCACGTGTCCGCCAAGGACCGCGGCACGAACAAGGAGCAGTCGATGACCATCACCGGCGGCAGCGCCCTCCCCAAGGAGGACATCGACCGCATGGTGAAGGAGGCCGAGGAGCACGCGTCCGAGGACAAGAAGCGCCGCGAGGAGGCCGAGGCCCGCAACTCCGCCGAGCAGCTCGTCTACTCCACGGAGAAGCTCCTCGTCGACAACGCGGACAAGCTGCCCGAGGACGTCAAGACCGACGTGCAGGCGGCGGTCGGCGAGCTGAAGGTGGCCCTCGAGGGCACCGACGCGGAGGCCGTCAAGGCCAAGACGCAGCACCTCGCGCAGGTCAGCCAGAAGATCGGCGAGGCCATCTACGCGAACCAGGGCGCCGAGGCGCCGGCGGACCAGCCCGCCGCGCAGCCGCAGGCCAACGACGAGGACGTCGTCGACGCCGAGATCGTCGACGACGAGGACGAGGCGGCCAAGTGACCGATCAGAACACGCCGTCGTCGGGGTCGGGTCAGCCCGACCCCGACGAGGGGGCCCCGCGCTTCGTCGACAAGCGCCGCATCGACCCGGAGACGGGCCAGGTGCGTACGCCCGAGGAGCAGGTGCTGGCCGACGCGGAGAACATCGCGGCCGGCGCCGAGGAGGCCGTCGTGCTCGAGGGTCTCGTCGAGGCCCAGAAGCTCGCGGCCGAGCGGCTCGACGAGCTGCAGCGCTCGCAGGCGGCGTACTACAACCTCGAGCAGCAGTACTCGTCGTACGTGAAGCGCGCCAAGGCCGACCAGATCGCGGCGCACGACCGCGGTGTCGCGTCCCTCGCGGAGGCGCTCATCCCGGTGCTCGACGACATCGAGCTCGCCCGCCAGCACGGCGACCTGACCGGCCCGTTCGCGTCGATCGCCGAGAAGCTGCAGGCCACGCTCAGTCGCCTCGGCATCGAGCAGTACGGCGAGGCGGGCGAGGCGTTCGACCCGGCCGTCCACGAGGCGCTCATGCACGCGCACTCGGCGGACGTCACCGAGCCGACCGTCCAGATGGTGCTGCAGCACGGGTACCGCACGGCCGACCGGGTGCTGCGAGCGGCGCGCGTCGCCGTCGTGGACCCGGAGGCCTGAGAACGAGGAGGGAGGCGCCGTGACCGGGCAGGACTGGCTCGAGAAGGACTTCTACGCGGTTCTCGGCGTCCCCAAGGACGCCGACGCCGCCACCATCAAGAAGGCGTACCGCAAGCTCGCCCGCGAGAAGCACCCGGACCACAACCCGGGTGACGCGGCGGCGGAGGCGAAGTTCAAGGAGATCGGCGAGGCCTACTCGGTCCTGTCCGACACCGAGCAGCGCCAGCAGTACGACCAGCTGCGGGCCATGGCCGGCGGTCCCCGGTTCACCGCCGGGGGCCGCGGCGGGGCCGGCGGCTTCGAGGACGTGTTCGGCGGGATGTTCGGCGGCGCGCAGGGCGGCCGCACCCGCTACTCGACGAGCGGCAGCGCGAACTTCGAAGATCTCCTGGGTGGCCTGTTCGGTCAGGGTGGCGGCGCCGGGTTCCCGCGCGGCCCGCAGCAGGGGGCGGACCTCGCCGCCTCCGTCACGCTGCCGTTCCGGCAGGCCGCCGAGGGCTCCACGGTGTCGCTCGGCGTCGAGGGTCGCACGGTCAACGCCCGCATCCCCGCCGGGGTCCGCGACGGTCAGAAGATCCGGCTGCGCGGCAAGGGTCGCCCCGGCGAGGGCGGCGCGCCCGCGGGCGACCTCGTGATCAGTGTCAGCGTCACGCCGCACCCGGTGTTCTCGCTCGACGGCGAGAACGTGCGCATCACGGTCCCGGTCGCGTTCGACGAGGCCGCGCTCGGCGCGACGATCGAGGTCCCGACGCTCGACGGCTCGACCGTGCGGGTCAAGGTCCCCGAGGGCACGCCGTCCGGGCGGGTCCTGCGCGTCAAGGGCAAGGGCATCACGCGCAACAAGACGACGGGCGACCTGCTGGTCACCGTGCAGGTCGTCGTGCCGCAGCGGCTCAGCAGTGCCGCCCGGGAAGCCGTCCAGGCGTTCGGCATCGCCACGTCCGGCGAGGACGTGCGGGCCGACCTGCTGGACGCCGCCAGGAAGTGACCTGACGTGCCGTCCGACGACGCCCGCGTCTACGTCATCTCGGTGGCCGCCGAGCTCGCCGGCATGCACCCGCAGACTCTGCGGCAGTACGACCGGCTCGGGCTGGTGTCGCCGGGCCGCACGAGCGGACGCGGCCGGCGGTACTCGCTGCGGGACATCGCGACGCTCCGCGAGGTGCAGCGGCTCTCGCAGGACGAAGGCGTGAACCTCGCGGGCATCAAGCGGATCCTCGAGCTCGAGTCCGAGATCGACGGCCTGCGCCGGCAGGTCGAGTACCTGCGGGCCTTCGTCGAGCCGGGCCGTCGCGTGTTCACCGCGGACGCCCGCGGCGACGTCGTCGCCGTCCCCCGGGGCATTCGGGCGCGGCGCCCGAGCCAGTCGGCGGAGGCCGGCGCAGTCGTCCTGTGGCGCCCGTCCCCCCGCTGAAAGGTCCCGAGATCAGCCGAACCGCGACCGACGTCCTGGTGTCGGTGACGGCACAACCCATGGTCGTCGTCGGGTACGACCCGGACGTGGCCAAGGCCCACGGGTACGCAATCAGGTTCACGGCGGAGGGCATGCCCTACGCCGTGAAGTCGGGACCGCACCTCACCACAGGGCGAGGTGCGACTCCGGACAACATTGTCACGGGCAACTGCGGTTCGTCGTGGGTGTTCCTCTACGACGTCGGAGCACTGCGGTACAGCGTCGACACAGGCTTCGGGCTGGTGAGTGCCGCGGTGTCCTACAGCTGGGCGGCGAACGTCGTCGGTCCGGCCTACAACTACACCCCCGCCTGGTCGGGGGCGCTCCTGCTCAAGACCGCATGGTCCGCGCAGGGAGCCCGGTCCGTCTCGCTCCCGGGCACGTACTCGGCCAAGTCGTCAGGGACCGCGGTGCTGGCCACCGGGGTCATCTGCCGCTCGCAAGGTCCCGTCGCCAACCAGGCGATCTACTAGAGGCACACACCGCTCCGGGCCCGGCGTGGTGCCCCATCGGCACTGAGGAGATCGTCGATGCGCATTGACGTCCAAGTTCCCGCGCTCGAGCTGCTGTGCGTCCGCGAGGTCTGGGGGCTGGACGTTCTGCCCGAACTGCCACGGTGCGATCGTCGAGCAGGGTGACGCTGCGGCCGTCGACGAGCTGTCATGGCGGACGCGCCACGGGACGGCAGGCTTCGACCCCGACGCGTTCCGGTCGTGGGCCAACGGCTACGCCTCGGAGATCGCGGGCGTGCAGAGGCAGTTCCCTCGAACGCCGGAGATGATGCTCGCGAGCGAGCTCCGCATCGCGGAGTCACGTGGTCTTGGCCGGATCGTGGTGCTGCCGTTGGCCGGTGAGTACTCGCCGAGGCACTCAGCGGGATTGTTCGTCTCAGCGGCGACGTACCGGTCGACGGCAGCTCTGGCCGCGGCGCTCGACGTGGCCGTCGGGTAGCTGTCGACGGGACGTCCTCCGGGGTTCGCCAGGTCGACTTCGGTCCGCTCGGTCCGGCGACGCGTCACAGCCTGCGTCCGGCCTGCACGCTCCGCCGTCCCTAGACTCCACCGGGTGACGATCGACCTCGCCAGGGCCCGCGCGGACACGCCCGGCACCGCCACCGTCGCCCATCTCAACAACGCCGGCAGCGCCCTGCGCCCGCGCGTCGTCACCGACACGGTCCTCGCGCACCTGCGGCGTGAGGACGAGATCGGCGGCTATGAGGCCGAGGACGAGGCGCGCGACCGGCTCGCCGCCGTGTACGGGTCGGTCGCCACGCTGGTCGGCGCGCACGCCGACGAGATCGCGCTCGTCGAGAGCGCCACGGTCGCGTGGGACGTCGCCTTCGCGTCGGTCCCGCTGCGTGCCGGCGAACGCATCCTCACGGCCCGCACCGAGTACGTCAGCAACGCGATCGCGCTGCTGCAGGCGTGCGAGCGGACCGGTGCGGTGCTCGAGGTGGTCGAGGACGACGAGCACGGACAGGTCGACGTCGACGCGCTCGCGGCCAGGCTCGACGACGACGTCGCGCTCGTCGCCCTCACGCACGTCGCGACCGGCGGCGGCCTGGTCAACCCCGCGGCGGCCGTGGGCCGGCTGACCCGCGCGGCGGGCATCCCGTATCTGCTCGACGCCTGCCAGTCGGTCGGTCAGCTGCACGTCGACGTCGACGAGCTCGGCTGCGACCTGCTCGCGGCGACGGGCCGCAAGTTCCTGCGCGGACCTCGCGGCACCGGCTTCCTGTACGCGTCGCGCGCGATCACCCCGCGGCTCGTACCGCCGGTGCTGGGCCTCGACGCCGCGACCTGGACGTCGCCGACCACCTGGGAGCCCGCGCCCGACGCGCGCCGGTTCGAGACGTGGGAGCGCAACGTCGCCGGCCTGCTCGGGCTCGGCGCGGCCGCCGACTACGCGCTCGGGTGGGGCACCCGTGCGATCGAGGCGCGCGCGGTCGAGCGGGGCGAGCGGCTGCGCGGGATGCTCGCCGAGGTCCCGGGCGTGACCGTCCGGGACAAGGGTGTGGAGCGCTGTGCCATCGTCACGTTCACGGTCGACGGCGTCCCCGCGGCCGAGGTTCGGGACGCGCTGCGGGCGGCGGGCGTCAACGTGAGCATCACGCGCTCGACGTCGTCGCAGCTCGATCTCGCCGCGCGCGGGCTCACCGAGGTGGTCCGCGCGTCCCCGCACTACTACACGTCCGACGACGACCTGGAGCGCGCGGTCGCCGCCCTGCCGCGACGCTGACGCACGACGGAGACAGAAGACGCCCCCCGGCGGATCACCCGGGGGCGTCGTGCGTCACTGCGGGGGGCCGTACGGCGGGGGCGGCGTGCCCGGACCCTGGCCGTACGGCGGGGGCGGCGTGGACGGGCCCTGGTCGTACGGCGACGGCGGCGTCGCGAACCGGGGGTCCGTCGAGACGCCGGGTCGCTGCTGCTCCCACGGCGGGAGGGGGGCCGCCGTGATCCCGTACGCCTGCGGCGCGGGGTAGCCGCCGGCCGACGGGTAGCCGCCCTGCTGCGGGTACCGGCCCGTCATGGCGCGCAGCTCACGCAGCTCACGCTCGATGGGCCACTCCTGGAACACGAAGATCAGCATCACCACGAGGTTGGCGACCGGCACGAAGCACAGCGCCGCGTACCAGCCGGAATAGCCCGCCTTGCGGGCGACACGGACGTAGCAGTAGACGGCGAACGCGATGATCGCCGCGTAGAACAGCAGCAGCAGGAAGATCGCGAAGCCGGGCATCGTCGACGACTGGTCGGCGTAGATGGTGGAGCCCCTCTCGGTGGGCTGCCGCACGGGCAGCGGGCACCCGTGGGGGCGGGCGCGGCGGACGGTCACGGGCCCGACCCGGTGCGGTCGGGAGCGCGTCGAGGCTATCGGCCGGGCGCCGCTGCCGGGCGCCCGTCTTCGGTGCTGGACTGCGGGTTCACCCGGCAGGACCACCCCGCAGGACGGCATCGGCACGCTGACGCCGAGCACGGGAGAATGCCGCGATGCAGCGGACAGCGCTCGGCATCGACGTCGGGACGACGAACACCAAGGCGGCGCTCGTCGACGTCGCCGACGGCCGTGGCCTGGGCCTCGCGTCCGCGCCGACCCCGTCGCCCACGGACCTGCCGGTCGTGCTCGCAGGCCTCGTCGCGCGTGCGGTCGGGCACGGTCCGGCGCCCGAGGCCGTCGGGGTCGCGTCGATGGCCGAGACGGGTGTCCCGCTCGGCCCGGACGGGGTGCCGCGCGGCGACTGGCTCCGCTGGGACGGCCACCGCGCCGGTGCCGAGGCGGCCACGCTCGCGGACCGGCTCGGACGCGCCGACCTGTTCGCCGCGACGGGCGTGCGGGCGAGCGCCAAGGTGCCGCTCGCGACGTGGGCCTGGCTGGCCAGGCACCGCCCCGACGACCTGCGCGGCGGCCGCTGGGCCGGGGTCGCCGACCTCGTCGGTCTCGTCCTCACCGGTCGGCTCGCCACGGACCACACGCTCGCGGGCCGCACCATGGCGTACCGGCTCGGCCGTCCGGGCGCGCTCCCGGGGGCGTTCGACGCCGACCTGCTCGCCGAGGTCGGGCTGCGACCCGAGCAGGTGCCCGACGTCCTCGTGCCGGGCGAGCTGCTCGGCGGGGTCCGCTCCGGGCCGTTCACCGATGCCGGTCTCCGAGCGGGCACCCCGGTGACGATCGCGGGCCACGACCACGCCGTCGGCACGTGGGCCGCCGGGGTCCGAGCTCCCGGCCAGGTCGCCGACTCCGTCGGCACGGCCGAGGCCGTCTGCACGGTGCTCGCCGCCGACCCGACGCCGGGTCCGGTCGCGCTGGCCGGCATGAGCCTGGTGCGCACCGTCACGGGGGCGCTCCCCGCCCTCCTTGCGGGCTCGTCGAGCGCGGGGGCCACCGTCGCGTGGTGGCTGCGCACGCAGGTGCGCGACGAGGACCCCGACCGGCTCATGGCCGAGGTGTCCGCGCTCGGCGACGACCCCGGGCCGGTCGTCGTCCTGCCGTACCTCGCGGGCAGGCAGACCCCTGACCCGGACCCCGAGGCGCGTGTGCGGGTCGTCGGCACCGGCACCGCGGCCGAACGCACGCACGGCCTGCTGCTCGGCCTCGCGCTGCAGGCCCGCTGGATGCTCGACACCCAGCTCGACCTCGCGGGCGGCCTCGCCCCCGCGGACGTCGCGGTGCTCGGCGGGCCGATGACCGCCAACCCGGCCTGGCTCGCGCTCAAGGCCCGCGTGTCGCCTGCGCCCGTCCGGCGCGTGGACGCCGCCGAGCCGGTCGCAGCCGGCGCCGCCCTCCTGGCCGCCGAGCGCGCCGGGATGCTCGACGGCCCGGCGCCGGTCCTCCCGACGACCCCGGCGACCGCGCCCCGGCCGCACGACCCGGCCGTTGCCGCGGCGTACGCACGCTTCGTCGCGGCAGCCCGCGACACGAGCGGGCCGGCCTCCCCCGACGCCCACACGCACCTCGACAGGCCACGCGATACGGACGACGGCAGCGGCGCGCTGCCGGTGATCGGTTTCCTGCACACGGGCGAGATGCACCCTCCGACGTTCGACCGTCTCCTCGCCGACGCCGCGCCGGACGTCCTCGCCGCCCACGTCGTCGACGCCGACCTCCTTGCGACGGTCCGGCGTGACGGCGTGACCGACGAGGTCCGTGCTGCCGTCGCCGACCACCTGCGCGACCTCGAACGCGCGGGCGCCGCCGTGATCCTCGTGACGTGCTCGTCGATCGGGGAGGCCGTGGTCGACGCCGCCATGGCCGTGCGCGTCCCGGTGCTGCGCGTCGACCGCCCGATGGCGGCCGAGGCGGTCGCGGTCGCCGGGGACGGGGGGCGGGTCGTCGTGCTTGCCACGGTCGGCTCGACGGTCGGCCCGACGAGCCGCCTGGTCGCCGCCGCGGCCGAGGACGCCGGGCTCGACGTCGAGGTCGACGCGGTCGTCGTCCCGGGAGCAGCCGACGCGCGGGACGCGGGCGACGACGAGGCGGCCGACCGCCTGGTGACCGAGGCCGTCGTCCGGGCCGCCGAGCACGCCGACGTCGTCGTCGTGGCGCAGGCGTCGATGGCCGCCGCCGCAGCCCGCGCGGACGTCGACATCCCCGTCCTCACGTCCCCGGCCACCGGACTGGCCGCCGCCCTCACGACGCTCGCCGCCGTCCGTCCAAGCCCCTGACCGAGCGTCGGCCCACCTGCCCATCTCGTCGCCGTTCGCGAGCTCGAGTTCGGTGGTTCCAGTCGAGCTCGGTGGTTGCAGCCCACGAACTCGACGACAACCCACGAACTGGGCGAAGCGGCTGTCCTCCCACGTCAGAGCACACGTCACCTCCCCGTGTCAGGCCATGTCGGCCCGTGTCAGCGGGCGTGTCAGCGCCGTGTCGGTCCCGTGTCAGGCGCCCCGGGCAGGCTGACGGCCATGACCACAGACCTGGTGATCGAGGCAGAAGGCCTCATCAAGCACTTCGGGGAGACGAAGGCCCTGCAGGGCGTCGACCTCTCCGTCGCCCGCGGCACCGTCCTCGGCGTGCTCGGCCCCAACGGGGCGGGCAAGACGACGGCGGTCCGCATCCTGTCGACGCTGCTCACGCCGGACGGCGGCCACGCGCGCGTCGGCGGCTTCGACGTCGTCAAGGACGCCGAGCGCGTCCGTCAGACCATCGGCCTCACGGGCCAGTACGCGTCCGTCGACGAAGATCTCACCGGACGCCAGAACCTCCAGCTCATCGGCGTCCTGCTCGACCTCGGCAAGGCGAACGCCCGCACGAGGGCGGCCGAGCTGCTCGAGTGGTTCGACCTCACGGAGGCCGCCGACCGTCCCGCGAAGACGTACTCGGGCGGCATGCGCCGCCGGCTCGACCTGGCCGCGAGCCTCGTCGGGCGGCCGGACGTGATCTTCCTCGACGAGCCGACCACGGGCCTCGACCCGAGCAAGCGTGAGGACATGTGGAACGTCGTCCGCAGCCTGGTCGACGACGGCTCGACGGTGCTGCTCACCACGCAGTACCTCGAGGAGGCCGACGCGCTGGCCGACGAGATCACGGTCATCGACCACGGTCGCGTCATCGCGCACGACACCCCGGACGGCCTCAAGCGGATCGTCGGCGGCCAGACCCTCGAGGTCCGCCCGTCCGATGTGTCCCGCCTGGAGGAGACCGCGACGATCCTGCGTCAGGTGTCGGACGGCCGCACCGAGGAGATCCGCAAGGGCGTCCTCGCCGTCCCGGTGAGCGACGACCAGGCCATGACGGCGACGGTCGCGCGCCTCGCCGCCGCCGGCATCGCCGTCACGGAGCTGTCGCTGCACCTGCCCAGCCTCGACGAGGTGTTCTTCACCCTCACGGGTCGCACCGCGTCCGAGGACGACACGACCACCACGAAGGAGGTGGCGGCATGAGCACCACCACGCTCGACGCGCAGACTCCGACCAGTGGCCGCCCGTCGGCCCCGAACGCCGCGGCCCCGCGCCCGACCAAGCGCCCGTTCCCGCTCGTCCGCCACTCGCTGGCCCTCGCCAAGCGCAGCCTCATCAAGACGTGGCGCACGCCCGAGGCCCTGATCGACGTCACGCTGCAGCCGATCATCTTCCTGGTGATCTTCGTCTACATCTTCGGTGGCGCGGTCGCCGGCGGCACGCAGGAGTACCTGCAGTTCCTGCTACCGGGCATCCTCGCCCAGACGATCGCGCAGGGTGCCATCGCGATCGGCGTCAACCTCAACACCGACCTCGAGAAGGGCATCTTCGACCGGTTCCGGTCGCTGCCCATCCCACGCTCGGCCCCGCTCGTCGGCGCCGTCTCCGGCGACGTCGTGCGGTACGTCATCGTGACGGTCTCGACGTTCGCGATCGGCTACATCATGGGCTTCCGCATCACCACGGACCCGCTCAGCGCGGTCGCCGGGTGCCTGCTCGCGATCCTGTTCGCCCTGTGCCTGTCGTGGGTGTCGGTCTTCGTCGGCATGAAGGTCCGTACGTCGGGCGCCGTCCAGGGGATCATGTTCCTGGTCATCATGCCGCTGAGCTTCGCGTCGAACGTGTTCGTCCCGACCAGCTCGCTGCCGTCGTGGATGCAGACGTTCGTCGCCTGGAACCCGCTGACCCACCTCGTGGCGTCGATGCGGGGCCTGTTCCTCGGCACCCCGCTCGGCAACCACGTGTGGTGGACGCTGGCCTGGTGCGTCGGCCTGGTCGTCGTGTT
Organism: Cellulomonas sp.; assembly: GCF_017744555.1. GTDB lineage: Bacteria > Actinomycetota > Actinomycetes > Actinomycetales > Cellulomonadaceae > Cellulomonas. Next base: position 11,832 of record NZ_JAGIBD010000046.1, on the reverse strand, counting down.
CATGCCGCTCGCGCTGCGGGCGTACCGCAAGAAGGTCTGACACCAGCACGACCGGCGGGCGGTCCTGGCACTCACGCCGGGGCCGCCCGTCGCGCGTCCGTCAGGACCGCAGGATGTCCGCCGCCAGCTCGTGGATCCGCGGGCCGAGCGTCATCGCGGTCTGCGACCGGAGCCGGGCGACGGCGGCCGCGCGTTCCTCCTCGTCGCCGAGCACGGTCGCGAGCCGGTCTCCGAGCACGAACCGGAACATCGCCATGAGGTTCGCCCCGAGCCGGGTGCCGAGCGCCCACAGCTCGCGGGCCTGCGCGTCGCGGCCCTCGTGGGCGGCGAGGTCCGCGAGGCCGAGCGCGTACGAGCCGAGCACGGGCATGTCCGTGGTCGCGCTGGCGTCCGAGCCCGCGAGCCGCAGCAGCGCCCGGGCACGGTCGCGGGCGAGCGGCGACCGGGCCGGCACCTGGTCGGCGACCCCGAGGTGCACCATCGCGGCCGCGACGCGGAACACGCTGCGGGCCTGGGGGATCGGCATGGTCGCCTCGTCCTCGATGACGGTCGTGGCCGCCTCGGCGTGCTCGACGGCGTCGTCGTACCGCCCGTTGCGCCACGCGACGTGCGCGAGGCCGAGGTGGGCCTGCGCGACGTCGACGGGGTCCGCGGGCGAGTCGACGACGTCCCGCAGCACGCCGACCGCCTCGAGGTCCCCGGCGAGAGCGCGCTGCACGTCGAGCAGCACGCGTGCCGACCGGGCGTCCTGCATCGCGCCGACGAGCTCGAGGTGCTCGATGCTGCGGCGCAGCCACAGGTCGGCGTCGACGAGGCCACGCTGACCGTCCCACTGCCCGACGCCCTGCGCGGACATGCCCATGCCCCAGTGGTCGCCGACCGCCTCGAACCGGTGGTACGCCTCCATCGCGTCGGACGCCGACGTGTCGGCCTCGCCGGTGTTCTCGCGGATCGCGGCGCGCAGGAACAACCCGAGGCCCTGCAGGTACGGGTCGTCCGACTCGACGAGCGGGAGCGCACCGGCGTCCGCCAGGCGCGTCCAGCTGAGACCGGGGAGCGCACGGGCGAGCGTCGACATCCGCGGGCTGACCTCGTGGGGCCGCTCGCGGAGCGCCCGCCGGGCGCCGCGCCACGCGAGCGCCATGAGCCGCAGCGACTCGACGGCGCCCGCGTTGACGCTCGCGAAGACGCAGACGGACACCGCGCGGTCGCCGTCCGGGAGCGGACGCCCGGCGGCCTGCCCCTGGACGATCGCGGACGCGCGTCGCGCCGGCAGGGAGTCCACGTGCAGCAGCTGGGTCGCCCACGAGACGACCTCGGCGTGCAGCCCGCGGATCGTCCAGACGACGAACAGGGCGGCCGTGATGTCGACGGCGGCCGGCTCGTCGTCGTGCGCGACGGCCCAGCGCAGCGCCGCGAGGAACGTGTCCTGCTCGGCCGCGCACCGGGCGAGCGCCGTGAGCTGGGCGGGCCCGATGAAGTCGTCCCGCAGCAGCGCGCACTCGTCGGCCGACCACCGGACGAGGCCCCGCATCGCGGCCGGCCGCCCCCCGACGGCGTCGAGCCGGGCGCCGCCGTACTCGCGGACCGTCTCGAGCATCCGGTAGCGCGCGGGCCCGTCGTCGCTCTCGTCGAGCGTGAGCAGCGACTGCTCGACGAGCATCGCGAGCCCTCGCCGCACGCCGCGGGCGTCCTGCCCCGACACGGCGAGCGCGGTGTCGGCGGTGAACGGCGCCGGGACCACCGCGAGCCGTTCGAGCAGCTCACGCTCGGGCGGGTCGAGCAGCTCGCGGCTCCAGTCGACCATCGCCCACAGGCTCGCGTGCCGCTCGGGCAGGCCGCGCAGGGCGTCGTCGAGCAGCGCGAACCGGTCGGACAGCCCCTCGAGGACGTCGGCGACCGGCATCGCCCGCAGCCGGGCGGCGGCGAGCTCGAGCGCGAGCGGGAGGTTGTCCAGCCGGTGGCACAGCTCGCGGGCCCGCTCCTCGTCCCATCCCACGGTGTCCCGCCCGGCCCGCGCGCGGGCCTCGAGCAGCGCGAGCGCGTCGTCGTCCGGCAGCGCGCGCAGTCGGTGCACGGCCTCGCCGACGATGCCGAGCGGCGCGCGGCTCGTGGCGAGCACGACGACGTCGGGCGGCGCGGACGCGAGCAGGTCCGAGACGACGGCGGCGGCCGCGTCGAGCACGTGCTCGCAGTTGTCGAGCACCACGAGCCCGTCGAGGTCCTGCGCCGCGAACCGCAGCCGCTCCTCGGGCGTCAGCAGCCGACGCCCGGGCGCCAGGTCGGGGCGGGCGGCCGCCGTCTCCGACCCGCCGAGCGCCGCCAGCACGGTCGGCAGCACCTCCGCGGCGTCGTGCACACCGGCGAGCTCGACGGCACGCACCGACGTGCCGAGCGCCGCCGCCCGCCGGGCGACCTCCGTCGCGAGCCGCGTCTTGCCCGCCCCGCCCGTCGCCACCACGGTGACGAGCGGCGCCTCCTTGAGCGCGGTCTCGACGGCGACGACGTCGGCGTCGCGGCCCACGAGCACGGTCGCGGGGCGTCGCCAGGACACCGGCAGGGACACGGTCGCGCGCGACGCGGCGGCGAGGGCGGGCCGGGGCGGCTCGGCCGCGGGCGCGAGCTCGCCGCGCAGCAGCGCGAGGTGCGCCTGTGCGACGACGGGCGACGGGTCCGTGCCGTAGCGGTCGGCCAGCTCCGTGCGCAGGTGCTCGACGACCTCGAGCGCCTCCGCGTCCCGCCCCTGCGCGGCCAGCACCCGCACGAGGAGTGCGACGAGCGGCTCGTCGGGCGGCGTGCGCAGCGCGGCGGCGCGCAGGTCGTCGACCGATCCGGAGGTGTCGCCGAGCGCGAGCCCGGCCTCGGCCCGGACGGCGGCCACGTCGGCCATCAGCCGGGCGGTCGCGGCGTCCGTCAGGTCGGGGACGAGGGGGACGAGCGCGCGGGCCTCGTCGGCGAGGGCACGGGCGTTCGCGGGGTCGTCGGAGCGGAGCGCGGACCGGGCACGTGCGACGAGCGCCGCGACCTCGTCGGTGTCGACCTGCAGGTCGTCGGTGGGGAGCCGGTAGCCGCCCGGTGCGGCCGTGACCGGGAGCCCGAGCCGGCGGGCGCGCGAGACGAGGGCCTGCACCGCGCCGGTCGCGTCGTCGGGCGGGTCGCCTTCCCACACGTCGTCGACGAGCGCGGCCGACGACACGGCCCGCCCGCGCGCGTCGAGCAGGGCGCGGACCACGGCGACGAGCCGGTCGCCCCGGACGGCCCGGCCGTCGACGGCGAGCGTCCCCAGGGTCGTGATCTGCACCGGGACAGCATCCCTCACCGGCGGTGCGTGCGGGGCGACCCGCTCCGGAAACCACACCGGGCCGGTCGCTCGACGCGACCGGCCCGGTGCCCGGGATGGGGGAGGGGGTGCGGGTCAGGCGTACGCGCCGGCCGGCCGGTCGGACAGCGCGCCGGTGCCGCCGGGGCCGCGGTACGTGCTGCCGTCGAGCCAGAGGATGTAGAAGAAGATCACGGGCAGCAGGACCAGCCCGACGGTGAACCCGGCACCGTGACCGAACGAGACCGAGAGGCCGTGGTACGTGAGGATCAGGAACACGATGTTCACGATCGGGATGAGGAACAGCACGATCCACCAGACCGGCTTGCCGGAGATCTTGAGCAGCACGATCGTGTTCCAGATCGGGATGAGCGCCTGCCAGCCGGCCTCGCCGGCCTTCGTGAAGATGAAGTAGATCGGCAGGACGGCGATGACGTAGCCGATGAGGCCGGCGATGAGGCCTCCGGCAGCGGCGCCGCCGGAGGCGGCCGTGTCCGTCGTGGTGACGGCGAGAAGTGTGTGCATGGCGCGGAACTTAGCGGCACCGCGGCGGACAAGTGGGGCGTTTCGTGCATCGGTTCGGTCACGGCCGCGCACATTCGGCCGTTCGGCCCTGGTCGGGGGCGTGCGGGCGGCCGCGCACATTCGGCCGTTCGGGGGACCCCCGGGACCACTTCGTCGCGGCTGCGGCGTGTCGCCCTCCGGCGCGTCGGGACGAAGCGGACCGTGCCGTTGTGGACGTGCGTGTGCACCGTCCTGTGGGGTCGATGTGGACAGCCGCAAAGGTGCAGGCCAGGGGTCGTGTCAGAGGTCGTCGATACCCTGGTACTTCTCCACAGGATGAAAAAACGACACGGATGTAACACAAGCCCTAGTGGTCACTTGCGGGCCCCACCCCCAGGTGTAGTGTTGCCGACGACGCGGTGGGGGAGCCGTCGTCGGCCCGGCAGGGCCCCAGAAACTCGCGTGAGCACCCTCGTGGAGCGCCGCGCAGAACCAGGCAAGAGGGAGCCACGATGTCGATCACGGTCTACAGCAAGCCGGCGTGCGTGCAGTGCAACGCGACCTACCGCGCGCTCGACAAGCTCGGTACCGAGTACACCGTCGTGGACATCAGCGAGGACGCCGACGCCCGTGACTACGTCATGTCGCTCGGTCACCTCCAGGCCCCCGTCGTGATCGTCGACGGCGAGCACTGGTCGGGCTACCGCCCCGACCGCATCAAGGCGCTCGGCGAGCGCCTGGCGGCCGCGGTCGCCTGACCCGTCGTACGTCGGCCGGCCGGCACCACGGTCGGTCGTCGAACGGGCGGCGCGAGCCGCACCCACGGACGCCCCGGGCCGGCGCAGGCCACCACCGCGCCGGCCCGGCGGGCATCCTTCCGCACGCCCGGACGGCCCGGCCGTCCATCGTCAGACCCGAGTGGGGGAGCATCGCGATGAGCTCGCTCGTCTACTTCTCCTCGACCTCGGACAACACCCACCGCTTCGTGCAGAAACTACAGCTGCCGGCGCAAGGCGTGAATGTGTACCGCATCCCGCTGCGTCCGACCGACCCCTTCCTGCACGTGACCGAGCCGTACGTGCTGATCGTGCCGACGTACGGCGGGGGCAACGAGGGTGGGGCAGTACCCCGGCAGGTCATCAAGTTCCTCAACGACGAGGACAACCGTGCCCTGATCCGCGGCGTGATCGCGGCAGGGAACACCAACTTCGGCGAGGCCTACTGCATCGCGGGGGACATCATCGCGGCCAAGTGCCGGGTCCCCTACCTGTACGGGTTCGAGCTCATGGGAACGAACGAGGACGTCACGCGCGTCCGTGAGGGATTGAGGACATTTTGGCTTCGACAGTCGCAGATACCCGCGTAGAGCTGACGGGGCTGGACTACCACGCCCTCAACGCGATGCTGAACCTCTACGGCGCGGACGGCCAGATCCAGTTCGACAAGGACCGTGAGGCGGCGCGGCAGTACTTCCTGCAGCACGTCAACCAGAACACGGTGTTCTTCCACGACCTCGACGAGAAGCTCGACTACCTGGTCGAGAACAAGTACTACGACCCCGAGGTCCTCGCGCAGTACGACCGGGCGTTCATCAAGACGCTCTTCCAGTACGCGTACTCGAAGAAGTTCCGGTTCCAGACGTTCCTCGGCGCGTTCAAGTACTACACGTCGTACACGCTGAAGACGTTCGACGGGAAGCGGTACCTGGAGCGCTTCGAGGACCGCGTCTGCATGGTCGCCCTCTCGCTCGCCGCGGGGGACCAGGACTTCGCGATCAACCTCGTCGACGAGATCGTCAGCGGCCGGTTCCAGCCGGCGACGCCGACGTTCCTCAACCTCGGCAAGGCGCAGCGCGGCGAGCCCGTGTCCTGCTTCCTGCTGCGCATCGAGGACAACATGGAGTCCATCGCGCGCGGCATCAACTCCGCCCTGCAGCTGTCGAAGCGCGGAGGCGGTGTGGCCCTCCTCCTCAGCAACATCCGCGAGCACGGTGCGCCCATCAAGCACATCGAGAACCAGAGCTCCGGCGTCATCCCCGTGATGAAGCTCCTCGAGGACTCGTTCTCGTACGCCAACCAGCTCGGTGCCCGCCAGGGTGCCGGTGCCGTGTATCTGCACGCGCACCACCCGGACATCTACCGGTTCCTCGACACCAAGCGCGAGAACGCGGACGAGAAGATCCGCATCAAGACGCTGTCGCTGGGTGTCGTCATCCCCGACATCACGTTCGAGCTCGCCAAGAAGAACGAGCCGATGTACCTGTTCTCGCCGTACGACGTCGAGCGTGTCTACGGGGTGCCGTTCGCCGACGTGAACGTCACCGAGAAGTACTACGAGATGGTCGACGACGCGCGGATCCGCAAGACCAAGATCAACGCGCGCGAGTTCTTCCAGACGCTCGCCGAGCTCCAGTTCGAGTCCGGCTACCCGTACGTGATGTTCGAGGACACGGTGAACCGCGCGAACCCCATCAAGGGGAAGATCACGCACTCCAACCTCTGCTCGGAGATCCTGCAGGTCTCGACGCCGTCGACGTTCAACGAGGACCTCTCGTACGACCACGTGGGCCGCGACATCTCCTGCAACCTCGGCTCGATGAACATCGCGCTGTCGATGGACTCGCCGGACTTCGGCAAGTCGGTCGAGACCGCCATCCGCGCGCTCACGGCCGTGTCGGACCAGACGGACATCGAGTCCGTCCCGTCGGTCAAGAAGGCGAACGCCGGCGGCCACGCCATCGGGCTCGGTCAGATGAACCTGCACGGGTACCTGGCGCGCGAGCGGATCTTCTACGGGTCCGACGAGGGCCTCGACTTCACGAACATCTACTTCTACACGGTGGCGTACCACGCGATCCGGGCGTCGAACCTGCTCGCGCAGGAGCGCCAGCAGAAGTTCTTCACGTTCGAGGAGTCGAAGTACGCGACGGGCGAGTACTTCGAGAAGTACATCGAGAAGGCGTGGGAGCCGCGCACCGAGCGCATCAAGAAGCTGTTCGCCGACGCCGGCGTGCACATCCCGACGCAGGACGACTGGCGCGAGCTGGCCGCCCTCGTCAAGGAGCACGGCCTCTACAACCAGAACCTGCAGGCGGTCCCGCCGACCGGCTCGATCTCGTACATCAACCACTCGACGTCGTCGATCCACCCGATCGCGTCGAAGATCGAGATCCGCAAGGAAGGCAAGATCGGCCGCGTCTACTACCCGGCGCCGTTCATGACGAACGACAACCTGGAGTACTACCAGGACGCGTACGAGATCGGCTACGAGAAGATCATCGACACGTACGCCGAGGCCACGCAGCACGTGGACCAGGGCCTGTCGCTGACGCTGTTCTTCAAGGACACCGCCACCACGCGCGACCTCAACAAGGCGCAGATCTACGCGTGGCGCAAGGGCATCAAGACGATCTACTACATCCGCCTCCGCCAGCTCGCCCTGGAGGGGACCGAGGTGGACGGCTGCGTCTCGTGCATGCTCTGACCTGCGCCTTCATCCTGACGACCACGAATTGCGAGTGCTGACATGACCCCCACGGGGAAGCTGAAGCTGATCGACCGCGTGTCGGCGATCAACTGGAACCGGCTCGAGGACGACAAGGACGCCGAGGTCTGGGACCGCCTCGTCGGCAACTTCTGGCTGCCGGAGAAGGTGCCGGTCTCCAACGACATCCAGTCGTGGGCCACGCTCACCGAGCAGGAGAAGACGCTCACGATGCGCGTCTTCACGGGCCTGACGCTGCTCGACACCATCCAGGGCACGGTCGGCGCGGTCAGCCTCATCCCGGATGCGATCACGCCGCACGAGGAGGCCGTCTACACGAACATCGCGTTCATGGAGTCGGTCCACGCCAAGTCGTACTCGTCGATCTTCTCGACGCTGTGCTCCACCAAGGAGATCGACGAGGCGTTCCGCTGGTCGGAGGAGAACCCGAACCTCCAGCGCAAGGCCGAGATCGTCATGGAGTACTACAAGGGCGACTCGCCCCTGAAGCGGAAGGTCGCGAGCACGCTGCTCGAGTCGTTCCTCTTCTACTCGGGCTTCTACCTGCCCATGTACTGGTCGAGCCGCGCGAAGCTCACGAACACGGCCGACCTGATCCGCCTGATCATCCGCGACGAGGCGGTGCACGGGTACTACATCGGCTACAAGTTCCAGAAGGGCCTCGAGAAGCTCACGGCCGAGGAGAAGACGGAGCTCAAGGACTACACGTTCGAGCTGCTCTTCGAGCTGTACGACAACGAGGTGGAGTACACGCAGGACCTGTACGACGGCGTCGGCCTCACCGAGGACGTCAAGAAGTTCCTGCGCTACAACGCCAACAAGGCCCTCATGAACCTCGGCTACGAGGCGCTGTTCCCGCGCGACGAGACGGACGTCAACCCGGCGATCCTGTCGGCCCTGTCGCCGAACGCCGACGAGAACCACGACTTCTTCTCGGGGTCGGGCTCGTCGTACGTCATCGGCAAGGCCGTGAACACCGAGGACGACGACTGGGACTTCTGACCTCGCCTGCACCACGACAGCCCCGGAACGCCTGCAGGACGTTCCGGGGCTGTCGTCGTCCGGACGTCGAACACGACGGGGTCGTCCGTGACCTGCGCAGACGGTGTCGGCGGTGAGGGTTGCCTCACCTCAATCGCGGCTCTGACCTGCAGAATCGTCCCGCGCAGCGGTAGGCACACCAACGGTGACGGGTCTACCGTCGACGGGAACGCTCGTGCAGCCCTCAGTCCCCGGAGGTCGTCATGACGGAACTCATGGAACTGCCGCCCGTCGCGGAGTGCTCGGTCGAAGGCTGTTCGTACAACGACCACTCGCACTGCCACGCCGCCGCCGTCACGATCGGCGGCACGAGCGGCGACGCGCAGTGCGCCACGTTCATCCCGCTCGGGGTGAAGGGCGGCCTCGACAAGGTCATCTCGCACGTCGGTGCGTGCCAGCGGCAGGACTGCACGCACAACTCGCACCTCGAGTGCACGGCGTCGTCCGTCCGTGTGGGAGCGGGCCACGACATCGCCGACTGCCTCACCTACGCACCCGCCTGACCCCGCGCCAGCACAGCGCACGACGGGCCCCGACCGCAGCGGTCGGGGCCCGTCGCGTGTCCGGGGGTGGGTCGTCAGCCCGGGTGCCGGGCGATCTCGATGAGCTGTCCGACGAGCACCGCGGCGTCGGGGACGAGGTCGCGTTCGCCGGGCACGAGCGAGGGGTCGAGGGCCCGCAGTGCGGCGGCGTCGTCGATGGCGCCGGTCGGGTCGACATCGGTGGCGCCCAGGAACGACGCAAGCAGCACGCGCGCCGCCTGCGAGTAGACGCCCCCCGCGTCGACGACGACCTCGGCGAGGATCAGCGCGGTGAGCGCGACGTCGAGCTCGGCGGTGCCGGTCCGGGCGTTCGACCAGTCGACGACCGTGGGCCCGCGGGTGTCGGACAGGATCACGTTCCCGGGGTGCAGGTCGAGATGCACGACCGTCGGGCCACCAGGCACGCGGGGCCACGGCACGTCCGTCTGGCCGCGCCACGCGTCCGGCGCCGGGATGGCGTGCAGGCGCGTGTGCAGATCGGCGAGGATCGCGGCGCCGTCGTGCAGCGACATCTCCTCGGCGGCCAGCGCCTGCAGCATCGTCGGTCCGTGCAGCCGTTCGAGCAGGATGTCCGGGCCGTCGACGCCGATCACCGCGGGGGCGGGGAAGCCGTGCCCGACGACGTGCCGCAGGATCTCGGCCTCGGGTGTCGCGTCGCGCCCGGAGCGGTAGCGGCGCAGCACCGTCGCGTCGTCGAGCGCGTACACGTCGGCCGCGGTGCCGGCCGCGAGCAGCGGTCCGGGGTCGTCGGAGTGGTGCTCCGCGGAGTGCTGCGGCTGCGTGGGGACCCGGGGGACCCCGCCGCCGGCGGGCGCTCCTCCGACGGGCGAGGGGTGTCCCGCGGGGTCGCTGGGAGCCAGTTCGGCGGGGTTCATACAACGACGGTAGACGCTTTGCCCGGATGTGTCCCCCGACGGTCGCACATCAGACGCTGACCTGCGACAGGACTGTCCATGAACCGGGCCACACGGACGCTTGACCTGATCCTGCGCGCCCCGGCGTGCCTCCGGGGTGCCGGCAGGCGGCCGCCGTCAGGCCCGCAGCGTCAGGAGCGTGCGATGCGGGCGAGCTTCTCCACGGCCTGCTCGTGCGTCGACGGCAGCAGCTCCACCCACACCCGCACGGGCCGCCGCGTCGCATGGGCCACGTCGAGCGTCGCGACCCTCCGGCCGATCTCTGCGTGCAGGTCGTCGAGGTGCGCGCCGAGGTCGTCCTGCGGGCGCGACAGCACCGCGAACACCCCGCCCCCGAGCGTCGCCATGGGGTGCCCGTGCCCGAACGTGCTGGTCATCGCCGCGCCGACGGCCGCCGACCGGGCGGCCCTGGCGAACGCGTCGACATACCCGTTCGCGACGTCGACGAGCACCAGGTGATGGTCGAGGTCCGCGTCGCGGGCGTCGTGGTACGCCTCGGCGAGCCGGACGGCGAGGTACTGCTGCGTCGGCAGGCCCGACTCGGGGTCGAGGCTCGTGCCGAACGCGACGGCACCGGCCTGGGCGTCGGCCCAGCCCTCGCAGAGGGCCCGCAGCACCGCGCGCGGTGGTTCGGGCTGGCCGGTCGTGCGGTACAGGCAGGCGAGGTCGTCGATCGTCTCCCCGACGCCCACGCCGTCGTAGCCGCGGGCCCGGCCGAGCTGTTCGGCGGGCGCGGTGGCGTCCTGGCCGGTCAGCAGGGCGAGCGCGAGCGCGTCGACGGCGGGGTGGTACCAGTCGGCAGGACGCAGCCAGACGGACGCGACGCTCTCGTCGCGCCAGCGGTCACGGAGAGCCGCCGGCACGGCGGAGTCGAGGCCGATGTTCATCGTCACGCCGGATGAGAGACGGGGGCCACGGAGGTGTGACGCGGGTCGGCGGTTTTTCACCCGCCTTCACTCGAACGGTTGCCGGGCTGACCGTATCGTTGCGAATGTTGTCGGTTAGTGTGCACGGGGCGTTTCATGCTGATTCACCCGAACAATGCCGGATCGGTCTGGCGGATCAGTCTGACGGGGCAACGGGACGCTGACGGGAGCGGGTGTGAGTTCCAGCGCAGACCTCGAGAGCGGCGTCGTCGCTGACGCCGACCTCCTCGCGGCCGTGCGGGCGGGGGACACCTCGTCGTTCAGCACCCTCTACGAACGGCACGCGGGCGCCGCGTTCGTCGTGGCCCGCCAGTACACGGACTCGAAGGCCGACGCCGACGACGTCGTGGCCGACTCCTTCGCCGCCGTCCTCGGTGCGCTGCAGCGCGGCAACGGCCCCGACGCCGCCTTCCGGGCCTATCTGTTCACGGTCGTCCGGCGGGTCGCGGCCGTCCGCCGCACGTCCGCGCGCCGCGTCGAGCCGACGGACGACCTCGCGACGCTCGAGGCCGGCACCGCGCTCGCCGGGACCGCCGAGGAACCCACGCTCGAGGGGTTCGAGCGGGGCGTCGTCGCGCGCGCGTTCCACTCGCTGCCCGAGCGGTGGCAGGCCGTGCTGTGGCACACCGAGGTCGAGGGGCTCAGCCCCGCCGAGATCGCGCCGCTCCTGGGCCTGTCGGCCAACGGCGTCGCGGCGCTCGCCTACCGCGCGCGCGAAGGGCTGCGGCAGGGCTACCTCCAGCAGCATCTGCAGGACCCGATGGACGAAGGCTGCCGGGTGGTCGCGGGCAAGCTCGGCGCCTACGTGCGGGGCGGGCTCGGGACGCGCGAGACGAACCAGGTCGAGAAGCACCTCGACGGGTGCGGCGAGTGCCGGGCCCTCGTGCTCGAGCTCAGCGACGTCAACCACGGCATGCGCGCCGTCATCGCGCCGCTCGTGCTGGGCCTCGTCGGGGTCGGTGCGCTCGCGACCGCGCTCCCGGTCGGTGGTGGCCTCGCCGCAGGGGCGGCCGCACTCGGAGCGGGGCACACGGCCGGCACGTCGGCGGGTGCGGCGGGCGGCGCGGCGGGTGGTGGCTGTC
>NZ_JAGIBD010000045.1 GCF_017744555.1 Cellulomonas sp. | reverse complement strand
TCTTGGCATCGACTACTTGGCACACTGTTGAGTTCTCAAGGAACAGACGCGCATCGCTCCAGGCCTTTCGGCCCTTCTTCGAGGCTTTGTCGTTCTCCATCGTATCGGACCATTTCAGTGCTCCCGTCCGGCTCTTTCGAGCGGCGGTTGCGGGCTGAGGCCCGGTCCCGAACCGTATCAGGGCGCGCGGAGCGCCTCGATCGAACTTCGGGGGCGGCCACCCTCGGGACCAGCCACCGGGTTCGTTCCCTGGTGTCTGTTCCTCCCTGCCGGGCGACATCGAGAACATTACGCGCGGCCTGGCGCAGGTGGCAAATCCTGTTGCGGTGACCCCCGTCACCAGGTCGCCGCAGGCCTCTGACCTGCGGCGACCCGGCCGGCCACCGTGCACGGGCGGCCGACCGGGTCGCTGCACCGGGGCAAGCTGGACAGCGCCGGTCGACGCCTCCGCGAGCGGGCCGACAGCGGGGTCCGGACGTCAGGCCTGCGCGTCGACGACCGCCAGCGTGCGCTTGCCTCGACGCAGGACCGCCCACCGGCCGTGCAGCAGGTCGTCGGCGGACAGGACGGCGTCCTCGTCGGGCACGCGCACGTTGTTCACCGAGGCGCCGCCCTCGCTGATCGCGCGCCGGGCCGCCGCCTTGCTCGCGACGATCCCCGTGGCCGCGAGCAGGTCGACGATCGGGACGCCCGCACCACCCGACGCCGACGGGAGCTCGGCGACCGCGGCCGCGAGCGTCGGGGCGTCGAGGTCACCCAGCGAGCCGCGACCGAACAGGGCCTGGCTCGCGGCGACGACCTTGTCGGCGGCGTCGCTGCCGTGCACCAGAGCCGTGACGTCGTAGGCGAGCGTCCGCTGGGCCTCGCGAGCGGCCGGCCGTTCGGCGACCGCCGTCGCCAGGGCGTCGATCTCGTCGCGGGTGCGGAACGTGAACACCTTGAGGTAGCCGACCACGTCGGCGTCGTCGGCGTTGAGCCAGAACTGGAAGAACGCGTACGGGCTCGTGAGGTCCGGGTCGAGCCACACCGTGCCGGACTCGGTCTTGCCGAACTTCGTGCCGTCAGCCTTGGTGATGAGCGGCGTGGTCAGGGCGTGCACCGCGGTGCCCTCGACCTTGCGGACGAGCTCGACACCCGACAGGAGGTTGCCCCACTGGTCGGAGCCGCCCGTCTGCAGCGCGACGCCGTGCCGGCGGTGCAGCTCCAGGTAGTCCATGCCCTGCAGGATCTGGTAGCTGAACTCGGTGAAGCTGATGCCCTGGTCGCTGTTGAGGCGGCGCGCCACCGTGTCCTTGGCGAGCATCGTGCCCAGGCGGTAGTGCTTGCCGACGTCGCGCAGGAAGTCGATCGCGGACAGCGGCGCGGTCCAGTCGAGGTTGTTCACCATCGTCGCCGCGTTGTCGCCGTCGAACCGCAGCAGCGGCTCGATCTGGCGGCGGATCCGCTCGACCCACCCGGCGACGACGTCGCGCGAGTTGAGCGTGCGCTCCCCCGTCATCTTCGGGTCGCCGATGAGGCCCGTCGCACCTCCGACCAGCGCGTACGGGCGGTGGCCGGCGTCCTGCAGGCGGCGGACGGTGAGGATCTGGACGAGGTTGCCGATGTGCAGGCTCGGCGCGGTCGGGTCGAACCCGCAGTACAGGGACACCGGGCCGGCGGACAGCGCGGCACGCAACGCGTCGGGGTCGGTGGTCTGCGCGGTCAGGCCGCGCCACTCGAGCTCGTCGAGGATGTGGGTCACGAGGTCTCCAGGTCAGGGGCGAAGGACGCGCGCGGGCGCGCGAGAGGCGAGGGGCACCGCCGACGTCGTCGCCCTCACGGGGCGTCTACCGACGTCGGCCTCCGATACGCGGGCCGGTACGCGGACACCGTGCGCTCGTCGGTCAGCCAGTAGCGCCACGGGAAGTGCTGCGGGTCTCCCCCGTGCCCGGAGACGCCGACACGGGGGCCCGTGGCGAGCGTCGGCTGCATCGCGTCGTGGTCGCGGTGGAGCACGATCGCGCCGCCGGCCTCCGTGAGGTCCGCACCGTTCGCGCGCAGGTCCAGGCCGAGGCACACGGCGAGCCGGGCGGGTCCACGCGCGAGCTGACGGTGCGAGTCGACGACCCCCACGCGCTCGCGTCGCTGCCACGCGAGCTCCGCGCCCTCGACGACCTCGCCCGCACGCAGCAGGACCGCCGCGGGGCTCCCGGTCGGCTGCGCGACGACGTTGAGGCAGTGGTGCAGGCCCAGGTGGCGATAGACGTACAGGCGGCCCGGCTCGGCGAACATCACGGCGTTGCGCGACGTGCGGCCGCGGAACGCGTGCGAGCCCGGGTCCTCCGGTCCCGCGTAGGCCTCGACCTCGGTGATGCGGACCGTCACGTCGCCCTCGTCGGACCGGGCCGTGAGGTGGGCGCCGAGCAGGTCGCGCGCGACGGCGTGCACCTCGCGGCTGTACCAGACCCGGGCGGGCACGGTCACGAACGCGCGCGGGTCGGCCGCGTCAGGCGGACCCGGGTGCGAGGCGGACGACGTACTCACGCGACCATCCTGCCGCACGATCGTGGGTCGCCCGGGGCGAGTCCACCGCACCGACCGCACGCCGACGACGCCCGAGCACGAGCCGACGACGGCAGCCAGGTCACCGCGACACGGCCCCGAACGCGTCGAGCCGCACGTCGGCGCGCTCGCGCGTGCGTTCACGGGCGAAGTGCTCGGTCTCGTCACGCATCCACCGCTCCCACTGCGGGCGGGCGTCCGCGCCGTCACGCGCCAGGCCCCGCTCGAGACGCAGCTCGTCGGACGCCTCGACCCACACCCGCAGGACGGCGATGGTGTCGACGGCACGCGGGGCCGAGCCGCAGCCCTCGAGGACGAGCAGGTCCGGTACCGGGACGTCGATCCAGTCGTCGAACCGTGACGACACCCAGTCGTAGCGCTGGTAACGGCCGGGCAGCCCACGGCGCAGGGGCTCGAGGACCTGGGCCGTCAGGCGCGGCCAGAGCGAGCCGCCGAGGCCTGACCAGCCCTCGTAGAGGTCGTCGAGGTGGACGAGCCTGGCGTCGAGGCCGACCGCGCGGGCGGACGCCGCGAGGGCGGCCGCCGTCGTCGTCTTTCCGGAGCCGGCGGGCCCGTCGACGCAGACGACGCGGACGCGGCCCAGGCGCGGCGGCCCGGCCAGGGCGCGGGCGACGAGGTCGTCCGCGACCGGTCGGGCCGCTGCGTCGGGAGCGTCCACGCGCGTCAGGAGGCCCAGGAGCGCAGCTCGGTGGCGCGCGCACGGGCGCGCTCGAGCTGCTCGGCGACGCGGGCCGGAGCGGTGCCGCCGTGCGCCGACCTCGACGCCAGCGAGCCGGCGACCGTGAGCACCGAGCGGACGTCGGGCGTGAGGTGCTCCGAGATCTGCGCGAGCTCGTCGTCCGTGAGCTCCCAGAGCTCGATGGGCGGCTCGTGCTGCTCGCACGCCCGGACGCAGGCGCCCGCGACCTCGTGGGCCACCCGGAACGGCACGCCCTCGCGGACGAGCCACTCGGCGATGTCCGTCGCGAGCGAGAAGCCCTGCGGCGCCAGCGCCGCGAGGCGGTCGGTGTCGAACGTCAGCGTCGCGACCATCCCGGCGAACGCGGGCAGGAGGACCGTGAGCTGGTCGACCTGGTCGAACACCGGCTCCTTGTCCTCCTGCAGGTCGCGGTTGTACGCGAGCGGGAGGCCCTTGAGCGTCGTGAGCAGGCCCGTGAGGTCGCCGACCAACCGGCCGGCCTTGCCGCGGGCGAGCTCGGCGATGTCGGGGTTCTTCTTCTGCGGCATGATGCTCGACCCCGTGGAGTAGGAGTCGTGCAGCCGGACGAACCCGAACTCCTTCGTCGCCCAGAGGATGACCTCCTCGGCGAGGCGCGACACGTCGACCGACGTCATGGCCGCGACGAACGCGAACTCCGCGACCACGTCGCGTGAGGCCGTGCCGTCGATCGAGTTCTCGACCGGGCCGTCGAAGCCGAGGTCCGCCGCGACCGCGGCCGGGTCCAGGCCGAGCGACGAGCCCGCGAGGGCGCCCGAGCCGTACGGCGACAGGGCCGCGCGCGCGTCCCAGTCGACCCAGCGCTCGACGTCGCGCAGCAGCGGCCAGGCGTGCGCGAGCAGGTGGTGCGCGAGCAGGACGGGCTGTGCGTGCTGCAGGTGCGTGCGGCCGGGCATGGGCGCGTCGCCGGCGGCCTCGGCCTGTGCGACGAGCGCGTCGACCACGTCGAGCACGAGGCCCGACAGCGAGCGGGCCTGCGCGCGCAGGTACATCCGCACGAGCGTCGCGATCTGGTCGTTGCGCGACCGGCCGGCCCGGAGCTTGCCGCCGACCTCGGCGCCCGCGCGGTCGATGAGCCCGCGCTCGAGGGCCGTGTGCACGTCCTCGTCGGCCAGCACCGGGAGGAAGTCGCCGTTCTCGACGTCGACCCGCAGCCGCTCGAGCGCGTCGAGCATCGTCGCGAGCTCGTCGTCCGTCAGCAGCCCAGCCGTGCGCAGCACGCGCGCGTGCGCCTTCGAGCCCGCGATGTCGACCGCCGCGAGCCGCCAGTCGAAGTGCGTCGACTGCGACAGCGCCTGCAGCTCGGGCGACGGGCCGCCGGCGAACCGGCCTCCCCAGAGGGAGACCGGCTGGCCGGCGGCGACGTCCGACCCGCCCGAGCGTGTGTCCAGCTCGTCAGGCACCCGTGATCCCGCCCTGCGTGCCGAGGTCCACGCCGTTGCCGAACCGCACGTCGCGCGCGGCGGCGAGCTTGGAGCTCAGGCCGTAGATCTCGATGAAGCCCTTCGCGGCCGACTGGTCGAACGAGTCGCCCGTGTCGTACGTCGCGAGGTTGAAGTCGTACAGGCTCGCGTCGGAGCGGCGGCCCGTGACCGTCGCGCGGCCGCCGTGCAGCACGATCCGGACGTCGCCCGAGACGTAGCGCTGCGTGTCGGCGACGAACGTGTCGAGCGACCGCTTGAGCGGCGAGAACCACTGGCCGTCGTAGACCAGCTCGGTCCAGCGCTGCTCGACGGTGCGCTTGAAGCGGGCCTGCTCGCGCTCGACCGTGACGTTCTCGAGCTCCTGGTGCGCGGCGATGAGGGCCATCGCGCCCGGCGCCTCGTACACCTCGCGCGACTTGATGCCGACCAGGCGGTCCTCGACGATGTCGATCCGGCCGACGCCCTGGGCGCCCGCGCGGCGGTTCATCTCCTGGATGGCCTGCAGCGGGGTCACCGGGACGCCGTCGAGCGCGACCGGGACGCCCTGCTCGAACGTGATGACGACCTCGTCGGCGACCGGCGGGAACGTCGGGTCGTCCGTGTACGTGTAGACGTCCTTCGTCGGGCCGTTCCAGATGTCCTCGAGGAAGCCGGTCTCGACCGCGCGGCCCCACACGTTCTGGTCGATCGAGAACGGGTTGTGCTTCGTCGTCTCGATCGGCAGGTTCTTGCGGGTCGCGAACTCGATGGCCTTGTCGCGGGTCAGCGCGAGGTCGCGGACGGGCGCGAGGCACGTGAGGTCGGGGGCGAGCGACGTGATTCCGACCTCGAAGCGGACCTGGTCGTTGCCCTTGCCGGTGCAGCCGTGCGCGACGGTCGTGGCGCCGAACTGGCGGGCGGCCCGGACCAGGTGCTTGACGATGACCGGGCGGGACAGCGCCGACACCAGGGGGTAGCGGTCGAGGTACAGCGCGTTGGCCTGCAGGGCGGGCATGCAGTACTCGGTCGCGAACTCGTCGCGGGCGTCCGCGACGTACGCCTCGACCGCGCCGCAGTCGAGCGCACGCTGACGGATGACCGACAGGTCCTCGCCGCCCTGGCCGACGTCGACGGCGACCGCGATCACCTCGGCGCCGGTGGCCTCGGCGATCCAGCCGATGCCGACAGAGGTGTCCAGGCCGCCGGAGTAGGCGAGGACGACGCGCTCAGTCATGGGGAACTCTTCCTTCGTGGTGGGGGTGGTCAGTCGGTGGGCCGGCTCTGGCCGGCTCGGGAGGGCTCAGGACGGGGGTCGGTCGCGAGCGCGAGGAACCGGGCGGCCAGCGCGGCGCCCGCGGCGCTCGGCTCGTCCTCGGTCTCGCGCGCGATCACCAGCACGGTGTCGTCGCCCGCGATGGTCCCGAGGACCGCAGGCAGCACGGAGTGGTCGATCGCGGACGCGAGGAACTGCGCGGCGCCGGGCGGCGTGCGCAGGACGACCAGGTTGCCGGACGCCTCGGCGGTCACGAGAAGCTCGCCGCACAAGCGAGCCAGCCGGGCGGCGAGCATCTCCTGGTCCGGGCCGGCGACCGGCGCCCGGGCGCCGCCCTCGGCCGGGACCGCGTACGCCAGCGCGCCGGTGGGCGTCCGGATCTTCTCGGCCCGCAGCTCGACGAGGTCGCGGGACAGCGTCGCCTGCGTGACCTGGACGCCCTCGGCGGCCAGCAGCTCGGCGAGCTGCTGCTGCGAGTGCACCTGGCCGCGCGTGAGCAGCGACGCGACGAGCGCCTGACGCGCCGCCTTCGTCGCCGGGACCGGGCTCGTGACGCTCACGACCGCTCCAGAAGGAACGACAGGAGAGCCTTCTGGGCGTGCAGGCGGAACTCGGCCTCGTCCCACACGACCGACTGCGGGCCGTCGAGCACCTCGGCGGTGATCTCCTTGCCGCGGTACGCCGGCAGGCAGTGCAGCACGAGCGCGTCCGGCGCGGCGAGCGCGAGCGCGGCGGAGTCGAGGCGGAACGGCATGAACGGCGTCTCGCGCTCCCCCGCCTCGTCCTCCTGCCCCATGCTCACCCACGTGTCGGTCGCGACCGCGTCCGCGCCCGCGACGGCCTCCTCGATCGTGTGCACCACCTGGACCGAGCCGCCGGTCGTCGTCGCGATCGCGGCCGCGTCGGCGACGACCTGCGGGTCCGGCAGGTACGCACGCGGCGTGCCCACCCGCACGTGCAGGCCCGCGGTCGCGCCGCCGAGCAGGTACGAGTGCGCCATGTTGTTGGCGCCGTCGCCGACGTACGCCAGCGTCTTGCCCGCGAGGCGGCCGACTCCCCCGCGGTGCTGCGCGATCGTCGCCAGGTCCGCGAGGATCTGGCACGGGTGGAACTGGTCCGTGAGCGCGTTGACGACCGGCACGCGCGAGACCGCCGCCATCTCCTCGAGGCGGGACTGGTCGTGCGTGCGCCAGACGATCGCCGCGACCTGCCGGTCCAGCACCCGCGTCGTGTCCGTGATCGACTCGCGCTTGCCGATCCCGGCGAGCTTGCCGTCGACGACCAGCGGGAAGCCGCCGAGCTCCGCGATACCCGTCGTGAACGAGACCTGCGTGCGGAGCGTGGGCTTGTCGAAGATGACTGCCACCGCCCGCGGGCCGACCAGCGGCGAGCGGATGAACCGGTCGTCGCGGAACGCGAGCGCGAGCTCGAGCACCGACCGCAGCTCGGCGGGGCTCAGGTCGTCGTCGCGCAGGAAGTGGCGGGTCGGCGTCGTCACGGCTGGACCCCCAGGTCATGCGGGAGCGACGCGAGGAAGTCGACGAACGTGCCTGCCTGCTCGTCGGTGAGGACGAACGGCGGTGCCAGCCGCAGTGCGGTCGGCGTGCACGGGTTGACGATGAAGCCGGCGTCGAGCGCGCGCTGCGCGACGTCCGCCGCGATCGGAGCCGTGAGCTCGACGGCGATGAGGAAGCCCTCGCCGCGGACCTCCGCGACGAGCGGGCTCGCGCCGGCCAGCCGCTCGCGCAGGCGTGCGCCCAGGTCTGTGACGTGCGCCAGGAGCCCGTCCCGTTCGATGACCGCGATCGTCGCGAGCCCTGCCGCGGACGCCACGGGGTTGCCCCCGAACGTCGAGCCGTGCTGGCCCCGGCCGAGGAGCGACGCGACCGGCTCGCCGAGCGCGATCAGCGCGCCGACCGGGAAGCCGCCGCCGAGCCCCTTGGCCACCGTCACGGCGTCGGGCGTGATGCCGCCCCCGACGTGCGGGAGGTGGTGGGCGAACCAGGCGCCCGTGCGGCCCATGCCGGTCTGCACCTCGTCGAGCACGAGCAGCGCACCGCTGTCCGCGGTGAGCTTGCGGGCGAGAGCGAGGTAGCCGGGCGGGAGCGGCCGGACGCCGACCTCGCCCTGGATGGGCTCGACGAACAGCGCCGCGACCTCGCGGCCCGCGCCGTCGGCGAACGCCGCCTCGAGCGCGTCCGTGTCACCGAACGGCAGGAACTCGACGCCGCCGGGCAGCGGCTCGAACGGCTCGCGGTACGCGGCCTTGGACGTCAGCGCGAGCGCGCCCATCGAGCGGCCGTGGAACGAGCCCTCGAGCGCGAGGATGCGCGGGCGATCCGGCCCGCCGTTGCGCCGCGCCAGCTTGAACGCTGCCTCGTTGGCCTCCGTGCCGGAGTTGGTGAGGAACACCCGCGAGCCCGCCGGGGCGCCGACGAGGCCGAGCAGGCGCTCGGCGAAGGCGATCTGCGTCGGGCTGCCGAAGAAGTTCGACACGTGGCCGAGCGTGCCCAGCTGCGCGCTGATCGCCGCCGTCAGCGTCGGGTGCGCGTGCCCGAGCGAGTTGACCGCGATACCGCCGAGCAGGTCGAGGTACCGACGACCGTCGGCGTCCCACACGTACGGGCCCTCGCCGCGGACCAGCACCCGCTGCGGCGCGCCGAACGTGTCCATGAGCGCGTGCGAGTACCGGTCGGTCCACTCGGCGACGGAGCCCTCCGTGGCCGGCACGGGCAGGCCGGCGTCGGGCGCGCTCGGCGCCCGGTGCCGGGCGCCTGCGAGGTCGGCGGTCATGCGGTCACCTCATGGTCGGGGGTGGGGTGCGGGACGACCGGCACGGGGGACGTGAACGGGGCGTCGGCAGGCTCCTCGTCGGGCAGCACCATGGTGCCGATGCCGTCGGACGTGAAGACCTCGACGAGGATGGAGTGCGGGGCGCGGCCGTCGATGACGTGCGCGCGGCCGACGCCACCCTCGACCGCCCGCCAGCAGGCCTCCATCTTCGGGCGCATGCCCGAGTCGAGGCTCGGCAGGAGCTCGGCGAGCGCGCTCGCCCGCAGGCGTCGCACGAGCGACGTCTTGTCGGGCCAGCTCGTGTAGAGGCCCTCGACGTCCGTGAGGACGATGAGCTTGCGGGCCCCCAGGGCCACGGCGAGGGCGGCCGCCGCGGTGTCCGCGTTGACGTTGAGCACCTGTGTGGGGTCGTCGATGTCCGGCGCGACCGTCGAGACGACCGGGATCCGGCCCGCGTCGAGCAGGTCCAGCACCGCACCCGGGTTGACCTTGACGACGTCGCCGACCAGGCCGATGTCCACGGGCTGCCCGTCGACGAACGCCTCGCGGCGCCGCGCCTGGAACAACCCGCCGTCCTCGCCCGACAGGCCTACGGCGTGCGGGCCGTGCGCGTTGAGCAGCCCGACGAGCTCGCGCGACACCTGGCCGGTGAGCACCATGCGGACCACGTCCATGGCCTCGGGGGTCGTGACGCGCAGTCCGCCGCGGAACTCGGACTCGATGCCGAGCCGGTCGAGCATCGCGTTGATCTGCGGGCCGCCGCCGTGTACCACGACGGGCCGCAGACCGACCTGCCGCAGGAAGACCATGTCTTCGGCGAACGCGCGCTTGAGGTCCTCGTCGATCATGGCGTTGCCGCCGTACTTGACGACGACGAGGGCGCCCGCGAACTTCTGCAGCCACGGCAGCGCCTCGACGAGCACATGGGCCTTCTGGTCCGCGCGCAGGTCCGTCCGGGTGTCGAAGACGAAGTCGTCGCTCACGTCGTGTACTCGCTGTTCTCGGTGACGTACGCGTGCGTGAGGTCGTTGGTCCACACGGTGACGACCTCGCCGCCCGCCTTGAGGTCGACGAGCACCTGCACGAGCCGCTCGGAGGACAGGTCGACCTCGGAACGCGGCGTGTGGGCGGCGCCGTCCTTGCAGACCAGGACGCCGTTGATCGACACGTCGAGCGTCGCGGGGTCGAACGCGGCGACCGACTCCGGGACCGTCCCGACCTGGGCGAGCACACGACCCCAGTTCGGGTCGTTGCCGTAGACGGCGGCCTTGAAGAGGTTCGAGCGGGTGATGGCGCGGGCGACGGCGAGCGCGGCGTCCTCGGTCTCGGCGCCCATGACCGTCACCGCGATGTCGTGCGTCGCCCCCTCGGCGTCGGCGATGAGCTGTCGGGCGAGGTCCCCGCAGACGGCCGTGAGGCCCGCGACGAACCCCTCGGGGTCGGGCTGCGCGCCGCTCGCGCCGGAGACCATGAGCACGACGGTGTCGGACGTGGACATGCAGCCGTCGGAGTCGATGCGGTCGAACGTCTGGCGGGTCGCGGTGCGCAGCGCCCGCTCCGCCGTCTCCGCGTCGACCACCGCGTCCGTCGTGATGACGCAGAGCATCGTCGCGAGCGCCGGGGCGAGCATGCCCGCGCCCTTGGCCATCCCGCCGACGGTCCAGGTGCCGAAGTCGCCGTCGATCGTCACGTGGGCCGTCTTCGGGACGGTGTCCGTCGTCATGATCGCGACCGCCGCGGCCGGTCCGCCGTCGTCGCTCAGCGCGGCCGATGCCAGGTCGACGCCGTCGAGCAGGAGCTGGCGCGGGAGGCGCTCGCCGATGATGCCTGTGGACGCCACGACGACGTCGCCCGGGGAGACACCGAGCGCGTGCCCGACCCGCTCGGCCGTCGCGTGCGAGTCCTGGAACCCCTCGGGCCCGGCGAACACGTTCGCGCCGCCGGAGTTGAGCACGACGGCCTTGACGACGTGGTCCTGCACGACCTGGCGGGACCAGATCACCGGCGCGCCGACCACACGGTTCGTGGTGAACACCGCCGTGCCGACGTCGAGCGGGCCCTCGTTCACGACGAGCGCCAGGTCCGGCCGGCCCGACGGCTTGAGGCCGGCGGTGACGCCCGCCGCAGTGAACCCGCGCGGCGCGGTGACCCCGGGCGACGGGAGCTCTTCGGTCTGGTCGATCACGGTGTCTCCTCGGTCGTGCTGGACGGACGGGCACCAGCATGGTGGGCGAGCACGGGGCAGGCGTGCCCGGGCGCGACCAGCGCGCTCACGGTGCGACCCCGTCGAGCGGGAGGCCCAGCGTCTCGGGCAGGCCGAGCGCGATGTTGAGGGACTGCAGGGCGCCGCCCGCCGTGCCCTTCACGAGGTTGTCGATCGCCGTGACGGTGACGACCCGGCCCGCGCGCGCGTCGACCGCGACCTGCACGAGCGCGGTGTTGGCACCGAGCGTCGACGCGGTCGTCGGCCACTGGCCCTCGGGCAGCAGGTGGACGAACGGCTCGTCGGCGTACGTGTGCGCCCAGGCGGCCCGGACGGCGGCCGGGTCGGCGCCCTCGACGAGCCGGGCGGTCGCCGTCGCGAGGATGCCACGCGCCATCGGGACGAGCGTCGGCGTGAACGAGAGCGTCACGTCGGCCGCACCCGCGGACCGCAGGTTCTGGGCGATCTCGGGGATGTGCCGGTGGCTGCCGCCGACCGCGTACGGCTGCGCAGCGCCCAGACCCTCGGCGGCGAGCAGGTGCGTCTTGAGGGAGCGGCCGGCGCCCGAGTAGCCGTTCGCGAGCACGGCGACGACGTCGACCGGGTCGATGAGGCCCGCGGCGACACCCGGCTGCAGGCCGAGCGTCACGGCGCTGACGTTGCAGCCGGGGACCGCGATCCGGGTGGCGCCCGCGAGGTGCGCGCGCTGGCCCGCCGCGACCGTCTCGCCCGCGGTCAGCAGCTCCGGAAGGCCGTACGGCCAGGTCCCGGCGTGCGGCGTGCCGTAGAACTCCTCCCACGCCTGCGGGTCGACGAGCCGGTGGTCCGCGCCGAGGTCGACGACGATCGCGTCGTCCCCCCGGGCGGCGAGCTCGGCCGCGACGGCTCCGCTTGCACCGTGCGGCAGCGCGAGGACCACGACGTCGTGCCCGGCGAGCGCGTCGACGTCGGTCTTCTCGAGCACCCGGTCGGCCAGCGAGCGCAGGTGTGGCGCGTGCTCGCCGAGCCGCGTGCCCGCGTTCGAGTGGGCCGTGAGCGCGCCGATCCGGGCCTCAGGGTGGGCGAGCAGGAGGCGGAGCATCTCTCCGCCGGCGTAGCCGGACGCGCCAGCGACCGCGACCGTGAACGTCATGTGCATGACCATACACGGCCATGCAGAAAGATACGACGACGTTTCCCGGGATGACACGAGGCGTCGTCGTCGTTGCGTCCGACGTGCGCGCCATCATCGCCACCGCCGCGGGCGGTCCCGAGGTCCTGCAGCTCACCGACGTCCCCGACCCCCGGCCCGAGCCCGACGAGGTCCTCGTCCGCGTCGCGGCCGCCGGGGTCAACTTCATCGACACGTACCGTCGGTCGGGGGTCTACACCGTCGCCTTCCCGCACGTCGTCGGCTCCGAGGGGGCCGGCGAGGTGGTCGAGGTCGGGTCCGAGGTGACGACGCTCGCCGTCGGCGACCGCGTCGCCTGGTCGTCCGCCCCCGGCTCCTACGCCGAGCTCGTGCGGGTGCGGGAGGCCGACACGCTCGTCGTCCCGGCCGACGTGTCCGACGAGGTCGCGGCCGCACTCCCCCTCCAGGGCCTCACCGCGCACTACCTCGTGACGTCGACCTTCCCCGTGACCGCCGGGCAGGACGTGCTCGTGCACGCCGCCGCAGGGGGCGTCGGACTGCTCCTCACCCAGCTCGCGTCGCAGCGGGGCGCGCGCGTGATCGCGACCGTCGGGAGCGAGGAGAAGGAGCGGCTCGCCCGGTCCGCGGGCGCCGCCGACGTCATCCGGTACCGCGAGCTCCAGGACCTCACCGCCGACCTGCCCGCCGCGGTGCGTTCCCTGACGGCTGGCCGTGGCGTGGACGTCGTCTACGACTCCGTCGGCAGGGACACGTTCGACGCGTCGCTCGCCTCGGTGGCCCGCCGCGGCATGCTGGTGCTCTTCGGGGCCTCGTCCGGTCCCGTCCCGCCCGTGGACCCGCAGCGCCTGAACGCCGCCGGGTCGGTGTTCCTCACCCGTCCCACGCTCGGCGACCACACCGCGTCGCGCGACGAGCTGACGTGGCGCGCGACCGAGCTCTTCGACGCCGTCCGCGCCGGGACGCTCGACGTGCGGGTCGGCGCGACGTATCCCCTGGCCGACGCTGCCGACGCCCACCGCGCCCTCGAAGGGCGTGCCACCACCGGAAAGGTCCTGCTCCTCCCGTGACTTCCGTGCTGCCCCTGACCCCGCTGCCGACGCGCACGCTCCAGGTCGAGGTCTGGTCCGACATCGCCTGCCCCTGGTGCTACATCGGCAAGCGCCGGTTCGCCGCCGCGCTCGACGCGTTCCCGTTCCGCGACCACGTCGCCGTGACGTGGCGCTCCTACGAGCTGTCCCCCGGCACGCCGGCCGGGCCCGGACGGCCCGAGATCGACGCGCTCGTCGAGCACAAGGGGCTGCCGCGCGAGCAGGTGCGGCAGATGTTCGCGCACGTCGCGAACGTGGCGGCCGGCGAGGGGCTCGTCTTCGACTTCGACCGCGCGCTCGCCGC
Source organism: Cellulomonas sp. (assembly GCF_017744555.1). GTDB lineage: Bacteria > Actinomycetota > Actinomycetes > Actinomycetales > Cellulomonadaceae > Cellulomonas. The sequence continues at coordinate 9,838 of NZ_JAGIBD010000045.1, read as the reverse complement.
CAACACGTTCGACGGCCACCGGCTGCTGCACGTCGCGCGCGAGGTGGGCGGTGCGGACCTCGTCGAGTCACTCATCGAGAAGGTGTTCGCGGCGCACTTCTCCCAGGGCGCCGACCTCGGCGACCACGAGACGCTCGTGCGGCTGGCCCGCGAGGCCGGCTTCGCCGACGCGGGGCTCGACGACGACGACGTGCGCGCGGTGCTCGCGGGCGACCGCGCCGCCGCCGACGTGCGGCGTGACGAGGCCGAAGCCCGTGCGCTCGGCGTCAACGGCGTGCCGTTCTTCGTCGTCGACCGGCGCGTCGCCGTGTCGGGCGCGCAGCCCGCCGAGGTGTTCACGCAGCTGCTCGAGGCCGGGTGGCGCGAGGCGAACCCGCTGGCCGTCGTCGCGGGCGACCCCGACGCCGAGGCGTGCACCGACGACAGCTGCGTCGTGTGAGCACCCGCCTGCGGGCGGTCGACGCCACCGACGTGCCGGCGCTCGCCGCGCTCAACGACGCCGCCGTGCCCGCGGTCAACGCGCTCGGTGCCGAGGGGCTCGCCGCGCACGTCCCCGAGTGCGACCTCGCGCTCCTCGCGGACGGCGACGACGGCCCCCTCGGGTTCCTGCTCGCCCTCGCGCCCGGGTCCGCCTACGCGTCCGAGAACTACCTCTGGTTCAGCGAGCACGTCCCGGGGTCGCTGTACGTGGACCGCGTCGTCGTCTCGCCGGACGCCCACGGGCAGGGCGTCGGGCGGCTGCTGTACGAGGCCGTCGACGCCCGCGCCCGCGAGCTCGGGCTCGGACAGGTCACGTGCGAGGTGAACCTCGACCCGCCGAACCCCGGGTCGCTCGCGTTCCACGCGCGGCTCGGGTTCGAGCAGGTCGGCGAGCAGGTCACCAAGGGTGGGACCGTGCGCGTCGCGCTCCTGGCGAGGCCGGTCGAGCCCGCCTGACGACAACACCGACCGGACCCGGTTCGCCCGTCAGACCTCGCCGGGCAGCGCCTTGCGGATGACGATCCGCGTCCACGCACCGACGTACAACCGGTCGCCGTCCTGCAGCTCGCGCCGCTGGCCGACCGGGATCGGCTGGGTCGGGATGGGGTCGCCCACGCGGCTCACGTACGTGCCGTTCGACGACTCCAGGTCCTCGACCCACCAGCGCTGCCCGTCGGTGTTGAGCTGGCACTGGCGGCGGGACACCCCCGAGTCGGCGCCGCAGTCGACCTTCGGGTGGATGTTGCGCGACACCGACGGGCGCCCGACGAGCACGCTGCGCTCACGCAGCGGGACGAGCGCCGGCGGGCCGGGCGACGGGATCGGGTCCTCGGGCTTCTGCACCGCGTACCAGTCGGGGTCGACCCAGATCTCCGCGACCCACTGGTCCGGGCCCGCGGGGGGCGGGGTCTCGAGCGCGGTCGGTGCCGGGACGGCCGGGGTCGGGGTCGACGGGGTCGGGCTCGGCGCCGCGCTCGGACTCGGGCTCGTCGGGGCCGGGCTCGTCGGCGCCGGGCTAGTCGGCGCCGGGCTCGTCGGCACCGGGCTCGTCGTCACGCCGGTCGCGACGGGCAACGAGCCGGTCGTGAAGTCGTACCCGCAGTTCTCGCAGAACAGCGCACCAGCCGCCGCAGGCGCACCGCAGTGCGCGCACGTGGTCGGCGTCGGGGTCGGGGAGGCCGCCGCCGGGGCCGGAGCCGCCGCGTCGAGCGGCGCACCGCACACGTCGCAGTAGTCGGTCGCCTCCGAGCGGTGGCCCTGCGGGCAGACGACGGGGCTCATCGGCGCACCCGGGTCGTCTTCGTCGAGGCCGTGTCGAGCGCCATCTCGTCGAGCTTGGCGGCATTGCGCTTGAGCCGCACGGTGCCCTGCTCCTCGTCGTCGATCTCGACCACGCGCCGCAGCCGGGACGTCGCCTCCTCGTTGCCCGTCTCCGCGGCGAGCTGGACGGCGCGGCCGAGCTTGACGGTCGCCGTCGCCTCGTCGCCCGCGGCCTTCGCGGCCAGGCCCTCCTGGATGGCCGACGCGAGCTCGGCCTGGCCCGTGTAGTGCGCCACCTCGGGGCTGATGCGCGCCGACAGCGCGTCGTCGTCCGTCCAGCGCGCCTTCACCAGACCCGACGTCAGCACCTCTCCCCCGACCGCGACCTGCACGCGCGCCGCGAGCTGCTCCGACCCGACGGGCTTCGACGCGACCCGCACGGCCACGTGGTAGTCGCGCGACTCGTCGCCCCACGACCCCGTCGGGTAGGCGCCCGTGAGCGCGTTGACCTCAGTGCGGCGTGACGTCAGGTCCTCGACCGTCGGGGCGACCTGCCGCACGAACAGCACCTGCGCACCCTGCGGCGCCCACACTCGCAGCTCGGCCGACGCGACACCCCGTGCCATCGACGCCTGCACGATCTTGCGGAAGTCCTCCGCGATGTCGGCCGGGTCGGCGATGAGGTCGACCGTGCCGAGGAGCGCGGTCGCGATCTCGCGCAGCTCCTCGACCACCCAGTTCTCCCCGACGCCGCGTGCGTCGCACTGGAAGTGACCCGTGAGGTCGCGGACCGCACGCGTCAGCTCGCTGCGCGCCTCCGACTCGTTCTTCCCGTCCGTCAGCAGGACGGCGTGCCGCTGCGTCGCCTGCGGCACGGTCGCGAAGATGATGTCCGCGAGCCGCAGCCACGTGCTCATCGCGGTGCCGCCCGACGACCGGACGCCCGCGATCGCCTGCTTCGCGTCGAACCGCGCCCGGTCGTCCATCGGCACCATCGCGACCGCCCAGTTCGGCAGCGGGAACACGCGCTGCGCGACGTGGCTGCCGCCGATGACGGCGAAGAACGTGCCGTCGGGGATCTGGTCGATCGCCACCTGCGCAGCGTGCTTCGCGGCGGCCAGGTTCGCGCCCTCCATCGAGCCCGACGTGTCGATGATGACGATCTCCGCGACGCCGCCCTGGGCCGTCCCGGCGGGTCCCGCGCCGGACGCGGTGACCGTCACGATCGCGTGCACGTCGGTGGCACCGTCCGACAGGAACTCGTTCTGGAAGACCTCGGTGCGGAACTCGGCCACGGTGGCTCCTTCGTCGATCAGCGGTCGGTCGGGTCGAGGTCGGGGCTCGGGGTGGGCGGCGACCCGCCGTCGGCTCCCGGCGCCGACCCGGTCGGCTCCGCCTGGAGGTTATCGCCCGCGAGCCGGGCGAGCGCCACGGTGATGTTGTCGTGGCCGCCCTGCGCGTTCGCCCACGTCACGAGCTCGGCCGCGACGGCGTCGGGTGCGGGCCCGACGCGGGTCTCCACGTCTCGGACGAGCGCGTCGAGGTCGGCGGCCTCGGAGCAGTAGTTCCACAGGCCGTCCGAGCACACCAGCACCCAGCCCGCGCCGTGGGTCTGCGTCCAGGTGGTCTGCGGGACGACGTCGGCGGCGTCCGGCCCGAGCCAGCGGGTGATCGCGTGCGCGGTGGGCGACGACTCGGCCTGAGCTCGCGGGATGCCGCGGGCGATCAGCTCGTTGGCGCCCGAGTCGTCGGCCGTGAGCTGCCGGGGCGTACCGCCGTCGGGCAGCCAGTACGTCCGGGAGTCACCGAGCCAGCCCGTCACGACCAGGGGGCCGTCGACGACCGCAGCGACGAACGTGCACGACGGCGGCTCCGTGCGGTCCGCCCGGTCGCCGACCGCACCGCGGATCGCCGCGTCGGCGGCGGCTGCGGCATCGGCGAGCAGCGCCGACCACGCAGCGGGCCGCTCGGGGGCGGCGGTCGTTCCCGACGGCGCGCCGGCCGCGAGGACGTCCCGGGCGGCGCGGGCCGCCGCCAGGCTCGCGAGGTCGGAGTCCGGGGCGCTCGAGACGCCGTCGCACACGACCAGCACGGTGACCGCCTCGTCGGCGTGCAGGGCCATCGCGTCCTCGTTGCGGGCGTGCCGCCGGCCGCGGTCGCACACCCCACCGACGTGCGGTGCCGGCCGCTCGGACCAGTGGTCGCGCTCGCTCACCGCGAGTGCGCCGCACTGCTCGCAGTACCCGTCGACCGCGACGACGCCGCCGCAGGCTCGGCACGGGGCCGTGCCCGGCGAGACCGGGTCGCCCGACGTGGCCGGTGCCACCGGTGCGGCCGGTGCAGGGTCGGACGCGGCCACGGCCGCCGGAGCCGTGAGCGGTGCGCCGCACCCCTCGCAGAACCGGTCAGCGTCGTGCACCGCGGCGCCGCAGGACGGGCAGGTCACGGTCACCACGTGGTCCACCGGCGCACCTCGTTCGCGCGGTCGACCAGACTGATCCGCTCGTCGGGCTGCTCGGTGAGGTCCGCCAGCCGCCGGAACGCCCCCTCGAGCGCGTCCCGCAGCTCGGGCTCGCGGGCGGGCACCCCGTCGATCGTCACGGTCGTCGACGGCCCCTGCGCGAGCACGGTGTCGAGCGCCGAGCCGAGCACGTCCACCTGGAGGACGGCGCGGTCGCGCGGCGCGATCGTCACCGTCTGCACGCTGCGCAGCGCGTCCGCGAGCGCCGTGAGGTCGCGCTTCGACTCGGCGAGGAGCTGCGCGCGCAGCATGCGGGCGTCGACGTAGGAGCTGCGGGTCGGCGTGACGAGGTCGAGCGCCGCGAGCGCGCCGGGCACGTCGCCGCGTGCCCGGCGGATCCGGGCGAGCCCGAACGCCGCGGGTGCGGTGTAGTTCGCGTCGGAGCGCGCGCACACGACGTACAACGACTCGGCGATCTCGGGTTCGCCACTGAGCTCGCACGCCGCGGCGAGGGCCAGCTTGGGGGCGAGCTCGCCGGGCACCTGTCCGTAGACGGCGTTGAACGAGGCGCGTGCCGCCACCGGGTCGCCGCTCGCGAGCTGGGCGAGGCCGCCGAGCCACGCCGCGCGCCACTCCCACGGGTCGTCGGCGAGGATCAGGCCGACCGCGTCCTGCAGCACGTCGGGCCGGTTCGCCTCGATCGCGGCCCCCGCCCTGCGGAGCCGCACCTCGACGGTGTCCTCGGGAGCGTCGGCGAGCACCGCCAGGCGCTGCACCGGGTCGCTCACGTTGACGCCCGCGAGCCAGCTCGCGGCCGGGTCGTTCGCGTCGACGCGCAGCGCGGGCAGCTCGTCCCACGCGAGCGGACGCGTCGCCTGGTCGGACTGCGGCACCTCGAACAGCACCGACGCCGCGGAGTGCAGCGCGGGGCTGCCGTCGCCGCGGTCGGTCGCGACGACCTCGCGCAGCACGCCGAGCACCTGCGCGCGCAGCTCGTCGACCGTGCCGAACCGGTCCGCCGGGTCGAGCGCGCACGCCTTCGCGAGCAGCCGGTAGAACGAGTCGTACCGCTGGAACACCGGCGTGTCCGCGACGTCGGGCAGCGACGCCGCGTACGTCGTGGTGTTGCCGCGGAAGTCGAGGACGAGCGTCGCCAGCGTGCGGCCGATCGTGTAGATGTCCGACGCCACCGACGTGCCGACCTCGGGCACCTCGGGCGCCTGGTAGCCGACCGTGCCGAAGATCGCCGAGTCGAGGTCGTCGATGCGCCGCACGCCGCCGAGGTCGATGAGCTTGACCGCGTCGCCCTGCTGGATCATGTTGTCGGGCTTGAAGTCGCAGAACAGCAGCCCGATGTCGTGCAGGTACGCGAACGCCGGCAGGATCTCCAGGACGTAGGCGAGGGCCTGGTCGACGGGCAGCGGGTCGTTGACGCCACCGTGCGCGTCGCGGCGCTGGGCGAGGATCTGCTTGAGCGACCGGCCACCGACGAACTCCATGACCGTGTAGCCGGCGCCCTCGTGCATCGCGAAGTTGTAGATCTCGACGATGAGCGGGTGCTCGACCTCCGCGAGGAACTGGCGCTCGGCGATGGCCGCGGCGTACGCGTCGGGGTCGCCGGCGTTGAGCAGGCCCTTGAGGACGACCCAGCGACCCGAGACGTTCTGGTCGCGGGCCAGGTAGATCCAGCCGAGACCGCCGTGCGCGAGGCAGCCGACGACCTCGTACTGCCCGCCGACCAGGTCACCCGGCGCGAGGCGGGGCGCGAAGTCGAACGCGTTGCCGCACTGCGGGCAGAACCCCTCGGTGCGGCCGGGGCTGCCGTCGCGCCCGCGACCGACCTTCGCGCCGCATGCGGGGCAGAACCGCTTGGCCTCCGGAACCTGCGGGTCGGCCATCACCGAACCGAGCGGGTCCGGCACGGGTGCGGGCGGCACGGTCGTCAGGCCCGCGCCGAGCCGCGCGCCGCGCAGGCGGGTCGAGGAGGTGCCGACCCGGCGGGTCGTCGTCGAACCGGTCGCGGCGGTGCGCGCCGAGCCGAGCGCAGCCGTGGCGAGCCTGCTCGAGCTCGTCCGTCCGGTCCGGGTCGACTGCTCCGAGCCGGGTTCGGTCGCCGCCGCGCCGCGGTCGGGCTGCGCCTGGGCGAACCCGGTCCCGAGGAGCGTCGTCGCCGACGCGGGTGCCGTGGTGCCGGTGCCCGACGACGACGGTGCCGTGGGTGCCTGCGGCGACCCGCAGACGTTGCAGTACCCGTCCTCGTACGTTCCGGTGCACCCGAGCTCGGTGCAGGAGACGGCGGTCGTCATCGTCGGGTCCCTTCCGGCCCCGGGTGGGGCAGGTCGCGCGTGAGGTACAGGTACTGCTCGACGAGGAAGCGCGACTGGTCGACGTCGCACGGCGTCTGCTCGACGGCCGCGGTCGCCTCCTCGTAGCCGGCCCGGACGGTCGGTGACGCGCTGCGGCCGTTGGCGTCCGCGGCGGCGCGCGCCTGCTCGAGGCGGTAGCGCAGCTCGGCTCGCTCGCGCAGCGGTGCGCTGTACGCGTCGGCGACCGCGTCGAACGCCCGCTGCACGGCCCCCAGGCGCTCGACATAGGCGTCGAGTTCGGTGCGGGTCTCCGGCGGCGGGCCGAGGCGAGAGACGTCGGGGACCGCGAGCTTCGGCGGCCGGACGATCTCGCGACGGCACCGGTCGGCCAGGTCGTGCAGCGTCGGCTCGCGTGTCTCGAGCGCGTCGAACGTGGACCGGGCCGCCGCACGGCCCGTGACGAGCGTGCGGCGCTGGGACACCTGCACGATCAGGTCGCGCTCGGCGCGCGCGGTCGCGGCCTCGAGCTCGGCGAGCGGTCCCCCGACGTCCGCACCGCGGGCGGCCTGCTCGACGAGCCTGCGCTCCCGGTCGCGCAGCGCGGCCACCGCGGCGAGCGGCTCCGGCTCGACGCCCGCGAGGTCCTCGCAGCGCACCAGCGCGGCCCGCAGCTCGCGCAGCCGGGCGACGTCGTCGGCCGTGCTCGGGTCGAACGCGAGCCGCACCCGCACCTGACCGATCATCGCGTCGCACAGCGTGACGGCCTCGACGAGCGACACGAGCGCGGACCCGAGACCCGAGTCGAGCCGGCCCCAGACGAGCTGCGACATCTTCTCGCGGGCCACGACATCGGCCCGGCCGGAGTCCCACACCGCGACGAGCTCGTCGGCGCGCGTGCGGATCGCCTGCCACATCGTCAGGGCCAGCACGAGGTCGGGCGTGAGCGTGTCACCCGTGGCTGACGCCTGCGCGGCGGTGTCGAGGCGGTCGAGGTCGGCTCGCCGGTCGGTCAGCCAGCGGTCGAGGCCCACGAGGTACTCGGCGAGCTCCTCGGCTGGCGCCGCCTCGCCGAGCCTGCCGGGTGCCGCGGGGGCCTGCGCCCGGCCCGACGTCGTGCCGGTCACGATGCCTCCGTCACGGCGTCCGGCCGTACACGGAGGCGGGCGGCACGGGTGCGGGACCGAGCGCCCCGAGCCAGCGGTCGTACAGAGCGGTCCACGTGCCGTCGGCCTTCGCCTGGTCGAGGACCGCGTTGACGAACCGCACCATGTCGACGTTCGCGGCGGGCACGCCGATCCCGTAGGGCTCGGCGCTGATCGGGTCGCCGACGACCTTCGCGTACGGGTCCTGCGCCGCGAAGCCTGCGAGCACCGTGTCGTCGCCCGTGATCGCGTCGACCTTGCCCTGCTGGAACAGCACCAGGCAGGCCGTGTGGGTGTCGGCGGGGACGGCAGTGACCTCCGGGTACTGGCCCAGGCGGTCCAGCGTCGTCGTGCCCTTCGGTGCGCACACCTTGCGGCCCGCGAGGTCGTCGAGGCTCGTCGCCGTCGAGTCGCGCGTCACGAGCAGCTTCTGGCCCGAGCGCAGGTACTCCGCCGAGAACGCGATCTGCTGCCACCGGTCGCAGTTCATCGTGAACGTGCGCGCGACGAGGTCCACCTGGCCGCCGGTGAGCACATCGATCCGCTGCCCGGACGTGATGACCCGGAACTGCAGCCGGTTCGGGTCGCCGAACAGCGCGCGCGACACCTCGTGCAGGACGTCGATGTCGAAGCCCTCGATCTGGCCCGTGAGCGGGTTGCGCGCGCCCATGAGCAGCGTGTCCGCGGAGACGCCGACGACGAGCGAGCCGCGGTCCCGGATCGCGGCCATCGTGCTGCCCGGCGCGATCGCGGTGCCCGCGTCGGGCGCGTACGAGGTGGTCGCGTCGTCGCACTGCACAGCTGCCGGGGCCGCGGTGGGGGCCGACGTCGCGCTGGCGGTCGGCGTCGGCGTCACGTCGGCCGAGGTGTCCGCCGGGTCGCAGCCCGCGAGCAGCGCGAGGCCGAGGACCGCCACGACTGCGGCGGCGGTGCGCGCGAGACGGGTCTTCGTGGTCACCGGTACTCCTCCAGTCGCCTGCCGATACCGCGCCACCCGAGGACCGCTGCCGCGACACCCGCGAGGAGCGCGAGCCAGCCGAGCAGGACGACGGCGTCACCCGCACGCGACAGCGCGTCCTGCGTGGCGGCGACGTCGGCCTCGACCGACGTGGTCGCCGCGTCGGTGAGCGCGTCGAACGAGGTCCGCGGCTCCCCCGCCGGGTCGACGGCCAGCGCGACGGCGCCGTCCCAGTCGCCGCCGTCGTCGAGCGACCGGATCTCGGCGTGCGCGGCCACCCACGTGGACAGCTGCTGCCCGAGCGCACCCGCGGGCGCCGGGGCGGCGTCGAGCACCGCGGCGGCCTGGTCCGTCTCGGTGACGAACGTCTCCTCGAACGACTGCCCCGAACCACGCTTGATCAGCGTGAACGACTCCATCGACTTCGCGTCGGTCGCGAGCGACAGGGCCTGCGAGACGGCCACCGCACGTGCGTACGGGCCGTCGCGGACGTCGTCGGCCCGCACGCTCGCCCGCCCCAGCACCACGGCACCGCCGATCGTCGCGACGAGCAGCACGACCGTCGCGGCCGCGAGGCCGGCGTTGAGCCGCCGGTGCGTGCGGCGCGCGAGCCACACCTCCACGATCACGAGCACCACGAGCGCGAGCACGCACAGCGCCAGCACCCACACCACGGCCTGGACCGCGCCGAACGAGTCGTCCACGCGACCCGTGTTGTCCGCCACCAGGTCGTCGAGCGCGGGCAGGACCTCGGTGCGCAGCACCGACGACGCCTGGTCGAGGTACGCCGCGCCGACCGGGAAGCCCTGCCGGTTGTTGGCCCGCGCCTGCTCCACGAGGCCCGTGTAGGTCGTCAGGCCCGCGGTCGCCTTGCCGACGAGCTCGGCGTCCGACGCGTTCGACCCCGCGAGACCCGCCAGGCCTGCCGAGGCCTCGGCGATCGCAGCGTCGTACCGGGCCCGCTGCTCGGGCGGTTCGAGCCCGCCGACCAGGAACGCGTTCGTCGCGGCCGCGTCGGCGGTGACCAGGTCGTTGCGGACGTCGCGCACCCCGATGAGCTGGGCCGTGTCGGCCCGGGCCGCGTCGAGGGCCGCCGCCTGCGACAGGCCCGCCGTGAGGCCAGCGGCACCGGCGACCAGGGCCGCGAGCGCCACGAGCACGCCCGCGACGCGCAGCTTGCCGGGCGTGCGCCGGAGCGCCGCGCGCAGGCCGTGCGAGGCGGGTGCGGGTG
>NZ_JAGIBD010000044.1 GCF_017744555.1 Cellulomonas sp. | reverse complement strand
CTCCTGGTACGACACGTTCAGGTTGGCCATCGAAACCTCCACGCTCACCCCGGGCTCACCGGGTGCGGACCGGCGCCGCGGGAGCACCCTAAAACGCCCCAACCGCCCCGTGCCGGTCGTCGTCCACAGGTTCACTCCGATGCAGGAGTGCCCCGGGCATCGATGTGGGCGCGAGTGTGTCGGGGGTCACGTCTAGGGTCGTTCGCATGGCCGTCGAGCGACACGTGCGCCTCCCGGACGGCCGCGTGGTCGTCGTCCACGACACCGGTCCCAGCACGGACGGGGCGCCCGTCCTGCTGTGGCACCACGGGTCGCCGCAGACGGGTGCGCTGCTGCCGCCGGTCGTCGCCGCCGCTGCTGCCCGCCGGATGCGGGTGCTGTCCGCCGCGCGGCCCTCGTACGGCGGGTCCACGCCGCGGCCGGGCCGGGACGTCGCATCGGTCGGTACGGACCTCGGGTTCGTGCTCGACGCGTGCGGGGTGGACTCCGTGGTCGTCATGGGGGCGTCCGGCGGTGGGCCGCACGCGCTCGCATGCGCCGCGATGCTGCCGGGGCGGGTGACCGGTGCGGTGTCCATCGCGGGGATCGCCCCCTACGCGGATGCTGCCGACTGGTGGGGAGGGATGGCGGCACCTGGCGGGTTGCGAGCCGCCGTCCACGGTCGCGACGCCCGGGCGCAGTTCGCCGAGACCGACGCGTTCGACCCTGACGTGTTCGTCGAGGCCGACTGGGCCGCATTGGCCGACACCTGGGCGCCGCTCGGCGAGGACGCGCAACGGGCCGAGCAGGACGGGGCTGACGGGTTGGTCGACGACGACGTCGCGTACGTGACGCCGTGGGGGTTCGGGCTCGGTGAGGTGATGGTGCCCGTGCTCGTCGTCCAGGGCTCGCTCGACCGGGTGGTCCCGCCCGCGCACGCTGATCGGCTCCTGCGCGGGCTGCCGCTAGGTGAGCTGTGGGTGCGGCCGCGAGACGGGCACGTGGCCGCGCTCGACGCGGTGCCGGTGGCGCTGGACTGGTTGCTCGCGCTGAACGGGTGAGGTCGGGGACTGCGGGGCGCTCCTGGGCGGCGTGGCTCGCGGTTGTCGGGCGCGTGCTCGTGGGGGGCGCGAGGTCCGGGAGCGGCGGGCGCCCGGGGCGGCCTGCTCGGCCGGCGGGTGAGGCGGTCGCTCGCCGAGGTGTGCCTCCACGTGCCTGGCGTCGTCCCAGGTCAGGGTTGTGCGGCATGTCCGAGTTCGCGTAGAATCGAACACATGTTCGAATCGCCTGGTCTCGCGGGAAGCCGCCGTGCTCCGTCGCCGGGTCGCCCGCCCGCGGTGCGGGCGACAACGGTGCTCGTGGCCGGCGTCGTGGACCGGCTCGCCCGCATCGAGGCGCTCGCCGGCAGTGCGCACGAGCTGACCGGGGCCGAGAGGCGGGAGGTGCTCGCGACGCTCGAACGAGTCGGTGGAGCCCTCACCGCGGCGCGATCGGCCTGGTTGCTGGCGGAGCGGGACGCGGGGACGTCGGTCGTCGCAGGGGACCCGTCGTTCGAGGCCTCGCTGGCCCGGCACGGCAGGACCGGCCTGGGCGCGGCGACCCGGCGGGTGGAGCAGGCGCAGGCGCTGGCGGCGATGCCCGCGGTCGCGGTCGCGGTGCGCACGGGCGCGCTGCCCGGAGAGCACCTGGAGATCCTCGGGCAGGCGCTCGCCGGCGCCTCGGAGTCGGTCGCAGGCGAGCTCCGTTCCCCGAGCGGTCAGGCGGCGGCGCTGCGGCTCGCATGTGCGCACCCGGCGCCCGGGTTTCGGCGCGCGCTAGCCCGGTGGGTCGCCGAACGCGACCCGGACCGGGTCGAGGACGAGTACCAGGCTCAGCGTCGGGCCCGGTACCTGCACCTGACGACGCGGCCTGACGGGACGCGGATCTCCGGGCTGCTCGACCCGGTCGCGGGCGAGCGTCTGCGGCGCGCGCTCGAGGCGACGGGCGAGGCGCCGTCGGACGACAGGACGCCGGAACAGGCCCGGGCCGACGCGCTCGACGCGCTCGCCTCGACGGTTCTGTCCATGCCCAGCACCGGATCCCGTGCGGCGGTGCGGCCGCACGTCTCGTTCCTCATGCGTGAGGAGACCTTCACGGCGCTGCGGTCCCGCCGCCGGTCGCCCGGTGGATCTGCCGGGTCGAGCGCCGCGGTGTCGGGCAACGACGAGGTGGCGATCGCTGACGTTGCGCGTCGTCCGGTGCCGGCGGCGACGCTGGAGGACGGGACGCCGGTCGCGATGTCGGAGCTCGCGCGCGTGCTGTGCGACTGCGAGGTGACCCGGATCGTCGTCGACGCCGCCGACGAGCCCGTCAACCTTGGTCGGACCGCGCGGCTCTATACCGGCGTGCAACGGCGGGCCGTGATCGCGCGGGACCGGTCCTGCCGCTGGGGCGACTGCGACCGGGCGGCCCGGTGGGGCGAGATCCACCACATCGCGTGGTGGGACCGCGACGCCGGACGCACGGACCTCGCCAACGGTGTGCTCCTGTGCAGCTTCCACCACCACGAGGTCCACCGGCACGACGCTCGCATCGAGCGGCTCACCCGGGGACGACCCCGCGGACACGGCGACCCGGGTCCGGCGGTCTACCGCTTCACCGCTCCCGACGGCCGCGTCCTCGCCCAACCAGCTGGCGACACCCAACTCGGCGGCCCCCAGGTCCTCGGTCAGCCGCGCCGCGACGAGGGCGGCGTCCGTTCGCAGGTCGTGGTCGCCGGGCCAGGCGACGGGGGCGGCGTACGCCCGCGAATCGTCCGTGCACGGCCGGGCAACGGAACGGCCCACGGCGATCCGCCCGTCGACCTGCTGACGCCGCTTGAGAACCCTGACGATGAGGCCGCTCGCGGTGAACCGTCTGTCAGGCCGTCGCTCCGTGCAGCCGTTCGTCGTGGACGACGTCAGGTGCCGGTGGGGACCCAGTAGCGGCGCTTCGGGCTGCCGGACGCGACCGGCACGACGTCCTGCAGCACGCCGCCGCAGTGTTCGATCGTCCGGGCGGAGGCGACGTTGTCGTCGTCGCAGGTCACGAGGGCCGACTCGACGCCGACCGACCGGAGGAGCGTGAGGGACTGGCGCAGCATCTCGGTGGCATGGCCGCGCCGGCGGAAGGCCGGACGGACCGCGTAGCCGATGTGGCCACCCACCGCGGCGAGGTGGTCGTTGAGCTCGTGCCGGACCGAGACCCGGCCGACGAGCTCACCGTCGACCTCGGCGACGAGGAACGTCGCAGGCACCCGACCGGGCGGCAGGTCGACACCGTCGTGCTCCCGCGCCAGGTGCGCGAGGTACCCCGGCCAGTCGTCGCGGCGGGCGTCGAGCAGGAAGTCGAAGCCCTCGGCGGCGAGCTCGTCGTGCGCGATCCACGCCTCGTGCTCGTCGGCCGGGGTCAGTGGGCGCAGCACGAGGTCGGACGTCATGGGGGCCAGCGTCGCAGACCGGCGCGACCCATTGCGCCGATGAGCGCGGCTCATGTCGCAGACGAGCGCGGCTCGTGTCGCAGACGAGCGCGGGCCCTGGCGCAGACCAGCGTGACCCCTGGCGTGCGCCAGCGGCTCGTGTCGCAGTACAGCGCAGCTCATATCGGAGAACAGGGTGGCCCCGGCTCTGGGGACCCCGTCCGGTCGACGACCGGGTCGACGCCGTCGGACGCTCGACGACGTCGACCCGAGGGTTGTCACCAGACGTTCGACCACGTCGGCCCGAGGGTGGTCACCAGGGAAGCGGGCCTGCGGCGTCGCGGTAGGTGCCGGTCGGGGCGTCGGGGGCGGACGTCGCGGCCTGCACCACGGCCTCGGCACCCTGCTCGACGGTCTGCGTGCCGTTGTACCCGTTGAACGCGGTCGACGTGTAACCCGGGTCCACGATCAGCACCTGGTAGCCGTCGAGCGCCTTCGCGTACTGGCTGGCGACCATGTTGAGCGCCGACTTCGACGACGGGTACGTGATGTTGTGCAACGTCGACTCGAACCGCGCCGGGTCCGTCGTGATCCCGAACGACCCGAGGCCGCTCGACACCATGACGACCCGCGGCTGACCCGACCGGTCGAGCAGCGGCAGGAACGCGTGCGTCGTCCGGACGGGACCGAGCACGTTGACCCCGTAGACGGCGAGGAAGTCGGCGGGCGTGGCGTCGCGCGGGCTGACCCACCCACCGGCGATGCCGGCGTTGTTGACGAGCGCGTCGAGCCGGCCGTGCGCCGCCTCGACGGTGCGGACGGCCGCGGCGACGGAGTCGTCGTCGGTGACGTCGAGCTGCACGACGCGGATGTCGGTGCTCGTGATCTCCGCGGCGATGGCGGCGGCGACCTTCTCGCCGGCCTCGACGTCGCGTGCGCCGAGCCACACGGTCCAGCCGAGCTCGGCGAGGCGGCGGACGGTCTCCCGCCCGATTCCCTGGGCGGCCCCCGTGACGAGGGCGATCGTGGTGTCCATGCGGCCAGCCTCGGCGCGCTCGTCGGGCCGCTCCAGGGCCTCCGGAGCCTGGGACCGGCGGTCCTACGCTCACCCGCCTGCGGCCCCGACGACCTGGAGCATGCTGGGTCGCATGGACCGCGCCGAGCTCGCTCACGTGCTGCGCCGTGCGCGCGGCCGCCTCACGCCGCAGGACGTCGGCCTGGCCGCGGGGGAGCGCCGGCGGGTCGCCGGGCTGCGGCGCGAGGAGGTCGCGCTGCTCGCCGGCGTGAGCGTCGACTACGTCGTCCGGCTCGAGCAGGGACGCGGCCCGCAGCCGTCCGCGCAGGTGCTCCGGTCGCTCGCGCGGGCGCTGCGGCTCGACGACGACGAGCGCGCCGAGCTGTTCCACCTCGCGGGCTCGGCCCCGCCGCTGCCGGGCACGGTCGACGACGTCGTCCGCCCCAGCGTGCAGCGCCTCATGGACCGGCTCGTCGACCTGCCCGTCATGCTGCTGAGCGCCCGCGGCGACGTGCTCGCGTGGAACGCGATGGCGTCCGCGCTCCTGGGCGACTGGTCGTCGGTGCCGGAGCGGGAGCGCAACATCAACCGCATCCGGTTCCTCGGGACGACGCGGTACGGGACACGGTCGCGCGTCGCGATGACGCCCGAGGAGCGCGACGAGACCGCGGTGGCGGCCGTGGCGGCGCTGCGTGCGGCCACCGCGCGGTACCCGAAGGACGCCGGGCTCGCCGCCCTCGTCGAGGAGCTGCGGGAGAAGAGCGAGCAGTTCGAGCGGCTCTGGCAGGCGGGCGGTGCGTCGTCGTGGCGTAGCCAGCGCAAGACGATCGAGCACCCGACCATCGGCGCGATCACGCTCGACTGCGACTCCCTGCACGTGCCCGACAGCGACCAGGCGCTCGTCGTCTACTCGGCGCCCGCGGGCAGCCCGGAGGCGGAGGCCCTGGCGCTGCTGCGGGTGATCGGGACGCAGTCGCTGACCCCCGCGGAGGCGTCGGGGTCGTCGGCGGGCGCCCCGTCGGGCGTGTCACCCGGCCTGGGGCGCCTGGCCTGACGGTCAGGCCGTGCGCGCGGCCGGTGGGTCCACGGATGCCGGGCGGCTCGCCCGCGCGGGTGTCGGAGGGCCTCGGTACGGTGCCCAGGTGATCGCGGACGGGACATTTCAGGTGAGTGCGTTCGATCCCGTGACGGTCGGCGTCGAGCAGGTCGCGACGGCGCTCGGGGTGGGCGTCGCGACGATGGTCAAGGAGTTCGCCGGCGCCGTCGAGGGCCGGTCGACCACGCTGTTCACGTCGGCGTTCGACCCCGACGCGGGCGTCGGCACGTACGTGGCGATGGAGTCGTTCGAGGGTGCGCTCGACGGCGTCGGCGGCACGTTCAACTTCGTGCACGCCGCGTCGACGAGCGGCACCGACCGGGTGGACCTGCTGTTCACGATCGTGCCGTCGAGCGGCACCGGCGGGCTCGCGGGCCTCACCGGTGGCGGCTCGATGCGGGTCGACGACGACGGCACGCACCGCGTGCGCTTCGAGTACGAGCTGCCTGAGGGGACGTCATGAGGTTCGGGTTCGTCGGTTCGTTCGGGTCCGTCGTCGAGGTGGTCGACATGGCGGTCGAGGCCGAGACGCACGGCTGGGACGGGTTCTTCACGTGGGACGCCGTCTCGCTCGAGGGCATGGAGGCGTGGGACCCGTGGGCCGTGCTGTCGGCGGCGGCGGTCCGCACGTCGAAGATCCGGCTCGGTGCGCTCGTGTTCGCGCTGCCGCGTCGTCGGCCGTGGGTGTTCGCGAAGCAGGCGACGACCGTCGACCACCTGTCCGGTGGCCGGGTGGTGCTGCCGGTGGGGCTGGGGGTGCCGGACGACACGGCGGTGTCGGGGGTCGCCGCGGAGGCGCCGACCGTCCGGGAGCGGGCCGAGGTGCTGGACGAGGACCTCGCGATCCTCGACCGCGCGTTCAGCGGCGAGAAGTTCTCGTGGGAGGGCAAGCACCACACGGTGACCGACATGCAGCTGCTGCCGCGACCGTTGCAGCAGCCGCGGATCCCGGTGTGGGTCGTCGGGTCGTTCCCGAGCGAGCGGTCGATGGGGCGGGCGGTGCGGTGGGACGGCGTCGTCCCGCAGCTGCGCGGTGAGCGGCAGATGGAGCAGCTGACGCCCGCGGACGTCGCCGAGATCGTCGAGTGGGTGCGCGCGCACCGCGAGCCGGGGCCGGTGCCGTACGACGTGGTGGTCCAAGGGGTGCTGCCCGAGGACCCGGAGGAGGCCGTCGCGATGTCGCGAGGACTGGCCGAGGCGGGGGCGACGTGGTTCATCGAGTCCCGGTGGGACCCGAAGACGGCGACTCCGGACGTGCTGATGGAGCGGATCCGTCAGGGCCCGCCGATCTTGTGAGGGCGCTCGTACGTCGCGTGACGCGGGTGCCGCGTGAGTGCGGGGGTGGCACGCGAAGCTGCTGCGCCCGCGGGAGGTGGCGCGCCGCGCCGTGAGGTGCGCACGCGAGGGTTCGAGCGGCCGTCTGTACCCACCGACCGAAGTCGAACACTTACTGGCCAGTAAGGGTTGACACGTGTCATGCGACGAGTACGTTTTGTCCTGCTCCCTGGACGGATGTCCGGTGGGTATCGGTGCCAATGGCGGCGCCCCTTTTTCTTGCCGGCCGCCGCGTTGGCGGTGGACGCAGACAAAGGGGTCGACTCGCCATGCCTGAAATGCCTCGCCCAGCACGATCGCCGCGCCGTCGGCGCCGGGTCGCCGCGGTCGTCGGACTCGTCGTCGCCGGCGCGCTCGTCCCAGCCGGGACGGCATCCGCCGCTCCGCTCGAGACGGCCGCGGGAGTGTCGTCGTCCACCCGCGCCACGGCACCAGGCGGGGCGACGTCGACCGCCGCCCTGCCGTCGATCGCCGCGTGGAGCGGCCGCCCCGACGTCGACCTCGGCCCGAACGTGCAGGTCTTCGACCCCAGCATGCCGGTCGAGCAGATCCAGGCAGCCGTCGACGCGGTCGCCGCTCAGCAGGTCCCCGCCCAGTTCGGCGACGGCCGGTACGCCCTCCTGTTCAAGCCCGGCACCTATGGCACCGCGGAGCACCCGCTGAAGTTCCAGGTGGGCTACTACACGGAGGTCGCGGGCCTCGGCCAGAACCCCGGCGACGTCGTCGTCAACGGGTCGATCGAGGTGTTCAACCAGTGCTTCCCGACGGCCTCCGGTGCGCCGACGGACTGCACGGCGCTGGTGAACTTCTGGCGGTCGATGTCGAATCTCACGATCAACATCGCGGGACAGACGGGATGCCGTTCCGGGACGAATTTCTGGGCCGTCTCGCAGGCCGCCCCGATGCGCCGCGTGAACATCACGGGCGGTCAGCTCTCGCTCATGGACTACTGCTCGGCAGGTCCGCAGTACGCGAGCGGCGGGTTCATCGCGGACTCGACGTTCGGCAACGTCGTCAACGGCAGCCAGCAGCAGTTCCTGGTCCGGAACAGCACCGTGACGGGCTGGACGAACAGCGTGTGGAACCAGGTGTTCGCGGGCGTCGAGGGCGCCCCGGCGGCTGACTTCGTGACGAACAAGTACACGACGCTCGACACCACGCCCGTCACGCGTGAGCGCCCGTACCTGTACGTCGACGCAAAGGGGAAGTACCAGGTCTTCGTCCCGGCCACGCAGAAGAACGCCCGCGGTGTCACGTGGGCGGACGGCCCGACGCCCGGGAAGTCGCTGCCGCTGAGCAGCTTCTACGTCGCGAGGCCGGGCGACAGCGCCGGGAAGATCAACGCCGCGCTCGCGCTGGGCAAGAACCTGCTGCTCACGCCCGGCGTCTACCACGTGAACAAGACGATCAACGTGCTCTACCCGAACGCCGTCGTGCTCGGACTCGGGCTCGCGACGATCGTGCCCGACAAGGGCGTCGTCGCGATGCAGACGCTCGACGTCCCGGGCATCGACATCGCCGGGATCATGTTCGACGCCGGCGAGAAGACCAGCCCCGCGCTCCTGCAGCTCGGTACGAAGCTGTCGTCGCTCGACGGCAAGCTCAAGCGTCCGCTGCTCAGCAGCCCGGACAACCCGACGGCCGTGCAGGACGTGTTCTTC
Source organism: Cellulomonas sp. (assembly GCF_017744555.1). Taxonomy (GTDB): domain Bacteria; phylum Actinomycetota; class Actinomycetes; order Actinomycetales; family Cellulomonadaceae; genus Cellulomonas. Next base: position 15,548 of record NZ_JAGIBD010000044.1, on the reverse strand, counting down.
CGGATCGGCGGCGAGCACGTCGGCCGAGCGACGACGAGCCTCGTCGTCAACGTCAACCAGGCCGTCGTCGACCACACGTGGGCGTGGCGAGCGGACCATGGCACGGGGGTCGGCTGGACGGTGAACACGGCCGACACGGGCGTGGTCGTCAACGGCAACGACGTGCTGGCCACGGGCCTGTTCGCGGAGCACTACCAGAGGTACAACGTCATCTGGAACGGCGAGCGCGGCCGCACGATCATGTTCCAGAACGAGCTCCCGTACGACGCCCCCGACCAGGCCTCCTGGCAGCACGACGGCATCCCCGGGTGGGCCGCGTACAAGGTCGCGGACACCGTCAAGACGCACGAGGCGTGGGGTCTGGGCAGCTACATCTACACGAACGTCAACCCGACCCTGCACGCCCGCCGCTGCTTCGAGGTGCCGGTGACGCCCGGGGTGAAGCTGCACAACGCGATCACGATCTCGCTGAACAAGGCGGGCACGATCGACCACGTCGTCAACGACACGGGCGACGCGGTGACGCCCGACTTCCTCGGCCCGGCCGTGGTGGCGGAGTTCCCGTGACCGGAGCCTGACGGTCCGCAGACCGCCAGGGTGGGGGCGCCGGACGGTCGGCGCCCCCACCGGGCGAGCGGGACGATCGGCGCCCCCACCGGGCGAGCAGGACGACGGCCTCGCGCGTCTCGACGAGCGCGGGGCCGTCGGCGTCCCCGGGGCCGCACACCGACAGCCCCGATCTCGCCCCGTCGACGACGGATTGACAGGTAGGAAATAACCTACCTATCATCGCCGGTGTGACCACGCCCGAGCGAGCCTGACGTGCCCCGCCGCACCAAGGACTCGCCCCTCGACCGCCTCGTCGGCGCACTCGCGAACCCGACCCGGCGCGACATCCTCGACGCCCTGCTCGAGCGTGAGCAGACCGTGTCCGAGCTCGCCGCCCGGTTCGACATGGCGCGGCCCAGCGTGTCCGAGCACCTCGCTGCGCTCCGCGACGGGGGCCTGGTCGACGAACGCACGAGCGGTCGGCACCGCTACTACACGGTGACGGCCGGGCCGCTCCGGGAGCTCGCCGACTGGCTCACGCCCTACGAGCGCTTCTGGCGCGGCCGGCTGCGCGACCTCGGCACGGTGCTCGACGAGATGCCCGACGAGATGCCGCACGAGATGCCCGACCACCGGCACGACCACCCGCACGACCATGAAGGACGACGATGACCACCGACCCGACCACGACCGACGTGCAGGACGACCCCACCCGGATCACCGTCGACCAGTTCTACCCGCACCCGCCGGAGCGGGTCTGGCGCGCGCTCACGACCCCGGAGCTCATCGCGCAGTGGCTCATGCCGAACGACTTCCGGCCCGAGCTCGGCCACCGGTTCACGATGCGGGGCCGCCCGGTCGAGGCCACGAAGTTCTCGGGCGTCGTCGCGAGCACGGTCCTCGCGATCGACCCGCCGCGGCTGCTGCGCATCTCGTGGGCGGACGCCGAGGGCGGCAACGCCATGGAGACGACGGTGACGTGGACGCTGCACGCCGAGGGCACCGGTACCCGGTTGCTGCTCGAGCAGGTCGGCTTCGGTGCGGACAACCCGGTCGACCAGCTGTCCCGCCGGTTCATGTCGGGCGGCTGGCGCAGCCAGATCCTCACTCGCCTCGGTGAGCTGCTCGACGCGGGCGCGTAGGGGACCGGCGCGCGGTCCGATCTCGTCGGGTGCCGTGAGGTCGTCGACCCGCGGGCGGCCGAGCGAGCGGCGCGCAGGGCGGTCCGACCGGCGTCGCGGATTCCGTTCGCGCTCCGCCCGGCGCGCCGCGCACGATGGCCGCCATGACGAGGACGTTCGACGACCTGGTGGCCGAGGCCGCCGCCGCGCCGATGGAGGGCTGGGACTTCTCGTGGCTCGACGGCCGGGCCACCGAGGAGCGCCCGTCGTGGGGCTACGCCCGGACGGTCGCCGGTCGGCTGGGCGCGGCCGACGCGGTGCTCGACATCCAGACGGGCGGCGGCGAGGTGCTCGCGACGGCCCTCGGCGCAGCGACGAGGAGACCCGCGCTCGTCGTCGCCACCGAGTCGTGGCCGCCGAACGTCACGACGGCGACCGCGCGGCTGCACCCGCTGGGCGTCGCGCTCGTCGTGGACCCCGACGAGCCGCCGCTGCCGTTCGGGGACGCCGCGTTCGACCTGGTCGTGAGCCGTCATCCGGTGACGGTGTGGTGGGAGGAGATCGCCCGCGTCCTGCGTCCCGGCGGCTCGTACCTGGCGCAGCACGTGGGCCCGCACAGCGTGTTCGAGGTCGTCGAGCACTTCCTCGGCCCGCAGTCGCAGGAGTCGCGCGACGGCCGCCACCCCGACCGCGACGTCGCGCGCGCGAGGGCCGCCGGGCTCGACGTCGTCGACCTGCGGTCCGAGGAGCTCCGCATCGAGTTCCACGACATCGGCGCCGTCGTCTGGTTCCTGCGGAAGGTGATCTGGATGGTCCCGGGCTTCACGGTCGAGGCGTACCTGCCGCAGCTGCGGGGCCTGCACGCACGGATCGAGCAGGACGGCCCCTTCGTCGCGCACTCGACCCGGTTCCTCGTCGAGGCCCGCAAGCCGACGTGAGACGGCGGCCCGACGGGCATGGCGGCGAGGCCGGTGCCCTGAGCACCTTCGATGTCGAGGGGATCAGCCCCGAGCGGCCAGCTCGACGGCCAGCGCGTGCTTGCACGGCCCGCGGTCATCGCGGTGACGGCCGTACCAGGGGCAGGTGCAGCGCAGGCCGGTGGGCGTGGCGCGGACCGCGTAGGTGAGCTCTCCGGACCGGACGACGACCACCCCGTCTGCTCCCGGCGTCCCGACGGCTCCCGCCGCGACCAGCTCCCGCGCGTCGCGCAGGCGTGGGTGCATGCGTTCCAGGACGGCCGGGTCGTAGGGGAGCTCGCGATGGAAGAACGCCCCCTCGTGCACGTCGAAACCGACCCGCCCCGCAGCACCGAGCCGTCCGAGGGCCCGCAGCACCCGCTCGGCCGGCAGGCCGGTGTCGGCGGCGAGCGCGACGACGTCGAGCCGCGGCTCGAACGCGAGCACCGCGCCCACCAGGTCCGCGTCCGTCTCGGCGTCCGCGTCGGCGAGGTCCCGCAGCACGCCGCCCTCGCCGGAGAACCCGCGGCTGACCTCGGGGCTCAGAGCCACTGACAGGCGCGCGTCGGCCAGCACGACCTCCCACACCGCCGCGGCCGGGCGGCCCGGGACCGCGACGGCGGGTGCGTACGCGCGCAGGGACGACGAGAACCGCAGGACGGGCTCCAGCGCACGCAGCCGTTCCGGACCCGCGACGCACACTGCGTCCGTGCTCGGGCGGCTCGTGAGGCGTATCCCTCGACCGGCGGGGACCGCCCACAGCAGCGCCGAGCGGCCGCCCGTCGAGGCGGGCAGCGAGCGCACGAACCGGCGCGCCTCCGCGGCGGAGACCTCGAGCACGGGGCGCATCGTCGACCCGACGACCTGCACCTCGGCGAACCCCTTGAGCCATCGTTCCGGCAGCGGCACCTTCTCCTCGGTGACGGACCCGGACGTGGTCGTCACGGTGACGTCCTCGCCGACGGCCAGGTGCAGCGCGTCGTCGCCGCCGATGCCCGCGAGGGCGCGCCGCAGCGGCGGGTTCACGTCGACGTTCGTCGTGCCCGAGGCGAGCGCGGGACGGTCGAGCGCGCCGGGCAGCGCGTCGAGCCGGGCGTACACGCCGCAGCACGCCGAGAAGCTCTCGAACCGCAGCCGGTCACCGTTGCTCGTGACGACCGGGTCGGCCGCGCGCAGCACCGCGGCGAGCATGCCCGGCGGGACGTAGTACCGGGTGCGGGCGACCCGCGAGACGAGCAGCAGGGCCGTCGCCATCTGCTCGGCGTGCCCGAGGAACCCGTCGAAGAACCGCGGGTGCTCGGCGGGCCCGTCGGGTGTGAGACCGCCGCTGGTCGCGAGCCGCAGGTCGGGGGCGCCGTCGCGCACACCGACGGTCGACCCGCCGACGTACCGGTACAGCTGCTCGACCGACGCCACGCCGTGACAGTACGGGAGACGGGTGACACGCGGTCCGGCGCCGGGTGAACCTCACCCGCATGTCGGTGGGGTCGGGCAGGATCGCGGCGTGACCACGACCTCGGGCGCCGACGGCGACGCCGACGCGGACCTCGCTGCGGACCTCGCCGCCGTCGCAGCGGCCGCGGGCGTCGTCCGGACCGTCGCGACGTCCGACGGCCCGACGAACGAGCCCGACCCGTACCCGTGGTGGACGGTCGTCACCACGGCCGAGCTCGAGGCGATCCCCGACGACGTCCTCGTCGGCCTGCTCCGCGAGCTCGGCGAGGCGGTCGTGGCGGAGCCGGGTGAACGCCCGTGGCAGGTCGACCTCAACCGCTGGAACTCGGTCCGCCGGGCCTGCGTCCAGGCCGCCGCCGGGGTCCGTCCGCGCGCACCGGGCGGCGCGGCGCCCACCTGGCTCGGACGCCTCACGCGTGCGCGCCTCGAGACGCTCTCCACCGCCTGGACGCACGGGCACCACGAGTGGCGCATCATCCGCACCCTCGAGCGCCGCGGCCTCGTCACGCTCCCGCACGACGACACGTACACGCTCGCGTTCGTCGGGACGCTGGGCGGCGGCGACCCGGTCGAGGCCGTCCGCACCGACCCCTGCGCCGTCGACGTCCTCTGGCAGTGCTTCCTCGTCGAGGGCGGCGGCGAGGTGAGCCTCGCGAACGTCGACAAGTACGGCGGCGGCGCGTGGTCGACGGCCGTGCTCACCCTCGTCCGTGAGGGCGACCTCGACCGCGACCGGGTGCTCGCCGCAGCGCTGAACGCGCTGGGGCTCGACTTCAGCGCGTACCGCGCCGGCTGGTTCTCGCGCCTGTGGACGTCGCTCGACCCGACCGTCGACGAGGTGGCCGCCCACCAGCCCGCGCTGCGCCGGCTGCTGCGCAGCGACGTCCGGCCCACGGTCGCGCTCGCGGTCACCGCGCTGCGCAGGCTCGCCGAGGCCGGGCTGCTCGACGCACCCGCGGCCGTCGACGCGCTCGGGCCCGCCGTCGTCGCGCCGGTGAAGGGGACGGCGCTCGCGGCGGTCGCCCTCGTCGGAACGGCCGTCGCTGGCGGTGACGTCCCCGCGGAGAGCGTCGCGTCGACGTTGGCCGTCGCGCTCGAGCACCCGCACGCCGACGTCCAGCGGGCGGCCGCGCGGCTGCTCGTGCGCCTGGGACGGGTCGACCTCGTCGAGGCCGCGCGCGAGGGGCTCGCGCCGAGCGTGGTCGCGGACGTGCTGCCGGTCGGGCCGGCTCCCGACGGCCGCGGGACCGGTTCCGACGACCCTGACAGTGAGGGCGGCAGCGCACGTGCGGTCGAGGTCGACGCCGGTGCCGCCCAGGTGGGGAGCGTCGGCGGTGTGAACGCGACGGCGGGAACGCGGCCGGTCGACGTCGGCCCCACGCTGCCGGTCGACGTCGGACTCGCCATGCCGATGGCGGTCACCCGGACCGACGTGACGGAACGTGTCGCAGCGCTCCTCGAGGACCCGTCCGACCCGGCAGAGCTGGAGGCCGTGCTCGCGTGCCTCGCGAGCGAGGGCGACGCGTCGCTCGTCGAGCCGCTGGGCCGTCGGGCGTCGACCCTGGTCCGCCGCGCGTACGACGGCTACACCGAGCACCGGCTGCAGACGCGCGTGGCGATGCTCGTCGAACGGGCGGTCGGCGCCCCGACGCCCGTCCCGCCCGGCCGCGTCCGGACAGGTCGGGTGCCGCCGTCCATCGCGTTCCTGACCGGGCGGCTCGACGACGTCGCCGACGTCCTCAGGGGAGCCGCGCCGACACGGCCGCTCGTCGCGACGCCGACCACCCGGGCGGGCTGGGTGGACGCGGCCGCCTTCGTCGACCGGTGGACGGCTGCGATCTCGGCGCCGGCGCCTCGGGACGTCGTCGCGGGGCTGCTGCGTCTCGCGCCCGACGGCCGCGAGGAGGCGCTCGGCCGCTGGCGTGCGGTCGCTCCCGGTGCGCCGTGGGCGGACGCCGTCGCGTACGCGCTCGGCGCCGCACCGCCCGTGACCGCTCCGCCCGGCGCCGACGTCGCGGTCTGGGTCGCGGCCTCCCGCGCACGTGCGCCGCTCGCCCACGACCCGACCCTGCACGCGTGGGGCGTCACCGGGCCTGGACGGTCCGCACCGCTCGCACCCGACCCGGCCGGGGTGTTCGCCGCTGAGAAGGTGCGCTGGTCGCTCCCGTGGCACGTCGCACATCTCGACGCACCGGACGGGCACGACGACCAGCCGACCACCGACCCGGGCGGTGAGTACCTGGCGGAGAACGGGTTCGACGGCTGGGTGCCGTGGATCGCGACGACCTGGCCCGCCGACGCCGAGCACGTCGCGCTCGTCGCGTCGACGGAGGTGTGGTGGGCGGTCGACATGACGGCGCTGCACCGCGACGCCCTGGACGTGGTCGTCGCGCTCGGCGACCACGAGGGCCGGATCGGCGACCTCGCCGCCACCACGCTGGTCGCGGGCCTGACGTCGGCCCGCGTCGACCTGCGCGTGCACGCCGTGGACGCCGTCGCGCGGCAGGTCCGGGCCGGTCGCCTCGACGTCGACCGCACCGCGCGGGCGGTCACGACCTTCGCGCCCGACGCGACCGTGACCCGCTGGGCGGCGTCGTGGGCCGACCTGGCTGCGACGGGTCCGGACCTCGGGTCGTTCGTCGTCGACCTGCTCGTCGCCGTCCTGCCCGACCTCCCGCCTGAGACCCGCGGGCGGCACGCGCTCCTCGACCTGCTCGACGAGGAGCTCCTGCGGGCACGTCGCGCGACACCGTCCGCGCTCGTGCCGTGGCTCGCGACGGTCACCGGGTCGTCGCGCGCCGCCAGGACCGCGGCGCGTCTCGCGGCTCGTCGGGAGGCCTGACCGGTCTCCGCGACGTGTCTGCCGCCAGGACCGCGGCGTGCCGCCGGCGCCCGGCGCGCGGCCTCAGGGCGCGACGCCTTCCGGCAGCGCGGCCTCCGGGGCGTCCGGGGCGTCTGCGGGTCGCCGCCGGGCGGTCTCCGCGAGCACGACCCCGCCGAGCACCACGGCCCCGCCGAGAAGCTGCACCGCGGTCATCGCCTCGCCGAGCACCACCCACGCGGCGGCGGACGCGGCGACGGGCTCCACCATCCCGAGCAACCCGGCGCGCGCGGGCCCGAGGGACCGGATGCCGACGAGGAACAGCAGGTACGGCACGACGGTGCCGAGCACGACGATCCACACGACGAGCACCCACAGGGGCGGCACCGGCCCGCCCGGGACGGCGACGGGCAGGGAGAGGGCGTCGTACGGGTAGGTCCACACGGGCTGCAGCACGACCCAGAACACCGCCGCGAAGGTCATGGTCCACGCGTGCGTCGACAGCGGGTCCCGCTCGGCGAGCAGACGGTCCCCGAGCAGGTAGTACGCGGCGAGGGACACGGCGGCGGCGACGGCGAACAGCAGCCCGACGACGTCGAGCACCACGCCCTCGCCGACCTGCGCGACGAGCGTCAGCCCGCCGAGGCACGCCGCGAGCGCCCACCACACGCGCGCGTGCACGGCCTCGTGCAGCACGAACCGGGCCCAGAGCGCGACGAGCAGGGGCGCGGTGTACTCGATGAGCAGCGCGATCCCGACGGGCAGCCGGGCGATCGCCGACAGGTAGAACCACTGCACGAGCGCGACCCCGACCACGCCGAGCACGGCGAGGGAGACGAGCTCGCGGCGGTCGCGGAGCCGCAGCCGGCGCGCACCGACGACGAGCACCGCGGCGACCAGCACCACCGCGGACCCGACGCACCGGATCTCGACGAGCCGGGTCGGCGTGAGCCCGGCCTCCATGGCGACCTTCGCGACGGTGCCGTTGACGGCGAACAGCAGCGCCCCGACGACCACGGCGAGCACGCCGAGCGGCGCGGGGAGGCGATGCTGCACCCGGGCACGGTAACCGGAGGCGCCGACGAACCAACTCGTCGCACGCCCGTGTCGAAGAACGGCAGCCCCCGTTCGACCACGTGGTGCAGGACCCGCACCGGCACTAGCGTCGGGCGGGCCGATCCGGAGGGAGCACCACCATGAAGGTCCTGGTCATGATCACGGGCAGCGGCGCGGACGAGGACAAGATCGCCCCGACCGAGCAGATGTTCGTCGAGATGAACGCGTACAACCAGCAGCTCGCCGAGGCCGGGATCATGCTCGGCGGCGAGGGCCTGCTGCCGACGAGCACCGGTGCGAAGGTCGTGTTCGACAAGGGCGTCACGACGGTCGTCGACGGCCCGTTCACCGAGGCCAAGGAGATCGTCGCGGGCTACTGGATCTGGGAGGTCAGCTCGCTCGAGGAGGCTGTCGAGTGGGCCAAGCGGTGCCCGCACGGCGACGAGCTCACGAGCTCGCTGCAGATCCGGCGTCTCGCGACCGTCGAGGACTTCGGCGACGCGTACACGCCCGAGGTCGCCGCACAGGAGGACCGGGTCGCGGCCACCATCCGCGCGCAGCAGGGCGCGTGATCCCGGGCTGGTAGAGGCAGCAGGGGGAGCGGGGCGATGACGGACGCACGACGCACGCTGGACGCCGTCTGGCGGATGGAGTCGCCGCGCCTCGTCGCCTCGCTCACCCGGCTGGTCCGGGACGTCGGCCTCGCGGAGGAGCTCGCGCAGGACGCGTTCGTCGCGGCCCTGGAGCAGTGGCCGACCGACGGCATCCCGGACAGGCCCGGGGCGTGGCTGTACGGGACGGCGCGGCACCGGGCCATCGACCTGATCCGTCGGGAGCAGAACCGCGGCGCGAAGTACACGGTGCTCGCGGCCACGCTCGCCGACGCGGCCCCGGCGGACGTGGTGGTCGAGGACCCGGTCGGCGACGACCTGCTGTCCCTCGTGTTCCTCACGTGCCACCCCGTGCTGCCGCGCGAGTCCCGGATCGCGCTCACGCTGCGCCTGTTCGGGGGCCTGACGACGGACGAGATCGCGCGCAAGTTCCTCGTGCCGTCCGCGACTGTCGGTCAGCGCATCTCCCGGGCCAAGCGCACCCTGGCCGAGGCGCACGTGCCGTTCGAGGTGCCGCAGGCCGACGAGATGCCCGCCCGCCTCGGCCCGGTGCTCGAGGTCGTCTACTCGATCTTCACCGAGGGCCACTCGGCCACGAGCGGCGACTCGTGGATCCGTCGCGACCTCGCGCAGGACGCCATGCGGCTCGCCCGCACGCTGGCCGCGCTGCTGCCCCGCGAGCCTGAGGTGCACGGCCTCGTCGCGCTGCTCGAGCTGCAGGCGTCGCGGTTCGACGCGCGCCGCGACGGGGTCCTGCTGCAGGACCAGGACCGGTCGTTGTGGGACCGCACGCTCGTCATGCACGGGCTCGCGTCGCTCGACCGCGCCGTCGCGCTGGGCCGGCCGCTCGGCCCGTACACGCTGCAGGCCGCGATCGCCGCATGCCACAGCCGGGCCGCCCGTTTCGAGGACACCGACTGGGAGGCGATCGTCGCCCTGTACGACGCGCTCGCGCAGATCGCGCCCTCGCCGGTCGTCGACCTCAACCGGGCCGTCGCCGTGCTGCACGCGGACGGGCCGCAGGCGGCGCTCGTCGCCGTCGACGCGCTCCGCACCGACCCGCGGATGGTGCGGTACCACCTGCTCGGCGCCGTCCGGGCCGACGTCCTGCTGCGCCTCGACCGGCCCGGCGAGGCGGCCGTCGAGCTCGAGCGCGCCGCCCTGCTCGCCCCGACCCCGCACGAGCGTGACCTGCTGCGCGAGCGCGCGACGGCGGCCCGCGACGCCGCGGGCGCGGCACGCCCGACCGACCACCCGACGACCCACGGCTGACCCGCGCGCGGGTCAGTCCAGGTGGGCGCCGCCGCCGACGGCGTACGCCTCGCGGACCCACTCGGCGAACGTGTCGTCGAGGTCGGCCGGGGACCGGACCCGGAAGTGGTTGACGAACAGCCGCTGCGTGTACGGCGCGACGCTCGTGATCCTGGCGTCGGTGTCGACGGGCCGCATGAGGTCGAGGAACCCCACGACCCCCTGCTTGTCGGGCCGGGCGCCGGCGAACCCGCGCCGGGTCCCCTTGAACGTGATCGTCGTCTTGTGCAAGACGACCTCGACGGGCCCGCACGCCTCGATGAGCCCCACGACGGCCCGGTACAGCTCGACGTGCTCGGGCGGCGCCCCGCGCAGGTGGTCGTCGACGGTCCACACGTGCGGCTCGGTCATGCGCCCATCGTCCCCGCCCACCCGCGCGCCCGCCCAGCGGCCGACCCCTAGCCTGGCGGGATGGCGACGCTGCCCCTCACGCCCGACGAGCTCCTCACCACCACCCGGTCGGTGCGCAAGCGCCTGGACCTGACCCGCGACGTCCCGCTCGACCTGGTCCGGGAGTGCCTGGAGGTCGCGCTGCAGGCGCCGTCGGGCTCGAACCGTCAGGGCTGGCACTGGCTGGTCGTGACGGACCCGGCGAAGCGCGCGGCGATCGGCGACGTGTACCGGCGCTCCGTCGAGGCGTACGTCGCGTCACCGGGGTACGCGGGCCGGCTGTTCGGCGACGACCCGGACCGCGGGCCGGTGCAGGCGAGGGTCGGCGAGAGCGTCGCGTACCTCGGCGAGCACCTGGGCGAGGTCCCGGTGCTGGTGATCCCGTGCCTCACGGTCCGGCACCTCGGCGCGGGCAACCAGGCGGGGCTGTGGGGGTCGCTGCTGCCGGCGGCGTGGAGCTACATGCTCGCGGCACGCGCTCGTGGGCTCGGCACGGCGTGGACGACGCTGCACCTGGCGCACGAGGCGGAGGTCGCGCAGGTGCTCGGCCTGCCTGACGACGTCCGCCAGGGCGTGCTCATCCCGACGGCGTACTACACGGGCGAGACGTTCCGCCCGGCCCCGCGCGTCCCGCTCGACGAGGTCCTGCACGTCGACACCTGGTGACCGACCCCGATCTCGATGCCGGGCCGCGGTCTCGCCCGGCGGCTCACACCCGCACGGTGTCGCGCACCCGCGTCAGGTGGGCGCGCTCGGCGGCGTTGTCCGTCGCCGCGATCGCCGCGTCGTACTCGACGACCGCCTCGTGGCGTCGACCGACGCGCCGCAGCAGGTCGGCACGCACGGCGTGGAACACGTGGAACCCGGTGAGCGGCAGGTCGTCGACGAGCGCGAGCGCGGCGCCGGGACCGGAGACCTCCGCGACGGCGACGGCCCGGTTGAGCGCGACGACCGGGCTCGGTACGAGCGCGAGCAGCTGGTCGTAGAGCGCCACGACCTGCGCCCAGTCGGTCGGCCCGGGGTCGGTGTGCACGGCCTGGATCGCGGCCTGCACCTGGTACGGCCCGGGCCGCCCGCGTCGCAGGCACCGCCGCACGAGCGCGCGCCCCTCCGCCACCTCGTCGGCGTCCCACCGCGACCGGTCCTGGTCGGCCAGCAGCACGAGACCGTCCGGCCCGACCCGCGTCGCACGGCGCGAGTCGACGAGCAGCATGAGCGCGAGCAGGCCGAGCGCCTCCGGCTCGTCGGGCATGAGCTCGACGAGGAGCCGGCCGAGGCGGATCGCCTCCGCGCACAGGTCCTCGCGCACGAGGTCGTCGCCCGCGACGGCCGTGTGACCCGCGGTGAACACCAGGTAGACGACCGCGAGGACCCCGGTCAGCCGGTCGGGCAGGTCCTCGTCGCGGGGCACCCGATACGGGATGCGGGCGTCGCGGATCTTCGCCTTGGCCCGCACGATCCGCTGCGCCATCGTCGGCTCGGGCACGAGGAACGCGTGCGCGATCTCGCTCGTCGTGAGACCCCCGAGCAGCCGCAGCGTGAGCGCGACCTGCGTCGGTACGGCGAGCGCCGGGTGGCAGCACGTGAACACGAGGCGGAGCCGGTCGTCCTGCACGGGACCCACCTCCGGCGGCTCGTCGCGGGCGTGCAGCAGGGCGGCCTGCGCGTGCTTGTCGGCACGTGCGGCCTCGCGGCGCAGATGGTCGATCGCCCGGCGACGGGCGGTGGTGAGGATCCAGCCGGCCGGGCTCGGCGGGACGCCGTCGGTGGGCCAGCGGCGCAGCGCGACGACGAAGGCCTCCTGCACGGCCTCCTCGGCGAGCCCGAGGTCGCCGAGCTGCCGGGTCAGGACGGCGACGGCCCGGCCGTGCTCCGCCCGGAACACGGCCGCGACCTGCCGGTCGGCCTCCGTCATGACCGGAACGGTCGCACCTCGATCGGCAGCCCGGTGGCCGTCGCGAGCCTCGAGCCCCAGTCGAGGGCCGCGTCGAGGTCGTCGACGTCGATGATCGAGAACCCGCCGAGGTGCTCCTTGCCCTCGGCGAACGGGCCGTCGGTCACGACGACCCGCCCGTCCTGGGCGCGCAGCACGGTCGCGCTGGTCGGCGCGTGCAGGCCGCCCGCGAACACCCAGACGCCCTTGTCGCGCATCGCCTGGTCGAGCTCCTCGACGTCCCGCATCACCTGCCGCAGCAGCTCGGGGTCGGGCGTGCCGCCGGTGGGTTCCATCACGCTGAGCAGGTACTGGGCCATGTCTCCTCCTGGTGCCGCGTCCCGGGCCGGTCCCGGTCCTCACCTCCTGTACGAACGGCGGGGGCGCGGATCGACACCGTCGGCGACGACGTGGACGCCGACCAGTCTCGCGGTGGTCGACGGCACACGCCCGACGTCGACCAGGACGCGGTGCCCGGGCTGCGGCGGCGAGCGGCACGACGACCGCGACACGCCGCTGACCAGCGGGAGCGCGCGACGAATCCGGACGAAACACGTGCACCGGAGCACGCGGACCGACATCCTGGGACGACCGCCCCGGCACCGACGACGGAGGGACCTGATGTGGCCCGGCTGTTGTACACCGCGATCACCTCGCTCGACGGCTACGTCGCCGACCCGGACGGGCGGTTCGACTGGGCGGCCCCGGACGAGGAGGTGCACGCGGCGGTCAACGAGCTGGAGCGCCCGGTCGGTACGTACCTGTACGGGCGGCGGATGTACCGGGTGATGGCGTACTGGGAGTCGGCGCCGGACGACGCACCCCCGGTGCAGCGTGACTACGCGCAGATCTGGCGGGCGGCGGACAAGGTCGTCTACTCGTCGACCCTGGACGCCCCGGTGACGAGCCGGACGCGGATCGAGCGCTCGTTCGACCCGGCGGCGGTGGCGGTGCTGAAGGCGTCGTCGGAGCGGGACCTGTCGTTGGGCGGCCCGGGCCTGGCGGCGCACGCGCTGCGGGCCGGCCTGGTCGACGAGCTCCAGCTGCTGGTGACGCCCGTCGTCGTCGGCGGCGGCACGCCCTTCCTGCCCGACGACGTGCGGCTGGACCTGGAGCTGCTCGACCAGCGACGCTTCGGCAACGGTGCGGTGCTGCTGCGGTACGACGTGCGGTCCGCGGCCGCCGAGGCGGCGGCCTGACCGGTCGGGTTCGGGCCGGCGCGGCGCCCGAAACGATCCGACACGTCCCGTTCGGCACTATTTCGCCCACTATGGTGTAGATCACATCGCGGTGCGGCTGTCAGGATCGACCCCAGGGCGCCCACGCCGTCGAGGTCGTGGGGGCTCAGGGGGTCGGAGGCAGTGATGGCGCAGGGGGGCCGTGCCGTCGTGCTGGCCAGGGGGCCACGCACGCGATCCGGCGCGCCCGGGAACGGCACCGTGGTCCGCCGGGCGCTGCTGCAGCGGCTCGACGACGTCGTGACCAGCAGGTTCGGCCTCGTCGTCGGCCCGCCCGGGTCGGGCAAGACGACCGTGATGACGCAGTGGTCCCGGACCACCGGCCTGCCCGTCGTGTGGGGGCGGTGCACGCGCGCGGGGATCGTCGTGCGGACCCCGGGGGCGGGCGCGGCGATGTGCCTGACGCCCGACGAGCTCGGCCGGATGCTGCTCACGGGCACGCCGGACCGCGCGGCGGACCGTGCGGTGCTCCTCGTGCTCGACGACGCGCACGAGCTCATCGGCCACCCCGCCGAGCGCGACCTGGAGCGGCTGCTGCTCGACGTCCTGCCCGCGGTCCACGTGCTCGTCGGCTCACGGGTCCGACCCACGTTCAACCTCGCCCGGTCCGAGATCAGCCCGCCGACGGTGCTCACGGGCGCCGACCTGCGGCTGCGGCCCTGGGAGGTCGACCGGCTGTTCCGCGACGTCTACGACGAGCCGCTGACCCCGGAGGACGTCGAGACGGTCTCGCGCGAGACCGACGGGTGGGCCGTCGCCGTGCACCTGTTCCACCGGTCGACGGCGGGGCTGCTGCCCGCCGACCGTCGCCGGGCCGTCCGCGGCCTGCCCGGCGACTCCTGGTACGCGCACGACTACCTGACGGGCGAGATCCTCGCCGGCCTGGACCGCCCGCTCGTCGAGCTCCTGCACTGGGGCTCGGCGTTCGACCGGATGACGGGCGCCCGTTGCGACGCGCTCATGGCGGCGTCGGGGAGCCGCGAGCTGCTCCGCGACCTCGAGGTGCGCTGGTCGCTCGTCGGCACCGACGACGGCGTCCACTACACGCTCCCGCGCGTGCTGCGCCGGCACCTGCTGACCGCACAGACCGAGCACCTCGGCAGCGCCGCAGGCTCGTGGCAGCGCCGGGCCGCGCACATCCTCGAGGACGAGGGCGCGTGGGCCGCCGCGGTCGAGGCGTACCGGCGCGCGGGTGACGACGCCGACGTCGCACGGCTCCGCGACCGGGTGGGGACCCCCGCCGCGCCTGCGCGGTTCGACGTGTGGCTCGCGGGAGAGCCGTCGACGAGGACGCCGGAGGAAACCCCGACAGCCTCCCCGGCCGCGGCCGGCACAGCGCAGCTGCAGGCCGCCGCGCCGGCGAACGGTCGGACCCGCCCGGACCGAGCGCCGCACGAGCCCGCGTCGGCATGGGAGCCCGTCGTCCGCTCGGCGACCCGCCGCGACCCGCTCGCCGGCCTCCCCGCCGCGACCGGTCTGACCGGTGCCGAGCGTGCGCTCGCCGAGGGCCTGTGCCTGCTCCTCGCGGGCGACCAGCGCGGCGCGCGCGAGCCGCTGCGACGCGCGGCCGCCGACCCCGACGGCTCCGCGGGTGTGGTCCTCGGCGCGACGCTCGTCGACGCGACGCTCACGGGCACGTCGCGCGCCGCGATGCTGCAGACCGCGGACCGGGTGCACGCCGACGCGGAGCGCCGGGGCCTGACGTGGCTCGCCCGGCTGGCCCACGGCGTCGTCGTCGCGCTCGACGGCACCGAGCGTGCCCGGGCGGACGTCGCCGCGCTCGTCGCGCACTGCGACCGCGTCGACGACCCGTGGGGTGCGGCGCTCGTCGCGTCGTGGAGCGGGCTCGTCGCGCTCAGCCAGGGCGTCGGCGACCCGGACGAGTGGGACGCGCTCGTGCGCCGGTGGCAGGCGCTCGACGCACCCGTCCCGGCCGTGTGGGCCCGCGCCTTCTACGCGCTCGCCGCCGCCGAGCACCAGCTCCCCGAGGCCGTCCAGGACGCCCGCTCCGCCGAGGCGCTCGCCCGCGCGGCGGCCGTGCCCGGCGCGCTGGCCGTCGCGTACGCGGCGCTCGCGGCCGGGGCCGAGGACGGCGTCGACACGGGCG
>NZ_JAGIBD010000043.1 GCF_017744555.1 Cellulomonas sp. | reverse complement strand
GGCCATGGTAGAGCCGCTCGATCGCGACATCGATGTCGCTGGCCCGACCGATCACGCGCTCGACGCGGCGCTGGAACATGAAGCCGAAGGCCTGGGCGGCGAAGGGGTCGAACGGGTTCGACACCGCGACGCGCACCACGGCCTCGTCGAGCGCGATCGCGGCGTTGAGGGCCGTCTGGCCGCCCAGCGTCGGCAGGATCGCGTCGGGGCGCTCCTTGGCGATGATCGACGTGAGGACCTCGGTGGTGATCGGCTCGACGTAGGTGGCGTCGGCGAACTCCGGGTCGGTCATGATCGTCGCCGGGTTGGAGTTGACCAGGACGACCCGCAGGCCCTCCTCCTTGAGCACGCGGCACGCCTGCGTCCCCGAGTAGTCGAACTCGCAGGCCTGGCCGATGACGATCGGGCCGGACCCGATCACCAGCACGCTGGAGATGTCTGTGCGCCGGGGCATCAGGCGGCACCCTTCTGGTCGTCTGCGGTGTCGCCACCGGTGGCGGCGGGACCGGTCATGAGCTCGAGGAAACGGTCGAAGAGGTAGGCGGCGTCGTGCGGGCCGGCCGCGGCCTCCGGGTGGTACTGCACGCTGAACGCGGGCAGGTCGAGCGCCCGCAGGCCCTCGACGACGTCGTCGTTGAGGTCGACGTGCGACACCACGACCCGGCCGTAGCGGCCGCCGTCGTACGGGGCGACGGCGTCGCCGTCGAGCGGCGCGTCGACCGCGAACCCGTGGTTGTGCGCCGTGATCTCGACCTTGCCGGTGGCCCGGTCGATCACCGGCTGGTTCACGCCGCGGTGGCCGTAGCCCAGCTTGTACGTGCCGAACCCGAGGGCGCGGCCGAGCAGCTGGTTGCCGTAGCAGATGCCGAAGAACGGGATCCTGCGGTCCAGGACGTCGCGCAGCAGGTCGATCTCGTGGGTCGCCGCGGCCGGGTCGCCGGGGCCGTTCGAGAAGAAGACGCCGTCCGCCTCGGTCGCGAGCACGTCGTCGATCGTCGCCGTGGAGGGCAGGACGTGCACACGGATGCCGCGCTCGGCCATCCGCTGCGGCGTCATCGCCTTGATGCCGAGGTCGACCGCCGCGACCGTCGCGACGGGCGTGCCGAGCGGCATCCCGTCCGGGCCGAGCGCCTCGACGACGTAGGCCGCGTCCGTGGACACCTCGCCTGCGAGGTCGGCGCCCGCCATCGCGGGTGCGGCCAGGACCTCGGCGAGCAGCTCGTCGTCCGGGCGACGGTCGCCGCTGCCGTCGACGAGCGCGTCGCCCGAGAAGATGCCGGCGCGCATGACGCCGAGCTCGCGCAGGTGCCGGGTCAGCGCGCGCGTGTCGATGCCGCTGATGCCGACGATCCCCTGCTGCTCCAGCTCGTCGTCCAGGGTGCGGCGCGAGCGCCAGTTCGACGCCCGGCGGGCGGGGTCGCGGACCACGTATCCGGCGACCCAGATCCGCGACGACTCGGGGTCGTCGTCGTTCACGCCGGTGTTGCCGATGTGCGGCGCGGTCATGACCACGATCTGGCGGTGGTACGACGGGTCGGTGAGCGTCTCCTGGTAGCCGGTCATGCCGGTGTTGAAGACGATCTCGCCGAGCGTCGCGCCGGTGGCGCCGTACGCCTCGCCGCTGAACGTCCGTCCGTCCTCGAGGACGAGCACTGCGTCTGTCATGGTGTCTCCTCCTGCCCGGGTGCGCCGGGCGTCACGTCGATGAGTGCGGCGACCGCCTCGACCAGCCGGGGGCGGTCGGCGGCGTGCCGCGGGCGCAGGCCGGTGTCGAGCCCGCGGGCGTCGTCCGGGCCTGCCTGCCAGGTGAGGACCACGAGGCCGTCGCCCCCGACGAACTTCCCGGCCATGCCGGGGCTCGTCGAGGCTGCGCGCAGGGCGCCCGCCGGGACGAACACGTCCGGCGCACCCGTGCGCCCGATCCGGACGCCCGCGTCGAACACGTCGACCGTCGCGAGGCTGCGCACGCCGAGCCCGTGGGCCGAGACCCGGTCGAGCCAGTCCCCCGCGCGCGTCGTCGAGACGTACACGGCGTCGAGCGGGCCGAGCCGGGCGGCGCCCAGGTCGGCGGGTACCTGCGGCAGCGTCGGGACGACGGCCTCGGAACGTCGTCGTCGCCCTCGCCAGCCGAACCACATGCCCCCGAGGGCCACGAGCACGACGAGCACCAGGACGGCGACCGACACCTCGGTCCGCGTCATCTGCTGACCACCACGCTCTCGTCGCACGGCGAGCCGTCGAGCACGGTCGCCCTGCCGCGCAGGAACGTCGCGATCACGCAGCCCGACAGGTCGCGGCCGCGGAACGGCGAGTTCACGCTCTTGGTCGCCTGCTGCTCGGGTTCGACGGTCCGGCGCGCGGCCGGGTCGACGAGCACCAGGTTGGCGGGCTCCCCCACCGCGATCGGCCGGCCGTGGTCGGACACGCGCCCGATGCGGGCCGGGGCGGTCGACAGCACCCGCGCGACGTCCGCCCAGGTCATGCGACCGGTGTCGACCATCGTCTCCTGGACCACCGAGAGCGCGGTCTCGAGGCCGGTCATGCCGAACGCGGCGGCCGCCCACTCGCAGTCCTTGTCCTCGCGCGTGTGCGGCGCGTGGTCGGTCGCGACGATGTCGATCGTGCCGTCCTCCAGACCCGCGCGGACCGCCTCGACGTCGCGTTGCGTCCGCAGCGGCGGGTTCACCTTGTAGACGGGGTCGTAGCCGCGGGCGAGCTCGTCGGTGAGGATCAGGTGGTGTGGCGTCACCTCGGCCGTCACGTCGATGCCGCGGGACTTGGCCCAGCGGATGATCTCGACCGACCCGGCCGTCGACAGGTGGCACACGTGCAGGCGCGACCCGACGTGCTCGGCCAGCAGCACGTCGCGCGCGATGATCGCCTCCTCGGCGACCGCGGGCCAGCCCGCGAGGCCCAGCTCGGCCGACACGACGCCCTCGTGCATCTGCGCGCCCTCGGTGAGCCGCGGCTCCTGGGCATGCTGCGCGACGACGCCGTCGAACGCCTTGACGTACTCGAGCGCACGCCGCATCACGACCGGGTCGTGCACGCACTTCCCGTCGTCCGAGAACACCCGGACCTGGGCCTGCGACTCGGCCATCGCGCCGAGCTCGGCGAGCCGCTCGCCCTCGAGGCCGACGGTCACGGCGCCGACCGGGTGCACGTCGACCCAGCCGGCCTCGCGACCCAGCCGCCAGACCTGCTCGACGACACCCGCCGTGTCCTGCGTCGGCGTGGTGTTCGCCATCGCGTGCACGGCGGTGAACCCGCCGAGGGCCGCCGCCCGGGTGCCGGAGCGGATCGTCTCGGCGTCCTCCCGACCGGGCTCCCGCAGGTGCGTGTGCAGGTCCACGAGGCCCGGCAGCAGCACGAGACCGTGGCAGTCGAGGACGGTCGCGTCGTCGCCCGCCTGCGCCTGCGCGTCCTCACCGATCACGGCGATCACCCCGTCGGCGAGCAGCACGTCCGTCGCCTCGCCGCCGAGCGGTGCCACGTCCAGCAGCAGGTACCTCGTGCTCACGCGTCCACCTTCGTCTCGTTCGTCGTGCCGGGCTGGCTGCTCGTCGGGGCGTCGCCGCCCGCGAGCAGGAGGTACAGGACCGCCATACGGACCGCGACGCCGTTGGCGACCTGCTCGACGATCACCGCGCGCGACGAGTCCGCCGCGTCCGCCGAGATCTCCAGGCCGCGGTTCATCGGCCCGGGGTGGAGGACGATCGCGTGCTCCGGGAGCGACGCGAGCCTGCGGGCGTCGAGGCCGTAGCCACGCGTGTACTCCAGCGGGCTCGGGAAGAACCCGCCACCGGCGCTCGACATCCGCTCCCGCTGGACGCGCAGCATCATGATCGCGTCCGGCTTGTCGTCGGCGATGGCCTCGTCCAGGTGGTAGGACACGCGTGCCGGCCACGCCTCGACCCCGACCGGCACGAGCGTCGGCGGCGCGACGAGCGTGACCTCCGCGCCGAGCGTGTGCAGGAGCTGCACGTTCGAGCGGGCGACCCGGCTGTGCAGCACGTCGCCGACGATCGCGACGCGCAGGCCGGTGAGGTCCCGGCCGGACACGTCGGCCCGGCCGCCGTCGCCGACGAGGTGGCGGCGCAGCGTGTACGCGTCGAGCAGGGCCTGCGTCGGGTGCTGGTGCGTGCCGTCGCCCGCGTTCACGACCGAGCCGGTGGTCCAGCCGCCGTGCGCGAGCGTGTGCGGCGCGCCCGACGCGTGGTGCCGGATGACGACCGCGTCGGCGCCCATCGCCTGCAGGGTCAGGGCGGTGTCCTTGAGCGACTCACCCTTCGAGACGCTCGAGCCCTTCGCCGAGAAGTTGATGACGTCCGCCGAGAGGCGCTTCGCCGCCGTCTCGAACGAGATGCGCGTGCGGGTCGAGTCCTCGAAGAACAGGTTGACGACCGTGCGGCCGCGCAGCGTCGGCAGCTTCTTGATCTCGCGGGCCTGCGTCGCGGCCATCTGGCCCGCCGTGTCGAGGATGCGGACGGCCTCGGCGACGTCCAGGTCCGCGGTGGACAGCAGGTGCCTCACCGGGCGCCCCCTTCGATGAGGACCGCGTCGCGGCCGTCGGTCTCGTCGAGCAGCACCCGGACCCGCTCGTACAGCGCGGTCGGCAGGTTCTTGCCCACGAAGTCCGCGCGGATCGGGAGCTCACGGTGGCCGCGGTCGACGAGCGCCGCGAGCTGGACGGCGCGCGGGCGGCCCAGGTCACTGATCGCGTCGAGGGCGGCGCGGATGGTCCGGCCCGAGAACAGGACGTCGTCGACGAGCACGACGACCTTGTCGTCGATGCCGCTGCCCGGGATGTCGGTCGCGCCGATCGTCCGGGTCGGGTGGTGGGCGAGGTCGTCGCGGTACATCGTCACGTCGAGGCTGCCCACCAGGCCGTCCACCTCGAGGCCCGCCTCGACGGCGACGAGACGCGCCGCCAGGCGCCGGGCGAGCGGGAGGCCGCGGGTGGGGATGCCGAGCAGGACGACGTCCGAGCCGCCCTTGTTGCGTTCGAGGATCTCGTGCGCGATGCGCGTGAGCGCCCGGCCGATCTCGGGGGCGCCGAGGACGACGTTCGCGTCGTCGCTGGTTCCGTGCGACTGTCCGTCGCTGCGTCCGTCGGTGGACGCGGACATGCCTGTGCTCATCCGAGCGACTCCTTCCCCGCCTCACAGGACGGGTCTTAAAGGAACGTCTGGTGACGGCAGACTACCGTCCGCGGTCCCCCGGTCGCCTGCCTGTCCACGTGCGGCGTCCGTCACGTCTGTCCGGGTCGACCCGGTACGACACGACCGTCACCCGGATGCCACGTCAAATGGGACGCACAGGTGACCGATGAGTAAGTCGTGCTCGGCTACGTACCGGTGTGGGTCACCGTCCTCCAGCTGCTCACCGCTGGTCTGGTCGGCGGGTTCGCCGTGCTCCAGTGGGTGTGGTGGCGCGACGGCATCAGCCGCGCCGAGGCGGTCTGGTCGATGGCGTGGTCCGTCGACATCTGCCTGATGCTGCTGGCCGGCGGCCTGTACGCCGTCGCACCAACGGGCGGCGTGCGCGAGATCCTCGTGTTCGCGCACTCCCAGCTCCTCGCCGGCTTCCTGCTGCTCGCGCTGCCGGCGACCCGTGCGGTCGGCCGCGGCCCCTCGGTGCGGTGGTGGCTCGTCGCGACCGGCGCCCTGCTCCTCGTCCGGGACGTGCTGTGGTGGACACCGCTCGACGGCTCGCGCGAGTCGTCGCCCGGCCCGCTCGCCGTGGCCCTGCTGCTGACGGCCACCGCGGTCGTCGTCGCCTACGTCGTCGTCGCCGTCGGCCGGGCACGCCTCACGGCGCTCGGCGCGCTGCTCGTCACCGCCGGTGCGGAGTCGCTCGGGCTCATGACGCTCGGCATCCTCATGCCAGGCCACATCGTCTCGACGCGGGCGACCGCGCTGTGGGCCGTGCCGCTCGCGCTGGGCCTGCAGGCGCTCGGGCTCGTGCGCCTCCGCCAGGCGCAGCACGCGGCTCGCCGTCAGAACCGGATGCGCGACTCGCTCGCCGCGCTGTCGAACACCGCGTGGTTCGCCAAGGACGCCGACGCGCTGCTGCTCAAGGCGCGGGACGACGTCCGGGTCGTGCTCGGCGACCCGAGCATCGAGGGCTCGCTGCGGCCGATCTCCCACGGCCGGTACGTCGCCGAGCTCTACTCCCCCGCCAAGGTCGAGCACGGCCCGCGCGAGCGCGCATTCCTCGTGGACATGGCGCAGCTCGTCGCGACGGCCGCCGAGCGGTACCAGCTCACCGACCGGCTCAACCAGACCGCGTTCGCCGACCCGCTCACGGGGCTGCCGAACCGTCGCTCGGTGCAGCGCCACCTCGCCGACGTGCTCGACCGCGCGAACGTCGAGCGCACCCGCGTCTCGCTCGTCTACTGCGACCTCGACGGGTTCAAGCGGGTCAACGACGTGCTCGGCCACTCCGCCGGAGACGCGCTGCTCATGCGCGTCGCCGACTACCTGCGCGGCATCGCCACGGGCGAGGACACGTTCGTCGGGAGGCTCGGCGGCGACGAGTTCGTCATGGTCGTCTCCCGGGCACCGCAGGACGTCGACCTCGTGGTGCTCGCCCGACGGATCCGCGAGGGCTTCGTCGACCGCGCGCTCGGCAGCCGGCCGGCGCGACTCACCGTCGGCGTCGCGACCTGGGTGCCCGGCGACATCGTCGACGCCGACGCCCTCGTCTCGCACGCCGACACCGCGATGCTCGAGGCCAAACGGTCGCGCACCGGGTTCCGGGTGTTCGACCGCGCGCTGCGCCGTCGGGTCGAGGCGGACCGGCACCGGCGCGTCGCGCTCGAGACGGCCGTCGAGGACGGCCACTTCACGGCCTACTACCAGCCCGTCGTGGACGCCCGCACGCTCGAGGTCGTGCAGGTCGAGGCTCTCGCGCGCTGGGACCACCACGGCCACCTGATCCTGCCCGCCGACTGGCTCGAGCTCGCCGAGGAGTCCGGTCTCATCGTGCCGATCGGCCTGTCCGTGCTCACGCACGCCCGCCGGTCGCTCGAGCGCTTCCAGATCCCCGTCGCCGTGAACGTCGCCGCTCGACAGCTCGCCGAGCCCGACGCGCTCGAGCAGATCGAGACGGCGTGGGGCGACGCGTTCTGGGAGCACCTCACGCTCGAGATCACCGAGAGCGCACTCGTCAGCACCTCGACCGCCGTCCCGGTGCTGTCCGAGCTGCGCGCCCGCGGCGTGCGGATCGCCGTCGACGACTTCGGCACGGGCTACAGCTCGATGTCCCGGCTGTCGCGGCTGCCCGTCGACTCGCTGAAGATCGACCGCTCGTTCGTGCGCGACGTCGGCACCGAGCGCGGCCAGGGCGTCGTGCGGGCGATCATCGCGCTCGCCGAGACCCACGGGCTCGACGTCGTCGCGGAGGGCGTGGAGCAGGCGTCCGACCTCACCGTGCTCGTCGACCTGGGCGTCAACCGGGTGCAGGGCAACTTCCTCGGCCGTGCCGCACCGAACCTGCCCGTGCGCGGGCCACGACCGGTCACCGAGGCGATCCCCGTGGTGCCCGAGCGGATGCGCAACGTCCGGCCCCTCGGCGTCCCGCGGCCTGCCGCCGCCCCCGAGGGCGGCCGGGTCGGCGTGGTGCGCCGCTCGCGCTGACGGCGTCGCGCACGACTCGCGCGCACCACGACCCCGGGAACGACGACGCCCGCCCGCACCGGGTCGGCACGAGCGGGCGTCGGAGGGTCAGGCGAGGAGCGTCGGCTTCAGGTCGACGATCCGGCCCAGGAGGCCGTTGACGAACGCGGGCGAGTCGTCCGTGGACAGGTTCCGGGCCAGCTCGACGGCCTCGTCGACGGCCACGGCGTCCGGGACGTCGTCGTTGAACAGGACCTCCCACGTGCCGAGCCGCAGGATCGCCCGGTCGACCGCCGGCATGCGCTCGACGGTCCACCCGTGGGCGTGCGTCGCGAGCAGCTCGTCGATGCGCTCCTGGTGTGCCACGACGCCCTCGACGAGGTCCACCGAGTACTGCGGCAGCGCCGCCTCGGTGCCGGGCTCGGTGATGCGCTCGGCGAGCAGCGTCACGGGCTCGATGCCGCGCTGGTCCGCCTCGAACAGGACGTCGAGGGCCCGCTTGCGGGCCTTGCTCCGGGCGGCCACCTCAGTCGTTCACGCGGCCCAGGTAGCTGCCGTCACGCGTGTCGACCTTGACCTTGGTGTTGGACTCGAGGAACAGCGGCACCTGGATCTCGTAGCCGGTCTCGAGGGTCGCGGGCTTGGTGCCGGCCGACGAGCGGTCGCCCTGCAGGCCCGGCTCGGTGTAGGTGACCTCGAGGACGACCGACGGCGGCAGCTCGACGTAGAGCGGGACGCCCTCGTTGGTCGCGACCATCGTGCTCTGGTTCTCGAGCAGGAAGTGCGCGGCGTCGCCGACAGTGGCGGCCGAGACGTGGAGCTGGTCGAACGTGTCCGTGTCCATGAACACGAAGTCGTCGCCGTCCTTGTACAGGTACTGGTAGTCGCGCTTGTCGACGTTCGCCGTCTCGACCTTGAGGCCCGCGTTGAACGTCTTGTCGACGACCTTCCCGGACAGGACGTTCTTGAGCTTGGTGCGGACGAACGCGCCACCCTTGCCGGGCTTGACGTGCTGGAACTCGACGACGGTCCAGAGCTGGCCGTCGATCTTCAGCACGATGCCGTTCTTGAGGTCGTTGGTGGTCGCCACGATCGTCGCTTCCTGTCGAGGGTTCTGGGCATTCGGCGGTCCGCCGGCTCGTACGGGCTCGTCCTGGGTTCGCACGGGTCGCGTCCCAGGGGCGGGCGCCGGTACCTGCTGTCGCACGAGGGCCGGTCCGGCCGCAGACCGCCGATCATCCTACCGTGGCTCGCGGCACGCTTCGTCAGGCCCGGCACCCGGGCGCCGCACGACGCCGACGCGTCCGAGACGTCACGCGAGGAGCAGCTGGGCGCCGTACCCGACGCCCGCGGCCCACAGCAGCGACGCGAGCGTCCCGATGACGAACCGCTCGGACGCCCCGGGGTTCTCCTTGAGCTCCGGGTAGCGCCCCAGGCCCTTGACGGCGATGACGACGGCGATCCCCTCGGGCTGGCCGACGAGCATGCACGCCGTCACCGCAAGGCGCTCGAGCGCACCGATCCACGTCCCGCCGCGCAGCACCGCGCGCGCCCCGAGACCCTCGGGGCCGTCGGACACGGCGAGCGGCGTGATGACGGGACGGCTCGCCGGGTCCTGGCCGGCGCCGCGCGCATGGGCCGGGGGGCGTCGCGGGTCGCCACCCGGCGCGCCCGCGTCCGCCGACCGGGCGGCGAGGCGCAGCACGCCCATGACGGCGAACCAGCCGCCGAGGATCGACACGACGAGCGCCAGCACCACGACGGTGGCGACGAGGGCGACGGGCACGCGGGGCTCCTGTCGGTCGGGTCCCGCCGGGCGGGGGCTCGACGGTCAGGCGCCGCGATCCTCCCGCACGCCCTCGGCGAGCGCCAGCAGCCGCGCGGCGGCGCGCCGGGCGCCCTGCTCCTCGGCCCACAGCGCGGTGCGCAGGCGTTGGCTGACCGCCTGCTGCGAGACCCCGAGAGAGGACGCCACGACCTCCTGCCGCACCTCCCCGGCTGCCATCGCGTCGGCGACGACCCACCCCGCCTCCGAGCGACGGGCGGCCACGGCGGCGACGAGGACGAGCACGGCCTCGGCGTCCCTGCCCGCGCCGTCGTCGAAGCCGCGCACGGCGAGCGGGACGGTGCGGGAGCGGCTCTTCGCGGCCTCGACGGCCGCACGGGCCAGGACGAAGGCCGGGCCCGCAGCTTCGCGCGGGGAAGGCGGCAACGGCTCGTCGACCGGGCCCGCGCCGATACCGACGCTCCATCCACCGGTGCGCATCACGCGGAGGGCTGCGGCGACGACGGCGTGCTCGTCGTCGTAGACAGCCTGGACCTCGTCGCCGACGGTCCGCTCGAACGCACGGACCGCAGGTTCGTCGGCCAGAAGTGCAAGCAGCTCCGCGACCCTGTCGCCGTGCACCCTGCTCCCCCGCTGGTCGATCGTCATGACGAACATTCGACAAGTCTCCCTGCTTGTAGACCGACTTACAAGTTCTCAGCCCTGTGCGCTGCGGTCAAGTCTGACCCCGGGAAGGCCGATGCATGGGTCATGGAGTGGTGGGAGGCGGCGCTCGCGAGCGTCCTCGTCGTCGTCGTCTTCTGGCTCCCGGGCACCGCCGTCCTCGCGGCCTGGGGCTGGCGGGGCACCTGGGTCAGCTGGGCGGCACTGGCACCCGCGACCACGCTGGGCCTGTTGGGCACCGCCGCCGTCGTGCTCGACGGGACGCTCCCGTGGGGTCCGGGCGCCGCATGCCTCGCGGTGGTGGCGGTGACGGTCCCAGTCCTGGCCGCCCGGCGCCTCGCGGCGCACCGGCGCAGCGCCGAGAGATACCGCACCGGACGGGGCCTCTCGAACGGCGCGAACGAACCAGTGGTCCCCGGCGGGCGGGCGCTCGGCACATGGATCGCGGTCGGCGTGCTCGTGCAGCTCGTCGCCGTCGGTGTCGGCATGGGCCGGCCAGGCCGCCTCGCGACCGCGTACGACACGGTCGTCCACCTCAACGGAATCGCCTGGATCCGTGAGACCGGGTCCGGGTCGAGCCTCACCTTCCCGCAGGTCGCCGCACTCCCCGGCATGCCGGCCAACGGGTTCTACGGGGCGGCCTGGCACGACGCAGCCGCGCTCCTCCCCTCCTGGCCGGACGCAGCGGCGACGTTCAACGTCGCGACGGTGGTCCCGCTCGCGGCCGCGTGGACGCTCGGGGTCGTCCACCTGACCCAGGCCGCGCTGCCCCACCGGCCCCGCGTGTGGAGCTGGGCGGCCGCCATGACCTGCTGCGGCGCCGCCCTGCCCCTCTACCTCACGATGCGGCCCGAGGGGATGGTGCCGAACGCGATGGGCGTCGCGCTCGTCCCGACGGTGCTGGCGGTCGTGGCCGGACGCCCCAGCACGACGACGGGCCGACGGCTGGGCGTCGCCGCCGTGGCGGCCGCCGGGCTCGCCTGGACCCACCCCAACGCGCTCCTCGCGACCGCCCTGGTCCTCGCGCCCTGGACGGTGACCACCGTCCACCGGGCCGTCCGTAGGACATGGCAGGAACCGGCGCGCCGGGCGTTCGTCGCCGGCGGCGTGGTGCTGGCCGGCGGCGTCGCGGCGGCGGCCGTCGCGGCCGTCGCCCGGACCCCGTTGTTCGAGCTCGTCGTCGGCTGGCCCGCCGAACCCCCGGTCTCCCCCCTCGAGGCGGTGGTGCACCTCCTGTCCGCCGACGCCACCGGCATGGCCCTGGGGTGCGGCTTCGTCGTGGGTGCCGGGTCGGTCGCGGGCGGCGTCCTCGCCTGGCGCGTGCGTCACTCCCGGTGGCTCGTGCTGGCCTTCGTGACCGCCGTCGCGTGGTACCTCGCCGCGACGTCCGCCGTGCCCGTCCTCACCGCCGTCGACGCACCGTGGTACGGGGAGCCCAAGCGGTTCGCGCCGGTCCTCGCGGCGCTGATGATCCCGCTCGCCGCCCTCACCGTCGAGACCGCGTGGCGACGGCTGCGGCTCGTGGCCCGGAGGGAGGGCCGGTCGCCAGCCGTGGCCACCCTCGCCGTCGTCGCGCTCCTCGCCGCCCCAGCGCTGGTCTCCACCGGCGGGCTCGTCGGTCTCGTACGCTCCACCTACGGGCCGGACGCGGCGGGCAAGGTCGCGGACGACGCCGAGCTCGCCATGCTGCACCGCCTCCGCACCGAGCTCGCGCCGGACCGAGCCGTCCTCGGCTCACCCTTCTCGGGCGCCGCCGACCTCTACGCCCTGAACGGACAGCCCGTCGTCCCTCGCACGACCGACGTCGCAGAGACACCTGAGCTCACCTACGTGCGGGAGCACCTGCACGTCCTCGGGAAGGACGACCGGCTCTGTCGCAACCTCGCGGCGCTCGCCGTCGGCTACCTGTACGTGGACCCCAAGCCTTGGGACCAGCGACCGGACAGGACCGACGTGCGCGAGGCACCCGCGCAGGGCCTGCGGCTCGTCGACTCCGGCGGGACGGCATCCGTGTACGAGATCACTGCGTGCTCCTGAGGCCGACGACCGTCCCGTCCGGCGCGCAGGTCCGGTGCGGGGCCCGGAGTCAGGCGCGCGACGCCACCGCCGACAGCGCCAGGCGGTACGAGTCGAGACCGAAGCCCGCGACGGTGCCGGTCGCCACCGGCCCGATGACCGACACGTGCCGGAAGGCCTCCCGGCCGTACGGGTTGGTCAGGTGAACCTCGACGAGCACCAGGCCCGCCTTCGTCACCTGCGCCGCGGCGTCACGCAGCGAGTACGAGTAGTGCGTGAACGCGGCGGGGTTGAGGACCACGTGCACGCCCGCGTCGACCGCCTCATGGAGCCATCCGATCAGCTCGGACTCGTCGTCCGTCTGTCGCACCTCGACCTGGATGCCGCACTCCGCGCCCCACTTCTCGGCGGCGACCACCAGGTCCTCGTAGGACGCCGTCCCGTACACGTCCGGCTCCCGGACGCCGAGTCGACCGAGGTTCGGGCCGTTGAGGACAAGCGCGCGCATCATGGTCGAAGCCTAGGCGACGAGCCGGCGCCCGCCGGTCAAGGCCCACGACCGGTCGGGCCGCTAGAGCGAGACCGCCCTCGACGGCGGTGCCGCGCCCTCGCTCACCTCCGCGTACGCCGCCGCGAGGAGCGTCGGGTCGGGACCCTCCAGGCGGACCGGTCGGCCCACGTCCTCGAGCACGACGAAGCGCAGCAGGTCACCTCGGGTCTTCTTGTCGCGCCGCATCGCGGTCATGATCCGGTCCCAGCGGTCGCCGCGGTACGACGTGGGAAGGCCGAGCGAGGTCAGGATGGTCCGGTGCCGCTCGACGACGTCGTCCGACAGGCGCCCCGCCACGCGCGCGAGCTCCGCCGCGAACACCATTCCCACGGACACCGCGGCGCCGTGCCGCCACTGGTAGCGCTCGACGTGCTCGACCGCGTGGCCGAACGTGTGGCCGTAGTTGAGGATCTCCCGCAGGCCGGCTTCCTTCAGGTCCTCGCCGACGACGCGGGCCTTGACCGCCACGGCGCGCTCGACGAGCTCGTGGAGCACGGAGGACGAGGCGGCCGCGACGGGGTCCGTCAGCAGTGCCGTGTTGTCCTCGACCAGCCGGAGGATGTGCGGGTCCGCGATGAACCCGCACTTGACGACCTCGGCGAGCCCGGCGACGAAGTCGTGCTTCGGGAGGGACTCGAGCGCGGCCAGGTCGCAGAGCACGCCCGCGGGGGGGTGAAAGGCCCCGACGAGGTTCTTGCCCTCCGCGGTGTTGATGCCGGTCTTGCCGCCGACAGCCGCGTCGACCATCGCGAGGAGGGTCGTCGGCACCTGGACGACCCGGATGCCACGCAGCCACGTCGCTGCGACGAAGCCGCCCAGGTCCGTCGTGGCACCCCCACCGAGCGCCACCACCGCGTCCGTCCGCGTGAAGTCCGCCTGGCCGAGCACACCCCACAGGAACGCCGCCACCTGCGCGGTCTTGGCCTCCTCGGCGTCGGGCACCTCGGCGACGAACGTCTCGTAGCCCTGCGCGAGGAGATCCTCGCGGACCGCGTCGGCCGACGCGGACAGCGCAGCGGGATGAACGACGAGCACCCGGCGCGTGGACCGACCAAGCAGTGCGGGCAGGGAGCCGAGCAGGTGCCGCCCGATCACCACGTCGTACGGCTGGGCCCCGGCGACCGGCACGGTCCTCCGCCCCGCCGCGCTGCCCTGCGTCATGTCCTGCGTGTCAGTCACCCTGCGACCCCGTCCTGCCGGGCGCCGTCCGTCGTTCGGCCAGCGCGAGCTCGATCTGCTCGGCGACCTGCGCCGGGCGCGCCCCGTCCGTCGAGACCCGCACGGTCGCGAGCGCCTCGTACACGGGTCGCCGTCGTTCCATGAGCGCGGACCACTGTGCGCGGGGGTTTCCCACGAGCAGCGGCCGCGACGTGTTGAGGCCGACTCGAGGAGCGGCGTGCGCGAGGCTCACGTCGAGGAAGACCACCACCCCGCCGCGCTCCCGGTACGCGCGCAGGCCGTCCTGCGTCCGCTGGTCGACGACCGCGCCGCCGCCGAGGGCGAGCACCCCCTCGTGACCAAGGAGCGCGGACGCCACCGCCTCGCGCTCCAGCCGCCGGAACTCCGGCTCGCCGTCCTCGACGAAGATGTCCCGGACCGGCTTGCCCGCGACCCGTTCGACATCGACGTCGGTGTCCCGCAGGCTCAGCTGCCAGCGGTCCGCGAGAGCGGCACCGACGGTCGACTTGCCGGAGCCCGGCGGCCCGATGAGGACGACGCGCGGGAGAGGGCTCGACTGGGCAGGCACGGCGGGCAGCGTACCCCCCGCGGCCCCACGGTCACGGCGCCGTCGGGCTGCCGGACGCCGACGGGGCCGGAGCGCGGCGCTCGGCGGCGACGACCGCCAGCGGGACCACGACGTAGAGCACGCTCGCCGCGCCGTCGACGACAGGGGTCGGCAGCACGTACGGCAGCACCACCACGAGCGGCACCGCTGCGAGCAGCACGATCCTCGTCACCACGCCCGGTCGAGCCTGCGCGGTCCACGCCCAGAGGACGACGGCCGCGACGAGCGGTCCCGTGTAGTAGGTGAGCCGGACCGGGTCGAGCAGCAGGCGGACCGCGACGACTGTCACCACCACGACCAGCGGCGACCCGCGCCGACGCCGGGCCACGAGCGCTCCGGCACCGGCCGCGGCGGCGCCCTGCACCACGCGCATGCCCCAGTCGCTCATGCCGAGCTGCCCCGCTGCCACGCGCAGGAGGCTCGAGCCGTCGGCGGAGTCCCACCGGAACGAGAACGTCGCGACGTGACCCCAGACGAAGAACGGGAAGTAGCAGAGCGCGACAGTGAGGACGCAGGCACCGGCCGCGAGCAGGACCTGACGGACCCGGCGCCCATGGAGCGCCAAGGGCGCACCGAGCAGCCCCCACGCCTTGACCCCGGTCGCCAGACCGATGACGAGCCCGAGCCGGACGCCGGAGCCGCGGGCGGCAGCGCGGGCCGCGACTGCGAGGAGCAGGCCGAGCGCGATCTCCTCCGGATGGCCGCTGCCCACGCCTTCGGTGAGGAGGCCGCCCACCACGAGAGCGCCGCCGACCGCCCACTGCGCCGGCCTCGGGTCCCGCCCGCCGTCGCGCGCGAACGCGGCCGCAACCGCGACACCCAGCCACGCGACGAGACCGGCCTGGACGCCGGCGACGACCGGTGCGGGCGGCAGGCCGACCATCTCGGCCGCGCGCGCGACGAGACCCACTCCCACCAGGAACAGCGGTCCGACCTGCAGCACCGGATCCGCGAAGACGTCGAAGAAGTCCGGCCCGAGCATCGCCGACGCCGCCCGCACGAAGAGCCACGCGTCACTGGGCCGGACCGTCGCCGTCACGAGCGCCGCCGACACGGCCGCCAGGAGGGCGAGCACCGGGGCCGGCCGCAACGACACGGCCCGTACAAGCCGCACGAGACCCGGATGGTCGGCATGGGCCCGGTCCAGCTCGGACGACATCCAGCCCGCGTACCGTTGGACGATCGGGGAACGGCCCGGTGCGGTCCACGTCTCGGCGACCACGCGCCACTCCTCCTGCTGTGCCAGTCCTGACACGGTCTCATCGACCCGAAGACCTGCCGAGTTGAGGCCCAGGGACGTGCGAACCGTCAGCGCAGCAGCTCAGGCACCGCCTCGAGGTACGACTCCAGGTTGCGGCGGACCTCGGCGACCGAGTCGCCACCGGTCTTCTCGAGCAGCGCGTCGGCGAGCACGAGGGCCACCATCGCTTCCGCGACCACCGCAGCCGGCGGGACGGCACACACGTCCGACCGCTGGTGCTGCGCCTTCGCCGACTCCCCCGTCGACGTGTCGATCGTGTCGAGCGCGCGCGGGACCGTCGAGATGGGCTTCATGGCGGCCCGCACCCGCAGCACCTCGCCGTTCGACATGCCGCCCTCGAGGCCACCCGCCCGGTTGGTACGGCGCACCACGCGCCCCGAGGCGTCGCGCTCGATCTCGTCGTGCGCCTGCGACCCGCGTCGAGCGGCAGTGCGGAACCCGTCCCCGACCTCGACGCCCTTGATCGCTTGGATCCCCATGAGCGCCCCCGCGAGCCTGGCGTCGAGACGGCGGTCGGCGTGCACGTAGGACCCCAGGCCCGACGGCACCCCGTGGACGAGCACCTCGACGACACCGCCGAGCGTGTCACCGGCACGGTGGCAGTCGTCGATCTCCGCGACCATGGCGGCCGAGGTGGCCTCGTCGAAACACCGCACCGGATCCGCGTCGAGGGCGGCGACGTCGTCAGGCGACGGCGTCGCCGCGCCCTCCGGGACGGACACCGGGCCGATCGCGACGACGTGGGACACGAGCCGGATGCCGGCCGCCTGCTCGAGGAACGCCGCGGCGACCGTGCCCAGCGCGACGCGGGTCGCGGTCTCCCGGGCGCTTGCGCGCTCGAGCACCGGGCGGGCGTCGTCGAAGCCGTACTTCCGCATGCCGACCAGGTCAGCGTGACCTGGCCGGGGCCGCGTCAGCGGTGCGTTGCGCGCGCGCTCGAGGACCGAGGCGTCCGCCACCGGGTCGGCGGACATCACGTCGACCCACTTGGGCCACTCGGTGTTCCCGATCTCGATGGCCACGGGACCGCCCTGCGTCACGCCGTGCCGCACGCCGGCGAGCAGCCGCACCTCGTCCTGCTCGAACTTCATCCGGGCGCCGCGCCCGTACCCGAGACGTCGGCGCGCGAGCGCTGCCTGGACGTCCGTCGTCGTGATCTTCACGCCTGCCGGCAGCCCCTCGAGCATTCCCGTCAGGGCAGCACCGTGCGACTCACCGGCAGTCAACCAACGCAGCATGCCGCGCATCCTTCCACGGGCTCGACGACACGACAGAACGGTCCGGGAACTGGGCGGCGCGCCCGGGCCGGGAGCCGCGGCGGCACGACGACGCCGCGGCCCCCGGGAGGGAGCCGCGGCGTCGAGGACGTGCTCAGCCGAGCGGGACGAGCGGGTTCTTGTCGGCCGGCGGCACCGGCAGCGCCGGCGGGGCGGCGGCGGGGTCGACGGGTGCGACCTCAGGCGCGAGCGTCGGCGTCAGGACGAAGGCGGATCCCGAGATGACGAGGTCGAGGTCACCGACCGCCGTCGCCGGGCGCCCACCGGCGGCCTGCGCTTCCTGCGTCCCGGTCCCTGCCAGGTTCGAGACCAGGAACAGGCGCTCGTTCACGGACTGCATGTCGCTGAGGAAGCCCAGCACGTTGGCGTACGTGCCGATGACCTCGAGCGAGATCGGCAGCTCGTAGAAGCCGTCGAGCGCCGTCGCCGTCGGTGCGGGCGCCGTGTCGACCGGCGCCGACCCGTCGGTGGGCGCCGCCGGCTCCGCGGACTCGGTCTCGGCTGGAGCGGCTGCGACCTGCGGGACGACGGCCGCCGCGGGCGACACCATCACCGACACGATCGTCACGGACCGCTGTGCGGCGTAGGTGGCGGCCTGCCGCTGGAAGTCCGCGAGCGCGTCGACGGGAGGCACCTGACGCTGCAGGCCGGCGAGCTCCGCCTTGAGCTCGTCGAGCTTGCCGGACTGCACCTTCAGCTTGTTGATCTTGTCGCGCAGCATCGCATTCTGGTCGCGCTGCGCCTGCGCCTGCTCGTTGGCCTCACCGGTGCTCGCCATGACGGGCGAGATGGCGAAGAACCACGACGCGACCGCGAGCAGCAGCGACAGGATGACGGCGCCCGCGATCCACGGGCCGCTCTTCGAGACGGTCATGCGTCAGCCCTCCTGGTTCGCGGGGAAACGGTTCGCGACGGCGGTGAGGTCGACCTGCACGGTCGAGCTCACGATGTAGTACGACGGGCCGTCGAGCGCCGCGATCGTCGCAGCCGAGAACGTCGGGTGCGAGAAGTTCGGGATGCTGTCGAGCGCGTCGAGCCACGCCGCGTTGTCCGGGAGCGTGCTGGCCCGGCCGCTGAAGGTCAGCGTGCCGATCCCCGGCGTGATGAGCGGGTCCTGCGGCGCGGCCGCCGTCTCCCACGGGGTGGACTGCGCCACCGAGAACGTGTCGATCGAGACGTTCGGCGGGAGCACCGCCGTGATGGCGTCGAGGTAGCCCTTCCACTGGACCTCGGTCGAGGTGCCGAGGGTGCGGGCGGACTTGGTGCGCCCGAGGTCGGCGAGCACGCGCGGCACCTCCGCGTACTTCGTGACCTCCGCCTGGAGCTGCGTCGTCGTGTCCATCTCGGTCGCGAGCTCCTGCTCGGCGCTCGAGCGTGCCAGGACGGCGAACGCGTACACCAGCCCGATCACCACGAGCACGACGGCGACGGACATGGCGAGCCACCGCTTGGTGTGCACGAGGCCGCGCGCGGCGCGCACCTCCGGCGGGAGCAGGTTGACCTGGGGCAGCGCCGCGGCGCCCGAGACCGACCCGGAGGTCGAGCCCTTGGACTTCGTCCGCGAGGTGCTGACGGTGACGTTCATGCGGCAACTCCGAAGGCCAGGCCCACGGGCAGCGCCATGAGCGACTCGCGGCCCGCGTAGGCCTCGCGAGAGCCCGCGGTCCGCGCGATGGACAGTGACGCCAGCGGGTCGCCGAGCGTCACGGGGAGCCGGGACGCGCTCGACAGGTACTGGCCGAGGCCGGGCAGGTGGGCTCCGCCGCCGGTCAGCACCACGACGTCGATCCCCGCACCCGGGTTGTTGCCGGCGTAGTAGACGAACGTGTTGCGCACGGTCTCGACGAGGTTGCGAGCCACGGTGTGCAGGGCGTCGCTCGCGTCCTGGAGCTCGGGGGCGACCGCGAACCCGACACCGATCTGCCGCTTCAGCGACTCCGCGTCGCTGGCCGAGGCGTTGATCGCACGCGCGATCGCGTCCGTGGCGTCCTGGCCGCCCTGTGCCACCGTGCGCACGAACCTCGGGACGCCGTGCGCGACGATCGTCACGTCCGTCACGCGGGCGCCGATGTCGACGAGGGCGACGGTGCGCTGCGCCAGCTCACCCCGAGCCATGCCGCGCAGCAGCGCGAACGCGTTGAGGTCGACCATCGTCGGCCGCAGCCCGGCCGACTCCACCGCCAGGACGTTGGCCGTCACGGTGTCGCGCACCGCGGCCACGAGCAGACCGTGGACCATCCGGCCCTGGTCGGTCTGGACCTCCTGCGCGGGGTAGAAGTCGAGGAGCGCCTCCTCGGTCGACATCGGCAGGAGCTCCTGGACCTGGAACGGCAGCGACGAGCGCAGCTGTGCCATCGGCATGGACGGGAGCGCGAGCTCACGCACGACGACCCGCTGGTTGCCCACGCCGATCACGACGTCCTTCGAGTCGAACTTCTGCACCGCCCACAGCTGACGGATCGCCTGGGAGACCACCTGCTGGTCGGCCACCTCACCGTCCCGGACCGCTCCCAGCGGGATGGGCACCTCGCCGTACCGCACGAGCGCCGGCTGGCCCTTGCCGCTCGGCCCGCCCGGGCCGAACTCCAG
Organism: Cellulomonas sp.; assembly: GCF_017744555.1. Taxonomy (GTDB): domain Bacteria; phylum Actinomycetota; class Actinomycetes; order Actinomycetales; family Cellulomonadaceae; genus Cellulomonas. Next base: position 5,792 of record NZ_JAGIBD010000043.1, on the reverse strand, counting down.
CTGTGCCGCACGGACAGCTGTCGTGCCTATGTCGAGCCCGATGACCCGCGTCCTGGCCACGCGTTACCCCTTCCGGTGAAGCACGGTCGTGCCTCTCCTCGTATCGGGCCCTGGCCTCCCCAACTTGAGGGATCCGCCCGAAACCCGTCAGAGAAGGGTGGACAGGTACGCCGAGGCCACCGGCGCCCCGGCGACGAGGCCGAACGCGGCGCCGGCGAGCATGAACGGGCCGAACGGGATCTTCGAGCGACGCCCGGCACGACGGGCCGCGACGAGCACCAGAGAGACGACACCGCCGAACAGGAAGGCCGCGAACGCTCCGACCACGAACGCGCTCCAGCCCACCCACGCGAGGTAGAGCCCCAGCAGGCCGGCGAGCTTGACGTCGCCGAGACCCATCGAGCCGGCGCGCACCAGGTTCGGCAGGAAGTAGAAGACCAGCAGCGCGACGGCGCCGATCACCCCACGACCGACCGCCCCCCAGTCGCCCGCCCCCCAGCTCGCCACCGCGAGCAGGACCAGGCCCACCGGGATGGAGGGCAGGACGATCGCGTCCGGGAGCCGCCGCACGTCGAGGTCGATGAGGGCCAGCGCGACCGAGACGGCGGCGAGGTACAGGAACGCCGGCAGGGCCGGCGAGAGCCCCACCCGCCATGCGACGGCCGCGAACAGCAGACCCGTGCCCAGCTCGACCAACGGGTAGCGCGCGGAGATCGGTTGTCGGCAGCCGCGGCAGCGCCCGCGCAGGAGGAGCCACGACAGCACAGGCACGTTGTCCCGCGGGGCGATCCGCTGACCGCACCCCGGGCAGGCGCTCGGCGGCGACACCACCGACTCGCCGCGCGGGACCCGCCAGATCACGACGTTGAGGAACGAGCCGATGAGCAGCCCGAGGAGTCCCGCCAGGACCACCACGGCCGCCGTCACGGTCCCGTCGTCGAGCGCGCTCAGTTGTTCAGCTCCTTGTAGTCGGTCAGCTTCGAGCTCTGCGAGAGCGGCGGCGCGTTCCACTTCTGCTCGGCGAGGCCGTTGCACTTGGCGACGACCATCTTGGACCACTTGCCGTCGTACTTGTCACCGAGCGTGATGCAACGGCCGTAGCGGTCCGTGAAGGTCCAGCTCTCGGCGTACGTCGCCAGCTCCGCGTTGCGCGTCCACTTCTGGTTGGCGTTCGAGCCGCTGCACTGCTTCATCGTGACGTAGGTCGAGCTGTCGGTGTCCAGCGGCGTCGTGAGGCAGTAGTCAGCGTTCGGCACGCCGTAGTTGGTGTCCGGGTTGCCGTTCTTCACGACGATCTGCTGCGCGCCGAGCGACCCCTTCTTGTTGGTGGGCTCGCTGTACTTCCACTTGTGGTTCCACCGCAGCTTGCTGCCGCCGCTGGGGTCCTGCTTGCACGGGTACACGATCATGTACGGCTCGGTGACCTTCTCGTTCGTGACGTCCATGCAGCGGCCGAACTCGAAGAAGTTGACGATCTGGACGGTGTCGAAGCCGGCCGGGCCGGCGCCCACGCGTGCATCTGGGTCGAACGAGCCGTACAGGGTGTTGTCCCCCTGGCAAGTGCCGTACTTGAGCGTCTTGCCGACCAGCTCGGTGTCGTCGTACACACCACCCGCGTTGAGGCAGTAGCTGCTGTAGTTGGTGCCGTCCGCCTTCTGCCCCCTCCAGCGGGCGCCGCCCTCCCAGCTGAACTCCTGGTTGTGGTTGTCGACCACGCACTTGGTGAGGGTGATCTCGATGTTGCCGCCACCGTCCGAGTTGCCGGTCATGCACAGCGGGACCACAGAGCCGCCGGCGTTCGTGACCGAGAGCATGATCTGGTAGTCCTTGGTGTACGTCCACATCTGGCGCGGGTCGTCGGAGCCGCACACGGCTCCCTTCACGTACACGACCGTGGCCCCCGCCTTCTGGCTGGTCGCCTGCAGGCAGTGCTTGTCGCCGATCGCGTAGATGGTGCCGCCGTCGATGTTGGTGTTGGAGACCTGGAACGTGTAGACGGTCTCGAGCGTGCGGTCGCCGGCGGTCGTCGCGAGTCCCGGCACACCTGCGTCGAGGCCCTCGGAGGACAGCAGCGCGAACGACGGCGAGATCGACAGGCCGGTCGTCGTCGAGCATGCGAGCTTGTTCGCCGAGCGCCACGCCGCGTCCTTGCCGGCGGGGTCCTCGTAGAAGTAGGTCATCGTGACCTTGTACTCGGTGGTCGCCTTCGCGCCGCCGACGTGGCCCTGCACGGTGCACGGCAGCTTGTGCGGGTCGCCGTAGACGTTGCCGGAGGCGTCAGCCGCGCCCAGCGCGGACCGGACCTGGCCGAGCGCGGCGTCGAGGCCGGCCTCCGCGGCGAAGACGGTCCGCGAGTTCTTGCCGGCGAACATCGTCGGCTTGACCTGCGCCGTCACGACGCCCAGCAGGAGGATGCTCAGCGCCGACATGATCATGATCATCATGACCACCGTGAGCAGGGCGATGCCCTCGTCGCTGCCCTCCGCCCGCGGACGCAGCCGCGACGCGAGGGCCTCGCGGGCGGTGGCCATGGTGCTGTGGCGGTGGATCATCAGGGCCTCCCAGGGCCGGGGCACACGGGGTAGTCGCTCAGCCCGTTCCCGTCGTCGTCACGGTTCGACTGCGCGTCGATCGAGGAGTTGCGCGCCACGAAGTCGGCATCGAGCTCGGCGCCCTTGCGTCCACCGGCGGGACCGGGCCCGACGTCGAGGCGGACGGACAGCCGCTGCTTGAGGGCGACCGTCCCGGCGAACGTCGTGACGAACGGCTTGTTCGTCGTCAGGTCGTTGCGGACGTTCGTCGCCATCGTGCGCCACGCCGTCGGCGTGGGGGCGTCGGTGCGCCACGTCCGAACCTGGAGCTGCCGGCTGGACGCGACATACCGCCACTGCGTGCACAGCGGCTTGGTGCCGGGTTCCACGGCCGTCGTCAGGTACTCGACGTAGTACGTCCCCGCCGACCCGGGCCCGGCGCCGTTGACGGCACTCGCGTACCGGACCTCCTTGTCGAGCTTCTGGAACACCTTGCGGACGGAGTCGCCCGCATCGCCGACCGCCTGGGCCCGAGCCGTCGACTTCGTCATCACGACGATGCCCGCCATGAAGACCGACACCACGACCGTGAAGATGCCCATCGCCACGATGAGCTCGACCAGGCTCATGCCGCCGTCGGCGCCCTCGGTGCGGCGCCTCAGCGCCGCGCGGACCCGGCTCATGACTTGGACACCAGGAGCGTGCCGGTCGCGGTGGCCGACTGCAGCGTGTAACCGCCGCCGGTGAACGTCGTCCGGTACGTGAAGGTGCACGATCCGCTCCCGCTCCCGCTGGTCCAGGCCGGCGCCACGAACGAGAACTGTCCCGTCGTGGCGTTCACGCTGAGGCTCGCCGCCCTGCTGGTCGCAGCCCCGGTGCCGAGCGAGCACGTCACCGGCGACACGATCGAGTAGGTCAGCCCGGAGTACGTCACCGGGATGTTCGTCGTCGGCGGCGCGATCGTCTGCGCTGTGGAGACCGTGCCCTTGTACGTCGTCGACGGAGCGACGGCGGTGGCGACCGGGACGATCTGAACCGTGGCGACCGCGGGGTCGGACGTCTGGCCGGCGATCTTGGTCGCGGTGTAGGTGAACTGGTAGACGCCGACCGACTTGAGCTGGCTGGTCGTGCTCTGCCCCCACTGGAGCTTCGTCTTGTCGGTCGACAGCGTCAGCGTCCCCGCCGAGCCGGATCCGCCGGCGAGCATCGTGATCGTCGGGAGCGGGGACGACGGCCCCAGCTCGTAGTTCGAGGTCGGCGTGAGCCCGTTGAGCCCGAGGATGTCGAGGTCACGCGTGGTGGTCGACGCGACCGCCGGCAGGACTGCCGTGACGGGACCGACGACCGGCTTCGCCGCAGCGTTGACCACCACGGTGATCGTGCCCTCGGTCGCGCTCTGCAGACCGCTCGCGTCAGTGACGCGGTACTTGATCGTGGCGGTCGTCGCGCTGGTGCCCGCCTTGTACGTGATCGTCGTGCCGCTCGTGCCGGTGATGGACCCGCCGCCTGAGACCGTCGCGCTCGTGACGGTCAGCCCGGTGCCGGCCGCCGGCACGGTGATCGCCGTGGTGGAGCCGGTGAGCACGGCCGGTGCGGTGCCGTTGCCCGCCTTCGGCGTCACCTGGATCGCCACGGTCGCCTCGTTCGACGTGCGCCCCGCGCCGTCCCTGAGCCGGTACCGCAGCGACGTGATGCCCGACTCGTTGGCGGGCGGTGTGTACTTCAGCCGTCCGATCTCCGAGCCGCTGGCGACCGCCTCGGCGAGGCCGAAGGCCGGGTTCACGGTGATCGACGTCGGGTTGACGCCCGGTGCGACATACCCCGGCTCGTCGTTGGCGAGGATGTTGGACACGAACGCTGCGCCGCCGGTCTCGAACGTGATCACGTCGTCGTCGTAGGCGACAGGCTTGGACGTGAGGTTCCAGCTCGCGTCCTTCGTCGGGTCGACGAGCGCAGACACGCGGTAGACGCAGTCGCCCGCGCCGCACTGGCCGCCCTTGCCAGGCTTCCACGTGACGACGACCGAGACGCGGTACATCTTGACGGACGTCGTGGCGTCGCCGGCCTTGGTGCACGCCTGGTCGGCCGTGCTCGCCGACTTGAGCCGGAAGCAGCTCCCGACCAGCGTCGTGACGGTGTATGTCGTGTCCGACGCCTTGGTCGTGTACGTGATCGGCAGCGCCATGCCCGGACGCGTCGCAGCCTGGGTGTCGTACTCGGCGTTGATGTCCGCCACGTCGACCGGGGCCGCCGCGGCCCACGCGGCGTCGACCGCGGCCTTCGACCGACCGATGACGAGGCCGCTCGTGCCGGTCGCGATGTCGGCGATACCCGGCTTGACGGCGCGGGCTCGCTCCATCGCCTCGGTAGCGACGGCGACGGCGTTCTGACTGCGCTGGAGGTGCGAGGTGCTCTGCATGCCGCGGATGAAGAACGTCAACGCGGCTGCGGCGACCACACCCAGCAGGAAGAGGGCGACGACGACCTCGATGAGCGTGAAACCGGCGTCGGGTTGACGGACGCCGGTGTCGCTGTCTGGCCGCATCACAGCTCCTCAGATGTGGTGGTCGCGCTGGGTTGTTCATGCCCCGCGGGGCCGTGGCGGGCTGGACGCCCGGCCACGGCCCCGCGGTGGTGGATCAGGAGCAGGTGACGCCCGCGGCGAGGAGGCCGCCGCCGTCGCTGTCGTAGTAGAACCCCGTGGTGGTGGTGCCCTTCGGGTTCGCGACCTTGATGCAGAACGCGGTGTCGTTCGAGCTCACGAGCGTCAGCGTGTTGTCCTTGCTGAGCTTGACGTCCGAGGCGCCGATCTTGATCGCCGGGGCGGTGCCCGTGATGTCGGTCGAGATCGGGTACTTCTGCGCGTCCGTGTAGAACGTCTCGAACTCGTTGGCGACCGTGCGCAGGTCGGACTTGATCGACGCGTCGACCGCCTTCTTGCGCTGGTTGAGGAACACCGGGATCGCGATCGCCGCGAGGATGCCGATGATGATGATGACGACGAGGAGCTCGATGAGCGTGAAGCCCTGGTCCTTCTCGTCGATCGACTTACGAATGCGAGCGATCATGTGCTCGTCCCCATTCCGATTTCATGTCCAGTGGGTCAGTTGTTCCCGGACGACCGCCCGGGTCCGTCTGGTGTTTCGGGCCGTTACGCCCGGACCTTGAGCACCTACGGTGCGGTCCCGGGGGAAATCACTCAGACGGCCCAGTGGCGACGTCCGCGCGCAACGAAGGCGGGGCGGAGAGTCGTCTCCGCCT
>NZ_JAGIBD010000042.1 GCF_017744555.1 Cellulomonas sp. | reverse complement strand
GTGCAGTCATGAACGATCACCCGACCGAGACCCCGTCCACGCCGCCGCGCCCGCGCGCCCTGTCCGCGCTGACGATGGCGGAGTACTTCCGCGACGTGCAGAAGCAGGACGTGCTGCTGTTCATCGACAACATCTTCCGGTTCACGCAGGCCGGCTCCGAGGTGTCGACGCTGCTCGGCCGCATGCCGTCCGCCGTCGGCTACCAGCCGAACCTCGCCGACGAGATGGGCCTGCTGCAGGAGCGCATCACCTCGACGCGTGGTCACTCGATCACCTCGCTGCAGGCGATCTACGTGCCGGCCGACGACTACACCGACCCCGCCCCGGCCACGACGTTCGCGCACCTCGACGCGACGACGGAGCTCAGCCGCGAGATCGCGTCCCGCGGTCTCTACCCGGCCGTCGACCCGCTGGCGTCGACGTCGCGCATCCTCGACCCGCGCTACGTGGGCCAGGAGCACTACGACGTCGCGACCCGCGTGAAGTCGATCCTGCAGCGCAACAAGGAGCTCCAGGACATCATCGCGATCCTCGGTGTCGACGAGCTGTCGGAGGAGGACAAGACGGTCGTCGCCCGCGCGCGCCGCATCCAGCAGTTCCTCTCGCAGAACACGTACATGGCCGAGAAGTTCACGGGCGTCGAGGGCTCGACGGTCCCCGTGGCCGAGACGGTCGAGGCGTTCAAGAAGATCGCGGACGGCGAGTTCGACCACATCGCCGAGCAGGCGTTCTTCAACATCGGTGGCCTCGAGGACCTCGAGCGCAACTGGGCCCGTATCCAGAAGGAATACGGCGTCTGAGTCGTCCGGGTCCCAAGACTCCGCGGGGAGCCGCCGTCCACCGACGGCGGCGACCGGGAGGCGCCGCACCGGCGCCTCCCGGCCCCGATCGAACGTGAAGGAGAAGGTCAGTGGCTGACATCGAGGTCGACCTCGTCGCCGCCGATGGCAAGGTCTGGTCGGGCACCGCCCAGCGGATCATCGCGCCCGCGGGCGACGGTGAGATGGGCATCCTCGCCGGGCACACCCCGGTGCTGACCGTGCTCAAGCCGGGCGAGATCCGTGTGCTGCCCGCGGGTGGCGGCGAGGTCATGCGCTGGCAGGTCGAGGGCGGTTTCCTGTCCTTCGACTCGAACCAGGCCACCGTGGTCGTCGACTCGGTGGTCAGCGGGGGACGCACGGCGTCCGCGGCGGGGCACTGAGGGTCCGCCTGAGGTGAGCGGGGTCGGGGTCGTTCTGGTGGTCGGGGCGGTCGTCATCGTCCTCGCACTGGTCGGACTGGCCCTGTCCCGCGCGCACACGCTCGACCGTCGCGTCGGGTCGTTCCGGTGCGCGTTCGGCCGCACCCCGTCCGGCCCGTGGTCGGCCGGGATCGCGCAGTACGGTGCCCGGCAGCTGTACTGGTGGCGGCGCACGTCGCTCGCGCCACGGCCCGCGGCTCGCTGGGACCGGCTCGGGCTGAGCGTGGTCGAGCGCCGCGCCGTCGAAGGCACCGGGCTGGTCGTGGTGACCTGCCGCAGCGGTGCGCAGGATGTGTTCCTGCAGATGTCCCCGGAGGCGTACGCCGGGTTGACGTCCTGGATCGAGGCGACGCCGTCGCGCGTCGGCTCGGTCATCTGATCCCAGCTCTCCGAGGACCCTCATGCGTCTCGTCGTCGCCCGGTGCGCTGCCCGCTACAGCGGCCGGCTCAACGCGCACCTGCCGCTCGCGACGCGGCTGCTCGTCGTCAAGGCCGACGGCAGCGTGCTGCTGCACTCGGACGGTGGCTCGTACAAGCCGCTCAACTGGATGAGCCCGCCGTGCACGCTCGCGGTCGACGAGCCCGACGACGAGTCGCGCGCCGCGGGCGTCACCCAGACGTGGGTCGTCCAGCACCAGAAGTCCGACGACCGGCTCGAGATCGAGCTGTACGACGTGCTGCACGACTCGGCGCACGACCTCGGGGTCGACCCGGGGCTCGTGAAGGACGGCGTCGAGGCGCACCTGCAGGAGCTGCTCGCGGCGCAGATCGTGCTGCTCGGCACGGGCCACAGCCTGATCCGGCGGGAGTTCCCGACGGCGATCGGGCCGGTGGACATCCTCGCGAAGGACCCGTCGGGCGGCACCGTGGCCGTCGAGATCAAGCGGCGCGGGGACATCGACGGCGTCGAGCAGCTGACCCGGTACCTGGAGCTGCTCAACCGCGACCCGTTGCTCGCGCCCGTGCGCGGCGTGTTCGCGGCGCAGGAGATCAAGCCCCAGGCGCGCGTGCTCGCGACGGACCGGGGGATCGGCTGCCTGGTGCTCGACTACGACGCGATGCGCGGCGTCGACGACGTGGACGCCCGCCTGTTCTGACCGGGCCGCCGGGCGGATCCGCCCGACCGCGCCCTCGGCGGGCGTCGCGACCCCTCCACCACTCGATGTCTTGAATCACACGCCGCCCGTCTTGAACATGTTCAACTGAACATGTTCAACTCGTGCCATGGCCGACGACGACAGGCTCGACACCCGCTCCCACATCCGCTCGACCGCCCTGCGCCTGTTCCGCGAGCGCGGCTACGCCGCCACGACGATGCGCGCTATCGCCGACGAGGCCGGCGTCGCGACGGGCAACGCGTACTACCACTTCGCGTCCAAGGACCACCTCGTCCAGGAGCTGTACCTCGACGTCACCCGGGACCACGCGGCCCGCGCGCGGTCCGCGCTGGACGCCGGCGGCGACCTGACGTCGAGACTGCGCGCGACGCTGCTCGCGAGCGTGGACGCGTTCGCCGAGTACCACGCGTTCGGCAGCGAGTTCGTCACCGTCGCGATCCGCCCGGGGTCCGCGGCGAGCCCGTTCTCGGCGGCCTCGGCCGGTGCGAGGGACCTCAGCCAGGAGCTGTTCCGTGAGGTCGTCGAGGGCGCGTCGCCGGCGGTGCCCGAGCCGCTGCGGAGCGAGCTGCCGGAGCTCCTGTGGCTCGCACAGCTCGGCGTGACGCTGTTCTGGGTCTACGACGACTCCCCGGGGGCGCGCCGCACGCGCACGCTGGTCGAGGGGGCTGCCCCGCTGCTCGGTCGCCTCGTGCGGCTGAGCCGGCTGCCGGTGCTGCGCGGCGTGGTCGACGACCTGCTCGGCCTGGTCCGGTCGGTGCGCCCATGAGCGCGCCGATGGCGCCGTGGGCGCTCGACGTGGTGCACGCGGTCGTGGCGCTCGGCGCCGCGGTCGTGCTGCCCGTCGGGCTGCGGGTGCTCGGGGACCGTGACGTGCCCCGACCGTCGTCCGCCGCGTGGCTGATCGCGGGCACCCTCGCCGCGGTGGCGGTCTGGCTCCCCGTCGGGCCGACCGCCGCGGTCCTTGCCGTCCCGTTCGCGGCCGCGTGCGCGGTGCTGGCGCTGTGTGCGGTCCGTGCCGCGGCGGGACGTCGCCGAGGCTGGTGGTCGATCGGCACCGCCGTGGCCCTCGCAGCACCGGCCGTCGGTGCGACCGCGCTCGTCGCGGAGCGCGCGGGGTGGGGACTGCTGGGCTTCTCCGGCGACGAGCTCACCCTCACCGCACCGCACATGCTGTTCGCGGGCTTCGGTGCGTGCCTGGTCGTCGGGCTGCTCGCTCGCGCGGTCCCGTCGCGCGCCGCCACGGCGGCGGCGGTCCTGACGCCTGCGGGCGTGCTCGTCGTGCTGCTCGGCTACTTCGTGTCCGACGCGGTCGAGCTCGTGGGTGCGGTGCTCCTGACGGCGGGCGTGTGGTGCGCCGCCGGTGCCGCGGTCGCGTCGACCGCGACCGGGAGCCGGCCGCTGCGGCGGGTGGCGGACGTCGGCGTCGTCGCCGCCGTCGTGTCCATGGCGCTCGCGCTGTGGTGGGCGACCGGCGAGGCGACCGGGATGTGGCACCCCGCGCTCACCTGGATGGTCGCAACCCACGGCGTGCTCAACGCGGGGGGCGTCGTGCTGTGCCTCGTGCTGGCGCTGCGATCCGGACGGACGCCGGCCGCGGCGCCGGACGGGGTCGACGACCTGGACTACGCGCCGGTGGGCGCCACGCGCACGAGCGGCCGCCCAGCCGGGTACCGCCACCTCGCGGTCCGCCACCTGATCCTGTCGGGCGCGGACGAGAGCGACCATGCCCGCGTCGTCGAAGCGCTGGTCACGGGCCAGGTGCACGCCGCGGCGCGCGTGGAGGTCGACGTCGAGGGCGGCCGTGCGACACCGGGCGCGCGCGTCGTGACCAGGATCGGTGTCGGCCGGGCGCGCCTGACGGAACCGTGCCGGGTGGTCTGGAGCTCGCCGGACGGGTTCGGGTACGGGACCGTCCCCGGGCACCTGTTCCGCGGCGAGGAGGCGTTCACGGTCGAGCTCGACGGCGACGGGCTGTGGTTCGTGGCGGTCGCGTACTCGGTGCCCGCGGTCGGGTGGGTGCGGGCGCTCGGGCCGCTCGTGGTCGTCGGGCAGCGCCTCTACCTGCGCCTTCTCGCCCACGGTGCGCACCGGGTCGCCGCGGCGCGGGTGCATGCCGGGCTCGGAGGGGTCGCGGGCGGTGCGCGATGACCGGGGTCGTCGAGATCTGGGGGACGCAGCGCCCGGTCGGCGCGGTTGCGGTGCGCGGGCCGCGCGCGATCGCGTCGGTGTGCGCGCGGTGCCTCGTCGTGCTCGTGGTGGTCAACGTGGGGGTCGCCGTGGCGTGGGGGGCGACCCAAGGGACGTCCGGTGTGCCTGTGGCGCTGTACTTCTTCGCGCTCGCGATACCCGTGGCGCTCGTGACGATCGCCGTCGTCGGGTGGCCGGCCGGGTTGCTGACGGCCGAGCTGCTGCGACGTGAGCCGCGCGAGTGGGTGCACGTGCTGGTGTTCGCGCTCGTGGGCGCCGGGCTCTGCCTGCTGCTCGCCATGCACATGTGGCACATGAACACCTGGTCGGTGATGTCCGTGCTGTGGGCCCTCGCGGAAGGTGCGGCCGGAGCGGGCGGCGGTCGGTGGTGGGCCGGCCACGCCCGCAGGCGTGCGACGCGCGTGGCGCTCGCCGCGCAGGAGGCGCTCCGACCCTTCCCGCCCGTCCCTGCGTACGGGGTGGCCGCCCCCGCACCGGCGGCTCCGGCACCGGAGAACGGTGGCCCGCGGGCACCCGGAGGTGCGACGGAGTGGGAGCCACCTAGGGCAGGATGACGGCGTGACCGCTGCGACCGATCCCGTGCCCACCCTCGTCCGTGGCCGGGTCGTGACCCCGTCCCGTGTGCTCGGCGACGGCGTCGTCGTCGTCGAGCAGGGCGTCGTCACGTGGGTCGGCCGCACCGAGAACCTGCCCGACGGCTGGGGTCCGGCGCCGGAGCCTGCGGGCACGGTCCTGCCCGGCCTGGTCGACCTGCACTGCCACGGCGGTGGGGGCGCGAGCTTTCCGGACGCGACGGACGCGGCGACGGTGCACCGGGCGGTCGTCGAGCACCGGCGGCACGGCACGACGAGCCTCGTGGCGTCCCTCGTCACGGCACCGCGCGACGTGCTCCTGGCGCGGACGGCGCTGCTCGCGGACGTCGCAGACGCGGGGGACCTGGCCGGCATCCACCTCGAGGGGCCGTTCCTGTCGGCGGCGCGCTGCGGCGCGCAGAACCCCGACGACATGCTGACCGGCGACCCGGACCTCGTCGCGGAGGTCGCCCGGGCGGCCCGCGGGCACCTGGTGACCATGACCGTCGCACCCGAGGTCCCGGGGGTCGCGGACGGCGGCGGCGACGCGGACGACGTGCTCGCGGCGCTCGTCGGCGCGGGCGCGGTCCCGTCGATCGGCCACACGGACGCGTCGGCGGAGCAGGTCGAGGCGGCGGTCGACCGTGGGTTCGACCTGCTGGCCGCGGCCTCGTCCACGCTGGCCGTCCGGCTGACCGCGACGCACCTGTTCAACGGCATGCGCCCGCTGCACCACCGAGACCCTGGACCGATCGCCGCGTGCCTCGCCGCGGGGGCGCGGGGCGAGCTGGTCGTGGAGCTCGTCGCCGACGGGACGCACCTGGCGGACGGCACGGTGCGCACCGTGTTCGACGTGGTCGGCGCGGACGCGATCGCCCTGGTCACGGACGCGATGGCGGCGGCGGGCATGCCGGACGGCGACTACCGGTTGGGCCCGATGGCGGTCCGGGTCGCCGAGGGCGTGGCGCGCATCGTCGACGAGGAGGGCGCGTCGGGAGCGATCGCCGGGGGAGTGGCGCACCTGCTCGACGTCGTGCGGCAGGTGGTCGCGGCGGGCATCCCGCTGGTCGACGCGGTCCGGGCGGGGGCGACGACGCCCGCGGAGGTGCTGGGTCGGCGCGACATCGGCGCGCTCGTGGTGGGCCGCCGGGCCGACATCCTCGTGACGGACGACGACCTGCGCCCGGTGCGCGTCATGCGCGGCGGGCGGTGGCTGACGGACGACTAGGCCGGAGCCGGTCCCGAGCTCTCGCGCCCGGTGAGCACCGGAGAGAGGAGGCGGGTCTCAGCAGGGTGGTCGCCGTCGAGCCGCGCCGCGGCCATGTCGACGGCGACGGAGCCGATCGTCATGGCGGGGATGTCGACGGCCGTGAGCGGCTGCGGCTGACCTACGGCGACGTCCTCCGGGCAGACGGCGACGACCGAGATGTCGCGCGGGACCTCCTTGCCGCGCTCGCGGAGCGTGGCCAGCACGGCCGGGAGGGCGACCTCGTTGTGCACGATCAGCGCGGTGACGTCGGGGAGCTGGTCGAAGACGCGGTCGACCGCGTCGACCGCGCCGGCGTGCGACGACTCGCACGGCACGAACAGCCCGGCGATGCCGCGGCGGGCGGTCTCGGTGGTGAACCCGTGGACCATGCGCTGCGCGTAGGTGGTGCGGCGCTCGAGCACGAGGTGCGGTGACCCGACGAGCGCGATCTGACGGTGGCCGAGGTCCGCGAGGTGGTCGACGGCGAGCCGGGCGGCCGCCTCGAAGTCGAGGTCGACGCACGACAGGCCCTGCGGGTCGCGCGGCAGACCGATGAGCACGGCGGGCTGCTTCTGGCGGCGCAGCAGGGGCAGCCGGGGGTCCTCGGCCTCGACGTCCATCATGATGAGCGCGTCCACCATCGACCCGGCCGCGACGCGGTCGACGCCCGCGAGGTCGTCCTGCGTGAGGAGCAGGACGTCGTGCTCGAAGTCGCGGGCGCGCGTGACGACGCCGGTGACGAACTGCATGATGACGCCGACGTTGACGTCGACGCGCAGCGGGGCCATGAGCGCGAGCACGTTGGTGCGCTGCGACGCGAGCGCGCGGGCGCCCGCGTGAGGCCGGTAGCCGAGCTCGCGGACGGCGCGTTCGACGCGCGCCCGGGTGGGGGCGGAGATGGGCCGCTTGCCCGACAGGGCGTAGGACACGGTCGACACGGAGACGCCCGCAGCGCGCGCGACGTCGTCGATCGTGGTCACGGCGGCACCTCCAGTAGTCACGGCCCTGACACACTGCCGGGGACGAGGGTCACCCTATCCGGCCGTGCGTCGACGACGGTCGACCGCCTCCGTCGCGGCGTTGCGAGTCGGTGAAGCGCTTCGACGCTAGCGCGTCGGCGTGTCCGGATTCAAGCGGTGAGGATCGCGCTAGACACGTCGAAATCGGCGCGCTAATGTCATCGAAGCGCTTCGACGCACCAGGGCGTTCCGCCCAGACATCCACTCGATGAGGAGACCCCGGATGAGGATCAGCACACGGCGTTGGGCGGTCGTCACGGCCGCCGCCCTCCTGACGCCGCTCGCGTTGGCCGCCTGCAGCAGCGGCGGCTCGGACAGCTCGGGCGACGACGGCGGCGACGCCAAGACGCTCACGATCTGGCACTACGAGAACGACGAGTCGGCCATGGGCCAGGCCTGGAACAAGGCCGTCGAGATCTTCAAGGACGAGCACCCCGGGGTCACGGTCGACGTCGAGCACCAGACGTTCGAGCAGATCCAGAAGAACGCGAAGATCGTGCTCACCGGCGACGACGTGCCGGACGTCATGGAGTACAACAAGGGCAACGCGACCGCCGGGCAGCTCGCCTCGCAGGGCCTGCTCACGCCGCTGACGGACGTCGCGAAGGAGAAGGGCTGGGACACCAAGCTCAGCGGCTCGCTGGCGACCACGGCCACGTACGACGAGGACGGGCTCATGGGCTCGGGCGACTGGTACGGCGTGCCGAACTACGGCGAGTTCGTCGGCGTCTACCTGAACGACGACATGTTCGCGGCCAACGGCATCGAGGTGCCGACCACGTTCGACGGCTTCGAGCAGGCGCTCGCCGCGTTCAAGGCCAAGGGCATCACGCCGCTCGCCGAGGCCGGCGCGGAGTACCCGCTCGGCCAGCTCTGGTACGAGCTCGTGCTGCACTACGGCGACCGCGCGCTCGTCGACGACTACCAGCTCTTCAAGAACGACGTCGACTGGCACGGCGAGGCGATGACCAAGGCCACCGAGAAGCTCGACGAGTGGATCAAGGCCGGCTACATCGCGTCCGACTCGGCCGGCCTGACCGCCGAGGACATGGGCACGTCGTTCATCGCGGGGACCTACCCGATCATGGTCTCGGGCTCGTGGTGGTTCGGCCGCCTGCAGTCGGAGATCACGTTCAACTGGTCCCAGACCCTGTTCCCCGAGAACACGCTGCACCCGGGCTCGTCCGGCAACATCTGGGTCGTCCCGACCAACGCGAAGGCGAAGTCGCTCGCGGAGGACTTCATCGACATCACGCTGCGGCCCGAGGTCCAGGACGTGCTCGGCCAGGCCGGTGGCCTGCCGGTGGCCGGTGACGTCTCGAAGATCACCGACCCCAAGACCGCCGAGCTCACGAAGAACTTCACCGACATCCTCGGTGACGACGGGCTGGCCTACTACCCCGACTGGCCGGTCGCCGGGTTCTACGACGTGATCGTCAGCCAGCTGCAGTCGCTCGTGAACCAGTCCAAGTCGCCCGACGAGGTCCTCGACGGCCTCCAGGACGCGTACGAGTCCGGCAAGAAGGACCTGCTGGGCGAGTGATCCGACGGCCCCGGGCGCACCACACCGGCGCCCGGGGCCCCGGACCTCTCCCGGACGGAGGAACCTCATGACCCTCGAGTCGCTCGAGCGCGCCGACGGCGCGTCGACCACCGCCACCCCGCCGGCGGGGCCGTCGAAGCCCCGGCGCAGCCGACCCGGATGGGTCCCGTACCTGCCGTACCTGATCCCGGGAGCCGTCGGGTTCGCCGTGGTCATCGGGATCCCGTTCGTGCAGAACGTGATCCTCAGCTTCCAGAAGTGGAAGGGCGGCATGGCCCCCCACCACTGGGTCGGGCTGGAGAACTACACGAACCTGCTGGCGGACGAGCAGTTCTGGACGTCGTTCCGGAACTCGATCTCGATGATCGTCGCGATGGTCGTCGTCCCCACGCTCATCGGCCTGGTGCTCGCGTCGGTCCTGTTCGACTACCTCGGCAAGACGTTCGGCTCGCGCAGCGCGGCCGTGCTGCGCGCCACGTACTACCTGCCGCAGATCCTGCCCGTCGCCGTCGCCGGCGTGCTGTGGAACTGGATCCTCAACGCGCAGACCGGCGCGGTCAACGAGGTCCTGCGCTCGTGGGGCGTCGAGAACCCGCCGAACTGGCTGGGATCGCCCACCACCGCGATGCCGAGCGTCATGCTCGTGCTCGTCTGGGTGCAGATCGGCTACCCGGTCGTCGTGTTCATGTCGGCGCTGCAGCGCGTCGACCCCGAGCTGTACGAGGCCGCGGAGCTCGACGGCGCGGGCTGGTGGCGGCGGTTCAAGGCCATCACGATCCCGCAGATCCGGCCCGAGACGTTCGTCGTCGTGCTGACCTGCACCGTCGCCGCGCTCAAGGTGTTCGGCCCGATCTACGTGCTGACCCGTGGCGGGCCCGAGAGCTCGACCCTGGTGCCGAGCTACTACTCGTACCTCAACTTCTTCGACAAGTCGAAGGTCGGCTACGGCGCCGCCGTCGCGAACGTCCTCACGCTCGTGATCGTCGTCGTGGCCGCCGTGATCCTGATCCTGCAGGCGCGCTACGAGCGCAAGGAGGAGGGGCGCTGATGGCCACCGCAACGCTTCCGGCAGCCGCCGCGGCGGCGACGAACCGGAGCCGGCACCAGCGCGGCACCGCCCGCTGGGTCGTCCTGGCTCTCGCGGTGCTCGTCGCGGTCGCGATGCTCGTGCCGTTCCTCATCATGCTGCTCAACGCGTTCAAGTCCCCGGCGGACTACTCGCAGAACGGCCCGCTGAGCTTTCCGCACGAGCTCTACACCGAGGGCGTCAAGAACTTCTGGACGCGCGTGAACTTCCCGCAGAAGCTCGTGAACTCCATCTGGATCTCGGGCGCGGTCGCGATCGCCGGGACCCTGCTGTCGCTGTTCAACGCGTACGCGATCGGCGTGGGCCGCGTGAAGGGCCGGCTGTGGATCGTCACGCTGTTCCTGCTCGCGACGATGCTCCCGCAGGAAGCGCTCATCTACCCGCTGTTCACGATGGCGTCCGACGTCGGCCTGTCGAACTCGCCGTGGTCGGTGATCATCATCTTCACGGTCATCCAGTCGGCGTTCGGCACGTACCTGCTGAGCTCGGTGCTCGGCACGTTCCCGAAGGCGCTGCTCGAGGCGGCCGCGCTCGACGGCGCGAGCCGGTGGCAGGTGCTGTGGAAGGTCGTCTTCCCGGTGGTCCGGCCCACGCTGTCGGTGCTGATGATCTTCTTCTTCATCTGGACGTGGAACGAGTTCTTCATCCCGCTCGTGATGCTCACGACCAACGACACGCAGACGATCCCCGTCGCGCTCGCCTCGCTGCAGGGCGACCGCATGATGGACGCGCCGACGACCAACGCGGGTGCGCTCGTCTCGCTGGTCCCCGCCGTCCTCTTCTTCCTCCTCTTCCAGCGCACGCTGACCCGCGGTGTCACCGCCGGGTCAGTCAAGTGACCACAGCAAAGGCACCGGCATGAAGTTCACCGACGGCTACTGGCAGCACCTCCCGGGCGTCCGCGTCCTGCACCCGCGCGCGGTCGCGGACGTGAGCGTCGAGCAGGACACGCTCACCGTGTACGCCGCCACGGCGCCGCTCACGACGCGTGGCGACACCCTCAACCGGCCGCTGGTCACGGTGACGTTCAGCAGCCCGATGGACGACGTGATCGGCGTCCGCATCGAGCACCACACCGGCGGTGTGGACCACGGACCCGCGTTCGCGCTGGCCAGGACCGGCGCGGACGTCAAGGTGGTCGGCCCGGAGCAGGACGACGACGGCGTGGCGACGTTCCGCGCCGGCGGCCTCACCGCCCGGGTGTCCACCCGTGGGGCGTGGGGCGTGGAGTTCGAGGCCGACGGCCGCGTGCTCACGTCCTCCACCCCCCGCAGCGTCGGAGTCGTCACCGACGCCACGGGGGACGCCTACGTGCACGAGCAGCTGACCCTCGGTGTGCGCGAGCACGTGTACGGCCTGGGGGAGCGGTTCGGCGCGTTCGTCAAGAACGGGCAGACCGTCGACATCTGGAACGCGGACGGCGGCACCGCGAGCGAGCAGGCCTACAAGAACGTGCCCTTCTACCTGTCCGACCGCGGCTACGGCGTGTTCGTCGACCACCCGGGCAAGGTGTCGTTCGAGGTCGGCTCGGAGGTCGTGTCCCGCACGCAGTTCTCGGTCGCGGGCGAGGCGCTCCAGTACTACGTCATCCACGGCCCGACGCCCAAGGACGTGCTGCGCCGCTACACCGCGCTCACCGGGCGCCCGGCGCGCGTGCCGGCCTGGTCGTACGGCCTGTGGCTGTCGACGTCGTTCACCACCTCGTACGACGAGGAGACGGTGATGTCGTTCGTCGACGGCATGGCCGAGCGGGACATCCCGCTGAGCGTCTTCCACTTCGACTGCTTCTGGATGCGCGGCTTCCACTGGACGGACTTCACGTGGGACCCGGCGACGTTCCCGGACCCCGAGGGGCTGCTGTCCCGGCTGCACGACCGCGGCCTCAAGGTGTGCGTGTGGATCAACCCGTACATCGCGCAGCGCTCGGCGCTGTTCGAGGAGGGGCGGGCCGCCGGCTACCTCGTGAAGCGCGCCGACGGCTCGGTGTGGCAGACCGACCTGTGGCAGGCGGGCATGGGCCTGGTGGACTTCACCAACCCCGAGGCGGTGGCCTGGTACCAGGCGCACCTGCGCCGGCTGCTCGGGCAGGGCGTCGACGCGTTCAAGACGGACTTCGGCGAGCGAATCCCGACCGACGTCGTCTGGCACGACGGCTCCGACCCGGAGCGGATGCACAACTACTACACGCACCTCTACAACAAGGCGGTGTTCGACGTCCTGACGGCCGAGCGCGGCGAGGGCGAGGCCGTGCTGTTCGCCCGGTCGGCGACGGCCGGCGGCCAGCAGTTCCCCGTGCACTGGGGCGGCGACTGCGAGTCGACGTTCACGTCGATGGCCGAGTCGCTGCGCGGCGGCCTGTCGCTCGCGTCGTCCGGCTTCGGCTACTGGAGCCACGACATCGGCGGGTTCGAGGGCACGCCCGACCCGGCCGTGTTCAAGCGCTGGCTGGTGTTCGGCCTGCTGTCGTCGCACAGCCGCCTGCACGGCTCGGACTCGTACCGGGTGCCGTGGGCGTTCGACGAGGAAGCCGTCGAGGTCGCGCGCACGTTCACGCACCTCAAGCACGCGCTCATGCCGTACCTCGCGCAGGCCGGTGCCGAGGCGCACGAGCAGGGCATCCCGGTGATGCGGCCGATGGTCCTCGAGTTCCCGGACGACCCGGGTGCCGCGACGGTCGAGACGCAGTACATGCTCGGCGGCCAGATCCTCGTCGCGCCGGTGTTCAGCGCGTCGGGCGACGTCGACGTGTACCTGCCCGAGGGCACGTGGACGTCGCTGCTCACGGGCGACCAGGTCACCGGCCCCCGCTGGGTGCGCGAGCGGCACGACTTCCTGTCCGCCCCGGTGTACGTGCGGGCGGGTGCCGTGATCCCGGTGGCCGCGCGCACCGACCGGGCCGACGGCGACTGGGCCGACGGGGTCACGTTGCGCCTGTTCGACCTGCCGGACGGCCACCGGTCGGTGGTCGAGGTCCCGGCGTCGGACGGCGGCGAGGGCGCCACGTTCGTCGTGCGCCGCACGGGCCGGACCGTGACCGTCGAGGCGCGCGGGACGACGAGCGAGTGGCACGTCCAGGTCGAGCCCACCTCGCGCCGCGCGGGCGTGCACGCGTCGGTGCCTGCCGGTGGGACGATCGTGGAGCTCGCCGTCTGACCAGGGCGGGCGTCCCGGTCCGTCCGGGGCGCCCGCAGACCTCTCGGGAGTGCGACCGAGGCCCTGCCCCGCGGGGTCGCGGGAGCGATCCCACCCGTGTATCGTATCGATTCGACATTCTGCAGAGCCGCAGCGTCATCCCCGCGTCGACCACCCAGCGCCGACGCCGCCCGCCCCGCCTCCGCCGACCAGAAGGACCGACATGCCGACCACGCGCCCGTCCGGACGCCAGCTGCCCGCCGACTTCCTCTGGGGCTCGGCCACCGCGTCGTACCAGATCGAGGGTGCGCACGACGAGGACGGCCGACTGCCGTCCATCTGGGACACGTTCTCGCGCACGCCCGGCAAGGTCCTCGACGGCGACACGGGC
Source organism: Cellulomonas sp. (assembly GCF_017744555.1). GTDB lineage: Bacteria > Actinomycetota > Actinomycetes > Actinomycetales > Cellulomonadaceae > Cellulomonas. The sequence continues at coordinate 11,795 of NZ_JAGIBD010000042.1, read as the reverse complement.
GACGTCGCGGTCGACCACTACCACCGCGTCCCCGAGGACGTCGCGATCATGAAGGACCTCGGCCTGCAGGCCTACCGGTTCTCCGTCGCGTGGCCGCGCGTCCAGCCGACCGGCTCGGGCAAGTTCAACCAGGCCGGTCTCGACTTCTACTCGGACCTCGTGGACCGGCTCCTCGACGCCGGCATCAAGCCGGTCGTCACGCTGTACCACTGGGACCTCCCGCAGCCCCTCGAGGACGAGGGCGGCTGGGCCANCCGGCAGACGGCGTACAACTTCGCCGAGTACGCCCGCAAGCTCGCCGAGGTGCTCGGTGACCGCGTGCACCTGTGGACCACGCTCAACGAGCCGTGGTGCTCGGCGTTCCTCGGCTACGCGTCCGGCGTGCACGCCCCCGGCGTGACCGACGCGGCCAAGTCCCTCGCGGCGGTGCACCACCTCAACCTCGCGCACGGTCTCGCGGGCCGCGCGATCCGCGAGGTGCTCGGCGACGACACGCCGATCTCGGTCACGCTCAACCTCCACGTGACCCGCGCCGCCACCGAGGCGCCCGAGGACGTCGAGGCCAAGCGCCGCATCGACACCATCGCGAACGAGGTGTTCCTCGGCCCGATGCTCGACGGCGAGTACCCCAAGGAGGTGTACGCCGACACCGAGCACATCTCCGACTGGGGCTTCGTCCAGGAGGGCGACCTCGACCTCATCAAGATCCCGCTCGCGGTGCTCGGCGTGAACTTCTACTCGACCGGCCGCGTCAAGCACGGCACGGGCCCGGACCTCGAGCCCGGCACGCCGGGACCCGACGGGCACCGCGTCTCGGAGCACACCCCGTGGGTCGGTGCCGACGACGTCGAGTGGCTGCCGCAGCCCGGCCCGCACACCGCGATGGGCTGGAACATCGAGCCGCAGGGCCTCGTCGACCTGCTCCTCGAACTGCGCGACCGCTACCCGGGCCAGCCGCTCGCCATCACGGAGAACGGCGCCGCGTTCTACGACACGGTCAGCGAGGACGGTCGCGTGCACGACGAGGACCGCGTCGCGTACCTGCACGACCACATCGACGCCGTCGGCGAGGCCATCGAGGCCGGCGCCGACGTGCGCGGGTACTTCGTCTGGTCGCTGCTCGACAACTTCGAGTGGGCGTACGGCTACGACCGCCGCTTCGGCGTCGTCCGCGTCGACTACGACACGCACGAGCGCATCGTGAAGGACTCCGGCCTCTGGTACCGCGAGCTCATCCGCACGGGCACGATCGCGCCTGCGGAGACGGCCGCGACGCTCTGACGCCGCACCGACCGACGACCCGTCCCCGCCGCCGCGGGGGCGGGTCGTCCTCGTTCCCGGGAGAGGATGGGGTCATGCCGCGCAGCCGACGCTCGACGAAGCGCCCGTACGGCGCCGAGCACGTCGAGCTCGACCTCGACCGGGCGACGGGCGGCCGCAGCACGCAGAGCGCACCGGACGGTGAGTGGGTCGTGCAGAGGGTCCGCGGCAACGACCGCGAGTACCGGTGCCCCGGCTGCGACCAGCTCGTCGCCGCGGGCACGCCGCACGTGGTCGCGTGGCGGTCGGACGGGCTGTTCGGCGAGGCGGTCGACGAGCGGCGGCACTGGCACTCGTCCTGCTGGCAGGCGCGCGGCCGGCGCGGCCCCACGAGGCGTTAGCGTGGCCGCGTGACCCCCGAGCCGTCCCGCCCGCCCCGGCTCGTCGCCTCCGACCTCGACGGCACCCTGCTGCGACCGGACGGCGCGCTCGCCCCTCGCACGGCCGCCGCACTCGTGCGCGCCGCGGAGCTCGACATCGACGTCGTGTTCGTGACGGCACGGCCGCCGCGCTGGCTCGTCGACCTCGCCCCGCACGTCGCAGGCCACGGTGTCGCGATCTGCGCGAACGGCGCCGCCGTCATCGACGTCGCGACGGGCGCCGTCATCAGCGAGCACGGCATGCCGCCGGAGCTCGTGACGCAGGTGGCGCGGCAGCTGCGTGAGGCGTGGGGCGCCGAGCACGTGCACCTCGCGGTCGAGAGCGCCGACGGGTTCGCGGCCGAGTCGGCCTTCCGGTCCGAGCACCCGGTGCCGCCTGGCAGCGCGGTCGCGGACCGGATCGAGGACGTCCTCACGGCGTCGACGTTCAAGCTGCTGGTGAAGACGTCCCGCCCGGGCGGCCCGTCGTTCGCGCTCGACCTGGCGGGTGTGCTGGGCGACGCCGCCCTCGTCTCCGACTCGGGGGCGGTGGGCCTCGGGGAGATCTCCGGGCCCGGCGTCACGAAGGCGGCGACGCTCGCGCGCTGGGCCGAGGCGCGGGGCATCGCGCGCGAGGACGTGTGGGCCCTCGGCGACGCCCCGAACGACCTGCCGATGCTCACGTGGGCGGGCCGCTCGTTCGCCGTCGCGAACGCGTACCCCGAGGTCCTGGCGGCCGCGACCGACCGGTGCGCCTCCAACGCCGACGACGGCGCCGCGGACGTCCTCGAGCTCGCCGTCTCCCTGGCGGTCGCCCGCGAGGACCGACGCGAGCGCCGGTCGACGCTGACCTAGGCTCGTGCCGATGAGCACGCACACGGCCGACGCCCACCTGCACCGGGACCAGCACGGCACCCCGATCCGCTCCCTGACCGTCCTGCCCGCGGTACGCGAGGACGTCGAGCTCCACACCGCCGACGGCCTGACGCTCGTCGGCGAGCTCGCCCTCCCGGTGGGCCCGGACGGCGCACCGACCACGCCCGCGGCGACGCTCGTGACGCTGCACCCGCTGCCGACGCACGGCGGGTACATGGACTCGCACGTGTTCCGCAAGGCGGCCTGGCGGCTGCCCGCGCTCGCCGGCCTCGCGGTGCTGCGGTTCAACACGCGCGGCACGTCGAGCCCGCGCGGCACGAGCGACGGTGCGTTCGACGGGGGCGCGGGCGAGCGGTACGACGTGCACGCCGCGATCGAGTTCGCCGAGTTCCACGACCTGCCGCACCGCTGGCTCGTCGGCTGGTCGTTCGGCACCGAGCTCGCGCTCATGCACGGCCGCGACCCGTCGATCGAGGGCGCGATCCTGCTGTCGCCGCCGCTGCACCGCGCGACCGACGCCGACCTCGACGCCTGGGCGGCGTTCGGCAAGCCGCTCGTCGTGCTGGTCCCCGAGCACGACGACTACCTGCAGCCCGACGAGGCACGCACGCGGTTCGCGCGCGTGCCGCAGGCCGAGGTCATCGGCGTCGACGGCGCCAAGCACCTGTGGGTGGGCGAGACCGCGGTCCGGCGGGTGCTCGACGAGATCGTCGCGCATGTGCTCCCCGGGACGGGCCCGCTGCCGACGCACTGGGACGGGCCGAGCAGCACCGCGACGAGCGGGCTCGCACCCGCGGGCGAGGAGGACGCATGACGCTGCACACGTACCGGACCGGCGGGGCCGGGCTGCCGCTCGTGCTGCTGCACGGGTTCCCGCTCGACCACCGGATGTGGGACGCCGCCGCGGCCCTCGTGCCGGGCGAGCGGCCCGTGCTCGCCGTCGACCTGCCGGGCACCCCCACGGACGACGAGGAGCTGCCGGAGCCGTCGCTCGACGCCTCCGCCGACCGGGTCGCCGCCGAGCTCCGCTCCGCCGGCATCGACCGCGCGGTCGTCGCTGGCCTGTCCATGGGCGGCTACGTCGTGCTCGCACTCCTCGAGCGGCACCCGGACCTCGTCGCGGGCGCCGGCCTCGTGGACTCGAAGTCGACGGCGGACACCGACGACGCCCGCGCGAACCGGCTGCGCATCGCCGCCGAGGCCGACGAGAGCGGCTCGGTCGCTCCCGTGCGGCCGATGTCGACCACGCTGCTCGGCGAGTCCAGCCGCACGTCGCGGCCCGAGCTCGTCGACACGATCGCCGCCTGGATCGAGGACCAACGCCCCGCGGGCGTCGCGTGGTCCCAGCGCGCGATGGCCGCCCGGCCGGACCGCACCGACGTGCTGCGCGGGTACACGGGCGCCGCGCTCGTCCTCGTCGGCGACGAGGACACGGTCACCCCGGTCGAGGCCGCCGAGCACATGGCCGCCGCCGCGCCGCAGGCCGCGCTCGTCGTCGTCCCGCGTGCCGGGCACATGTCCGCGCTCGAGCAGCCGGCCGCCGTCGCCGACGCGCTCGGCGAGCTCGCCCAGCGGGCCGACGACCCGGGGCGCTGACCGGAGCCGAGCCGTCCGGCGACCGCCCCCCGGTGCACCGCCGCCGAGCCCCGCCGGGACGGCCGTGCCGGGACAGGCGTGCCGGGTCAGCCGTGAGCGGCCAAGGTGCCGCTCAGCCGTGCAGCACCCGGTCGAGCGCCTGCACGAGGTCGAGCGACTCACCGTCCTTGCCGCCTGCGCCGAGCACGAGCGGCGGGTCGGACGACGCCGGGCTCACGCCCCGGAACCGCGCCGTGAGGCTCGACGGCGCGGTGAGCACGTAGAACTCGCCGTCGACGTCCACCGCGACCGACTCGTCGCGCCGCAGGTACCAGCCGCGCAGGGGCGTCCGGAACCGCGATCGCCCGTCGTAGCTGCGCGCTCGCAGCTCGACGGGCTCGGGGCCCTGCGCCAACGCCTCCTGCACGAACGCACCGATCAGCTCGCGCGCCCGCGCCGACTCGGCGAGGCGCCGGCTCTCCAGCGCGTCCGCGTGCGCCTGCGCGGCGGCCCGCCGGTCGTCACGCCAGCGCGCGGCGGCATCCGGGTCCGACGTCATGACGCGGCCGCTCAGTGCTGCGCCGCGGCGGCGTCCCCGGCGGTCGCGTCGGCCGCCTTGTCGCCGCCGTCGCCCGTGGTGTCCTGGTGCGCCTCGTCGGCCTTCTTCGCGTCGTCCGGCGCCGCGGCGGGCACGACCGGGATCGCCGCGGAGACGGGGGCGGGCCGCGCCTTGGTCCGCGGGGCAGGACGCGCCGCCTTGGCGGGGGCGGGCTGCGCACGCTCGGCCTGCGGGGCGCTGGACGGCATGTCGGACGCAGCCGCCTCGCCCTTCGCAGCAGCGTCGCCGGCCCCGGACGGTTCGGCCGTCCGAGGCGCGTCGCCCGCGTCAGACGACCGACCCTTGTCGGGCGTCCCGCCCGCGGCCGACGACTGACCCTTGTCGGGCGCCTCGCCCGCGGCCGACGACTGACCCTTGTCGGGCGCCCCGCCCGTCTCGGCCTCCGTGGCCGCGGCCTCGCCCTTCGCCGCCACCGGCGCGTTGCCGGCCGACTCTCCCGCGGCGGGTGCCGCCTGTGGTCGAGCCGCCACCGGACGGCGCCGCCGCGGCAGCGACCGGCGCCGGCTTGCCCTGCGCCGCGGGCCTGACCTCGGCGGGCGCCTTGCCCGACGCGTTGCCCGCCTGCTCCTTCTCGAAGGCCGCCTCGGCCCGGGCCGCCCGCTCGAGGCTCGCACGGTCGGGGTTGTGCCCGAGCAGGTTGCGCAGCTCGTCGAGGTACGAGGTGATCGACTCACGCTGCCGGTTGAGGTCCTCGACCTGCCGGGTCGCCGTCGTGCGCTCGCGCTCCGACTCGGTCATGGCGTCGTTGATCTGCTTCTCGGCGTGCTCACGTGCCTCGGCGACGACGCGGTCCGCGTTGCGGCGCGCGTTGGAGACGAGCTCGCGCGCGTGGGACTCGGCGTCGGTGCGCACCTTCTCGGCCTGCGCGAGCGCCTTCGCGACACGCTCCTCGGCCTCGGCGGCGTGTGCCTCGGCGTCGCGCACGAGCCGCTCGGTCTCGGCGCGGGCGGCCTCGTGCCGCTCGGCGTCCTCGCGCTCGGCTGCCTCCCGCCGGGACGCGATGGTGAGCTGGGCGTCGGCGAGCTGGCGCTCCGCGGCGCCGATCTGCTCGTCGGCCTGGGCCTTCGCCGAGGCCAGCAGCTCGCCCGCCGTGCGCCGGGCCTCGGTGAGGGCACGCTCGACCTCGAGCCGCGTCCGCTCCCGCAGCTCGCTGGTCTCACGCTCGGTCGCGGCTCGCAGCTCGGCGGCCTCGCGTTCGGTGACGTCCCGCAGCTCGCTCGTCTCGCGCTCGGTCTGCTCGCGCAGCGCGCTGACCTCGTGGGTGGTGCGCTCGCGCAGCTCACCGGTCTCCCGGTCGGCCTGCGCCCGCAGCTCGGCCGCGTACTGCTCGGCCTCGGTCCGCAGCGCGGCGACCGCCTGCTCGGCCTCGGTCCGCACCACGGCGAGCTCGTCGGACGTGGCGGCGCGCAGCTCGCCGGTCTCGCGCTCGGCGCTCGCACGGACGAACGCGGCGTACTGCTCGGCCTCGGTGCGCAGTGCGGCCACCTCGGCGGCGACGCGCTGCTGGAGGGCGGCGGCCTCACGCTCGGCGGTCGCGCGGACGGAGTCGGCATACTCCTGCGTCTGCACGCGGAGCGAGGTGACCTCGGCGGCGGCGGCCTGCCGGGCCGTCCCGATCTCGAGCGCGGCCTCCGACCGCTGCTGCGCGACGTACCGGTCCACCTCGGTCTTGGCGGCGGCCAGCTCGGCCTCGACGCGCTGGCGCAGCGCGGTCGTGTCGGCGTCGGCGCTCTGCCGAAGGTCCTGGGCGTACCGCTCGGCGCTCTCGCGCGCGGCCGTCGTCTCGGCCTCGGTGCGGGACCGCAGCTCGCTCGCGGTGCGCTCGGTCGCGACGCGAAGCTGGGTGGCCTCGTGCTCCACGCTCGCCCGCAGGGTGCCGAGCTCGCGCTCGAGCGAGCTGCGCCGCTCGGCCTCCTCGGTCGTGATCGCGCTCTGGATCCGGGCGGCCTCGCGCTCCGCGGACCCGACGAGCTCCTCGGCACGGCGCTGCGCGGCGAGGAGCGTGCTCTCGGCCTCCGCCGACGCCGTCGAGCGCACCTCCTCGGACTCGCGACGGGCGGTCGCGAGGAGCTCGGCCACCTCGTTCTCCGCGCGGGCGCGCAGCTGGCCGGCCGCGAGCTTGGCGCGCGCGAGCGAGTCGGCCGCCTGGGCGTTCGCCTGCGTCACGACGTCCGACGACTGCTCCTCCGCCGAGCGCAGCAGCTGCTCGATGCGCGAGCCCAGACCCGAGTAGGTGGGGCGCTCGGCCTCGCGGAGCTGCCGGTGGGCCTCGGAGAGCTCGCCGGCTGCCTGGAGCGTCTTGGCGTCGAGCGCCTCGACCTGCTGGCGCGCGTCGGCCAGGGCCTTCTCCAGCGCGGTGATGCGGGCGTCGACAGACTCGCGCTCGTATCCGCGGAAGTTGACGACGGGGAACGGGGTCCGGGCGTCGGGCACGTGGGGTCCTCCAGGTCGCGCGGGTCCCGGCGCGGTGCGGTCTCGGTCGAGGCGCTCGTCGACGGCCGGATCCCGCCCGCCAGGATACGCGCGACGGGGACCGCGTCGCCTCGCGACCCCGCTCCCGCCGTGGGCGCCTTGTCCGGTCCGTCCGGGCCCCCCAGGAGCGCTGCGGAGGTGCTCGTCAAGCCGCTCGTTTCGGACGGAGCGGGCCCCTCTGCCTATCCTGGAGCTTCTCGTCCCGAGAGGATCCTGCGTGCTCAAGCGACTGCTCCCTGCCGCCGTCGGCGTCCTAGGACTCGTCGTCGTCGGCCTCGGCATCGCCTCCGCGACGGTCTGGCGGGCGGACGACGTGCTCGTGGCGGAGACCGGCGGCGGGGCCCGCACCCTGGTCACGGACCCGGGTGTGCTCGAGCTCGGCGGCGACCCCGTGACCATCACGGTGCACGTCCCCGACAAGAGCCGCGTCGTGCTCGCGATCGGCCGCGACACCGACGTGGAGGGCTGGGTCGGCACCGACGCGCACGACCGCGTCACCGGCCTGTCCTCGTGGAGCCGGCTGGCCGTGGAGGGCGTCGAGGCCGCACCGACACCGTCGCCGTCGCCCTCGGACGCCGCCGCACCGCCCGCCGACCCGGCGGCGACCGCGCCCGCGGACGCCGCGGAGAACAGCGCCCCCGCCGTCGCTGACCCCACGGGCTCGGACATGTGGGTGGCCGAGGCGGAGGGGGACGGCAGCGCGAAGCTCGTCTGGCACGCGCAACCCGGCCGCTGGAGCCTCCTGGCCGTGAGCCCGGAGAGCGCGGCAGCGCCGACGCTGTCGCTCGCGTGGCCCCGGGTCGTGACGACCCCGTGGCTCTGGCCGTGCGTGGTCGTCGGCGGCCTGCTCGTCCTGCTGTCGGCGGGTCTCCTGCTGCGCGGGTGGCTCCGTCGGCGGGCCGGCATCGTCGGCCCGCAGTGGCGCGACGTCACGACGGGTCCGACGCCGGCCGTCGAGCCGGCCGGCGCGGGTCAGCCGGCACTGACCCGACGGCAGCTGCGTGAGGCGGCCGCGGCCGGGTCCTCGCGCGTCGCCGCCCCCGCTGCCCCGCGCAACCCGGTGGGGGACCGCGGTTCCGAGATGCCGACCCCGGTCGGCACCGTTCCCGGTGCCCGCCCGACCGTCCCGTCCGCGACGCACCCGGCCGACGGCCCGGGCCTCACGGCCGTGACGGCGGCGTCCAGCCGCCGCGCGCTCCGGACGGGATCGCAGCCGATCGTGCCCGCGGGCACGTCGCCCGACCGCCCCGGGGACACCCCGCACCCCGTGGCGGCTACGACCGACAAGCCCCCGACGGGTACACCGACGGCGTGGGGCTCGTCCCCGGTGGGTGCGGGAGCGCCTGGGGCGACGGGCCGTGCCACGGGCTGGACCCCTGCGCCGCCGTCGGCGGCTGTCCCCCCAGCAGGTGCACGACCGACCACCGCATCCACGCCGCCGCCCGGACCGTCGTCGGGCCCGGGCCACCCGGGTCCCCGCAGCACTGGCGCGGGCGAGCACGCAGCGCACGGTCGCCCCGCGTGGGCGACCGGCCCGATCCCCGTCACGCGGCCGGCCGCCCCGGCGGGCGGCCCGGCCCTGCCGGCTCCCGGCGCGGTGGTCGGTGGGCCCGGGGCGGCTGCGCCTCGCATCGGAGTCCCGGGCTCGGCATCCGCAGCTGGTGCGTCCGACCGCGCGCCCGCGTGGTCGGCGGTGCCGCCGCCGCCCGGCCCGAGGTCGACGTCCGGATCGACGACCGGGCCGGACGCTCCGCACGCGACGCACCGCCCCACCTGGCTGCACGAGCCGGCTGCGGGCTCCGGTGCCCCGGGCTCGTCCGGCACCGAGCAGGGCGACCAGGCGGGCTCGCGCGGTGATGCATGGCGCCGTGCGTGGGGCCTGCCGCCGATCGAGAAGGACAGCCAGGACGACTCGACGAGGGAGGACGGCCGATGAACCGCCACCCGCTCGTGCACCGCCGCCGTGGCGTCGCGGCCGCCGTCTCGCTCGCGCTCGTCGCCGTCCTCGCGGCGTGCGGGAGCCCGCTGCCGCAGCCCGACCCCGAGCCCGTGCCGCCGGTGGCGCCCCCGGCCATGTCGGTCGCGCAGTCGAACGACGTCCTCACCGACCTCGGCTCCGTGCTCACGCAGGCGGACTCGACGCTCGACGCGAGCGCCCTGCCGCCGCGCGTCGAGGGCCCCGCGCTGGCCATCCGGTCCGCGGAGTACGTGCGTGCCACCGCGACCGGGGGAGCGAAGCCCCCGACGGTGCTGCCGACCACGGCGCAGGTCGAGATCGTCCCGCAGACCACCACGTGGCCGCGGACCCAGCTCGTCGTCACCACGCAGCCCGACGACCTGCAGGCGCCCCGGATCCTGGCCCTGCAGCAGTCGGCGCCCCGCGAGCCGTACCGCCTGTGGGGCTGGGCACGGATGGGTCAGGGCGTGCAGATGCCCCCGACGGCGGCGCCCGCGACGGGCAGCGCGGTCCTGGCACCGGACGCGACCGGTCTCGTCGTGACGCCGACCGAGGCGATGACGCAGTACGCCGACCTGCTGTCCAACGGCGCGGCCTCGCCGTACGCCGCGACGTTCGCCCCGGACGCGTTCCGCGCGGGCATCGAGGCCGCGCGCGCCGCGACAGTGGCCGGCGTCGAAGCCGCGGGGACGGTGACCGAGACGTACACGCCGGACGCGGCCCCGCTCGTCAGCCTCGCGACCGTCGACGGCGGTGCGCTGGTCGTCGGGCAGCTGACCACGGTGTCCACCGTGACGCTGACCGTCGCCGGTGGGACGATCCCCATCCAGGACCCGTTCTACGCGGCGCTGACCGGAACGACGTCGGCGGGGACGAGCTTCGTGCGGACGTTCAGCGACGTCCTCGTGATGTACGTGCCCCCGGCCGGCAGCGGTGCCCCGGTGCAGGTGCTGGCCGCGGAGCACGCCGTGACGTCCGCCGCCGCGAGCTGAGCGCACCACCCACAACTCCACGACACGACCCGAGCCACCGACGGCGCGTCCCGCCGTCGAAAGGAAGACGCCCCATGTCGCAGCCCACCGGACCACGACCGCGTCTCGACGCCCGCGGCGCGGTCGACCTCTCGTCCCTTGCCCGACCGGCGACCCCGCCCCCGGGCACCCCGGGCGGGCTGGCCGCACCGGGCGCCTACGTCGTCGACGTGGACGAGGCGTCGTTCGGCGACCTGGTCCAGAGGTCGACGTCGCACCCCGTGGTCGTGGTGCTCTGGGCGTCGTGGAGCGAGGTCAGCGCCACGGTCGCCGCCGACCTGGCCGCGCTGGCCGACGAGGACGGCGGCCGCTGGCTGCTCGCCCGCATCGACGCGGAGGCCAACCCGCAGGTGGCGGCCGCATTCCAGGCCCAGTCCGTGCCGACGGTCGTTGCCGTGCTCGCGGGCCAGCCGCTTCCGCTGTTCCAGGGGGCTTACCCCAAGGACCAGGTGCGCGCCGTCATCGATCAGGTGCTGGCCGCTTCCGAGGCGAACGGCATCACAGGTCGCGTGACGCCCGCGGACCCCGACGACGTGACCGCGCCCCCCGCCGAGCCGGAGCTTCCGCCGCTGCACCGGGCCGCGTACGACGCGATCGAGCGCGACGACCTGTCGGCGGCGACGGCCGCCTACGAGCAGGCCCTCAAGGAGAACCCGCGTGACGCGCTCGCACGTGCCGGCCTCGCGCAGGTCGCACTCCTGGACCGGACCCGCGACATCGACCTGCGTGCCGTCCGCGACCAGGCCGCGGGCCGCCCGGACGACGTCGACGCGCAGCTCGCGGTCGCCGACGTCGACGTGCTCGGGGGACAGGTCGAGGACGCGTTCGGGCGTCTCGTGGACCTGCTGCGCGCCGTGGCCGGCCCGGACCGGGAGCGTGTCCGGCTGCGGCTCGTCGACCTGTTCGAGGTCGTGGGCGGCGACGACCCGAGGGTCGTCGCAGCTCGCCGGGCCATGGCCAACGCGCTGTACTGACGCTCGCTGGGCAGTATCGGTGCAGGTCACGCGTCTGCACCGAGGCGTCGACGGACGACCAGGGCGGGCGGTGACGGGCGTCACGGGGAGCGGATTTGCTCTTCTCGACGGGCGCTGCGTAATGTTCTCGATGTCGCCCGGCAGGGAGGAACGGACACCGAGATCGCATCGGTGGCTGGTCCCCCGGGCAGACAGCCTCGGAAGCTCCGACCGGCGACACGATCGCCGGTCGACAGGAGTGTCCGGACCTGGAACCTGGTTCCGCCCCGAAAACTCGCCTGACAGGCAGGTTTGACGCGGCAGGCCGGCTCCGCTAAGTTAGAACGGTTGCCTCCGGGCAGGTCGAGAGACCGAAACGGATGCGCGTCTGTTCCTTGAGAACTCAACAGTGTGCCAAGTAGTCGATGCCAAGATGGTCCATCGCAGTGATGTGGTGGGTCTTGGTTGAGATGCGGGTCGTCTGCTCACCCCGTGGGTGGGCGGCTCGAATTGACAGCCGAATCTGATTGGTCCCTTTGGGGATCGTTTCGTGTGTCGGTTGCCGGCCTGCTTCGGTGGTGCCGGTGCCATGTAGACATTTACGGAGAGTTTGATTCTGGCTCAGGACGAACG
>NZ_JAGIBD010000041.1 GCF_017744555.1 Cellulomonas sp. | reverse complement strand
GAGTCCGATGAGGTGCCGGTCAACGTCGCGGAGGCGCTCGACGAAACAGAAACCGAAGTTCTCGTCTCGTTTCTGCCCGTCGGAGCGCAACGTGCGACGGAGTACTATGCCGAACAATCACTTGCCGCAGGATGTGCCTTCGTCAACTGCATACCAGTCTTCATCGCATCCGACGCCGGCTGGGCTGCCAAATTCACCGAACGTGGCATTCCTCTCATCGGCGATGACATAAAGAGCCAAGTCGGGGCTACCATCGTGCATAGGGCGCTCGCGAGCCTCTTTTGCGATCGCGGCGTACAACTTGATCGTACCTATCAACTGAACTTCGGCGGCAATTCCGACTTTCTGAATATGCTTGAGCGCGACCGCCTCGAATCCAAAAAGATCTCGAAGACCCAGGCCGTGACCTCCAACGTCGAGGCCGAGCTCCGCGCCGATGACGTCCACATCGGGCCGTCCGACTACGTCGCCTGGCTCGATGACCGCAAGTGGGCCTTCGTCCGCCTGGAAGGCCGCAACTTCGGCGACGCCCCGGTGTCCCTGGAGTACAAGCTCGAGGTGTGGGACTCCCCGAACTCGGCCGGCATCATCATCGACGCCCTGCGCGCCGCGAAGATCGCCAAGGACCGCGGCGTCGGTGGCCCGATCCTGTCGGCGTCGACGTACTTCATGAAGTCCCCGCCGGTCCAGATGGAGGACACGAAGGGCCGGGCCCAGCTCGAGTCCTTCATCCGCGGCGAGGTCGAGCGCTGATCGCTGATCCGCTGATCGCACTCGTCGGCTGAGCCGACCGAAGGCGCGCACCCCGAGCGGGGTGCGCGCCTTCGTCGTTCCTGTCAGAAGTGCGTCGGTGTACGTGCGCCCGCCACGGCCCACGTGGTCAGGCCGGCCATCCAGCCCTGCACGTCCGCGGTCGGCGCGGGCACCGGCGCGAGCACCACGGACGTACCCGACCCCGGGTCGTACGCGGTCAGCGTCGATGCGACCGCCTCCTGACAGGACGGCGCCGACTCCACATAGAGGAGACCCGCGACCGCTGCGAGGTGGTACGACTGGCCCGTCACGCCCTGGATCGGGACGACGGCACCGCCGTCCCACGCCGCGATGCCCGCGGCGCAGGCGTCCACACCGCGCTCGACGGTGGTGAAGGCCGCGTACGCCCCCGACGACGCCACCCCGCCCCAGGACGACGGGTCGGGCTCGTCGTCGGCGTAGCGCTTGAGCTCGGTCGCGTGCGTCGCCCCCCCGGACACCTCCACCCGGACCAGCGTCGAGTTCGGACGGGCCGGGTAGTCGGCGGCGTCCGGTTCCGGGTCGGCGCACGTGGCGAGCAAGGACCCCGCGTCGGCCCACCCGACGAGGTCGCACCACCGGCCCGGGACGCCGAAGTCGAGCTCGCTCCGGCCGCCGTCGACGACGTCGAGCAGGGCGAATCGGTCGTGCGACGACCCGACGACGGACACCATCCGCCGGCCCGTCGGGTCCAGGTGCATCGGGTAGCCCACCTTGCCGACCTGCTCGACGGCGCCGTCGTCCGTGCGCCGGTAGAGGTCGGTCGGCTCGTCGGCGCTGCCGAGCCCGTCCGACCACAGCTCCGCGCCGTCCGCGGCGACTCCCTGGTAGAAGGGCCCGCCGTCGGCATCACCGACACCGACAGGGGTCGGCGTCAGAGCACCCGACGTGAGGTCGAGGACCGCACGCGGGGACCCGCCGGTGCCGCCCTCCTGCATCCACTCGACGTTGACGACCGCAGTCGCGTCCCCGGCGTCCCACCGGAGGATGGACACCGCCGCTTCGACCGGGAGGTCGACGACCCGGTACCGCTCGCCGGCTGGGAACACGAGGACGACGGTGTGCACCAGCGCGGGCGCTGCCTGACCGTACGTGTCGTAGTTCAGCGGTTCCGACCGGTAGATCGTCAGGACCCAGCCCGGCGTCGTCTGCTGCAGCAGGCCGGGCGGCAGGGCCTGGGTCGGCGGGAGGCCCGGGATCTCGTCGAGCACCGCCGGGGCGGACGTCGGGCTCGGGGTCGGGGCTGTCGTCGGGCTGACGGACGGCGTCGGGGTGTGCGCCGGCTCGGGCGTCTCGTGCCCGCGCAGCCCGAACCACGACGCCCCACCGAGGGCCACGACCACGACCAGGGCGCCTGCGGACTGCAGCGTGTGCCGCACGGCCCGCTTGCGGCGCACGCGCCGGACGACGCCCGCGACCACGCCGTGGCCCGGCTGGGTACCGGCGATCGAGCGCTCGCGTGCCGCGACGTCCGCGTGCATCAGGTCGATCAGGTCACGCGTCACGACGCACCTCCTCCGTCCGGACCAGCACCACACCGTCACGCTCGGCCGCGTCCGTCGTGCCGAGCAGCGCGTTGAGCGCGGCGACGCCGTCGGACACGTACCGCTTGACCGCCCCCTCGCTCAGCCCGAGCACCGAGGCCGTCTCCCGGATCGACAGGTCGTCGAGGTGCCGCAGCACCACGCACGCGCGCTGCCGCGGGCTCAGGCGCGCGAGCGCGGTCTCGAGCTCGGTGGACAGCCCGGCCTCGCCGGGTCCGGGCTGCGTCGTGACCGCCGTCTGCCCGGCGGACGCCCACGCGGAACGCTCCGTCCCGCGCCGTCGGGACCGGTCGACGAACCGGGACACGATCGCCCGTCGCACGTACTGCTCGGCCTGCCCCACCGAGTCGAACCGCGCCCGGGAGGAGAACGTCGACACCAACGCCTCCTGGACCAGGTCCTCGGCGTCGGCCCGTGTCGGCACCATCAGCATCGCCCGAGCGACGAGCACCGGATAGCGCTCCCGCGCCACCTGTTCGAGCATCGGTTCCCATCGTCGGACCACCCGACCTCCTTCCCGCGCCCGTAGAACGCACCGGGCGCGGGAAAGGTTGGGGTCGCGCGTCAGCGCACGGAACCCGCCACCGACGAGGTGACGCCCGACCACCACACGATGCCGCCGAGACCGTACTCCTCGCCGGTGTCCGTGGGTACGGGCATGAGGACGGTGGTGGTCCCGGTCATGGCGTCGTACACGAGGAGCTCGTCGGCGCTGTCGTCGGTGTCGAGGGTGAGCAGGACCAGGGTGCCTGCCACCTCGACGTGCGCGTCCGCGAGCCACTCGGCACGCCACGCGGTCGTCACCGAGCTGCCGTCCTTCACCACGACGGTGCTGCGACCCTCCTGATCGGTCCCCACGACGACGAGCCGCCCGTCGGTGAGCTGCTCCACCCACCTCACGGAGCCGGGCTCGATGCCGTCGAGCTGCCAGGGCTGCGGGTGGGGCTGCGACGTCACAGGGTCCCAGTCCGGGGTGAACGGCGTCGAGTACGTGCGGTACTGCCCGTCGCTCTCGGAGCATCCGATGACGACCTCCGCGTCGGACAGCCACCCGAGGGTGGAGCAACTCGCACCGTTGCTCGGCGGCTGGAAGAAGCGCTTCCGCTCGGCTTTCAGGTCGAACACGCCGTACCCGCTGCCGATCAGGTCGTGGTTCGGGCTCAGCGGCCCGCCCAACGGGACGAGGGTCCACGCGAGGACGGTGGACGTCCCGTCGGGGGCGACAGCCAGGACCCGTCCGGCGGTGTTCTGCCAGATCGTGCGCCCTGCCGAGTCGACGCCGACCCACTGGTCGTCGTCGGTGATCCCCGCGACCGGGTCCAGCTCGCCGGTCAGGAGATCGAGCGACCGGTACGGCCCTTTCGCGACCTGCACGATCGCGTGGGTCTGTCCGGCGGCCCAGTGGACGAGCCAGTACTCGTGCGCCATCTCGAGCACCTTGTAGCGATCGCCCGCGGGCGAGACGAGGAAGAGCACGGGCGGCCCTGCGGACACGACGTCGCCCTCGCCGTGCAGGTACTGAGGTGCGGACACCGCGAGCACCCAGCCGACCTTCGCCGAGCGGAGGACGGCAGGCGTCACGGGGACGGACGAGGGCTGACCGAACGACGCGGGCACGGGCGGGGTCGTCGTCGTGCTGGGTGTCGGGCTCGGTGTCAGGCTCGGTGTCGCCGTGGGCGTCGGTGTGCTCGTCGCCGTGGGCGTCGGCTGCACCGTGGGCGTCGGCTCGACGGCCGGCGGCGGCGTGGTGAAGCGCAGCCCGGCCCAGGCCGCGGTGCCGACCACCCCGACCGCGGCCAGGCCGACCACGGACTCGACGGTGTGCCGCTGCACCCGTCGGCGCCGCACGGACCGGCGCAGACCTGCCAGCAGCAGCTCGCCGGCGTCGTCCCTCGAGGCCAGCTCGTCGATCGCACGCCCCAGGACGGCGTTCAGGTCGTTGCTCATGCCTCTCCTCCCACATGGTCGAGCAGCCGCACCGCGGCGGTCTCCCGGTCGGTCGTCGTCGTCCCCAGCACCGCGTCGAGCCGCGCGGTCGCGTCGGCGGTGTACCTCTTGACGGCGCCCTCGCTGAGGCCGAGCGCCGCGGCGGTCTCCCGCACGGACAGGTCGTCGACGTGCCGCAGCACGACGCACGCCCGTTCGCGGGGCGCGAGGCCCTGGAGGGCCGCGTGCACGTCGGCGCCGAGCCCACGGGCCTCGACGACCACGGGCGTCGCTGGCCGCGCACCCAGCCGCGTCACGGCGGAGCGCTCGCGGGTGCGGCGGCGCGACTCGTCGATCGAGCGCGTCACGATCGCACGCCGCACGTACGCCTCGGCCTGCGCGAGCGTCGTGAACCTCGCCCGCCCCGAGAACGTCGCGACCAACGCGTCCTGGACCAGGTCCTGGGCGTCCTCGCGTGACCCGCAGACCAGCAGCGCGTACCCCACGAGGCGCCCGTGCCGCTCCCGCACGACCTGCTCGAGCAGGTCCTCCCACCGCGCAGACACCTCAGTCCTCTCGTCCCGGCTCCGCCCGTTGCCGGGCACCCGCCAAGAAGAACGACGGGCGCCCCGATGTGGTTGGGGTGCTCCTCGGCACGCCCGGCCACCGACGTGAGTGCGCACCGTGCCCGCCACCCGTCTGCGCCGGGGCACCGGACGCGACGGGTGCGAGGATGTCGGCGTGCAGGTGATCGCCGACCTCAAGGCCCTGTGGCCGCTGCGGGACTTCCGCAAGCTGTTCGCCGTGCGCCTGACGAGCCAGGCGGCCGACGGCATGTTCCAGGTGGGCCTGGCGACGCTGTTCTTCTTCTCGCCCGAGAACGCGAGCACCGCGGTCGGCGTCGCGGCGGCGTTCGCGGTGCTGCTGCTGCCGTTCACGATCGTCGGGCCGTGGGCGGGCGTGCTCCTGGACCGGTGGCGTCGCCGGCAGGTGCTGCTGTTCGGGAACCTGGTCCGGGTGGGGCTGACGGCGACGATCGCGGTGCTCATGGTGACCCAGGGCGTCGGCCCGGCGGTGTACGTGCTGGCGCTGGTGAACCTGTCGGTCAACCGGTTCCTGCTCGCGGCGCTGTCGGCGTCGCTGCCACGGGTCGTCGACGGGCCCCTGCTGCTGACCGCGAACTCGCTCACGCCCACGCTCGGTGCGGCATCGTCGTTCGTGGGGGTGGGCCTCGGGTTCGTGCTCGGCCTGGTGCTGCCGGAGGGCCACGTGCGGGACGCCGCCGCGCTCGTCGTGGCGGCCGCGATCATGGCGGCCGCGTCGTTGCTGGCGACGCGCCTCGGCAAGGACCGTCTCGGGCCCGACGAGCGCGCGGACGCCGCCGAGCTGCGCGCCGCGCTCGGCACGCTCGCGCGGGGTCTGGTCGAGGGCGCCCGGTACCTCGTCGCGCGACGGACGCCCGCGCAGGCGCTCGGCATCATGGCGACGCACCGGTTCCTGTACGGCGTCACGTTCATCGCGAGCATCCTCATCAGCCGCAACCTGCTGTCGGACCCGTCGGACGTGGACGCGGGCCTGCGGACGTTCGCGGGGGTCCTCGGTGCGTCGGCGTTCGGGTTCATGCTCTCGGTGGTGCTGACCCCGGTGATCTCGCCGCGGGTCGGGCCGCAGCGGTGGATCGTGCTGTGCCTGCTGCTCGCGACGGTGAGCCAGCTGCTGCTCGTCGTGAGCGTGGCCCGCACGGCGGTGCTGGTCGCGGCCGGTGCGCTCGGGCTCGCCGCGCAGGGCGCGAAGATCGCGGTCGACACGATCGTGCAGCGGGACACCGCCGACGCGTACCGCGGCCGGGCGTTCGCGCTGTACGACGTCCTCTACAACGCGGCGTTCGTGCTCGCGGCCGCGCTGGGCGCCCTCACGCTGCCCGACACGGGCTACTCGCGGGTGCTGTTCCTCGTGCTCGCGCTCGGGTACGCGGCCGGCGCCGTCGTGTTCGGCGCGGCCTCCCGGCGGGTCACCGCGCAACGCACCGCCGACGCCACGGCGGCCGCATGACGGGCCCGGTCGACCTCGGGGCGCTCGACGCCGGCGTCTGCGTCACCGACCCGCGCCTGCCCGACGATCCGGTGGTCTGGGTCAACGACGCCTTCACGCGGATCACGGGGTACCGGCTCGAGCACGTCGTGGGCCGCAACTGCCGGTTCCTGCAGGGCCCCGAGACCGACCCGGTCGCCGTCGCCGAGATCCGCGCGGCGCTCGACGAGGGACGGGTCGTGTCGACAGTGCTGCGCAACCACCGGCGGGACGGCTCGGCGTTCTGGAACCAGCTCGTGATCGGCTCGGTGCACGACGACACCGGTGCCGTCACGCACCGGGTGTCGGTGATGGTCGACGTCTCGGACCGCCTCGACCCGATGCGGGACGTCCGCACCGAGCTGTCGTTGCAGGCCGGCACCCGCCTCGAGCTGCTCGCGCGCGTGAGCGACGAGCTCGCCCGGCACCTCGACTACGAGGCGGCCGTCGACACGCTCGGCGACCTCGTGATCCCCGCACTGGCGACGTGGGGCTTCGTGGCGGTCACGGACGACCGAGGCCGGTTCGAGCACGTGCACGTGGTCGCGGGCGACGCCGCGAGCGGCGCGCTGGCGCAGTCGCTCGCCGAGCAGGACCTCGGGTGGCTCCGGCGCGCGCCGAAGGTGACGGCGGCGCTCGCGACGCACCCGGGCTACGTGGCGCTGCCCTACGAGATCGACACCACCGGGCTGCCCGGACGCACGTCCCCCGAGCAGCTGGCCCTGCTGGAGGCTCTGGGCCTGGGCAGCGCGCTCGTCGTGCCGCTGCGCGCCCGGGACCGCGTCATCGGGGTGCTGTGCCTGGTCCACGAGAAGCCCGACGGGTTCACGCCCGACGCCGTCGTCACGGCAGCCCACCTGAGCCGCCGGGCCGGCCTCGCGCTCGACAACGTGCGGCTCTTCCTCGCACAGCGTGCCGCCGCACTCACGCTGCAGCACAGCCTCCTGCCCGAGATCCCCGACGTGCCCGGGCTCGACGTCGCCGCGCTGTACGTCCCGTCCGCCCGGCTGGCTGCGGTCGGCGGCGACTGGTTCGACGTGCTCCCGCTGCCCGACGGGTCGATCGGCCTCGCCGTCGGCGACGTCGTGGGCCACGACATGGCCGCGGCCGCCGCGATGGGGCAGCTCCGGTCGCTGCTGCGGTCGTTCGCGTGGGACGGCGACCGCCCCACGCGGGTGCTCGCCCGCACCGACGAGCTCGTGCGCGGGCTCGACGTCGCCGACATCGCGACGTGCGTCTACGCGCGCGTCCAGCCGGACGGTGCGCGGCTCGAGTACGCGCGCGCCGGGCACCCGCCGCCGCTCCTGCGCCTGCCCGACGGCACGGTGACCCGGCTCGACGGCGCCCTGGGCACGCCGATCGGGATCGGCGCCGCCGGCCGGCCCGTCGTCGAGCAGGTCGTCGACCTGCCGCGGGGCGCGACGCTCGTCATGTACACGGACGGACTCATCGAGCGCCGCGACCGCGGGCTGCGCGACGGGATCGAGGCCCTCGTCGAGGCCGTCGCCGCCCTGCCTGCCGAGCTCGACGCGACCCAGGTGCGTGACCGGCTCGTCGGCGAGCTCGTCGGCGAGCACCAGGAGGACGACGTGTGCCTCCTCGTCGTCCGGCGGCGCTGACGGCCTACGCGGTCCGGTCCGCCCACCACCGCAGCAGCACCTCGCGCGCCTCGTCCTCGGCCATCGGGCCGCGCTCCATCCGCTGCTCCAGCAGGAACTTGTACGCCTCGCCGACCTCCCGGCCCGGCTTCAGGCCCAGGATCTCCATGATCTGCGTGCCGTCGAGGTCGGGCCGGATCGCGTCGAGCTCCTCCTGTTCCTGCAGGCGGGCGATGCGCGTCTCGAGGTCGTCGTACGCGGCGGACAGCCGGGCGGCCTTGCGGACGTTGCGCGTGGTGCAGTCCGACCGGGTGAGCCGGTGCAGCCGCTGCAGCAGCGGACCCGCGTCGGTGACGTAGCGGCGCACCGCGGAGTCCGTCCAGCCGCCCTCGCCGTACCCGTGGAACCGCAGGTGCAGCTCGGTCAGCCGGGACACCGCCTGCACGGTCGCCTTGTCGAACCGCAGCTCCTTGAGCCGCTTCGCGACGAGCTTCGCGCCGACGACCTCGTGGTGGTGGAAGCTCACGCCGCCACCGGCCTCGAACCGCCGCGTGCGGGGCTTGCCGATGTCGTGCAGCAGCGCGGCCAGGCGCAGCACCAGGTCGGGTCCGGGCACGGATCCGTCGGGGCCGGTCTCCAGCGCGATCGCCCGCTCGAGCACCTGCAGCGAGTGCTCGTAGACGTCCTTGTGGCGGTGGTGCTCGTCGATCTCGAGCCGCAGCGCGGGCAGCTCCGGGAGCACGTGGTCCGCGAGCCCGGTGTCGACCAGCACCTCCAGGCCGAGGCGCGGCTGCGCGGCGACGAGCAGCTTCGACAGCTCGTCGCGGACCCGCTCGCCCGACACGATGTCGATGCGGCCGGCCATGTCCTGGATCGCCGCGTACGCCTCCGGGTCGACCGTGAAGCCGAGCTGGGCGGCGAACCGCGCGGCCCGCATCATCCGCAACGGGTCGTCGTCGAACGACTGCCGCGGGTCGACGGGCGTGCGGAGCACCCCGCGGGCCAGGTCGGTGAGGCCGTCGAACGGGTCGACGAACGTGAGCCCCGGGAGCCGGACCGCCATCGAGTTGACCGTGAAGTCGCGGCGCGACAGGTCGCCTTCGAGCGAGTCGCCGAACACGACCTCGGGCTTGCGGGACGTCGGGTCGTACGCGTCCGTGCGGTACGTCGTGACCTCGACGACGACGTCCGCCCCGGCGCCGCGGCGGCCGGCGAACCGGCGCGCACCGATCGTGCCGAACTCCTTGCCGATGTCCCAGTGCGCGTCCCCCCAGCGGGCGAGGATCGCCTCGGTCTCGTCGGGCGTGGCCGACGTCGTGAAGTCGAGGTCAGCGCTCAGCCGGCCCAGGAACGCGTCGCGGACCGGGCCGCCGACGAGCGCGAGCTCGTGACCGGCGTCGCGGAACAGCCCGCCCAGCTCGACCGCGTCCGCGGGCAGGCCGGCGAGCACGCCGATGGCGCGCTTCTGCAGGGCGACGACGGCAGCGGTCACGTCGTCGGGCGGGTCTCCCGCACGCCCGTCGGCGGGGTCCGGCGGGACGGGGGCGGTGGAGGCGACGGGCGGCACTCGTCCAAGCCTGCCAGATGGGTGCCGCCCGTTGCGCTTCTCGGGCGACCGCCTGTCACCTGTCAGGTGGACGTACGTCCAGGAGCCGTTGACGGGACCTCCGCCGCGACCGACGATGCCCGGATCGGCTCCCTCGAGGGCGACGGGAGCGATGCGAGCCGAAGGACCACCGCCGTGCCCGAGTCGAAGGGACCCTTCCGTCAGCTCGGTGCGGCCGTCTACCGCCTCCTGTTCGAGATGACCGACGAGGACCTCGAACTCACGGACCAGCCCGTCGAGCCGGGTCAGGAGAACGCGGTGTTCCTGGGCCGCCCCACGTGGGAGGGCACACCGCTCGAGCAGCTCGAGAAGGCCGAGGAGTTCTTCGACGCGTGGGTCGCGTCCCTCCCGCGGCACCGCGCGTGGCTGGAGAGCGAGCTGCGCCGTATGAACGGGCCGCCCGTGCCGACCGGGATCAGCGGGATGGACGACCTCGCGACCTGGGTGCACGAGCGCGCCGCCCACCCGTGGGTCATGACGCCCGGTCGCGTGATCGCGTCCCAGCTCGTCCCGGGCGAGGGGTTCGGCGGGTCACCGTACTGGCAGGCCATGATGTCCGGCCTGACGGCCGTGATCGCCGACGTCATGCAGACCTGGCACCCCGAGCTGCGGCTGCGGCTCAAGCTCGAGGACGGCCACGTGTACGACCTGCGGCCCGCGTGGACGCTCGCGCACATCACCCCGCCGTGGCGCCTCGCGCTCGCGTCGGCGAACCGCTTCCAGGACCTCGGCGAGTCGCACCTCGAACGGCTCCTGCAGGCCACCCGACGACCGTTCCCGGAGCCGGACGAGTCCATGCCGGCCGACCCGGAACCCCTGGTCCACGACCGCGCGGCGGTCTGAGCCGGACGGGGCTCCGGGGAACGGACGCTCCCGACGACTCGTTACAGTGTCGACATGTCGAGCCCGGCGCACCCACCCGTCCCCGGGGGCGTGCCAGCCCCGCCGGGCGGTCACGCGCTCCGGATCGACCCCCGTCACGCCGCCGTGCGACCCCCCGCACCGCCCCTGCCGGTGGTCGACGAGACGTCTGCGGGCGGCATCGTCGTGCGGCTCACCGGCGGCGAGTACCAGGCCGCCGTCATCGCGCGCCGCAACCGTGCCGGGCGGCTCGAGTGGTGCCTGCCGAAGGGACACCTCGAGGGCACCGAGACCCCCGAGCAGGCCGCCGTCCGCGAGATCGCCGAGGAAACCGGCATCACCGGGCAGGTGCTGCGCCGCCTCGGGGTCATCGACTACTGGTTCTCCGGCGACGACCGCCGCGTGCACAAGGTCGTGCACCACTTCCTGCTCGGGGCCGTCGGCGGCTCGCTGACCGTCGAGGGCGACCCCGACGGGGAGGCCGAGGACGCCGCGTGGATCCCCGTCGTCGACCTGCACGACAGGCTCGCCTACCCGAACGAGCGCCGGCTCGCCGAGGCCGCGCTCGTGGTCCTCGTCGAGGGCGCATGAACGCACGCCGCGCGCGCGGCTGGGTCACGGCCGTCGCTGTCGCCGTCCTCGGCGTGCTCGGCACGCTCGGTGCCACCGTGCCCACCGCGGTACCGGCAGCCGCCTCGACGGTGTCCCCCACGCCGTCGCCCACGGAGAAGGCCGCGCTCCAGGTCGAGATCACCCAGATCTCGCCGCAGGTCCTGCGCCCCGGCGAGGACCTCACGGTGCGCGTCACGCTCCACAACGCGACCGACGAGGTCATCGAGAACCCCGGCGCCGTGCTGCGGGTCAAGCGCGTGCGTCCCGGCAGCCTGACCGAGCTCGAGAACTGGGCGAACGGGACCACGTCGGCCTCGGGCCCCCGGGACGTGACCGTCGCGGCCGGTGCCCCGCTCGCGCCAGGGGCGTCCGCGCCGGTCGTCCTGTCGCTCACCGCCGACCGCGTCGGGCTGCTGCCGTTCGCGGACAGCTGGGGCCCGCGCGGCCTCTCGGTGGAGGCGACAGTGGGGAACCGGGTCAGCGACCAGCAGCGCAGCTTCCTGCTCTGGCTGCCGTCCGACGACGTGCCGACCACGTCCGTGTCGTTCCTTGCCCCCGTCACCGGCCCCCCGGTCGCCCCCGCGCTCCCGGCCGAGCCGGACGACACCGAGGGCACCGCCGCACCCGACGCCGAGCCCTCCACCGCGCCCACCGCGGCCGACCCGGCCACCGTCGAGCGTCTCGAGGCGGCCACCGCTCCCGGCGGACGGCTGTCGGTGCTCGAGTCGGCCCTGTCGTCGCACCCCGAGATCGGCGTCGCCGTCGACCCGGCCCTGGTCGCCGCCGCCGCGTCCGGCGGTCCGCTGGCGCGCAGGTGGGCCGAGACCCTCACGGGCGACCTCGGCGCGCGCGACGCCTGGGCGCTGCCGTGGTCCGACCCCGACATCGCGGCCGCAGCGCACGCGGACCGGCCCGACCTGGTGACGCTGGCCGCCCGGACCGGCGACCAGGTCAGCACCCTGCCGGTGGACGGCACGCTGCTGTGGGCGCCGCCCGGAGCCGGCCCGGACCGGTCGACCGCCGCCGTCACGGGCGCCGCCGACGCCAAGGCGCTCGTCATCGGCCCCGACAGCACCGCGTCGGGCGAGCTCCGGTCGGCCGCCGGCGCGCGTCGGCTGGTCGGCAGCACCACCGGCACGACGACCGCGCTCGTGGGCGACGCGACGCTCACCGGACTGCTCGTGGACCCCGACGCCGTCGAGCCCGGGTCGACGACCGCGACGGCCGTGCAGCGCGCGCTCGCCGAGCTCGCCGTGGCCGCCCGGTCCGACGAGCCGCCCGCCCTGCTCATCAGCCCGGGGCGCTCCTGGACGCCCGACGAGGCCCGGCTCGACGCGCTCGTCGACGCGTTCGAGGCCGCCCCGTGGGTCGACGTCCAGCCGCCCGCGACCCTCCTCGACCGCACGGGCGAGCAGCGCGGCACGCTGCCGTCCACCGCGCACGACGACGCCGAGCTCGCCCCGGTCGGCGTCCAGGCGCTCGCCGCCGCCCGCGAGCGCGCGATCGGGTTCGCTACCGTGACCACCGACCCGCAGGCGCTGCTCGACGGTGTCGACCCGGAGGTCCTCGCGCCGCTGTCGGTCGCGTGGCGGGAGGACCCGGCCGGCCGGGACGCGCTCGTCGCGGCGACCGTCAGCAGCGTCGACGCCCGCACCACCGGCCTGTCGCTCGGCGCCCAGGGCGACATCACCGTCATCAGCGCGTCGAGCGAGGTGCGCCTGTCGGTCCGCAACGACCTGTCCGTGCCGGCGACCGTGCTGCTCGACGTGCAGCCGCGCAAGGCGTGCCTCGAGGTCGGCGAGACGGAGCCGGTGACCGTCGCGGCGAACAGCGAGAAGACCGTCCCCGTGCACCTCGTCGCGAACGCGAACTGCGACGTCGTCGTGGTCGCGCAGCTCACCTCGACCGACGGCGCACCCGTGTCGGCGCCGGTGCAGTTCACCGCCCGGGTCAGCCCGACCATCGAGAACGTCGGGACGATCGTCGTCGGCGTGCTCCTCGCCATCGGCCTGCTGCTCGGCATCGTCCGCACCGTCCGCCGCGGCCAGAGCGCCCGCCGCGGTGCGCGCACCGAGGCGGAGGGCACCGGGCCGGTGTCGCTGCCGGTGCTCGGCGGCCCCCTCGAGGACCCCACCCCGAAGGACCCCTCATGAGCGAGACGACGACCGGCGGGATGCGCCGCGGCGCCGCACTCATGGCGTCGGGCACGGCGGTGTCGCGCGTGCTCGGGCTGCTGCGCGGGCTGGTGCTCGTCGCCGCGATCGCCGCGACCGGCGAGGCCGCCAACGCGTTCTCGGTCGCGAACAAGCTGCCGAACATCCTCTACATGCTGCTCGCGGGCGGGGTGCTCAACGCGGTCCTCGTGCCGCAGGTGGTCCGCGCCTACCGGCGCGACGCCGGGCAGGAGTACGTCGACCGGCTCCTCACGCTCGGCTTCGCGATCCTCGCGGTCGTCACCGTCGTGCTGACCGCGGCCGCGCCGCTGCTGGTCCAGCTGTACACGAAGGGCGGCACGCAGGCGCAGATCGACCTGGCGGTGACGTTCGCCTACTGGTGCGTGCCCCAGCTGTTCTTCTACGGCGCGTACGCGCTGCTCGGGCAGGTGCTCAACGCTCGCGGCTCGTTCGGGCCGTACATGTGGGCGCCCGTCGTCAACAACGTCGTGTCCATCGCCGGGTTCTTCGTGTTCATCGCCGTGTTCGGCGGGTTCGACGACAGCGGCCTGACCGCCGCCGCCGCCTGGGGCCCGGGGCAGGTCGCGCTGCTCGCCGGCTCGGCGACGCTCGGCGTCGTCGCGCAGGCGCTCGTCCTGCTGCCCGCGATGCGACGGGCCGGCGTGCACGTGCGGTTCCGGTGGGGGCTGCGCGGGTCCGGCCTGGGCCGGGCGGGGACCGTCGCGACGTGGACGTTCGTCGGCCTCGGGATCGGGCAGCTCGCATTCCTCGTCGTCTCCCGGGCCGCCTGGGCGGCCGAGCACGCGTCGGGCTCCACCGGGATCGTCGCGGGCAACGCGGCCTACGACTCCGCGTTCCTCATCTTCATGCTCCCCCACTCGCTCGTGACGGTGTCGCTCGCGACGGCGCTGTTCACCCGGCTGTCGCAGCAGGCGCACGACGCCGACGTCGACGGCGTCCGCGCGAGCATGTCGTACGGTCTGCGGGTCGTGGGCCTGTTCACGATCATCGCGACCGCCGTCATCGCCGTCCTGGCCGTGCCCGTCACCCGGATCGTGGTCCTCACCGACCCGGCATCCGTCGACGCGATCGCCGGCGTCGTGCTCGCGATGATCGTCGGGCTGCCCTTCTTCGGTGCCTGGTCGCTCAGCCAGCGCACGTACTACGCGTACGAGGACGCGAAGGGCATGGTCCCGATCCAGGTCGCCATGGCCGTGGTGGTCGTCGGGGGGACGCTGCTCGGTCAGGCGCTGCTGCCGCCGTCCGCGTGGGTCGCCTGCGCCGGGGCGTCGATGAGCGCCTCGTACGCGCTCGGTGCGCTCGTCTCCCAGTGGCACCTGCGGCGGCGGCTCGGCACGGTGGACGGGCCGCGGGTGGTCCGGACGCACGCGCGGGCGCTCGTCGCCGCCCTCGTCGCGGTCGGTGTGGGGCTCCTCACGCTGCGCGTCCTGCAGTCGGCGCTGTCGGGCGGCGTCATGGCCGCCGTCGTCGAGTGCCTCGTCGTGGGCGGGTTGATGTCGGCCGTGTACGTCGGCGGCCTCAAGGTGCTGCGCGTGGCCGAGCTCGACGGGCTCCTCGGACCGGTGATCGGGCGCCTGAGGGCGGGACGCCGCTGAGGCGACCCGTCTAGCATGCAGTGTTCCCCCCGGGCATCGGGGACGGATCGGACACGGCGCGACGCCCCGTCGCGCGCCTGCCGGCCGTGGCGGGACGTGCAGACCAGACGAGTCGGAACCGGGAGGTGCGGGTGAACGAGGCCGTCGGACGAGGGACCGTGCTCGCAGGTCGGTACCGCGTCGTGCAACCCGTCACCTCCGACCTGGTCGGGTCGAGCGCCTGGCAGGCGACCGACCAGATCCTCGACCGCCCCGTGCGGGTCCGGGTCCTCGAGTCCGGTGCCGTCGCGCCCGCGCTCGACGCCGCCCGCCGTGCCGCCCTCGTCACGGACCCGCGTCTCGTCCGCGTGCTCGACGTCGGCACCCACGAGGGCGTCGGCTACGTCGTGACCGAGCAGGTCAGCGGACCGTCGCTCGCCGAGCTCGTCGCGCGCGGCCCCCTCGCCCCCGACCAGGCCCGCGCCATCGTCGGCGAGGCCGCCTCCGCGCTCGAGGTCGCCCGCCGCCGCGGCGTGCACCACCTGGCGCTGCGCCCGTCCGTCGTCCACGTCAGCCCCGACGGGCGCGTGCTGCTCAGCGGGCTCGCGCTCGACGCCGCCCTCCGCGGCGAGGCCACCGGCGACGCCCGCGCCACCACGCGCGCCGACACCGTCGGTCTCGTGCGGCTGCTCTACACCGCCCTGACGGGCCTGTGGCCAGCCGACCCGCGCCAGCCGTGGCCCACCGGCGACGGCCCCGCGCAGGCTCCCGTGCACGAGGGCTCCCCCGTCCCGCCCGTCGACCTCGCGCCCGGCGTCCCCGCCGACCTCGACACCCTGTGCGCCGTCACGCTCGGCCCCTACGAGGACGGCCCGCACAGCCCCGGCGAGCTCGTCCGCGAGCTCGAGCCGTGGGGTGAGGTGACCCCCGAGCTGCTCGACGGGCCGCCGACCGTCCTCGCGCCGCCGGTCCTCGAGCCGCTCGTCGACGAGCCGCCGTTCGTCGACCACGACTCGCAGGACACCGCGCCCGTCCGGGTGCAGCGGCAGTCCGCGCGGGCCGCGTTCGACGAGCTCCAGGCGCCCGGGGCGAACCGTCCCGGGACGCCGCCGCCTGCGGCACCCACCCGGACCAGCGCGTTCGGTGGGCCGGCTGCGGCTGGTGCTGCTGCCGCCGGTGCTGCTGCGGCCGGTGCTGCTGCGGCCGGTGCTGCTGCGGCCGACGCCGCCGGGTACGAGGCGCCGCCCGCGGGGGCGACGACCCCGATGCCTCCCGTCGGCGCGACCACGCCCCTGCCTCCCGTCGGGGCCACGGCGCCGATGCCCCCGGCGCCGTACGGTGCCGCCCCGCCGTCCCCGTACGGCCAGGCTCAGCCGCCCGCCGCGTACGGCCAGGCGCCTCCCGCGGCCTACGGTCCCGTCCCGCCCGCTCCCCCGCAGGGCGCGCTCCACCAGCCCGCCCCCGCGTCGTTCGGACCGTCCAACGGCTACCAGGGCGGCTACCCGCCGCAGGGCCCGCCCGACGAGCCGCTCGACTTCGACGGCTTCGCGGTCGAGGACGTGCCCGCCCCCGCCCCGGCGCGGCGCCGGTTCGACCCGACGGCGCTCGTGCTCGGCATCGTCGGCATCGTCGTCGTCATCGGCGTGATCATCGCGTTCAAGTCGCTCTTCTCGTCGTTCGACCCGAAGAAGCCGACCGCCGACGAGTCGGTCGCACCGCAGCAGACCGCGTCCGCTCCGGCCGAGTCGGCTCCGCCGGCCGCCGAGCCGACGCAGGCCGCCCCGCCCGAGGCGGGCGGTGTGCCGACGATCGCGACGGCCATCACGATCGACCCGTCGGACGACGACGGCGAGCACGAGGAGGACGTCGCGAAGGCGTACGACGGCGACCCGTCGACGTTCTGGTACACGCAGACGTACAAGCGCGACGACTTCGCCGGGTTCAAGGACGGCGTCGGCTACGCGATCACGCTCGCCGCTCCCGCGAACGTCAAGACCGTCACGCTGCACTCCAACATGAGCGGCGGCCACGTGGAGGTCCGGGCGACGGACGCGACCGCGCCGACGTCCGGCCCGGTGCTCGCGTCGGGCGCGTTCGGCCCCGAGACCGTGCTCACGCTGGACCCGGCGACCGACACGCAGTCGCTCGTCCTGTGGATCACGCAGCTGCCGCCGGCCCCGGAGGGTGGGTTCCGCGTCGAGCTGACGGAGATCTCGCTGTCCTGACCGGGACGTCACACGGGTCCGGAACAGATCCGGCCTAGGATCGGTTGACCACACAGCCGACCGCCGGGCGTCCGCTCGGCTCCCCGTCACCGCAAGGACTCACGTGAGCGACCAGACCAGCACCGTGCGCGACCTGATCATCGTCGGGTCCGGACCCGCCGGTTACACCGCCGCCATCTACGCCGCCCGTGCCGGGCTGGCGCCGCTGGTGGTGGCCGGCTCGGTCACGGCCGGCGGTGCGCTGATGAACACGACCGAGGTCGAGAACTTCCCGGGCTTCCCCGACGGCATCCAGGGCCCCGAGCTCATGGACAACCTGCAGAAGCAGGCCGAGAAGTTCGGTGCCGAGGTGCTGTGGGACGACGCCGTCTCGCTGTCGCTCGAGGGACCCGTGAAGACGGTCGTCACCGGCGGCGGGGACACGTTCCAGGCCCGCGCCGTCATCCTGTCCACGGGCTCCGCGTACCGCGAGCTCGGGCTCGACGACGAGAAGCGCCTGTCCGGCCGCGGCGTCTCGTGGTGCGCCACGTGTGACGGGTTCTTCTTCCGGGACCAGGAGATCCTCGTTGTCGGCGGCGGCGACTCCGCCGTCGAGGAGGCCACGTTCCTCACCCGGTTCGGCAAGCGCGTGACGCTCGTGCACCGCCGCGACCAGCTGCGCGCGTCGAAGATCATGGCCGACCGCGCGCTCAACGACCCGAAGATCGAGATGGCCTGGAACTCCGAGGTCGTCGCGATCCACGGCGACGAGAAGGTGACCGGTGTGACGCTGCGCGACACCGTCACCGGCGAGACGCGTGAGCACCCCGCGACGGGTGTCTTCGTCGCGATCGGCCACGTGCCGCGCACCGAGCTCGTCGTCGGCCAGGTGAACCTCGACGAGGACGGCTACATCGAGGTCGTCGGGCGCACCACGAAGACGAACCTCGAGGGCGTGTTCGCGTGCGGCGACGTCGTCGACCACACGTACCGCCAGGCCATCACCGCCGCCGGCTCGGGCTGTGCCGCGGCGCTCGACGCCCAGCACTTCCTCGCGTCGCTCGGCGACAGCGTGTCGCAGCCCGTCGAGCCGTTCCCCGCCACCGAGGCCCTGGAGGTCACCCGATGAGCAACGTCACCGCCGTCACCGACGCCACGTTCCAGGCGGAGGTCCTCGACTCGGAGATCCCCGTGGTCGTGGACTTCTGGGCGGAGTGGTGCGGGCCGTGCCGGATGGTCGCCCCGGTGCTCGAGGAGCTCTCCTCGGCGTACGAGGGCAAGATCAAGATCGTCAAGCTCGACACCGAGGCGAACCCGCAGGTCACGGCCGACTACGGCATCGTGTCCATCCCGACGCTGAACGTGTACGCGCGCGGCGAGCTGGTGAAGACCGTCATCGGCGCGCGACCGAAGATGTTCTACACGCAGGAGTTCGACGAGGTCCTCGCCTCCGCCTGACGCTTCCTCATCCCCTTCACGGCCCGGACGGTGACCTGTCCGGGCCGTGTTGCGTGCGACACTGCTCGGATGACTGAGCAGCCTGGGCCCGAGCGCGAGACGGCGGGCCACCTTCCCACGTCCTCCGCCGCCGCCCACGGCACGCGGCTCGACCCGTGGCTCGGCGCGTACGCCGACCGCACGCACGGCATGCGCGCATCCGAGATCCGCGCCCTGTTCGCCGTCGCCAACCGCCCCGAGGTGGTCTCGCTCGCCGGCGGCATGCCCTACCTCGACGGGCTCCCGCTCGACGTGCTCGGCGAGATCGCCGGACGTGTTGTTGCGACCCGCGGGCTGCAGGCCCTGCAGTACGGGTCCGGCCAGGGCGACGAGACGCTCCGCGAGCAGATCCTCGAGGTCATGCGGCTCGAAGCGATCGACGCCCACCCCGACGACGTCGTCGTGACGACCGGTTCCCAGCAGGCGCTCGACCTCGTGACCCGCATCTTCATCAACCCGGGCGACGTCGTCGTCGCCGAGGCCCCCTCGTACGTCGGCGCGCTCGGCGTGTTCCGCGCATACCAGGCGGACGTCATGCACGTGCCGATCGACGCCCACGGGCTCATCCCCGAGGCGCTGGAGTCCACGCTCGCGTCCCTGGCGGCGGCCGGGCGGCCGGTCAAGTTCCTCTACACCGTGCCCAACTTCCACAACCCCGCCGGCGTCTCGCTCTCCGTCGAGCGCCGGCCGCGGGTGCTCGAGATCGCGCGCCGCTACGGCGTCCTCGTCCTCGAGGACAACCCGTACGGCCTGCTCGGGTTCGAGGGCGAGCCGCGGCCCGCCATGCGGTCCATCGACACCGACGGCGTCCTGTACCTCGGGTCGTTCTCGAAGACGTTCGCGCCCGGTTACCGCGTCGGCTGGGTCGTCGCGCCGCACGCCGTCCGGGAGAAGCTCGTCCTCGCCTCCGAGTCCGCGATCCTCTGCCCGTCCAACGCGTCGCAGATCGCCATCTCGACGTACCTGTCGACGTGCGACTGGCGCGGTCAGATCAAGAGCTACCGCGAGATGTACCGCGAGCGGCGCGACGCGATGGTCGGTGCGCTCGCCGAGCACCTGCCCGAGGCGTCGTGGAACGTCCCGGACGGCGGCTTCTACACCTGGGTCAAGCTGCCCGAGGGCCTCGACGCGAAGGACATGCTGCCGCGCGCCGTCACCGCCCGTGTCGCCTACGTGCCCGGGACCGCCTTCTACTACGACGGCGCCGGGGCCGACCACATGCGGCTCTCGTTCTGCTACCCGACGCCCGAGCGGATCCGCGAAGGTGTCCGGCGACTCGCGTCCGTCGTCGCCGGTGAGCGTGAGCTCGTCGAGCTGTTCGGCACGAGCGCGTCGGTCCCCGGGGACGTCGTCCAGGCGCCCGGTCCCGACGTCGCCTGACCCGGCCGTGCCTGTGGT
The DNA here is from genome assembly GCF_017744555.1 of Cellulomonas sp. Lineage (GTDB taxonomy): Bacteria > Actinomycetota > Actinomycetes > Actinomycetales > Cellulomonadaceae > Cellulomonas. The sequence continues at coordinate 6,672 of NZ_JAGIBD010000041.1, read as the reverse complement.
GCGTGACGTCGGCGTGCCGGAGGTTGGTGTGCCGGACGTTGGTGTACGTGGCGTCGGCAAGGCGGACGTGGGTCTGCGTGGCGTTGGCGGGCGTGACGCCGCTGCCCGGGGCGCTGGCACGTTCGGCGCGCCTGGGTCCTGCCCGACACCTCGCTGCCCCCGCGTCATCCCGCGTCACACGACAGGGCGCCTCGCCCTGCGCCTCCACGGTTCGTCTCGGCGGCTCCCCCCTCGGCTCGACGTCACCGTGCCCATCCGGCCTGCCGCCGTGACCCCAGTCCCCTGCCCTGCCTCGTCGATCCCGGAGCGAACCTCGCCGTGACCACCTCGTCCTCTCCCCGCATCGTCATCCTGGCCGGCGGCCTGTCCCACGAACGCGACGTGTCGCTGCGGTCCGGGCGACGCGTCGCCGAGGCACTGCGCGGTGCCGGGGTCGACGTCAGCGTGCACGACGTCGACTCCGACCTCGTGCCGGCGCTCACCCAGCTCCGGCCCGACCTCGTCTGGCCCGTGCTGCACGGAGCCAGCGGCGAGGACGGATCGGTCCGCGACGTCGTGCAACTCCTCGGCCTGCGCCTGCTCGGCACTGGTCCGCGGGCCAGCCGCGTGGCCTGGAGCAAGCCGATCGCCAAGACGGTCGTCGCCCGCGCGGGCCTCACGACGCCCGACTTCGTGACCCTTCCGCAGTCACTGTTCCGCGAGCTCGGCGCCAACCGCGTGCTCGACGCCATCGTGTCCCGCCTCGGTCTGCCGCTCGTCGTCAAGCCGTCCCGCGGGGGGTCGGCGCTCGGCGTCAACCTCGTCACCCACCCCGACGAGCTGCCCCGCGCGATGGTCGACTGCTTCTCCTACAGCGACACGGCGCTGGTCGAGCGTGCGGCCGTCGGGACCGAGGTCGCCGTCAGCGTCGTCGACACCGGCGACGGGCCGGTCGCTCTGCCCGCCGTCGAGATCGTCACCGACGGACCCTATGACTACGACGCCCGCTACAACCCCGGCCGCGTCGAGTACTTCACGCCCGCCCGGCTCTCCCCGTCGCTGACCGCCGCCGTCGGTGCCGTCGCCGTGGCCGCGCACGAGGCGCTCGGGCTCGAGCGGATCTCGCGGACCGACCTCATCGTCGGCGACGACGGGACTGTCTGGTTCCTCGAGGTCAACGTGGCCCCCGGGATGACCGAGACGTCGCTTCTTCCGCAGGCTGCCGAGGCCGCAGGGCACAACCTTGGAGACTTGTACCGATCGCTGGTGGAGGCTTCTCTGCGCGACTGAGGCGCGCCCGGCAGGGGCGTTCGGCGGCGCTGGTACGTCCCGTTTCTACCGAGATGTACGTCCGTCAGATGCCAGGTCCTTCCGGCGACGACGGCGCGTGATCGAGGCGCCCGATCGACCGTCGGCGATGTGCGGCTTCGCGTGAGGTCATGGCCCCCGAACGCGTCGGTGGTGGGATGAGGAAGGGGCACCCGGTCCTGCCGGATGCCCCTTCGTCGTGCTGTACGTCAGCCCTTCAGCAGACCCGGGTCCTCGGGCGCCAGGCTCTCCAGGATGCGGTTGAGGTCCTGCACGGAGGCGAACTCGACGGTGAGCCGGCCTCGAGACTTGCCGAGGCTCACCTTCACCCGCGTCTCGAACCGGTCGGACAGACGAGCCGCAAGGTTGTCCAGGGCCTCGTTCCGCTCCCCTGCGCGCGGCCGTGCCCGACGCACCGGGGCGCCGTCGTCGACCCCGAGGGCGACGATCTCCTCGACCGCTCGGACCGACAGGCCCTCCGAGACGATCCTCTGCGCCAGCCGCTCGATGGCAGCCCCGTCACTCAGACCCAGGAGCGCCCGCGCGTGACCGGCCGACAACACACCCGCTGCGACCCGGCGCTGCACCAGGGGCGGCAGCTTGAGCAGTCGCAGCGTGTTGGAGATCTGCGGGCGCGAGCGGTGGATTCGCGTCGCCAGCTGCTCGTGGGTGCATCCGAAGTCGTCGAGCAGCTGCTGGTAGGCGGCAGCCTCCTCGAGCGGGTTCAGCTGCGCGCGGTGCAGGTTCTCGAGCAGCGCGTCCCGCAGGAGGTCCGAGTCCTCGGTGTCCCGGATGATCGCGGGGATCGTCTCGAGACCCGCGGCCTGCGTCGCGCGCCAGCGGCGCTCGCCCATGATGAGCTCGTAGCCGTCGCCCACCGACCGCACCACGACCGGCTGAAGCACGCCGATCTCCTGGATCGACCCGACGAGCTCCTCGAGCGCGTCCTCGTCGAAGACGGTCCGGGGCTGCCGAGGGTTCGGTCGGATCGAGCCCACAGGCAGCTCGGCGAAGGTGGCGCCCGGGACGGGGACCAGGCCGTCGGCATCCGGCACGGCGGACGCCGCGGTGCCGCTCGTCGAGTTCGGAGCCACGCCGCCGGCCGACGCCGTCCCGTTCGTCGCGGCCGAGGGGATCTCTCCGGCGGGCGTGCCGTTCAGTTCCGCGGTCCCGTTGCCCGCGGAGGCCGTCCCAGGCGCGCCACCGGAGGAGGTCGCGTGCCCGTTCGTCGTCAAAGGGCCACCGTTCGTCGACGTCTCGAAGCCGTTGCCCTGCGCCGTGGACGAGCCACCGACGACTGCGGTGCCGTTGCTGTGCACCCCGGAGTCAGACGTGTTCTCGTCGCCGGTGCCTTCGCCGCCGGGACGCTCGGCGTCGACTACGGCGGTCGCCGTCGCCGTCGCTTCTGCGGCCGCGTCGCCGTCCTTGCGGGCGTCCGGGAAGAACACGTCCACCGGGCGCTCCGCGCCGCTCGGCCGCTGACCGTCGAGACCGGTCGGGATCAGCGCCCCGAGGCCCCGTCCCAACCCTCTCCGCTTCTCGCTCACTGCTCCTCCTGGGTGGCCGCCATGGCCGGCTCGTTCATGCGGACCTGGTCGCGGTGCGACTCGTCGGCCTGGGTGGGGGCGTTCTGTTCGTCCATCACGCCGCGGCTGTCGCTCCCGTTCGTCGAGCCGGCGCTCGCTGATGCACCCGCGGAACGCTCGTCGTCTGGCGAGGTCGAGGGACCGACACCATCGGCGCCCCGCTCGGCCAGCTCGCGTGCGGCTTCCAGGTACGCGAGCGCACCGGACGAGCCTGCGTCGTACGTCATGACCGTCTGTCCGTAGCTCGGCGCCTCCGAGATGCGGACGGAGCGCGGCACCGTCGTCCGGAGCGTGCGCTCCGGGAAGTGCGTCCGCACTTCCCCCGCCACCTGCTGGGCGAGGTTCGTACGTGCGTCGTACATCGTCAGCAGGATCGTCGACACGTGCAGCTCGGGGTTCAGATGCGCCTGGATGAGCTGGATCGTCTTGAGCAGCTGGCTCAGGCCCTCGAGCGCGTAGTACTCGCACTGGATCGGGATCAGCACCTCGCGCCCGACGACGAACGCGTTGACCGTCAGCAGGCCGAGGCTCGGCGGGCAGTCGACGAACACGTAGTCGATCGGCGCCTGACCGTTCTGGATCCGCCACTCCAGGTAGGTGTCGAGCGCGTTCCTCAGGCGCGTCTCGCGCGCCACCATCGAGACGAGCTCGATCTCCGCGCCCGACAGGTCGATCGTCGCGGGCAGGCACCACAGGTTCTCGACGTCAGGGCTCTGCTGCACCGCCTCCGAGATCGGCGCTCCTTCAACCAGCACTTCGTAGATCGACGGTGTTCCCGCGCGGTGCTCGACGCCCAGTGCGGTCGATGCGTTGCCCTGAGGGTCGTTGTCGAGCACCAGGACGTTGAGACCCGACTGCGCGAGGGCCGCCGCCAGGTTCACGGTGGTCGTCGTCTTGCCGACGCCGCCCTTCTGGTTGGCGACCGTGATGATGCGAGTTGACTGCGGCTGCGGAAACCGGCGTCCGCGCAGCTCGATACGGCGACGTGCGTCCTGCTGCAGCTCGGCCATCAGGGGGGTGTCGTCGGTGACGGCGGGCAGGCTCTCGACGAGCGCGGCGCGTCGTCCTTCGTCCGAGTCGAGTCGGCTGGACCGCCTCGGGCCGGCTGTGCCGTCTGTGGTCGTATCGGCGGAGGAGGCGGGGTCTCCCGCCAGGAGTTGGGGCGCCTTGTCAGCGTCGGTCACGGGCTTCTCGTCGTTCCTGTCGTGCGTGCTCTCGATCGACTCTTCGCCGAGGTCGTCCGGAAGTGGTCCTGCCGGCGCTCCAGTGTGAGGCACACCGGCGGCCGCAGAGGCCTGCTGCTCGCCCCGCTCCTGTGCGACAGCCGGCAGTCCCTCATGAACTGCGAGGTCAGCATCGTCGGGCGCCACTGTTCCACGTGAAACATCGCCCACTGCCTGGTGGGCATGGGCCTGCTCGGCAGCTTCGGCGGCTGCGGCTCCGGCGCTGGCCACGAGCGGCGAGCCAGCGTTCGCCGAATCGGGTGCCACGGCAGCTCCGTACGCATACGGCTCCGTCTCGGCGGCAACGGGGGCCATTGACGCAGCCCGAGGCGGGGCATGTTCCCCGGGCGTCTCCACGACGGGAGCGAGGCCGGCCGGCGCCGAGGCAGCGGGGTTCACGTCCGGGGCCACGGCAACGGGGTTTCCACCAGCCTCTCCCGACAGGTTGCCGACGATCGACGCGACCGTGCGAGAGCCGGAGCCAAGAGTCCCGACGTCGGCGCTCGTTTCACGTGAAACGAGCGGCGCCAGTCCCGCAGCCGACGGGCTCGGCGTCTCACGTGAAGCAGCCGGTGCTGACACGGGAGTCGTGGTGCTGGACACCGGCCCACCGCGGTCAAGCTGGGGCCTTGGTTCCCATCCGGTCGATGGCTGGCTCGGCGCGGCCGCGTCGCCGCTGGTCACAGTCGCCGCAGCTTGCTCGGCAGACGTGGACGGGATCGGATCTGCGCGACGCTTCTTCCTACCGAACACTCGTCACAGCCTCCCGTACGACGCGAACAACGCGAGTCTCTTCCACACCCTCGAGCGTGGATGCGGTGATGACCTCAGCCTGCCCGCCACCGAGCTTTCGCCCTACGTGCCGCGCCGCTTCGACCTCTTCTTCTGCCTTGCCACCCTTGAGAGCGACCAGAGCGCCGCCCTTCCTCAGCAGCGGGAAAGCCCACCGGTAGAGCTTGTCCAGAGACGCAACCGCTCGGGCGGTCACAGCGTCGCCGACGAGCGTGCCCTGCACGTCTTGAGCCCGGCCGCGAAGGACGACGACGTTCGACAGGCCAAGCTCACCGGTGACCTCAGACAGCCAGTCCGTCCGCCGTTCCATCGGCTCGAGGAGCACGACTTCCGCGCCGGGCCGCATAGCTGCAATAACGACGCCCGGAAGGCCCGCACCGCTGCCGAGGTCGATGATCCGGCCCGACTCCGGCAAGAACGGCACCACCGCCGCCGAGTTCAGGATGTGCCGCTCCCAGAGCCGGGGCACCTCTCGCGGACCCACGAGGCCGCGGAGCACTCCCTCGCGAACGAGGAGGTCGCGAAAGCCCTTCACCGAGGGGTAGGCGGTGCCGAAGAACGGTTCAAGTCGGGGGTCGCCGTCGAGCGGGTCAGAGTCGTCGATCGACCACGCGTCACTCACGGTCACAGCCCATCCCCCGTCGTTTCACGTGAAACCAACCGCCCTGGCGCCCGCCGTGGCGTTGCGTGATTACGCGCCACCAGCTCTGAGCCGGGCCGGCAACGGCCCTGGGCGCCGCCCTACCGTACCGTGCGGAGCAGCACCTGCCCGGCACCCACACACAGGGTCGACCGTGACGTCCCAGACCAGGTCAGGTGCCTCACGCACGACGAGCGTCGCCCTCCGGGTCGTCTTCTTTACCCGCCCCGCTGACGTCATCAGCAACCGGGAACGAGTGGCACGGCAGCACCGTGGGACCGTCGTAGGAGGACTGCTTCCCTGGCGGACGCTTTGGTCTCCACTGGCGTGGCGTCCGATCCGGGGGTGTCACGCCTGGGTTGCTCGGGCGTTGTGGCGGCCTTCGACAGCGAGCCGCCGGCCCGATCCAGACGACTGCCGTCGATGGCGACGAGCTCGGAGCCGGGGCACCCCCTCGGCATGTCGCCGCCAGACGGTCGAGCTCGCGGGCGCCGTCGCCATCAGCGAGGCCCGTCGCGAGCTGCCGCCGCCACCATCGGCGCAGCTCGCCCACCGCCATCGGCTACGACGTCGTGGCCCAGGCTCCCTGTATTCGTCCGGGCGCGCCTCGCATGCTCCCACCGCCGAGCCCGCGGGCTTCGGCCGCGTGGCCCGCCAGGCCGGGTACTCCGCGTGTTGGAGGCGAGCGTCTCGGTCGCGGGCCTCAGGGGCACCGCTCCTCGCCGGGACCACCGCTCCATGCTGCAAATCAGCCGTGACTCGCTCATACATCTGCGGGTGCGTGACGCCTGAGGACGTCGACCGTTTCACGTGGAACATCGCGCCAGCGCGGTGCCGCGCCGACCCACTGCCAGATCAACGAAGGAATCCAGCCCTCGAGATGCCGCGGGTCGCTTGGGAGCGGTACATGCCGACTCAGTCTCGCTGCGGCGGCCGCGCCGTCGAGGTCGCTGGCGCAGGCAGTGGCGGTGTAGGCGTGCTCTGCCACGGGGTGAACGCCTTCCGATCGACGGTGCCTCCCTCGTTGGCAACCTTCGAGCCACCACCCAGCCCGTGGAGCCGACGCTCGGTCTCACGGCGACGGCCGCACCGTCGAGGTCGCTGGCGCAGGCAGTGTCGGTGTAGGCGTGCTCTGCCACGGGGT
>NZ_JAGIBD010000040.1:28536-48428 GCF_017744555.1 Cellulomonas sp. | reverse complement strand
GTGCCGCGGCGACGGGTGCGACGGCGGCCGTGGGCGCGGGCGGAGCCGCCGCGGGCGGGGCTGCCGCTGCGACCGGCATCGCGGCGTTCCTCGGGTCCATCCCGCTCGGTGCCGCCGCGATCGCCGCCGGGGCGATCGCCGTCGCGGCCGCTGCGACGGCAGGGATCCTCGCGCTGACCAACGACGGCGACCCCGCCGCCGACCCCGTGCCGACGTCCACCGTGACACCGAGCATCAGTCCGACACCGGCCGCGAGCCCCACCCCAGGCATCACCACGACGACGACCCCGGCGCCCACCGACCTGCCCACGCTCCCGCCCGAGGACGAGACGACGACCGGCACGACGCGCAACACGACCGGCGGCCTGACCGCGGACGACGAGCCCGCCACGGAGCCCGTCGCCCCGGTGACGCTCCCGACGCCGCCGCCCACCGAGCCCCCGGCCGTGCCCGATCCCGCCCAGGTCGCGGTCGACGTGCCCGACGGCGGGCTCGTGCTCGCTGCCGGGGTCGCCGGGCAGGAGCTCGCGCTCTCCGTCCGCAACACCGGCGGCACGACCGTCACGAACCTCCTCGCCGAGGTGACCCTGCCCCCGGGCGTCACGGTCGACGCGGCACTGCCCGTCGTGGTCCAGGGCACCGGCCGCTTCGCGCCGATCTCGACGGCGGGCTGGATCTGCACCGACGGCTCGGTCACGGGCGTCGCGCAGTGCACCCTGCCGTCGCTCGCGCCGCGGACGGCCGCGCAGCTCGTGCTGATCGTGTCGATCGACGAGGCGTACGAGGCGGTCGCCGGCCAGCAGCTCGGGTTCCACGTGACGGGCGGTGGCCTGGACTACACGGCACCCCCGATCCCGTTGCGGATCAGCCCGTCGGCGGCCCGGCTGGCCCTCACGAGCGAGCCCGCCGCGCTCACGCTCGTCGCCGGTCGCGAGCGCGTGCTCGACCTGGCCCTCGCGAACGCCGGCGGCTCACCGGTGGGCGTCGCCCCGGCGAGCGCGACCATCGAGGTCCCGGCCGGTCTGAGCTGGGCCGTCGCGCCGGGCTCGGCGCCCTGGACGTGCGCCGCGGCCACGGGCGCGCCCGGCATGCCGCGTGCCGTGGAGGCCTCGGTCGCGAGCCCGTCGACGACCGTGCGGTGCGAGCTCGCGACGCTCGCCGCCCGGGCACCCGCCCCGCTGTCGCTCGCGTTGCGTGCCGGTGCGCCCGCCGCCGTCGCGGGCCGTCAGCTCTCGGTCGCGCTCACGCCGTCCGGCTCGCGGCCGGCCCAGACGTTCGCCGTGCCGTTCGACGTGGTCCGTCCCGCGCACCTGGCCGTGACCGGCGACGCGGGGGCCGCCGTCGCGCTCGGCCGGACGACCCGCGTCGGGCTCGCCGTGCGGAACGACGGCGACCTGGGCGCGTCGGGTGTGCACGTCCGGCTGGTCCGGCCGCCGGCGGTCACGTGGGACCCGGCGTCCGCCCACGACGGTTGGACGTGCACGGGGTCGCCCGAGCAGGCGGTCGCGGACTGCGTCTCGGGGCCGCTCGGCATCGGTGAGACACGCGGGCTCGACGTGGCGCTCGGGGCCGTGCCGGGTGGTGTCGACGCCCTCGGCGACCTCACGGCCACGGTCGACGGCGCCGACGCCGACACCTCCGGTCCGCACGCGGTGCAGCTCACCGGTACGCGTCCGGTGCTGCACCTCGCCGCGAACGACCCCCAGGTCGACGTCGTCGACGACGCGGCCGGCACGGTGTCGTTCGAGGTGTTCGTCGACGGTGGCGCCGGTGCCGCGGACGCGGCCGAGCTCGTGACGACCGTGACGCTGCCGCCGCAGCTGACGGCCTCGGCCGTCGTCGGCGGGCCGGACTCCGGCTGGTGCACGGTCGTCGCCCCCCGCACCATCCGGTGCGACTGGCGGGACCGGGAGGACCCCGACGACCGGGTGGTCGCTGCCGGCGACTCGGTGCCGGTCGTCGTGAACGTGCTCGCCGCGGGCAGCGCGCGTGGTGCGGTGACCGTGGAGGCGCAGTCGGCGGGCAGCCTGGAGGTCACCGGGAGCACGCAGGTCGACACGTCGTCCGCGGGCCTCAGCCCGCGCGTGCGGCTCGACGGCGGCTGGGCCGTGACAGAGGTCGGAGCGCCGCTCCTGTCGTGCCGCGCCACCGACCCGGTCTGCCGGTCGGCGCTCGAGAAGGGCGACCGCGACAACAACGGCCTCGACATGGTGCCGCTCGACGAGGCCCGCGCTGCGGGCGTCGTCCCGCCGAACGCCGCGGTCGCCGTGTCGTCGACCGCGCAGCTCGCCGTCCCGGCGGGCCGAGAGATCGCGTTCGCGGGCCTGTACTGGTCGGCGAACATCGGCCCGTACGACACGTGGAGCAGCGCGCGCGAGAACGCCCGGCTCCGCGGCCCGTCCGGCTCCTACGCCGACGTCCACGGCACGCTCGTCGCGACGCCGCACGACAACGCCGGCCGGCAGTACTACCAGTCGTTCGCGGACGTGACCGCGCAGGTCGCCGCCGGCGGTCCTGGTGCCTGGTCGGTGGCGGACGTCGCGGTGAGCGCGACCCGCAAGGACAGCGACCGCACCTACTACGCGGGCTGGGCCCTGGTCGTGGTCTACGCCGACCCCGGCTCCGACTCGGCCGTCACCGTGTACGACGGCGGGGCGTGGATCGGTACGAGCCTCACGCCGCCCACGTTCCGCTTCGCCGCCGAGGCCGGCACGTCGGCGCGCGTCGGTGTCGTCGCCTGGGAGGGCGACCGGACCAACGGGGGCGACCGGCTCGAGCTCGACGGCACGCCGCTCGTCCCGCAACGGTGGGGCGGCGCGGGTCCGGTCGGCGGAGGGTCCGGTGACAACGCGTTCGACTCGACCGCGACCGGGTGGCGGGCCGGGAACGCGCTCGGCACTGACGCCAAGGGGTTCGCGCCGACGATCCTCAAGGAGGACGTCGGCACCCTGCAGGCCCGCACGACGGGGGACCAGTACCTCGTCGGGGCCATCACGCTGCGGACCAGCCCGCAGCGCTGACGTGGTTCACCGCGCACCGCGGGCTGGTGGTGCACCGCGGGCTGGTGGTGCACCGCGGGCCGCCGGCGTGGCGGGAGGGTCAGTCGGCGGGCTCGGCGACTGCCGCGACGGCCGCCTCGACGGGCACGACGCCCGACGTGAGCTCGAGCACGAGCCCCGCGGTCTCCGGGCTGTGCAGCACCGCCGCGAGGACCGCCGCGACGTCGGCCCGCGGCACGTCCCCGCGCGGGACCGACGCGTCGAGCCGGACCGTGCCCGTCGGCTCGTCGTCCGTCAGCCGCCCCGGTCGCACGACCGTCCAGTCGAGGTCCCGCTCTCGCAGGTCCGCCTCGCTCGCCGCCTTGGCCCGCAGGTAGGCCGCGAAGACCTCGTCCGTCCCCGCGGGCGGAACGCCGTCGACCCCCATCGACGAGATCAGGACGTACCGTCGCACTCCCGCCTGCGCGGCGCCGTCGGCCAGCAGGCCCGCGGCCGCGCGGTCGACGGTGTCCTTGCGCTCCGCGCCGCTGCCCGGCCCCGCCCCGGCCGCGAACACGACCGCGTCTGCACCGGACACGGCCTCTGCGACGTCCCGGGCGTTCGCCCGCTCGAGGTCCAGCACCACCGGCTCGGCGCCGTCCGCCTGGACGTCCTCGACGTGCTCGAGCTGACGGACGAGGGCCACGGGGACGTCACCCCGTGCGGCGAGGGCGCGCGACAGGAGCCGGGCCACCTGTCCGTGCCCGCCGGCGATCGCGATGCGCATGCCGTCCACGGTAAGCAGGGAGGTCGTCCCCGGCGACCGGACGGGGCCGGTCGGTCGCCGGCTCTGACGAGCCGGTCAGTCGCAGGGCGCGGGTTCGAGCAGACGCAGGTGCGTGAGCCGCTCGCCGACCCGCCGGACGTCGCCCGAACCACCCGGGACGAACGACAGGGCCGTCGACGTCTGCGCGCCGGGCAGCAGGTCCTCGGCGATCTCGCGGAGCAGCTCGGCGACCTCGGCGAGCTGTGCGCTCGACGGGTGGGGGCCGCCCTCGTCGGGCAGGCTCACGTGCAGCACGAGGCCGGCGCGGGCGGCGGGCCCGTGGGCGGCTGGGGTCAGTTCAGCATTGACGGTCATGAGGGTGTCTCCGGTGGAAGGCGCTGCGGACGGCGGCGGGCCGTGGGGTGATCGGTCTGGTGAGCGTCAGGACCGATGACACGCATAGCGCGCGCATACGCGGACGAGCACCCATCGGGTGTCGTGCGTGCATGCGGAAGGAGTCACCCGGGCATGGTGGCACGGGGGCGGCGGGTGGCCAAGAGGATTCGTCCGGATCTCAGGTCGTGGACCGTTCCGGACGTGCGTCGGGCGTCAGACGATGCCGTACAGGCGGTCGCCCGCGTCGCCCAGGCCCGGGACGATGTACGCCTTGTCGTTGAGCCGCTCGTCGACGGCCGCCACCACCACGGACACGTCGGCGCGGTCGCCCACGAACTCCTCGACGACCTTGAGCCCTTCGGGTGCGGCCAGCAGGCACACCGCAGTGACGTCCTTCGCGCCGCGCTGCAGCAGGTAGTCGATGGCCGCGACGAGCGTGCCGCCGGTCGCGAGCATCGGGTCGAGCAGGAAGCACTGCCGCCCCGACAGGTCCTCGGGCAGCCGGTTCGCGTACGTGATGGCCTCGAGCGTCGTCTCGTCGCGCTGCATGCCCAGGAAGCCGACCTCGGCCGTCGGCAGCAGGCGCGTCATGCCGTCGAGCATGCCGAGCCCGGCGCGCAGGATCGGGACGACGATCGGTCGCGGCGACGCGAGCTTGACGCCCTGCGCCGCCGTCACGGGCGTCTCGATCTCGACCGTCCGCGTGTGCACGTCGCGCGTCGCCTCGTACGCGAGGAGCGTGACGAGCTCGTCGACGAGGAGGCGGAACGTCGGGGACGGGGTGTTCCTGTCCCGCAGGACGGTGAGCTTGTGGGCGACGAGCGGGTGGTCCGCGACGTGCAGGCGCATGCGCACAACCTACCGGTCGTCCACTTGGTGGACATCGCCGCTGGTCCCTTCCCTTGGCGCGTCGGTGCGGGATCATGGCGCGATGACGGACGGAGAGCCACGGCGGGCGGTCCTGGATGTCGACGCATGGGCGATGGGGCTCGCGCTCGACGAGGCCCGGCGCGCCTCGCTGGCCGGCGACGTGCCCGTCGGGGCCGTCGTCGTCGGGCCGGACGGCTCGGTCGTCGGGCGCGGGCACAACGTCCGCGAGGCGCTCGCGGACCCCACCGGGCACGCGGAGGTCGTCGCGCTGCGGGCCGCCGCCGACCGGCTCGGGCGGTGGCGGCTGGACGACTGCACGCTCGTCGTGACGCTGGAGCCCTGCCTGATGTGCGCCGGGGCGACCGTGCTGGCCCGCATCCCGCGGCTCGTGCTCGGGGCGTGGGACCCCAAGGCCGGCGCGTGCGGGTCGCAGTTCGACGTCGTGCGGGACCGGCGACTGAACCACCGGGTGGAGGTCGTCGGGGGAGTGCGGGGGGACGAGGCCGGCTGGCTGCTGCGGGCGTTCTTCGACGCGCAGCGGACGGACGGGTTCTGAGCCGTCCGTTCTGGTTGCTGCCTGCCCGCCTGCCGGCCGTCCTGCCGCTTGCCTGGCCTGCCGCTTGCCCGCCTGCCGTCGAGGTCGTGACTTGTCGTCGACTTCGTGGGTTGTGGGGCACGAAGTGGACTACAACCTACGAACTCGGGCTCAGCGGGGTGTCGGGAGGGACTCCGCGAGGTCCGTCAGGGTCTCCGACGTGCCCGCGTCGAGCGTGACCGTCGCGTAGCGGTCGCCGCGTGTGGCACCGCGGTTGACGACGACCACGGGCTTGCCCGTCTGCGCCGCGTGCCGCACGAACCGCAGACCCGACTGGACGGTGAGCGACGACCCCGCGACGAGCAGTGCGTCACCCTCGTCGACCAGCGCGTACGCCCGCTCGACGCGCTCCTTCGGCACCGTCTCGCCGAAGTAGACGATGTCGGGCTTGAGCATCCCGCCGCATCGTGCGCAGTCCGCGACCTTGAAGTGGCTGGTCTGCTCGATGACCGCGTCGGCGTCCGGGGCGATCTCGACGTCCGCCACCACGTCGTCCACGAAGTGCGGGTTGAGCTGGTCGAGGCGTGCCGCCAGCTCGCTCCTGGCGATGACCGTGCCGCAGCTCAGGCAGACCACCCGGTCGTAGCGGCCGTGCAGATCGATCACATGTTTCGATCCGGCGGCCTCGTGCAGCAGGTCGACGTTCTGCGTGATCACCCCGTGCACCACCCCGCGGTGCTCCAACTCGGCCAGTGCCCTGTGGCCGGCGTTCGGGAGCGTGCGGTGCACGTGCCGCCAGCCGACGTGGTTCCGCGCCCAGTAGTGCCTTCTGAAGCCCTCGTCGCCGGTGAACTGCTGGAACGTCATCGGGGTCCGCTGCGGCGAGTTCGGGCCGCGGTAGTCGGGGATGCCCGAGTCCGTCGAGACACCCGCACCCGTGAGGACGGCCAGCCGGTGGCCGCTCAGGGCGTCGATGACGTCCGCCAGGGAACCGGCAGTGAGGGGGCGGGCGTCCGTGGTGCTCATGTGTCTCACGGTAGGACTCCGTCGCCGCGGCGGCCCCTGGGTGGACCCGGATTCGGAGCACCGCCTCCGACCGGGTACTCTTCTGCGCGAGGTAGCGTGTCCGAGCGGCCTAAGGAGCACGCCTCGAAAGCGTGTGTGGGTGAAAGTCCACCGTGGGTTCAAATCCCACCGCTACCGCCAACCGAAGGGCCCCACCCGCATGATCATGCGGATGTGGGGCCCTTCGTCGTTCCCCGCCCACCACTTGGTCGCCTCATCGTGCCCGGGCGGTCTCCTCGGTCTCCGAGACCGACGCCTGAGGTGCCACGCCAGCCGCCGCCAGCGCCGCGTCGACCCGGGCCTGGACCTGCCGGGCGGTGCGCCGCCGCTGCCACCGCACGACGAGCACCCCGCCGCTGACGAGGAGCACGAGCAGCAACCAGGACCAGGGCGGTGTCCACACGATGACGGCGGTGGAGGTGGGCCGCAGGGGTGCGTCGACGACGTCCTCGCCGACGACCAGGGGTGTCACGTCGACGTGGCCGCCCGCCCGCACCAGGGGCCACGCGCGGAGCGTCACGTCGACGGGCGCGGACCGCTGGGGGAGGACCTCGCGCACCGAGGAGGTCGACGAGACGGCCGCCGCCCCGCCCGGCCCAGCGAGGGTCACGGCGGATCGTGCCCCCAACCGCACGTCGCCGGTGTTCCGCAGCACGTACGTCACGTGCACCACGCCGGGTGAGAACGGGTTCCAGGAGGGCGACCACCAGGCGTGCACGTCATCAGCCACCATCCCCGCGGAGATCGTTCCGGTGACTCGCAGGTGCAGGCGGACCCCGACGCGCGCGGCGAGCTGCACGGCGCCAGGGTCGTCGATGAGCTCGGCGACGACCCCCACTGGGTGGTCGCCCGGGGTGGCGCCGGCGGGGACGGCGATGGTGAGCGGGATGGTCACGGCAGCGGTCGCGGCGAGGGTGACCCGCAGCCGGCCGTCGTCCAAGGACTCGACCCCCGAGGGCGCGGTCAGCAAGACCCAGGCGCCGCCGTCCGACCGGCCGTCGTCTTCGGGTCGAACGTCGAAGTCGCCCGCGGGGCTGACGGTCCCGTCTCCGGCGTAGACGACGAACGTGGCGTCGTGGTCGCTGAAGTTGGTCACGGTGACGTGGTCTGTGACGGTCGCCCCGGGGTCGAGGGTGTGGCGGAGCGAGATCCGTCCGTCGGGGCCGTCGGCTGTCGCGGGTTGGACGGTCCACGTGACGGTGCCGCCGGGGTCGGTGGGCGCCGCCGACGCGGGGCCACCCGTCAGCAAGGTCAGGAGCGCGAGGAGCGCGGCGGGAAGAACGGCGATGCGCATGGGGTCTCCCACGGCCGGCGCGCGGTGGGGTGTTCCACCGCGCGCCGGCCTTGTCGGGTCGTGAGTCGGTCGGGCGAGCCGGGAGCCGACCTGGCCGAATCGCACGCCCGAACGGGTGCGATCCGGCCAGGCCAGCCGTCTCCGCCGGTCAGTCCACCGGGAACAGCGAGAGCGTCAACGTGCCCGAGTAGGTGCCTGGCGTGGTGTCGACCGGCACCTCGAGCGCGAGGTCCGCGCCGAGGGTCGCCGAGCCGAACCGGCCTTCGGGTGTCGCGGACGCGAGCCGCCCGGGCACCACGAGACCCTCACCGCCGCCGAGTGCCGTCGCGCGCGCGGGACCGGCAAGCAGCCCGGCGCGCGGAGTGCCGACGTGCGGTGTCCACCCCAGGTGCTCGGCCCCGAGGATGCGCGTGCCGGACGTGAACCGGTACGCCTGCCCGGCGACCGCCCACCCGCTGGCACCGGCCTGGGACACCGACCGCGAGTCGGTCACGGTCACGGCCGGCAGCGCGCCCGTGAACCGCAGCCGGTCACCGGCGTTCTGTGCGGGCGCCAGGGTCACGTCGGATCCGGCGACGCTGAGCGCGAGGACCCCGTCGGCCTGCTCGGGGACGACGGCCGTGAGGTCGACTCCCGAGCTGGGATCGAACCGGAACAGACGCGGCAGGAAGTCGATGAGGTTCTGCTGCCACGTGTCGAACCCGTGCGGTCCGGCGGTGAGGCCCGCGAACTCGTGCTTCACCCCGGCGGCCTCGAGGGTCGCCATCGTGTCCATCACCGACTGGTACGCGAAGTCGCTGACGTCCCCGTTGTAGATCCGGGCGAGCCGCGTGTGCTCGTTGACGGCGGCCGCGTCGAACTCCGGGGTGCCGAAGAACAGGCCGCCGGAGAACGCGCCGATCCACCCGAACTGGCCGGGGCGGGTGAGCCACGTGACGAGCGTCCGGTACGCGCCGAGGGACAGGCCGGCGAGGGCCTGGTGGTCGGAGTCGGTCGCGATGTTGTACTTCGCGCGCGCCGCGGGTGCGAGGTTGTCGAGCAGCTCGGCGGGATAGTCGGACACGTTGCCGTTGCCCATGACCACGACCATCGGGACGGTCGCGCCGTCGATCGCGTGGTGGTCGAGGATCTGCTTCGCGCGGCCGACCTCGACCCAGTCGCCCCAGCTCTGCCCGCCGCCGTGGTTGAGGTACAGGACGGGGTAGGGCTCGGCGCGGTCGGCGTCGTAGCCCGGCGGGGTCCAGACGTAGGCCGAGCGCTCCTCGTCGGCCACCGCGCTGGGGTAGGTGAGGACGGACAGCGTCCCGCCCTTGCCCTCGGGCACGTCGCTGAGCATGCGGTCCGTCGTGCCGGGCACGAACAGCGGGCTCACGCCGGTGAGCGTGTTGACCTTGTCCTCGGGGTCCTTCTCGTCGACGCCGTCGACGACGTACCGGTAGTAGTAGAAGCCGTCGAGCGGGCCCATCGAGACCCGCCAGCGGTCACCGGTCTTCGTCATCGGCACGCGGAACCACGCGCCGTTCGGCGCCCAGTTGGCCCACACGGTGACGTCCTTGGCGTCGGCCCACTGGGTGCCGGTCTCGAAGGTGACGATGCCGTTCTCGCCGATGTGCGGCGTCGTGATCGAGCCGGCGGCGGGCGGTGTGTACGGCTCGTCGAGCGGCAGGAACCCGGCGCGCGGGCCGTGGTCGGCGTCGTCCTGGAACACGCGGGACGCGAAGTCGCGCAGGTCGGAGCGCCAGGTGTCCCACGTGCCGCCCGAGTCGGGGTCGACGCCGTCGAACTCGTGGTCGACGCCGGCCCGCTGGAGCGTGCGCAGCAGCGCGTGGTTCTGGTTGTACGACGGGTCGAGGACGTTGCCCACGTACAGCCGCAGCAGGTCGGTGCCCTCGTTGATCTCGCGCGCGGTCGAGGCGCTGATGGAGCCGTTCAGCCGGCCGGAGAAGGAGCCGACCGACCCGAACACGCCCGGGTCGCTGCGCAGCACGGTGAGGGCCTGGTTCGCCCCGTCGCCGATGCCCGCGACCGCCTGGCCGTTCGGCTCGTCCGTCACGTGGTAGCGAGCACGGGTCGCCGGCAGGATCCCGTCGAGCAGCTCGGTGCGCGGGTCGGCGCCGCCGGCCTCGGCCATGACGACGACCATCGGCTCGAGCCGTCCCTCGGCGGCGAGGTTGTCGAGCACCTGCGGCGCGCGGCCGAGCTCGGCCCACTCGCGGTACGACTGGTCGCCGTCGGCGAGCAGGTATAGGACCGGGTAGGGCTCGGCGCGGTCGGCGTCGTAGCCGGGCGGCGTCCAGACGAGCGTCGTGCGCTCGTCGTCCGTGACCGGGCTGTCGTAACGCAGGTCCTCGACGGCACCGCCCGACGGCACGTCGGACATCCACTGCACCGACGGCCCGGGCACGAACAGCGTGTTCCACGCCGGGTGCGACGTGACCGCGACAGGGCTCGTCGGCTCGCGGAAGGAGCGCTTGGTCCGGTCCGGCCACGTGGCCGTGTACTGGTAGTAGTACAGGCCGGGCGCGAGCGGCCCGACGGTCGTCTGGTAGTCCGTGCCGCTCGGGTCCATCGCCAGGTCGGACCACGTGCCGCTCGGGCCGATGTTGCCCTGCAGCTCGAGCACGGCCGGCTTCGACCCGACGATCTTCTCGACCTCCGCCTGGGGGGCGGTGAAGCGGTGGTAGCCCTCCGGGATGGTCGAGGCCCACGGGTCGGGCCCGGGGCTCCCGTCCGCGGCCCCGGCGGGCGGGACGACGACGGCGGCTCCCACCATCAGCGCTGCTCCTGTCATCACGGCCGCCGTGCGCTGGTGTCCTGCGCGTGGACGGCGTGGCCCCCTGCGAGTCTTCCGCATCAACTGCTCTCCTCGGTCGCCGAGGGGACCGCGGCACGGCGGCCCGTCTCGGCGCGGAGGCCGGGGCCGCCCTGCCTCCCCCTGGAGATGAACGCGGACGCCGGCGGCGTCCACGACGTGCGTCCCGGGTGATCTACATCGATGTAGACGCGGACTCCACGGCGAGCCGCGAGAGGAAGGCGTTGGTCACCATCCATCGGGAGGAGCGCCGGACCGGCCCATCTACACCGATGTAGAAGTGGGATGTCCGCATCGTGTCGGTCCGGGCGATTCCCGTCAAGGCATCGTCCGCGAACGGCCCGCCGGGTCGTCCGGGTCGGGCCGCGGGGTCGAGGTGGTCGCGGGCCAGCGGTGCCGACGCCACGCGTCCCACGTCGCGAACCCGTCCGGCGGGTCGTCGACCGGTTCGGTGCCGTCGAGCTCGCCGGGCGTCGGGACCTCGATGACCGCGGCCCACGCGGTGAGCTCGTCGTCGGACATCGGCCAGGTCGTGTGCGGCTCGGAGGCCTGTCGTCGGTCGAGCCGGGCCCGCTGCTCGGCGAGCGGGAGCGAGAGGTACCGCACCTCCGCCGCAGCGCCGCGGTCGGCTGCCGCCTGCCGCAGCGCGGAGCGTTCGTCCCGGCTCCAGAGGCCGAAGTCGAGGACGACGTCGGTGCCGAGCTCCAGGGCGCGCAGCGCGATCTCGATGAGCCGGCCCTCGATGACGGCCGTCGACGACCGTGGGTTCTCGAGCCCGTACAGCGCCTTGACCCACTCGTCCTTCGTCAGGCGCAGCGCCCCGTGCGCGGCCTCGATGCGCCTCGCCTCGGTGGTCTTCCCCGTGCCGGGCAGCCCGACGGTCAGGAACAGCGTCGTCATCCACCGACCCTAGGGGGCCTCACCCGTTCACCGCGCCGGCTCGGGCTTCGCCGCAGCTCGGGTCCGAGCACCTGGTACTGGACGTCTCGCGGCTGCCACCCCACCGGCGATCAGCGGCAGCCACGCCCGACCGCAGCCCCGTGCCTGTGGGCGCGCGTATCAGGATGGGATGCGGATCCTCCTCAGACGGTGGCGCCGCGTGCGGTGCGCGGTGCGCCCGTGACCGGGAGGCACGCTGTGAGCACCACGAACAGCCCCGACGACGACCCTGGACGCACCCCGGAGGGAGGCGTGCCGCCGACGGGCGGCGGGACGTCTGGCGGCGGGACCGCGCCCGGCGGCGACGACGTCCGCTCCGCGACGCCTCCGCCGCCGCCACCGGTCGGTGGGCCGCCGGGGTCCGGCGGTTGGAGCGGCGGGTCGGGCGCCGGCTGGTCGGGGTCCGGCGGGACGGGGCCGGGCGGTCCTGGCTACCCACCCGGTCCGCCGTCGAGTCGTCGGTCGATGCTCCTCGGGGTCGCGGCGGGCGCGGGCGCGGTGATCGTGCTCGGCGCGCTCGCGTTCGCGCTGTGGCCCGACCGCGCCACGGACGGGGGCGCCGCGAGACCACCGGCGGCGACGAGCGCAGCCCCGAGCCCGTCCGTCGCGACGCCCACGCCGACCGGGCAGACCGGGCAGACCGTCACGATCGTCGACCGGGTGCTCCCGGCCACGCAGGTGTGGACCCCGATGGGGGTGTCCTGCGTGACGGGCGACACGCTGAGCATCGCGATGAGCGGGTCCGCGTCCCACGACCAGACCCTCAAGGGGACCCTCGGGCCGACCGGGCTGCTGGACCCCGCCTACCACCAGTTCAACGTGGACGGCTTCCCCGACGCGAACACGTTCACCGTCATCGGCAGCCTCGACCAGGACCCGGGCACGTTCTTCGTGGTCGGCACCGGCGCGACGTACGTGTGCCCGCACGACGGCCAGCTGAACCTCGGCGTGAACGACCGGGGCGTGCAGAACAACAGCGGCGCGTTCCTCGCGACGATCTCCCTCACGCACGGCTGACGGACGCTCACGGGGCGACCGGCGCGACCGGCGCGACCGGCGCGCCGACCCCGCCCGAGGAGCCCGCCGCACCTGACCAGCCGGACCACCGGCTCACCGCCGCCCACACCACGGGCCCGACCGGCGGCACCTCCGCGTACTGCGGGTACCGCCCGACGAGCGCCGCGACGGCCGCCGCGTGCCGAGGACCGTCGTCCACGACGGACGCGGTGGCGTCCGCCCGCACCCACCAGAGCCCCGCCCAGTCGTCGGTGTACCGGTCGACGAGGAACGCGACGTGCGGGTTCTCGCCGATGTTGCGCAGCCGGCGCAGTGCCGTCGTCCGCTTGGGCTTGTGGTCGACGGCGTGCACGACGACGTCCCCGTCGAGCAGCGCGAACGTCACGGGGACGAGGTGCGGGACCCCGTCGAGCCCGGTGGTGGCGAGGACCGCCCGGCGCTGCGCCGCGAAGCGGAGCCGGCACTCGCCCGCGTCCATGTCAGCCGACGGTGACGACCGTGCCGCCGGGCGCCTGCCAGACGAGGTCGAGCACCTCGTCGTCGACCCGCACGCACCCGTTCGACACCTCGCCCCGGCCCCGCAGCGTCGTCGTGTGGATCGCGGTCACGGCGGTGCCGGTCGGCTTGTCGTAGTGGTCGATCGTCTCGCTCTGCGTCGACAGCGGCAGCACCCGCGGCGTCGTCGTCCCGGGCTCGAGCCACCGCACGCCCAGCAGGAACGACAGGCCGGCGGGGGTCGGCGTCGAGCTGCTGCCGGTCGCCTTCACGGGGAACGACCGGGTGCCCGTCGGGGTGGTGACGGTGATCGTCTGGGCGGCGGTGTCGACGTGGATGCTCCAGTCGGTGCCCGCCGGCGTCGTGTCGGCGGTGCGGATCCATGCCGTGCGGCCGTTGACCTGCGTGCGGTCCTCGCTGGGCAGCGCGCCGCGGGTCGCGACGAGCACACGCAGCCAGCCGTCGCGCTCGTCGAGCACCGGCAGCGTCGTCGCGACGTCGAGGGTCGTGGTCGGGACGACGCCGACGAGCGTGCCGTCGGGCCGGTCGTAGGCGGCGGCGGGCTTCGTGACGACCGCGGTCTGCCAGGCGCCGAGCGACGGGTCGGTGTTGCGCCGCGGTGTCAGACCGTCGGTGCCGGGCAGCCCGGCGACGATGTGCAGCGGGTCGATGACGGGCAGCGTGGACAGGTCCGGGGGCGGAGCGGGGGCGCCTGCCTTCTCGACGGTGACGGGCGCGTGGACGACGACGGCCGCGGGCGGCTCGACGGGTGCGGAACACCCTGCGAGCACCCCGAGGGCGGCGACCGCACCCGCGAACCACCTGCGTCGCACGCGCGCACCTCCGCTCGACGTCCACCCGACCGGCAGTTCACCTGTCCCGGCCGGTCCATCGTCCGTCAGCCGGGCCGACGATGCCCAGGGGTGTCCACCACGGCAAGCGGGAGACCGGTACAGGGGCCGCGACCCGCTGACGGGGGGTTGTCAGTGGGTCGCGGTGTCGGCGGCGGGGTCATCTGGTCCCGACATTCCTCGCATAGCGGTCGCGGCGCAAGTATCGGCCGCTGCGTGTCGACCGGGCGTGTGCGGGGTCAGCGACGTCCCGCCAGGTGTGCGGACACGGCGGTCGCGGTCGCGGCGGCGTCGCCCGGCATCCCGACGAGGTTCGACGAGCAGCGCCGCACCATCCACCGCAGCCCCACGAACCACAGACCGGCGAGCGGCGACCGGCCTGAGGAGTGTCGCGGGACGCCGCCGTCGAGCAGGTCGTCGGGCAGCCAGTCGTGGCTGCCGCCCATGCCGGTGCACCAGACCACCGACGTGATGCCCTCGGCCCGCAGGTCGAGCTCGTCGACGTCCCGGACGGGGTGGTCGATCGGCTCCTCGGGCTCGGCGGGTGCCACGTCGAGGCCGAGCCGCTCGATCGCCCGGTCGGCCATCGAGCGGGCCCGTTCCGCGAACGCCTCGGCGAACGCGACGCTGTCGCCGACGGAGCGGTCCACGTGCAGGCGTCCGTCGGACGCCCCGGTGACGCGCCCGACGAGCTCGACGCCGTCGACGGCGAGCCGGCGCAGGTCGAGGTCGTGGTCGCCGCCCGGCGGGAGCAGCGGGTTCGGCATCCGGGTCATCGCCCGGTCGGGCAGGTCCTCGGGTCGCTGGTCGAAGAACCCCGCCTCCCGCAGCCACTCGATCATGGGCCGCCCGCGGTACGGGGTCGGGAGGCGGCCGACGGGCGACGCGGACAGCAGCACGCGCCGGCCCGCGGCGTGCAGGTCCTCGACGATCTGCGCGCCCGTCTGGCCGCTGCCGACCACGAGCACCGCGCCGTCGGGCAGCGCACCGGGGTTCCGGTAGGACGCACCCGTCTCCTGGTGGATGCGTCGGGGGACCGTGTGCGCCACGGGCGGGAGGCGTGGCACGTTCTCGGCGCCCGTCGCGACGACCACCGACCGCGCGTGGACCGGACCGTCCGACGTGGTCAGCGTGAGCGAGCCGTCGTGCGCCGCGATGCCGGTGACGTCGACGGCCGCGCGCACCGGGCACCGGCCGGCGACGTCGTCGAGGCGCCGGACCACGTCCTGCCGGCCGGTGTACTCGTCGTCGGGCAGCGGCCCGAGCAGCCGGTTCATCGACCCGGGCGTGTTGAGCCGGAAGGAGTCCCACCGGTGCGCGCGCCACGACTCGCCGACGCGGCCGCGCTCCAGCACGACGTGCTCGACGCCCTCCGCGGCGAGGGCCGCGCTCGCGGCCAGCCCGGCGGGGCCGGCGCCCACGACGACGCAGTCGACGGTGCCCATCCCGGTCACCTCCAGGACTCAGGGTCCTCCTGGACGACCGTTCGCGTACAGATTGGTGACACGTGACACCTGCATGTGTCATCGTGTGGGAGCGCGTCCACAGGCGGGCGCAGCGCAGGCCGGGACGACAGCGTCCCCGAGGTAAGGAAGCCGCATGTCGTCGCAGACACTGACGTCCGCATCCACCGCCCCCGGAGCCGAGGACCCGGCCGAGCTCGAGGCCGTCCCCGCCAGCGGGCCCGTGGACCTCGACGGGCGCCGGTTCTACCGGATCACCGCGTACGACGAGCTCCCGCCGTTCTTCATGACGCTCATCGGTGCGAGCGACCTGTGGCTGTTCATCTCGAGCACGGGCGGGCTCACGGCCGGTCGTGAGGAGTCGGACCGGGCGCTGTTCCCGTACACGACCGAGGACAAGGTCGCGAACGGGGCCGGCCGCACCGGCGGGCTGACGCTGCTGCGGGTGTCGACGCCCGACGGTGGCACGACGTTCTGGCAGCCGTTCGCCGAGCGTCGTCCGGGTGACCCCGACGTCGAGCGGAACCTCTACAAGGACTTCCTCGGCACCACGCTGGTGTTCGAGGAGACGCGTCCCGACCTCGGGCTGCGTGCGCGGGTGTCGTGGCAGACGAGCGCCCGGTACGGCGTGGTCCGCGGCGTCGAGCTGACGTCGAGCACCGACCGCGCGGTCGACGTCGACGTGCTCGACGGCTTCGTCGACCTGCTGCCGTCGGGTATCACGGCGCAGACGCAGAACGAGTTCAGCGTGCTCATCGACGCCTACAAGCGGGCCGAGCTCGACCCCGCGACGGGCCTCGGCATCCTCTACATGAACTCGTCGCTGACCGACAAGAGCGACCCGAGCGAGTCGCTGTCGGCCACGGTGTCCTGGCAGGTCGGGCTCGACGAGGTCGAGCACCTGCTGTCCACGCGGCAGGTCGGCGCGTTCTCGCACGGCCGACCCGTGACCGCCGAGCACGAGGTCCGCGGCCTCAAGGGCGCCCACCTGGTGCACGCACGGCTGACGCTCGCAGCGGGGGAGCAGCGCCGCTGGCGATTCGTCGCGGACGTCGACCACAGCGCCGCCGACGTCGTCCGGCTGCAGGTCGAGCTCGCCGACCGTGCGGAGCTCGAGGCCCGGCTGACCGCCGACGTCGAGCGCACGCGCGAGGGCCTCGACGGGCTCGTCGCGACCGCCGACGCGGCCCAGCTGACGGGTGAGGAGCTCGCGACCGCGCACCACGGCGCGAACGTGCTGTTCAACGTCATGCGCGGCGGCCTGCCCGTCGACGGCTACCGGGTCGACACCGCCGACCTGCGCGCGTTCGTCGCGCAGCGCAGCCCCCGGACCGCCGCCCGGTGCGCCGACGTGCTCGCCGCGCTGCCCGGGTCCGCGGACATCGACGCGCTCGTCGAGCGGGCCGAGGCGACCGGCGACCCGGACCTGCTGCGGCTCGTGCGCGAGTACCTGCCGCTCACGTTCAGCCGCCGGCACGGCGACCCCAGCCGGCCGTGGAACAAGTTCCGGATCGCGCTCACCGACGAGAAGGGCAACCCGCGCGTCGACTTCCAGGGCAACTGGCGCGACATCTTCCAGAACTGGGAGGCGCTCGCCTGGTCGTTCCCCGAGTACGTCGAGTCGATGGTCGCGGTGTTCCTCGACGCGACGACGGCCGACGGCTACAACCCGTACCGGATCTCGCGGTCGGGCATCGACTGGGAGGTCCCGGAGCCGTCCAACCCGTGGGCGAACATCGGCTACTGGAGCGACCACCAGATCATCTACCTGGTCAAGCTGCTCGAGGCGTCGCACCGGTTCCACCCGGGCCGGCTGGAGGGGCTCGTCGACAGCGCCGTCTTCACGCACGCCGACGTCCCGTACCGGATCGCGTCGTACGCCGACACGCTCGTCGACCCGATCGAGACCATCACGTTCGACCTCGAGACGGAGGAGCGCGTCGAGCGGCGGCTCGCCGCGGAGGGTGCCGACGGGCGGCTCGTGCACGGGTCCGACGGGGACCTCGTGCGGGTCACGCTCGGCGAGAAGCTGCTGCTGCTCATCCTCGCGAAGGTCGTCAACCTCGTGCCCGACGGCGGCATCTGGATGAACACGCAGCGTCCCGAGTGGAACGACGCGAACAACGCGCTGGTCGGCAAGGGCGTCTCGGTCGTCACGCTCGCCTACCTGCGCCGTGCGCTGACCCTCGCCCGGGACCTGCTCGGCGACGACCTCGCGGTCACGACCGAGCTTGCGGGGCTGCTCGCCGACGTGTCCGCGGCCCTCTCGGCGCACGTCGCGTCCGTCGACGCCGGCTTCGACGACGTGGCCCGTCGCCGGGTGATGGACGCCCTCGGCGAGGCGGGCACCGCGTACCGCGCCCGCATCTACACCGGGTTCGACGGGCGGCGCACCACGGTCGGCGCCGCGTCGGTGGCGTCGTTCCTCGACGTCGCGCAGCGGTACGTCGACGCCGCGCTGCGGGCCAACCGCCGCGAGGACGGGCTGTTCCACTCGTACAACCTGCTCGACATGCGTGACGGCCGGGCGGTGATCGGCCGGCTCCAGGAGATGATCGAGGGTCAGGTCGCGGTGCTGTCCGCCGGGGTGCTGAGCCCCGCCGACGCGCTCGACCTGTTGCGGGCCGTGCGGCGCAGCCGCCTCTACCGCGCTGACCAGCACAGCTACACGCTGTACCCCGACAAGGAGCTGCCCTCGTTCCTCGGCAGGAACCTCATCACGGGCGAGCAGGCCGCGTCGGTCCCGCTGATCGATGTGCTCGTGCAGGCCGGCGACACCTCGCTCGTGCTGCGCGACGTGCGCGGCGACCACCGGTTCGCGCCGGGCCTGCACAACGCGCGCGACGTCGAGGCGGCGCTCGACGCGCTGCCGTCGCACGGGATCCCCGCGGACGTCGTGGCCGAGGGTCGGGCCGCGCTGCTCGACGTGTTCGAGCAGGTGTTCCGGCACGCCGAGTTCACCGGCCGGTCGGGGTCGTTCTTCGCGTACGAGGGGCTCGGCAGCATCTACTGGCACATGGTGTCCAAGCTGCTGCTCGCGGTGCAGGAGAACGTCGAGCGTGCGGTCGCGGTCGGCGCCGATCCCGCCGTCGTCGCCGGCCTGCAGGACGCCTACGAGGACGTCCGGCTGGGCCTGGGCTACTGCAAGACGCCCGAGGTGTACGGCGCGTTCCCCGTCGACCCGTACTCGCACACGCCCGCCGGTCGCGGGGCACGTCAGCCGGGCATGACGGGTCAGGTCAAGGAGGAGGTCCTCACCCGGCTCGGCGAGCTCGGCCTGCGGGTCGAGGACGGCCGGGTCGTGGTGCGGCCCGTGCTGCTGCGGGCGACCGAGTGGACGACCGCGCCCGAGGTGTTCCACTACCTCGACGTCGCGCAGCGGCCGCAGACGGTCGAGCTGCCCGCCGGGTCGCTCGCGTTCACGTTCTGCCAGGTGCCGGTCGTGTACCGCCGCGGTGCGGTGCTGTCGGTCGTGGCGGTGCTCGCCGACGGGTCGCGGGTCGACGGGGTCGGTGGGGCGCTCGACCTGGACGTCAGCGAGAAGGTCTTCCGCCGGACCGGCGAGGTCGTGCGGATCGAGGTCGAGCTGCCGGCATGACGGGTGCGGGCGGCGGGTCGAGCAGGGGGTGGCCCGCCGCCCGCACCCGTCGCCCGTCCGAGGGATCGACGCCCGTCGAGATGCCGCCCCTCGAGGTCGGCGAGACGATGCCATGGACGGTCGGCATCGTGCCGACCGGCCCCGAGGAGGTGGCCCCCATGGGTCTCTGGCTCATTCTCATCATCGTCGGCGTCGTGATGATCGTGCTCGGCGTCGCAGTCACGGCGGCCAAGGTGCTGCTGTGGATCGGCATCGTGCTGCTCGTCGTCAGCCTGATCATGGCGCTGGTCAGCCGGGGCCGGAGCCGGGTCTGAACCCGGTCTGAGCCGAGTCCGAGCGGGTCCGAGCAAGGGGGCGTCAGGGGGCGCTGCGGCAAGGCAAGGCGAGGCAGGCGGGCGCATGTGCGCCGGTCCTGCGTGGTTCTCGCGCGCCGCGGGGCTCGTCCGGAGCGGTGCTCAGGCGCGGGCGGTCCAGCGCAGCCGGCGGATCAGGTCGAAGGTCGCGAGCACGCGGCGGCCCTCGCTCTGCATCGAGACGAGCGCGGGGTCGGCCGGGTCCTCGGCGTGCGCGACCGCGGCCTCCCACATGGCCCGCTCGGCCGGCCGCCACACGGCCTCCTCGTGCTCGACGACGTCCGAGAAACCGGCCGCGACCAGCGCGGCGAGCACGTCCTGACGCAGCCGCGCCGGGACGCGGTCGTCGTCGCGGTCGCGCGCAGCCCAGCCGGTGAGCACGACCGCACCACCCGGCGCGACGACGCGACGCAGCTCGGCGGCGCCCGCGGCGAGCGGGTCGGCGAACTGGACCGAGTCG
>NZ_JAGIBD010000040.1:0-28498 GCF_017744555.1 Cellulomonas sp. | reverse complement strand
GTCGCGGTGAGAGTGCCGACGACGTACGTGGCGTCGACCTCGCGCCGCGCCGCGCGCCGGGTGGCGACGTCGAGCGCGACCGTCGAGAAGTCGACGCCGACCAGGCGCGCACCGGCGCGCGCCGCGAGCTCGACACCCCACGCGCCGCGTCCGCACGCCAGGTCGAGGAGCGTGCCCCCGCGCCTCAGGGCGAGCGCGTCCGCGACGACGGGCAGAGCCGACCAGGTGAGGACGCCGTCGGTCTGGACGTCGGGCGGCAGGCCGAGGGCCTGCGCCTGGAGGCGGTCGCGCGTCGGGAACCGCTCGATCGCGGCATACCAGGAGTCGAAGTACTCGGCGTCGGGCACGTCACCGATCCTGCCATCCGGGCAGCCTGTCTCACCATGCGAACGTCGCTTTGACCTGCCCCTCCGTCGTGCGTTTAATTCCGATCAACAAGGTCAAGATTTCCAGCGCGAAGCCCCGGCTTGCTGGACGGCAACCCTCCCGCGCGGCGGGGTGCCCCGGGTGAGGACCTGGCAGTGGACGGACGTCGGACGCCCGGACCACGGCAAGCGACGCGGACCGCGCCGGCGCAGCCGGTGCACGAGAAGGGACGGACCATGAGCGACCACCGCTCCGTGAGCAGCACCCGCACGCTCACGTGTCCGTCCTGTTGTCGCCGCTGACCTGACCAGCGCGCCGGCGTCCCCGCCGGCCCCCGCGACGCCGCACCCCTGGAGGCGGCGTCCCACCGCGCACCCTCGAGCACCCCTCGTGCGCGCCCTTCAGCGACCTCACGCACCGAACGGACCCTTGCCGTGCCCATCCCCCGACACGTCCACCTCGGCCTCGACCTCAGCGACACCGGCGCCCGTGCCGCCGCCTGGCGCGACCACGGCTCGCAGGCGCAGCGCCTGTTCGACCTCGACAAGCTCACCGAGCACGTCGCCGTCGCCGAGCGCGGCGCCCTCGACTTCGTCGTGTTCGACGAGTCGTTCGCGCTGCACCCCAGCCGCAACACGACGCTGCAGGGGCGTCTGGACCCCGCGCTCGTCGCCGCCCGGCTCGCACCCCGCACCGCCCGGATCGGCCTGGTCGCACAGCTCGACGCCGGCCTGACCGAGCCCGACCACGTCGCGCAGGCCGTCGCGACCATCGACCGCGCGAGCGGTGGGCGGGCCGCGTGGCAGGTCGGCGGGGGAGCGCTCGACGGGCGCGTGGTCGACGCCGTCGAGCACACGTGGGACGCGCCGGTCGTCGCCGACATGCCGCGGCCCGTCGACCGGCGCAACGCCCGGTTCGTCGACGTCGACGGCGTGCACTTCGCTGCCCCGCAGCCGCAGCGCGCGTCGCGGTCGCCGCAGGGCCGGCCGCCTGTCGTGGTGCGGCTCGACACGGCTCCCGGGTCCGGGGCCGACGCGCGCGACGTCGACGTCGCGGGCCGCGCCGCCGACGTCGTCCGCCTCCGGGTCGACGACCGCGCCGTCGCCGCCGAGCTCCGCGCACAGGTGCGGGCCGCCGCCGTGCGGCACGGGCGCGACCCCGACTCCGTGCGCGTGCTCGTCGACGCGTTCCTGCTGCTCGGCCCCGACGCCGCGAGCGCGCAGGCCCGGCTCGACCTGCTCGCCGAGGTCGGCGACGTGCGGCCCGCCGCCGGCTCGCTGGTCGCGCTCGGCACCGCCGTCGACGTCGCGTCGCTCGTCACCGAGTGGTTCGCGCTCGAGGCCGCCGACGGGTTCACGTTCCGGCCCGCGTCGGTGCACACCGACCTGCCCGGTCTCGTCGACGCCGTCGTGCCGCGGCTGCGCGGCGCCGGGGTGTTCCGCGACCGCTACCCGCGCACCGCGACACTGCGCGGCACCCTCGGACTGGCCCGGCCGCCGCGCCGCACGGGTGGACGCCCGGTCGCTGCAGGAGCCGCGGCCGGCGGGCGGGTCGCCTCCGGGGCCGGACGCGCGGCGGCGGCCCGATGAGCGCGCCGCCCACCGTCGTCGACCGTGCACGGTTCCGGTCGGTGCCGCAGCACCACCCGAGCGTGCGGCCCATGCTCGACGAGCTCGCGGTCGAGTACGCGACCCGCTATGCGGACGAGCTCAAGATCGCCGAGCTGCGCGCCGAGCTCGGGCGGTACCCCGCCCACGAGTTCGCCCCGCCGCGCGGCGAGCTGGTGCTGCTGATCGAGGGCGGCGGGGCCGTCGCAGGCGGCGCGTTCCGTCGCCGGACCGAGCCCGAGGTCGGGGACATCACCCTCTCCGACCGGCCCGGCAGCCGCGACGAGCGTGGTGCAACCATCGTGCCGACCGCCGAGCTCAAGCGGATCTGGACGCACTCGGCGCACCGCCGCCGGGGGCTCGCCCGACGGGTCCTCGCCGAGCTCGAGCGCCGCGCGCTCGCCGCCGGCTACCCGCGGATCTACCTGACCACGGGCCCGCGGCAGCCCGAGGCCGCTGCGCTGTACGTCGCCACCGGCTACACGCCGCTGTTCGACCCCGCCGCGGACCTCGAGCAGCTCGGGCACCTGCCGTTCGAGAAGTGGCTCGTCCCCCACGTCCCCCCGACCGAGAGCTGACCGCCGTGTCCACCGTCTCCCTGCACACCGACGAGCCGCGCAGCGTCGCTCGTCGCCCCGTCCCGCAGCGACGCCCGCCCGACGACCGACGAGCCGCGCGTCGTCGGCGCCCGGCACCCCGGGCGGTGGGTGGCCACCGTGCTCGTGGCCGTGCTGCTCGCGATGGTCCTCAACTCGCTCGTCACCAACCCGAGGTGGGAGTGGAGCGTCGTCTGGCAGTACCTGACCTGGCCGTCCGTGCTCGAAGGGCTCTGGGGCACGCTGCGCCTCACGGCCGCCGCCGCGGTCATCGGCTTCGGCCTGGGCACCGTGCTCGCCCTCATGCGGCTGTCCCGCTCCCCGCTGCTGCGCGGAGTCTCGTGGGCGTACACCTGGGTGTTCCGGTCCGTGCCGCTCATCCTGCAGCTGCTGCTCTGGTACAACCTCGCGTACCTCTACCCGGAGCTGACGCTCGGCATCCCGTTCGGGCCGTCGTTCGTCGGGTTCGACACGCTCGACATCATCGACAAGTTCGGCGCCGCGATCCTCGGTCTCGGCCTCTCGCAGGCCGCCTACTCGGCGGAGATCGTGCGCGCGGGCATCCTCGGCGTCGACCAGGGGCAGCACGAGGCGGCCGCCGCGCTGGGCTTGCCGCGGTCGCGTCAGCAGCGCCGGATCATCCTGCCGCAGGCGATGCGGACCATCGTGCCGACGGCCGTCAACGAGATCATCGGCCTGGTCAAGGGCACGTCGGTCGTCTACGTGCTCGCGTACAGCGAGCTGTTCTACATCGTCGGCGTCATCTACGGCCGCAACCAACGGGTCGTCCCTCTGCTCGTCGTCGCGGGCATCTGGTACCTCGTCATCACGACGGTGCTGACCGTCATCCAGTTCTACGTGGAGCGGCACTACGCGAAGGGTGCCCTGCGGCAGCTGCCGCCGACGCCGCTGCAGCGCGCCCGGTGGGGACTCGGCGTCGCCTGGTCCCGGGCCACCGGCGCACCGCTCCCGTCCGACCTGCCGCCGGGCTACGGGACGCGGTCGCTCGCGGCCCGCGGCGTGCTGACCCGGACCCGTCGCACCGAGGTCGGGGGTGCGGCATGAGCGCCGGGCTGGTCGAGGTGCGCGGCGTGCACAAGGCCTACGGCACGCTCGAGGTGCTCGACGGGATCGACCTCGTGGTCAGGCCCGGCGAGGTCACCGTGATCCTCGGGCCCTCCGGGTCCGGCAAGTCGACCCTGCTGCGGGCCATCAACCACCTGGAGAAGGTCGACCGCGGGTTCATCGAGGTCGACGGCGAGCTCATCGGGTACCGCACGCGGCCCGACGGCCGGCTGCAGGAGCTCAAGGAGAAGGAGATCCTGCGGCAGCGCACCCGCATCGGGTTCGTGTTCCAGAACTTCAACCTCTTCCCGCACCTCACCGCGCTGGAGAACGTCGTCGAGGCGCCGCTGTCCGCGCAGCGCCGGCCCCGTGCCGAGGTCGAGGCGGAGGCCCGCGAGCTGCTGGAACGGGTCGGCCTGGCGGACAAGGTCGACGCCTACCCGCGGCAGCTCTCGGGCGGGCAGCAGCAGCGCGTGGCGATCGCCCGCGCGCTCGCCGTCAAGCCGTCGGTCGTGCTGTTCGACGAGCCCACGTCCGCGCTCGACCCCGAGCTGGTCGGCGAGGTGCTCGACGTGATCCGCGACCTGGCCGCCACCGGGACGACCCTCGTCGTCGTCACCCACGAGATCGGCTTCGCCCGCGAGGTCGCCACCACCGTCGTCTTCATGGACGGCGGGCGGATCGTCGAGCAGGGCAGCCCCGCCCAGGTGCTCGACGACCCGCAGCAGGAACGCACCAAGGCGTTCCTGGACAAGGTCCTCTGACCGCGTCCGTCCACGTTCCCCCACCCCCACCGAGAGAAGCGAGAACTCCCCGTGAACGTCCCCTTCCGACGCGCCAGGCTCCTCACCGCGATCGCGGTCGTGCCCCTGCTGGCGCTCGCCGCGTGCGCCGGATCGAGCGCCGACGACGACCCCGCCGCCGCGGACAGCACCCCGAGCAAGGCCGCCGGCCTCGAGATCAGCACCAGCCCCGACCAGGACCGCATCCACACCACGGTCGCGGACGACGCCGTCGCCCTGCTGCCCGCCAAGGTCAAGGACTCGGGCGTCTTCAAGGTCGCCACGACCGCCGGTGCCGCACCGCCCCTCGGCTTCCTCGCGGACGACGAGAAGACGCCCATCGGCAACGAGACCGACATCGCGCAGCTCGTCGCCGACGCGCTGGGCCTCAAGCTCGAGCTCGAGCAGAAGGCGTGGGCCGACTGGCCGCTCGCGCTGCAGTCCGGCGACGTCGACGCCGTGATCTCCAACGTCACGGTCACCGAGGAGCGCAAGGAGCTGTACGACTTCTCGTCCTACCGCAACGACCAGCTCGGCTGGATCACGTCGGCGAACAGCAAGATCAAGGAGATCAAGGAGCCCAAGGACATCGCGGGCCTCACGGTCGGCGTCGGCTCCGGCACCAACCAGGAGAAGATCCTGCTGGCCTGGAACGAGGAGAACATCAAGAACGGTCTCGAGCCGATCAAGGGCGGCGAGCCCGAGTACTACGAGGCCTACTCCGACGTGCTGCTCGCCGTGCAGTCCGGCCGGCTCGACACCTACGTCGGCCCGAACGCGAGCCTCGCGTACAGCGCGGCGACCGCCCCCGACCAGTACAAGGTCGTCGGCACGCTCAACGGCGGCTGGCCGCTGACCGCGCAGATCGCGGTGGCCACGCTCAAGGGCAGCGACCTGGCGCCCGCCGTGACGGCGGCGCTGCAGCACGCGTTCGACGACGGCACGTACAAGCAGGTCCTCGCGCGCTGGGGCCTGACGGCCGAGGCGATCGAGAAGCCCGAGACGAACCCGCCGGGCCTGCCCAAGACCGAGTGACCCGACCGGTCGCTCGCGGTGGTCGGCCGGGGTCGGGGGACACCCGGCCGACCACCAGTTCTCTCCCCGTCCCCCGTGTTCTCCGGAGGTGCCCGTGCAGGTCGTGGACCACGTCGTCGTCGGCGGCGGTGTCATGGGCTCGGCGGCGGCCTGGCAGCTCGCCGCGCGCGGCCGCGACGTGCTGCTGCTCGAACGGTTCTCGCCCGGCCACGTGCGCGGTGCCTCGCACGGGGCGTCCCGCATCTACCGGACCACGTACGACCGGCCCGAGTACGTGGACCTCGCGGTCGAGGCGCTCACGTTGTGGCGGTCGCTCGACGACCCGTCCGTCCTCACCCTGACCGGCGGCGTCAGCCACGGCGTCCGGCACGAGGGTGTCGCGGCCTTCTTCGTCGCGCGCGGTGTGCCGCACGAGTGGCTGACGCCCGCAGCGGCGGCCGAGCGCTGGCCGGGGCTGCGGTTCGAGGGGTCCGTGCTGCACGAGACCGCGACCGCCGGGCGGCTGCACGCCGACCGGGCCGTCGCCGCGCTGCAGGCGTCGGCGGCGTCGCACGGTGCCGATGTCCGGCACGACGTGCAGGTGCTGCGGGTCGTCGCAGGGTCGTCGGGCGTCGTGCTCGAGACGACGCTCGGGGACGTCCGGGCCCGGTCCGTCGTCGTGGCCGTCGGCGCGTGGACCGCGGGGCTCGTCGGGCCGTCGCTCGGCCTCGACCTCGGCCCCTCGCTCGTCGTCACGCAGGAGCAGCCCGCACACTTCGCGGTGCTCCCCGGCGCGCCCGACGAAGGCGCGTGGCCGTCGTTCACGCACCAGCCCGTCGGGCTGCACCCCTGGCCGAGCGGCACCTACGGGCTCGCGACCCCTGGCGAGGGCATCAAGGTCGGGTTCCACGGCGTCGGACCCGTGACCGACCCCGACCACCGGTCGTTCCTCCCCGAGCCCTCGCAGCTCGCCGACCTGCAGCGGTACGCCGAGCTGTGGCTTCCCGGAGTGGACCCGACGGTGCCCGCACCCATCTCGTGCACGTACACGACCACCCCGGACAGCGACTTCGTGCTCGACCGGCGTGGTCCCGTGGTCGTCGCCGCCGGGTTCTCCGGGCACGGGTTCAAGTTCGCGCCCGCGATCGGCCGCGTGCTCGCCGACCTCGCGTCCGAACCCGCCGACTCCGCGCCTCGCGCCGCCCACCCCGCGTTCGCGCTGGCCCGCCTGGCCGGCGCTCGTGGCCACCTGCCCACGGGCTCGTCGCGTCGTCCGCCCGACGAGCAGCCCACGGACCCCCGTCCCGACGCCGGACTCGACGCGCACCCCGCGCCCGCCGCCGTCGGCACCAGCCCCACCCGCACCGTCCCCCAGGAGAACCGATGACCGACCACCGTCCCGTCCCGCTGTCCGTGCTCGACCTCGCCCCCGTGCGGGCCGGCGGCACCGGCGCCGAGGCCCTGCGCGACGCGGTCGCCCGCGCGCAGCTCGTCGAGCGGCTCGACTACCGGCGGGTCTGGTACGCGGAGCACCACCTCGCGGGCGGTGTCGCGTCGGCCGCGCCCGCCGTGCTCGCGGCGCTCGTCGCGTCGGCGACGTCGACCATCCGGGTCGGGTCCGCCGCGGTGCTGCTCGGGTCGACGTCCCCGGTGGTCGCCGCCGAGCAGTTCGGGACCGTCGCGGCACTGCACCCCGGACGCGTCGACCTCGGGCTCGGGCGGGCGTCGTTCCCGCCGCCGTCCGTCGCCGGCGGCGCGGGTGCTCCGGCGCCTGCGCCTCGTCGCCGGCCCGAGCCGACGCCCGAGCGCGTCGTCGGCGGCCTGCTGGTCCCCGCGACGCCGCCCGTGTCGTTCGGCGAGGGCCCGCTGCTCGACCGGATCCTCGCGCAGCACCGCTTCGTCGGCGCCGGCCGCACGCCGGGCGCGTTCGCCGACGAGCTGTCGACCTTGCTCGACGTGGTCCGCGGCACCGCGCGCACCGACGCCGACCGGCCCGTCACCGTGCCCGCCGCGCAGGGGTCCGACCTCGCCCTGTGGGTGCTCGCGTCCAGCGGCGGCGAGAGCGCCCGCGTCGCCGGCGAGCTCGGGCTGCCCCTCGGCGCGAACTACCACGTGAGCCCGTCGACCGTGCTCGAGACCGTCGAGCAGTACCGCGCCGCGTTCCGGCCCGGCGTGCTCGACGCGCCCTACGTGGTGGTGTCGGCCGACGTGCTCGCGGCCGACACCGCGACCCGGGCGCACGCGCTCGCGGACCCGTTCGCGGAGTGGGTCCTGTCCATCCGGCGAGGGGAGGGTGCCATCCCGTACCCGGCGCCCGGCACGACGACGCCGTGGGCGCAGCGGCCGGCGGCCGAGCGGGACCTCGTGCGCGACCGCGTCGACACCCGCTTCGTCGGCACGGCCGACGAGGTCGCTGCCGGCCTGGCCACCCTGGCCCGCGCCACGGGCGCCGACGAGCTCCTGCTCACCACCATCACGCACGACCCGGCCGACACCGCCCGCTCGTACGAGCTGCTGGCGCAGGCCTGGCCGTCGACCACCGAGCCGACCCTGGCAACCGCCTCGGCCTGACCCCCACGGGCGCCCCGGCCGCGAGTTCGTGGCTTCTGGTCGAGTTCGTGGGTTGCAACCCACGAACTCGGCGGCAACCCACGAACTCGCGGCCGATCCGCAGCCGAGGAACGACGACGAACGCCCCCGGTCCGTCCAGCGGGCCGGGGGCGTTCGTGCGTGGCGTCAGATCGAGTAGTCGTCGCCGATCTGGTGGTACGTGCGGTCGTGGTAGACGAGCGGTGTCACGTCGTGGGTGCCGTGCGACAGGGCCCGCACGGAGATGAGGTACGACCCGCCGACGGGTGTGCGCTGCACGACTCGGCCGCGGACCCACGACACGGCCCCGTCGATCACGGGTTCACCGGTGTCGAGCGCGGTCCAGCCACCCGCCGCGAACCGGTCGATGCCCTGCGTCGCGAACCGGGCCGACACGTCGTCCTGCGACCCGGACAGGAAGCTGATCGCGAGCGTGCGCGCCCGGGACACGGCGGGCCAGGACGACGAGGTCGAGGCCAGCGAGAACGCGAGCAGCGGCGGCTCGGCGGACACCGAGATGACCGAGGTCGCCGTGAAGCCGACGAGCCGGCCGGGCCGCTCGACGCCCTCGTACGACTCGAGGCCGGGTTCGTGCCCGGGCTCGGCCGCGGGGTCGACGAGCGCGACGACCGCGACACCGGCGGGGTGCCGGCGGAACACCTCCTTGTACTCGTCGGGCGTCAGCTGCGGCTCGTCCTGCTCGGTCAGGTCGGCGTCCAGCGAACGCAGTACCTCCGCGGTCACCGCAGCACCTCCGCGAGCGTCGCGACGCCGCCGAGCGACCGGCGCAGGGGCTCGGCGGCCCGGTCGAGCCACCGGTCGACGGCCGGGTCGAGGTCGGCGAGGTCGGCCTCCGTGACGGTGAACGATCGAGCGGGGACGGTCGCGCCGAGCTCGACGAGCAGGGGCCGCAGGTGCACCTCGCCGACCAGCGCGTGCGCGGGGTTGCCCGACACGACGACGGGCACCGCGGTGACGCCCGCGAGCCCGTCGGGCCCGTACAGGTCGAGGAACGACTTGAGCAGCCCGGTGTACGACGCCTTGTAGACGGGCGTCGCGACGAGCAGCACGTCGGCGCCGGCGACGAGCCGCAGCGCCTCGTCCACGGCCGGTCGCTCGGCCGCGAACAGCACGGGTGCGAGGTCGGCGAGGTCGACGGTCGAGTACGGCACGGGCTCGTCGGCCGGCACCGGGGCCAGCGCCGGACCCAGCCGCGCAGCGAGGTGCTCGGCGGCGGCGCGGGTGCGCGACCCGGGTCGGGGGTTGCCGACCAGCGCGACGACGGACGGATGGGGGTGGACCACGGTGCAGCTCCTTCTCCTCACGAGTTGCCGGAACCCCGGGTGGGGCGTCGGCCAGGTCATCTCCCGGAGCACCCCGTCGTGACAGGGGTTGCTGACCAGCGAGCCGGGGCTGGGTGCTGGTGCTCGTGACCTCGGCGCGGTTTGTACCAGCGGTCCGGCCGCCGACAAGGGCTTGCGCGGGACATCTCGCACTGCGGACACCGGCGGGGTCGTGCGACGCTCGCCCCATGAGCGACCTGCCCGGCGTCCCGGACGACGTCCAGGACCCGCACGTCGTCGCGTCGGCCGCGGTGCGGAACCTGCGGGACCTGGGCGGTCGGCCGACGAGCGACGGCGGGTCGGTCGTCCGGGGAGTGGCGTTCCGGTCGGCGGAGCTCGCGGAGGACGGCGTCGAGGGCGACCCGGCGCTGGCCGCGCTGGGCGTCCGGACGGTGGTCGACCTGCGGACGCGAGGCGAGCGCGAGGTCCGGCCGGACCACGTGCCGGCGGGGGCCCGTCACGTCGTGCTCGACGTGCTCGCGGACCTGCCGACGGCCGCCGCGACGCAGGCGGCGGCCGTGCTCTCCGCGCCGGCGAGCCTGGTCGAGACGCTCGCCGGTGTCGACGTCGCGGAGCAGATGCGCGCCACGTACCGCCGGCTCGTCGTCGGGGACGCCGCCCGCCAGGCGTACGCGGCCTTCGTCCGAACGGTCCTCGACCCGGACGCGGTCCCCGTGCTGTTCCACTGCACGGCCGGCAAGGACCGCACCGGGTGGGCGGCGACGATCCTGCTGCTCGCGGCGGGCGTGGACGAGGAGGGCGCGACGGCGGAGTTCCTCGCCGTGAACCCGGCCGTGCGGGCGGTGTTCGCGCCGCTGCTCGCGCAGCTCGACGGGCTGGGGGAGGACTCGTCGGTGCTCGTCCCGTTCCTCGAGGTGCGGCCCGACTACCTGCAGGCAGCGCTCGACGAGATGCGGGCCACGTTCGGCTCGTTCGACGGGTACCTGAGCGACGGTCTGGGCCTGAGCCCCGTGGAGATCGAAGGGCTGCGGCGCACGCTGCGCGAGTGATTGAGCCGTTCGGGTGGTCCGTTTCCTCCCGCATTGCTGTCCGGTTCGTCCGGTTCCACGATGGTCCGACCGCGTCCCGTCGCGGTGACCTCGCATGCGCGCCCGCCATGCGCGTCGGACGACGAAAGGCGCACCCCGTGCACGACGAGCTCGTCTCCCCGATCCGCCGCGGTGCCCACGACATCGCCGTCGACCGCGAGCGCATGCGCCGCCGCCGGGTGTACCGGCTGGCCGTCGTGCTGCTCGCGGCCGAGGCGTACGTCATCGTCAGCGCGCTCACGGGGCGCGACATCGTGCCCCCGATGCCGACGATCGACCCGCTGGTCCTGGTCCCGGTGCTGTTCTTCGCGGGCCTGCTCGGGGTCATGCTGCTCACCACGGTGGGCACGTCGCGCTCGCCCCACGTGATGTACCGGCCCGAGCAGGTGGACGTGCGGCTCGAGGACGTCATCGGCATCGAGCCGGTGATCGAGGACGTGCGTCGCTCGATCGACCTGTTCCAGACGCACCGGCAGTTCGCGGACCAGATGGGTGGGACGCCGCGTCGCGGCCTGCTGTTCGAGGGCGCGCCGGGCACGGGCAAGACGATGACGGCGAAGGCGATGGCGGCCGAGGCGGGCGTGCCGTTCCTGTTCGTGTCGGCGACGTCGTTCCAGTCGATGTACTACGGCGCGACGGCGAAGAAGATCCGCGCGTACTTCAAGGCGCTCCGCAAGGCGGCCCGCACCGAGGGCGGTGCGATCGGGTTCATCGAGGAGATCGACGCGATCGGCCTGCGCCGCGGCGGGATGCAGGCGGCGAGCGTCGCGCACGGTCAGCGGGGTTCCGTCATGAACCTGATGACGACCGAGGGCACGGGCGGTGTCGTCAACGAGCTGCTCGTGCAGATGCAGTCGTTCGACGAGCCGACGGGCATGGCCAAGCTGAGCGACCGGCTCGTCGCGCGCCTCAACCTGCTGCTGCCCGCGCACCGACAGGTCCCGCGGCGCCGTCCGGCGAAGGCGCCGATCCTGCTCATCGCGGCGACGAACCGCGCGGACTCGCTGGACCCGGCGCTGCTGCGCCCAGGGCGGTTCGACCGCCACCTCACGTTCGTCGCGCCCGACGCGCACGGCCGTCGCGCGCTCGTCGACCACTTCCTGGGCCGGCGCTCGCACGACGCGGAGCTCGACGACCCGGTGGTGCGGGACCGCGTCGCGGCCGCGACGAACGGCTGGACGCCCGTGATGATCGAGCACCTGCTCGACGAGGCGCTCGTGAACTCGCTGCGCCGGGGCTCGCTGACCATGTCCTTCGCGGACGTCGAGAAGGCACGCATCACGGAGATGGTCGGCATCGGCCAGCCCGTCCGGTACACCGAGGCGGAGCGCCGGCTGATCGCGACGCACGAGGCGGGGCACGCGGTGACCGCCTGGCTGGTCGCGCCGAACCGGCACCTGGAGGTCCTCACGATCGTGCGTCGCGGCGAGGCCCTCGGGCTGCTCGCGCACGGCGACTGCGAGGAGGTCTGGACGCGCTCGTCGGGCGACCTGCGGGGTCTCGTGCAGATCGCGATGGGCGGCTGGGTCGCCGAGGAGCTGTTCTTCGGCCAGACAACCACGGGTCCCGCGAGCGACCTCGCGGCCGCGACCCGCACGGCCGCCCAGATGGTCGGCGCCGCGGGCATGACGGGGTCGCTCGTGTCGTTCCTGGCGACGGACCGGCCGCTCGTCAACGCGGTGCTGGCCGACAACAAGGCCCGTGACCAGCTCGAGCAGGTGCTCGAGGACGCCCGGTCGAGCGTGCGTCGGCTGCTGTCCCGCAACCGGCACCTCGTCGAGGCGCTGCGCGACGCGCTCCTGGAGCGGTATGAGCTCATCGGCGACGAGATCACGGACGTGCTGCTCGCGGCGCACCTCACCGGCGGGGACCTGCCGCCGGTGCCGCAGCTCGAGGAGCCGGTGCACGACCGGGTGCGGGTCGCGGCGTCGACGTCGGCCGGGATCCACCGGGGTTCGGTCGTCAACTAGCCTGCGGGACGTGCCCGAGGGTCATACCGTCCACCGCATCGCCCACCGCTTCACGCGCGACCTCGTCGGCCGCGAGGTCGCGGTGTCGTCGCCGCAGGGCCGCTTCGCGGCGGGTGCGCGGCGGCTCGACGGGCAGCAGCTCGTGCGGGCGTCGGCCGTGGGCAAGCAGCTGTTCTGCACGTTCGGGTCGGGTGACGTGCTGCGCGTGCACCTCGGGCTGTACGGCGCGTGGGACTTCTACGGCGCGGTCTCGGGCCTCGGCGACGGCGACACGTCGGGCAGCATGGGCGCCCCGCGGCTGCGCCGCGCGGTGCGGATGGGCGAGGACGAGCGCGAGCAGCCGTCGGCCGAGGGCGGGCTGCTCGCGCACTTCCCGCCGGACCCCGTCGGGCAGGTGCGCGTGCGCCTGGCCACGCACGAGACCGTCGCCGACCTGCGCGGCCCGTCGGCGTGCGAGGTGCTGGACCCCGACGCGGCACTCGCCGCCGTCGAGAAGCTGGGCCCGGACCCGGCGACGAGCACCGACCTCGCGGCCGCCGGTGAGGTCGTCGTGGACCGGCTCACGTCCCGGTCGGTCGCGGTCGGGCAGCTGCTCATGGACCAGTCGGTGGTCGCCGGCATCGGCAACATCTACCGCGCCGAGCTGCTGTTCCGCGCTCGTCTGGACCCGCACACGCCCGGGCGACGGGTCCCCCGGGACACGGCGCGGGCGCTGTGGGAGGACTGGGCGGTGCTGCTCGAGGACGGGATCCGCACGGGCGTCATGCTCACGCGCGAGGACCTGGACGACGAGGGCCGCGTGGCGGCGGTGATCGACCCGACGCTGCGGCACTGGGTGTACGGGCGGGGCGGCGAGCCGTGCCGGGTGTGCGGGACGCCCGTGGTGGTCGAGGAGATGGCCGGGCGCAAGGTGTACTTCTGCCCGTCGTGCCAGGCCTGATGTCCCGTCGAGGTTGTGTCCGACGGCCGCTTCGGCCTCGAGGTGCGAGGTACGCGGGGACGTGCCAACGGCCACCCTCCGGAGTGGAGGGTGGCCGCCGAGGATCGCGTGCTAGTCGGTCGTCAGCGCAACAGCCGCACCGACGATGACGAGCACCGCCAGGCTCAGCGCCGCGACGACGAGAGCGCCCCACAGCACGGTGCGGTAAGTCCGCTCGAAGGTGCGGCGCAGCCGCCATGCTGCCAGAGCGATGAGGACTGCGTCGGCGATCAGCGCCCACGGCGTGACGAACGTGGCGACGAGCACGACGGCCGCCGCTGTCGCCAGTCCGGTCGCCCAGTGGCGCTCGGCCGACTGGGTCTGCTCGGTGTAGGACGCGATGCTCATGGTGAGGCTCCTCAGCCGACGGTCAGGTCGCGGTCGACGAGACCGGGACCGTTCGTGATGACCCACATCTGCTTCTGCATGCTGATGTTAGAGCCCTTGTAGACGGCGCTCAGCGTGAAGTCGGAGATGCAGTGACCTTGGCCGGAGGCGACGTAGTGGGTGTTGCTCACGGACATGGCCCACGGGCCGGAGAACCCCTCGAACGACGCGTTGCAATACTGGGTCGTCAGGACCACGTTGTTACCGGTCTGGTACTTGAACACCTGCTTGAAGTACCCGACGGGGACGCCGAGGAACCGGGTCGTGGCCGTCCACGTGTAGGTCACGTTGTAGACCGTGATGTTCGGGCTCACGCCTGCGGGCTTGAGGACACCGAGGGCGACGGTCTTGGCGGTCGACTCGGAGTAGCTCGTGGTCACGCCCGGCTGGGAGGCCGGATCCTCACTGGCGAGCACGGCGTCGAACTCCGCCTGCTGTGCCGGGGTCAGGGCGTCGTAGGCGGCTCTGCTGGCGGCCTGGACCGGTGCGGCGTCCACATCATGCACGGTCAGCACATCCAGCAGCGACGTGCCTTGCGGTCCGGAGTCGGTCTCGGCGGCGCTGGCGGCGCCTGCCGAGGCGAGTGTCGTCGCCGTGACGAGCAGAGCGGCGGCGGTGGTGCTGATCGAGCGTGTGCGTGTACGCACGTTCCCCCCTGTGGTCAGAGTTGGCCTCAACTGAGGTCACGGGGACCGTATCGGAGCGGGTGGGCGGCATGCCGCTATCCACAGGTCCGATTCGTGAAACGGCTGGCGTGTCCCACGCTGATACGCCCGATCGGGCATCCCTTCGGGCGGCAGCCGATCGGCGCAGGTGGTCGTCGGGACGTCAGAGCACCGTCGCGTGTGCACGCGCATCTTTGCGGCCCCAGGCGCCGGTAGGTCTCGCGATGCGGGCGTGGGACTAGCATGCGCCTCGCACGAGATGGACAGTCCAGACTGGACAGTTGAACCTGTCGATCCCTAGGGTGGACGACATGGCCGCTCAGCCGTCGTCCGCCGACGTCTCCCGCGAGATCCGCGTGGTGTTCGGCCGCCTGCAGCGCCGGCTCCGGGAGATCGCGGACGCCGACGACCTCACGTCCCCGCAGGCCGCGGCCCTGAGCACGCTCCGCAAGCACGGACCCGCCTCCGCGAGCGAGCTCGCCGACCGCGAGGGCGTCCGCCCGCAGTCGATCGCGACGATCGTCGCCGGGCTCGAGCAGCGGGGCCTCGTCCGGCGCGACCCCGACCCCGACGACGGCCGGCGGCTCATCGTGTCGCTCACCGACGACGGCCAGGGCCGCGCCGACGGCACGATCTCCGCGCGCGCCGAGTGGCTCACCGGCGCGGTCGAGGAGCGGTACGACGACGCCGAGCGGCGCACCCTCGCCGAGGCACTGGCGCTGCTCGACCGTCTCTCGCACGCCTGACCACCACCTGCACCAGCACCCCGAGGTCCGCCGAGGGGCGGCTCACCATGCCCCGACCCGGAAGGAACCAGCCATGACCCTCACCACGCTCGACCCGCGCACCGCGCTCGTCCTCGTCGACGTGCAAGAGGGCATCGTCGCGATGGACACCGTGCCGATCCCGTCCTCCGAGGTCGTCCAGCACGCCGCCACCCTCGCGGACGCGTTCCGCGCGCACGGCCTCCCAGTGATCCTGGTCCGCGTCACCGGCGCGGCCGACGGCTCCGACGCCGTACCCGGCCGCTCCGAGGCCGCCCCGCCGCCCAACGCGCGCGCCGAGGGCTGGGACCGGATCGTCGCCCCTCTGCAGCAGGACGGCGACGTGCTCGTCACCAAGCGGCAGTGGGGTGCGTTCTACGGCACGGACCTCGACCTGCAGCTGCGCCGCCGCGGCATCACGCAGATCGTGCTCGGCGGCATCTCGACGAGCATCGGCGTCGAGTCGACCGCCCGCGCGGCCCACGAGCACGGGTACCACCTGACGTTCGCGACCGACGCGATGGCCGACCGGCTCGCCGGGTCGCACGCGCACAGCGTCGACGTGATCTTCCCGCGGCTCGGCGAGCGGGGGACGACGGCCGAGATCGTCGACCTCCTGGCCGCGACCCGCTGACGCTCGGCGGCGGGGGTGGCGCGGCATCGACCGCCCCCGTCGCGCAGGACGGCTACCCGTCGAGACCCAGCAGGTGCCGCCACGCGCGGTGGTGCTCGACGGTGACCCCCTCGTAACCGGGCAGGCCGCCGAACGCGGCCGCGACCTCGGCGGTCTGCTGCTCCATGACCTCGGGTCCCTCGTCGTAGAACGTGAACTGCGGCCCGCCGGCGACCTCCGGGGTGTCCGTCTCGACCCCGACCGTGAACGGCTTCCCGGCGGCCGACGCCGCGACCACGGCCGGCCCGGCGAGCGAGATGATCCCGTCGGGACCGTGCGCGTGGTCGGCGAACGCGACGACGGCGACCCGGTCGCAGCGCGCGAGCACCTCGTCGAGCAGCGTCCGGGCGGGGGACTGGCCGGGCTCGTGCGCGAGCCACCACGGCGTGTCGACGCCGAGCGGGACGCCCGGCGGCAGCGCGGCGCGGACCTTGCGGATGAGCGTGAGCCACCGCTGCACCACCTGCGCGCGGTAGGTGGTCCACGACGGGGTGGTCCAGGGCTCGACGTCGAGCTGCACGAGCGTCGCGGTGGGCGCGGCGCGCAGGGCGGTCGTCGCCCACTGGATCGCGAGCGCCGGGTTCGGCAGCCAGCCGGGGTCGCCGCCGAGCACACCGACCCGCGCCCCCGTGCCGGCCACCGCCGCGGAAGCGGACGTGAACCAGGCACCGACCGGGCCCTCGTCGGCGGCCCAGGGTGCGCCGAGGAACACGAGCCGCAGCCCGCGCTGCACACAGAAGTACGCGAGCGGCTCGGGTGCCGCAGGGGCGTACCCGCGGCCGCGCGCGTCCTGCGACGGCGGCACGGAGTTGTCCCACGCCCACATCGACGTGAGCGCGCTGGTCATGACGCCGTGAACGTGCGCTCGCCGACGGGCACCGGGGCGGCGAGCGTGTTCGCCCGCGTCGCGAGCGGGCAGCTCCACGACGGGTCGTACGCGCACGACGGGTTGAACGCGAAGTTGAGGTCGACCACCAGCAGTCCGCGCGACATCCCCAGATCAGCCCCCTTGATCGTGTCGAGCACGTACCGGCCGCCGCCGAACGTGCCTCCGTCCTGCCCGGCGAGCGCGTCCCGGACGGGCAGGAACAGCCCGCCCGCGTACCCGTGCAGCGCCCACAGCGCGAGTGCACCCAGGTCGCCGAGCTCGACGGTGCCGATCCGCTCGTACGAGATCATCCCGTCGGTCTCGGTGCTGATCTCCAGGCGCTGCGGCTCCGACGGTCGCACCGGGACCTCGAACCGGTACGCAGGGTCGTACGGCGCGACCTCGAGCCCGGCGAAGAACGCGCGCGTCGCGGCGTCGAGCGGGGACGCGGGGTGGTCGGCGAACAGCTCGTCGCGGCGCTGCACCCACACGGCGTGCGCCTGCGCGGGGTCGTCGGCCGCGAGGTGCCGCACGTCGGCGTACGCCTCGGCGACCTTGCGTCGCCAGTCCGCGACCGCGAGCGCGTCGGACGCGGGGCCGGGCAGCGTGCGAGGTCGGTGCGGCACACG
Organism: Cellulomonas sp.; assembly: GCF_017744555.1. GTDB lineage: Bacteria > Actinomycetota > Actinomycetes > Actinomycetales > Cellulomonadaceae > Cellulomonas. The sequence goes on along the minus strand of NZ_JAGIBD010000040.1, from coordinate 11,152 downwards.
CCCACCGTGCCATGCGAGTCGTGGTCCCGTCGCGTCGGGCGCGCGGGTCGGGACCCGACGTTCAGCGGGGAGCCCGCCGCTGCAGCGCCCGCACCTCCCGCACCGCCACGAGCACGGCCACGAGCGCGACGACCAGCGCCCACCGGCGCCCCCGCAGCGCGGCACCCACGCACACGAGCGCGACGGCCACGCACAGCAGCACGGTGAGCAGACTGGCCCACCGGACGCGCGGTCGTGACGTCGGCATCCTGCATCGTCGCCCGTCGGGCGCCGCACGTGCCACCCGCGACGCCGTGCGAGGGTGGGAGGCATGGATCTGCGCATCTTCACCGAGCCCCAGCAGGGCGCCACGTACGACGAGCTGCTCACGGTGGCCAAGGCCACGGAGGACCTGGGCTTCGACGCCTTCTTCCGCTCCGACCACTACCTCGCGATGGGCGTCGACGGTCTGCCGGGCCCGACGGACGCGTGGACGACGCTCGCCGGCCTGGCCCGTGAGACCAGCCGGATCCGGCTCGGCACGCTCGTGTCGTCGGCGACGTTCCGGCACCCCGGGGTGCTCGCGGTGCAGGTCGCGCAGGTCGACCAGATGTCGGGCGGCCGGGTGGAGCTCGGGCTCGGCACGGGCTGGTTCGCGCGTGAGCACGAGGCGTACGGCATCCCGTTCCCGGAGAAGCGGTTCGGCCTGCTCGAGGAGCAGCTCGAGGTCGTCACGGGACTGTGGGGGACGCCGGTCGGTGAGACGTTCAGCCACTCCGGGGAGCGGTACACGCTCGTCGACTCGCCCGCGCTGCCGAAGCCGGTGCAGCGATCGCCGCTGGACCCGTCGAAGGCCGGTGTCCCGGTGATCGTCGGCGGCCTCGGGCCCAAGCGGACGCCGGCGCTCGCGGCCCGGTTCGCCGCCGAGCTCAACCTGTCGTTCCCCGCGTTCGACGAGGTCGGCGAGAAGCTCGGCAACGCCCGACGGGCGTGCGAGGAGGCCGGCAGGGACCCGCGGACGCTCACGCTGTCGGCCGCCCTGGTGCTGTGCGTGGGCCGGGACGACGCGGAGGTGGACCGGCGGGCGCGCGCGATCGGCCGCGACCCGCAGGAGATCCGCGGCCAGGGGATCGCCGGTTCGGTGGCGCAGGCAGTCGACCGGCTGGGCGAGCTCGCCGACCAGGGCATCACCCGCGTCTACCTGCAGGTTCTCGATCTGGGTGACCTGGACCACCTCGAGCTGGTCGCCGGTCAGGTCGCCCCCCAGACGAGGTAAAACGCCCATATCGCGAGATGGACGTCCGATGAATTCGAGACGTCGGACGTCCATCTCGGACGTCGTTGCAGGTCGCTCCCACCTGCGACGATGTCCGTTTCACCCGGGACGTCCGTCCTGGGTGTGACCTGGGGCACCACGCGTTCGCCTCGACAGCCCCCAGAACCGCTTCGTAGGTTCGATGCATCCACACAGGGCGGCGACGCCCGCCGAGGACACCCGTTCCAGCAGAGGTCCGGAACAGTCCTCGCGGCCCGTCGCCCTTCGTGCGCCCGGCGCCAGCGTCGCCGTCGCATCGGTCTGGTGGGCCCACCCGGGTCCGCCCGGCCGTCCGACAGGACGACCGAAGGGGGCTGGACGTGGCAACCACGTTCGACAGGCTCGTGATGGAGCCGCGAAGAACCGAGCAAGTCAAGATCAAGTCGACCGGGACGAACGAGAACGAGTCGTCCCAGAGCCCGTCGCTGATGCTGCTGGTCCTGCTGGCCGCAGCGGGCATCATCATCTACGCGGCGTTCCTGCTGAACCCGGCCAACCGCGGCGACTGGCTGCCGTACGTGCTGGTCATCCTCGCCGAGTCGGTGCTGGTCGCCCACGCGCTGCTGGCGATGTGGACCGTGCTGTCCAGCGGGTACAACCCGCGCGGGTTCTCCTTCAACCTCGCGCAGGACCGGTTGTACGACATCGCGGAGATCATCCGCGACGGCGTCGAGGACAAGCCGCAGGAATGGCGGATGTACCTGCAGGAGTGGCCCATCTCCGTCGACGTGTTCATCACGACGTACGGCGAGGACATCAACTCGATCCGCAACACCGTGACCGCCGCCGTCGCCATGCAGGGCAAGCACGACACGTACGTGCTCGACGACGGCCGGTCCGACGAGGTCCGTGACCTCGCCGCCGAGCTGGGCGCGCGGTACATCCGCCGGCTGTCCAGCAACGGCGCCAAGGCGGGGAACATCAACCACGCGCTGTCGCTGACGAAGGGTGACTTCTTCGTCATCCTCGACGCCGACTTCGTGCCGAAGCCGAACTTCCTGCACGAGACCGTGCCGTTCTTCGCCACCGACGACGTCGCGTTCGTGCAGACGCCGCAGGTGTACGGGAACCTGCACTCGGTGATCTCGAAGGGCGCCGGCTACATGCAGTCGGTGTTCTACAAGTTCATCCAGCCGGGCCGTAACCGGTTCAACGCCGCGTTCTCCGTCGGCACGAACGTCATCTACCGTCGCTCGGCCGCCGACTCCATCGGCGGCATCTACTCCGACTCCAAGTCGGAGGACGTGTGGACGTCGCTCATGCTGCACGAGAAGGGCTGGCGGACCGTCTACATCCCGACGGAGCTCGCGGTGGGTGACACGCCCGAGACCGTCGAGGCGTACACGAAGCAGCAGCTGCGCTGGGCGACCGGCGGGTTCGAGATCATGCTCACCCACAACCCGCTGAGCCCGAAGCGCAACCTCACGATGGACCAGCGCCTGCAGTACCTGGTGACGTCGACCTTCTACCTCACCGGTATCGCGCCGCTGCTGCTCATCCTCGTGCCGCCGCTGCAGATCTACTTCAACCTCACGCCGATGAACCTCACCATCACGCCCATGCAGTGGTTGCTGTACTACGCGGGGTTCTACGTGATGCAGATCCTCGTGGCGTTCTACACGCTCGGGTCGTTCCGCTGGCAGGTGCTGCTGCTCGCAGCCGTGTCGTTCCCGATCTACACCCGGGCGCTGATCAACGCGATCACCAAGAAGGACCAGAAGTGGCACGTGACCGGGCAGAAGGGCGCCTACCGCTCACCGTTCGCGTTCATGATGCCGCAGGTCCTGTTCTTCCAGTTCCTGCTCATCACCACGGTGGTCGGGCTGTGGAAGGACCTCGGGAACGGGTACGGCTCCCTCGCCGTCGCCTGGAACGCCACCAACACCCTGATCCTCGGCAGCTTCGTCGTCACCGCCTGGAAGGAGGGTCACCTCGCCCGCAAGGCCGCCAAGGCCGAGCGTGAGGCCGAGGTCGAGACCCCGCACGACGACCGCACCGCCGCACTCGAGACCGCACCCACCGGAGGTGTCGCATGACCTGGGGAAGCCGCATCAGACTCGTCGTGGGCACGATCCTCGTGCTCGTCCTGGCCGCACTGGCCACCTACAAGCTGAACGAGAGCAAGGGGGTCGCCGCGAGCGACTCCGCGCAGATCCTCGCCAAGACGTACACGGTCGGCACGCCGTACGCGGGCCTCGTCGTCGACCAGAAGGTCGACGTCGGCGACAAGGTGACGACCGGCCAGCCGCTGTTCGTGATCGACTCGGCGGCCCTGCAGTACGACGTGAAGAACGGGTTCGCGAAGTCGGCGACCGAGGCCACGCAGATCGACGACCAGGGCCGCCTCGTGGTCCTGGCGACGGGTGACGGCACCGTCACCAAGATCGAGTCCGAGCGGGGCACGTTCGTGCAGTCCGCGACCGACCTCGCCACCGTGCAGAAGGCGAACACGCTGTACGTCCAGGCCGAGTACTCGCTCACGGCCAAGGAGTACGCCCGCGTGAAGGACGACGCCGCCGTGACGGTCGTCCTGCCGAACCAGCGCACGCTCGTCGCGCACGTCGACAAGGTCAAGGTCAAGACGGTCGCCGGCGAGGCGCAGGCGGTCATGACCCTCAAGGGCGAGTCGCTCCGGGACGGCGCCCAGAACGGGCTCGTCGCCGCCGGCACCCCTGTCACGGCCGAGCTGCAGCTCGAGAACGACGGTGTCGTGACCCGCGCTGCCTCGGACGTGAAGAGCTACCTCGGAGGCATCTTCGGATGACGGCACGAGTGACTGAACCCACGACCGAGGTCCGCCCGCCGCCGACGCACCGGCGCCGCTGGATCACCCTGGTGGCGGCGGCCGTCGCGGCGGTGCTCGGCGCAGGCGTCGTCCTGTGGGCCCCCTGGGCCTCCGACGACACCGCGTCCGAGGGCGTCGGCACCGGCACCGGCTCGGCGCCCGACGCTCCGGTGAGCGGACCCGCGGACGCGACACCGCCGAAGGTCGACAGCGCGGCGCTCGTCGCCGCGGTGCCCGACGAGCAGGTCGCGAAGATCGACCCGGTGCGCCTCGCCGACGGCGTGGTCCCGCCCACCAACCGCTGGTACAGCGGCCTGGTGTTCGGCGACCAGCCGCAGCCGGTGTTCGCCGAGCCGCTGTCGTTCGGCCTGACGGACTCGGGCTTCACGCTCGGGCTCCCGAAGCCGGTGGTCAGCGAGAAGGCGGTCGTCGCGCCGCACGTGCCGGCCGTGACCGTGGACGCCGGCGCCGCCTCGGCCCGCGTCAGCGCCGCGGACCCGGTGAGCGTGACGGTCGACCTGCTCGACACGTCCGGTGCCGTGCTCGGGCACGTGGTGCTCGCGGAGGGCTCGCCTTTCGTCAGCTTCACGGCCGAGCAGGACGTCACGCTCGTCTCGAGCGTGACGGGCGGGTCCTTCGAGGCCGGCTCGGACGGTGCCGCGATCGCGGACGCGGGCGACTCCCAGTGGGGGCTCGTCGGGGGGAAGTCCGACAGCGGGTCGACGACGCTCGGCAAGGGCGAGTCGGCCAGCTGGTACGCGCTGCCCCCGAAGGCGTCCGCCGCCGCGAAGAAGGCCCTCGCGACGGCCGCGGCCGACCCGGTCACCGGTGTCGACGTGTCGTACGGCGTGGGTGACGACGTCGCCCGCACCACGCTCACGTACAAGACGGCCGGGGGCTCCCCGACGGCGTACGTGACCATGCCGCACCACCGCGACGGCGATCAGCCCGACCGGAAGGACTGCGACCTGGGCGCGTACCCGAGCGTGTACGGCGACCTCGAGCTGTGCGCGGGCTCGCAGCTCACGTCCTACGCACCGGCCGTGCCGGCGTCGAGCGAGCTCGACCTCGACGGCATCACGGCCGACCAGAAGGCGGCGATCGTCGACGCCCTCAAGGCGGACGTCACGGCCACCCCGGCGTTCCCGTCGGACACGTACTTCGGCGGCAAGGCGCTCAACCGCGCGGCGTCGCTCGTGGTGCTCGGCGAGCAGCTCGGGGCGGACGACGTGGTGGCCGACCTCAAGAAGAAGACGGTCGAGCAGCTCGAGGAGTGGGGCGACCCGCAGGGCTGCACGCAGCGGGACGCCAGGTGCGTCGTGTACGACAAGACCGCCCGCTCGGCGATCGGGCTCACGCCGTCCTTCGGGTCGGACGAGCTCAACGACCACCACTTCCACTACGGCTACATCCTGGCGGCGGCCGGCCTGCTCACGCAGGACGACCCGGCCCTCGCGAAGAAGCTCGCCCCGGTGATGAACCTGCTCGGCCAGGACATCGCCGCCGCGAAGCCGTCGTCCGAGCTGCCGCAGCTGCGGTCGTTCGACCCGTACGCGGGGCACTCGTGGGCGTCGGGCACCTCGCCCTTCGCCGACGGGAACAACCAGGAGTCGTCGTCCGAGGCGGTCAACGCCTGGAACGGCCTGGGCCTGTGGGCGCAGGCGTCGGGGCAGAAGGACCTCCAGACGGAGGCGACCTGGCTCGCGTCGACCGAGGCCTCGACCGCCAAGGCGTACTGGACGAACCCCGACCTGAGCGACCTCGAGTCGTTCGACCACACGATCCTGTCGCTCAACTGGGGCGGGAAGCGGGACTACGCCACGTGGTTCAGCCCCGACCCGAACGCCATCCTCGCCATTCAGCTCATCCCCATGGGCCCGGTGCAGACGTACCTGGCCGCCGGGGTGGACCCGGACCAGATCCGGGCGTCGGTGAAGGAGGCCACGCCGTCGGGCTACGGCGTGCAGTTCGGCGACTACCTGCTCATGTACTCCGCCCTGGCCGGCGCTGACGACGCGGCGGCCGCCTGGAAGGAGGCGACGGGTCTGCCGGACACGTCGATCGACGACGGGAGCTCGCGCGCCGCGATGCTCGCGTTCATCGCCTCGGCACGGGCGCACCCGACCGCCGGTCGCTGACCAGCAGCGGCGACCGGCCGCACGAAGCGACGCCCGCTCCCACCGCCCCCGGGAGCGGGCGTCGTGGTGCCCAGGGGCTGCTCGCGGTCCCGCGTGCGCTCAGGCGACGGGCGCCTCGAGGTCGGCCCTCGGCCCGGGCTCCTGCGCCGCGGGGACGGCGTCCGGCCGGGGCGCCGGCTGCCGCAGCAGCGCTCTCACGGTGAGTACGGTGAGCACGACGAGCGCGACGTTCCGTGCGGCCAGCACGGATGTGACGCCGGGCCCGGCGTTCAGCACCTGGTCGTACCCCCACGGGAACACGATCTGCGTCTCCGCCGCGACCCCGAGCGTCCACCACGCGGTGGTCCGCCATCCGGGCAGCCGCAGCGCGAGCGCGACGGCGACGGGCGGCGCGAGCCAGCCCATGTACTGCGGCGACCCGACCTTGTTGAGCACGAGCATCGTGAGCGTCAGCAGCATCGCGCCGCGCACGACGAGCTCGCGCTGCGCGACGGGGTCGCCCCAGAACCCGTCGCCCAGCCTCCGCCGGCACCACCACAGCAGCCCGCCGGCCGCGACCAGCCCGAGCGGGAACAGCGTGCCGAGCACGTCGGCCGCGAGCACCGTGCCGGGTCCGCGGATCTCCCACGTGACGATCGGCTCGTTGAGCCAGATCACCACCTGGTCGGACCACAGCCCCGCGACGAGCCACGGCGTCGCCCCGGGTGACTCGACCTGCATCCCGCGCTCGCCCTGCTCCAGCAGGAACGACGCGACGTGCGACGTGCCACCGCCGGCCGCGACCGCGACCAGGACGCCGAGCGAGACGAGCGCCGCGGGGAGCACGACGTCCCGCCACGGCCGCCGCACTGCGACGACCACCGCGAGGAGCAGCGCGCCGGGTGCGACCTTGACCCACGCGGCCGCGGCGAGCAGCGCCGACGAGACCCTCGGATGTCGCAGCGTCACGGCGAGCGCCACGACGACGACGGGCGCGACGACGGCGTCCAGCCGGCCCATCGCGATCGGGCCGAGCAGCAGCAGGAACCCGATCCACCACCAGGCGCCCGTGGTGGTCCGCGGCTCGTGCGCGTGGTGCCACCGGGAGCCGGCGGGGCGGGCGATGCGCGGCGCGTGCAGCAGCACGCCGAGGGCGACGGCGTCGAGCGCGGTCACCATCAGCGACCACGCCCACATGTACCCGGACCCGGCGGTGACACCTCCGACGCCCGCGACGAGCATCGGCACCACTGCGCCGGCGGGGTACACCCACGAGCCGGACAGCACGGGCCACTGCCCGTCGTGGAGGCCGAGGTACATCCAGTAGCGGTACAGCCCGAGGTCCCAGAACGCACGCTCGGGGATCGCCACCACCCCGACGTACATGAGCGAGCCGTGCACGAGGAGGAAGGCCACCCAGACGGCGGTGAGCGAGCGCCTCAGTGGGCCGAGCAGTCGGGGGAACAGAGCGCGCCTCCGGCGGGGAAGGGCCGCCGAGCCGACCCGGCGGGCAGCGGGGACGCCAGGGTAGCCCGCGCGCCTGTGCCACCGAGGGCGTGTCCGCGCGGCCGTCAGCCCGGCCGTCGGCTCGTCTGCCCACCCCGGCCGGCCGCCTGGTCGCCGGGTGCCCGACGACCAGGGGCGACGGCCGGACGGGACGCTACGTGATCTGGTTGCCCGCGACCGGGGGGAACGCGGGCGGGCGGCCCTCGGAGTCCTCCTCGTCACTGAGGGCGGGGGCGATGACGTCCTCCGTGGGCGGCGGCGGTGCGGTCGGAGCGGTCTCGGCCACGGGGTCGGGTGCGCCGCCCGGCACCACCTCGCGCGGCGGCGGTCGGAACTGGTCGTCGGTCACGATCGGTCCTCCTCGTGCTCTCGGGTGCGCGCCGCCGCAGGGCTCCGACGGTGCCGTCAGGGACACCGTGGCACGTCGGCCCGGCGCGTGCAGGACGAGGGGCCCACCAGCGACGTCGCGCGTCCCCTAGCCTTCCCGTCAGCGGCCGACGAGCCGCCGTCCCCCGGGCTCGCGCCGGGGTGCGCCCGGACGTGCGGGCCGGCCTGCCTAGTCCGGGCGGCCCGGGAGGAGGACGGCATGGACCTGCTGACCTGGAGGCTGCACGGGAACGGCAAGCACGTGCCACCCGGCGAGGTCGTGGCCCCCGACGAGCGGCTCACCTGGCCACGGACCATCGGCATCGGGCTGCAGCACATCGTGGCGATGTTCGGGGCCACGTTCGCCGTCCCGCTCATCACCGAGTTCTCACCGCAGACCACGCTGTTCTTCTCGGCGATCGGCACGCTCGGGTTCCTGCTGATCACCCGCAACCGGCTGCCCAGCTACCTCGGGTCGAGCTTCGCGTTCATCGCGCCGATCCTCGCCGCGACCGCGTCGGACGGCAAGGCGGTCGCGGTCGGCGGCATCCTCGTCACCGGTGTCGTGCTCGCGGCGGTCGGCGTCGTGGTGCACCTCGTCGGCACGCACTGGATCGAGGTCGTGATGCCGCCGGTCGTCACCGGCACGATCGTCGCGCTCATCGGGTTCAACCTCGCGCCCGTCGCCTGGCAGTACACACAGCAGGCGCCGCTCACGGCGATCATCACGCTGACCGCGATCATCCTGACGACCGTGCTGTTCCGCGGCATCCTCGGGCGGCTGTCGATCCTCGTCGGCGTGGTCGTCGGGTACGTCGCCGCGCTCATCCAGGGCCAGGTCGACTTCTCGGCGTTCGACAGCGCGCCGCTCGTCGGGCTGCCCGACTTCGTCACGCCCCGGTTCGACGCGTCCGTGCTCGGCCTGTTCGTGCCCGTCGTGCTGGTGCTCGTCGCCGAGAACGTCGGCCACGTGAAGTCCGTCGCCGCGATGACGGGCCGCAACCTCGACCCGCTCACCGGCCGTGCCCTGATCGCCGACGGCCTCGCGACGACGCTCGCGGGCCTCGGTGGCGGCTCCGGGACCACGACGTACGCGGAGAACATCGGCGTCATGGCCGCGACCCGCGTCTACTCGACGGCCGCGTACTGGGTCGCCGGCCTCGGCGCGCTGCTGCTGTCGATGTCCCCGAAGTTCGGCCAGCTCATCCAGACCGTCCCCGCCGGCGTCCTCGGCGGCGCCACGACCATGCTCTACGGCATGATCGGGCTGCTCGGCGCCCGCATCTGGATCCAGGCGAAGGTCGACTTCGGCAACCCCGTGAACCTCGTGCCGGCCGCCGTCGCGCTCGTCGTCGGCATCGCCAACTACACGTGGGTCGTCGGCGACCTCGAGTTCGCCGGCATCGCGCTCGGGACCGCGACCGCGATCGTCGTCTTCCACGTCATGCGCGTCCTCGCCCGGTGGCGGGGGACGGCGGCGGAGCCCGTGTCACCGACGTCCGTCGAGCCCGTGGAGGACGCGGACGAGCTCACCCGCTGACGTTCCGGCAGCCGCGGGCCGGGCGCTCCGACGCTCGGCCCGCGGCTGCCGCGCTCAGCCCGCGGGTGCGGCGGTCGGCGTCGACGGTGCTGCGGGCGTGGCCTCGCTGAGCGGCGTGCAGCCCACGGGGGGCGTGAAGGGCACCGCGGGGTCGAGCACGACGTTCTCGGCGGGCTTGAGCTCGGCGAAATCCTTGCCGAGCGACAGGTCGACGCTCGGGTCGGCCGGGTCCTTCGCGACGAGCAGCAGGACCGCGCCGTCGACCTGCGCGGCGAGGGTGTACGCCTGCGCGACGCCCGCCGTGCCGAACGAGATCTGCGCGACGCCCGAGTACGCCTGGCCGTTCTGCGTCGTGCCCACGTGGAAGCCGCGCTCGCTCAGGACCTCGGCGGTCGCCGCCGCGAGGCGCACCCGGCTCGTCGCGTTGTACACGTTGACGGTGATCTGGTCGTACGGCACCGGCAGGGCACCCTCCGGCGGGCACGGACCGGCGGCGCCGCCGGCGGTCGGGGTGGGGGAGGCCGTGCTGAACCCTCGACCCATCAGCGGGACGTCGAGGCTGCCCGTGTACACCGCGGCCGCGCCGAGCCCCGCCACCGCGAGCCCCGCGAGCAGCACGCCGAAGATGACCGCCTGCCGTTCGTGCATGTGCCGGCGGCGCAGCGCCCGCCCGCGGTCCAGGTCGCTCACTCGATCACCAGGACGCGCGCGTGCAGGACGGGGCGCTGCTGGAGCGCGGCCCGGACGGCACGGTGCAGGCCGTCCTCCAGGTACATGACGCCCTTGTACTGCACGACGTGCGCGAACAGGTCGCCGTAGAACGTCGAGTCCTCGGCGAGCAGCGCCGTGAGGTCGAGCGTCCGCTTGGTCGTCACGAGCTCGTCGAGACGCACCACCCGCGGAGCCACCTCGGCCCACTGCTTGGGGGTCTCGAGCCCGTGGTCCGGGTAGGGCCTGCCCTCGCCCACCGCCTTGAAGATCACGGGGGGAGTCTAGGGGGAGCCCCACCTGTCGGACGGCCCGCTCCAGGGTGAGCCGCCCGACAGTGGGGGTGGTTCACCCGCCGAGGCCCTTCTGGGCTGCCTCCAGCGCGATGTCGTGGGCGCGCTCGAGCGAGCCGGCGGCGTCCGTCTGCTCCCATGCCGACTGCGACGCCTCGAGGAACAGCGCGACGCCGAGGTTGTAGTCGGCGAGCCACGGTTCGGGCTGCGGGCCGCGCGGCCACGGGCCCCAGCCGCCCGGCGGCCGCGGGGGTGTCGGGCACCAGTCGTCGAGGTCGGGGTCGAACGCGACGCGCAGCTGGGTGGCGGTGCGGGCCAGCCGGAACAGGTCCTGGCCCGCCTGGAAGCCGACCGCGAGCGGCGGCAACGGCTGCGGGTTGAGCTCGGCGGCCGCGTGCGTGTGCGCCACGTGGGCCGGGAGACCGACCTGGAGGCCGCCGTACGGGCCGTGCGGGTTGCCCAGGATGTCGAAGATCTCGGGGTGGATGCGGCCGATCAGGTAGATCGCCGCCTTGGTCAACGCCATCGTCGCCTCCTCGTCCA
>NZ_JAGIBD010000003.1 GCF_017744555.1 Cellulomonas sp. | reverse complement strand
GAGACAGGAGCCGGTGCGGGCGTTGCCGCCGGCGCCGGAGCGGGCGCAGCCGCCGCGGGCGCGGGGGCCGGGGCAGGCGCCGGACGCGCCGGGGCCTTCGGTGCGGGTGCCGCGGCGGAGGCGCCGCCACCCACGGGGTACGTGTCGCGCAGCTTGCGCACGACGGGCGGCTCGATGGTCGAGCTCGCCGAGCGGACGAACTCACCGAGCTCGTTCAGCTTGGTCATGATGGTCTTGCTGTCGACCCCGAGCTCCTTGGCGAGCTCGTAGACGCGGACCTTGGCCACATCTCTCCCTGTCTCGGTCCGCCCGGACAGGGTCGGACCGTCGTTAGTACGACGTACTCATCGCTGGGTACTCATCGGTGCGTGCTCATCGGGAAGCCATCGGCCCTAGACCCGCTTTCCGTCTCGACGATCTGTCTCGTCACCGGGAGGACCCGGTGCCGTCGTGCGTCTCCTGCTCCGCATGCTCCTCGACGTACCGGCGGACCGCATCCGTCCCGGGCGCGCCCTGCGTCCGCAGGGACCGCCCGAACGCACGTCGACGTTCGGCGAGCTCGAAGCATGTGATGTCGGGGTGCAGCCACGCTCCCCGTCCCGGCATCGACCGGCGCTCGTCCACGACCAGCACGGGAGCACCCGAGCCGTCCGTCGAGATCACCACCCTCAGCAGGGCCGACCTCGGGCCGGCGACTCGGCACCCCACGCACGTGCGCACCGGACCCTGACGACCTGACGTGCCCGGTGGCACGACGGGATCGCTCGAGGGGTCGGGGGTGCGCCTGGACGGCGAGGAGCGCCGGGCGTCCGGCCCAGCCTCCGGAAGTCTACCGCGTCGGGTCACCGCACGGGACCGGACGTGTCCCCCGTCACGGTCGCGGGCCCAGCCTCGGCATCGGTCCCGGCACCCGTCTCGGCGTCGGAGCGGATGTCGATCCGCCAGCCGGTGAGCTTCGCGGCGAGCCGGGCGTTCTGCCCTTCCTTGCCGATCGCGAGCGACAGCTGGTAGTCCGGCACCACCACACGGGCGGCGCGCGCCTCGGGGTCGACGACCGTCACCGAGAGCACCCGCGCGGGCGACAGCGCGTGCGCGACCATCTCCGCCGGGTCGTCGGCGTGGTCGACGATGTCGATCTTCTCGCCGTGCAGCTCCGCCATGACGGCACGCACGCGGCCGCCCATCGGGCCGATGCAGGCGCCCTTCGCGTTGACGCCGGGCACGGTCGCGCGGACCGCCATCTTGGTGCGGTGGCCGGCCTCGCGGGCGATCGCCGTGATCTCGACGGTGCCGTCGGCGACCTCGGGGACCTCGAGCGCGAACAGCTTGCGCACGAGGTTCGGGTGCGTGCGCGACAGCGTCACCTGCGGACCGCGCGGTCCGCGGGCGACCTCGAGGACGTACCCGCGGATCCGGTCGCCGTGCACGTACTCCTCGCCGGGCACCTGCTCGTGCGCCGGCAGGACGGCCTCGGTGCCGCCGACGTCGACGAGCACCGTCCGCGGGTCGCGGCCCTGCTGGATGACGCCGCCGAGGACCTCCCCCTCCTTGCCGCGGAACTGGCCGAGCACCTGGTCGTCCTCGGCGTCGCGCAGCCGCTGCACGATGACCTGGCGCGCCGTCGCCGTCGCGATGCGGCCGAAGCCGGCGGGCGTGTCGTCGAACTCGGGGGTCTCGACGCCCGTGGCGTGCCCGTCCTCGTCCACGGGTGCGGGCTCGCGCGCCCACACCGTCACGTGACCCGTGCGGCGGTCCACCTCGACGCGTGCGCGCTGCGACGCACCTGGTGTGCGGTGGTAGGCGGACAGCAGCGCCTGCTCGATGGCGGAGACGAGCACGTCGAGGCTGATCTCCCGCTCGCGCTCGAGCAGCCGCAGCGCCTGCATGTCGATGTCCATGTCAGCTCTCCCGTCCGGCGGAGCCGGCCTCGTCGTCGTCCACAGGTCCGGCCTCGTCGTCGACGGGCCCCAGACCGCTCAGGTCCACCTCGACCTTGCCGTCCCGCACGCCCGCGAGCGGGACGCGCACCGGGTCGCCGACCTTGGGGCGGCGACCCTTCTGACCGGGGGTCACGGGAACCACCACGAGCGTCCCGCCGCCGTCGCCCTCGGGCTCGACGCCCGTGAGCCGGCCGCCGAGCGTGCGGCCGTCGACGAGGCGCAGCGTCACGGTGCGACCGACCGCGCGCACGAAGTGGCGGCGCTGCGTCAGCGGCCGGGAGACGCCGGGGCTCGACACCTCGAGCGTGTACTCGCCCGCGACCACGTCGTCCGCGTCGAGCGCGTCCGAGACGGCTCGCGTGGCGTCCGCGACGCGGTCGAGGTCGAGCTCGCCCTCGTCGTCCTCGCCGAGGTCCACGACCACCCGGACGACGGACCGGGCACCGGCCCGCGTCACCGCGACGTCCTCGAGGACGAGCCCGGCCGACACGACCGCGGGCTCGACGACCTCCCGGACCCGCTGTGCGGGTGCTGGCGCGACCATCTCCGTCTCCTGTCGGCTCGAGCGGGTCACGACGCTACGGACGGCTCGACCCTGTGATGTTGTGACGACCAGCGTAACGAGTCCGGCCACGCCCGTCGGCCCGCCGCCCTGCTCATGGGAGGATCGCGGGCGATGAACGACCCTCGCCACCCCCGTCCGCGCCGCACCGTCACGCGGCTCGCGGCCTCCCGTGTGATCTTCGTCGTCCTCGCGTCCGCGGCGCTCGCCGGGTGCGGGGTGCGCCTCGAGACGCCCCCTCCGGCCGAGCCGTCGCCCGACGCCGTCGAGCAGGTGCGCGCCCGCACGGTCGACGACGCGCTGCAGCTCGAGGCGGACGCGACCGCGCTGCTCGCCGCCGCGCCGCCCGAGGCCGTGCAGGCCGTCCTCACCGACGTCGTGACGTTCAGCACCGCGCACGCCGAGCAGCTCGGCGGCGAGTACGTCTCCGGCCTGCCGACGCCCACCCCGACCTCGACGCCGTCCGCCCCGCCCGCGCCCACGCTCGAGACGCTGCTCGCCGACCTCGCCACCGCCGAGCAGGCGGCCGCCGCCGACGCCGACGCCGTCACGGACGGCGACCTCGCCCGGCTCGTGGCGTCGGTCTCCGTCGCGCGCAGCGAGCTCGCCGCGCGGCTCTCCGCCGCGACGGCCCTGCCGGTGCCGCAGGAGCAGGCGGACGACTCCGCGCCCGCCCCGACGCCGACGACCGGTGCTGACGGCCCGACGGTCGCCGACCTCGACGCGCTCGCGCTCGTGCACGACCAGGCCGGGTTCGGCCTCGAGGTCGTCGCCGCGAAGCTGTCGGGCGACCAGCGGTCCGCCGCCCAGTCGTCCGCTGCCCAGCACCGCAGTGAGAGCGACGACTGGGCGCGGGCCTCCGGGTCCGCGGGCACGGCGCAGGACCCGCGACGGGCCGCCTACACGCTGCCGACCGGCATGGACGACCCCGCGGTCGCCCAGGGCACGGCCCGGTCGCTCGAGTCGAGCGTCGCCGACACGTACGCGACCGTCGTCGCACGCGTGCCCGCCGGGATGCGTGCGCCGTACGTCGACGGGTTGCGCCGCGCGACCGTCGCCGCCCGCGCGTGGGGTGCGACGCCCGTCGCGTTCCCCGGTCTGCCCGAGCAGGCCGTCCCCGCGCCGCCGGGCTGACGGCTCGAGCGCGGCTCAGCCGCCCGCGACCGGCACGACCGGATCAGCGGACCGACTGGCCGGCCCGAGGCTCCGGTCAGCCCGCGAGCAGGTCGTCGACCAGCTCGGCGACGCGGTCCGGCGCCTCGGCGAGCGGCACCTGCTCCGACGTCCCGCCGACCCGCGGCCGGACCTCCACGACGCCGTCGGCGAGCCCGCGCCCGACGACCACGACGAGCGGGACGCCGAACAGCTCGGCGTCGGCGAACTTCACGCCTGGCGACACCTTGGGCCGGTCGTCGTAGACCACCTCGACGCCGCGTGCGGACAGCGTCGTGGCGATCGACTCGGCGGCCTCGAACACCGCCTCGTCCTTGCCGGTCGCGACGACGTGCACGTGCGCCGGTGCGACGTGGGCGGGCCAGGCGAGCCCGCGGTCGTCGTGGTTGGCCTCCGCGAGAGCCGCCATGACGCGCGTGACGCCGATGCCGTACGACCCCATCGTGACGACCTGCGCCTTGCCGTTCTGGTCGAGCACGGTCAGGCCGAGTGCCTGCGCGTACTTGCGACCGAGCTGGAAGATGTGGCCGATCTCGATGCCGCGTGCGAGCTCGAGCGGACCCGAGCCGTCGGGCGCCTCGTCGCCCGCCCGCACCTCGGCGGCCTCGACCGTGCCGTCGGCCGTGAAGTCGCGGCCCGCGACCAGGTCGAACACGTGCCGACCGGGCTGGTTGGCGCCGGTGATCCACCGGGTGCCGTCGACGACGCGCGGGTCGAGCAGGTACCGCACGGCGGTCCGCTCGGCGCCCTCGGGGACCTCGACGTTCGGGCCGAGCGCGCCGGGGCCGATGTACCCGCGCACGAGCTCGGGGTGCGCCGCGAAGTCGGCGTCGCCCGCCGGCTCGACCTCGGCGGGAGCGACGGACGCCTCGAGACGCTTGAGGTCGACCTCGCGGTCACCGGGCAGGCCCACGACGACGAGCTCGCGCTCGCCGGTCGGCTGCACGAGTGCGAGCACGACGTTCTTCAGCGTGTCGGCGGCGGTCCACTCCCGGTCGGGGCGAGCGAACCGCGCGTTCGCGAGCGCGACGAGCGTGTCGATCGTCGGGGTGTCGGGCGTGTCCTCGACGTGGGCCGGGGGCGCGTCCGACCAGTCGAGCGCCGGGGGCGCGACCGTGGTCACCGCCTCGACGTTGGCCGCGTAGCCGCCGGCCGAGCGGACGAACGTGTCCTCGCCGATCGCGGTCGGCGTGAGGAACTCCTCCGAGCGCGAGCCGCCCATCGCGCCGGACGTCGCGGCGACGATCACGTACTCGAGGCCGAGCCGCTCGAAGATCCGCTGGTAGGCCGCGCGCTGGATCGCGTACGACGCGTCGAGGCCGGCGTCGTCGACGTCGAACGAGTACGCGTCCTTCATGATGAACTCGCGGCCACGGATGAGGCCCGCACGCGGGCGCGCCTCGTCGCGGTACTTCGTCTGGATCTGGAAGAGCTGCAGCGGCAGGTCCTTGTACGACGAGTACAGGTCCTTGACGAGGAGCGTGAACATCTCCTCGTGCGTGGGCGCCAGCAGGTAGTCGCCCCCCTTGCGGTCCTTGAGCCGGAAGATGTTCGGGCCGTACTCGGTCCAGCGGCCCGTCGCCTCGTACGGCTCGCGCGGCAGCAGCGCCGGGAAGTGCACCTCCTGCACGCCCGCCGCGACCATCTCCTCGCGGATCACCGCCTCGACCTTCGCGAGCACGCGCAGGCCGAGCGGGAGCCACGAGTACACGCCCGGGGCGGCGCGGCGGATGTACCCAGCGCGCACGAGCAGCCGGTGGCTGGCGACCTCGGCGTCGGCGGGGTCCTCACGCAGCGTGCGGACGAAGAGCGTGGACAGGCGCAGCAGCATGGGCCGCAGCCTAGTGTCGGCGGCCCCGTGCTCCGGAATCCGTGGCCCGTGTGGGTCCGGTGCGCCACGATGGTGCGCGTGCCGGAGCTGCCCGAGGTCGAAGCGCTCGCGCAGTTCCTGCGCGGGCGGGCCGCCGACCATGCCGTCCAGTCCGTCGAGGTCGGCGCGATCAGCGCCCTCAAGACGTTCAGGCCACCGCCCGACGCGCTCGTCGGGGGCGCGGTCGTCGACGTGACCCGGCACGGCAAGTGGCTCGACCTCATGGTCGCGACGCCGACCGGCGAGCCCCTGCACCTCGTCTGGCACCTGTCGCGCGCCGGGTGGGTGCGCTGGTCGGAGCAGCTGTCCGACCGTCCCGTCCGGCCCGGGAAGTCGCCGCTCGCCCTGCGCGTGCGGCTCGACGACGGCTCCGGCTTCGACCTGACCGAGGCGGGCACCCGCAAGCGGCTCGCGGTGCACGTGGTCGCGGAGCCGACGGACGTGCCGCAGATCGCGACGCTCGGCGTCGAACCGCTGTCCGACGAGTTCACCGTGGACAAGCTCGCCGAGCTGCTCGCCGCGAAGAACCAGCAGGTCAAGGGGCTGCTGCGCGACCAGGGCACGATCGCGGGCGTCGGCAACGCCTACTCCGACGAGATCCTGCACGCGGCGCGGATGAGCCCGTTCGCACCGACGAAGTCCTTCGACGCCGCGAAGACCGCGACGCTGCACGCGGCGATCCAGCAGATCCTCACCGAGGCCGTCGCCACGGCCTCGGGCCGCCCGGCCGCGGAGCTCAAGGACGCCAAGCGTCGGGGCATGAGGGTGCACGGCCGCACCGGGGAGCCGTGCCCCGGCTGGGACGGCATCCCGTGCGGAGACACCGTGCACGAGGTCTCGTTCGCGGACTCGTCGCTGCAGTACTGCCCGACGTGCCAGACGGGCGGCAAGCCGCTCGCCGACCGCCGGATGTCGCGGCTGCTGCGCTGAGCACAGCGCTCGGGAGAGGGCTCGGGACAGGCCTCAGAACAGGACGGTCGCGTACGTCCCGACCTGCCGGAACCCGACCGCCCGGTACGCCGCCAGCGCGCGCTCGTTGTACGAGTTGACGTAGAGCGACACCACCGGTGCCACCTCGGCCCGCGTCCTCTCGACGACCGCCGCCATCCCTCGCTCGGACAGCCGCTCACCGCGCCGGTCGGGCGTTACCCACACGCCCTGGACCTGCGCGACGCCTCCCGCGACCGCTCCGAGCTCGGCCTTGAACACGACCTGCGGCGAGCGGGCCGACGCACGCTCCTCGATCCGCACGAACGACCGCCCCGACGCGACGAGCCCGTGCACGCGCGTCTCGTACGGGCCGCCGGGACCGCTGGCGGGCGAGTAGCCGACCTCCTCGGTGAACATCCGGATGCAGGCGGGCAGCACCACGTCGAGCTCGTCGAGCCGGGACCTGCGCACGTCGGCGTCGGGCGCGACCAACGGCGTGTGGTCGATCACCATCGACGGCTGGTCGGGCCGCAGCTCACGCGCTCCGGGCCACGCGTTCCGCAGACGGTCCCACAGGCCGAGCACCGCCGCCGCGTCGCCGACGATCGACGAGCACCGTCGCCCCTGCGAGCGCGCGAGCATCGCGAACGCGTCGAGCGCGCGCTCCCGGACAGGGCCGCCGGGAAGCGGCACGACCGGCACGAGGTTCGCACCGGCCCAGCAGAGCGCGAGGAGCTCGCCGTCCTGCTCGAACCCCCACAGCGCACCGCCGGCGGCCCGCAGGCCCGACCGGGTCGCCGCCTCGACGCGCGTCGCCGCGAGCACCGCGGCGACCGCGTCCTGCGCGCACACGGCGAGCGCCGGTGCGAGGTCCGCGTCCCCCAGGACCCGTCCCCCCGCCCGGCCGTCGAGCAACATCGCACGGCGTGGACCCATGATCGGATTCTGCACCCCCGAGCCGCTCCGGACCGGCCGAACGGGCTGTGAGTGCTCCCCGGCGGTCAGCCGATGCTGACGACCGGCGCGCCCGAGCCCGACTCGACCGGGTCCATGGACTCGGCGAGGCGCATGGCCTCCTCGATGAGCGTCTCGACGATCATCGACTCGGGGACGGTCTTGATGACCTCACCCTTGACGAAGATCTGCCCCTTGCCGTTGCCGGACGCGACGCCGAGGTCGGCTTCGCGGGCCTCGCCGGGCCCGTTGACGACGCAGCCCATGACTGCGACGCGCAGCGGCACCTCCATGCCCTCGAGGCCGGCGGTCACCCTCTCGGCGAGCGTGTAGACGTCCACCTGGGCGCGGCCGCACGACGGGCACGACACGATCTCGAGCTTGCGGGGCCGCAGGTTCAGCGACTGCAGGATCTGGATGCCGACCTTGACCTCCTCGACGGGAGGCGCGGACAGCGAGACGCGGATGGTGTCGCCGATGCCCTTGCTCAGCAGCGCGCCGAACGCGGTCGCCGACTTGATGGTGCCCTGGAACGCCGGCCCGGCCTCCGTGACGCCGAGGTGCAGGGGCCAGTCGCCCCGCTCGGACAGCAGCTCGTAGGCCCGCACCATGACGACGGGGTCGTTGTGCTTGACCGAGATCTTGAAGTCGTGGAAGTCGTGCTCCTCGAACAGCGACGCCTCCCACACGGCCGACTCGACGAGCGCCTCCGGGGTGGCCTTGCCGTACTTGGCGAGCAGCCGCGGGTCGAGGGAGCCGGCGTTCACGCCGATCCGCAGCGAGATGCCGGCGTCCGTCGCGGCGCGGGCGATCTCCTTGACCTGGTCGTCGAACTTGCGGATGTTGCCGGGGTTCACCCGGACGGCCGCACAGCCGGCGTCGATCGCGGCGAACACGTACTTCGGCTGGAAGTGGATGTCCGCGATCACGGGGATCTGCGACTTGCGGGCGATGGCCGGCAGCGCGTCCGCGTCGTCCTGGCTGGGCACGGCGACGCGCACGATGTCGCAGCCCGCGGCCGTCAGCGCGGCGATCTGCTGGAGGGTCGCATTGATGTCGGTGGTCGGCGTCGTGGTCATCGACTGGACGCTCACGGGCGCGTCACCGCCGACCTCGACCTTGCCGACGCGGATCTTGCGGGTGGGGCGGCGCGGGGCCAGCACGGGCGGCGGGGCCTCCGGCATGCCGAGGCTGATCGGGATGCTCACCCGGTCATCATCGCATCGCCGCGGCGTGCGGCCCGCCCCGGACGGCTCGCACGCACAGAACCCCCACGCAGTCGCCCCCGCTCAGATCTGGACGGGGTTGACGATGTCGGCGTACACGAGCAGCAACCCGACGGCACCGAGCAGCACGAACACCGAGTACGCGAGCGGGACGAGCTTGGCCGTGTCGAACGGACCGGGTCGGGGGCGGCCACGCAGGCGGGCCACCTGCCGGCGACCGCCCTCCCACAGGGCCGCCGCGACGTGCCCGCCGTCGAGCGGGGGCAGCGGGATGAGGTTGAACGCGAACAGCGCGATGTTGAGGCTCGCGAGCATGTCGAGCAGCGCGAGCGTCTTGATCTGCCAGTCGAGGTCGTCGGTCGAGGCGATCTCGCCGGCGAACCGGCCGATGCCGACGACGCCGACCACGCTGCTCGAGTCGCGCGGCGTCCCGTTCACCTCGGACTGCACGAGGTCGACGACGCGCGCGGGCAGGGTCGCGACGACGGTGACGGTCTGCCACGTGCGGTCGACGACCGCGCCCGGGACGTCGAGCAGCGACTGCCGCCGGAGCTCCTGCTGCGGCGCGACCCCGACGAAGCCGACCTTCTGCGTCTTCGGCTCTCCGTCCGCACCGAGGACGACCTCGCCGTTGTCGTCCACCACGGGACGGTCGGCGACGACGGGCGTCACGGACAGCGTGAGCCGCTCGCCGTCGCGCTCGACGACGACGGGGACCGTCTCGTCGCCCGACGCGCGGATGAGCGGCGTCAGCTCCTCCCAGGACGAGACCGGCGTGCCGTCGTAGGACACCACCGTGTCGCCGGGCTGCAGGCCCGCGGCGGCACCGGGCGCGGCCTCGTCCGACGACGTGCACGTGCGGTCGGCCGGGGCGTCGGCCGGGATGATGCACTGGTTGACCGACGCGAGCGTCGTGCCGAGCACCGGCAGCCCGAAGCCGACGAGCGTGATCGCCATGAGCACGACCGCGATGAGCAGGTTCATCACCGGGCCGCCGAGCATCACGACGAGCTTCTTGGGCGTCGACAGGTGGTAGAACGCCCGGCCGTCCTCGCCCGGGCGGATCTCCTCGGCACTGGCCTGACGTGCGTCGCGGGCCAGGCGGCCGAGCCACGTGCGGGCCGGCGGGTTACCGACCGCCTCGTCGGGCGGGTACATGCCGACGAGCCGCACGTAGCCGCCCAGCGGGATGGCCTTGAGGCCGTACTCGGTCTCCCCCTTGACCCGCGACCACAGCGTGGGGCCGAAGCCGACCATGTAGTGGCTGACGCGCACGCCGAACCGCTTGGCGGGGACCATGTGCCCGATCTCGTGCAGCGCGATGGACAGCAGCAGCACGACGACGACCACGAGCACGCCGACCAGGTATTCCATGGACCCTCCGACGCCGCGTGCAGGGAGCGGCGCGCCCACCCGGCCGGGCGCACCGGGCAGCACATTGTCACCGATCAGCCTGGACGTCCGCTGGACGTCGCTCACCCTTCCCACGGTCGGCCCATGCCGCTACGGTTTCCCTCGTCTGGACGCCCCGAGACGCAGGAATGCGCCCCGGAGGCGCGCACGTGCAACGGATCCCATGGGTTTCCCCGCGCCGGATGCGCCGCCCCGCAGCCGGCCCGACCGATGCGAGGTCGCATGTCCGTCACCCCCACCGCCGACGCCGCACCGCTCGGCTACCCCGAGACCGCCAGCAAGGGACTCAAGGGCGGCGCGCTCGGCCTGCTGTCCAGCGTCGTCGTCGGTACCGCGTCCACCGCACCCGCGTACAGCCTGGCGGCCAGCCTCGGCTTCGTCGTCGCCGGCGGCGGTGCGCTGCTCGCGGGCGTCAAGGCGCCCGCGATCATCCTGCTGGCGTTCGTCCCGATGTACCTGATCGCGCTCGCCTACCAGGAGCTCAACAAGGCCGAGCCCGACTGCGGCACCACGTTCACGTGGGCGTCGCGCGCGTTCGGGCCGATCACGGGGTGGATGGGCGGCTGGGGCATCATCGCCGCCGACGTCATCGTCATGGCGAACCTCGCCCAGATCGCCGGGACGTACTCGTTCACGTTCCTCGGCGACCTCGGGTGGGACGCCGCGGGGAACCTCGCGGGCAGCACGGCATGGACGACCGTCGCGGGCCTCGTGTGGATCGCCGGCATGACGTGGATCTGCTACCGCGGCATCGAGGTGTCCGCGCGCCTGCAGTACGTGCTGCTGAGCATCGAGGTCGTGGTCCTGCTCGTGTTCTCGGTCGTGGCGCTCGCCCGCGTATGGAGCGGCAACGGCGTCGAGGGCTCGATCACGCCGTCGTGGTCGTGGTTCTGGCCGGGCGGGCTCAGCCTGTCCGACGTCATCGCGCCCGCGCTGCTCACCGCGGTGTTCATGTACTGGGGCTGGGACACCGCGGTCTCCGTCAACGAGGAGTCGGACGACCCCGCGCGCACGCCCGGCCGCGCGGCCGTGCTGTCGACGCTCCTGCTGCTCGTCACGTACGCGCTCGTGTCGACCGCCACGATCGCGTTCGCGGGCGTCGGCACCGAGGGCATCGGCCTCGCGAACCCCGACAACGCCGACGACGTGTTCTCGTCGATCGGCCCGGTGCTGTTCGGCGACTCGGGGATCGGCAAGATCGGCCTGCTGCTGCTGTCGGCGTCGATCCTCACGTCCGCCTCGGCCTCGACGCAGACGACGATCCTGCCGACCGCCCGCACGACGCTGTCGATGGCCGTGTACAAGGCGATCCCGCAGTCGTTCGCGAGGATCCACCCGCGGTACCTCACGCCGGGCGTCTCGACGATCGCGATGGGCCTCGCGTCGATGCTGTTCTACGCGATCTTCACGCTCATCAGCCCGAGCCTCCTGCTCGCGCTCGTCGAGTCCGTCGGCCTGATGATCGCCTTCTACTACGGGCTCACGGGCTTCGCGTGCTCGTGGTTCTACCGCCGGACGCTGCACCACACGCCCAAGACGTTCTTCACGCAGGGCGTGCTGCCGTCGGCGGGCGGGCTGATCCTGCTCGCCGCGTTCGTCTACGCGGTGCAGCAGTACGCGACGGTCGACTGGCTGCAGGACGCCGACGGGAACAACGTGACGATCTTCGGGTTCGGCGCGGTCGCCGTCGTGGGGATCGCCGCGATCCTCCTGGGCGTCGTCCTCATGGTGGTCTGGCGACTGCGGGCGCCGGCGTTCTTCCGGGGCGACACGCTCCCGCGCCGAGGGGCGCACGACCTCGTGCTCGCGGGCCCGCAGACGCTCGGCGAGACCGGCTTCCGGTTGCCCGACTCGGGGCTGCCGGGCATCGTCGTCGCGCAGAACCTGTCCAACCTGCCCGACGGCGCCACCGCCGTGAACGTGGGCACGGGCGAGGAGGTCGACGTGGACGACGCCGAGGACGGCCGGACGACGTGAGCGCCGACGTCGTCGAAGGAGTCCCGCAGAGCAGGCTGCTGCGCACCGCCGTGCCCGGGCCACTCTCGGTCGAGCTCGCCCGCCGCCGGGCGGCCGCCGTGTCCGCGGGCGTCTCGTCCGCGCTGCCCGTGTACGTGGCGCGCGCGGGCGGCGGCGTGCTCGAGGACGTCGACGGCAACCGGTTCGTGGACCTGGGTGCGGGGATCGCCGTGACGTCGGTCGGGGCGAGCGCGCCGTCGGTCGTCGCGGCCGTCGCCGCGCAGGCGGCCGACTTCACGCACACGTGCTTCATGATCGGGCCGTACGAGGAGTACGTGGCCGTGTGCGAAGCGCTCGCCCGCCTCACGCCCGGCACGCACGAGAAGCGCTCGGTGCTCGTGGGCTCGGGCGCCGAGGCCGTGGAGAACGCCGTCAAGGTCGCCCGGCGGGCCACCGGACGCGACGCGGTGCTCGTGCTCGACCACGCCTACCACGGCCGGACGAACCTCACGATGGCCATGACCGCCAAGGCCATGCCGTACAAGACGGGCTTCGGGCCGTTCGCGGGCGAGGTGTACCGCGTGCCCGCGTCGTACCCCCTGCGTGACCCTGTCGGGATGACGGGCGAGGTGGCCGCCGCCCGGGCGATCGCGGTCGCGCAGCGGCAGGTCGGCGCCGACCAGGTCGCCGCGCTGGTCGTCGAGCCGATCCTCGGCGAGGGCGGCTTCGTCGTGCCCGCTCCCGGCTTCCTGCCGGCACTGTCGCGATGGTGCACCGAGAACGGGATCGTGCTCGTCGCCGACGAGGTGCAGACCGGGTTCGCACGCACGGGCACGATGTTCGCGTGCGAGCACGAGGGAGTGGTGCCCGACCTCGTGACGACCGCGAAGGGCATCGCCGGCGGCATGCCGCTCGCGGGCGTGACGGGCCGCGCCGAGCTCATGGACGCCGTGCACCCTGGCGGGCTGGGCGGCACGTTCGGCGGCAACCCCGTGGCGTGCGCCGCCGCGCTCGCCGCGATCGCGATGTACGAGGACGACGACCTCGCGGCGGCCGCCCGCGCGGTCGAGGCGCGCGTGGTGCCACGGCTGCTGGCCCTGGAGGCACCGGGGGTGGCCGAGGTGCGCGGCCGGGGCGCGATGCTGGCCGTGGAGCTCGTCCGGCCGGGCACGCTCGAGCCCGACGGTGCCGCCGCGGCGCGCGTCGCCCGCGCGTGCGCGGCCGAGGGCGTGCTGGTGCTCACGTGCGGCACGTGGGGCAACGTCGTCCGGCTGCTGCCCCCGCTCGTCATCGGGGACGAGCTGCTGGACGACGGGCTGGACGTGCTCGAGAGGGCGCTGCTGGCCGGTTGAGCCGTCAGGCGGGCGTGCGTTCCTGCAGGCCCCACGGCGACCCGTACGGTCCCGCCAGGAGGTCGAGGAACGGCACCGCGTCGAACGCCTCCGGACCGAGCACGCCGGTCCCCTTCCACACGCCCGTGGCGAGCAGCTCCAGCGCGACGACGGGGTTGACCGCGGTCTGCCACACGACGCACTGCGCCCCGTACTCGGCCATCGACCACGCGTTGTCGACGACGTGGTGCAGGTACACCTCACGCGGCGCCCCGTCCTTGCCCGTGCCGGTGACGAGCACGCCCGCGCACGTCGAGCCCGTCATGTGCGGGCCGAGCGTCGCCGGGTCGGGCAGCACGGCGGCGACGACGTCGCGCGGGCTCACGTCGCCGCCGCGCACGTGCACCGGGGTCGTCGAGTCGAGGTGCAGCTGGTGCAGCGTGCGCAGGACCCCGATGAACTCCTCGCCGAGCCCGTACTTGAACGTCACGCGGCGCGCGTCGACCCAGCGCGGGACGAGCAGCACCTCCTCGTGCTCGACGTGCACGCACTCGACCGGGCCGATCGGGTCCGGGAAGTCGAACACCTCGGGCTCGTGGAACGGCGGCACGGTGTACCAGCCCGCGTCGACTCCCCCGCCGGCTTCCGCCCGGTCCGCCGACCAGATCACGGGCGGGTTGAGGCACTCCTCGATGGTCGTCCAGATGGAGAACGACGGCGCGAAGATCGGCTCGCCGTGCTCGTCGTGCACCACGAGGTTCGCGCCGTCGCGGACCCCGACCTCGTCGACCCGCTCGAACAGGTGGTCCGCCGCGTACCGGGCGAACACGTCGGACAGCCCCGGCTCGACGCCCATGCCCACGAGTGCCAGACGTCCCGCGTCCGTCCACGCGGCCGCCTGCGCGAACTGCTCGTCGCCGAGCTTGACCCCGGGGAGCTCGTACGGGAACTCGGGGTGCGGGTGGGACAGCGACATGGCCATGTCGAGGTAGTCCGCGCCGGCCGCGAGCGCGCCGGTGAACACGGGCATGACGAAGCGCGGGTCGACGGCGTTGAGCACGTGCGTCACCGCGTGCTCGCGGGCCAGCGCCTCGACCGCACGGGCGTCGGACGCGTCCACGGCCGCCGCGACGAACCGGCCCGAGCCGACGTCGTGCTCCCCCGCGGCCGCGACGGTCCGCTGCGCGCGTCCCAGGTCGTAGTCCGCCATGACCATGTGCTCGAAGAAACCACGCCGGGCGGCGATCCGGGCGACCGCGTCGCCGACGCCGCCGCTGCCCACCACGAGGACGCGCATCAGGCGCCGAACGCCGACATGACGTGCTTGATGCGCGTGTAGTCCTCGAACCCGTACATCGACAGGTCCTTGCCGTAGCCGGACTGCTTGAACCCGCCGTGCGGCATCTCCGCGACGAACGGGATGTGCGTGTTGATCCAGACGACACCGAAGTCGAGCGCCCGCGACATCCGCAGCGCGGTGCCGTGGTCCGACGTCCACACCGAGCTCGACAGCCCGTACCGAACGCCGTTCGCGCGCGCGACGGCCTCGGCCTCGTCGCTGAACGTCTGCACGGTGATGACGGGCCCGAAGATCTCGTCCTGCACGGCCTCGTCGTCCTGCCGCAGCCCGTCGACCACCGTGGCCTCGACGAAGTAGCCGACGTCGCCGACCCGCCCACCGCCCGCCACGACGTCCGCGTGGTCCGGCAGCCGCTCGAGGAAGCCCGTGACCCGCTCGAGCTGGTGCACGTTGTTGACCGGCCCGAACGCGACGTCGGGATCGTCGGGCGGCCCGGTGCGCTGGCCGCGCGCCGCCTCGGCGAGCGCCGCGACGAACTCGTCGTGGACCTTCTCGTGCACGAGCACACGGGTCGCGGCCGTGCAGTCCTGGCCCGCGTTGTAGTACCCGGCGGCCGCGATGCCCTCGGCGGCGTGCGCGAGGTCGGCGTCCGGGAAGACGACCACGGGTGCCTTGCCGCCGAGCTCCAGGTGCACGCGCTTGAGCCCGTGCGACGCCGCCTCGGCGACCTGCGATCCGGCGCGGACCGACCCGGTGATCGCCACCATGTCCGGCCGCGGGTGGGCGACGAGCGCGCGGCCCGTGTCCCGGTCGCCGCAGATCACGTTGAGCACGCCCGGCGGCAGGACGTCGGCGGCGACCTCCGCGAGCAGGACGCTCGACGCCGGAGTGGTGTCGGAGGGCTTGAGCACCACCGTGTTGCCGGCCGCGAGCGCCGGCGCGATCTTCCAGATGGCCATCATCAGCGGGTAGTTCCACGGCGTGACCTGTCCGACCACGCCGACCGGCTCACGGCGGACCCACGACGTGTGGCCCGCCATGTACTCCCCCGCACTGAGCCCGTCGAGCACGCGCGCGGCACCGGCGAAGAACCGCAGCTGGTCGACGCACGGCGGCACCTCGTCGGTCGCCGTCAGGTGCAGCGGCTTGCCCGTGTTCCTCGACTCCACCGCGACGAACTCCTCCGCACGGGCCTCGACCGCGTCCGCCAGTCGTAGGAGCCCGAGCTGCCGCGCGGCGGGCGTGGCGCCACCCCAGCCCGGGAACGCCGCCGCTGCCGCGGCGTACGCGGCGTCGACGTCGGCGGCACCGCTCAGGGGCGCCTGCGCGTACGTCTGCCCGGTCGACGGGTCGACCACGTCCGTGGTCCGTCCGTCGGCGGCCGCGCGCCGTTCTCCGCCGATCACGTTGAGCAGGGTCTGGCTCACGAGCACCTCCATCGCACGGGACGGTCCCGCCGCGGCGGCGCAGCCGGTCGGGCCGCGCCCGCGCGACGACGGGGTGGTGCCCGGCACGCTACGCCGCCCGGCACCGTCGCGCGAGGGTCTGCTGCGCCTTTTCCCCGTCGCCGGGCCGCCGCGCCACCGGAATCGGAAGTTGCGCACGCGCACGACGACGGAATCCCTTGCGTCGACCCCGACGGCACGACACGATCGACCGGTGGAGACACGCAGACCCCCGGCCGGGCCGGCGGCGCTCGACGACCTGTCCAAGGCCATCGTCGAGCAGCTCCAGGAGGACGGCCGCCGGTCGTACGCCGCGATCGGCAAGGCCGTCGGCCTGTCAGAGGCCGCCGTGCGCCAGCGCGTGCAGCGGCTCACCGACTCGGGGGTCGTGCAGATCGTCGCGGTCACGGACCCGCTGCAGGTCGGCTTCCGGCGGCAGGCGATGATCGGCCTGCGGTGCGAGGGTGACCTGGAGGACGTCGCCGACGCGCTCGCCGAGCTGCCGGAGGTCGACTACGTCGTCATCACCGCGGGCGGCTTCGACCTGCTCGTCGAGGTCGTCTGCGAGGACGACGACCACCTGCTCGAGGTGCTCAACCAGAAGATCCGCGGCCTGCCGGGCGTGCGGACCACGGAGACGTTCGTCTACCTGCGCCTGCGCAAGCAGCTCTACAACTGGGGGACGCGATGACCGGCACGACACCGGCGGGCACCGTCCCGGCGGCCACGGCGGGCGGCACCACGCCGGCCGGCACGCGGCGCGGCGACGCGGCCCGCGCGCACCTGTGGGGCCACTTCACACGGCAGAGCTCGTGGGAGCACGGGGTCCCGACGATCGTGCGGGGCGAGGGTCACCACATCTGGGACGACACGGGCCGCCGCTACATCGACGGGCTGTCCGGGCTGTTCGTCGTGCAGGCCGGTCACGGGCGCACCGAGCTCGCCGCACGCGCCCGCGAGCAGGCCGAGCAGCTCGCGTTCTTCCCGCTGTGGTCGTACGCGCACCCGCAGGCCATCGACCTGGCCGAGCGGCTCGCCGACTACGCGCCCGGCGACCTGAACCACGTCTTCTTCACGACCGGCGGCGGCGAGGCCGTCGAGACCGCGTGGAAGCTCGCCAAGCAGTACTGGCGGCTCGTCGGCCGGCCCGGCAAGTACAAGGTCATCTCGCGGTCCATCGCGTACCACGGCACCCCGCACGGGGCGCTGTCGATCACGGGCCTGCCCGCGCTCAAGGAACCGTTCGAGCCGCTGGTGCCCGGCGCCCACAAGGTCCCGAACACCAACCTGTACCGGGCGCCCGAGCACCTGCGCGACGACCCCAAGGCGTTCGGGCTGTGGGCCGCCGACCGGGTCGCCGAGGCCATCGAGTTCGAAGGTCCCGAGACGGTCGCCGCGGTGTTCGTCGAGCCCGTGCAGAACGCCGGCGGCTGCTTCCCGCCGCCCCCCGGGTACTTCGAGCGGCTGCGCGAGATCTGCGACCGGTACGACGTGCTCCTCGTGTCCGACGAGGTGATCTGCGCGTTCGGCCGGATCGGGTCGATGTTCGCGTGCGACGACTTCGGGTACGTGCCCGACATGGTGACGTGCGCCAAGGGCATGACGTCCGGCTACTCCCCCATCGGCGCGCTCCTCGCGTCCGACCGCGTGTACGAGCCGTTCGCCTCGGGCGACGCGATGTTCCCGCACGGCTACACGTTCGGCGGCCACCCCGTGTCCGCGGCCGTGGCGATGGCGAACCTCGACCTCTTCGAGCGGGAGCGGCTCAACGACCACGTGCGCGAGACCGCCCCGGCGTTCCGGCAGACCCTCGAGAAGCTGCTCGACCTGCCCATCGTGGGCGACGTGCGCGGCGAGGGGTTCTTCTACGGGATCGAGCTCGTCAAGGACAAGGCCGCCCGCACCACGTTCGACGCCGACGAGAGCGAGCGCCTGCTGCGCGGCTTCCTGTCCGGCGCGCTGTTCGACGCCGGGCTGTACTGCCGGGCCGACGACCGCGGCGACCCCGTCGTCCAGCTCGCCCCGCCGCTCACGTGCGGGCAGGCCGAGTTCGACGAGATCGAGCAGATCCTGCGCGGCGTGCTGACCGAGGCGTGGACCCACCTGTGACCGACCTGCGCGGCCTGTCCCTGTGGTTCGACCAGCTCGACGAGGACGACCTGGTCGCGCGTGACCCGCTCGACGGCGACACGCAGGCCGACGTCGTCATCGTCGGCGCCGGGATGACCGGGCTGTGGACCGCCTACTACCTGCTCGAGGCCGACCCGTCGCTCGACGTGCTGCTCGTCGAGCAGGTCGTCGCGGGGTTCGGCGCGAGCGGTCGCGCGGGCGGGTGGTGCTCCGCGCAGCTGCCCGTGAGCGGCGACGCGCTCGCGCGCGCCCACGGCTGGGACGCCGCCGTGGCCATGCGCGCCGCGATGCGGGACGCGGTCGTCGAGGTCGGGGGTGTCGCCGCGGCCGAGCTCGTCGACTGCGGGTTCGCGTACGGCGGCACGGTGACGCTCGCGAGGAACCGGCCGCAGCTCGAGCGGGTCGCCGCCGAGGTCAGCGCCGGGACCGCGTTCGGCGACGAGGCGACGCTGCTCGACGCGGACGCCGTGCGCGCGCACGTCCGCGCCGACGGCGTCCTCGGGGGCGCGTACTCGGCCGACTGCGCCCGGCTCCAGCCCGCGAAGCTCGTGCGCGGGCTCGTCGACGTCGTGCTCGCCCGCGGAGCACGGCTCGCCGAGGGCACGCGGGCGATGCGCCTCTCCCCCCGTGCCGTCGTCACCGACCATGGCACGGTCCGCGCCCGGTACGTCGTGCGGGCGACGGAGGCGTGGTCCGCTCAGCTGCCCGGCTCCCGGCGCAGCGTGGCCCCTGTGTACTCGCTCATGATCGCGACCGAGCCGCTGCCCGACGACGTGTGGGACGAGATCGGACTCGCGCAGGCCGAGACGTTCACGGACGCACGGCACCTGCTTGTCTACGGCCAGCGCACCACCGACGGGCGGCTCGCGTTCGGCGGGCGTGGTGCGCCGTACCACCTGGGGTCGGCGATCCGCCCGGCGTTCGACACCGACGCGCTCGTGTCGGAGCACCTGCACCGCGAGCTGGTCTCGCTGTTCCCGGTGCTGCGGACCACCGAGATCACCCACCGGTGGGGTGGCCCGATCGGCGTCCCCCGCGACTGGCACCCGTCCGTCGGGCTCGACGAGGACGGCAACGCCTGGGCAGGCGGGTACGTCGGCGACGGGATCGCCGCCTGCAACCTCGCCGGCCGCACGCTCGCCGACCTCCTCACGGGCGCCGACACCGCACTCACCCGGCTGCCGTGGGTGGGCCACCGATCGCCCGAGTGGGAACCCGAGCCCGTGCGGTGGGCAGGGATCACGGCCGCCCGGAAGGCCGCGGCCCTCGCGGACCGGACCGAGGACCGCACCGGCCGGACCAGCCGGCTCGCGCCCGTGCTCGACGCGCTGCTGGGCGGGGCCGACGGGTCCTGACGCCCGTGCCGGCGGGCCGCGCCGCCGCACACGTCACCGGCGCGCGAGCACCTCGTGCGCCCGGGCCCGCGCCCAGTCCTCCGCCGCGAGCACCGCGTCGAGGTCGAGCGCGGCCGCCGCGGTCCCGGTGTGCTCGTCGAGCACGCGCTCCACGGTCGAGACGATGTCGAGGAAGCCGATCCGCCCCGCCAGGAACGCCGCCACGCACTCCTCGTTGGCTGCGTTGTAGACGGCCGGGTGCGTCGCCGAGGCGGCGACGGCCTCGCGGGCCAGGCGCACCGCCCCGAACACCTCCTCGTCGAGCGGCTCGAACGTCCACGACGTCGCCCGCGTCCAGTCGCACGGCGGCACGACGTCGGCGACCCGGTCCGGCCACGACAGGCCCAGCGCGATCGGCAGCCGCATGTCGGGCGGCGACGCCTGCGCGATCGTCGAGCCGTCGACGAACTCGACCATCGAGTGCACGACGGACTGCGGGTGCACCACGACGGTGATGTCGTCCACCGGCACGTCGAACAGCAGGTGCGCCTCGATGAGCTCGAGCCCCTTGTTCATCAGCGTGGACGAGTTCACCGTCACGACCGGCCCCATCGACCACGTCGGATGGGCGAGCGCCTGCTCGGGCCCGACGGCCTTGACGTCGTCGAGCGACCAGCCACGGAACGGCCCGCCCGACGCCGTGAGGATGAGCCGGCGGACCTCGCCCCGGGCGCCGCCGCGCAGGCTCTGCGCGATCGCCGAGTGCTCGGAGTCCACCGGCACGATCTGGTCGGGACGCGTGCGCGCCGCCTTGACGAGGGCACCGCCGACGACGAGCGACTCCTTGTTGGCGAGCGCGAGCGTGCTGCCCGCGCGCAGCGCCGCGAGCGTGGGGCCGAGACCGACCGAACCCGTGATGCCGTTGAGCACCACGTCGGCACCCCGTGCGGCGAGCTCGGTCGACGCACCGGGGCCGGTGAGCACCTCGACCGGTCCTCCGGTCCACGCCGCGCGGAACGCCTGCTCGGACGCCGGGTCCGCGAGTGCGACCGTCTCGACCCCGAGCGCCGCCGCCTGCTGCGCCACGAGCGCAGCGTCGCGCCCGCCCGCGCTGAGACCGGTGACCCGGAACCGGTCCGGGTTGCGGGTGACGACGTCGATCGCCTGGGTGCCGATGGATCCCGTGGACCCGAGGAGGAGGACGCTGCGCTGACTCACCGGCCCATCATCGCCGACGGAGGCGGTCACTCGACGCCGAGCAGCACCTCGATCGCACGCGCGAAGAACGCGTCCACCGCGGGCTCGCCGTACCCGTTCGCGCCGTTGCGCCGCCGGAACGTCGCCGCGCGGACCTCGCCCGCCGTCAGGGGGGCACCCTTGTCGAAGTAGGCGATCAGCCGGTGGCACAGCGCGTCCACGTCGGCCGGCTCGTACCCCTGGTGCCGGCCCTCGGGCGGGGCGAAGCGGTCACCGTCGGGCCGGCCCAGCCGGCCGTAGAGCGTGCGCGCCTGCTCACCGAGCCGGGCCATCCAGGCCTCCTGGCCCCGCTGCGCGATGAACTCCGCGCGCGACCGGGCGACGAACGCCGCCTCCAGCCGGTCCAGCGCGGCGTCGACCGCCGACGTGACGTACCCGCCGCGCACCATGTCGAACGCCACGGCTCGCACGTCCTTGCTGGCCAGCGCGCCGGCAGGCCCCTTCTCGTACACGGCCCGGGCATGCGCGAAGAACTCGTCCACCTCGTCCGGGTCGTAGCCCTGCTTCATCCCCGTGACGGTGCGGAACATCCCGTCGCTCACTCGTCCTCCTCCGCTGCGAGCTGCCCGCAGGCGCCGTCGATCTCACTGCCACGGGTGTCCCGGATCGTCGTCGGGATGCCGTGCGCTCGCAAGCGTGCCACGAACTCCTGCTCGACCCGGGGATCGCTCGCCGTCCACTTCGAGCCGGGCACCGGGTTCAGCGGGATCGGGTTGCAGTGCACCCACCCGCGGCCGCGCGCGTTGAGCTTCTCGCCCAGCAGGTCGGCGCGCCACGCGTGGTCGTTGATGTCGCGGATCAGCGCGTACTCGATCGACACCCGACGGCCCGTCTTCACGAAGTAGCGGTGCGCCGAGTCGAGCGCCTCGTCCACGTTCCACCGGGTGTTCACCGGGACGAGCTCGCTGCGCAGCTCGTCGTCGGGCGCGTGCAGCGACAGCGCGAGCGTCACCGGGATGCCCTCGTCGGCGAGCTTGTCCATCGCCGACACCATGCCCACGGTCGAGACCGTGACGTTGCGCGCGGACATGCCGAGGCCGTCCGGCGTCGGGGCGACGAGGCGGCGCACCGTCTCCATGACCGCCTTGTAGTTCGCCAGCGGCTCCCCCATGCCCATGAACACGACGTTCGTCAGGCGCGTCGGACCTCCCGGCACCTCACCGTCGGCGAGCGAGCGCGCCGCGGCCCGGACCTGCTCGACGATCTCCGCCGTCGACAGGTTCCGCGTCAGTCCCAGCTGGCCCGTCGCGCAGAACGCGCACGCGAGACCGCAGCCCGCCTGGCTCGAGATGCACAGCGTCGTCCGGTTCGCGTACCGCATGAGGACCGACTCGACCTTCGCGCCGTCGAACAGGTGCCACAGGGTCTTGACCGTGGTGCCCTGGTCGGCCGTCTGCGTCCGGTGCGCTGTGAGCAGCTGGGGGAACAGCCCCTCGACCAGCTTGTCGCGGGTCGCCTTGGGCAGGTCCGTCATCGCCGCGGGGTCTGACGTGAGGTGCGTGAAGTAGTGCGTCGCGAGCTGCTTGGCGCGGAACGGCTTCTCGCCGAGCTCCGTGACGGCCGCAACGCGCTGCTCGGGCGTGAGGTCGACGAAGTGCTTCGGCGGCTTGCCGCGCGGTCCGCGGCTCGGCGACGAGAGGTCCAGACGGACGGGCGTGCCGGTCATGGCGTCCCCCTCCTTCGGGTCGGGGTCACGCAGGGAGCAGGACCGAGAGGATGAGGTAGACGGCGGGGCAGGTCAGCAGCAGCGAGTCCAGCCGGTCGAGCAGACCGCCGTGCCCCGGGATGAGCCGACCCATGTCCTTGAGCTCGAGGTCGCGCTTCAGCAACGACTCCGCCAGGTCGCCGAGCGTCGCGGTCACGACGGTCGCGAGACCGAGGAACACACCGACGAGCGGCTCGCCCCCGAACGCGACCTGCACGCCGACCACGCCGACCACGCAGGCCAGCACGATCGAGCCGATCAGGCCCTCCCACGACTTCTTCGGGCTCACCGACGGCGCCAGCGGGTGCTTGCCGATGAGCGTCCCGACGACGAACCCGCCGGTGTCGCTCGCGACCACCAGCAGGATGAACAGCATCACCCGGGCCGGCCCGTCGGGCGCCGCGAGCATGAGCATGACGAAGCCCGCGAGGAACGGCAGGTACGCCGCCGCGAACGCGCCCGCGCTCGCGTCGCGCAGTGCCGCCTCACCGTTCCCGTCGAGCACGCGCCAGATGACGACACCACCCACGGTCAGCATGAACGCGACGAACATCGCCTCGGGCCCGGCCGTGTACGCCGAGACGAGGATGCCCACCGCCCCGACGATCAGCGGGACGAGCGGCAGGTGGATCGCGCGGCGCGTGAACGCCTGCGCGAGCTCCCACAGGCCCGCGCACACGGCGACGACCGCCACGACGGCGAACGCCTCCTTGCGGATGAACAGCGACGCGACGACGCCGATGAGCAGCGCCACGCCCACCACGATCGCGACGGGGACGTCCCTGCCCGGTCGCGGTATGCGCGGTGCGGCGAGTGCGGTGTGCTCCGACATCAGACCTCGAGGAGCTCGCTCTCCTTGGACGAGAGCAGGTGGTCGATGAGGTCGACGTGCTTCTTGGTGAGCACCTCGAGCTCCTTCTCCGCCCGCACGACCTCGTCCTCGCCCGCCTCGCCGTCCTTGACGATGCGGTCCAGCTCCTCCTTGGCACGGCGGCGCACGTTGCGCACCGAGATGCGCGCGTCCTCCGCCTTGCCCTTGGCGAGCTTGACGAAGTCGCGGCGGCGCTCCTCCGTCAGGGCCGGCAGCACCACACGGATGACGTTGCCGTCGTTCGACGGGTTCACACCCAGGTCGGAGTCGCGCAGGGCCTTCTCGATGGCGACCATCGACGACTTGTCGAACGGCGACACGAGGATCGTGCGTGCCTCGGTCACGTTGAACGAGGCGAGCTGCTGCAGCGGCGTCGGGCTGCCGTAGTAGTCGACGAACACCTTGGAGAACATCGCGGCGTTGGCGCGGCCGGTGCGGATCGTCGCGAAGTCGTCCTTGGCGACCTCGATCGCCTTGTCCATCTTCTCCTCGGCCTCGAGGAGGGTCTCGTCGATCACCGGTGCTCCTTCGTCGTGTCGGTTCGTGGTGGTCGGGGCAGCTCAGCCTGCGGTGACCAGCGTGCCGATCTTCTCACCCTGCAGGGCGCGCGTGACGTTACCGGGCTCCTCGAGCCCGAAGACGCGCATCACCACGTCGTTGTCCCGGCTGAGGCTGAGCGCGGTCTGGTCCATGACCGCCAGGTCACCGACCAGCGCGTCGGTGTACGTCAGGGTGTCGAGCTTCACGGCGTTCGGGTCCTTGCGGGGGTCTGCCGTGTACACGCCGTCCACGCCGTTCTTGCCCATGAGCACCTCCTGGCAGTGCGTCTCCAGGGCGCGCTGCACGCACACGGTGTCCGTCGAGAAGTAAGGCATCCCGGCGCCCGCGCCGAAGATCACCACGCGGCCCTTCTCGAGGTGCCGGATCGCGCGCAGCGGGATGTACGGCTCCGCGACCTGACCCATCGTGATGGCGGTCTGCACCCGGGTGCTCACACCCGCCTGCTCGAGGAAGTCCTGGAGCGCCAGGCAGTTCATGACCGTGCCGAGCATGCCCATGTAGTCGGCACGGGCCCGGTCGAGGCCGCGCTGCGAGAGCTCGGCGCCGCGGAAGAAGTTGCCACCGCCGACGACGATCGCGACCTGCACGCCGGCGCGGACCGCGACCGCGATCTCGGCGGCCACGCGCTGCACCACGTCGGCGGCGAGACCGACGTCACCGCCGCCGAACGTCTCGCCGGACAGCTTGAGCAGGACACGTCGGGCCGGGGCGTTCTCGTCGGTCGCGGTCACGTCCTGGCTCACGGTGTCTCCTCCGGTGCGTCCTGCATGGGTGGGCGCCCGCTGGCGCCCGGTGCGACGGTGGCCCCGACCCTGCAGGGCCGGGGCCACCTCGTCACATGGGGTCAGGCTCCCACGCGGTAGCGCACGAAGCCCGTCAGCGTGCCGCCGGCCTCGGTGAGAACCTGGGCGACCGTCTTCTTGTTGTCCTTGGCGAACGCCTGCTCGAGGAGCACGTTCTCCTTGAAGAAGCCGTTGAGACGACCCTCGACGATCTTCGGGAGCGCCGCCTCGGGCTTGCCCTCGTTGCGGGCGGTCTCCTCGGCGATGTGACGCTCGCTCGCGACGGTCTCGGCCGGGACGTCCTCACGCGTGAGGTACGTCGGCGAGAACGCCGCGATGTGCGTCGCGATGTCGCGGGCCACACCGGCACCCGCGGCGTCGGTGGCGACCAGGACGCCGACCTGCGGGGGCAGGTCCTTGTTGACCTTGTGCAGGTAGACCTCGACGTGCTCGCCGGCCAGACGGGCCAGACGACGCACGACGACGCGCTCACCCAGGGTGGCGGCCGTCTCGTCGACGAAGGACTGCACGCTCGTGCCGTCGACCTCGGTCGCCAGCAGCGCGTCCGCGTCGCGGGCCGGCGAGGTGACGGCCGCGTTCAGGACGCGCTCGGCGAGCGCGACGAAGTTCGGGCTCTTGGCGACGAAGTCCGTCTCCGAGTTGACCTCGACGAGCACGCCCGTCTGGCCCTCGCCGTCCGCCGTCGGGCCGACGTGGGCGGCCACGAGACCGTCCGACGCGGCGCGACCCTCACGCTTGCCGACGCCCTTGAGGCCCTTGACGCGGATGAGCTCGAGCGCCTTGTCGGAGTCGCCCTCGGCCTCCTCGAGCGCCTTCTTGACGTCGAGCATGCCGGCACCGGTCTTCTCGCGCAGCGCCTTGATGTCTGCGAGCGAGTAGTTCGCCATCAGTGATTCCGTTCTGGTCGAAGTGGGTACAGGGACGGGCGCGTCACTCGGACGCGGCGTCGCCCTCGGCCGGCGCCTCGGGGGCGGACTCGGTGACCTCGGTCGCCTCGGCGACAGCCGCGGCCTCCTCGGCGGGCGCGTCCGTCGTCACGACGTCGGCGGCCGTGGCGGCCTCGGCCTGCACGGCAGCCGGAGCAGCGGCGGACCCGCCCTGCTGCAGGTCGGCCTCGGCACCGGCGAGCAGCTCGCGCTCCCACTCGGCCAGCGGCTCGGCGTCGGCCTCGGCGCCCTCGGCGGCCGCGGTGCGACCCGAGTGGCGCTTGAGCAGGCCGTCGGCGGCGGCGTCGGCGATCACGCGGGTCAGCAGCTGGACGGCGCGGATCGCGTCGTCGTTGCCCGGGATCGGGTAGTCCACGACGTCGGGGTCGCAGTTGGTGTCGAGGATCGCGACGACCGGGATGCCCAGCTTGCGCGCCTCGTCGACCGCGAGGTGCTCCTTGTTCGTGTCGACGATCCACACGGCCGAGGGGACCTTGGCCATGTCACGGATGCCGCCGAGCGTCTTCGCGAGCTTGTCCTTCTCGCGACGCAGGACGAGCAGCTCCTTCTTCGTCAGGCCCGAGGCCGCGACGTCGTCGAAGTCGATCTGCTCGAGCTCCTTGAGGCGCTGCAGGCGCTTGTGGACCGTGGTGAAGTTGGTGAGCATGCCACCGAGCCAGCGCTGGTTGACGTACGGCATGCCGACGCGGGCGGCCTGCTCCGCGACGGGCTCCTGCGCCTGCTTCTTGGTGCCGACGAACAGGATGCTGCCGCCGTGGGCGACGGTCTGGCTGACGAAGTCGTACGCGCGGTCGATGTAGGACAGCGACTGCTGCAGGTCGACGATGTAGATGCCGTTGCGCTCGGTGAAGATGAAGCGCTTCATCTTGGGGTTCCAGCGGCGGGTCTGGTGCCCGAAGTGGACACCGCTCTCGAGCAGCTGGCGCATGGTCACGACGGCCATGGCACGTCCTTCCGGTGCGCACCGCGAGGTGCGCACGTGCAGGCGGACCCGACGAGCGGGCCCGCATCTCGGTTGTCGGCCCGACCAGGTGGTCGGAGCCCCTGGCGCCATGTCGGCGGCTGCGCCGGGCTCCGCACTGACGTGCGGTTCCCGGACCGGTGCAGCGTCCGACCCCGAGCCTGTCCTCGCCCGTGGGGCGAGGTGGACACCGGGAGGATGGCGCGCGATGTCGACCGGCACGGACCGGTCGCACTCGAAGTCTAGCCGATGGGGCGACGTGCCCCGGACGCCTCGGACGCGAGCCGCCCACAGCCCCCGTTCGGGCGGAACCTGCGCCCGACGTGTCACTGCGCCTCGGTCGGTGACCGCGCGACTCCGGCACGGTGCGGACCATGATCCCCACGAGCACACCGCCCGGTGCGACCCCCTCGACGACAGGCACCGGCGCGCCACCGACGGCACGCCGATCCCGTCGCACACGGCGGCACCGGCGTCGGACCGTCGCACTCGCCGGGCTCGGTGCGGTGCTCTGCTGGCTCGTGGTCGCCGTCGCCGGCAGCGCCGCGGCGCCCCGGACCGCCGACGACGCGATGACGTTCCGGCCGCCCGTCCCCGGGCCGGTGCGGGTCGTGGCACCGTTCCGCGCGCCGCCCGCGCCGTGGTCCGCCGGGCACCGCGGCGTCGACCTCGCCGCCGAGGCCGGCATCCCGCTCGTCGCCCCGGCGGCCGGGGTCGTCACGTTCGCCGGGGAGGTCGCCGGCCGCGGGGTCGTCGTCGTCGCGCATCCGAACGGGCTGCGCTCGAGCCTCGAACCGGTCGACGCCACCGTCGCGGTCGGCACCGCCGTCGCGGCCGGGGACGCGCTCGGCACGCTCGACGGCGCGGGGTCGCACTGCGCACCCGCGGCGTGCGTGCACTGGGGTGTGCGGCGCGGCGCGGTCTACCTCGACCCGATGGGCACGCTCGGCAGTCCCGGACCGATCGTCCTGCTGTCCGGCGCGCGCCCTGGCAGCGGTGCGGGGACGGGTGGCCCGGCGTCGGAGACTGCTGCGGGCGGTCAGACCCGCTCGGCGTCCAGCAGCCTCGTGCGCAGCCGCAGCATCGCCGCGGTGTGCATCTGCGAGATCCGCGACTCGGTCACGCCGAGCACGCGACCGATCTCCGCGAGCGTCATGCCCTCGTAGTAGTAGAGGACGACGACGATCCGCTCCCGCTCGCCCAGCTGCTCGATCGCCCGGGCCAGCAGGTACTTGGTCTCCGCCGCGTCGATCGCGCCCGCGGGGTCGAGCGTGCGATCGTCACCGAGCGTGTCCCCCAGCGACGCGCCGCCCGGACGGTCGTCACCGCCGCCGAGCAGCTCGTCGAGCGCGGCCACGTTGACCGTGGCGAGCTGCGAGAAGACCGCGCGGAGCTCGGCCACCGACATCTCGAGGTGCGCGGCGGCCTCCTGCTCGGTCGGGGCGCGGTGCAACGTCGCCTCGAGCTCGGCATACGCACGGTCGACCGCACGGGCCTTCGTCCGCACCGAGCGGGGCACCCAGTCCATGGCCCGCAGCTCGTCGATGATCGCTCCGCGGATGCGCGACGACGCGTACGACTCGAACTTCACCGCACGGTCGGTCTGGTACTTCTCGATGGCGTCGATCAGCCCGAACATCCCGTACGACACCAGGTCGGCCTGCTCGACCGTGCTGGGCAGACGCATCCCGACGCGACCGGCGACCGCGGCGACGAGCGGTGCGTAGTGCAGGATCAGGCTCTCGCGGGCCCGCGCGGCCCCCGTCGACTTGAACGCCTCCCACAGGGCGGCGACGTCCGGGTCGTCGACGATCCCGCCACGCTGCGTCGGGGCGCCCTCGAGCACGAGCGCGAGGTCGGCGTCGAGCGTGGCGTCGTCGCCGTCCACCACGAGGTCCGGGACGTCACCGCTGGTGCGCTGCTGCGGGATGACGCCCTCGGCCGCCGTCCCCGCGAAGCGGGCATGCAGGACGTGGACCACATCGAGTGAGGACGTCATCGTCGACTCCGTTCGTGCCGTCATGCGCGGGGGTGCGCAAGTTCGAATGCCGAGCGGAGCCGCTCAGCAGAGACGTGGGTGTAGCGCTGCGTCGTCGCGAGGCTCGCGTGGCCGAGCAGCTCCTGCACGCTGCGCAGGTCGGACCCGCCGTCGAGCAGGTGGGTCGCAGCCGTGTGGCGCATGCCGTGCGGGGCGACGTCCTCGACACCGGCCAGGGCCGCCGCGTCGTGCACCATCGCGCGGACCTGCCGCTGGTCGACCCGACCGCCGCGGCGACCGAGGAGCAGCGCCGGCGGGGAGTCGGGACGCGCGAGGAGCGGACGGCCGCGCTGCAGCCACGCGGACACGGCGACACGCGCGGGCTTGCCGAACGGCACGACGCGCTGCTTGTCGCCCTTGCCCACGACCCGGATGAGGCGCTCGTCGAGGTCGACGTCGTCGACGTCGGCGCCGCACAGCTCGCCGACACGCACGCCGGTCGCGTACAGCAGCTCGAGCTCGGCCCAGTCCCGCAGGTGGGTGGGCTCGTCGTCCTGGGCGCGGTCGCGTGCGGCGTCGATCATCCGCGCCACCGGCCCGAGCTGGAGGACCGTCGGCAGCAGCTGCGACACGCGGGCCGTCGCGAGACGGAGCGACGGGTCCTGCTCGACGAGGCCGGTGTGCACGGCCCACGCGAAGAACGTCCGGACGGCGGCGCTGCGGCGGGCGATCGTCGACCGGCTGCGGCGCGCCTGCGCCATCGACGCCAGCCACGCGCGGAGCACGCCGAGGTCGACCGCGTCGAGCGAGTCACGACCGTGCCGGGACGCGTAGGCGATCATCTGGTCGACGTCGCCGCGATATGCGCGCACGGTGTGCTCGGAACACCCTCGCTGCGCACTGAGATATGCCGAGAAATCACCGAGCAGGCGCGCACGAGATGCGCCCGTCAGAGTGACCCCGGTCATGTTCATGGGCCTACGGTGACCTGAAACACATCACGGAAACAAGCGGGACTCTCACCCAAGAGGCCTAGCGCTGGGGGATTCCGCCGTGCTTGTCCGATTCGCGGGCCGCGAATTCCGTCACACGCCAGCCTTTTCACCCGGTGCCCGGCTCACCCTCCGGCCCGTAGGGACCAGTCACCACCCGAACGCACCGCGGAACCGTCGAGCTCGAGCAGTCCGAGGGCGGCCCGCGCCTCCGCCGTCGTCACCCCTGCGGAGGACGCGACGGTCGCGAGATCGGCGGGCGCGCGACGCGGGAGCGCCTCGAGGACGGCGCGCGTGACAGCGTCCAGGCCGTCACCCGCTCGGGGCGCCTCGGCGCGCTCCGTCACGAGGTCGGTGCCGGACGCCCCGGCGAGCTCGGCGACCTCCGCCGCGTCCGTCACGCACACCGCGACGCCGTCGCGCAGCAGCCGATGGCACCCCGCCGACGCCACCGACGTGACCGGTCCCGGCACGGCCCCGACCGGCCGCAGGAGCCGGGCCGCGTGGTGCGCCGAGCTCATCGCCCCCGACCGCCACGCCGCCTCGACGACGACCGTCGCCCGGCTCCCTGCCGCGATCAACCGGTTGCGCTGCAGGAACCGGCTCCTGGTCGGAAGCCTCCCGGGCCCGAGCTCGGCGACGACCGACCCTCCGCCGCCGACGACCGCCTCGAAGAGACGCGCGTTGCCGACCGGGTACGTGCGGTCGACGCCGCCCGCCAGCACCACGCTCGTCGGACCGCCGGCGGCGAGCGACCCGCGGTGCGCCGCGGCGTCGATCCCGTACGCGCCGCCTGACACGACCG
This sequence comes from Cellulomonas sp., assembly GCF_017744555.1. GTDB lineage: Bacteria > Actinomycetota > Actinomycetes > Actinomycetales > Cellulomonadaceae > Cellulomonas. The sequence continues at coordinate 119,733 of NZ_JAGIBD010000003.1, read as the reverse complement.
TCGCACCCCGCGCGCTCAGGCCCTCGGCCAGGTCGAACGCGACGCGCTCGCCGTAGCTGGTCGCCGCCCGCGACCCCACGAGCGCGATCCCCCGTCGCCATGCACCGGCCAGATCCGGCTCGCCCCGGACCCACAGGCAGAACGGCCGCTCGTCACCGAGGTCGTCGATCCCCGCCGGCCACCGGGGATCGCCCGGGACGAGCACCGCCCCGCCCAGGCGGGAGAGGTCGTCGAGATCACGCTCGGGGTCGACCGTCGGCCACCGCGTCGCCCACCGTCGCACCGACCGTTCGAGCCGGGCCCGCTGGACGGCCGGCAGCGGGCCGGTGCGCGCCTCGACGGGCCCCCACACCAGCGGTCGCTCCGCGTCGAGCGAGCCACCGAGCCAGCGCCACGCACCCACCGCACCGAGAGCGTCGACGAGGGCGCCGGCGACCCGGTCGCCCGGTTCGGCCAGGCCGCTCCACGCGACCCTCGCCACGAACTCGCTCACGTCGTCGCGGTCGGCCCTGCCCACGGCGTTCATGCGCCGTGCCCGCGGGTCCGCAGGAGCAGCGCCTGGCCGACGTCCGCCCGGGACGGCGCGTCCCGGCCTCCGAGGTCGGCGAGCGTCCACGCGACGCGCAGGACGCGGTCGACACCACGCAGGCTCAGCGTCCCGCGGTCGACCGCGCGGTCGAGCTCGACCATGAGCGACCGGTCGGCGCCGAGCCGCGCCCGCAGCCACGCGCCGGGCACGTCGGCGTTGGTACGCCATGGCGTGCCGGCGAGCCGCTCGGCCTGGGCGGTGCGGCACGTCGCGACCCGTGCGCCGACGGCGGCCGACCGCTCCCCCGGCTGCGCGCCGGGCCGCGCCGGTCCCAGCTCGACCTGCAGGTCCACGCGGTCGAGCAGCGGACCGGACAGCTTGCCGAAGTACCGGCGGCGCTGCTCCGCCCGGCACGTGCAGCCCAGGCCCTTGCCGACGGCCTTGCCGCACGGGCACGGGTTCGCCGCCAGCACGAGCTGGAACCGTGCCGGGTACCGCGCGGCACCCGCGGCACGGTGCAGCACCAGCTCCCCGTGCTCGAGCGGCTGCCGGAGCGTCTGCAGCACCGCCGTGGTGAACTCGGGCGCCTCGTCGAGGAAGAGGACGCCGCGGTGGGCCCGCGACGCCGCCCCCGGTCGGGGAACTCCCGAGCCACCCCCGACGACGCTCGCGGGCGTCGCCGTGTGGTGCGGATCCTCGAACGGCGGCCGGCGCAGCAGTCCCTCCCCGGGGTCGAACGTTCCCGCGACCGAGTGCACCGCCGTCACCTCGACCGCGTCCGCCTCGGAGAGGTCAGGGAGCAGACCGGGGAGCCGTGCGGCGAGCATCGTCTTCCCGGTTCCGGGTGGCCCGACCATCAGGAGGTGGTGCCCGCCCGCGGCGGCCACCTCGAGGCTGTGCCGGGCGTCGTCCTGCCCCACGACGTCGGCCAGGTCGAGGTCGGGGCGGGCCGGAGCAGCGGCGTGGTCCGCGCCCACCGGGACCACGTCGGGGACGTCCACGTCGGCGCCGTACCCGGCGGCCACCTCGGCGAGGCTGTCCGCACCGGTCACGCGCGCACCGGGCACGAGCCGCGCCTCCACGAGGTTCCCTCGTGGCACGACGACCCGTGGATGACCCGCAGCGACCGCAGCGGCGACCGCGGGCAGCACACCGCGGACCGGACGCAGCCGCCCGTCGAGCCCGAGCTCACCGAGGTGCACGACCCCGTCGGCACGCACGGGCTCGATCGCCTCGGCACCGGCGAGCATCGCCACCGCGATCGCCAGGTCGAACGTCGAGCCGGACTTCGGGAGGGTCGCCGGCGAGAGGTTGACGGTGATCCGCCGCTGCGGCCACGCCAACCCCGACGACGAGACGGCCGCGCGGACCCGGTCCCGGGACTCCGCGAGCGCCGCGTCGGGGAGCCCGACGAGCGTGAACGCCGGGAGGGACGGTGCGAGGTGCGCCTCGACCTCGACGACGTGGCCGCGCAGCCCGATCAGGGCGACCGCGAGCGTGCGACCGAGCGCCACTCAGACCACCCCGACCAGGTGCTCGACCTGCGCGGAGCCGCGCCGCGGCAGGAGCACCGCGATGACGTCGATCCGCACCGACGCCGGCCGCGTCTCGTGCGACGCGAGCCACTGGGCAGCGAGCCGTCGGATGCGCGCGAGCTTGAGCGCGGTCACCGCCTCGGCGGGATGCCCGAACGACGTCGACCGCCGCGTCTTGACCTCGACCACGACGAGCTCGTCGCCGTCGAGTGCGACGAGGTCGAGCTCACCGGCGGCGACCCGCCAGTTCCGGTCCAGCACCCGCCAGCCCTGCGCCGCGACGTGCGCCGCCGCCACGTCCTCCCCGTACCGTCCCACCGCGTCCTTCGCCCGCACCGGACCACCTCCGCGCAGGACGGTGCCACGGCGGCACGACCGCTCGCGGCGACCTGTTCGCCGGTCGTGAGGACGGAGGCGGGAAGCGGGGCTGTGGGCGGCTCGACGGGGGTCGGCCCTCGCCCGGAGCGACCGGCGCCCGCACCGCACGACGATCGAGGACGCGCTGCCCAGCACGGACCGCTCGGCGCCCGCGCCGCCGCGACTGTGGCCCGCCCGGAGCCGCGGCCGCGTGGCGGTCGCTACCGCCCGAAGCCGCCGCTGCCGCCGAGGTCGAGCTCCGCCTTCGCGAGCTCCTCGACGTTGACGTCCTTGAACGTCACGACACGCACCGACTTCACGAACCGCGCCGACCGGTACACGTCCCACACCCACGCGTCCGCGAGGCTCAGCTCGAAGTACACCTCGCCCGCAGCGGACCGCACCTGCAGGTCCACCTGGTTCGCGAGGTAGAACCGGCGCTCGGTCTCCACGACGTACGAGAAGAGCCCCACGACGTCCCGGTACTCACGGTAGAGCGCGAGCTCCATGTCGGTCTCGTAGTTCTCCAGGTCCTCCGCACTCACCGGGCCATCATCCCCCATGGGCAGCCGTCCCGGGTGGCAGCGCACCCGTCCGGCGGCCTCGTCAGTCCGTGTCGCCCTCGTCCGTCCGGTCCGTCACGTCGTCCGGGTCGAGGTCGTCGAGAGGCAGATCGGCGTCACCCTCGACGTCCAGCAGGGCGTCGTCGTGCAGCAGGGAGTCGTCGTCCAGCAGGGCGTCCTCCGGGTCCACACCGGGCAGGCGCCACGACCGGCGGTGGAGGTCGCTCGGCCCGAGCTCACGCAGCGCGGCGAGGTGGTCCGGCGACGAGTAGCCCTTGTTCTCGTCCCACCGGTACGCCGGGTACCGGCCGGCGAGGTCGACCATGAGCGCGTCCCGCTCGCACTTGGCGAGCACGCTCGCCGCGGCGACGCTCGCGCACGTCCGGTCGGCCTTGACCCGCATCCGGACCCGCGGGACGGCAGGCATCGCGGTCTCGTCGACGGCGGCGAACAGGTCGGGCACCGCCGCAGGCGGCGTGAGCCAGTCGTGCGAGCCGTCCAGTAGGACGACGTCCACGCGGCCGACGACCGCGACGACCGTCGTCAACGCCCTCGACCCGGCGAGACGCAGCGCCGCGATGATGCCCAGGTCGTCGATCTCGGCCGCGCTCGCGTGGCCCACGGCGCGCGCGAGGCCCCACCGGCCCAGAGCCGGCAGCAGGGCCGTGCGGGCGGCCGGGGTGAGGAGCTTGGAGTCGGCCACCCCCCGCGGGGCGGACCGTGTCCCGGCGTCCACGACGACCACGCCGACGCTCACCGGCCCGGCGAGCGAGCCCCGGCCCACCTCGTCCATGCCGGCGACGAACGTCGCGCCCTCCCGCAGCAGCACCCGCTCGTGACGCAGGTGCGGACCGGGACGCGCCGCCGGGCGGGCAGCCGTCCGGGTCCGCGGCGACGGGGTGCGCAGCCGTCCCGGCTCGTCCACCGGGCCGGGTCCGACAGGGTCGACGGTCAGCGTCATGACGGGTCGGGCACGTCCTCGAACGTCGCCGACGGGTTGCGCAGGATCGTCGCACGGTCCAGCGGCCACACGGTGACGAAGGCGACGCCGACCACGTTCTTGATCGGCACGGACCCGCCACCGGGCTTGCCCTGGTTCCATCGCGAGTCGGCCGAGTGCTGCCGGTTGTCGCCCATCACCCACAGGCTGTCGGCGGGCACGGTGATGTCGAACGCCTTCTCGCTGGGCATGGCTCCCGGCGCGAGGTACGGCTCCTCGAGCGCGACACCGTTCACGGTGACCGGTTCGCCGGGGCCGAGGCACGCCACGTGGTCGCCCGGGAGGCCGATGACGCGCTTGACGAGGTGCTCACCGGCGTCCTGGGGGTACAGGCCGACCCAGGTGAGAGCGTCGTTGACGACGCGCCGCACGCCGACGGCGTCGGGTTCCCCGCCCGGCGGCAGCCAGCCGCCCGGGTCCTTGAACACGACGATGTCGCCGCGGTGCAGGTCGAACGGACCGGGCGTCAGCTTGCTCACGAGGATGCGGTCGTCCTCGATCAGCGTCTCGTGCATCGAGGGGCTCGGGATGAAGAACGCCTGCACGAGGAACGTCTTGACGATGAGCGACAGGATCAGCGCGCTCGCGAGGATGATCACCGTCTCGCGCAGCATCGCCATGGCGCCGCTGCGCGGCTTCTCCTCGGCGTGCCGGTGCGCGGCGGTCCGCCGCGAGCGCCGGTCGCCGGACTCCTCGGGCGAGGTGCCGGTGCCCTCGGGCACCGCCGCGGACGCCGCACCCGACGGTGTCGGACCGGGCTGCGGGGAGGCGCCGAGCGAGGGCCAGGTGAAGGGCCTCGTCGGGTCCTCGATGTCCTCGGACGGGCGCTCGATCACCCGCACACTCTCGCATGCGGGGGGCGTCCGCGGGTAACGAACCACCATGCGGTACCGCCCAAGTCGGACATTCACAGAAAGCGACGGGCGGCCACCCCCCAGGGGGTGACCGCCCGTCGGACGCGGAAAGGCTCAGGCCTTCTTCGCGGGGACGTTCTCGCGCTTCTCCTTGATCTTGGCCTTCTTGCCGCGGAGCTTGCGCAGGTAGTACAGCTTCGCGCGGCGGACGTCACCGCGGGTGACGACCTCGATCGAGTCGAGCGTCGGGGAGTGCACCGGGAACGTGCGCTCGACACCGACCTGGAAGCTGATCTTGCGGACCGTGAACGTCTCGCGGACGCCCTCGCCCTGACGGGCGATGACGACGCCCTGGAACGCCTGGATGCGGGAGCGGTTGCCCTCGACGACCTTGACGTTGACCTTCAGGGTGTCCCCGGGGCGGAAGTCCGGGATGTCGCTGCGCAGCGAGGCTGCGTCGACCTGGTCGAGCGTGTGCATGTGCTGTCACTTCCCCGCCCTGCCACAGGTCAGGAACGTCGTCGAGGGCGCCGCGGCATCAGCGTGCGCGGGCGTCCCGATGGTCTGGTCCGGTGCGTTCGGGGACAGGCTCTGGACCTGTCCTCGGTGGTCGTGGTTCGTCTCCCCTGTGGCAGAGACGCGACCGGCGCGCACCAACGGGCAAGTCTGCCACAGCGGGCGCACGCCCCACCAATCCGGGACCGGGCGACGGGCCGAGCCCTGTTCCTCGGCGCGTCAGGGCCCGACGAGCCGGCCGCCCTGCTCCACCCAGCCGAGCTCGGCCAGGACCGCGAGGTCGGCACGGTCGAGCGTGCCGGGGTCGAGCGCCGCGACGAGGTCGGGACGACGCTCCGCGGTCCGGCGCAGCGCCTCGTCACGCCGCCACCGCTCGATGCGGCCGTGGTGCCCGGAGAGCAGCACCTCGGGCACGTCGAGGCCCGCCCACTGCGGCGGCTTCGTGTAGACGGGGTACTCGAGGAGCCCGGCCGCACCGTGCGACTCCTCGACGAGCGACTGCGGGTTGCCGATGACGCCGGGGAGCAGCCGCGCGACCGCCTCGACCAGCACGAGCGCCGCGACCTCACCGCCGTTGAGGACGTAGTCGCCGATCGAGAACTCGCTCACCCGGACGCCCGGCCGCGACCGGTAGTGCTCGGCGACCCGCGCGTCGATGCCCTCGTAGCGACCGCACGCGACGACGAGGTGCTGCTCCTCGGCGAGTCGCTCGGCGGTTCGCTGCGTGAGCGGGGCACCCGACGGCGTCGGCACGAGCAGGTGCGCGCCCTCGTCCAGCACGGAGTCCAGGGCGGTCCCCCACACGTCCGGCCGCATCACCATGCCCGCTCCGCCGCCGAACGGGGTGTCGTCGACCGTGCGGTGGCGGTCCGTGGTCCAGTCGCGCAGGTCGTGCACGCGCAGGTCGAGCAGCCCGCTCGTGCGCGCCTTCCCGACGAGCGACAGGTCGAGCGGCGCGAGGTAGTCGGGGAAGATCGAGACGACGTCGATGCGCACGTCAGTCCTCGGAGCCGGCGTCGCCACGCGTCTCGTCCGAGATCACGAGGTTCGCCGCGTCGGACGCGAGCAGGCCGCCCGGCGGGTCGAGCACGACGCGGCCGCCGGCAACGTCGACGACCGGCACGATCGCCCGCACGAACGGGATCAGCGTGCGGGCACCGTCGGGCTCGCGCAGGATCAGCACGTCGTGCGCGGGCAGGTGCTGCAGGCCGACGATCTCCCCGAGCACTCGTCCGTCGACGCCCTCCGCGCGCAGCCCGTTCAGCTCGTGCGGGTACCAGGCGTCCTCCTCGTCGTCCGCGACCTCCTCGGCGACGAGCTCGACGCCGCGCAGCGCCTCGGCGGCGGTCCGGTCGGCGATCTCGTCGAACGTCACGTACCAACGGCCCTGCTGGATGCGGGTGCGGGCGACCGTGAGCGGTCCCGCGGACGCGGGCTCGGTCTGCAGGCGCGTCCCGGCCGCGAGCCGGACCTCGGGCGCGTCGGTCCGCAGGTCGAGCGCGACCTCCCCACGCAGGCCGTGCGCACGGCCGATCCGCGCGACGGTGAGCAGCATGACGATCCTCTCGGGAGGGGTGGGAAGACGGCGAAGGCCCGGCCCCAGGGTACGGGGCCGGGCCTTCGTGAAGCCTCGACGAGCGGGGCCCGTCAGCGGCGGTCGACGTCCACGACGTCGACGCGGACCGCGCCGTCCGGCGACAGCGCGCCGACGACCGTGCGCAGGGCCCGGGCGGTACGACCGCCGCGCCCGATGACGCGCCCGAGGTCCTCCGGGTGCACCCGCACCTCGAGGAGCTCGCCGCGGCGCAGCGACGAGGAGGTGACGCGCACGTCGTCCGGGTGGTCGACGATGCCCCGCACCAGGTGCTCCAGCGCGTCGGCGAGCATCAGGCCTGCTCGTCCTCGGTGGCCTCGACCTCGGCGTCAGCGGCGGGCTCGGCCGGCGCCTCGGCAGCGGCGGCCTTCTTCTCCGACGCCTTCGCCTTGACCTTCTCGGCGTCCGCGGCGGCGGCCTCGATGGCGGCCTTCGGGTCGACCTTGTCGCCCTTGGTCCGCAGGGTGCCCTCGGCGCCCGGCAGGCCCTTGAACTTCTGCCAGTCGCCCGTGATCTTGAGGATCGCGAGGACCTGCTCGGTCGGCTGCGCGCCGACGCCGAGCCAGTACTGCGCACGGTCGGAGGTGACCTCGATGAACGAGGGCTCCTCGGTGGGGTGGTACTTGCCGATCTCCTCGATCACGCGACCGTCGCGCTTGGTGCGCGAGTCGGCGACGACGATGCGGTAGTACGGCGCACGGATCTTGCCGAGACGCTTGAGACGGATCTTGGTGGCCACGGTGTGGTCTTCTCCTGAGGTCTGCTGTGGTGGCCTCGCGGTGCTGGCCCCGTGGGGTGGGGCGCTCCGGTCTGACCGAGGACACGGTGGGCGCAGGTAGAGGGGCTGCATCCGCCGGGTACAGCCGACCATTGTGCCAGACGGGACGCAGCCCTCCCAACCTCCGCCGCACGTCGCCGCCCGGGTGGTCGGACGGCCCCCGGCCACGGTGCTCCCGCGTGGCGGGCGACACCCTCGGTGAGGGTTCAGAACGCCCGCGATCCGGCCGATGGAGGCCACAGCACCCCACGCGCCCGCGGCCGCAGGCGTACCCCGATCCCGAGGAGATCCCGTGACGGTCCAGGCGCCCGACAGCGTGACGGTCCACAGGACGCAGGTCGACGGCGTCCCCGTCATGTGGACGGACCTCGCGGTCGACCCGACGGTGACGCTGTTCTTCGGCGTCGGCCACAAGGACATGGCTCCCTGGACGGTCGGCATCACGCACCTCGTCGAGCACCTCGTCATGCGCCGGGTGGGCCATGTGTCGATCCCGAACAACGCGGAGTCGGGCATGGTCACGACGAACTTCTACGCGACGGGCACGCCCGCACGGCTCGCCGACTTCGTCAGGCGCGTCTGCGACGCCGTGACGTGGCTGCGGGAGGTCACCGACGACGACCTGGAGCTCGAGCGCCGCACGATCCTCGCCGAGGTCGGCATGTCCTCGGTCTACGCGTCGCACGGGGATCCCTTCGCGGCCCGTTACGGCCTGGCGGGTGTCGGTCTCGGGGCCGTGAGCCACACGCGTCTTCTCGACTGGGCCGCGGAGGAGGTCCGCGCGGTCGCCGCCCAGTGGTTCCATGCGGGCAACGCCCTGCTCAGCAGCACGGCGCCCCTGCCCGAGGGCCTGGTGCTGCCGCTCCCCGCCGGCCCTGCGCCGCGCCGCACGCTGCACCCCGCCCCGCTGTGGCCGGGACGCACGTGGCAGGTCGGCCGCGACCAGGCGCTCCTGCTGTCGGGCTCGGTCGACGGCGACCTCGACCGGTCGCTGTCGGCGCTCGCCATGTCCGTGCTCGACGACGTGCTGCACCACGAGCTCAGGACGGCGCTCGGGCAGGTGTACTCGGTCGACGGGGTCGGTTACCAGGTGGACCCGTACTCGTCCGTCGTCGCCTCCGCCCTCGATCCCGAGCGATCGGTCGCGGCCGACGCGACCAGGGCGACGCTGCGCGTCATCGAGCGTCTCGCGCTCGAGGGCCCGACCGTCGACGAGCTCGACCGCACCCGAGGCACGCTCCTCGAGTCGCTCGCGCTGGGTGCCGGACGAGCAGGGTGGTTCGACTCGATCGCGTCCTGGTCCGTCCGCGGGATCGACGTCCCCACCTTCGACCAGGAGACGGCGACGATCCGCGACGCCCGACCCGAGGACCTCCGCCCCGCCCTCGCTGCGTACGCCCGGTCGCTGCTCGTGTCGATCCCGTGCACCCTTGCGGGCGACACCGACCTGATCGACCACCTGACGTCGCAGTGGGGCGCGCAGTACGCCGACCTGACGGCCGACCCGCAGGGGCGGACCGGCAAGGACTTCTCCAAGGCGCTGCTGAACGACGCCGGGGGCAGCGGCCCGCTGCGCCTCCTCAAGGCCTCGGACCGCATGTTCTCCGGCAAGCGCTTCTCGGCGGCCCGGGGCGTGGACGTGTGGCTGCTCCCCGACCGGCTCGTCGTCGCGGGCGGCGGGCAGGTGGACACCGTCGTGCTCGACGACATCGTCCTGGTCGGCACGGACGAGGACGGCGACGTCGAGCTGGTCACGCAGCGCGGTGCCGCGATGCTGCTCAACCCGTCGCTGTTCAAGGGCCTGCGCGACCCCTTCGCCGCCATGGTCCGGCACCTTCCCCGCGCGGTGGTCTACGACAAGCAGCGAGTGAAGGTGCGCCCGGTCGACGGCGCCGCGCCCGACTGATCTCGACGCCGCGGTCGACGTCCGAGGGCGACGTCAGCGCAGCGGCGCCGTCGGCACGCCGCGGAGCACGACGGCACGCGGGTCGGAGAGCACGCCGACGTCCGCCCGCGGGTCGGCACCGAAGACCACGACGTCGGCGCTCTCGCCCTCGTCGATGCTCGGCACGCCGAGCCACGCGCGCGTGCGCCAGCTCGCCGCCGCCACGACGTCGCGGTCCGGTATGCCCGCCCGGACGAGCTCGGCGGCCTCGTCGGCGATCCGGCCGTGGCCGATCGTGCCGCCCGCGTCGGTGCCGACGAGCACCGGGACGCCGGCCTCGTGCAGGCTGCGGACCAGGTCGTACCGGTGGGCGTGCAGGGCACGCATGCGCGCGGCGAAGCGCGGGTAGCGCTGCTCCCCCTGCGCCGCGATGTTCTCGAACTGGGCGATCTGCAGCAGGGTCGCCGTGACAGGGATGCCGGCCGCCGCGATCCGGTCGACCTGGTCGGGCGTCGCGCCCGTGGCGTGCTCCAGGCAGTCGACGCCCGCGTCGAGCAGGTCGTCGAGGGCCTCTGTCGCGAACGTGTGCGCCGTGACCCGGGCGCCGGCTGCGTGCGCGGCGGCGACGGCCTCGACGAGCACGTCGCGCGGCCACAGGGGACGCAGGTCGCCGTCGGCGCCGAGGTCCCGGTCGATCCAGTCGGCGACGAGCTTGACCCAGCCGTCGCCGCGCGCGGCCTCCTCGCGGACCGCGTCGGGCAGCGCGTCGACCGAGGCCAGCTCGCGACCGTAGTGCCGCAGGTAGCGCTTCGACAGCGCGAGGTGCCGGCCGGCGCGGATCAGGCGGGGCAGGTCGTCGCGGTCGTGGACCCACCCGGTGTCGGCGGGCGACCCGGCGTCCCGCACGAGCAGCACGCCCGAGTCGCGGTCGGCCAACGCCTGCTTCTCCGCGGTGCCGTCGTCGACCGGTCCGTCCGCGGCCAGGCCGATGTGGCAGTGCACGTCGACGAGTCCGGGCAGCACCCAGCCCTCGAGCACGCCGGTGACCGGCGCGGACGGGCGCGTGAACGTCAGCCGGTCCCCGACGACCCAGGCCTCGGGCACCTCACGGTCGTCGTCGAGGACGACCGTGCCGCGCAGGTGCAGGACGGTCACGGGTCAGCGACCGAGGAACTTGTCCAGCCCGGCCGGGAGCTTGAGCGCCGACGGGTCCACCTGCTCGGGCTCCTGCGGTGCCCCCAGCCCGAAGGCCGACCCGGGCGCGGCGGCGGGTGCGGACGAGGACCGGTCCAGCGCGGCACGCTCCTGCTCGGCCCGCTTCGCGGGGTTGCCCGACTTCCCCTTGGTCCGACGCGGTGCCGGCGCTGCGGCCCGGCCGCGCGACTTCTTTCCCGTGCCCGGCAGGCTCCCCATGCCCGGCATCCCCGGCATCGCGCCGCCCTTGGCCATGTGGCGCATCATCTTCTGCGCGCTGTCGAACCGCTCGATGAGCTGGTTGATGTCCGTGACGGTGGTGCCCGACCCCTTGGCGATGCGCGAGCGGCGCGACCCGTTGATGATCTTCGGGTTGTGCCGCTCGGCGGGCGTCATCGACTGGATCATCGCCTCGATGCGGTTGACCTCGCGCTCGTCGAACGAGTCGATGGCCTCCCGCATCTGGCCCATCCCCGGAAGCATCCCGAGCATGTTCTTGAGCGGGCCGAGCTTGCGCAGCTGCTGCATCTGCACGAGGAAGTCCTCGAGCGTGAAGTCCTGGCCGGACGCGATCTTGCCGGCCATCTTCTCGGCCTGCTCGGCGTCGAACGCCTTCTCGGCCTGCTCGATGAGCGTGAGGACGTCACCCATGTCGAGGATGCGCGACGCCATGCGGTCGGGGTGGAAGACCTCGAAGTCGGTGAGCTTCTCGCCCGTGCTCGCATAGAGGATCGGCTTGCCCGTGACGCTCGCGACCGACAGGGCGGCACCACCGCGCGCGTCGCCGTCGAGCTTCGACAGCACGACGCCGGTGAAGCCGACGCCGTCCGCGAAGGCCTGCGCGGTCGTCACCGCGTCCTGGCCGATCATCGCGTCGATCACGAAGAGGATCTCGTCGGGCTCGACCGCGTCGCGGATGTCGGACGCCTGCCGCATGAGCTCGGCGTCCACGCCGAGGCGGCCCGCGGTGTCCACGATGAGCACGTCGTGCTGCTTGGTCCGGGCCGTCTCGAGGCCCTGCCGCGCGACGGCGACCGGGTCGGCGCCGAACGGCATGACGTCGTCGGAGCCCTGGTTGCCCGGGTGCGGCGCGAACACCGGCACGCCGGCCCGCTCGCCGACCACCTGCAGCTGCGTCACGGCGTTGGGGCGCTGCAGGTCGGCCGCGACGAGCAGCGGGGTGTGGCCCTGCGCCTTGAGGTGCAGCGCGAGCTTGCCCGCGAGCGTCGTCTTGCCGGCACCCTGCAGACCCGCGAGCAGGATGACCGTCGGCGGGCGCTTCGCGAACGTGAGCGGGCGCGTCTGGCCGCCGAGGATCGAGATGAGCTCGTCGTTGACGATCTTGACGACCTGCTGCGCCGGGTTGAGCGCGCCGGACACCTCGACCGACAGCGCGCGCTCCCGGATCGCGCCCGTGAACGACCGGACGACCGGGACCGCCACGTCGGCGTCGAGCAGCGCACGCCGGATCTCGCGCACGGTCGCGTCGATGTCCGCCTCGGACAGACGGCCCTTGCTGCGCAGGTTCTTGAAGGTCGACGTCAGTCGGTCGGACAGGGTGGCGAACACCGGGTGGTCCTCACACGTCAGGGATCACGGACGGTCCAGCGTACCTGCCAGCTCGCGGCGGGCCCGTGCGGCGAGGTCGTCGACGAGCGTGCCGCGCCACGCGCTCCACGCCGCAGGCCCGGCGGCCGACGCGTCGGCCTCCGTGAGGGCGCGCAGCACCTCGAGCAGGTCGGCACGGTGGTCGACGGCGTCGAGCAGGCGGGCGACCGTCGCGGGGTCGTCGTGGTCCGCGGTCGTCGCGAGGTCGACGAGCGTGAGGTGCTCGCGGACCAAGCGGACGACGTCGGCCGCGACGTCCTCGTCGAACCCCATCCGGAGCACGATCGGCCCCGCGAGGCGCGCGCCCTCGACCGAGTGGTCCCCCGCACCCGCACGCTTGCCGATGTCGTGCAGCAGGGCCGCGAGCAGCAGGGTGTCGCCGAGCTCGACCTCCCGGCGGACCCGACCCGCCCGCGCGACGGTCTCCACGAGGTGCCGGTCGACGGTGTGCCGGTGCACGGGCGAGCGCTGCGGGCGGTTCCGGACGGCCGCCCACTCGGGGATCCACGTGGTCACGACGCCCGCCAGGTCCAGGGCCTCCCAGATCGGCACCTGCGCCTGCTCCGACCCGAGCAGCTGCAGCAGGTAGGTGCGCGCGACCTTGGGCCACGGCGTCGGGAGCGGCGGCGTGGCCGTGAGGCTCGCGACCGTGACCGGTGACAGGGCCAGCCCCGTGCGGGCCGCGGTCGCCGCCGCGCGCAGGGACAGCAGCGGGTCCTCGGCGGGCCGCGCGTCGACGGCCAGCACGATCTCGCCGTCGTGCTCGACGAGGTCCTCCGCGATCGCCCGCAGGCGCGGCGCGGTCCGTCGGCCGCGCACCAGCACGGGCTTGCGGACCGGGCGCTGCAGCGCCTGACGCGCGTTGCGGGCCGTCGTGTCGAGCGCGTACGAGATGACGCGCCCCGCCTCCGCGATGCTGGCGACGAGGTCGTCCCGGTCGTCGAACCCGACGAGCGCCGCGACCTCGTCCTGGTCCGCGAGCAGCAGCCGGTTGGTGTGCCGCCGGGTCGCGACCTGGACCGTGTCGCGCACGTCGAGCAGGTGCGCGTACGCGGCGTCGACCGCGCCGTGTGGTCGGTCGGTGAGCCACGTCGCGGCCAGCGCGCTCAGCACCACGGCGTCGCGGATGCCGCCGCGGGCCTCCTTGAGCTCGGGCTCCAGCAGGTACGCGAGCTCGCCGTGCCGGTCCGCGCGCTGGCGGGTCGACGCGAGGAGCTCGGGCAGCCGGCGGCGGGCCGCGTCACGCCAGTCCTCCAGCAGGGCCGACCTCGCCCGCGCGATCACCACCGCGTCGCCCGCGACGGGCTGCAGGTCGAGCAGGCCGACCGCGGCCGGCAGGTCCTTGGACGCGACCTGGCGGCACTGCGCGAGCGAGCGCACGGAGTGGTCGAGGTCCAGGCCGGCGTCCCAGATCGGGTACCAGAGCCGCTGCGCGATGGCCTGCAGCTGCTCGGGCGGGTGCCCGCGGCCCTCGTGGACCAGGAGCAGGTCGAGGTCGCTCACGGGGCTCGCGTCCCCGCGCCCGACGCTCCCGACGGCGCCGAGGGCGACGCCCGCGACGTCCTCGCCCTGCGTCGCCTCGTCCCAGAGCTCGGCGAGGCGCGTGCGCACCAGGTCGACGATGGCGGCGCGACGGGCGACCCCGTCGGACTGCGGGCCCGTGAGGCGGGCCGCGAGCTCGAGCCGTTCGACGCGGAGGTCCCGCACCCCGATGGCGGCGGGGTGCGGGACCTCGGACGAACCGTGCTCGGCCGCGCCCCCCGCGGGCGGCCGTTGCTGTGTCATGCGGTGCGTGCGACCGTCCTCGTCAGAGCGCGTCGTCGCCGTGCTCACCGGTGCGGACGCGAGCCACGTCCTCGACCGGCACGACCCAGACCTTGCCGTCGCCGATCTTGCCGGTCTGCGCCGCCTTGATGACGACCTCGGTGACGCCGTAGGCGTCCTCGTCGGCCACCAGCACGTCGATCTTGACCTTCGGCACGAGGTCCACGGTGTACTCCGCACCGCGGTAGACCTCGGTGTGTCCGCGCTGGCGGCCGTAGCCGCTCGCCTCGCTCACCGTGAGGCCGCGCACACCGGCCGCCTCGAGGGCCGACTTCACGTCGTCCAGCCGGTGCGGCTGGATGACCGCCGTCACGAGCTTCGTCATCAGTTCACCTCCGTCAGGACCCGGGAACCGTCCAGGGTCTCGTACGCCGTCTCACCGTGCACTGCCAGGTCGATGCCGGAGACCTCGTCCTCCTCGCTCACCCGCAGGCCGGTGATGGCCTTGATGATGAGGCCGATGACGTAGGTCATCACGAAGGAGAACACCACGGCGAACGCGGCGACCACGATCTGCGAGATCAGCTGGGTCACACCGCCACCGTAGAAGAGACCGCTCTGCGCGCCGTCCGGGTACCACGCACCCTGCTTGTTGGTGGCGAGGAACCCGATGAGGACGGTGCCGGTGATGCCACCGACGAGGTGGACGCCGACCACGTCGAGCGCGTCGTCGAAGCCGAACTTGAACTTCAGGCCGACCGCGAGGGCGCAGGCGACACCGGCGATCGCGCCGATCGCGATGGCCCCGAACGAGTCGACGGCCGCGGCGGCCGGGGTGATCGCGACCAGACCGGCGACGACGCCCGAGGCGGCACCGAGCGACGTGGCGTGCCCGTCGCGGACCTTCTCGGTGAGGAGCCAGGTGATCATCGCGACGCAGGTGGCGACGAACGTGTTGATCCACGCGCGGCCCGCGGTGCCGTCAGCAGCGCCCTCGGAGCCGGCGTTGAAGCCGAACCAGCCGACCCACAGCAGAGCCGCGCCGAGCATCACGTACGGCAGGTTGTGCGGGCGGATCGGGGACGTCGGCCAGCCCTTGCGGCGGCCGAGCAGGATCGCCAGCGCGAGGCCCGCGGCACCGGCGTTGATGTGGACGACCGTGCCACCGGCGAAGTCGATGGGGGTCGACAGCCACTCGGAGACCTTGCCGCCGATGCCGAGGAACCCGCCGCCCCACACCATGTGGGCCATCGGGAAGTACACCGCGGTCACCCAGATCACCGTGAACGCGATCCAGGAGCCGAACTTGATCCGGTCGGCGATCGCGCCCGAGATCAGGGCCACCGTGATCACCGCGAACGTCGCCTGGAACGCGACCACGACGAGGGCGGGGACACCGGTCGCCGCCAGGAGGCTCTTGTCGTCCGTCAGACCGACCAGGCCGAAGTACTCGAACGGGTTGTCCACGAACTGCCCGAAGCCGGTGGTGTGCCCACCGAACGTCATCGAGTACCCGTACAGCACCCAGACCAGGCCAACCGTCCCCGCGGCGATGAAGTTCATCATCAGCATGTTGAGGACGGACTTGCCGCGGACCATGCCGCCGTAGAAGAACGCCAGGGCCGGCACCGTCATCATGAGGACGATCACGGCGGAGATGAGCATCCACGCCGTGTTGCCGGAGTCCAAGGTGAAGTCCATCGTTCGCTTCTCCACTCCCCGACCGGTCGGCCGGACGGGGACAACCTTCGGGGAGGCGGGTTACTCGCGAACGCGTGACGCGTTACGGGCGTGTGACAAGGCGCACGTCGGTGTAAACAGTCCGTTTCGGCCTGGGCGGACGTCCAGGCCCGTCAGCCCTGCAGGATGCCGTCGACGAACTCCTCCGGGTCGAACGGTGCGAGGTCGTCCGGCCCCTCGCCGAGCCCCACGAGCTTCACGGGCACGCCGAGCTCGCGCTGGACGGCCACGACGATGCCGCCCTTGGCGGTGCCGTCGAGCTTCGTCAGCACGATGCCGGTGACGCCCGCGACCTCGCCGAACACGCGCGCCTGGTTGAGACCGTTCTGGCCGGTCGTGGCGTCGAGCACCAGGAGCACCTCGGCGAGCGGCGCCTCGCGCGTGAGGACGCGCGTGATCTTGCCGAGCTCGTCCATGAGGCCGGCCTTGTTCTGCAGGCGGCCCGCGGTGTCGACGAGCACGACGTCGACCCCCTCTGCCCGGCCCTGCTTGGCCGCGTCGAAAGCGACCGCCGCGGGGTCGGCACCGTCGCGGTCCGAGCGGACGGTGTGCACGCCGACGCGCGAGCCCCACGTCTGGAGCTGGTCGGCGGCCGCGGCGCGGAACGTGTCGGCCGCGCCGAGCAGCACCGTGCGGTCCTCCGCGACCAGGACGCGGGCGAGCTTGCCCACGGTCGTGGTCTTGCCGGTGCCGTTGACGCCGACGACGAGCACCACCGCGGGCACGTGCGACCCGTCGGCCGCGGTGGACGGTGCGGTGTGGAGCGTGCGGTCGAGCGACGGGTCGACGAGCGCGAGCAGCTGCTCGCGCAGCAGCGCCCGGACCTGACCCGGCTCGCGCAGGCCCTCGACGCGCACCCGGGTGCGGAGCGCCTCGATGAGGTCCGACGTCGGGCCGGCGCCCACGTCCGCGAGGAGCAGCGTCTCCTCGAGCTCGTCCCAGTCGTCCTCCGTGAGGTGGTCGCGGGACAGGACGGCGAGCAGGCGCGCACCGAGCGGCGAGCCGGAGCGGGCGAGCCGCCCCCGGAGGCGTGCGAGCCGGCCCGCGACGGGCGCCGGGACCTCGAGCTCGGGCTCGACGGCGGCCTCGGGCGCCTCCACGGGCGGCGCCTCGGCAGCGGGCACCTCGGCGGGCGCCTCCCCGACCGGGGCCTGCCCGGGCCTGTCGAGGACGGCGGTACCGGTCGCGGCCGCCGGCCGCTGCGCGTCGTCCTGCGCGGACGGACCGGTCGGTCCCTGCGGACCGATGCCCGTCCCGAAGCGGCGGCGGACCACCGCGGTGACGACGGTGACGGCGAGGGCGATCGGCACACCGGCTGCGAGCAGCCAGGTCAGGGTGTCGGGGTTCACCGGGCCAGTCTGTCGTCCGTCCGGGCGCGTGCGCGAGCCGGCTCGTCGTGCGCGCCGTCACACCGCCCGTGGTGCCGCACGTCGGGGCCCGCGGACGTCAGCTGCGGCGCGGCAGCGGCAGCACGCGTGCGGCGCGCTCGCGTGCACGGCTCAGCGTGGCGCCGAGCTCGTCGACGTCCAGGTACGCGGCGCCGTCCTCCGCATTCGCGCTGAGCAGCTCGTCGAGCGAGACGTCGACGGGCTCCGCGGCGGCGGCGAGCGCGGCCTCGCGCTGCTCCGCGTCGGGGTGCTTGCGCGCGGCGAGCCCGGCGCGGAAGCTGCGCAGCGGACCTCGGCCGTCGTCGGACGCGCCCCCGCCCACCGCGCTCGCGACGAGGAGCACGGCGGCGGCGACGATCAGGGCGACGAGGACTGCGACAAGGACGGCCACACCCCTAGTCTCCGATGCCGTCGGCGCCGTGGCAGCGCGGCCCACCCGGTTGCCCGGCAAGGCGCACACAATCTCCACATCGCGCGCGACAGGTCAGACCGCGACGTCCTCGCGCATCCGCTGGCTGATCACCGTCGTCACCCCGTCGCCGCGCATGGTCACGCCGTACAGCGCGTCGGCGATCTCCATCGTCCGCTTCTGGTGCGTCACGACGATGAGCTGGGAGTCCTCCTGCAGCTCACGGAAGATCTCCAGCAGGCGGCCGAGGTTCGCGTCGTCGAGCGCGGCCTCGACCTCGTCCATCACGTAGAACGGGCTCGGCCGGGCCTTGAAGATCGCGACGAGCATCGCGACCGCGGTGAGCGAGCGCTCACCGCCCGACAGCAGCGACAGGCGCTTGACCTTCTTGCCCGCGGGCCGGGCCTCGACGTCGATGCCGGTCGTGAGCATGTCGTCCGGGTCGGTCAGCACGAGGCGGCCCTCGCCGCCCGGGAACAGCCGCGGGAACACGACGTCGAACGCCGCGGCGGTGTCGCGGTACGCGTCGGCGAACACCTGCTCGACGCGCTCGTCGATCTCCTTGACGATCTCCAGGAGGTCGAGGCGGGACTTCTTGAGGTCCGCGAGCTGCTCGGTGAGGAACTGGTGGCGCTCCTCGAGCGCGGCGAACTCCTCCAGCGCGAGCGGGTTGACGCGACCGAGCAGCGACAACGCCCGCTCGGCGGCCTTGAGCCGCTTCTCCTGCTGCTCGCGCACGTACGGCACGGCCGTCGGCGCGTCCGGGTCGACCTCGGTGCCCGGCGGGTGCACGACCGGCACGTCCTGGTGCGGCCCGAACTCCTCGAGCAGCACGGCCGGGTCGAGGCCGAGCTCCTCGATCGACCGGGCCTGCAGCTGCTCGATGCGCAGGCGCTGCTGCGTGCGGGCGACCTCGTCGCGGTGCGCGACGTCGGTGAGCCGGCCGAGCTCCGCGGCACGCGCGTCGACCTCGGTGCGCGTCGCGGTCAGGAGGGCGTCCCGCTCGGCGCGGGCCTGCTCGGCCGCGTCCCGTTCGGCCGACGCTCGCCGCAGCGACTCGTCCAGCACGCTCAGCGCCTGCTGGGCGCCGTCCCGGACGGCCAGCGCGACCGCGACCTGGCGCGCACGGGCTCGCTCGCGCTCGGCGGCCTTCTCGCGGGCGACGCGCTCGGCGCGGGCCGCCCGCTCGAGCGACTCGGCCCGGCCGGACAGCGCCCGGGCCCGCTCCTCGCTCGTGCGCAGCGTCAGGCGGGCCTCGGTCTCGCGGGTCCGGGCGCCCGTCGCGAGCTCGGCGAGCCGGTCGCGCAGCTCACCGCCCTCGACGATCGCGGCCTCGCTCTCGGCGGGCTCCACCTCGGCGGCAGCGAGTCGCGCGGTGAGCTCGGCGAGCTCGGCGGTGTCGGCCTCGAGCGTGCGCGACGCGACCGCGAGCGACGCCTCGACGCGCTCCGCCTCGGCACGGGCCGCACGCGCCGTCGAACCCAGGTGGCCGAGCTGCTCGGCGACCGCGGCGAGCGCCGCGTCGGACTCGTTGAGCCGTTCGAGCGTCGCGTCGTACGCCGCCTGCGCCGCGGTCTGCGCCTCGGTGGCGGCGGCGATCTCGAACCGCAGGCGCTCGGCCGTCGCGGCCGCCTCCTGCGCGCCCGACCGGGCCTGGTCGAGCGCAGCCTGCAGGTGCAGCGCGCTCGGCGCGGTCGCGGAGCCACCCGACGCGCGGTGCCGGGACAGCACGTCGCCCGAGCGCGTCGCGACGACGAGGTCCGGGCGGTCCGCGACGACGGACCGTGCAGTCGCGAGGTCGTCGACCACGACGACGTCGACGAGCAGCGCCTCGACGGTGGCCTGCACGTGGGCCGGTGCGCGCACGAGGTCGGTCGCACGCTCGACGCCGTCCGGGAGGGGCGGGCGCGGCGCGGCCGTGCCGCCGCCGGCCACGAGCAACGTGGCACGACCGGCGTCCTCGGTACGCAGGTAGCGCAGCGCGTCGACGGCGGCGTCGACCGACTCGACGGCCACGGCGTCGGCCGTCGCTCCGAGCGCCGCGACGATGGCCTCCTCGTCGCGCGGGTCGACCTGCAGCAGCGCCGCGACCGAACCGATGGTGCCGGTCAGGCCGTCCGCGGCGAGCAGCGCACCGGCGCCGTCCTTGCGCAGCAGGCTCAGCTCGAGCGTCTCGGCGCGCGACGTCAGCGTCGCCTGCTCCCGGTCGGCTGCACCGAGCTGCTCCTGGAGCGACGTGAGGTGCTCGGTCGCCGCGTCGAGCGCCTCGGCCGCCGACTCGTGCTCGGCGTCGAGACCCTCCTCGCCCTCCTCGACGCCTGCGACCTGTGACTCGAGCGCGGTGAACTGGGTGCTGGCCTCCTGGCCGCGCCTCTCCGCGGCGGCGAGCGCCTCCCGGAGACGGCCGAGCTCCGCCTGCGTGGCCTCGACACGGCTGCGACGCGCGGCGACCTGGCCGGCGAGGCGCGCGACACCCTCACGACGGTCGGCGGCTCCGCGCAGCGCGGTCGCGAGCGCCTTCTCGGCGGCCCCCGCCTCCTGCTCGGCCTCCTGGCGGGCCGTCACCGCCGCCTCGAGCGCGACGCGGGCGAGCTCGACCTCCGCGGCCAGCTCGGCCTCCGCGGAGCGCACCCGCTCGGCCTGGCGCGCGAGGTCGTCGGGATCGGACCCGCCGCTGCGCTCGCCACCCGCCGACCCCAGCAGCCGCACGCGGTCGGCGGCCAGGGACGACGTCCCCCGCAGCCGCTCGCGCAGCGACGACAGCCGGTACCAGACCTCGCTCGCCTCGCTCAGCGCCGGTGCCGCTTCGGCGGCCTGCCGCTCGAGCGTCGCGAGCAGCGCCCGCTGCTCGGTGAGGAGCTGCTCGACACGCTCGCGCTCGGCGCGCACGGCCGTCTCGTCCGCGATCTCCTGCTCGAGCGTAGCCGTGAGCTGCGCGAGGTCGTCGGCGAGCAGCCGGGCACGCGCGTCGCGCAGGTCCGACTGCACGACCGCGGCCTTGCGGGCGACCTCCGCCTGGCGGCCGAGCGGGCCGAGCTGGCGGCGGATCTCGCCCGTCAGGTCGGCCAGGCGCGTGAGGTTGGCCTGCATCGCCTCGAGCTTGCGGAGCGCCTTCTCCTTGCGCTTGCGGTGCTTGAGGACGCCCGCGGCCTCCTCGATGAACCCGCGGCGCTCCTCGGGGGTCGCCCGGAGGACCGCGTCGAGCTGACCCTGCCCGACGATCACGTGCATCTCGCGGCCCAGGCCCGAGTCCGACAGGAGGTCCTGGATGTCGAGCAGCCGGCAGCCCTGGCCGTTGATCGCGTACTCGGAGCCGCCGCTGCGGAACAGCGTCCGCGAGATCGTCACCTCGGAGTACTCGATCGGCAGCGCGCCGTCGGCGTTGTCGATCGTGAGCGACACCTCGGCCCGGCCGAGCGGCGGGCGGCCGGAGGTGCCGGCGAAGATGACGTCCTCCATCTTGCCGCCGCGCAGCGACTTGGCGCCCTGCTCCCCCATGACCCACGCGAGCGCGTCGACGACGTTGGACTTGCCCGACCCGTTGGGCCCGACGACGCAGGTGACACCCGGCTCGAAGTTCAGCGTCGTGGCCGAGGCGAACGACTTGAACCCCCGCAGGGTGAGGGTCTTGAGGTGCACGCACGAAGCCTAAGGCGCGGGCGGCGCCCCTCCCGGGAGGCCCACCCGCTCGGCGGTGCGGCTGCTCAGAGGCTCGGGAACCAGAGGGCGATCTCGCGGGCGGCCGACTCCTCGCCGTCCGAGCCGTGCACGAGGTTCTGGATGACCTTGAGACCCCAGTCGCGGGCCAGGTCACCGCGGATCGTGCCGGGCAGCGCGACGGTCGGGTCGGTGGCGCCCGCGAGCGAGCGGAAGCCCTCGATCACGCGGTGACCCTCGACGACGACCGCCAGCACCGGGCCCGAGCTCATGAACTCGATCAGCGGCGTGAGGAACGGCTTGCCGGCGTGCTCGGCGTAGTGCTCGGCGAGCAGCGCGTCGTCGGCCTGCCTCAGCTCGGCGGCGACGAGGGTGTAGCCCTTGGCCTCGATCCGCCGCACGATCTCGCCGACCAGGCCGCGACGGACGCCGTCGGGCTTGACGAGGACGAGGGTGCGCTGCGTGGCGGGTGCGTCAGTCATGGCGTCACCCTAACGGGGAGCCGGGGAACGACCGGTGGCCGTCCGGTGGACGTCAGGGGCCGACGGCGCCCGGGTGCGCGGCGTCGTACTCCGCGCGCTCGCGGTCGATGCGCCCGCCGAGCCGCAGGGCGACGACCCACAGCACGACGAACACACCGCCCACGACGAACATCATCGGGACCACGAACCCGCCGGCGAGCACGAGCCCCTGCGCGACCCACCCGAGGGCGTAGCCGCCGGGCCGCGACACCATCCCGGACAGCAGGATCAGGACGACCGACAGCCCGCCCCCGACCCACCACACCGCGGTGGTGGACCAGGGGCGGCTCGGGTCGCCCACCGCCAGGCCGTACGCCACGAGCGTCGCGAAGAACACCAGCACCGCCTCGAGCACGAGGATCGTCTTGGTGAACTGAGGCTTCGCGGGCGTCTTGCGGCGCACGGCCGGCGGGGTCGAGCTCATCGGGCCAGGCTACCGGCGGGCCGGCGCGTCGCCGTCCGCGACGTCGTCCCCCGTGAGGGCCGCGAGCTCGGCGTCGAGGTCCTCACCTGCGGCGTCGTCCAGCGCGCCGTGCGGGGCCGGCACGTCCGTGACGTCGGCCTCGTCGGCCGGCTCGTCGGCCTGCTCGTCGACGGGCGCGGAGAGCGTGTCGAGCACGACCGCACCGTCGACCAGGTCCGCCTCGTCGATCGCGGCGACACCGCTGCCGTCGGCCGCGAGCGCCTCGCCGCGCGCCACCATGCCGGCGACGTCGGACAGCTTGACCTCCTTGAGGAAGATCGCCAGCACGAGGCCGACGAGCACGATCGGCACGACGTACCAGAACGCCGGGGCGAGCGAGTTCGTGAACGCGTCGACGACGCCGGTGCGGAACGGCTCAGGCAGCTGCTGCACGGCAGCCGGCGTCAGGCTCGAGGCGTCGCCACCCGTGCCGGCCGGCACGTCCTTGAACACGTCGGCGAGGTTCTCGGTGAGGCGCGACGTGAACATCGTGCTGAACACCGCGGTGCCGACGGCCGCGCCGATCTCTCGGAAGAAGTTGTTCGAGCTCGTCGCGGTGCCGATCTCGTGCGGGTCGACCGAGTTCTGCACGGCCAGCACGATCGTCTGCATCACGAGGCCCATGCCGGCGCCGAGGACGAAGATCATCGCGCCGAACAGCCACATCGACATGTCACCGGTGATCTGCGTGAGCCACGCAACGCCCGCCGCGGTGATCGCGAGGCCGACGACCGGGTACACCTTGTAGCGACCGGTCTTCGTGATCGCGATGCCGGAGCCGATCGCGGTGAGCATGACACCGACCATCATCGGCAGCATGAGGAAGCCGGACTCGGTGACGCCGGCGCCGGTCGACATCTGCAGGAACGTCGGCAGGAACGCGAGGGCCGAGAACATGCCCGCACCGAGGATCAGCCCGATGAGGGTCGCGATGGTGAACGTCGGGTTCTTGAACAGGCGCAGCGGCAGGATCGGCTCGCTCGCGCGGAGCTCGATCATGATGAACGCGGCGATCGACACGAGCGTGCCGACCACGAGCGCGATCAGGCCGGGCTCGCTCCAGTCGTAGCCCTTCTTGCCGGTCCAGCTGTCCCAGCTCGTCGCCAGCACGAGGCCGGACGTGGCGACGACGAGGAAGAACGCGCCCGCGACGTCGATCTTCTTCTCCGAGCGGTGCGTCGGGAGCTTGAGCGTGAACCACGCGACGACGAACGCCGCGATGCCGATCGGGATGTTGAGCCAGAAGCACCAGCGCCAGTCGGCGTGCTGCGTGAACAGGCCGCCGAGGAGCGGGCCGATGACGGCCGCGATGCCGAACAGGGCGCCCATGGGGCCCATGTACTTGCCGCGGTCCTTGGCGGGCACGATGTCGGCGATGATCGCCTGCGACAGGATCATCAGGCCGCCGCCGCCGAGGCCCTGGATGCCGCGGCCGACGACGAGCCAGCCGAACGACGCGGCGAAGCCCGCGACGGTCGAGCCGGCGACGAACAGGCCGACGGCGACGAGGAACGGCCAACGCCGCCCCCACAGGTCGCCGAACTTCCCGTAGAGCGGCATGACGATCGCGATCGCCAGGATGTAGGCGGTGACGACCCAGCCCTGGTGCTCGACGCCGTTGAGCTCGCCGACGATCGTCGGCATCGCGGTGCCGACGATCGACTGGTCGAGCGACGACAGGAACATGCTCGCCATGAGGGCGCCGAAGATGAGCCAGACGGTGCGCGGCGTGAGGACGATGAGCGGCTTGTCGGGTGCGCTCGCGTCGAGGGTGGCGGTGGCCATGCGGATTCCTTGCGTGGTGGGGGCGGTGCGGTGCGGTGTCGGGGAGATCAGTCGGTGAGCAGGCTGCGCAGCTCGCGCACGACGGACGCGACGTGGTCGGGCGCGCGGCCCTGGCCACCGGCGGCGTCCCAGCGCATGAACGTGACGTGCGTGAGGAACAGCGCGAACGCCGCGACGACGTCCGGCGAGTGGCCGGGCTCGTCGCCGAGCCGGCGCTCGACGAGCTCGACGAGCTGTCCCTTGTGCTGCTCCATCCAGGCGAGGTGCTTGGCGAGCAGCCGGGGCTCGCGGCTGGCGAGCTCGAGGGCCCGGGCGAGCCGGCTGCGGCCCATGGGTGGGTCGTCGAGCACCGCGGTGACGAGGTGCTCGAGGTCGGGCAGCAGGTGGCCGGTGGGGCCGCCCGCGGCGAACACGTCCGCCGCCTCCGACGCGAGCGGCCACGGCGTGTGGCCGAGCACCGCGTCGTCCTTCGACTCGAAGTAGTTGAAGAACGTGCGGACGGACACGCCCGCGGCCTCGCAGATCGCCTCGACCGTCACGGCGTCCAGGCCGTCGCGCTCGACGAGCCGGTGCGTGGCGTCGATGAGCTGCTCACGGCGCGCCCGCTTCTTGCGTTCCCGCAGGCCGAGCGCGCTCGCGAGCTCGGCGAGCGTGGGGCGCTCGTCCTGCTCGGGGGCGTCCACGGACGCGTCAACTTGCTGCACGAGGTGCAACATTACACCCCGTGCAACTTTGCACCCCGTGCAAATCGGTCACCGTGAGCAGGATCACCCCGCTCGTCAGACCTCGCCGAAGCCCTCCTGCACGGCCGCGACGAGCGCGTCGCGCGCCTCGGTGGCCTGCGGACCCTCGACCTCGATCGTCAGCTCGTCGCCCTGCGTCGCGCCCAGCTTCATGAGCTCGAGCACGCTCGCCGCGTTCGCGCCGTTGATCCGGACCTTCGCGTCGTAGGCCGCGAGCATGCGGGCGACGATCGCCGCCGGCCGCGCGTGCAGGCCCAGCGGGTTGCGGAGCGTGACCGCGCCGCGCACGACGCCGTCGTCAGCCGCTGCCTCGACCGCAGCGGGCCGCACCTGGTCGCCGCCGAACATCGTGCCGGCGTGCTCGGCCGCCGCGAGCACCCGGTCGAGGTCGGCACCGCCGTGCGCGGTCACCGCCGCCGCCACGGCCCCCTCGACGAACGGCGCGTCGGCGATCCGGACCCGCTCGGCGACGTCCGGGTCCGCCAGGTCGAGCACCGACTCCGCCGTGAGCACGGCCGACCCGAGGTCGGCCAGCACCACCGCGGACCGGCCGTCCGCCACGGCCCGCGTCACCGCCGCCTCGACCGCGTCGTAGCTCGTGCCCAGGCCGCCGTCGTCGGTGCCGCCCGCGGCGAGCAGCAGCACACCCGGCGCCATCTGCCCGGCGAGGTCGACCGCGCCCTCGGCGATGGCGCGCGAGTGCGACACGAGCACCAGGGCGACGGGGGCAGGCTCGCGCTCGCTCACGCGGCCGCCTGCGCCGCGGCCTGCAGGATGAGCTCCGTGGAGCGCGCCCCGGGGTCGAGGTGCCCGGCCGACCGCTCGCCGAGATAGCTCGCACGGCCCTTCGTCGCGACGAGCGGGATCGTCGCCTGCGCACCGTCCGCCGCCGCCTGCGCGGCAGCCTCGAGCGCCTCCGCGGCCGACGCACCGGCGTCGGACGCGGCCGCGGCCGCCTCGGACGCCGGGGTCCACGCGTCGACCATCGTCTTCTCGCCGGTCCGCGCCTTGCCGCGCACGACGATGCCCTCGAGCGCCGCCTCGAGCAGCGCGACGACGCCCTTGGTGTCGAGCTCGGGTACCGCGGTCGCCTTCGCCGCCCGCAGGAACGCCGTCCCGTACAGCGGGCCGGCCGCTCCCCCGACGGTCGACATCAGGGTCGTCGCGACGAGCTTGAGGACGTCGCCGATCTCGCCGGGCGGCTCCTCGAGCGCGTCGAGCTTCGCCACGACCGCCGTGAACCCGCGGTTGAGGTTCTCGCCGTGGTCGCCGTCGCCGATCTGCCGGTCGAGCTCGATGAGCTCCTCACGGTGCTCGGCGACCGCGTCCGCGGAACGTCGGACCCAGTCCACCGCCCACGCCACGTCCAGCGTCATGCCCACGCTCCCTCGCCCGTCGTCGATGTCCGGCCACGGCCCGGCCGACGCTGTCACCAACGCAGGGCGGTCGTGTGGACGGGCGCGTCCCACAGGGCCGTCAGCTCGTCGTCCAGCCGCAGCACGGTGACCGACGCGCCCTGCATCTCCAGTGATGTCACGTAGTTGCCGACCAGCGACCGGATGACCTCCACCCCGCGCTCGGCCAGCAACGCGCGTGCCCGACGATAGACGACGTACAGCTCGGACGCGGGCGTGCCCCCCATCCCGTTGACGAACAGCAGCACCTTCTCGCCGCCCGTCAGGCCGAGGTCGTCCGCGACGGGGGTGAGCAGCATCTCGGTGATCTCGTCGGCGCCCGCGAGCGGGATGCGACGGCGGCCGGGCTCGCCGTGGATGCCGATGCCGATCTCGATCTCGTCCTCGGGCAGGTCGAAGCTCGGCTTGCCGGCGTGCGGGACCGTGCAGGCCGTGAGCGCGACACCCATGGACCGGACGTTCGCGATCACCTTCTCGGCGACCGCGACCACCGCGTCCAGGTCGTCGCCGCGCTCGGCGGCGGCGCCCGCGATCTTCTCGACGGCGACCGTGCCGGCGACACCGCGGCGGCCGGCGGTGTACAGCGAGTCCTCGACGGCCACGTCGTCGTTGACGACGACCGACCGGACCGTGACGCCCTCGGCGTCGGCGAGCTCGGCGGCGGTCTCGAAGTTGAGCACGTCGCCCGTGTAGTTCTTGACGATCGCGAGCACGCCCTTGCCGCCGTCCGCGGCCTGCAGGGCCGGGGCGATCTGGTCCGGCGTCGGGGACGTGAACACGGCGCCCGGCACCGCCGCGTCGAGCATGCCGACACCGACGAACCCGGCGTGCAGCGGCTCGTGCCCGCTGCCCCCGCCGCTGACGAGCCCGACCTTGCCGGCCGTCGTGCCGCCCGCACGCGTGACGAACGGCGGGTCCGTGTGGACCGCGACGACGTCGGCGTGCGCCGCCGCGAAGCCCTCCAGGGACTCGGCGACGACGTTCTGCGGGTCGTTGATGAGCTTCTTCACGCTGGTCATCCCTTCTCCGGGCTCCCCTGCGAAGCCGTCGGGACGGCGACGTCCCCGACGTACCTCACCCTCACGGCGGCCTCCGGGGGCGTCAAGCGGGAGGGCTTGCACGGCGCCTGCACGTTCGTGCAGGCGCCGCTGCAGGACGTCAGGGACGGCCCAGCAGGATCCGCGCCTCCGCCACCAGCACGATCGAGCCCGTCACGAGCACCGCGGCGCCTCGCTCGACGTCGCGCTCCGCACGGGCGGCCGCGAGGTCCACCGCGTCGTCGAGCCGCTCCGCCACGTGCACGCGGTCCTCGCCGAAGACGTCGCGCGCGACCTCGGCGAGCTCCTCGGGGTCCAGCGCGCGCGACGTCGAGGCTCGCGTGACGACGACCTCGGCCAGCACGGGCTCGAGCAGTGCCAGGATCCCCTCGGGGTCCTTGTCCGCCATGACGCCGACCACGCCGACCACCCGCTGGAAGTGGAACGCCTCCTCGAGCGACTCGACGAGCGCCTCGACACCGGCCGGGTTGTGCGCGCCGTCGACGATGACCGTGGGGCTGGTCCGGACGATCTCCATGCGGCCCGGCGAGCTGACGTCCGCGAACGCCGCCTCGACCACGCCGGCGCCGAGCGCCGCTCCCCCGGTGAGGAACGCCTCGACGGCGACCAGGGCGAGCAGCGCGTTGTGGGCCTGGAACTCGCCGTGCAGCGGAAGGAACACGTCGGTGTACACGCCGCCCGTGCCGCGCAGCGTGAGCAGCTGGCCGCCGACGGCCACGGCGCGCTCGACGACCGCGACGTCGACCTCCTCGCGGATCACCCGGGCGCCGTGCTCGGCCGCCGCCGCGAGGAGCACGCCCTCGACGTCCTCCTGCTGGCGGGCCATCACGAGCGTCGCGCCGTCCTTGATGATCCCCGACTTCTCCGACGCGATCTCGACGAGCGTGTCGCCCAGGTACCGCTCGTGGTCCATCGCGATCGGCGTGACGACCGCGACCTCGCCGTCGACGACGTTCGTCGAGTCCCAACGCCCGCCGAGGCCGACCTCGACCACCGCCACGTCCACGGGCGCGTCGGCGAAGGCCGCGAACGCCATCACCGTGAACACCTCGAAGAACGACAGCCGCGGCTCGCCGCGCTCCGCCGACCGCGTGTCGACCAGGTGGACGTACGGTGCGACGTCCTGCCACACCTCGACGAACCGCTCGTCGCTGATCGGCTCGCCGTCGATCGCGATGCGCTCGGTGACGCGTGTGAGGTGCGGGCTCGTGAACCGGCCGGTGCGCAGGCCGTGCTCGCGCAGCAGCCGCTCGACCATGCGGCTCGTCGACGTCTTGCCGTTCGTGCCGGTCAGGTGGATGGTCCGGTACGCCTTCTGCGGATCGCCCATGAGCTCGCACACGGCCCGGACGCGGTCGAGCGTCGGGTCGATGTCGTGCTCGGGGGCGCGCGCCAGGATCGCCTGGTAGACCTCGTCGGCGGCGTCGCGCGCCTCACGTGCCTGCTGGGCGCGCAGGTGATCGGCGCCCTTGTCGCGCTTGCTCATGCCTCGTACCCGCCTGCCTCGACGGCGGCGACGGCCACCTGCAGCGCCGCGGCCGGCGCCACCTCGATGGACACCGCGAGCGTCTCGCGGCCGATGAACTCACGGTGCGCCTCGACCGCCGGGACGTGCTCGGCGGGGACGTCGAGCTGCAGCACGATGCGGTCGCCGACCTGCAGGCCCGCGGCCTTGCGCGCGTCCTGCACGGCCCGGACGACGTCGCGCGCGTAGCCCTCGGCGCGCAGGTCGTCGTCGAGCCCGAGGTCGAGGACGACGAACCCGCCGCCCGCGAGGACGGCGGCCGCCGCGGAGCCGTCCTCCGCCGACGCCACGACGGTCGTGAGCTCGTACTCGGCGGGCTCGAGCGCGACGTCGGTGCCGTCGGCCACCGTCACGACGACTGCACCCTGCGCATCCGTGCGCCACGCGCCGGCCTTCGCACCCTGGATGACGGCCTGCACCCCACGACCGAGGCGCGGACCGGCGGCACGGGCGTTCACCGCGAGCCGCTGCGTGATGCCGAACCGCTCGGCGGCACCCGCGTCGGCAGGCACGAGGTCGACGGCCTTGACGTTGAGCTCGCCCGCGAGCAGGCCCACGTACGGCGCGAGGGCCGACGGGTCCTCGACCGCGACCGTGAGCGTGCGCAGCGGCTGCCGCACGCGGACGCCCGCGGCCTTGCGCAGGCCGAGCGCGGTCGACACGACCGAGCGGACCTCGTCCATCGCGGCGACGAGCGCGTCGTCCGCCACCAGACCGGCCTCGTCGGCCGTGGGCCAGTCCTCCAGGTGCACGCTTCGGCCACCCGTCAGGCCACGCCAGACCTCCTCCGTGAGGAGCGGCGCGAGCGGCGCCATGACGCGGTTGAGCACCTCGAGGCTCGTCCAGAGCGTGTCGAACGCGTCCGCGTCCTCCGCCCAGAACCGGTCCCGCTGCGTGCGCACGTACCAGTTGGTCAGCACGTCGAGGTGCTCACGGACAGCCTCGCACGCGGCCGCGATGTCGTACGCGTCGAGGTGCGACGTGACCGTCGTGACGAGGTCGCGCGTGCGGGCCAGCACATACCGGTCCATCGGCGGCAGGCTCTCGGCGCGCACCGCGTCGACGGGCTTCGCCGCGTACCCCGCTCCCCCGCCCGCGGCACCCGCGTACAGCGTGAAGAAGTAGTACGTGCTCCACAGCGGCAGCAGCACCTGGCGCACGCCGTCGCGGATGCCCTCCTCGGTGACGACGAGGTTGCCGCCGCGCAGGATCGACGACGACATGAGCGACCAGCGCACCGCGTCCGAGCCGTACACGTCCCACATCTGCGCGGGGTCGGGGAAGTTGCGCAGGGACTTGCTGGCCTTGCGGCCGTCGTCGCCGAGCACGATCCCGTGGCACAGCACGTTGCGGAACGCCGGCCGGTCGAAGATCGCCGTGGCCAGCACGTGCAGCGTGTAGAACCAGCCGCGCGTCTGCCCGATGTACTCGACGATGAAGTCGCCCGGGTAGTGGTGCTCGAACCAGTCCGCGTTCTCGAACGGGTAGTGCACCTGCGCGAACGGCATCGAGCCCGAGTCGAACCACACGTCGAACACGTCCGCGATGCGGCGCATCGTCGCCTGGCCGGACGGGTCGTCCGGGTTCGGGCGCGTGAGGTCGTCGATGAACGGGCGGTGCAGGTCCGGCTCGCCCTTGTCGTTCGTCGGGAGCCGCCTGAAGTCCGCCTCGAGCTCGGCCAGCGAGCCGTACACGTCGACGCGCGGGAACCGCGGGTCGTCCGACACCCACACCGGGATCGGCGTGCCCCAGTAGCGGTTGCGGCTGATCGACCAGTCGCGCGCGTTCGACAGCCACTTGCCGAACTGGCCGTCCTTGATGTGCTCGGGCGTCCAGGTGATCTCCTGGTTGAGCTCGACCATGCGGTCGCGGAACTCGGTGACGCGCACGAACCAGGACGACACCGCCTTGTAGATCAGCGGGTTCCGGCAGCGCCAGCAGTGCGGATAGGAGTGCTCGTACGTCTCGTGCCGGACGAGCACCGCGCGCTGGCCGTCGGCCGTGCGCGCGAGCGGGCCCGTGCCGTTCTTGAGGTCGGCGATGATCGGCTTGTTCGCCTCGAAGACCTGCTGGCCCTCGTAGTCCGGCACCTCGACCGTGAACCGGCCGCGCGAGTCGACCGGGACCGTCGGGGCGATCCCCGCGGCCTCGCACGCGACCATGTCGTCCTCGCCGAAGGCGGGCGCCATGTGCACGATGCCCGAGCCGTCCTCGGTCGTGACGAAGTCGCCGAGCAGCACCTGGTGGGCGTTCTCGTGACCCGCGAAGTAGTCGAACGGCGGCGTGTAGCGGCGACCGGCGAGGTCGGCGCCGAGCACCGTCTCGACGACCGTGGCCTCACCCAGCTCGCGGGCGTACGCCGCGAGGCGCGGGGCGGCCAGCAGCACGCGCTCACCGGGGTGGGCCTGCGCGAACGGCGAGTCGGCGGCGGGCTCGACGACGACGTACTCGATCTCCGGCCCCACCGCGACGGCGAGGTTGCTCGGCAGGGTCCACGGCGTCGTCGTCCAGATGAGCGCGAGCTCGCCCGTCTCGAGGCGCAGGCCGACCGTGAGCGCCGGGTCCTGGCGGGACGCGTACACGTCGTCGTCCATGCGCAGCTCGTGGTTGGACAGCGGCGTCTCGTCGACCCAGCAGTACGGCAGCACCCGGTGGCCCTCGTAGGCCAGACCCTTGTCGTACAGCTGCTTGAACGCCCAGATCGCCGACTCCATGAACGTGGTGTCGAGCGTCTTGTAGTCGTGGTCGAAGTCCACCCAGCGTGCCTGGCGGGTCACGTACTCGCGCCACTCGCCCGTGTACTTGAGCACCGACGCGCGGCACGCGTCGTTGAACTTCGCGATGCCGAGATCCTCGATCTGCGACTTCTCGGTGATGCCCAGCACGCGCTGCGCCTCGAGCTCCGCGGGCAGGCCGTGCGTGTCCCAGCCGAACCGTCGCTCGACCCGGTGCCCGCGCATCGTCTGGTAGCGCGGCACGACGTCCTTCGCGTACCCCGTGAGCAGGTGGCCGTAGTGCGGCAGGCCGTTCGCGAACGGCGGGCCGTCGTAGAAGACGTACTCGTTGCTGCCGTGCTCGCCCGCGTCACGCTGGTCGATCGACGCCTGGAACGTGCCGTCCTGCTCCCAGAACTTCAGGACGTCGCGCTCGAGGTTCGGCAGGTCCGGCGAGGCCGGGACGGGCGAGTCGGGGCGGTGCAGCGGGTACTTCGCGGCGGGAGTCACCGGGGGTCTCCTGGTCGATGTCGCTCACGGCTGCGAGGACGATCGCCCCCCGGTCAGGGGACCACCGCGGTACCACCTCGCTTGCCGGCTCCCCCGTCAGGGTCGTCGACCACTCTGCTGCGGCTGTGACGGGCCTGCCCCGTCCGGTTCTACTGGGGCGTGACCGCCTGTTCTTCCGGAGGCTCGCCGGTGATGGCCGGGTCGACGCCTGTGCGAGCCAGGGTAACGCACGGGTGCGCGTCGTCGACCGGTCGCCGCCCGGCGCTCAGGCCAGCGCGTGCTGGTCGTCGTCGCGACGCGCGGCCGTGACCGGCGGCTGCGCGGACCACGGGAACGTGATCCACCGGTCGGTCCGCCGCCATACGTACGCGGGGTCCACCACCGACCGGGCCTTCGCGTAGAGCACCGCGGTCCGCACCTCGGCGCAGTGCTCCGCCATGAGGTCCTGCACGAGCGCCAACGTCTCGCCGGTGTCGGCCACGTCGTCCACCACGAGCGCCCGCAGCCCGTCCAGGGCGTCCGTGTCGAGGAGCGGAGGGAGCACGACCGGGTCCGGCAGACGCTCGTCGACGCCCGTGTAGAACTCGACGTTGAGCGTGCCGACCGCCTTGGTGCCGAGGGCGTACGCGAGCGCGCCGCCCGGCGGCAGCCCGCCGCGCGCGACGGCGACGACGACGTCGGGCACGAACCCCGAGTCCGCGACGGCCTGCGCGAGCTCGCGGACCGCGACCCCGAACAGGTCCCAGGTCAGCACCTCACGGTCGTCGGGGAGCTGCTGACCCGGGCCAGTCTCGGTCGTCGCCATGCCCGGCAGGGTACGTCCACGAGGTTGCGGCCGCGTTGCCGGACGGACGCCCGCCACGCACGGCGACGGGAGAGGCGACACTCGTCCCCATGACGCGCCCCCTCGTCCTGCTCGACCTCGACGGCACGCTGCTCGACTCGGCCCCGGCGATCACGACGTCGCTCGCCGCCGCGTACAGCGAGCTCGGCCTGCCCGTCCCGGAGCCGTCCGTGCTCCGCTCGCTCGTCGGACCACCGCTCGCCGACCTCTTCCTCGCGCACGGCGTGCCGGCGGACCGGGTCGAGGACGCGATCGTCGCGTACCGCCGGGTGTACGTCGGCGGGGCGATGCTCGAGACGCCGGTGTTCGACGGCATCCCGGAGGCGCTCGCCGAGCTGCGCGCCGCGGGGCTGACCCTGGTGCTCGCGACGTCCAAGCCCGAGGCGTACGCCTCGACGCTGTGCGACCACACCGGCCTGACGCCGCTGCTCGACGGTCTCGCAGGCGCCTCGCTCGACGGGTCACGGTCCAGCAAGGCCGACGTGGTCGGACACGCGCTGGCCGGTCGCGGCGGCGCGCCCGCGCGCGGGCTGATGGTCGGCGACCGCGAGCACGACGTGCACGGCGCACGGACGCACGGCATCGACTGCCTCGGGGTGTCGTGGGGCTACGCGGCGCCGGGTGAGCTGGCCGCCGCGGGCGCCGTCGGGATCGTCGACGACCCCCGCGACCTCGTCGCCGAGGTCCTCGCACGGCTGGATCAGCTCGCCGCTTGACCTTGACGCTGCGTCAACTCCTACCGTGAAGGTCACACGGAAAGGAGGGGCGCGCATGGAGGCCTCGATCCAGGAGGTCGCCCGGCTCACGGGCACCACGAGCCGCACCCTGCGGCACTACGACGCGATCGGGCTGCTCGAGCCGAGCCGCGTCGGCGACAACGGCTACCGCTGGTACGACGAGCGCTCGCTCGTGCGCCTGCAGCGCATCCTGCTGCTGCGCGGGCTCGGCCTCGGGCTGCCCGAGATCGGGCGCGTGCTCGACCGCGAGCAGGACGAGTCCGCGGCGCTGCGCCGCCACCTCCACTGGCTGCGCAGCGAGCAGCAGCGGCTGGCCCGCCAGGTCGCCTCCGTGGAGCGCACCCTCACCGCACGACAAGAAGGAGGTCGGCTCATGGCCGAGGACATGTTCGACGGGTTCGACCACACGCAGTACAAGGCGGAGGTCGAGGAGCGCTGGGGGCCCGACACGTACGCCGCGTCGGACGCCTGGTGGCGCGGCATGAGCGACGACGAGCGCGCCGCGTGGAAGGCACGCACGGCGGAGCTCGCCACGCAGTGGGCGCGGGCCGCCGAGTCCGGGACCGACCCGGGTTCGGAGCACGCGCAGGACCTCGCGCGACGGCACGTCGCGTGGCTGTCGTCGATTCCCGGCACCCCGGGGCACGGGACCACGCCGGTTCGGGCGTACATCGAGGGGCTCGCCGACATGTACGTCGCCGACGAGCGCTTCTCGGCCCACTACGGCGGCGAGGACGGCGCGACGTTCGTCCGGGACACGCTGCACGAGTACGCCGCTCGGCACCTCTGACCCGCCGCGGCGGCGGCCACGACGCACCCGCGCCGCCCGACCCGACGAGGCCGGGCGGCGCGCCTGTCAGACGGTCCGGCGCAGCGACCGCTGCCACTCCGCGTACAGGTCGGCGAACCTGCCGCCCCGCGCGACGAGGTCGGCGGGAGACCCGTCCTCGACGATGCGGCCGCCGTCCACCACGAGCACCCGGTCCGACCCCATGACGGTCGACAGCCGGTGCGCGATGACGACCGCGGTCCGGCCGGCGAGCAGCGTGCGCAGGCCCTGCTGCACGAGCGCCTCGCCCGGCACGTCGAGCGAGCTCGTCGCCTCGTCGAGGATGAGCAGCATCGGGTCCGCGAGGAACGCCCGCGCGAACGACACGAGCTGCCGCTGCCCCGCGGACAGGCGCACGCCGCGCTTGTCGACCTCCGTGTCGTAGCCGTCGGGCATCGACGCGATGAGGTCGTGGGCGCCGACGGCCCGCGCGGCCGCCTCGATCTCCGCGGCACTCGCACCCGGTCGCCCGAGCGCGATGTTCGCGCCGACGGAGCCGGAGAACAGGTACGCCTCCTGCGTCACCATGACGACCGCCCGGCGCAGGTCCACCGGGTCGACGTCGCGCAGGTCGACGCCGTCGAGCAGCACCGCACCCTCGCGCACGTCGTAGAACCGGGCGAGCAGCTTCGCCACGGTCGACTTGCCCGCGCCCGTCTCCCCGACCAGCGCGACCGACTGCCCCGCGGGCAGGTGCAGGTCGAACCGGGGCAGCACCGTGGGTCCCGAGCCGTAGCCGAACTCGACGCCGTCGAACCGCACGTCGCCACGCGGCTGCTCGAGCCGCACGGGGCGCTCGGGGTCCGGCACGCTGGGCTCCTCGGCGAGCAGCGACGCGAGCTTCTCGAGGGCCGCGGTCGCCGACTGGAACGCGTTGTAGAACATGCCGATCTGCGACAGCGGCGTGAAGAACCGCTTCGCGTACAGCACGGCCGCCACGAGGACCCCGACGTCGAGGGCGCCGTCGAGGGTGCGCAGCCCGCCGACCAGCAGCACCGCCGCGACGGTGACGTTCCCGATGAGCGTGAGGCTCGTGTCGAACACGCCGTTGACCCGGATCGCCTCGGCGTTGGTGGCGCGGTAGTCCTCGGCCAGGTCGTCGTACGTCGCGGCGACCTGCGTCTCGCGCCGGAACGCCTGCACCGCGCGGATGCCCGTCATGGTCTCGACGAACCGCACGATGAGCCGGGCCGCCGCCGTCCGCTGCTTGCGGTACTGCAGCTGCGAGCGGACCTGGAACCAGCGCGTCACGACGACCCCGGGCACGACCGCGACGAGCAGCAGCAGACCGCTGCGCCAGTCGAGCAGCGCGAGCGAGACCGCGGTCAGCACCATCGCGAGCGCGCTGCTGGCCAGGGTCGTCACGCCGCCGTCGAGCAGCTCGCGCAGTGCGTCGAGGTCGGACGTCTGGCGGCTGATGATGCGTCCCGACGTGTACCGCTCGTGAAACTCCAGGCTGAGGCGCTGCGTGTGGCGGAACACCCGGCGGCGCAGGTCGAGCAGGATCGTCTGGCTGACCCGGGCCGTGGACCGGACGGCGGCCGCCGTGAGCAGGCCGCCGAGCAGCGCGGTGACCAGGTAGGCGCCCGAGGCGAGGGCGATCGGTGCCGCGTCGCCGTCCGTGAGCGCGGGCAGCGCGTGGTCGATCCCGTACGCGACGAACGCGGGCCCGGCGACGGCTGCGAGCTGCGACCCGACGACGAGCGCCACCGTCCACCACGTCGGGCGGGACACCGGCCGCAGGAGCGACCTCAGCAGGGCGAGCGACCGCCGCCGGATGCGCCGCGACTCGTCGCGCGGGACGCCGGCACGCACGGTGGGCTGCTCCGTCACGGCGCTCATCGGGCCACCTCCTCGATCGCGTCGCGCGCGTCCTCGGCGTCGTCGGCCGCGTCCATGGCGGTGAGCACGAACCGGTAGTGCGGGTGCCGCTCCAGCAGGTCCTGGTGCGTCCCGACGCCCGTGATCCGCCCGTCCTCCAGCACCGCGACGCGGTCCGCGAGCGCGACGGTCGACGGCCGGTGGGCGACGACGAGCGTCGTCGTCCCGGTGAGCACCTCGCGCAGCCGGTTCGTCACGGCGGCCTCGGTCGCGACGTCGAGGGCCGACAGCGGGTCGTCCAGGAGCAGCACGCGGGGGCGGACGGCGATCGCGCGGGCCAGCGCGACGCGCTGCCGCTGGCCGCCGGACAGGCTGAGCCCTTCCTCGCCGATCACGGTGTCGAGGCCGTCGGGCAGCGCGTGCACGAAGCCGGCGCTCGCGACCTCGAGGGCCTGTGCGACCACGGCCTCGGGGTCCGGCGCGTCGTCGACGCCCATGAGCACGTTCTCGCGGACGGACGCGGAGAACAGGATCGGGTCCTCGAACGCGACGGCCACCGCACGCCGCAGGTCGGTACGGCGCAGGTCACGCACGTCGACCCCGTCGATGCGGACGGTGCCCGCGGAGACGTCGTACAGCCGCGGCACGAGCTGCAGGAGCGTCGTCTTGCCGCTGCCGGTGAGCCCGACGAGCGCCATCGTCTCGGCCGGCTCGAGCACCAGGTCGACACCCGCGAGCACGTCGTCTGCCCGCCCCTGCTCGGGCACGGGCCGGCCGGCGACGAGGGCGGGGTGGCGGAACCGCACCCCGGACAGCTCGACGCGGGACCCGGCAGGGTCGGCCGCCGGGAGCGCGGCCGGTACCGCGGGGTCGCGGACGGTCGGGGCCATGTCCACGACCTGCAGGAACCGGTCGGTCGCGGCCTTCGCGTCGAACGTCATCGCGAGCAGCTGGCCGAGCCGCTCGACCGGGTTGTTGACGGACGCGGCGGTCGCGAAGAACGCGACGAGCGCGCCCACGCTCAGCTCACCGCGCGCCGCGAGCGTCACGCCGACGGCGAGCGAGACCGCGAGGATCGCCTCCGGGATGGCACCGAGCGCGAACGACACGCGCGACAGCGTCCGGGCCTTGTGCACCTCGGTCTCCCGCAGCTCGGACGCCTGCCGGGAGAAGTCGTCGAGCGCGTCCTCGCCGCGGCCGAACGCCTTGAGCACGCGGATCCCGTGCACCGACTCCTCGACGGCCGTCGCGAGGTCGCCGGCCTGCTCGCGGGCGCGCCGGGCGACGACCTTGTAGTCCTCTCGGAAGCGGAACCCGAGCCACACCATCGGCACGGCGCCGACCAGGTAGACGAGCCCGAGCTGCCAGCTGGTGAGGAACATGAGCACGGTCCCCACGACGACCGTGACGGCGCTGACCACGAGCATGACCAGGCCGAACACCGTCCAGCGGCGGATCGTGCCGAGGTCCCCCATCGCGCGCGACAGCAGCTGCCCGCCGGACCAGCGGTCGTGGAACTCGACGGGCAGGTCGAGCAGGTGGCGGAACAACGACGTCCGCATCTCGCGCTCGACGGTCGTGCCCGGCGTCGCGATCAGGGCGCGGCGGCACCACACGAAGAACGCCTCGAGCACACCGAGCGCGAGGACGACGAGCGCGCCGAGCACGACGCCCTGCCGGGACCCGTCGCTCAGCAGCGGGCCGTTGACGATCGCGCGCAGCACCTGCGGGACCGCGAGGGCGAGCAGGCTCGCCGCGAGCGCGGTGAGGCCGCCGACCACGACGCGTGGGACGGCCGGTCGCGCCCAGGCGACGAGGCGGAGCAGGACGCGGGTGGTCGACTCGCCGTCGCGGCGGGTGAGGGGCGGGGATGACGGAGCGGGGCGTGCGGGCGACGCTGAAGGCACACCTTTACCCTACGTAATGATTTCCGCCCGAGCGCGCGGGTGTCCGCGATGCGACCCTCACGCCCCCGCGCGCGCCGTCTTGGTGTTGCTCGCCTGCGCGCGCGGTCGCACCACGAGCGTGTCGACGTTGACGTGCGGCGGCCGGGTCAGGGTCCAGATGATCGCGTCCGCGATGTCGTCCGCGACGAGCGGCTCGTACCCGGCGTACACGGCGGCGGCCCGCTCGGCGTCGCCCCCGAACCGCACGAGCGAGAACTCCTCCGTGGCCACCGCGCCCGGGGCGATCTCGATGACCCGGATCGGCTCGCCGACGATCTCCCAGCGCAGCGTCGTCGCGAGCATCCGCTCGGCATGCTTGACACCCGTGTAGCCGGCGCCGCCCTCGTACGCGCCGTACGCAGCGGTCGACGTGACGACCACCACGTCACCGCCCCCGCCAGAGCGCAGCTGCGGCAGCAGAGCCTGCGTGACGCGCAGCGTGCCGAGCACGTTGAGGTCGTACATGCGGCGCCACTGCTCGACGTCCGTCGCCTCCACCGGCTCGAGACCGAGCGCACCACCGGCGTTGTTCACGAGCGCGTCCAGCCCGCCCGTGTCCTCCACGTGCGACGCGAGCCGTGCGACGTCGGCCTCGACCGTGACGTCGGCGACCACGACGTCGGCGCCGGTCTCCTCGGCGAGCGCGTGCAGCCGGTCCGCCCGGCGGGCGGTCGCGACCACGTCCCACCCGTCGGCGCGCAGACGGCGGACCGTCGCCGCGCCGATGCCGGACGACGCGCCGGTGACGACGGCACGGCGGGGACGGGACTGCTGGGTGCTCATGGGTGCTCCTCGTGGGCGGGGACGTCGGTCAGAGGGTGCGCGCGACGTCGTCGAGCACACTAGCGAGCAGGTCGAGGCCGGCCGCCGCCTCGTCCGCCGTGACGACGCACGGCGGCACCACGTGGACGCGGTTGTCGCTCACGAACGGCAGCAGACCCCGGGCCACGGCACCGGCCTTGACCCGGGCCATCACGTCCGCGCCGACCGGCTCGCGCGTGGTGCGGTCGCGGACGAGCTCGACGGCCCAGAAGACCCCCGACCCGCGGACCTCACCGACCAGGGCGTTCGCCTCCGCGAGCGCGGCGAGCCCCGGCCCGAGCACGTCCCGGCCGATCGACGCCGCGTGGTCGACGATGCCCTCGTCGGCCATCGCGTCCTGCGCGGCGACGATCGACGCCATCGCGAGCGGGTGACCCGAGTACGTCAGGCCGCCGGGGAACACCCGGTCGTCGAAGGTCGACGCGATCGCCCGGCTCACGATGACGCCACCGGCGGGCACGTACCCGGAGTTGACGCCCTTCGCGAACGTCACGAGATCGGGCACCACGTCGAAGGCGTCGAACGCGAACCAGTGGCCGGTGCGCCCGAACCCCGCCATGACCTCGTCGAGCACCAGCACGATCCCGTAGCGGTCGGCGATCTCCCGCACGCCCGCGAGGTACCCCGGCGGCGGCACGAGGACGCCTGCGGTGCCCGGGACGGTCTCCAGCAGGATCGCCGCGACGGACTCGGGCCCCTCGGACACGATCACGCGCTCCAGGTGGTGCAGCGCGCGGGCCGACTCCTCCTGCGGGGTCGTCGCCCAGAACTCCGAGCGGTACAGGTACGGCCCGAAGACGTGCACGTGCCCGCGCGCGAACTCGTTGGGCACCCGGCGCCAGTCGCCCGTCGCCACCACGGCCGCGCCCGTGTTGCCGTGGTACGAGCGGTAGTGCGAGACCACCTTGTCGCGGCCCGTGTGCAGGCGCGCCATCCGGATCGCGTTCTCGTTCGCGTCGGCGCCGCCGTTCGTGAAGAAGACGTGCGAGAAGCTGTCCGGGACGCGCCGCAGGATCCGCTCCGCCGCCTGGCCACGGACGAGGTGCGCGGTCGAGGGTGCGACCGTCGTGAGCGCTGCCGCCTGCTCCTGGATCGCGGCGACGACCCGCGGGTGCTGGTGCCCGATGTTGGTGTTGACGAGCTGGCTGGAGAAGTCGAGGTAGCGCCGGCCCGCGTGGTCCCAGACGTACGACCCCAGGCCCCCCGCCACCACGAACGGGGACAGGTGCGCCTGGGCGGACCAGGAGTGGAACACGTGGGCACGGTCGAGCGCGAGGGCGAGCTCGTCGTCAGGTGCTGTCGCGGTCATGTCGTCTCCTCCGGGGGTCGGGTCGGGGCCTGCAGGCGGGGCGCGGGCTCGGCCGCGCCCCGCCTGGGCGTCACTTGCCGCCCGCCTCCAGCGTCACGTCGAGCGGCGTGTAGTCGCCGCCCCGCACGTCGACGCCCTCGTCCTCCAGCTCGCCCAAGGCCTTCTCGACGTACTCGTTGGTGTACGCGTCGTCGTCGGGCTCGGACGTGATGACGGTCGCGCCCTGGTCGTTCTTCGTGTGCAGCGCGATGTCGACGGTCTGCTTCCACAGCGCCTCGTCCACGGTCCCGATGCCGTCCATCGACGGCCAGATGAGCTTGTTCACCTCGTTGACCTGCCACAGCTGGTGGCTGGCCCCGAGCTGCGAACCGGCGGCGACCACGATGTCCCGGGCCTTCTCCGGGTTGTCCCTGGCGTAGATCCAGCCCTTGAGGCTGGCCTTGAGGAACTTCACGGTCGTGTCCTGGTACTCCGCGTCGTCGGCGAGGCGCTCCGTGTTGGCCCAGACGGCGTCCTGGAGCATCGCCGTCCCCTCGTCGTTCCAGTCGACGACGGAGAAGTCGTCCGGCGTGTACAGCTCGCCCGTCGCGGGGTTCGTCGCCTCGAGGACCTGCGCGTACTCGTTGTAGGTCATGGCCTGGGCGGCGTCGATCTCGCCGGACAGCAGCGCGTTCATGTCGAACTGCTGCTGGACGAGCGTGACGTCGGTCGCCGGGTCGAGGTCCGCCTTCGACATGCCGGCGAACAGCTCGAACTCGTTGCCGAAGCCCCAGTTGCCCACCTTCTTGCCTGCGAGGTCTGCGGCGGAGGAGATGCCCTTGTCCTTGAACGACACCTGGAGCGTCCCCGAGCGCTGGAAGATCTGCGCGACGTCGGTGATGCCGGCACCCTGCTCCCGCGACGCGAGGGCCTTGGGGACCCATGCGATCGCGAAGTCGACCGAGCCGTCGGCCAGGACCGACTGCGGCACGATGTCCACGCCGCCCTCGACGATCTCGACGTCGAGGCCCTCGTCCTCGTAGTAGCCCTGGTCGAGGGCCGCGTAGTAGCCCGCGAACTGCGCCTGCGTGAACCACTGCAGCTGGAGCTTGACCTTCGTGGGCGTGGCGTCGGAGGAACCGGAGGCGGACGGCGCGTCCGCCGCGTCGCCGGAGCCCGCGCAGGCGGAGAGCAGGAGCGCGGTGACGGCGCCGATCGTGGCCGTGCCCCACGCGGAGCGACTGGTGAGTCTCATCGGTGATCCCTTCGTCGAGTGCTGCCGGGCCGTGCAGGTGCGTCCGTCGGGGCGGGACGCGGGTCGGCCGGCCTGGCGCCATCGGCAGGCGGGACGTGCGGGTGGGGGCTCATCCCCCGTGCCGTCGCGTCACGACGCGCTCCAGGGCGAGCGTGACGACGTAGAACGTGAGGCCGAGCAGGATCGCGCCGAGCACGAACGCCCAGGCCCGGGCGTAGGCGCTGTTGGCGGCGGCGGCCGTGATCCGGGAGCCGAGACCGTTCTGCAGGCCGCCGAAGTACTCGGCGACGACGGCCGCGACGACCGCCGTGGCGGACGCGACGCGCAGGCCGCTGAACACGTGCGGCACCGCCCCCGGCACGGTCACCGTGCGCGCCGCCTGCCGGGGGGTCGCCGCGTACGCCCTCAGCAGGTCGCGGTGCACCGGCTGCACCTGCCGCAGGCCGCGCAGCGTCGTGACGAACACCGGTGCGAACACGACGACCGCGACCACGAGCCGACGCGGGGTGTTCGACGTGGTGCCGAACATCGTGTTGAGCGCGGGCGCGAGCGCGACGATCGGCATGACCGAGACCGCGGCGGCGGTCGGCGACAGCAGCAGGTCGACCGACCGGCTGCGGGCCGCCAGGAGCGCGGCGAGGATCGCGGTCACCGAGCCGGCCAGCATGCCCACGAGGGCGTTCGCACCGGTGGCGAGCGTCGCGCTCCACACGAGCGGACGGACCTGACCCAGCTGCTCGGCGATCGCGGTGGGGCTGGGCAGGAGGTACGGCTTGACGTCCGCGGCGACCACGAGCGTCTGCCACAGCGCGAGCCCGACGACGCCGACGAGCGCCGGCGCGAGCCAGCGGCGGGCGAGCGCGGCCGTCATCGGACGTCGACCCCACGCACCGCCGGCGCCGGGGCGCCGTGCAGCACCTCGCGCACCGCCGTGACGGCGGCGAAGAATGCCGCGTCCTCGCGCAGCCCCTCCGTGCGGTCGGCAGCGGCGGCGAGGTCGACGTCCACGATCCCGCTGATCCGTCCCGGCCGGGCGGACATCACCACGACCCGGTCCGAGAGGTACACCGCCTCGGGGATCGAGTGCGTGACGAACAGGACGGCAGCGCCGCTCGACGCGCTGATCCGCAGGAGCTCGGTCTGCAGGTGCTCCCGGGTCATCTCGTCGAGCGCCCCGAACGGCTCGTCCATCAGCAGCAGGCTCGGCTGTTCCGCGAGCGCCCGGGCGATCGCGACCCGCTGCTGCATGCCGCCCGAGAGCTGGTGCGGGAAGGCGTCCGCGAACTCCGCCAGCCCGACGAGCGCGAGCAGCTCGGCCGCACGCATCGCCCGGGCCCTGCGTCCGACGCCGTGCAGCTCGAGCGGGAGCTGGACGTTCGCCGACACCGTCCGCCACGGCAGGAGGCCCGCCTGCTGGAAGGTGATCCCGTAGTCGCCCGCCTCGCGTGCCGCTCGCGGAGGCTTGCCGAACACGACGAGCTCGCCGCTCGTGGGCTCCTCGAGGTCCGCGACGAGACGCAGCAGCGTCGACTTGCCGCATCCCGAGGGCCCGATGAGCGAGACGAACTCCCCCGCGGCGACCGTGAGATGCACGTCCTGCAGGGCCGTGACGGTGCCGCTGCGGGACTCGAAGACCTTGCCGACGCCGCGGGCGTCGACCGCGGTGGCGGGCGTGCTCATGAGACCTCCGTGTGGCGGAACCTGCGCAGGCCGAGCCCGATGAGCCCGACGAGACCGGCGGCGACGAGCCCGAGGAGGGCCGCGGCGGCGATGGCGGCCCACGGCTTGGCCGGGTCGCCGCTCGCGGACTGCGCGTACGAGATGATGAGGCGGCCGATCCCGCCCTTCGTCCCGGTGGACACCTCCGCGACGATGGCGCCGACCACGGCGGTCGCGGCGCCGAGCCGCAGCGCGGGCAGCAGGTGCGGGACGCTCGCGGGGATCCGCAGCCGGACGAGCGTGCGGCCCCACCCGGCGGCCTGCGCCCTGAACAGGTCGACCTGCGCCGCGGCCGGCGACTGCAGCCCTCGCAGCGCCCCGACGGCGACCGGGAAGAACGCCAGGTACGACGCGATGAGCGCGACGGACATCCACTTCTGCCACTCGAGCCCGCCGAGGTGGATCCGGCCGCCCCAGCCGACGACGAGCGGTGCGAGCGCCACGAGCGGCACCGTCTGGCTCAGCACCAGCCACGGCTCGAGCGACTCCTCCGCGACCCGCCACCGCTGCATGAGCACGGCGAGCGCGAACCCCGCGACGACACCCAGGGCCCACCCGACGGCCGCGACGCCCAGCGTGAACCAGCAGGCGTGGAGCATCGACGACAGGACGGACGGCGCACCGGCCGCCGACGTCTCGGGCTGCAGCGTCCGCTGCACCACGTCCCACACGTGCGGCATCGCCACCGCGTCGGTGCGCGGCAAGATGCTGGCG
This sequence comes from Cellulomonas sp., assembly GCF_017744555.1. Classification (GTDB taxonomy): domain Bacteria; phylum Actinomycetota; class Actinomycetes; order Actinomycetales; family Cellulomonadaceae; genus Cellulomonas. Next base: position 75,653 of record NZ_JAGIBD010000003.1, on the reverse strand, counting down.
CCGCCCACGTGCACGCCGGCGTCGGGGGCGGCGACCTTGACGACCTCCCACAGCACGGCGGCCAGCAGGACGGCGGCCAGGGCGGCCGCGACGGGGCGCAGCCTGGTCATGCGGGGACCGCGGTCGCTGCGGGCACCGTCGTCGTGGCCACCACCGTCTCGGCCATCGCCGGGATGACGCGCTCGCCGTACAGCCGGAGGGTCTCCTCCTTGTTGTCGTGCTGGAGGTACCCGGCGAACTGCGTCACCCCGAGCTCCTCGAGCGCGCGCAGCTTCTCGACGTGCTCGCGCGGGCTGCCCAGCAGGCAGAACCGCTCGACGATCTCGTCGGGCACGTACTCGGCGTGCGAGTTCCCGGCGCGGCCGTGCTGGTTGTAGTCGTACCCCCGCCGGCCGGCGACGTAGTCGGTGAGTGCCTTCGGCACGGCGGAGTCGGCGCCGTAGCGGGCGACGATGTCGGCGACGTGGTTGCCGACCATGCCGCCGAACCAGCGGCACTGCTCACGCATGTGCGCCCGCGCCGCCGGCGAGTCGCCGTCACCCACGTACATCGGGGCCGCGACGCAGAACTTCACGGCGTCGGGGTCGCGGCCCGCCCGCTCGGCGGCATCCCGGACCACCTTGATCGTCCAGGCCGCGACGTCGGGGTCGGCGAGCTGCAGGATGAAGCCGTCCGCGACCTCGCCGGTCAGCGCGAGCGCCCGCGGGCCGTAGGCGGCGACCCACACCTCCAGGGTCGAACCCCTGCTCCAGGGGAACCGGACCGAGCGCCCGTTGAGGTCGACCGCGCGGTCGTTGGCGAGCTCGCGGATCACGTGCACCGACTCGCGCAGCGTCGCGAGGTCCGACGGTCGCCCGTTGAGGGTGCGGACCGCGGAGTCGCCGCGGCCGATGCCGCAGACGGTCCGGTTCCCGTACATCTCGTTGAGCGTCGCGAAGAGCGAGGCGATGACGGTCCAGTCGCGGGTCGCCGGGTTGGTGACCATGGGGCCGACCACGACCTTGCGGGTCGCCGCGAGGATCGCCGAGTAGATCACGAACGGCTCCTGCCACAGCAGGTGCGAGTCGAACGTCCACACGTGGTCGAAGCCGTGCGTCTCGGCCTGCCGGGCGAGGTCGACGGTGCGGGACGCGGGGGGGTTGGTCTGGAGGACGACTCCGAAGTCCATGCGGGCTCCCAGGGGTGCGGGCGGCGGGTCAGGCGAGGTACTGGCTGAGCCCCCGTTCGAGGTAGCGGCCGTGACCGGGCCGACCGTGGTAGCCGTCGGCGTCGACGAGCACGTCACCGCGGGACATCACGACGTCGACGTGCCCGTCGACCTCGAAGCCCTCCCACGCCGAGTGGTCCATGTTCATGTGGTGCGTCGCGTCCAGGCCGATCGACGTGTGACCGGCCGGGTCGTAGACGACGACGTCCGCGTCGGCACCGGGCGCGATGACCCCCTTGCGGCCGTACAGGCCGAACATCCGCGCCGGGGTCGTCGACGTGAGCTCGACCCACCGTTCCAGCGTGATCTGGCCGGTCACCACGCCCTGGTACATCAGGTCCATGCGGTGCTCCACCGACCCGATCCCGTTCGGGATCGCCCGGAAGTCGCCGATGCCCAGCTCCTTCTGGCCCTTCATGCAGAACGGGCAGTGGTCCGTCGACACCATCTGGATGTCGTTGGTCCGCAGCGCCTGCCACATGTGCCGCTGGTGCCCCTCGGCCCGCGAGCGCAGCGGGGTCGAGCACACCCACTTCGCTCCCTCGAACCCCACGGCGCCGAGCTGCTCCTCCAGGCTCAGGTAGAGGTACTGGGGGCACGTCTCGCCGAACACGTTCTTGCCGTTGTCTCGCGCTGCGGCGAGCTGGGCGACGGCCTGCTTGGCGCTGACGTGCACGACGTACAGCGGCGCACGGGCGACGTCGGCGAGCATGATCGCCCGGTGGGTCGCCTCCTCCTCGAGCTGCCAGGCGCGCGCGACCCCGTGGTAGTAGGGGTCGGTCTTGCCGGCCTCGACGAGCTGCGCCGCGAGCACGTCGATCGCGGGCCCGTTCTCGGCGTGCATCATCGTGAGGAGCCCGAGGTCGGCGGCCTTCTGCATGGCCCGCAAGATCTGCGCGTCGTCGGAGTAGAAGACCCCCGGGTAGGCCATGAACAGCTTGTAGCTGCTCACCCCCTCGCGGACGAGGCCCTCCATGGCCTTGAGCGCGTCGTCGTCGACGCCGCCGATGATCTGGTGGAAGCCGTAGTCGACCGCGCACCGGCCTGCCGCCTTCTCGTGCCAGGCGGCGAGCCCGTCCATGACGCGTTCGCCCGTGCGCTGGACCGCGAAGTCGATGATCGACGTGGTCCCGCCCCACGCCGCTGCGCGGGTGCCGGTCTCGAACGTGTCGGAGGCGCTGGTGCCTCCGAACGGCAGCTCCATGTGGGTGTGCGCGTCGATCCCGCCCGGGATCACGTACTTGCCGGTCGCGTCCACGACCCGGTCGACGTTCGCCGCGAGGTCGAACCCGAGCAGCGTCGAGCCAGGCTGCAGCACGGCGGCGATCGTCTCGCCGTCCACGAGCACGTCGGCCGCGCCGCGGCCGGTGGCGCTGACGACCGTTCCACCGGTGATGAGCGTCTTCATCGTGGCGTCCTTCCGGGGCCTCGCGGGATCAGGGGGCGACGATCGGGCCGTAGGCGTCGGGCCGGCGGTCGCGGAAGAACTGCCAGCGCTCGCGGACCACCCGGACCTGGTCGAGGTCGAGGTCGCGGACGAGGAGCTGGTTCTCGCTCGACGAGCCGATCTCTCCCACGTAGTTCCCGTCGGGTCCGACGGCGTACGAGGAGCCGTAGAACGCCACCGCCTCGTCGCCGTACTCGTTGTCCTCGAGCCCCACGCGGTTGTTCGCGACGACGAAGTAGCCGTTCGCGACGGCGGCGGCGGGCTGCTCGATCTCCCAGAGCTTGTTCGAGATCCCCGGCGCGGTGGCGTTCGGGTTGAAGACGATCTGCGCGCCGTTGAGGGCCAGCACGCGCCACCCCTCGGGGAAGTGCCGGTCGTAGCAGATGTTCAAGCCGATGCGACCGGCGGCGGTCTCGAACACCGGGTACCCGAGGTTGCCGGGCCGGAAGTAGAACTTCTCCCAGAACTTGGGCAGGTGCGGGATGTGGTGCTTGCGGTACTTGCCGAGGTAGGTGCCGTCCGCGTCGATCACCGCGGCCGTGTTGTACAGGACGCCGGGCTGCTCCTCCTCGTACACGGGCAGGACGACCACGATCCCCAGCTCGGCCGCCAGCGCGGCGAACCGCGCCGTGGTCGGACCGGGCACCGACTCGGCGTAGTCGTAGTACGCGGTGTCCTGGGTGATCCCGAAGTACGGGCCGTAGAACAGCTCCTGGAAGCAGATCACCTGCGCACCCTGCGAGGCGGCCTCGCGGGTCCACGCCTCGTGGAGCGCGATCATCGACTCCTTGTCCCCGGTCCACGTGGCCTGGGTGAACGCGACGCGCACGACGCTCATGGGTCCTCCGGTCCTCTCGGTGTCGGCGCGACGCCCCGGGGACCGCTCTCGACGAGCCCCTGGGGGCCGCGTCGCCTGGAATGTGACTGTCGGCGCTGAACATTTCTGCGCCGTTACCTTCCCTTTGCGGATCAGGAACATCGAGGCCGCCTCTGTAAACATCTGGACCGTCGTCCGGAACGAGCCGGACGGACCGGGCGAGCAGGCACGATGGCGGCATGGACCTGGCCGCCCACGTCGAGGAGCGCACGCCGCGTGGCATCGCCGCGACCGTCGCCCGGCTGGTCCGGGCGGGCGAGCTGCGACCGGGCGACCGGCTGCCCACGGTGCGGGACGTCGCCGCGGCCCTCGCGGTCAGCCCGGCCACGGTCAGCGGCGCCTACCAGGCGCTCGCGACCGTCGGGGTCGTCGTCTCGCGCGGCCGCGCCGGCACGTTCGTCCTGCCCCCGGCCGGCGGCTGGCTCCCGCCCCGCTACCGCGACCTGGCCGGTGGTGCACCGGCGACGCGGTGGGACCTCTCCCTCGGCACACCGGACCCCGAGCTGCTGCCTGCGCTCGGCCCCGCGCTGGCCCGCGTCGCCGCGCGCTCCCCGGCTGCCCGCACGGGGACCTACGTGTCCGACCCGTTGGTCCCCGAGCTCGAGGTGCTGCTCCGCGACTCCTGGCCGTTCGCACCCGGGCGCCTCACGGTCGTCGACGGAGCTCTCGACGCGATGAGCCGCGCCCTCGAGCAGGTCGCCGGGTTTGGCGACCGCGTCGCGGTCGAGGATCCCGGCTTCCCTCCGCTGCTCGACCTGCTCGACCACCTGAGCCTCGACCGGCTCCCTGTGCCGGTCGACCGCCACGGCATGGTGCCGGTGGGGCTCGACGCGGCCCTCGCGGCGGGGGCCGACGTGGTCGTGCTGCAGCCCCGGGCCCAGAACCCGACCGGTGCGAGCCTCACCGCCACCCGGGCGCGCGACCTCGCTGCGGTCGTCCGCCGGCACAGCACGCCGCTCGTCGACGGGTCCGGGGCCCGCGTCCGGCCCGCCCGGCGCATCGTCGTGGTGGAGGACGACCACTCCGGCGAGATCGCCTCCACGCGCGACGTCAGCCTGGGCACCTGGCTGCCCGACGCCGTCGTGCACGTCCGCTCGTACTCCAAGTCGCACGGTCCCGACCTGCGCATCGCCGCGGTCGGCGGCCCCGCCGTCGTGCTCGACCCGATGGTCGAACGCCGGATGCTCGGGCCCGGCTGGACGAGCCGCCTGCTCCAGCACACGCTCGTCGACCTGCTCACGGACGCCGAGGCCACCGCGACCGTCGCGCACGCGCGCCGCGTGTACTTCGCCCGGCGCCGCGCGCTGGTCCTCGCGCTCGCCGGGCACGGGGTCGCCATGGAGCCGGGCGACGGCATCAACCTGTGGCTGCCGGTCCACGACGAGCGGACCGCGCTCGTCCGCCTGGCGGCAGCGGGGATCCGGGTCGCTCCGGGAGGTCCGTTCCTCGCCGGTCCCGCCCCCGCGGGCGCGCCCCACCACGTGCGGGTCACGGTCGGCGTCCTCGCCGACGACGTCGAGGGCGTCGCGCGGGCACTCGCGGTCGCCGCGGCACCCTGACCGGCGCAGCGGGCCCCGTCGCGCCTACGGTGGACGCCGTGCGCACTCCCCTGTTCCAGCTCGACGCCTTCACGACGACCCGTTTCGCCGGCAACCCCGCGGCCGTGATGCCGATGGACGCGTTCCCCGCCGACGACGTCATGCGGGCGGTCGCCGCGGAGAACAACCTGTCCGAGACGGCGTTCCTCGTGCCCGACGGCGACGACTACCGCCTGCGGTGGTTCACGCCGACCGTCGAGGTCCCGCTCTGCGGCCACGCGACGCTCGCGAGCGCCGCCGTCGTCATGGAGCGGCTCGAACCGGGACGGCGCAGCGTGGTCTTCCGCACGGCGAGCGGCCCGCTGACCGTGGACCGCACGGACACCGGCTACCGGATGGACCTCCCCGCCCACCGCAGCGACCGGGTCGAGGACCCGGTCGGCTTCGCCGAGGCGCTCGGCGCGGAACCGGTCGAGGTCTGGCAGAACCAGGCCAACCTGCTGGCCGTGCTCGACGACGCCGCGGTCGTCCGGGCCCTGACGCCGGATCAGGGTGCGGTCCGCGCCCTCACGCCCGGCCAGTCGGGGCTCGTCGTCACGGCGCCGGGCGACGCGGGCTACGACTTCGTCAGCCGGTACTTCGCGCCGGCGAAGGGCATCCCCGAGGACCCGGTGACGGGCGGGGCGCACTGCACGCTCACGCCGTACTGGGCGCAGCGGACCGGCCGCTCGACGTTCTCGGCGTACCAGGCGTCGCCGCGCGGCGGCACGCTGACCTGCACGCTCGTCGGCGACCGTGTGCATCTCGACGGCGCCGTCGTGTTCTACCTCGAGGGCCACGCCGAGGTCTGACACGGCTGGTCGGCGGTTCCGATCCGGGCTCGGGCGACCTACGCTGTGCGACGGAACCCGGCTTGACGTGGCCGTGGTCGCACCGCCCTGACGTGGGCGGTCCTCCGGGGTGCGACGTGCACCCGTCCCCGTTCGCGCGCGACGCCGCGCCGTCCCGCCCGCGCGCCCGGTCCGACCGGGCGCCGACGACAACCCGGAGCTCCCGCATGCCCTTCCGCGCCCGTCCCGTCGTGCCGCTCGTGGCCGCCGTCGCCGTCCTGGGTCTCGCCGGCTGCACGTCCGACGAGGCCCCCACGGAGGCCGCCGCGGTCAGCGCACCTCCGTCCGCGACGTTCGCCCCCGTCACGCTCGACAACTGCGGCACGTCGGTGACCGTCGACGCACCGCCCGAGCGGGTCGTCACGATCAAGTCCACGGCCACCGAGATGCTGCTGGCGCTCGGGCTGCAGGACCGGATGGTCGGCACGGCGTTCGCCGACGGCCCCGTGCCTGCCGACTACGCCGACGCCTACGCCGCGGTGCCCGTCGTGTCCGACAAGGTGCCCGGCCAGGAGGCGGTGCTCGCCCTCGGGCCGGACTTCGTCTACGGCGGCTGGGAGTCGAACTTCTCCGCGGACGGCGCAGGCGACCGGGCGACCCTCGCCGAGCGTGGCATCGCGTCGTACGTCTCCCCCGCCGCGTGCAAGGCCAAGGAGTACATGCCCGACCCGCTCACGTTCGACGACGTGTTCGACGAGATCCACGAGGTCGCGTCCATCTTCGGTGTGGTCGACCGCGCCGACACGCTCGTCGCCGAGCAGCGCGACCTGCTCGCGTCCGCGCAGCAGCCCGCCGAGCCGACGACGGCCCTCTGGTACAGCTCGGGCGGCGACCAGCCGTACGTCGGCGCCGGGATCGGCGCACCGCAGATGATCATGGACGCCGCCGGGCTGACCAACGTGTTCGCCGACGTGCACGACACGTGGACGTCGACCGGGTGGGAGCAGGTCGTCGCGGCCGATCCCGACGTCATCGTGCTGGTCGACGCGACGTGGAACACCGCCGACAAGAAGATCGAGATGCTCGAGGCGAACCCGGCGACGTCGCAGCTCACGGCGGTGCGCGAGCACCGGTACCTCACGGTGCCGTTCGCCGCGTCCGAGGCCGGGGTCCGCAACGCGGAGGCCGTGGTGTCGCTCGACGAGCAGCTCGCGGCGCTCGGCGGGTGACGACCTCCCTCCCCGCGACGCGGGGCGCCGCACGGTCCGAGAGCGCGGCACCGGTGCCCCCTGGCCGGCGCGCCCCGCTCGCGGTGATCGTCGTCGTCGGGGCCGCGGTGCTGGTGGCGACCGTGCTGGTCGCGGTGACGATCGGCCCCGCCGACCTCGCCGTCACCGAGGTGGCCCGCAGCATCGCCCACCACCTCGGCCTCGACGTGTCACCCGTGCCCGTGCTGCACGACGCGATCGTCTGGGACCTGCGCCTGCCACGCGTGCTCACCGCGGCCGCCGTCGGCGCGGGCCTCGCGCTCGCCGGGGCGGTCATGCAGTCGCTCACGCGCAACCCGCTCGCCGACCCGTACCTGCTCGGCCTGTCGTCGGGTGCCTCCCTCGGGGCGGTCGCGGTGCTCATCGTCGGCGTGAGCCTGCTGCTGCCCGTCGCGGCGTTCGTGGGGGCGCTCGCGGCCCTGGTCGCGACGCTCGCGCTGGCCCGCACCGGAGGCTCGCTCACACCCGGACGGACGGTGCTCGCGGGACTCGCCGTGTCGCAGCTGTGCGCGGCGGGCACGTCGTTCGTCATCTTCTGGACGGCGACCGGCGACTCCTACCGCGAGATCCTGTCGTGGCTCATGGGCTCGCTCGCCGGTGCGTCCTGGCAGACCGTGGCGATCGCCGGTACGGCGCTGCTCGTCGTCGGCGCCGTGGTGCTCGCGAGCGCGCGGCGGCTCGACGCGTTCACGTTCGGGGACACGGCCGCGGCTGCCCTCGGCGTCGACGTCGACCGGACCCGGTGGGGGCTCATGACGGCGGTCGCGCTGCTCACCGGGGCGCTGGTCGCCGTCAGCGGTGCGATCGGGTTCGTCGGGCTCGTGCTCCCGCACGCCGTCTCGGTGCTCACCGGCCCCGCGCACCGGCGGCTGCTGCCCGTCGCGGCGCTGACCGGCGCGACGTTCCTCGTCTGGGCCGACACGCTCGCACGGACGCTGTTCGACCCCCGCGAGCTGCCCGTCGGGATCATCACCGCGCTCATCGGCGTGCCCGTGTTCGCGGTGCTGCTGCGCCGGGGTCGGGCGGCCGCGTGGAGCTGACCCTGGACCGCGTGGCGACCCGGCTGGGCGGCCGCTGGGTCGTGGACGGGATCGACGCGACCCCGCCCGCCGGGCACCTCACCGGCCTGCTCGGCCCGAACGGTGCGGGCAAGACGACCCTGCTCCGACTCGTCGCCGGGGTGCTCAGCCCCGAGCAGGGAGCCGTGCTCGTCGACGACGGCACCGCCGTGCACGAGCTGCCCCGCCGCGCCCGCGCCCGGCGCATCGCGCTGCTCGAGCAGGAGTCGTCGAGCACCGCCCCGCTCACCGTCCGCGAGGTCGTGGCGCTCGGACGCATCCCGTACCGCACGCTGTGGGGCCGCGACGAGGACGACGGCGCCGTCGACCGCGCCCTGGCGTCCGCGCAGGCGACCGACCTGGCCGACCGCGCCTGGTCGACGCTGTCCGGCGGCGAGCGTCAGCGCGTGCACGTCGCACGCGCGCTCGCGCAGGAGCCCGACCTGCTGCTGCTCGACGAGCCCACGAACCACCTCGACGTGAGCGCCCAGCTGAGCCTGCTCGCGTTCGTCCGCGACCTCGGCACCACCACGGTCGCCGCGCTGCACGACCTCAACCTCGCGGCCGCGTTCTGCGAGCACGTGCTCGTGCTGTCGCACGGGCGGCTCGCCGCGGCCGGCCACCCGCGCGACGTGCTGCGGCCTGCGCTCCTGCGGGAGGTCTACGGGGTCGAGGCCGACGTGCTCGAGCACCCGCGCACGGGTCGTCCCGTGATCGCGTTCCACGAACCCGCGAGAGGCGAGTCCGCATGAAGGTCACGGTCCTGTCCGGAGGCGTCGGCGGCGCCCGGTTCACGCGCGGGCTGCTCGCCCTGCTCGGGCCCTCGGCCGACGTCACCGTCATCGCCAACACCGGCGACGACATGTGGCTGCACGGCGTCCGCGTGTGCCCCGACCTCGACACGCTCATGTACACGCTCGGCGGCGCCGTGCACGAGGACCAGGGCTGGGGCCGGCGCGACGAGTCGCGTCGCGTGTCCGACGACCTCGCCGCCTACGGGCTCGGCTGGGAGTGGTTCACGCTCGGCGACCTCGACCTCGCGACACACCTCGCGCGCACCGAGCTGCTGCGGTCCGGCCTGCCTTTGTCGCAGGTCACGGCGCGGTTGTGCGCACGGTGGGCGCCCGGGGTGAGGCTGCTGCCGATGTCGGACCAGGAGGTCGAGACGCACGTGCGCCTCGCCGACGGGAGCCTGATCCACTTCGAGGAGTGGTGGGTCCGGCACCGGGCCGCGCTGCCCGCTGCCGGGTTCGAGCAGGTCGGACTGGCGTCCGCGACGGCCGGTCCAGGTGTCGTCGAGGCGCTGCGCGACGCCGACGTGGTGCTGCTGCCGCCGTCCAACCCCGTCGTCTCGGTGGGCACGATCCTCGCGGTCCCCGGCATCCGGGACGCCCTGGTGTCGACGTCCGCACCCGTGGTCGGCGTCAGCCCCGTGGTCGGCGGGGCGCCGGTGCGCGGCATGGCCGACGCGTGCCTGACCGCGATCGGGGTCGCCACCGACGCCGCCGCCGTCGCCCGGCACTACGGCCGTCGTGCCGACGGCGGGGTGCTCGACGCGTGGCTCGTCGACGACGCGGACGCCGCTGCCGCCGAGGCCTTGGCGGTCGAGGGCTGGACCGTGCGCGCCGCGCCGACGCTCATGACGGACGTCCCGGCCACCGCCGCCATCGCCGCAGCGGCGCTCGCGCTCGTCGACCGGCTCCCCTGACGGCGTCAGGCGTCGGTCGTCCCCAGCACCGCCCGCGTGCGTGGACCGGAGTCGTGCGCGGCGTGCAGGAGGTCGACCGGGACGTCCACGTCGCGCCGCAGGCTCGACGACTGCGGCACGTCGAGCCGCACGTGCCCGGCCGCCTCGTGCGCCGCCGCCGACCCGGCACCGAACCGCGGCCTGACCTCGACGCCGGGCGTCGCCGTCAGGAGCGTCGTCCCCGTGCCCTGAGCGTCCGCGACGAGCGCGCGGCCGTGCCCGGCCGCCCGGTCGAGCGCCGCCGCGAGGTCGCGCGGCCGCAGCGCCGGCAGGTCGCCGAGCAGCACCGCGACACCCGCCACAGGCTCGATCTCCGCCGCCCGCGCAGCACCGGCGAGCACCGCGGCGTCGAGGCCGGGCTCGACCGCCCCCTGTCGGACCGCGGCGGCCAGCGGCTCGTCGACCGCCTCCGCACCCTCGGGGAGACCGCGTCGGACCGGCTCGTCGGCGGTCACCACGAGCACGCGCACCACGCCGGGCGTCGCCACCGCGGCCGCGACGGTGTCGAGCGCCATGGCCCGCACGAGCGCCTGCCGGTGGCTCTCGGGCAGCACGCCCGCGAGCCGTGTCTTGCCCGCCGCTGCCGTCTTCACGGGGACGACGACCACCCAGCGGCTCGTCGGCATGGCGCGACCCTACCCGGCCCGCCTGGACCATCCGCGTGGACCGCCGGACCCGCGGTCCGCGAGGATGACCCGCATGACGCTGTGGCTCACGGGTGACCCCGCCGCCGACCGCCTCCTGTCGGAGGACCCCTTCGCGCTCCTGATCGGCATGCTGCTCGACCAGCAGGTCACGATGGAGAGCGCGTTCGCCGGGCCCGCGAAGATCGCCGACCGGATGGGCGGCCTCGACCCGGCACGCATCGCGGCGGCCGCCCCCGACGAGTTCGTGGCGCTCTGCTCCACCCCGCCGGCGGTGCACCGCTACCCCGGGTCGATGGCGGGCCGCATCCAGGCGGTCGCGGCCGAGGTCGTCGGCACCTACGGCGGCGACGTCACGCGGCTGTGGACCGACGGCGACCCGGACGGCGCGACGGTGCTCAAGCGCCTCAAGGCGCTGCCCGGGTTCGGCGACCAGAAGGCGCGGATCTTCCTGGCGCTGCTCGGCAAGCAGGCCGGCGTCACGCCCGACGGGTGGCGCGAGGCCGCCGGCGCCTACGGCGACGTGGACGCGCGCCGGTCGATCGCCGACGTCACGGACCCGCAGTCGCTCGCAGAGGTCCGCGCGACCAAGCAGGCGGCCAAGGCGGCCGCGAAGGCCGCACGCGCCTGAGCACCCGCCCGGGTGACCCGGCAACCGCGCCGACGGGCGGTGTGGGAGCATCGGCCGCGTGATCGTGGTGACGACGAACGAGGTCCCCGGCTACCGGATCCAGGCCGTGCTGGGCGAGGTGATGGGTCTGACGGTGCGCGCGACCAACATCGGCCAGTCGTTCACGGCCGGACTGCGCGCGATCGGCGGCGGTGAGCTCCCCGAGTTCACGAAGATCATGTACGAGAGCCGTCACGAGGTCATGCGGCGCATGGTCGCGGAGGCGCAGCAGCGCGGCGCGAACGCGGTCGTCGCGATGCGGTTCGACACCGACTCGCTGCAGCAGTTCTCCGAGGTCTGCGCATACGGCACCGCGGTGATCGTGGAGCCCATCCCGGCCGGCGAGCCGGGTGCCACGCCGCAGTCGGCGGGCGTCGCCGCGACGCCCCCGCCGGCCTGAGCGGGCCCGTCAGGAGCGGGGCGGCCACTGCCCCTTCGTCTCGAGCACGTGCTGGGCGGCGGCCTCGACCTTCGCGCGGAACCCGGCGTCGGAGCGCGCACGGGTGAGCACCGCGGCAACCATCGCGTGCGCGACCGTCGGGTCCTTCGAGACGAGCACGAGGTCGACGCCGGCGTCGAGCGCGAGCACCGCCCGGTCGCCGGGCGACCACCCGGCGACCTGCTCGGCGCCGGACAGGTCGTCGGTGATCACCAGCCCGTCGAAGCCGAGGTCGCCGCGCAGCATCCCGTCGACGACCGTGGTCGAGAACGCGGCGGGCGTCCCCGGGTCGATCCGGCTGTAGATCGCGGTCGACACCATGACGCACTCCGCGCCCGCCTGGATCCCGGACCGGAACACGTCGACCGACGGGTCGTCGCGCGTCGTCACGGTGTCCGTCACGCCCGCGGACGAGTCGGTGTCCTGCGCGACCCGGCCGAGCCCCGGGAAGTGCTTGATCGCGACGCCGACGCCCGCGGCCCGCATCCCGTCCGCGAACGCGTTCGCGTGGCTCGTCACCGACTCGGACGTGTTGCCGTAGTTCCGTCCCAGGGCGCCGACGGGCGGGTTCGACCCGGCGGTCGCCTGGTCCGGGACGAGGTCCATCACGGGCGCCAGGTTGAGGTCGACACCGGCGGCCGCCAGCTCGCCGCCCCACGTCGTCGCCTGCGTGCGCAGCCCGGCTGGGTCGAGCGTCGCCTGGTCGACGGCCGCGGGGATGGTCGAGAAGCCAGGACCATGGAGCACCTGCACCTGCCCGCCCTCCTGGTCGGTCGCGACGAGGAGCGGCGTGCCGTGCGTCGTGTCGTCCGAGACGAGCGCCGAGAACGAGTCGACGAGCGTGCGGGTCGGTGCGACGCCGTCGTGCGTCCGGTTCTGCAGGAACAGGTTGCCGACGTGGTCCTGCTCGATCGCGTCGGTGCTGACCTGCTGCGGGTCGGCGACGTCGACGCCGACCATGAACACCTGGCCGACCTGCTGCTCGAGCGACCAGCCCGCCCAGGGGTCGTCGCCCGAGGCGGAAGGCGTCGGCGTCGGGGTCGGCGCACCCGGGACCACGGGCGCTGGCCCGCCGTCCACCGGCCGCAGCGCGAACCACACCGCGACCCCGGACGCCGCCAACAGGACGACGATGCCCATGACCACCCACCCGGCCGCCGACCTGCGGCCACCGCGCGCGTGCTCCGGCGCCGCGCTCATCTCCGTGGCGCTCCGTCGGGCCGTTCGAGCGCGTCCTTCCAGCCCTGCGCGTACGCCTCGGCGCTGCCCTGGTGGAACATGTCGTCGTCCCCGGTCCGCGGCAGCACCCGCGCGCCGGGCCCGTCGTCGGCCGTGACGAGGTGCGCCAGGCCGCGCACCACCGCGAGGGGCCGCCCGGCGGCCTTGCCCTTGACGAGCTCCGCGGCCGACGCGATCTCGTCCGCGACGGCCGCGACCGTCATCACGAGGGGCCGCCCGAACGAGTCGACCTGGCCGCGCAGGTCGTCGAGCACCTCGACCCCCGCCGCACCGATCGCGAGGTCGGTGACGCCCTGCCGCCACGGCCGGCCCGCGGTGTCGGTGAGCACGAGCCCGAGCCGGACGCCGAAGGCGTCCTGCAGGGCCGCGCGAAGCACCCGGGCGGTGCCGTCGGGGTCGAGCGGCAGCAGCAGCACGGTCCCCTCGGGCGTGTTGCTCGCGTCGACGCCCGCCGCGGCCATGACGAGCCCGAGCCGGTTCTCGACGATGCGCGTGACGCCCGTCGAGTGCTCGCGCGTCGCGACGACGCGGACGGTCTCGTCGGTGATCGCCTGCTCGCGGTCGTCGGCGGCGACCACGCGGCCCTCCGCCTTCGAGACCACCTTGCTGGTGAGGACCAGCACGTCGCCGTCGCGCAGCGCGTGCTCGGGGTCGGCGCCGGCGTCGTCGCGCAGCAGCGCCACCAGCAGCCCGGCGAGGTCGTCGCCCGGCACCACCTCGGGCAGCCCGCTGGGCGCCCAGACGCGGAGCTCGACGGCGGTCATCGCACCAGCTTCGGCAGCACCTGCTCGCCGAACGTCTCGATCCACTCGCGCTGGTTGCGCCCGACGTTGTGCAGGTAGATCCGGTCGAACCCGAGGTCGACGTACTTCTGGATCTCGGCGCGGTGCACGTCGGGGTCGGACGAGATGACCATGCGGCCCTCGAAGTCCTCGGGGCGCACGAGCTTGGCCATCTGCTCGAAGTCGAACGGGGACCGGATGTCGGCCTTGGGGAACTTCATGCCGCCGTTGGGCCACTCGTGCATCGCGTTCGCGAGGGCCTCCTCGTCGGTGGCGGCCCACGACATGTGCAGCTGCAGCACCTTCGGCAGGTCCTCGGGCGACCGGCCGGACTCGCGCACGCCCTCGTCGAACTTCCCGAACAGCCCGGAGATCTTCTCGAGCGGCGCTCCGACGGTGATGAGACCGTCCGCGTGCCGTCCGGCGCGCTTGGCCGTCACCGGGCCTGCGGTCGCCACGAGGATCTCGGGCGCGACCTCCGGCATGGTCCACAGCCGGGTCGACTCGAGCTTGTAGAACTGGCCCGCGTGCTTGACGTCCTTGCCGGCGAGCGACGACGAGAAGAGCTTCTTGATGAGCTCGATCGCCTCGAACATCCGGTTGATGCGCTCGGGCGCCTCCGGCCAGTACCCGGCGACCACGTGCTCGTTGAGCGCCTCGCCGGAACCCAGGCCCAGCCAGTGCCGCCCGGGGTACATCGCCGCGAGCGTCGCCGAGGCCTGCGCCACCATCGCGGGGTGCCAGCGGAACGTGGGGGCGGTGACGCCCGGCCCGATGTCACCGACGGTCCGCTCGCCGAGCGCAGTCAGCACGTTCCACACGAACGACGCCTGCCCCTGCGCCGGCACCCACGGCTGGTAGTGGTCGGCCGCCATCACGCCCGAGAAGCCGTGCTGCTCGGCGTGCACCGACAGCGCGACCGCCTCGGTGGGGTGGAACTGCTCGAGCATCGCCGCGTACCCGACCGTCAGCCCGCTCGCACTCACACCGCTCACCGCGTCGCACCCCTTCGTCGTCCCTGCGGGGCCGTCGCCTGCGGCGGGCCCTCCGCGACCCTAACCCGCAGCGTGCCGGCCGTGTTCCTCGGGCGGCCGGTCAGCCGAGCACGACGATGCCGCTCGGCTCCGTCGCGGAGCTGAACGCGAGGTGGCCGTCGGTGGTCACGAACCACCACCCCTCGTCGTACCCGCCCGTGCCGACCGCACCGGGGTCGGTGGTGGGGGCGTCGGTCGCGGTGCGTTCCAGCACCGTCGAGCGGCCGTCCTCGACCAGCGCGGCCGACCACTGCAGCGTCCCGTCGTCCACGCCGTACGCGCGGACCACCCGGCCGCTCAGGACCAGCAGCACGCGACCGTCGGTGAAGACCTGGTCCGCCGGCCGGGGCATGTCCGTGCGCCACCGGACCGCCCCCGTGTCCGCGTCGACGGCGGCGAGGCGGTCGCCGCCCACGGCGACGAGCGTGCCGTCCAGCAGCACCGCGGTCGACCCGACGGTGACGTCGGCCCGCCACAGCTCCTTGCCCGACCAGTCGCGCCGGACGAGCGGTCCTGTGTCGCCGGCCGTGAGGAAGAACGCGTCCGGCCGGCTGCCGTCGTCGACCGTGAGGTAGAGCTGCCGGTCGTCGCCCAGGTCGACCGTGGTGCCGTCGTCGCGCCAGATCACGGCGCCGTCCGGCATGCCCTCCGACGTGTAGCTCTCGACGAGCACGCCGCCGGGCACCAGCGTCATCCCGCCGTTCAGGCCGCCACGCGCCAGCTCGGCGACCGCGGACCCGTCGGGACCGAGCACCCACGCCTGCGTGCCGACGTCGAGCACGGTCCGCTCCTCGTCGTGCAGGACGTACGGCGTCTGCTGCTCCGGGATCGCCGACGTGTCGACGTGCGTCGACCAGCGCTCCGAGCCGTCGAACGCGCGCGCGACGACCTCGACGCCGGCGCGGTCGTCGTCGACCGTCGTGACCCAGTACCCGTCGCGACCGGCGACGATCCCCGCGCCGAGCGGCTCGTCCCGCCGCGAGAGCACGGTGCCGTCGGTCGCGTCGAGCACCACGAGTCCGCGCGTCGCGAGCTCGTGCCCGTACCCCTCCTCGGACATCTGCCAGCCGTACGTGCGGCTGACGACGCACGCGACACGCGGCGGAGCGCCGCCGACCTCGGAGCACCACGCGTTGGCCGACGGGTCCGGGCCGCCGCCCTGCACGACCGGCTCGGGGTCGGCCGCCGGTGGCAGGTCGACCGGGACGTCCCAGGCGACCTCGCCCGTGCGCCTGTCGACGGCGACGACGTGCGGCGCGGACTGCACGGGCCGGTACGTGCCGCCGACGAGCAGGTCGCCCGCCCGGACGCCGCCCTGCACGGCCGACGCCGCGTCCCCCTCGGCCACGTAGAGCGTGCGCAGCGGCAGGTCGACCGGTCGCAGCACGCCGGGCACGTCGGCGAGCCGTGCGAGCCACGCCTGCTCGCGCGCGTCGACGACGACCTGCGCCAGGACCGCGGTCGCCGCGACGACGACGACCGCTGCCGCGGTCACGGCGGCACGTCGCGGGTGCCGCCGCACGACGTCGACGAGCCCGGGGCGGCGCTCGTCGTCGGGACCGACGACGCCGTCCTCCTCGACGAGCTCCACGTACGTGCGGGCCATGCTGGAACGCTAGTCGGCCGAGGCCCGCAGCGGGGGTGGCGACCTGGTGAACGTCCGGGCGCCGAGCGGGTCGCCAGGGCCCCGTCGGTCGGCGGGTCGCCGGGCCCTGGACCGGCCCGTCGGACGGTGCACCCGGGACTGCCTCACGATCTGGGAAGATGTGTGCCCATGAGCGACCTGCGCCCGGATCCTGCCCTGTCCACGCCGAGCACCACCGGCGCGCGCGAGGTACCGGACCGCGTCTCGCTGGACGGTGTCGAGGAGCGCTGGGACGCCGCGTGGTCGGCACAGGGCCTGTACGCGTTCGACCGGTCGAAGACGCGCGACGAGGTGTACTCGATCGACACCCCGCCGCCCACGGTCTCCGGGTCGCTGCACGTCGGGCACGTGTTCTCGTACACGCACACCGACGTCGTCGCGCGCTTCCAGCGCATGCGCGGGCGTGAGGTGTTCTACCCGATGGGCTGGGACGACAACGGCCTGCCCACCGAGCGTCGCGTGCAGAACTACTACGGCGTGCGCTGCGACCCGTCGCTGCCGTACGTCGAGGGCTTCGTGCCGCCGCACAACGGCACCGACGGCAAGACGGTCAAGCCCGGCGACCAGGTCCCCGTGAGCCGCCGCAACTTCGTCGAGCTGTGCGAGGTGCTGACCGTCGAGGACGAGCGCCAGTTCGAGGCCCTGTGGCGCCGGCTCGGCCTCTCGGTCGACTGGTCCATGACGTACCAGACGGTCTCCGCCGAGTCGCGGGCCGTCGCGCAGCAGGCGTTCCTGCGCAACCTCGCACGCGGCGAGGCGTACCAGGCCGAGGCCCCCGGGCTGTGGGACGTGACGTTCCAGACGGCCGTCGCGCAGGCCGAGCTCGAGGCGCGCGACTACCCGGGCGCGTTCCACCGCGTCGCGTTCCACCGGACCGGCACGGCCGCCGGTGAGGGCCCGGTCTACATCGAGACGACGCGTCCCGAGCTGCTCCCTGCGTGCGTCGCGCTCATCGCGCACCCCGACGACGAGCGCTACCAGCACCTGTTCGGCACCACGGTCACGTCGCCGCTGTTCGGCGTCGAGCTGCCCGTCCTCGCGCACCCGGCCGCCGAGCCGGACAAGGGTGCGGGCATCGCGATGTGCTGCACGTTCGGCGACCTGACCGACGTGCAGTGGTGGCGCGAGCTGCAGCTGCCGACCCGCTCGGTGGTGGGCCGCGACGGCAGGATCGTCCGGGACACCCCGGACTGGATCGCGTCCGAGGCCGGGCGTGCCATGTTCGGCGAGCTCGCCGGCAAGACGACCTTCTCCGCACGCGAGGCGGTCGTCGCCGGCCTGCGCGAGTCGGGCGACCTCGACGGCGAACCGGTGCCGACGCAGCGCAAGGCGAACTTCTACGAGAAGGGCGACAAGCCTCTCGAGATCGTCACGAGCCGCCAGTGGTACATCCGCAACGGCGGTCGCGACGAGGAGCTGCGTGACGCGCTGCTCGCCCGTGGCGCCGAGCTCGGGTTCGCGCCCGACTTCATGCGCGTGCGGTACGAGAACTGGGTCCGCGGTCTCAACGGCGACTGGCTCGTGTCGCGGCAGCGCTTCTTCGGCGTGCCGTTCCCGGTCTGGTACCCGCTCGACGAGCACGGCGAGGTCGACCACGACTCGCCGCTCCTGCCGTCCGAGGACCAGCTGCCGATCGACCCGTCGTCCGACGTCCCGGCCGGCTACACGGCCGACCAGCGCGGCGTGCCGGGCGGCTTCGTGGGCGACCCCGACATCATGGACACGTGGGCGACCAGCTCGCTGACCCCGCAGATCGTCGGCGGCTGGCGCAGCGACCCTGACCTGTTCGCGCGTGTGTTCCCGATGGACCTGCGCCCCCAGGGGCAGGACATCATCCGCACCTGGCTTTTCTCGACGGTCGTGCGGTCGCACCTCGAGCACGGCTCGCTCCCGTGGACCCAGGCGGCCATCAGCGGCTGGATCCTCGACCCCGACCGCAAGAAGATGTCGAAGTCCAAGGGCAACGTCGTCACACCGATGGGCCTGCTCGAGGAGCACGGCTCGGACGCCGTCCGCTACTGGGCGGCCTCGGCGCGGCTCGGCACCGACGCGGCGTTCGAGATCGGCCAGATGAAGATCGGCCGCCGGCTCGCGATCAAGGTGCTCAACGCGTCGAAGTTCGCGCTCTCGTTCGGCTCGCCGGACGAGCCGGTGCTGCTCGACCCGGCGCTCGTGACGAACCCGCTGGACCGCGCGATGCTCGCCGGCCTGGTCGACGTCGTCGAGAAGGCCACCGCGGCGCTCGAGCAGTACGACCACACACGTGCGCTCGAGCTGTCGGAGACGTTCTTCTGGACGTTCTGCGACGACTACCTCGAGCTCGTCAAGGACCGCGCGTACGGCGCCGGCGCGGTCGAGGTGAGCGCGGACACGGCGTCCGCCCGGGCCGCTCTCGGCATCGCGCTCGACGTGCTGCTTCGGCTGTTCGCGCCGGTGCTCCCGTTCGCCACGGAGGAGGTCTGGTCGTGGTGGCGCGAGGGCTCGGTGCACCGTGCGCCGTGGCCCGACGCCGCTCCCCTGCGGGCCGCCGCGGGCGACGCCGACCCGTCGGTCGTCGCCGCCGCCGGTGCCGCGCTCGCGGCGCTGCGCAAGGTGAAGTCGGAGGCCAAGGTCTCGATGCGCACCGAGATCAGCGCGGTCCGCCTGGCCGTCCCGACGGCGCTGCGCGCCGGCGTGGACGCCGCACTCGACGACGTCCGGGCCGCCGGGCGCGTGGTGGGCACGCTGACGATCGCGGACGACGACGGCGAGCAGGTCGTCGCGCACGACGCCGAGCTCGTCCCCGCCGCGGCGGTCTGACGATGCGCGAGTTCCGCTCGGAGAGCTCGGTGGACCCGGACCCGCGGTCCAGCATCCCCGGCCTGCTCGCCGAGCGTCTCGCGCGCGACCCGGCGTCGGTGCTCATCGAGCGCTCCGCCGGGCCGGGCCAGCCGTGGACCGCGGTGACGGTCGCGGAGTTCGTCGCGGAGGTCCGGGCCCTGGCCAAGGGCTTCGTCGCGCGCGGCATCGAGCCGGGTGACCGCGTCGCGATCATGTCGCGCACCCGCTACGAGTGGACGCTCGTCGACTTCGCGGTGTGGGCGGCGGGCGCGGTGGGTGTGCCGGTGTACGAGACGTCGTCGGCCGAGCAGGTGCGCTGGATCTGCGCCGACGCGGGGGTGCGGCTCGCGGTCGTCGAGACGGCCGCCCACGCCGCGGTCGTCACGCAGGTCCGCGACGACCTCCCGGGCCTCGCGCACGTCGAGATCATCGACGGCGGCGGCCTCGACACGCTCGCGACGGACGGAGCCCACGTCCCGGACGACGAGATCGACCGCCGCTCCGCGCTCGCCGGCATGGACGACCTCGCGACCGTCATCTACACGTCGGGCACCACGGGGCGGCCCAAGGGAGTCGAGCTCACGCACGGCAACTTCGTCGCGCTCACGCTCAACGGCATCGAGGGCCTCGGCGAGGTGTGCGCGCAGCCGCACTCGCGCACGCTGCTGTTCATGCCGCTCGCGCACGTGTTCGCGCGCTTCATCCAGGTGCTGTGCGTCCCCTCGGGCGCGGTGCTCGGCCACACGCCCGACACGAGGAACCTGCTGCCCGACCTCGCCGCGTTCCAACCGACGTTCATCCTCGCCGTGCCGCGCGTGTTCGAGAAGGTCTACAACTCGGCCGAGCAGAAGGCCGGCGGCGGCGCGAAGCTGCGGCTGTTCCGCTGGGCGGCCAAGGCGGCGGTCGACTACTCGCACGCGCTCGACACGGACCGTGGACCGGGCCCCGCGCTGCGCGCCCGCCACGGCGTCGCGGGTGCACTCGTCCACCGGCGGCTGCGTGCCGCGCTCGGCGGTCGCGCCGAGTTCGCGATCTCCGGTGGCGCCCCGCTCGGCGAGCGGCTCGGCCACTTCTACCGCGGCATCGGCGTGCACGTCCTCGAGGGCTACGGGCTCACCGAGACGACCGCCCCGACGGCGGTCAACCGGCCGGGTCTGACGAAGGTCGGCTCGGTCGGTCCCGCGTTCCCCGGCACCGCGCTGCGGGTCGACGACGACGGTCAGATCTGGGTGCAGGGCCCGCACGTGTTCCGCGGGTACCGGCACGACGAGGAGGCCACGAAGGCGGCGCTGGTCGACGGCTGGTTCAGGACGGGCGACCTCGGCACGCTCGACGACGACAGCTACCTGCGCATCACGGGCCGGACCAAGGAGATCATCGTGACCGCGGGCGGCAAGAACGTCGCCCCCGCGGTGCTCGAGGACCGGCTGCGCGGGCACCCGCTGGTGAGCCAGGTCGTCGTCGTGGGCGACCAGCGCCCGTTCATCGGGGCGCTCGTCACGCTCGACGCCGAGATGCTCCCCGGCTGGCTCGCGAACCACGGCCTGCCGTCGATGGACGTGGCCGCGGCGGGCACCGACGAACGGGTCCTCGCCGCGCTCGACCGCGCAGTGGACCGGGCCAACGAGGCCGTCTCGCGGGCCGAGTCGATCCGCAAGATCCGGGTGCTGCCGGAGGACCTCACCGAGACGAACGGCTACCTCACGCCGTCCCTCAAGGTGAAGCGTGCGCTGGTGCTCAAGGACTTCGCCGCGGAGATCGACGCGCTCTACACCGACACCCGCTCGGAGCACACCACCGGCTGAACGCGACGGCACCGTGCCGTCCCGCCCGGATGCGCGTCCGGCGCCGTCGCCGGCGCCGGACCCTCCTGCCGAGTGCTGAGCCTCAGACCACCGTCCGCAGCCTCCGCTGGTCCGCGGACTGGCTCGGCACGGCCTCGCTCGGCGTCGAGCCGTCCGACCACCGCAGCACCGCGCCCACCCCGTCGACGAGCTCGACGGTGCCGTCCTCCGCGAACGTGACCCCGGCGTCCTGCCCGAGCGCCGCCCGCAGGAGCGCGACGCCCGCCGCCATGCGACGCCCGTCGCCCCCGACTCCCAGCGCCGCGAGGTCGTCCTCGTCGACGGCGACCTGCAGCGGCTCGGGACCCACCCACAGCTCGCGCTCGCCGAGCGCCGTCAGGGCCGACGTGTGCAGCACCAGCTCGTCGACCTGCCCGCGCCGCAGCACCTCGATGACGTCGTCCAGCGCGGTCACCGCACCCTCGCCGCGCCCGAGCTGCTGACGGAACCGGTCCAGCACGGCCTGCCGCCGGCGCCGACGGAACTCCGCCACCACCTCGGCGACCTTCGCGTCGAACGCCTCCTGGTGCACGCCCTCGCCGCGCGCCCCGCCGGGCACCTCGACGACCAGCTCGCTGACCGGCCGCCCCACGGCCTCCTTGACGAGCGCGACCGCCCGCACGTCGCCCGTCAGCACGAGAACGTCGGGCGCCTGCTCCGCGACCTTGCGGTCCAGCGCCGCCGCGACGACCTCCGCGTTGCGCTGCCACGAGTCCTCCGCGCGCGTCTGGCTGCGCCGGTCCAGGCCGCCCTCACGGGTCTTGTGCACGTCGTCGTGCCCGCCCTCGACGTGCTCGACGTCCGCCGCCGGGGACGGCCCGGAGCCGTGGCTCGTGCGCACCAGGTCCGCACCGTTGCGGTCCACCCGCACGACGAGCAGGTCGACCGTCTCGTCCGCCGCGCGGGCGGCCGGCAGCAGCGCGGGCGCGGGTCCGTGCACCGCGCTCGACTGCGCGGGCGGCTCCGCGAGCACCCGGTCCACGACGACGCCGTT
This sequence comes from Cellulomonas sp., assembly GCF_017744555.1. Classification (GTDB taxonomy): domain Bacteria; phylum Actinomycetota; class Actinomycetes; order Actinomycetales; family Cellulomonadaceae; genus Cellulomonas. The sequence continues at coordinate 53,570 of NZ_JAGIBD010000003.1, read as the reverse complement.
CGCGTCCGCGACGACGACCCGGCCGTGCGGTCCGCGCACGCCGGTGGGCGTCGCGACCAGCTCGCCGATCTCGTCCAGCACCCCGCTCGGCGCGCCGTCGCGCTCGAGCGTCCGCCGCAACGCACGCCACCGGTCCGCCGTCTCGGTCTCACCGGCCGACTCGGCGCGCGTCGCGTCGAGGTACACGGTGGTGAACGGCGCCGGGCGTCCGAGCAGCGGCTTGAGCCAACGAAGATCCATGGGCAGCACCCTCCGGGTCGAGGAGTCCCCGGCGACCGCTAGGCACGCTCCGCCCTCGTGCGTCCTGCCGGAGCTGACCTCCCTACACTCGCCCACCGGACGAGCGGGCGCCAGCCGTGCCGACCAGACGCGGGTCAGCCCGCCGGTCAGCTCGCCGGTCAGCCCCGAGCCGCGTGGTCCTGGGCGATCTCCTCGTGGTGCCGGATGACCTCCTCGACGATGAACGCGAGGAACTTCTCGGCGAACACGGGGTCGAGGTCGGCCTGGTGCGCCAGGTCCCGGAGCCGGGCGACCTGCTGCGCCTCACGCCCCGGGTCGGAGGCGGGCAGCCCGCGCGACGCCTTGAGCACACCGACCTGCTGGGTCGCCTTGAACCGCTCCGCGAGCAGGTAGACGAGGGCCGCGTCGATGTTGTCGATGCTGCCGCGCAGGCGCGCGAGCTCGGCGGGGATCGGGGCCGGCAGGTCGGTCACGTGCGTGATCCTAGGCGCACCGTCGCGGGCGTCGGCCGACCGTCCGGGGACCGGCGGTCAGGCGCTCTTCTCGCGCGGGGTCCGCTTGTCCTGCGGGTTGTCGCGCGGCACGAGCGTCGGGTTGACGTTGTCGAGCACGACGTCGCGCGTGATGACGACCCGGGCGACGTCGTCGCGGCTCGGCACCTCGAACATGACCTGCTGGAGGACTTCCTCCATGATCGCCCGCAGACCGCGCGCACCGGTCCCCCGCAGCAGCGCCTGGTCCGCGATCGCGGCGACGGCCTCGTCGTCGAACTCGAGCTCGACGCCGTCGATCTGGAACATGCGCTGGTACTGCTTGACGAGCGCGTTGCGCGGTTCCGTGAGGATCCGCACGAGCGCGTCCTGGTCGAGCCGGGCGACCGCCGCGACCACCGGGAGACGACCGATGAACTCGGGGATCAGGCCGTACTTCTGCAGGTCCTCGGGACGCACCTCGGAGAACAGGTCACCTTCGTCGTGCGCCTCCAGCAGCGGGGCGCCGAAGCCGACGACGCGCTTGCGGGCACGGGCCGCGATGATGTCGTCGAGCCCGGAGAACGCACCCGCCACGATGAACAGCACGTTCGTCGTGTCGATCTGGATGAACTCCTGGTGCGGGTGCTTGCGACCGCCCTGCGGCGGGACCGAGGCGGTGGTGCCCTCGATGATCTTCAGCAGCGCCTGCTGCACGCCCTCGCCGGAGACGTCACGCGTGATCGACGGGTTCTCGCTCTTGCGGGCGATCTTGTCGATCTCGTCGATGTAGATGATGCCCGTCTCGGCCTTCTTGACGTCGTAGTCGGCGGCCTGGATGAGCTTGAGCAGGATGTTCTCGACGTCCTCGCCGACGTAGCCCGCCTCGGTGAGGGCCGTCGCGTCCGCGATCGCGAAGGGGACGTTCAGCATGCGGGCCAGGGTCTGCGCGAGGTACGTCTTGCCGGTGCCCGTGGGGCCGACCAGCAGGATGTTCGACTTCGCGATCTCGACGTGGTCCTCGGTCGACGCGCGACCCGCCTCGCCGGCCTGCACCCGCTTGTAGTGGTTGTACACGGACACCGCGAGGGCCCGCTTCGCCGACTCCTGGCCGATGATGTACTGCTCGAGGAACTCGAAGATCTCCTTCGGCTTCGGCAGCTCGACCATCCCGACCTCGGTGGCCTCGGCGAGCTCCTCCTCGATGATCTCGTTGCACAGCTCGATGCACTCGTCGCAGATGTAGACGCCGGGGCCCGCGATCAGCTTCTTGACCTGCTTCTGGGACTTGCCGCAGAACGAGCACTTGAGGAGATCGGCCCCGTCCCCGATACGAGCCACGCGCGTCCCCTTCCTGTGTCGCCCTCCGCCCGGCGGGCGGTGCGTCGTCCGGCCACCCCCTTCAGAGGTGGGTCTCCCCCATTGCACACCACGCCAGCCGCCGTGTCAGCCGAACCGACCCGCGTGGCGACGGCGTGTCCCCCGTCCGGACCCCGGCGTGTCGCGATTCGCGACCCTCCGCGCCCGGACGAGGGCTGCCGCCGGGTCCGTGCGGACCCGGCGGCGGCACCGCGTCAGGTGGGCTGCACCACCGTGGGCACGACACCCTTGCGGCTGGCCAGCACCTGGTCGACGATCCCGTACTCGGCGGCCTGCTGGGCCGTCAGGATCTTGTCGCGCTCGATGTCCTTACGGACGAGCTCGAGGTCGCGACCGGTGTGGTGCGACAGCGTCTCCTCGAGCCACTCGCGCATCCGGATGAGCTCGTTCGCGTGGATCTCGATGTCCGACGCCTGGGCGTAGCCGCCGCCCTCCATCGCGGGCTGGTGGATGAGCACGCGCGCGTTCGGCAGCGCGAGGCGCTTGCCGGGCGAGCCCGCCGCGAGCAGCACGGCCGCCGCGGACGCCGCCTGGCCGAGGCACACGGTGACGAGCTGCGGCTTGATGTACTGCATCGTGTCGTAGATCGCCGTCAGGGCCGTGAACGAGCCGCCGGGCGAATTGATGTACAGCGTGATGTCGCGGTCCGGGTCCGTGCTCTCGAGCACGAGCAGCTGGGCCATGACATCGTCCGCCGACGCGTCGTCGACCTGCACGCCGAGGAAGATGATGCGGTCCTCGAACAGCTTGGTGTACGGGTCCTGACGCTTGAAGCCGTAGGCGGTGCGCTCCTCGAACTGCGGCAGCACGTACCGACCGTTCGGCGACGACGGGGCGAGGCCACCGGGACCGGCGAGGCCGGCCGCCCGGGCCATGAACTGGGACTCCATGCTCACGGGTTACTCCTTGGGTTCAGAGGGGTCGGTACGTGGGGCGGCCGCCGCTCAGGCGGTGCCACCGCCGCCGGTGACCGACCCGGCGCGCTCCACGACGTGGTCCACGAAGCCGTACTCGAGCGCCTCGGGCGCCGTGAACCAGCGGTCGCGGTCCGCGTCGGCGTTGATCTGGTCGACGCTCTTGCCGGTCTGCTCCGCGGTCAGCTCCGCCAGCACGGTCTTCATGTGGAGGATGAGCTGCGCGTTGATCCGCACGTCGGTGGCCGTGCCGCCGATGCCGCCCGAGGGCTGGTGCATCATCACGCGAGCGTGCGGCAGGGCGTACCGCTTGCCCTTCGCGCCCGACGACAGCAGGAACTGGCCCATGGAGGCCGCCATGCCCATCGCGATCGTCGCGACGTCCGGCTGGATGTACTGCATCGTGTCGTAGATCGCCATGCCCGCGGTGATCGAGCCGCCCGGCGAGTTGATGTACAGCCAGATGTCCTTGTCGGGGTCCTCGGCCGCGAGCAGCATCATCTGCGCGCAGATGGCGTTCGAGTTCTCGTCGCGGACCTCGGAGCCCAGCCAGATGATCCGCTCGCGCAGCAGTCGGTTGTAGATGTGGTCGTTGAGGCCGAAGCCCGGGGAGTCCGCCCGGGCGATCGCCGGCATCTGCTCGTTCACGAAGGCTCCTTCGTCTGACGTCCGCTGCTGGTCCTGCCGCGCTCCACCGGGGGTGTCCCCCCGCCGCGCGCTGCAGTGACACTAACGCCCGGGCGCACCCGTCCATGGCGCGCCACCGGCGGTTTTCGCTGTCGGCGCAGCACGGACGACGAGGGCCCCGCACCGGTCGCGGTGCGGGGCCCTCGTCACGTGCGGGTGGTGCGTCAGACCGCCGGGATCGCGGTCGCCGCGTCGGAGCCCTTGACGGGGGCCGACTGCTGCTCGGCGGCGTCGGCGGCCTCCTCGGCGGCGTCCTCCTCGTCCGAGCCGATGAACTCGGACAGGTCGACGGCCTCGCCCTTGCTGTCGGTGACGGCGACCTGGCGCAGGGCGACGGCGAGCGCCTTCGAGCGGGCGACCTCGGCCACCATCGCGGGGATCTGGCCCTGCTGGTCGACGGTCTGGATGAACGTGTTCGGGTCCATGCCGTACTGCCGCGACGCGCTCACGAGGTAGTCGAGCAGCTCCTGCTGGCTGATCTTGATCTCGAGCTGCTCGGCGAGCGTGTCGAGCAGGATCTGGTTGCGCAGGGCCGTCGTGGCCTGCTCGCCGACCTCGGCGCGGTGCTCGTCGTCCTCGAGCCGGCCCTCGCCCTCGAGGTGACGGTGGACCTCGGCCTCGACGACGCCGGACGGCACCGGGATCTCGGTGCCGGCGAGGAGCTGCTCGAGCAGGAGGTCGCGCGCCTGCACGGCCTGGTTCGAGGCCTTGATGCGGCCGGCCTGCTCGCGCAGGTCCGCCGTGAGCTCCTCGAGCGTGTCGAACTCGCTGGCGAGCTGCGCGAAGTCGTCGTCCGCGTCGGGCAGCTGACGCTCCTTGACGGTGGTCGCCGAGACGGTGACCTGGGCGGTCTCGCCGGCGTGCTCGCCGCCCGCGAGGGCCGTCTCGAACGTCGTCGACTCGCCGCCCGACAGGCCGGTGAGCGCCTCGTCGAGACCCTCGAGCATGTTGCCGGCGCCGATCTGGTAGCTCACGCCGGAGACGGAGTCGACCTGCTCGCCGTCGATCGCGGCGACGAGGTCGAGCACCACGAAGTCGCCCTCGGCGGCCGGGCGGTCCACGCCCACGAGCGTGCCGAAGCGCTCGCGCAGCGCGTCCAGGCGGCCCTGCACGTCCTCGTCGGAGACCTCCAGGTCGTCGACCGTGATCTTCACGCCGTCGAGCGCGGGGACCGTGATCTCGGGGCGGACCTCGACCTCGGCGGTGAAGTGCAGCTCGCCCTCGTCCTCGCCGGGGACGAGCCCGGGGACCTTGGTGACCTCGACCTCGGGCTGGCCGAGCGGGCGCAGCTTGTTCTCGCGGACGGCCTCGGCGTAGAAGCCGGACAGGCCCTCGTTGACCGCGTGCTCGATGACGGCAGGACGACCCACGCGCTGGTCGATGATGCGCGGAGGCACCTTGCCCTTGCGGAAGCCGGGCACCGTCACCTGCTCGGCGATGTGCTGGTAGGCGTGCTCGATGCTCGGCTTGAGCTCGTCGTACGTCACCTCGACGGTCAGCTTGACCTTGGTGGGCTCGACGGTCTCGACGGCGCTCTTCACTTCGATGCTCTCCAACTGGCTGGGGGCCGGCGCCGGCGACTTCCGGCTGATGGCACGCTCTGGGCGCTGCGCGCAACCGGCTCGGGCGCGCACAGGCGACCCTCGATGCTACGCCACCGCGCGGACCTCCCGCCAAAGCCGCCGATGGGGGCCTCCGCGGCACGAAGACCCCCGTCGGCACCGCGTCAGGCGGCCTCGGCGCGCTCCTCGTCGGGACGCGCCGACTCGGCCGCCCCGACGACCTCCTCGATCACCTCGACGGTCCGCGCGACGCCGTCGTAGCGGGCGTACTCCTCCGCGAGCATCCGGGCCACGCCCGCGTACGACGGCTGCCCGAGCACCTCCCGGACGCCGGCGCGCACCGCCTCCGACGTCGTGACGTCCGTGACCCGGTCGGTCGGCAGCGCGACCCCGACCCCCGCCCACACGACCCGAGCGCCGACCTCGGCCTTGTCCTCGGTGCGACCGGCGACGACGAGTGGCACGCCCGCCGCGAGCGCCTGCTGCACGCCCCCGAACCCGCCGTTGGTCACCATGACGTCGACGAGCGGGAGCAGCCTGTCGAACGGCACGAACCGCGCCGCCCGCAGGTTCGCCGGCGGCCGCTCGGGCAGCACGTCCTCGGGCTCGGCCGTCGCCGTCGTCGCGACGACGAGCACGTCCTCGTCCGCGAGCGCCTCGATCGCGGGCCAGAGCAGCCGCTCGGGATCGGTCGCGATCGTGCCCTGCGTGACGAGCACGACGGGCGTACCGGCGGCCTTGGCGGCGAGCACGTCGCCCCACCACGCGGGCGGCACGAACAGGTCGACGCCCGCGGGCAGCAGCGGTCCCACGAGCTCGACGTTCTCCGGCAGGTCGCTGCGCGGGTACTCGAACGACGGGACCGACGGGTGCAGCACCCGGGTGGCGAGCGTGTGGATCCAGTCCATGAAGAACCCGTCGGGAACGGGCAGTCCCGCGTCGCGCACGAGCTGCTCCGCGGCGCGTTGCGACTCGCGGAACAGCACCTTCTGCACGACGAGCTCGAGCACCGCGTACCGCAGGCCCTGCCAGCCGGTGCGCGGGGGCTGCAGGCCGAGGCCGAACGGGGCCGTGTCCTTGCTCGAGATCGCGAGCGGCGACACCGAGATCAGCACGGACGGGATGCCGTGCCGCTGCGCCGTGACCGCGCCCGCGACGAACCCGTTGTCCATGACGATCACGTCGGGCCGCTCGTCGTCCACGAGCGCGTCCAGGTCCGCGAGGAACCCGGGGACCGTGCCGACGAAGTGGTGCAGCACGTCCCACTGGAGCCGCTTCACGCCGGGCGCGGGCGCACCGTGCGCGGCGGACCAGGCGTCGATCTCGGCGTCGTCGAGGTCACGGCCCTCGACGATCGGCGCCGCCTTCGCGCCCGCCGCGACGACGGCGTCGCGGAACTTGGAGCCCGTGTAGACGACGACGTCGTGGCCGTCGTCGACGAGGCGGCGGACCAGCGGCAGCGCGGGTCGCACGTGGCCGGTGATGGGGCTGAGGGTGAACAGGATCCTGCTCATCGGAACGTCTCTCCTGGGTGCGTCGGGACAGTCCCCGATCAGGACACCCGGACATCCCCGCAGATACGTCCGAACCGGACACGCGTCCGGCACCCGCTCCTAGGCGGGGTCGCCCTCGATGGCGGCGACGACCGCGCGTGCCGCCCGCGGCTTGCAGCCGAGGTTCATACGCAGCAGCGGCTCGCCGTCGGCGCGCAGGTCGATCGTGACCTCGGAGAGGATCCGCTGCTTGCGGCGCGCCGTGACGTCCGCGACGGGCAGCGCCATCACCGGCTCGGGGTCGGCGAACTCGGGCCGGGTCAGGACGAGGACCCGGCGGCTCGTGACGACGAGCCACGACGGCGCCGTCGAGGTCACGACCGTGAACGTGCCGGCGGTGGCGATCCCGAGCGCGACCGAGCCGGCGGTGCGGGCGAGCGTCCGCGCCGTCTCGTCGCGCGAGCGCAGCTTCTTGACCTGCATCCCGGTCTGGGCGAGGACCACCTCGTCGCGCTCCAGGGCCGTCGACAGGACCTTCTGCAGCCTGCTCTTCGCTGACATGTGCCACACCTCACGGGTCGGACGGCCGGATCGCCGCGCGACGGTACCGCGGGGTCGGGGACCCGTCGGGCGGAATGCCGCCCTTGTCCCCCGGTCGAGTGAACGCACGCCTGCGACGTGCGACGTCGTCTGTCGGGATGGCGGGATTCGAACCCACGACCTTCCGCTCCCAAAGCGGACGCGCTACCAACCTGCGCCACATCCCGTGCACACCGCACGACGACCCCGGGGCCGCCGTCGGTGAACGAAGCGCCCGCTCGCACCCGGTACCCTGGGTGCCGCGGTCCGGGCTGCGCATGCACGTGCATACGCGGCTCGACCTGTGCGGACGTAGCTCAATGGTAGAGCCCCAGTCTTCCAAACTGGCTACGCGGGTTCGATTCCCGTCGTCCGCTCCATCCATCCGTCCAGCTCGGGCTCGCCACCCGCGCCGACCACCGAGTCGACCGCTGACCGCTTCCGCTACTGCGCCCTGCGGACGGGGTAGCGCAGGTGGGTGACGCCCACGCCGGCGATCACCGTCGGGTCACCCAGGGCCGCGGGCGTGCCGGTCAGGTGGTCGAAGAGCCGGACGCCCGAACCCAGCAGCACCGCCGCCAGGTCGATGTGGAGCTCGTCGAGCAGCCCGACGTTGAGGAGCTGCTGGATCGTGTCCGCGCCGTGGACACCGACGGACCTGCCGGCGGCCGCGGCCTTCGCCTGGGTCACGGCGCTCTCGACGCCGTCGGTCACGAAGTGCACGGTGGACCCGGGTCGCGGCCAGCCGTCCGGGAGCTCATGGGTGAGGACGAAGGCCGGTCCCCACCCGTGGTTCCCGCCCCACCCGCCCGCGGCGTCGAACGTCCGGCGGCCGGTGAGCATCGCGCCGATCTCGGACTGGAGGCCGTGCAGGTGCCGGGCGCTGGGCTCCGAGACGCGGAAGGTCATCGGGTCCGACCCGCCGGTCCGGATCTCGACGTCGCCCGAGGTGTACCAGCCGAACACCTCCTCGACGCCGTCGCGGGGACCGGCGACGTAGCCGTCGAGCGACATGGACATGATCGCGATCACCTTCGTCATCGCACGCCTCCTCCGGTCGGGCGGCCCGGTGACCGCCCCTTCATCTTCACGACGACCGCATTCGAGGGGATCCGACCGCGACAGGCCGTCCCGCCCTGCCTACGAGGCGTCCTCCTCGGCGTCAGTGCGCGAAGCGTGGCGCGTCCGCCGTGGGCCGGACGGCCGGGACGAGCAGCGCCGCCGCCACGGAGGTCGCGGCAGCGATGACAGCGGCCACCGCGAAGCCGCGGCTGAAGCCGCCGAGCATGTCCGGGGCCAGGAGGCTGCTCGCGGCGACGGACGACAGGACCGCGACGCCGATCGCCGCGCCGAGCTCGTGCGCCGTGCTCACGACACCCGATGTCACGCCGGCACGCGACTCCTCCACCTGCGTCATCGCGGTGGTGGTCGCCGCGACGAACGCCGAGCCGAGCCCGAGCGCCGCCACCGTCGTCCCGCCGACGACGAGCGCCACCGTGTCGCCGCTCAGGGCGCTGACCGCCGACCCGAGGGCCGCCGCACCGAGCCCGGCGGCGGCGACGGTCCGACCACCCAGCCGGACCACGAGACGTCCGCCCAGGTGCGCACCGGCGCCGACGGCGACGGCGACCGGCAGGAAGGCCAGCCCGGTCGTCAGCGCCGACCACCCGAGCCGCGCCTGGAGCAGGAAGGACAGCAGGAAGAAGCTGCCGACCAGCACAGCGGTCGCGCCGAGCATCACGAGTGCACCGCCGCGGACCGCCGGTCGCCGGACGAGTGCCGGGTCGAGCAGCGGCGCCGCGGCCGCGCGCTCCCGCCACCAGAACAGCGCGAGCACCGCCACGCCGCCGAGCGCGAGCACGACCCCGACGGACGACCGCTGCGGCCCTGCCGACAGGGTGAGCCCGCGGACGAGCGCTGCGACACCGACCAGCGCGAGCACGGCACCGAGCACGTCGAGGCGGCGGCCCGCGGCGCCGTGGGTGCCTGCCGGCAGGCCGGTGAACACGCGGGTGACGAGGGTGAGGGCGACGGCCACGAGGATGCCGATCGGGACGTTGATGAGGAAGATCGACCGCCAGCCGGGGCCTGCGACGAGCAGTCCGCCGACGAGCACGCCGACCGCCGCGCCACTGCCGCCGACGGCCCCCCAGGCGGCGAGAGCGCGTGCCCGGTCGGGTCCGTCGAAGAGCCGCGTCACGGTCGCGAGCGCAGCGGGCGAGAGCAACGCCGCACCGACACCCTGCGCGCCGCGCGCGGTGAGGAAGACGGCCTCCGAGCCGGCAAGTCCAGCGGCCAGGGATGCCGCCGTGAACAGCACGAGTCCGGCGAGCACGGTGCGCCGCGGACCCACGAGGTCGGCGATCCGGCCGCCGAGCAGGAGCAGGCCGGCGAAGGGCAGCGCGTAGGCGGTGACGGCCCACCCAGCGGACGCACCCACGAGGTCGAGGTCACGTGCCAGGTCCGGGAGGGCGACGTTCACCACGGTGACGTCGAGGACGAGCATGAACTGTGCGACGCACAGCAGCCCGAGGGTCCACCACCGGGGGCGGTCCGCGTCGCGCTGCGTGCTCTCGGGGCCGACGTGCGGCGGCTGGAGGGTCGAGGACCGTCGATCGTGCAGCATGTCTTCTCCTAACTCGTACAGCGATGTTCGGGTTAGTTGACGGTAACATGTACACGACTGTTCGAGAAGAGGTGTCCTGATGTCGACCGCCGAACCCCCCATGCGCGCCGACGCGCAGCGCAACCGCGCCGCGATCCTCGAGGCGGCGACCTCCGCCCTGACGGCCGACCCCCGCGCGAGCATGGTCGACATCGCCCGGCAGGCGGGCGTGGGTCGCGTGACGCTCTACGGCCACTTCCCGTCCCGGACCGAGCTCGTCGACGCGGTGTTCGCGCACAACATGCGACGGGCGGAGGCGCACCTCGGCGCCGTCGACCTCACCGGCGACCCGCGCACGGCGCTCGAGCGGCTGGTGTCCTCCTCCTGGCGCGAGATCGCGGACTCGCACGGCGTGCTCGAGGCCGCTGAGCAGGAGCTCGGCGGCGACCGCGTGCGGGCTCACCACGACGACACGCTGCACCGGGTGCGCGCGCTCCTGGCACGCGGCCAGGCGGCGGGCGCGTTCCGGGACGACGTCTCGGCCGACTGGCTCACGTCGTGCGCGTTCGCCGTCCTGCACCTGGCAGCGGCGGAGATCCGCGCGGGTCGCCTCACCGAGCCACAGGCGCCGGGGGTCGTGTCCACGACCGTGCTCGCGATCGTCGACCGACCCGGCCGCTGACCGGGTGTCGGCCCGTCAGCCGTCCTGCGGGAAGCCCAGGTTGATCCCGCCGTGGCTCGGGTCCAGCCAGCGCTGGGTCACCACCTTGCCGCGCGTGAAGAACTGGAACCCCTCGGCGCCGTGCGCGTGCGCGTCGCCGAACAGCGACGACTTCTTGGCGACGAGCTCGTCGCCGATCGGCTCGACCGCGACCAGCGCGGAGATCGCCATGGACCGCTCCCCCGTCGAGCCGAAGCCGGCGTTCGTCGTCGCGGGGTCAGCCGCCGAGGCGCAGCGACCGCACGGCGACGCCCTCGCCGACGACGACGAACAGCACCTGCCCGTCGGGGTCGACGCGCAGCAGGCGGGGCGACAGGTCGCCGACGTCGCCCACGACCTCGACCCGTCCGTCGGCCGTCACGCGCGCGACCGAGCCGTCCCGCACGGCGTACGGCCGTCCGGCGGCGTCGAAGCCGATGGGGTGCACGAGCCACGCGTACGGCTCGGTTCCCGCGAAGGGTGAGCGGCGTACCGTCCCGTCGGGCTCGACGACCTCCACGCCGCGCTGACCCGCGTCGACGTCGGTGAACACCGCGTACAGGCGCCCGTCGACGACGAACGGCTCACCCGCGTCGAGGCTGCGCCGCACGGTGCGGACGGGCTCGCCGGTGCCGGCGTCCCGCTCGTCGACCGCAGGGCCGTGCCGCTCGACGGTCCAGACGCGGCCGTCGTCCGTCAGGAGCGTCCGGAAGTCCCCGACACGCTCCCACGCCGGCGCCCCGTCGAGGTACCAGCGCACGCGTGCGCCCTCGTCGACGCGGTCCATCAGGCCGTAGCTGCGTTCGGACACCACCGCGACGTCGAGCATCGGCCCCGTGTCGTCGGGGAGCTCGATGTGGCCGGGTCGGCCGCAGCGCACCATGCGCACCGCACCGTGCGTGACCCACAGGTCACCGGCGGCGTCCCGCCGCACGTGCACCGGGGACGGCACGAGGCGGACGTCCTCGGGGAGCGTCCAGCCGCCCTGCGGCGCCGGCTCGGTGCGGCGTGGCAGCCCCGTCGGCCCGTCGGACCACGGCACGGTCGCGAGCGTCGTCGCGGCTACCACCGCGGGCTCCAGAACTTGACCGGTCCGGTCGTCGACTTCAACAGCTCCTCGATGGTGGTCGTCTCGATCTTGAGGTTGTGGTGCGGCGGTCCCCAGTGGCTGATGATCTCGACCTCTCCGCCGACGGTCTTGCCGGTCGCGAGCGCGACGTGGCCCGCGGCTGTCTTGAAGATGACGATGTCCCCTCGCAGCGGCCTCGGCGAGCCGGCCTTGGCGGGGTCGTAGACGTACTCGGCGCCCGATCGCAGCTCCGCCTCGATGGTCTCCGGGAAGGCGAACCCGCCGCGCGCCTTGTCGGCAGCCTGGCCCTTCGTGTAGATCTCGCGCATCCGGTCCTCGGTGATCTGCCCTGCGCGGAACGCGGAGAACATCACCATCTCCCAGCAGTTTCCCTTCACCGTCGCGACGGCGGGCACCGCACCCCCGCCGAGCATCCATTTCATGAAGTCGCTGCCGGACGTCGTCGGTCCTCGCACGTCGACGGGGCTCAGCGGGACCCACTCCCCGGTGCCGACGGCCCCCTCGGCCTTGGCCGCCACGGCCGACCGGCTGCGCGCGAGCCGGAGCCAGCCGTCGAGGTCGTGCGGGGCGAACACCGTGCCCGGGGCGAGCTCGTTGAGGTAGCGCAGGAGCAGCCTCAGGGCGAGCCGCGCCTCCTCCGCCTTCACCTTCGGGGCGGGTGGCTTCGCGCTGGCCATCAGCGCTTTGAACTCGTCGGTGGCGTCCAGCTGGGCGTCGGTGACCTGCGACGGGTCCGTCTTCATGTGGTCCGCGATGGCGGACCGCTGCACCCGCACCGCCGGGTCACGCCGGTCCCGGCCGAGGAGGGTCGCGGTCGCGGCGTTGCCGGCGGCCCGCTGGAGCGCCAGCACCCCTGTGAGGCCCGTCGCGGTGCCGGCTCGTCGCGGCGGCGTGGTGCGTTCGGCTGCCCGCGCCCGCCGGTCGCCCGACGGGGTGGCGTGCGTGAGTGCGGAACGCCCCATCGACGTCGCCCCCTCGCCTCGTCGAATGTCCGAATTGTACGCTTTCGGACCGGTCAGTGGACCGTCTGGTAGCCCTCGGCGTGCAGCTGTGCCCGCGGCAGCCCGGCACGCGTCAGGTCCGTCATGAGCGTGCGAGTCATGACCGGCGGCCCGCAGACGAAGACGTCGCGACGCACCAGGTCGGGCACGCGGCGGAGCAGGGAGGGCGCGGTGAGCTCCCCTCCCCCGGGCTGGGTCAGGTAGTGAAGCCGGGCGCCTGCGCGGTCGGCGAGGCGGTCGAGCTCGTCCGCCAGGAGCGCCCGCGAGGCGTCGGTCGTGCGGTAGAGCAGGAGCACGTCGCCGCCGGACGGGATGTGCAGCGTCTCGAACAGCGCCCGCATCGGCGCGATGCCGATCCCTCCCGCGATCAGGACCACGTCGCGCCGGGTGCGGCGACGCTCGGTGAGGATCCCGTACGGCCCGTCGGCGACCACGCGCACGCCCGGCGAGATGGCCTGCAGCGCACGCGTCGTGTCGCCCCGGGCCGCGACGGTGAGGCGGAGCGTGTCGTGCTGCGGCGGTGCCGACAGCGAGAACGGGTGGGCCCGCCGCCACGTGTGCGGGGTGAGGAAGCGCCAGCGGAAGTACTGCCCGGGCTGGGCGTCCAGCTCGTCGAGCCGGCGCCCGTGGACGGTGATCGAGACGGTCCCGGCGGCCTCGGTGACCACGGACGCGACCCGCATCCGGTGCCGCACGGCCGCGTGGACCGGCTTCAGGACGCGGTGCCGCACGACGAGCGCGAACGCTCCTGCGTAGAGCAGCGACCAGCCGACCTGCACCACCCGGCGCCCGGCCAGGTCAGGCCCGGCGAGCTGGTGCACGAACGCGGCGGCGATCGCCACGTAGGTGAGGAGGTGGATGCCGTGCCACGTCTCGTACCGGATGCGGCGCCTCGCCCGGCGGGCGGACGTGACGGCGACCAGCACGAGGAGACCGACGGCGACGACCGCGGCGGCCACGCCGGGCATCCGCAGCACCTCGGTCGTCGCGCTGCCGGCGTCGAGACCGCGGAGCCCGGCCCAGACGACGACCGCGGCGCAGGCGTGCGTCGCGATCAGAGCCATCACCAGGCGCCCGCCGCGCGCGTGCCACCGGGCGAGCTCGTCGACGCCGACGGCCTGCTCGATCACCGGCCACCGCGACATGAGCGCCACGAGGACCACCGAGCCGTACCCGGCGAGCATCCCGGACAGGTGCGCGACGAGCACGGCGCCGTCGATGCCGCCGCCGGGCACGGCCGACGCACGGACCGGCCACGCCGCGACCAGGGCGCCGAGCAGGATCAGCACCTTGAGCCGGGCGGCGTCGCCCGGGCCGTGGCGGGTGCTCATGGCCCGCGGTGGGTGGCCGGAGCGGCGCCCGACGGCGCCGGCCACGGCACGTCCACGGGCGACGTGGTCGGGGCGGTCAGTCCGAGCGTCAGCCCGACGGCGAGCGTGACGCAGGCGAGGGCGACGCTCGCCCCGTGCCTGCGCCACCACCCCGCCGGCGCCGCGCTCACGGCACGCTCGCCGCGAGCACCCGCGCCTCCACCGGCACCGGTGCGGCCGGACCGTCGACGAGATCGCCGTCACGACGGAACTCGGCCATGGTCCGCTCGGCGCCGAACGTGCGCCGCAGCCACCGGTAGTACAGGAACGCGGCAGGGCCGAAGGCCGCCTGCGCGGGCACGATGACGTCGGTCCGGGCGTCGATGAACACGTCCGTCAGTAGCGGGAGCAGCGCCGGGACGACGGCACCGCACAGGACCGAGATGATCGCGGCACCCCGAGCGGCCCGCGGACCGTACGCCTTGAGGGCGGCGATGACGAACAGGCTGTAGATGAGCAGGTCGCCCAACCCGATGGTCGCGTTGTAGATCCCGATGCGGAACCCCACGGACGGGTCGAACGGCCACCCGATGAACCGCTGGGCGAGCGTGTTCGTGACGGGCCAGACGAAGGTGAAGACGGCGTCGTACCCGGCCAGGACGAGCCCGAACCATGCGACGTGCCGCAGCCGCATCCCGCCCTGCACGTAGAGGTTGGCTGTCGCGACCGCGGCGCCGACCACGAGCAGGTCGTTCTCCACCCAGAACAGCTGCCAGCCCACGACCGTGCCGAGCATCGTGCGGCCCATCCAGATGTTCGCGGCGATCACGACCCCGACGACGACCCACGTCCGGGCCGGGCCGAGGACGGGCCGCAGCCCGAACACGAGCGCCGAGGTGAACGTCAGGCCGAGGACGACCAGGAGCGGTGTGAGCGGCAGGACGAGGTACAGCAGCGGGAGCACGACGATGAAGCCGAAGACCACCACGATGTCCACGCCGTTGAACGTGCCGATCGCGGGCCGGTCCATGCGGACGCGTCGCAGGTAGAGGACCGACAGCGCGATCGTGAGGAGCGTCCCCGTGATCGCCACGCCCGACGCCAGGAACGTCGGGAGGGTCGAGGAGGTCGGCGTTCCCATGTCAGGCCCCCACCGGCTCGGCTGCCTGCTCCGCAGCCGCGAAGCCCAGCTCGCGCAGGTCGCTGCGGACCCGACGCAGGCCGGACGCTTCCTGGTCGGCGACGACCCGCACGCGCACGTCCAGGCCCCGTCCGGCGAAGTGGTCGGTCAGCCACGCGCCGCTCAACCCGTCCACCGCGTTCGCGGGCAGGTCGAGGCGCAGCCGGCCACCGTCCTGCTCGGCGCGGAACCGGGCGGGCCACGGTCTGGTGGGCAGGTCCTCGACGGCCTCGACGAGCTCACGCGGCGTGACCACGTCGCCCGGCGCGACCTCGATCAGCTGGCTCGCCTTCCCCAGCACCGCGCTGGTCGCGGGGATGCCGGCCTGCTCGCAGGTGACGGGTCCGGGCAGCCGCCGCACGACGTCCCGGGTGTCGTAGCGCAGCACGGGCATGCACTCCCGGTACGGGAAGTACGGCGTCACGACGAGCGTGCCGAGCTCGCCTGGCGCCGCCGGGGCACCCGACGTCAGCCCGAGCACCTCCACGTCCCCCATGGTCAGGTCGTGGTGGAGGTGCCCGGCCGAGCAGCTCGTCGCGGTCACGGGGATCACCTCGGTCATCCCGAAGTTGTCGGACACCGGCGCGCCGAACGTCTCCTCGGCGGCCGCACGGACGGCGGGCGAGAGGATCTCGCTCACGCAGTCGATGCGGCGGAGCCGGAAGTCGTCGGGCCCGAGGCCGCGGCGCCGCGCCCCGACGACCAGCTCGGCGAGGTAGCTCGCGTTGGCGGACATGGCGGTCGCGCTGCCGACGAGGGCGTCGAGCGCGTCGTCGACCGCGACGATGCCGAGGACCCGGCAACGCGCACCCACGAGCCGGCAGGTGAGGGACGCGAGCTGCACGGCGGCCGTCGCCCGCGAGCTGACGTGCACCTGCATCAGGTCGTCGCCGTGGAGCTCGTCGTGCAGGACACCGCTCAGCGCGCCGAGCGCCGCCGCGACCTCGAGCTCGTAGCGGGACAGCCAGATCTCCAGGGCCCGGCCGGTCGTGCCGGTGGTGCGGGTCGCCAGGTGCGGGCGGCTGCCGTGGCAGACGAAGTCGCGCGGGCGGCTCATGAGGTCGTCCTTCGTGGTCACCGGCAGGTCGAGCAGCGTCGTGGCGTCGGCCGTGCGGGGCTGGAAGCCGGTGGCGGCGAACCGTTCGGCGTAGAACGGCGACAGGTCCGCCAGGCGCCGTGCGGTGCGCCGGATCGACCGGTCCGCGTGGTCGGCCCGGTCGGTGTCGTCGGCGAACGGCGTCTCGATGACCTCGCGGGCCTCGAGCCCGAGCTCGCCGAACTCGGCGACCGTGGCGGCCGCGTCGGCGACGAGCCTGGTCAGCGAGGCGGTGTCGAACGGTCGGCCCCACGTCATGCTCAGCGCCATGCGCAGCTGGCGGACCCCGGTCTCGAACACGGCGTGCTCCTCTCCTGGTGGTGCGGGCGGAGACCGTCCGCCCGGCGGCCGGGCGGACGGTCTGGGATCACGGTCAGAAGCCGTTCCCGGCGCCGACGGCGAACATGACGGCGGACATCGAACCCAGCACGTACTTCACGTGCTTGGCGCTCTTGAGCAGAGACTTCATGGCGTTCCCTCCCTTCGCGGTGACGGTCCCGACGCGCCGGCCGGCCGGTCGGTGCGTGCTGTCGCGGTCGCCCGTCACGGGAGGACGACGACCTTCGCGTTCATCTCCGGGTGCACGGTGCACGTCAGGAGGAAGGTGCCCGCCGTGGTCCACGGGGGCGTCGTGTAGACGTCGTTCTCCTCGAGCATCTTGAGCGGGGCCATCGCGGCGTGGCCCGGGTCCTTGAGCAGCCCGTGCTTGCCGGGACCGATGATGTGGACCCACCGGGAGTCGTTCTGGAAGCTCAGCCGGTCACCGCGGTGGATCGTGATGACCGGTATGCCGTCCGCACCTCGACGGGCGTCGGGCACACCCGTGATCTCGTACCCCTCGTGGCCCATGCCGATCATCCCGGCCGGCACCGGGTGCAGCGGCGGTGCGGCCGCCGGGACCGCCATGGCGGCGACGACGAGCGCGGCGGCGACCGCGAACCGAGGAATCCCCATCAGAACCTCCGTGCCGACGAACTCAGGTGCCGACCACCCGGGACCCGGACGGCCATCCGCGCACCGACCGGGCTGCTTCCGGTCGGGGTGGGCGGCGGGGTCCGAGCGGCCGCCCGAGGCGGCCGGCGGTTGCCTGCCGCAACCTGCTGCCCCTGGACGAGGTGCGGACGCCGGCCGCTGATACGCGCGGTCGCCAGGCGGCGCGATCGCTGCCCGGACGCCCCCGCGGGACTGCCCGTCCGGGCGGCGGGCGCGTCCCGTCCGACTGCCCGGACGGACGTCTGGGCGGGGCGGCCGTGCCGCGCGAGGGGCAGCGCGGCACGAGATGTCGCACATGGACGGAATGTCTGTGCAGGTCGGGGCGTTGCCGTCGACGGTCCATGCCCCGACCGGCGGGGCGCTGCGGCCGTCAGACGCTCACCCGACACTCGCACCGGAGGTACCCGTGCCCGTGCCCGTCCCCGCGCCTGCCCCGCAGCCGCCGTCCGCCGAGCAGACCGAGGTCGCACCACCGCCCGCGCGCCGCGCCCTGTCCGTGCACCGTCGCGCGCTGCTGACCTGGGTCGCCGTCTACCCGACGATCACGGTCGCCCTGCTGCTCCTGCACCCGCTGATCGGCGGCCTGCCCGTCGCGGTGCAGACGCTCGTCCTGACCGCCGTCGTCGTGCCGCCCGTCGTCTACGTCCTGCTTCCCGCACTCCTGCGCGCCGACGCGCGGCTGGCCCGTCGCCGCTCGGCCTGACCCGGCGCTGTCCCCCTGACCTGCGCAGACGCCAGTCGGGGGGCGGTGCCGGTGACGTGGTGGTGCCACCACCAGTGTCACCAGCAATGGTCCCGACACAGGCTGGGTACCCGCCGGGACCGCCGCCAGGATCGTCGTCGTGCCTCCGACAGACGCGTCGGAGGCACCCGACGAGGGGGCGACATGATCGAGCAGTACATCGAGCGGATGACCGCCTGGCCGACCCAGGACGCCGTCGTCGACGCGACCGGGAGCACGACCTACCTCGAGCTCCTCACCGACATCTCGCGACTTGGCGACGCGTTCCGGGGCGCCGGCATCACCGCGGGCGCCGTGGTCGCCGTCGAGGCGCAGCACTCGGCCCAGGCCGGTGCCGCGCTGCTGGCCCTGGCCGAGCTCGGTGCGATCTGCGTCCCGATGACGACGCTGCCCGAGCAGAAGACCCGCGAGTTCCTCGACGTCGGCGAGGTCGAGTGGCGGGTGGCCGTGCAGGCGGACCCGTCCACGCCCCCGACGGTCGGCGCGACGGGCGTCACCGCCACGCACGCCCTGTACGGCCGCCTCCGCGAGGCCGGCGTCCCCGGCCTGGTGCTGTTCAGCTCGGGGACGACGGGCCGCAGCAAGGCGTCCGTCCTCGACCTGACGCGCATCCTCGAGCGGTACGTGGCCGACCGCCCGGCGCAGCGGATCCTGTCGTTCCTCAACCTGGACCACATCGGCGGCATCAACACGCTGCTCCACACGCTCGGTTCCGGCGGCACCGTCGTGACCGTCCCCGACCGGACGCCCGACGAGGTGCTCGCCACGATCGAGCGGCACCGCGTCAACGTGCTGCCGACCACGCCGACGTTCCTCACGATGCTGCTGATCAGCGGCGCGGTCGACCGGTACGACCTGTCCTCGCTCACGCACATCACGTACGGCACCGAGCCGATGCCGGCGCAGACGCTGCGCCGCCTCGCGGAGGCGCTCCCCGACGTCACGCTCAAGCAGACCTACGGGCTGTCCGAGCTCGGGATCCTCGCGACGAAGTCCCGCGGGAACGACAGCCTCTGGGTCAAGCTCGGCGGCGAGGGCTTCGACTACAAGATCCTCGACGGCGTCCTGTGGATCCGGTCGCGGATGGCGATGCTCGGCTACCTCAACGCCGACGCACCGTTCGACGAGGACGGCTACTTCAACACGCAGGACGCCGTCCGCGTCGACGGCGAGTACCTGCAGATCCTCGGCCGCAAGTCCGAGATCATCAACGTCGCCGGGGAGAAGGTCTACCCCAACGAGGTCGAGTCGGTGCTCCTCGAGCTCGACAACGTGCTCGACGTGACCGTCTCGGGGCTGCCCAGCCCGGTGACCGGCCAGGTCGTCCAGGCGGGTCTGCTGCTCGCCGAGCCGGAGGACCCGCGCGCGCTGCGCCGTCGGGTCGACGCCCACTGCCGCAACCGGCTCGAGCCGTTCAAGATCCCCGCCAAGATCGTCGTCACCGAGGGTGCGCACCACTCCGAGCGGTTCAAGAAGGTCCGCGCATGAGCGCGGCGACCGCCGTCGACACGCGCGTCGCCCTCGTCAGCGGTGCGAGCCGCGGCCTCGGCCTGGCCGTCGCGGAACGGCTGCTGGCCGACGGCTGGTCCGTGGCCACGTTCAGCCGCTCCCGCTCCGACGAGCTCGACAAGGTGATCGAGAGCTGGCCCGACACGTTCTCGTGGGTGCAGGGCGACGTCAGCACCGACGACATGCGGCAGCACGTGCGCGGGGTCCAGGAGCGGTTCGGACCGGTCGACGTGCTCGTGAACAACGCCGGCCTGCTGCACCAGGAGCTGTTCCTCACGATGCCGGAGCGGCGGATCGACGAGCTGCTCGCGGTCAACCTCGCGGGACCGGTCCGGCTCGCCCAGGCGTGCGCGCGGCAGATGTCCGCGCGCGGCCGGGGCGTCATCCTCAACGTCTCGTCGATCAACTCGCTGCGGGGCTTCCGCGGGGTCGCGGCCTACGCCGCGGCCAAGGCCGGGCTCGACGGCCTCACGCGCGCCCTGGCCCGCGAGCTCGGGCCGGCCGGCATCCGCGTCAACTCCCTGGTGCCCGGCTACTTCGAGACGGCGATGACCTCGCAGGTCACCGACGAGAACCGGGTGCGGATCACCCGGCGGACCCCGCTCGGGCGCCTCGGCACGACCGACGAGATCGCCCGCGTCGCCACGTTCCTGCTCTCGGACGAGGCGGCGTTCATCACCGGCCAGACCATCACCGTGGACGGAGGACTCACATGCTGAACGACGCACGCCTCACCGAGATCGTCACCACCGCCGTCGTCGACCTGCTGGGCGACCTGCACGACGAGCACGACGACATCCCCCTGGACGCCACCTTCGCCGAGGTGGGCCTCAACTCGCTCATGCTCGCGCGCCTGGTGATCGCGCTCGAGACCGAGGTCGGGCTCGACCCGTTCACGGGCGAGCGGTCGATCGTCGACGTGCACACCGTCCGGGAGCTCGTGGCGGTCTACGCGGAGGCGGCGGGCGACCAGCAGCCCGTGGTGGCCCGATGACGACGCTCACCTTCGGGTCGGTCGACGACTACCTGGGCCCGGCGGACGAGCGGTTCTTCGGTGCGGGGTACCGCCGCTCCGAGCTCGACCTGCACGGCATCGCGGTCGGGCCGGACCGGGCGGCGGGCACGCTCGCCGTCGGGTACCCGTCGGACTGGTCGCGCAAGAAGGTCGGCATCGACCTGCGCCCCCACCTCTCGACGGTCGACGGCATCCTCGTCGCGGTCCAGCTCACCGACGCGCTGCTCACCAGCCGCCTCGGCCTGTCGGCCGCGGAGCGCACGGTCGTCGCCCTGACGCGGGTGGTCGTCCGCGCCGGGACGGCACCCGACGAGGAGCTCGGCGCGCTGCCGGTCGAGGCCGCGGTCCGCCGCAGCACCGTGCTCGACGACGGCCGGGCGGCCACCGCGGTCGACGTGTCGGTCGGCCGGATGCGGCTGCGCTGCGACGTCACCCACCCCGTCGCGACGCGCGCAGCGGCCCCCGACGGGCGGCCAGTGCCGGGCGTGCTCGGCGACCCCACCCGGCGGTTCTGGGGCGAGGGGTACCGCGCGAGCCGGCAGGAGATCCGCGACGTCGAGGTCGACCTGACCGACCTGCACGCGACCGCGACCGTCTCGACGGCGGCCCTCCCCGCGGTCGTCGACCAGGGGCTCGGCGGCCGCCCCGGCCCCGTGACGCTCGTCGACGCGTTCGTCAGCTCGCTGCAGGTCTTCCAGATCCTGCTCTACGAGCTCGACGGACTGAGCAGGTCCGAGTCCAACACGCTCTGGATGCAGCAGACGACCCTCACGCTCGACCCGCAGCGGCGCGACGCCCGCGACCTCACGGTCGACATCACCGCGTCCGACCTCCTCGAGCTGCCCAGCGGCACGTGGCGCAACCTCACGTTCGACGCGGTCACCGGTCCGGTCCGGCAGCGCAGCGTCTTCGCCCACAACCTCCCGGTCGCGGCCCTCAGCCGGTGACGACCCGCACACCCACCTTGGAGCACCCATGAAGCTCGCAATCTCCGGCACGTACTCGTCGGGCAAGACCTCGACGGTGATGGCGCTGTCGTACTACACGGGCGTCCCGCGCACGGTGGCGGCTGCGATCCGCGAGATCATGCCGCTCGCCGTCCCGGGCAAGCGGCTCACGGAGGTCACCCCCGCCGAGTACGTCCAGCTCGCGGTGCGGCGCCACGCGGGCCGCGTCGCCGCCGAGGCACGCCTGGGCGACTCGTTCCTCTCCGACGGCACGTCGCTGCAGGAGTGGATCTACGCGTCCGCCCGCGTGCAGTTCGGCATGGACCCGGGCGCCGGCCAGGTCGTCGCACGCGAGGACCTCGACCTCGAGATGCTGTTCTTCGAGAAGGTCACCGACCAGCTCGGCCACGCGTTCCGGCAGCACGTGGCCGGCACGTACGACGCGGTCGTGCACCTCGTGAACGAGCGCCCGATCGCGGACGACGGCCACCGGCCGATGAACGAGGCGTTCCGCACGTACTGCGACGACATGCTGGTCCGCACGGTCCACGAGCTGGGCATCCCGCTGTACGAGTACCGGGGCTCGATCGAGGAGCGGCTCGTGCAGCTCGCCGCGCAGTTCGACCTGTCGCCCGTGATGTCCGTCGACGACGCGATCGAGCGGATGCGGGCGGACTACGACGCCATCGACAAGCGCCTCGAGCACGAGCGGGCGCTCGCCGGGACGCCGCGGTGACGATGCTGTTCTGCCTGTCGCACGCGGGCGGGGTCGCCACGACCGTGTACCGCGCGTGGCAGGCCGAGCTCGCGCCCGAGCACGAGGTCGTCCCGGTCGACTACCCCGGCCGCGGCACCCGGTCGCACGAGACCCCGGACTCGTCGCCCGAGGCGGTCGTCGCGGACGTCGTGCGCCGGGTCGCGCGCCAGGTCACGCCGGGCGCCCCGTGGGCGGTCTTCGGGCACAGCATGGGCGCGATGGTCGCGTACCGGGTCGCGGCGCACGCGTGCCACGACCCCGCGCTCACGGCCCCGCAGGTGGTGTTCGTCTCGGGTCGCCGGCCGCCCGGCGACCGCCCCGTGCGGCCGCTCGGTGCGCTCTCGGTCGACGACCTCGTCGCGGACGCCGTCGCCTGGGGCGGCATCCCGCCCGAGGTCGGCGCGCGGCCGCACCTCGCGCGACCGCTGCTGCGTCGCCTGGTCGACGACCTGCGGCTGTCGCACGACCCGCCCGGTCCCGTCGCGCCGCTCACGTGCCCGCTGCACGTGCTGTGGAGCGACGGCGACCCGCTCACCCGCACCGACCGGATCGGGCGGTGGGCGCAGGCGTCGACCGGGCACGTCGGCTTCCACCGGTTCGCCGGCGACCACTTCTTCCTCGGGGACGGTGCGGGTCTCGCGATCCCGCTCGTCCGCGAGGTGCTGCGCCAGACCGCGCTGGACCGCTTGCCGGTCGACGCACTGGCGGCCCCGTCCTAGGGGCCGTTCACCGACCAGTCACCCACCACCCACCACCACGAACTCGAGGGGGCTCTCATGGCGACACCCAAGGTCGCGATCGCCTACTACTCCGGCTACGGCCACACGCAGGTGCTCGCCGACGCGGTGGCCACCGGCGCGAAGTCCGGCGGCGCCGAGGTCACGATGATCCAGGTCGACCAGATCACCGACGAGGACTGGGCCGCGCTCGACGGCGCCGACGCGATCATCTTCGGCTCACCCACCTACATGGGCAGCGCGTCGGGCAAGTTCCACGTGTTCGCGGAGTCCACGAGCAAGCGCTGGGCCACGAAGGCGTGGCAGGACAAGATCGGCTCCGGGTTCACGAACGCCGCCTGCAAGGCCGGCGACAAGCACTCGACGCTCGCGTACTTCGCGACGCTCGGCGCCCAGCACCTCATGAACTGGGTGAACCTCGGGCTCCACCCGGGCTGGCACACCAGCTCGGAGACCGAGGACGACCTCAACCGCCTCGGCTACTTCAACGGCGCGGCGGCGACGACGCCGGCCGACCTCCCCGTCGACGCGGTGCACCCCGCGGACATCGCGACCGCCGAGCACCTCGGCACCCGCGTCGCGGAGTTCACCGAGATCGTCCTCGCGGGCCGCGAGGCGCTCACCAAGGCCTGACCCACCGGAGCAGGACACAACGAGAGGAAACCATCATGACGAACACCCAGACCCTGACGTCCACCGACGAGGTCGTCGACGCCTTCTTCACCGCCTTCGGCTCGGGCGACAGCGAGACGCTGCTCGGCCTCTTCTCCACCCCGACGGACCTGCGGGCCAACGGCGCGCCCAACGTGCCGTGGGTCGGTTCCAAGGCCGCGAAGGACGAGGTCGCCGGCTTCTTCGGCAGCTTCGGCGAGACGCTCGACTTCCAGTCCTTCGAGCTGCACAGCCGCATCACGGAGGGCGCGAACGCCGTGGCCTTCGCGACCGCCGTCTTCGCGGTCAAGGCCACCGGCAAGACGTTCCGCAACGACCTCGCGATCCACTTCACCGTCGTCGACGGCGAGATCACGCGCTACCACGTGTACGAGGACAGCTACGCGATCCACGAGGCGTTCAACGCCTGACGAGGGCGGCAGGGACAGCGGGGCCGCGACGGGTCGGGGAAACCCGTCGCGGCCCTCCCGCACGGACCACCGGAGGCCCCGCTGATGGCAAGGGCGCCACGCAGCATCGCCTACTTCGACGTCGACGGGACGCTCGTGACGCGCGCGAGCATGTGGGGCTTCCTCGGCTACTACCTCGTCGCGAACACCGAACCCGACCGACATCCGGCCGTCCGCGAGCGCATGGCCGTGCTGCGGTCACGTCGCCGGACGCGGGCCGAGGAAACGTCCGCCCTCATCGGCAACCTCGCGGGAGCCGCCGTCGAGGACGTGACGCGGCTCGGTCAGGAGTGGCTGCGCGACGAGCTCCGCCGGGGCGACTTCTTCCACCGCCCCACGCTCGACGCGCTGCGCGCGCACCAGGTCGCGGGCCACCGGATCGCGCTCGTGTCCTGCTCGCTGCCCGCCGTGCTGGGGCCCATCGCGCGGCTCCTCGACGTGGGCGACGTGTGGTGCACGTCGCCCGAGATCCGCAACGGCCGCTACACCGGGGGGCTGTGCGCGCCGCCGATGATCGGCGAGCGCAAGGCGTCGGCGGTGCTGCTGACGGCGACGTCGAACGGCGTCGACCTCGCGGACTGCACCGCGTACGGCGACCACGTCACGGACCTGCCGATGCTGCGGACGACGGGTCGCGCGGTCGTCGTCGGCGAGGACAGCACGCTCACCCGTGTGGCGCGGCTGCACGGCTGGCACCGGCTGCCCGGCGTCCCGCGGTGACGCCGTCGTCGCAGCCCAGGGGCACGCCGACGCACGATGGTGCGATGGGTCGCTGCGGGCCCTGGCTAGGATCCAACTCATGACAAACGGGACACCTCAGGCCACCGCCTCTGCGCTGCAGCTCGGGCGATTTCTCGCCGCGCGCCGCGCCGAGGCCTCGCCCGAAGCGGTGGGCCTGCCCTCGCGACGCCGCCGGCGCCCGGGCCTTCGCCGCGAGGAGGTCGCGATGCTGGCCGGCGTCGGCGCCTCCTGGTACCAGTGGATCGAGCAGGGGCGCGCGAGGAACGTCTCCCGGGAGGTGCTCGAGTCGATCTCCCGGACGCTCCAGCTCGACCGGGTGCAGCACCGGTACATGCTCAACCTCGCGGGCCTGTCGGAGGCCGACTCGTCGCTGCCGAGCTACGACCACCCGCTGATGAAGCAGGTCGCGCTCGGCTACATGCCCCACCCGGCGTACGTCGTCGACCGGTGCTGGAACGTGGTGTGCGCCAACGACGCCGCCGTCGAGCTCTTCGGCCCGCGGCTCGACGAGGGCAACTACCTCCGGATGCTGTTCACCGACCGGTCGCTGCAGGAGCGGTTCGTCGACTGGCGCAGCGAGGCCGCGAACACGCTCGCCCGCTTCCAGGCGCAGGCCGCCGGGTACATCGAGGCCCCCGACGTCCGCGACCTGATCCGGGAGCTCCGCGAGCAGTGCCCGGACTTCGCGGAGATGTGGGACACCCAGAACGTCTCGCGGACGTGCACCGCGCTCGCGATGTGCCCCGACGGCGGCGACGTGCAGGTGTTCGAGCAGGTGACGTTGCAGTTCACGTGCGTCGGCGGGTTCAGCCTCGTGCTGCTCACGACGAGCGAGGCGACGGCCGATCAGGCCTCGGTCACGCTCGAGGCGGAGCCGGTGGGGGCGGCCAGCGCGGCGGTGTGACCCGGGACGGCCCGGTCCACGACCGTCCAGCCCGGCGGGTCCACGGTGAGGTCGTCGGCGTCGAGCGCGCCTCGCAACCCCGTGCCGACGGCCTTGACGTAGGCCTCCTTGCGGGTCCAGAGGCGGGTGAACGCCGCCGGACGGTCGTCGTGCGGGGTCTGCTCGACGTGGCGCCGCTCGTGCGGGTGCAGCCGCGGGACCACCGCGAGCGCGTCGGGGTCGACTGGCTCGACGTCGACTCCGACGGGCACGCCGCGTCCGGCAACAGCGATCGCCACGAGCCCCCCGCCGTGCGAGAGCGAGAACTCGACCGCGGGTCCGTCGTCGGCGGGCGCAGGAGCTCGCGCGATCCCGAGGCCTCCGACCAGGACGGGCCGCCCGAGCCCGCCCTCGCTCCCGGGCACGCGCGCGCGACCGAACCGCAGCGCACGGGGATCCGCGTCGAGCAGCGCGCCGAACACCAACCGCAGGGCCGCATGAGCGGCGTGGTACCGCGCTCGGTCGGGCACGAGACGGAACCGCACGAGCCGCGCACGCTCGGCGTCGTCCAGCACGTCAGGCAACGGGCCACGCTCGTCGTCGACGCCCGGCACGCGCAGCACGACCGCGTGCGCCGTACCCGCGGCGAGCCGTGCGACGACCAGGTCCTCCCGCTCGGGGACGACGAGAGGGCCGGGGCGCACGCCGGCGAAACTACCGCGCTCCTTCCTCTGGCTGGGCCGTCGATCGCCGTTCGCAGGCGGACGGGTCGCACGACGACGCCGACCGCCGCAGCCAGCCGTGCACCCGGACGCCGGGCCGCGGCTCTCAGGCGATCTTCAGGCGGGTGCGGGACGCTGACTCGATGGGGTCGACGACCGCCCCTCCGGTCCGGCGCCTCGGTCCGGCCCCGACCGTGGGGGTCGCAGCGCTCGCGGTCGCCGTGCGGTGGGGGCTGCTCGGCGGCACGACGGGGCTGCGCGGCTACCACGGGTACGACGACGGCGTGTACTTCGCCGCGGCGATGTCGTTCGTGCACGGACGCGTGCCGTACCGGGATTTCCTGCTGCTGCACCCGCCCGGCATCGTCGTGGCGCTCAGCCCGTTCGCGCTGCTCGCGCGCTGGACGGACGACGCGACGGCCCTCGCGACGGCTCGGGTCGCGTTCGTGCTGGTCGGCGCCCTCAACGCGGTCCTCGTCGCGCGGGTCGCCCGTCGCTGGGGACCGACCGCCGCGGTCGTCGGCGGGGTCGTCTACGCGCTGTCGCCGGCCGCGGGCCTCGCGGACCGGCTCACGCTGCTCGAACCGCTCGGCACGCTCACGCTCCTCGGCGGTGTGCTGCTGCTCGTGCGCGCGGCGGAGGCCCGGGCACCCGCCTGGGTGCCGTGGGCGGGCGGCGCGGTGCTCGGGCTCGGCGTGACGGTGAAGATCTGGGACGTCGTTCCGCTCGTCGTGGTGCTCGGCTGGCAGCTCGTCGTGCGCGGCCGGCGCGTGGCACTCCGGGTCGCCGCCGGGGCCGCCGCCGCCGCGGCGCTGGTCGTCGTGCCGTTCGCCGTCGCGGCCGGGCCGCGCATGCTCCGGATGGTGGTGACCGACCAGCTCGGCCGGCCGCGGTACCCGGTCGGGCCTGCCGAGCGGCTCGCGGGCGTCGTCGGCGCCGACCCGACCCTGCCGCGCCCCGCAGGTGCGCTCGCCGCTGCGCTCGGCGTCATGGTCGTCGTCGTGGCCGGCGCCGCGGCGTGGCGGGCGCGTCGGGGCCGGCTGTGGGTCGCGATGGCGGTCGCCCAGGTCGCGGTGCTGCTCGCGGCCCCGTCCTGGCTGCCGCACTACGCGGCGTACGCCACCGCGGCGATCACCCTCGTGCTCGCGGCGGGCGCGTCGCTCGTCCCGGCACCTGGGTGGGTCACGGCCGGCGTCGCCGTCTGCGCTGCCGCCTCGCTCGTCGTGCCCGACCTCCGGGCGGTACCGCCGACGGTGTTCCCCGCCGCGCAGATCCGAGCCCACCTGCCGTCGGCAGGCTGCGTCGAGTCCGACTCGCCCGCGACCCTCGCGCTGCTCGACGTGCTGTCGCGCGACCTCGCGGCCCGCTGCCCCGTCCCCGTCGACGTGTCGGGCCGGACCTACGACGTGGGGACTCGCGACGCGCGTGGCCGGCCTGTCCCGCGGGTCCACAACATGGCGTGGCAGCGGTACGCGCGGTCCTACCTGCTGTCGGGGTCCGCCACGGTGCTGGCCCGAGGGCACGGTGACGGGTTCGACGCGACCACCGCGCACGCGCTCGCGGGCATGCGCACGGTGGTCCGCAGCGGCGGGGTCCGCCTGCTGCTGCCCCCGACGGCCGCGGACGCCCGAGCGCCGTCGTCGTGAGGCGTCACGACGACCCGAGGACCTCCAGCAGCACCGTGACGTGGCTCGCGTCGAGCGAGCGGGTCGCGGTCAGCAGGGTCACGTCGCGGGCCGACGCCGCGCTCCGCACCCGGTCGAGCGCCTCGACGGCCACGGGCTCGTCCAGCTCGGTGAGGTACCGCTGCCGGAACTCGTCGAACGCGTCGGGATGCGCGTGGTACCACTGCCGCAGCCCGGTGCTGGGCGTGAGCTCGCGCGGCCAGTCGTCGATCCGCGCGTCGTCCTTGCGCAGGCCGCGCGGCCACAGCCGGTCGACGAGCACGCGACGGCCGTCGTCGGGCCGCGGCTCGTCGTAGACGCGCCCCGCACGCACCGGCCCCATCCGCCGATCATGCCGCGTCACACCCGCCGCCGCGTCGCCGCGGCCCACGAACCGCGACACTGGTGGCCGGGCCCCCCCGGCCCGGCGGACAGGAGGTCACGTGCTGCGACACCCCTTGCACGACGGCGCCGAGCTCGGGCAGCTCGAGCCCTGGCACGCCGAGCAGTTCGCGGCCGCCGTGTCGCACGCCCGTGAGCACCTTGCGCCGTGGATCCCGTTCGCCCACTCGGTGACGGACGTCGCGTCCGCACGCGAGCACCTGCGCCGCCTCGCGGTCCGGCACGCCGAGGACTCGTGCCACAACTACGGCATCTGGCAGCGCGGGAAGCTCGTCGGAGGCGTCGTCTTCCCGGCGTTCGACACCGCGACCCGCACGTGCGAGCTCGGCGTGTGGCTCGTGCCCGAGGCGCAGGGCCGGGGCCTCGTGACGGCCGCGTGCCGGTACGTCCTCGACTGGGCGTTCGACGAGCGCGGCATGGTCCGGGTCGAGTGGCGCACCGACCCGAGGAACGAGTCCAGCCGGGCGGTCGCGCGCCGGTTGGGCATGACGCACGAGGGGACGATGCGGTCGGCGTACGTGCTCGGCGGGGCGCGGCAGGACTCGGAGGTCTGGTCGGTCCTGGCCGAGGAGTGGGCCGCGCACCGCTGAGGGCCGCCGGGATCAGACCGCCGCTCGAGCAGCGTTCCGAGCCGCGAGCGTCTCGGCGACCACGGTCGGCCACGGCGTCGCGGTCGTGCCCAGCACACGCTCCGACGCGGCCGTGCCCATGACGAACGGCTCGGAGAAGTGGTCGCTCACGGCGGCGACCTCGCGGATCAGCGGCGAGACCAGACCCAGCGCCCGGACGGCCGCCGACGGCAGCGGACGGACACGGGGCTCGGGCGCGCCCCCCGCGGCAGCGAACCGGCGGGCGAGGTCGCGAAACGTGAGCGCCTCGGCCGTCGGCACGTGCCACGCGCTGCCCCACGCCTCCGGCGTCGCGCCCGCGGCGACCATCGCGCGCGCGAAGTCGGGCAGGTACGTCCAGCTGTGCGGCTGGTCGACCGCGACGAGCGTGCGCACGACCTTCCCGGCGAGCAGCGGGTCGAGGAACCGCGGCCCGGCGTGCGCCTGCGAGTCGGCGAGCGGGCCGAGGTAGTCCGCGCCGCGGACCTCGGTCGCGCGCAGCTCGCCGCTGCGGTGCCGGCGCTCGGCCTCGTGCCACACGGCCGCGCGGGCGGCGCCCTTCGACTCGGTCGCGCGCAGGGGCAGGTCCTCGGTCATGACCGTGCCGTGCGTGCCGTACCCGTAGAGGTTGCCGGCGGTGACGAGCACCGCACCCGTCGCGGCCGCGGCGTCGAGCGCACCCGTGATGAGCGGCGGCCAGTCCGTGACCCAGCGGTGGTAGGCGGGGTTGACGCAGTTGTAGATCACGTCGGCGCCGCTCGCCGCCTGCGCGAGCGCGGCTCCGTCGGGGACGTCGACGGCCGCGTGCTCGACGCTGCGGTCCGCGCGTGCCGGACCGCCCGAACGGCTGAGGACGAGCACCGACTCCCCCCGCTCGACGAGCAGCTGCACGAGCGTCGAGCCGACCGCTCCCTTGCCGAGGACCACGTGACGAGCCATGAGCCGATCTCCCTGGTGTCCAGATGCGAGCACTGCTCTCTGTTGTGAGCAATGCTCGCACGCTGTTGTCGCGCGACGCAAGAGCAGTGCTCCGACACGAGATCGGCGCTCTGCATTCGGGGCGTCGGCGGTGCACACTGGGCGCATGTCGACCACCGAGGTGCCGTCCGTCCCCGCGACCGCCCGCGAGCGCGCCCGGGCCCAGGTCAAGGCCGAGCTGCTCGACGCCGCGCGCGCCCGGCTCGAGGCCGACGGCGCCGCCGAGCTGTCGCTGCGTGCCGTCGCCCGCGACCTCGGCGTCGCGTCCTCGGCCGTCTACCGCTACGTCGAGTCGCGCGACGCGCTGCTCACGCTGCTGATCATCGAGACGTACGACGCCGTCGGCGCGGTCGCGGAGCAGGCCGCCGCCGACGCGCGGGCGCGCGGCGCCGACCCGGCACGGACCTGGCTCGAGGTCGCCCGCGCGGTCCGCGGATGGGCGCTGGCCCAGCCGTACGCGTACGAGCTCATCTACGGCACGCCCGTGCGCGGCTACCGCGCGCCCGACGACACCGTCCCCTCCGCGCTGCGGATGTGGGGCGTCATCGTCAGCGTGCTGCAGCAGGCGGCCGAGGAGGGCACGCTCGCCCCGGCCGGCCCGGACTTCGACCCCCACGGACGCGTCACCCCGGCCGTCGTCGCGGTCGTGGGCGGGGCGCTCGGTCCCGTGTCCGACGACGTGCTCCGGATCGCCTCCCGGTCCGCCACCCTGTTCTGCTCGCTGCTCGGCGCGATCTCCGCCGAGCTGTTCGGGCACCTGCACCGGTTCGCCGACGACTACGGCGCGCTGTTCGACGTCACGATCGCGACCGCGGCGGCCGGCGTCGGCCTCCACGCCGACCTCTCCGACGCCTGAACCCGGCGGCGCCCGGCCCACGCCCTGCCGTGTTCCCGCAGGTGTGACGGACGACCCAGTCCGTTCTGCCCTGCCGCGCCCGTAATGGGCGCGACTCGTGTCAGAGGTCGCGACTACGGTCGACCGTGCCGCACAGCGACGTCGTGCGGCCGTCGCGGGCATCGCCCGCACCCCGTGGTCGTCACGACCCGGAGGCATTCCGCACCGATCTCCTCAGGGGGGCTCCGCCATGAAGCTGTCCATCACCCGTGCCGGTCTCGTCGTGACGCTCGCCGCGGCCGCCGCGCTGCTCGCGGGCTGCTCCGACTCCGGCTCCGGTGACGAGTCGTCGCCCGCCGAGACCACGGCCGACGCGCAGGTCACCACCGACTCGGGCCAGGTCGAGGTCATCGACCAGACGCACCTGCTGCTCGGCACGGCGCAGGAGACGCTCGAGGCCCGCGGGCTCACGGTCGAGACCACCGACGCGACCGGCCAGGGCCGCACGATCGACGACCCGACCCTGTGGGTCGTCGTCTCGCAGGACCCGACGTCCGGCACGGTCGACGCCGGCAGCACCGTCGTGCTCACCGTCCGCAAGACGGACGACCCGGCGTCCTGATCACGCTCTGAGCTCGTGCGGACGGGCCGGGTCGCGCCACGCGACCCGGCCCGTCCGTGATGGGATGCGGGACGTGACGACGACGTTCCTGCAGCCCCACGACCGTGTCCTGCTCACCGGCGACTCGGTGACCGACGGGGGACGCGACCGCGACGACCCCGCGTCGCTCGGGCACGGCTACGCGGCGATCGTCGCCGCGCTCGCGGGCGCCCGCCGCCCGGACCTCGCACTCACCTTCCTCAACCGCGGCGTCGGCGGGGACACGTCGGCCATGCTGCGCGCCCGCTGGGAGCGTGACGCCCTCGCGCTCTCGCCGACGGTCGTGTCGGTGCTGATCGGCATCAACGACACGTGGCGGCGCTACGACTCGGGAGTCCGGACGTCGACCGGCGCCTACGAGGAGCACCTGCGCGCGATGCTCGACGCGGCGCGCGAGCGGCTGGACGCCCGGCTGGTGCTCGTCGAGCCGTTCCTCGTGCCGGTCGACGCCGCGCAGCACGGCTGGCGGGAGGACCTCGACCCCCGCATCTCCGTCGTCCGCCGGCTCGCCGCCGAGCACCGCGCGGTGCTCGTCCCCGCCGACGGGCTGTTCGCGGCCGCCGCGGTCCGGACCGGACCGACGCACTGGGTGTCCGACGGCGTGCACCCCACGCCCGCCGGCTTCGGGCTGCTCGCCGAGGCCTGGCTCGACGCGGTGGGCGTTCCCGGCCGCTGAGGCCGGGCGTCGACGGACTCGCGCCGCACGTCGGCCGCCTGCACGACACGCGACCCGACCAGGGCGGACACCGCACGCTGTCCACCAGGCGGGGAACCTTTGCACCACCGGCCGCGTTGACGCTACGGTCGGGCCCGACTGCGGTCGCGATCCCGAGCGACCCTCTGCGGCCTGGTAGCACCGGACCGCGGCACCGAAGGAGAGCGATGAGCGTGCAGACCAGCACCGCCGCCTCCGCCTCGCACGCCCCCGCGGTGCGCGCCTGTTGTCGCTGTCTGTAGAGCGCTGGCTGCTCCTCTGCGTGAGGATGCCCTGACCGGGGTGCGCCCCGTGCGCCAGCGCTCGCCCCGCGGCTCCACCACCGCCTGACGTCGCCCCGCACGCGACCCGCGCGGTGCCCCGACCCCAGCAGGACCACGTCCCCACCTCGCCGTCGGACCACCGGCGGCTCGACCGAAGAGGAACCATGGCACGCATCTACGACGACGCGACGGCGCTCATCGGCAACACCCCGCTCGTCCGCATCAACAAGATCACGGACGGCGCCCCCGCCACCGTGGTCGGCAAGCTCGAGTTCTACAACCCGGCCAACTCGGTCAAGGACCGCATCGGCGTCGCGATCATCGACGCGGCCGAGGAGTCCGGCGAGCTCAAGCCCGGCGGCACGATCGTCGAGGCGACGTCGGGCAACACGGGCATCGCGCTGGCGTTCGTCGGTGCCGCCCGCGGCTACAAGGTCGTCCTGACGATGCCCGAGACGATGTCGAAGGAGCGGCGCGCCCTGCTGCGTGCGTTCGGCGCCGAGCTCATCCTCACGCCGGGCTCCGAGGGCATGAAGGGTGCGGTCAACAAGGCCGACGAGATCGTGGCCGAGCGCGAGGGTGCCATCCTGGCCCGCCAGTTCGCCAACGAGGCCAACCCCGCGATCCACCGTCGCACGACGGCCGAGGAGATCTGGGCGGACACGGACGGCGAGATCGACATCCTCGTCGCGGGCATCGGCACGGGCGGCACGATCACGGGCGTCGGCCAGGTGCTCAAGGAGCGCAAGCCGGGCGTCAAGATCGTCGGCGTCGAGCCCGCCGAGTCGCCGATCCTCAACGGCGGCGCCCCCGGCCCGCACAAGATCCAGGGCATCGGCGCCAACTTCGTGCCCGAGATCCTCGACACCACGATCTACGACGAGATCATCGACGTCGACGCCGAGACCGCCGTCGCCGTCGCGCGCCGCGCCGCCGCCGAGGAGGGCCTGCTGGTCGGCATCTCGTCCGGCGCCGCCCTGCACGCCGCGACGCAGCTCGCGAAGCGCCCGGAGAACGCCGGCAAGCTCATCGTCGCGATCATCCCGTCGTTCGGTGAGCGCTACCTGTCCACCGTGCTGTACGCCGACCTGCTCGACTGACCCGTTCCGAGCAACTCAGGGGCCCGCATCCACATGTCTGAACCGCTGCACTTCCTCGCCGTCCTCCGGGAGGACCTCGAAGCCGCCCGCCACCGCGACCCCGCGGCGCGCAGCATGCTCGAGGTCGGTCTGGCGTACCCGGGCGTGCACGCGGTGTGGGTGTACCGGCTGGCGCACCGCATGTGGCGGGTGCCGTCCCTGCGGCTGCCCGCGCGACTGGTCTCCCAGCTCGCGCGGGCAGTCACCGGAATCGAGATCCACCCCGGGGCCCGGCTGGGCCGCCGGCTGTTCATCGACCACGGCATGGGCGTGGTCATCGGCGAGACGGCCGAGGTCGGCGACGACGTGGTGCTGTTCCACGGGTCGACGCTCGGCGGCAAGACCATGCGGCACGGCAAGCGGCACCCCACGCTGGGCGACAACGTGGTCGTCGGGGCGGGCGCGAAGATCCTCGGCCCGGTGTGGATCGGGTCGGGCGCGCAGGTCGGTGCGAACGCCGTGGTGATCCACGACGTGCCCGCGGGTGCGATCGCGGTGGGCGTGCCGGCGCAGATCCGGCTGCGGCCCGCCAAGGCGGCCTTCGACGTCGAGATCGACGACCCCGCGATCTACATCTGACGTCCGCGCAGTCGCCGTCGCCACCGTCGCTGAGGTCCGGCACCGCCGCCGTCGACGCCTGACGTCCAACGCGACCGCGACCTCGTCACCGCGCCAGCAGCGACGTCGACAACTTGTTCTAGTTGTCACCAAACAACTAGTGTGAGCACGTGCTCCTCCGCATCGACCCCACCTCCGCCGAGCCCCTGTTCGCGCAGCTGGCCGCGCAGGTGCGGACGTCCGTCGCGCGCGGCGACGTCACGCCCGGGACCCGACTCCCCGCCGCCCGCGACCTGGCCGCCGCGCTCGACATCAACCTCCACACGGTCCTGCGCGCGTACCAGGAGCTGCGGGACGAAGGGCTGATCGAGCTGCGCCGCGGCCGTGGCGCCGTGGTGAGCGAGCACGCCGCCCTCGACTACGCACCCCTGCGCGCCGCGCTGGCCGAGGTCGTGCGGACGTCGCGCACGCTCGGTCTCGCCCCCGAGACCACGACCGCCCTGCTCAAGGACGCCCTCAGCGAGGAGACCCGATGACGACGCCGCCCACTCCCACGGTCCCGCACCGCACGGCCAGCACGCTGCTCGCGCTGGTCCTGCCGGTGGTCCTCACGGTCGCCACCGTGGTCGTCGCCCTCTCGTGGCGCGACGACCTGCCCGACCCGGTCGCGACCCACTGGGGCGCCGACGGCCCGAACGGCTCGGGCTCGCTCGACGGGTTCGTGTGGTCGTCCGCGGTCGCCGCGGTGCTCCTCGCGGTCGCCGGGTGGGCGCTCGCGTTCTTCGCCGGCCGGGCCGCGACGACCCGACGGCTCGGCGCCGGCTTCTCGCTCGGCTTCGCGGGCTTCCTCAGC
This sequence comes from Cellulomonas sp., assembly GCF_017744555.1. Taxonomy (GTDB): domain Bacteria; phylum Actinomycetota; class Actinomycetes; order Actinomycetales; family Cellulomonadaceae; genus Cellulomonas. The sequence continues at coordinate 18,420 of NZ_JAGIBD010000003.1, read as the reverse complement.
ACGCTCGTGCTCGGCACGCTCGCCCTGCAGCGCGGCGTCGACGACTGGACCGCGGCGCCCTCCGTCGACGGCGTCGTGCTGCTCACGCTGCTCGCGGGACTCGTCCTCGCCGGGCTCGGCGCCGCGCTGTCCCCCGGCGACGCGCCCGAGCCGACGAGCGCCCCCGTGCCCGTCGACGCGGCCCGCCTGCCGCTCGCGCCCGACGAGCGGGCCGGCTGGGTCCAGCACATCAGCAGCCGCGGCGTGCTCGTCGTCGCCGCGGTGGTCCTCGTCCCGATCCTGCTCGTCGCGGTGCTGGTGCGGACCCCGGCGGTCGTCGTCCCCGCGGTGCTGGTGGTCGCGCTGCTGGTCGCGTCGATGGCGTCGTTCACCGTGACGGTCGACGCCCGCGGGCTGACCGCACGGTCGGGGCTCGGCTGGCCGCGGCAGCACGTGCCGCTCGACGAGGTGGTCCGCGCGCAGGTGGTGCACGTGCGGCCGTTCCAGGAGTTCGGCGGGTGGGGCTACCGGATCGGTCGCGGTGGGCGCGTCGGGATCGTCGTGCGCACCGGCGAGGGCCTGCTCGTCGAGCGGACCGGTGGGCGCTCGCTCGTCGTCACGGTCGACGACGCGGCGACGGCCGCCGCGCTGCTCAACACGCTCGCGGACCGGTCGCGGGTAGCCTGACGCGCGCGTCGACGAGGACGCCGGACGACGAGGAGAACCATGCGGCTGGGCTATCACACCGGGTACTGGTCGGCGGGTCCCCCGCCCGGCGCGCAGGAGGCGGTGCTCGCCGCGGAGCAGCTGGGGTTCGACTCCGTCTGGACGGCCGAGGCGTACGGCTCGGACGCGCTCACGCCGCTCGCCTGGTGGGGTGCCCGCACGTCGCGGATCCGGCTCGGCACGGCCATCGCGCAGATCTCGGCCCGGACCCCGACGGCCGCGGCGATGGCGGCCATCACGCTCGACCACCTGTCGGGCGGCCGGTTCGTGCTCGGCCTCGGTGCCTCGGGCCCGCAGGTCGTCGAGGGCTGGTACGGCCAGCCCTACCCGCGCCCGCTCGCCCGGACCCGCGAGTACGTCGCGATCGTCCGCCAGGTGCTCGCGCGCGAGGCACCGGTGACGTTCGACGGCGCGTTCTACCGGCTCCCGCTGCCCGCCGACCAGGGGTCAGGGCTCGGCAAGGCGCTGCGCTCGACGGTGCACCCGCTGCGCGCCGACATCCCGATCCACCTGGCCGCGGAGGGTCCGCGCAACACCGTGATGACCGCGGAGATCGGCGACGGCTGGCTGCCGCTGTTCTACTCGCCCCGCATGGACGACGAGTACCGCGCCCTGCTCGCCGAAGGGTTCGCGCTGCGCGCACCCGAGCGCCGGCCTGTCGAGGAGTTCGAGGTCACCGCGACGGTGCCGGTCGTGCTCGGCGACGACATCGAGTCCGCCGCCGACGTCGTGCGCCCGTTCGTCGCGCTGTACGCGGGCGGCATGGGCGCCAAGGGGGCCAACTTCCACCGGGCGGTGCTCGACCGGCTCGGGTACAGCGAGGCGTGCGACGAGATCCAGGCGCACTACCTCGGCGGCGACCGCGCACGGGCGACCGCCGCGGTGCCCACCGAGCTCGTCCGGGACATCGCGCTCGTCGGCACGGCCGACGACATCAAGGCTCAGCTGCCGGCCTGGCGGGCCACCGCGATCACCACGATGCTCGTCCAGGCCGACCCGCGGACCCTGCCTGCCGTCGCGCAGGTGCTCACCGCCTGACGTGGACGACGACTACGCCGAGGCGGTCCTGGACCTCGTCGCCGCGATCCCGGCCGGCCGGGCGATGACGTACGGGACGATCGCCGAGGTGCTCGTCGACCGGGCGCTGGCCGCCGGGGGCACGCCGCGCGGCGGCCCCCGGCAGGTCGGGCAGGTGATGAGCCGGGCGGGGTCCGGCGTGCCGTGGTGGCGCGTCGTCAACGCCGCCGGCAGCCCGCCCGCCCGGCACGCGTCGCGCGCCGTCGCCCTGCTCGTGGCGGACGGCACGCCGATGGTCGCGGACGGCACGCGGGTCGCGCTCCGTCGGGCCATCTGGTTCCCGGACGACTGACGCGAGGTCCCGCCGCCGTCCGCCCGGCTCAGTCGCGGCAGACGAGCACGAGCGCCCGGTCGTCGTCGTCCGCCGCCGCGACCCCGGCCAGCACCGCCGCCGCTCCCCCGCGCCGCGGGCCGAGCACCCGGTCGGCCGCGCCCATGAGCCGGTCGAGACCGCGGTCCAGGTCGGTGTCCGGCGCGTCGACCAGCCCGTCCGTGTACAGCAGGAGCACGTCGCCCGGGTCGAGCCGTCCCTGCTGCGCGGGGCACACGATGTCCCCCACGACCCCGAGCGCCGGGCTGCCGACCGTGTTGACGACGTCGATCCGGCCGGCGCCGGCGTGCAGGTGCAGCGGCGGCGGGTGGCCGGCCGACGCGACCCAGTACGTGCCCGTCTCGAGGTCGACCGCGACGTGCACCGCGGTCGCGAACCCTTCGGCCCACTGCTGGTCCAGCAGGTAGTCGTTGGCTGCGGGCAGGAAGCCCTCGCGCGGCATCGCGCCGAGCAGCCCACCGAACGCCCCGGACAACTGCAGCGACCGGACCCCGGCCCCCTGACCCTTGCCGGACACGTCGACGAGCGCGATCTCCAGCAGGGACTGACCCCGCAGCACGGCGACCATGAAGTCACCCGAGAACGCGTCCGCGTGCGCCGACCGGATCTCGCTGTCGACCCGCCACCCCGGCGGCAGCGGGGGGACCCGGCCGTGCGCGGACAGCCGGTCCCGGAGGTCGACGAGCATCCGGTCGCCGGGCGCGCCCTGCAGGCCGATCCGCGCGCGCCGCCAGCCGAAGGTGAGCGTCACGACGACCGAGATGCCGATCACGACGAAGACACCGGGGATCATGCTGGGCGCACCCGTGAACCACAGCCACGTGGACAGCGCGAGGATCACGACGCCGAGCACCACGAGCATGCGCTGCCGCAGGAAGAACACCGCGACGACCTGCAGCAGCAGGAAGGTCGACGGCGGCACCCACTCCGGCTGGTACCGCACGCCGAGGCTGATTGCGACGGCGCTGAGCAGCAGCACCACGCTCGCGAGCAGGTGCAGCCGCGACGACCGGCGGTGCACGGCGCGCCGGGCGCCCGCGAGGAGTCCGCGTCGCGCCGACCACCCACGGGTGCCGCCCATCACCCGAGCGTATCCGCAGGTCGGGGAGCCGGACCGGCAGCCGCGCGGCGATAATGCCTGCGCGCGGGCGGGTCGCGTCGGCCACGATGGGGCGCATGAGCCCACTCCCGGACGGATACCGCGTCGTCGAGGTCCCCGAGGCCCGCAAGCAGGAGTTCCTCGAGGTGGACCGCCTCGCCTTCGCGTTCGACTCGACGCCCGAGACCGACGCCCTCGTGCCCCTCACGCTGCCGTGGGACCGCACGATGGCGGTCGAGCGGCCCGACGGCACGTTCGCGTCGGTGCACGCGTCGTTCCCGTTCCGCCTCCCCGTGCCCGGCGCCACGGTCGACTGCTCGGGGCTGACGTGGGTCGGTGCCCGGCCCGACCAGCGCCGGCGCGGCCTGCTGCGCTCGATGATCGAGACGCACTTCGCCCGCTCGCTCGGCCGCGGCGAGCCCGTGTCGGCGCTGTACGCCGCGGAGCACGGGATCTACGGCCGCTTCGGGTACGGGTCCGCCTCGGACAACGTGCGCGTCTCGCTCGGACGGGGTGCCGCGCTGCGGCCGGTACCGGGCAGCGACGAGCTGTCGGTCCGGTTCGCCACGGTGGACCGCGACGTGCACACCACGCTCGTCGACGGGCTGCACCGCGCGGCCGGGCAGGACCGTCCCGGCTGGATCACCCGCGACACCGAGGTGCTGCGGATCCGTGCGATCGTCGACCCGCCCGCGTGGCGCAACGGCGGCGAGCCGCTGCGGATCGCGACCGTGCACACCGCCGACGGCGAGCCGCGCGCCTACGCGCTGCTGCGCCGCAAGGAGAAGTGGGAGGCGGCCGGCCCCCGGTACACCGTCGACGTGCGCGAGGCCGCCGCGGTCGACGCCGCCGCGGCGCACCGGCTGTGGTCGTTCGTCCTGGACCTCGACCTCACGGCGAGCGTCGAGGGACCGATGCTGCCGGTCGACGACGCGCTGCTGCACCTGCTCGTCGACGCACGCGCGGTGGTCCCCAAGGTCACCGACAACGTCTGGGTGCGGATCCTCGACCTGCCGGCGGCTCTCACCGGCCGGCGCTACGCGGCGCCCGTCGACGTCGTGCTGGACGTGACGGACACGCTCCTGCCCGCGAACTCGGGCCGGTGGCTGCTGCGCACCGGCGACGGCGCGGACGGCGCGTGGTCGGCGACGGTCGAGCGCACCGAGGACGACGTCGACCTTGCGCTCGACGTCCGCGAGCTCGGGGCGGCGTACCTCGGCGGCCGGTCGGTCGAGGCCCTGCGTCGCGCCGGGCTCGTCACCGAGCACCGGCCCGGGGCTGCGCTCGCGGCCGGCGCGGCGTTCGGCTGGCCGGTCGCTCCCGTGTGCAGCTGGGTGTTCTGAGACGTCACGGCCCGACGGAGGGCGGGACCGCCCGCCCTCCGTCGGGCGACGTGCTCAGGAGCGCCGCTCGTACGCGGTCAGCAGGTCGATGCGGCGCTGGTGGCGCGGGTCGTGGCTGAACGGCTCCGCGACGAACGCGTCGACCAGCTCGAGCGCCTCGTCGACGGAGTGTTGACGCGCCCCGACGGCGACGACGTTCGCGTCGTTGTGCTGGCGGCCGAGGCGGGCCGTGTCGAGGTTCCACGCGAGCGCCGCGCGCACGCCGGGCACCTTGTTCGCGGCGATCTGCTCGCCGTTGCCCGACCCGCCGATGACGACACCGAGCGACCCCGGCTCCGCGACGACGGCCTCGCCCGCGGCGAAGCAGAACGGCGGGTAGTCGTCCTGCGCGTCGTACGCGTGGGCGCCGTGGTCCACGACGTCGTGGCCCTCGGATCGCAGGTGCTCGACGAGCGCGACCTTGAGCTCGTAGCCGGCATGGTCGGAGGCGACGTGAATGCGCATGGGCTCATCCTGCCGCAGGGCGGCACCCACCGCGGACTGCGCCCACGCCACGGTCGCCCCGCGGACGCCGGTCGTCCGTAGGCTGTGCGCATGACGCGCAGTGGCATCGACCTGACGGCCCTCGACCCCGACGTCCGCCCCGCGGACGACCTCTTCGCCCACGTGAACGGACGGTGGCTCGCGAGCCACGAGATCCCCGCGGACCGGGCCATGGACGGCGCGTTCCGCGCCCTGCACGACCAGGCGGAGGAGCAGGTCCGCGACATCATCGTCGAGGCCGCCGCCTCGGCGGCCTCCCGAGCGGGCGACGGCGCCGGCGACCCCGACGACGTCGAGGCGAAGGTCGGCGCCGTGTACGCCTCGTTCATGGACACCGACGCCGTCGAGGCCGCGGGCGTCCAGCCGCTGCGCCTCGACCTCGCGCTCGTCGAGGCCGCGACGTCCGCGGCCGACCTCACCGGTGCGCTCGGCGCGCTGCAGCGCACGGGCGCCGGCGGCGCGGTCGGCTTCTGGGTCGACAACGACGCCAAGGACCCGACCCGGTACGTCGTCTACCTGTACCAGGGCGGCCTCGGGCTGCCCGACGAGTCCTACTACCGCGACGAGCAGTACGCCTCGGTGCTCGCGGCCTACCGGCCGCACGTCGCGCGCATGCTGCTCCTGGCCCACGCGGCGACCGACGACGCGCAGGCCGACGAGCTCGCCGGCCGCGTCGTCGGGCTGGAGACGAAGCTCGCGAGCCACCACTGGGACGTCGTGAAGGACCGCGACGCCGACCTCACGTACAACCCGACGACGCTCGCGGACCTCGCCGAGCGTGCGCCCGGCTTCGACTGGCACGCCTGGGCGCTCGCGCTCGGCGCACCCGCCGGCGCGCTGGACCAGGTCGTGGTGCGCGAGCCGTCGTTCGCCGAGGGCTTCGCCGCGCTGTGGCAGAGCGAGCCGCTCGAGGACTGGAAGGCGTGGCTGACCTACCACGTCGTCACCGACCGGGCGCCGTACCTGTCGCAGGACGTGGTCGAGGCGAACTTCGACTTCTACGGCCGCACGCTCACCGGCGCGCAGGAGCTGCGCGACCGCTGGAAGCGTGGCGTCGCGCTCGTGCAGGGCGTGCTCGGCGAGGCGGTCGGCAAGGTGTACGTCGAGAAGCACTTCCCCGCGTCGCACAAGGAGCGGATGGACGAGCTCGTCAGGAACCTCGTCGAGGCGTACCGCGAGTCGATCACCGGGCTCGAGTGGATGGGTGAGGAGACGCGCGCCAAGGCGCTCGCCAAGCTCGACGCGTTCACGCCGAAGATCGGCTACCCGGCGAAGTGGCGCGACTACTCCTCGCTCGTCGTGTCAGCCGACGACCTGGTGGGCAACGTCCGCCGCGCGTCCGCGTTCGAGCAGGACCGCGAGCTGAACAAGATCGGCAAGCCGATCGACCGCGACGAGTGGTTCATGACCCCGCAGACGGTCAACGCCTACTACAACCCCGGCATGAACGAGATCGTCTTCCCCGCAGCGATCCTGCAGCCCCCGTTCTTCGACGCGGACGCGGACGACGCCGTGAACTACGGCGGCATCGGCGCCGTCATCGGCCACGAGATCGGCCACGGGTTCGACGACCAGGGCTCCAAGTACGACGGCGACGGCCGGCTCGAGGACTGGTGGACGGCCGACGACCGCGCCGAGTTCGAGAAGCGCACCAAGGCGCTCATCGACCAGTACGGCGAGTTCTCGCCCGCGCAGCTCGACGGGTCGCACAAGGTCAACGGTGCTCTCACGATCGGCGAGAACATCGGCGACCTCGGCGGCCTGTCGATCGCGCTCAAGGCCTACCGCATCGCGCTCGGCACGCCCCTCGACGAGGCTCCCGTGATCGACGGCCTCACCGGTGTGCAGCGCGTGCTGCTCGGCTGGGGGCAGGTGTGGCAGTCGAAGGGCCGCGACGAGGAGGTCATCCGCCGGATCGCGACGGACCCGCACTCCCCCAACGAGTTCCGCTGCAACGGCGTGGTGCGCAACGTCGACGAGTTCTACGAGGCGTTCGACGTGCAGCCCGGCGACGCGCTGTACCTCGACCCGGCGGAGCGCGTGCGCATCTGGTGAGCCGCTGAGCACCGGACCGGCGCGACCCTCGTGGGCCGCGCCGGTCCGTCGTCATCGGCTCAGACCGCTCGAGGTCAGGGCAGCTCGCTCCAGCTCGCGCGGGCGAGCCGGAAGCCGACCCCCTGGCTGTTGGTGCAGGTCACCCCGTCGGTCCCGCTCGTGCAGGTGTAGTCGCCGGCCGTCGTGGACGACCCGTACTCGAGCGTCGCGACGTCGTCGCCCGCGACCTGCGGCGTCGGACCCGTCTCGCACGTGAACGCGACGCCGTCGGCGTCGAGCACGAGAACGTGGCCCGTCGTCCCGGTGCAGCCCGCGACGACGGGCGGCGCGTAGGTGTACGACGCGATCGTGCAGGTCACACCCTGGTCGGCCATCGCGCACGCGATGTTGCCGCTCGGCAGCCGGAACTCCGCGGGGCCGGACGTACCGCCGGGCGCCGACGCCGTCGCGCTCGACGTGGGCGACGTCGAGACCTGCGCGTCGGCCGCGCCGCCGGACGACCCGCCCGCGACGTACAGGACGAGCAGCACCAGGAACGTCAGCACCAGGACGGCGTCGGCGACGACGAGGGCGCGGATCGTGCGCGTCTCGGTCATCTCGCTCCCGCCGTCGTGGACGCCGCCAGGATCACACGGGGCGAACCGGACGTTCCAGTCGAGCGTCCAGCAGCGGTCCCACGCCCGTTCAGAACTGGGGACCCGCCGTCCGGGTGCGCTTGAGCTCGTAGAAGCCCGGCACGCTCGTGACCAGCGCGAGGCCGTCGAACAGCCGCCCGGCGTCGTCGCCGGTGGGTGCGGGCGTGATGACGGGGCCGAAGAACCCGACGCCGTCGATCGCCACGACGGGCGTGCCGACCTCGTCGCCCACCAGAGCCATGGCCTCCTCGTGCGACTCGCGCAGCAGCGCGTCGACCTCGTCGGTCGCGCCTACGGCTGCGAGCTCGGCGGGCAGGCCCACCTCGGCGAGCGACTCGGCGACGATCTGCGCGGTGTCCGTGCGGCCGCCGGGGTGCCGGCGGGTGCCCATCGCGTCGTACAGCGGCTTGATCACCTGGTCGCCGTGGTCGCGCGCGGCGGCGACGATCGTGCGGACCGGCGCCCACGCGTCGTCCATGAGCGCGCGGTAGTGCTCGGGGAGGTCACGCTTCTCGTTGAGCACCGACAGGCTCATGACGTGCCAGCGCACGTCGACGTCGCGCACGCGGCTCACCTCGTCCATCCACCGCGAGGTCATCCACGCCCAGGGGCAGGCCGGGTCGAACCAGAAGTCGACGACGGGTCGTGCAGCGGGCGTGACGGTCACAGGTGTCCTCCTCGGGGGTGGGCCGGACGACGGCCGAGGTGAGTCTGCCCGTTCGGGGGCGTTCCGTGCACATCGGCCCATCGAGCCGCCCACAGCCCCTCGGGTCCCACCGCGACCCCGCATCGGTGCGGATAACGACGCCGGGCCGGGACGGGCCGCGTGGGATGATCGAGCCCGGCCACGAGCCACCACCATCTCGTCCGAGGAGAACCGCGTGCCCGCTGAGAACCTGACCCGTGCGGAGGCGCGCGAGCGCGCCGCAGTCGTGACGACGCAGTCGTACGACGTGACGCTGGACCTGAGCACGAGCCCCACCACGTTCGGGTCGCGCACGGTCGTCCGGTTCGGTGCGACGCCCGGGGCGAGCACGTTCATCGACCTCATCGCGCCCGCGGTGCACGAGGTCACGCTCAACGGCCGCACGCTCGACGTCGCGCACGTGTTCGCCGACTCCCGCATCCGGCTGGACGACCTGGCCGCGGAGAACGAGCTGATCGTCGTCGCCGACGCCGCGTACATGAACACCGGCGAGGGCCTGCACCGGTTCGTCGACCCGGTCGACGACGAGGTCTACCTGTACTCGCAGTTCGAGGTCGCCGACTCCCGCCGCGTGTTCGCGGTGTTCGAGCAGCCCGACCTCAAGGCGACGTTCGCGTTCACCGTGACGGCCCCGGCGCACTGGAAGGTCGTCTCGAACTACCCGCAGGTCGGCGAGCCCACCCCGGTCGAGGACGGCACGAACCGCAACGGCGGCGTCGACAAGGGCACGGCGACGTGGACGTTCGAGACGACGCCGCGCATCTCGCCGTACATCACCGCGATCATCGCGGGCCCGTACCACGAGGAGCGCGGCGAGCTCACGAGCAGCGACGGCCGCACGATCCCGCTCGGCGTCTACTGCCGCGAGTCCCTCGCCGAGCACCTCGACACGGACAACATCCTCGACATCACGCGTGCGGGCTTCGCGTTCTACGAGGAGAAGTTCGACTTCCCGTACCCGTTCGCCAAGTACGACCAGCTCTTCGTGCCCGAGTTCAACGCGGGCGCCATGGAGAACGCGGGCGCGGTCACGTTCCTCGAGTCGTACGTGTTCCGGTCCAAGGTGCCCGAGGCCACCGTCGAGCGGCGGGCGGTGACGATCCTGCACGAGCTCGCGCACATGTGGTTCGGCGACCTCGTGACGATGCGCTGGTGGGACGACCTGTGGCTCAACGAGTCGTTCGCGGAGTACGCCTCGACGCTCGCGACCGCCGAGGCGACGCGGTGGACGAGCGCGTGGACCACGTTCTCCTCGCTCGAGAAGAGCTGGGCGTACCGCCAGGACCAGCTGCCGTCGACGCACCCGATCGTCGCGGACATGCGTGACCTGGAGGACGTCGAGGTCAACTTCGACGGCATCACGTACGCCAAGGGTGCGAGCGTGCTCAAGCAGCTCGTCGCGTGGGTCGGCCAGGACGAGTTCCTCGCCGGGGTCCGTGCGTACTTCGCGAAGCACGCGTGGGGCAACACCGAGCTGCGCGACCTGCTGTCCGAGCTCGAGACCACGAGTGGGCGCGACCTGTCCGTCTGGTCCGGGCTGTGGCTCGAGAAGGCGGGCGTGACGCTCCTGCGCCCGGCGATCGAGGTCGACGAGGACGGCATCATCACGTCGTTCGACGTGCTGCAGGAGGTGCCCGACGAGCACCCCGTGCAGCGTCCGCACCGCCTCGCGATCGGCGGCTACGACCTCGACGCCGCCACCGGGCGCCTGGCCCGCACCGCGCACGTCGAGCTCGACGTCGACGGCCCGCGCACGGCGGTACCGGCGCTCGTGGGCACGCCGCGGCCCGCGCTCGTGCTGGTCAACGACGACGACCTGGCGTACGCCAAGATCCGGCTCGACGAGCACTCGCTCGCCACCGCGATCGAGCACCTGTCGTCGTTCGACGACTCGCTCCCCCGCACGCTGGTGTGGGCGGCCGCCTGGGACGCGACGCGCGACGGTGAGACGCCCGCCCGCGACTTCGTCGACCTGGTGCTGCGGAACATCGCGCACGAGACCGACTCGTCCGTGGTGCTCGTCCTGCTCCGCCAGCTGTCGACCGCGCTCGACCTGTACGTCGCGCCCGAGCACCGCGAGGCGACCGAGGTCGCTGCGGCGGACCGTCTGCTCGAGCTCGCCCGGGCGGCCGCCGCCGGGTCCGACACGCAGCTCCAGCTCGTCAAGGCGTTCGCCGGCCGGGCCTCGACCGCCGCACAGCTGGACGCCGTGGTCGCGCTGCTCGACGGCAAGGACTCGCTCGACGGCCTGTCGATCGACACCGACCTGCGGTGGGAGCTGCTCACGTCGCTCGTGACGGGCGGCCGTGCCGCGGAGCTCGACATCGCGGCGCAGCTCTCCGCCGACGCCACGGCCACGGGGCAGCGGGCCGCCGCAGCCGCGCGTGCCGCGCTGCCGACGCCCGAGGCGAAGCAGGCCGCGTGGGCGGCCGTCGTGGATGGCGACGAGCTGCCGAACGCGCTGCAGTCCGCCACGATCGCCGGCTTCGGCCGCGTGCACGACCGGGGCCTGCTCGTCCCGTTCGTCGAGCCGTACTTCGCCTCGCTCGAGCAGGTGTGGTCCGACAAGACGAACGAGATGGCGCAGAACATCGTGGTGGGCCTGTACCCGACCGACCTCGCGGACGACGACCGCGTCGACGTCCTCGGTGCGACCGACGCGTGGCTCGAGGCGCACCCGGAGGCGACCCCCGCACTGCGGCGGCTGGTCGGCGAGTCGCGCGACGGCGTCCGTCGGGCGCTGGCCGCACAGGAGGCGGACCGCCGCCGAGGCTGACAGCGGCGGGCGGACCGGTGCACGGCGCCGGTCCGCCCGGCTGTGACGGGCACCGCCCGGCGACCGTCCCAGGGCCTGCGAGGACGCCCGGGCGTCGCGCGCGGTGCGATCGCGTCGGCGCAGGTCAGCGGCCCGATCCGGCCGCCGCTCAGCGGGTTCACAGGGACGGATTGGGCACCTCGGTGTGGTGTGGGGCACCATGATTCGTCGCCGTCCCCGTCGGCACGCCCGACGACCCCCGCTGGAGGCTCCGCCCGATGAGCAACGCACCCCGTGGCACCACCGCGGACCAGGACGGCCGGGCCGTTCCTTCCGAGCGCCGGCGCTCGAGCACGTCCCGGGGTCGGCGTGCGGCCGTGGGCATCGCGGCGGCCGCCGCGGCGGTCCTCGCGCTGACGTCCGCGTGCGACAGCGGGACGGACGGCACCGACGACCCGACGAGCAGCCCGGCCGCGGCGCCGACCGGCGGCCCGGCGAACATGCTGAGCGACGGCGCGGTGTTCGTCGGTCAGAGCGGCGCGATCTCGGTCCGACCGACCGCGGCGCTCGCCGAGGGTGCGAAGCCCGTGGCCACGCAGACGCTGCGCGACGGCGGCCTCATCGACGTGGTGCTCTACCTCGACTACCGCAGCCCCGACGCGGCGACGTTCTGGTCGACGAGCTCGACGATGCTCAAGGAGTGGCTCTCGGGCGGCCACGTGACGTTCGAGGTGCACCCGGTCGCGGTGCTCGACGAAGGGACGGCGACCGCCGCACCGGCCGACGGCTCGACGCCGGCCGTCACGCCGGAGCCTGGCGACTACTCGGCGCGGGCCGCCGGCGCTTTCGCGTGCGTCGCGGCGAGCGACCCGGACCACGCGTACGACGTCAACGCCGCGCTGCTCGAGGCCCAGCCCGACCTCCCCGAGGACGGGCTCACCACCGACGCGCTCGTCGAGCTCGTCGCAGGTGCCGGGGCGACCGGCGACGACGTCGCGAGCTGCATCGAGCACGGCGACTGGACGGACTGGGCCGCGGAGGCGACCGCCCGCGCGCAGGAGTCGGTGCCGTTCGACAACGTGCCCGCGCTGGACGTGCCGATGCGCCTGCTCATCGGCGGCGTGCCCTACCCCGGCGAGCTCGACAGCGGGCAGCAGTTCTTCACGTTCATGGCACAGACGTACAACGGGATCATGGCGGCGGCGCAGCAGAAGGCCCAGGAGAACCAGGGCGGCGCGCCGAGCCCGACGGCCACGCCCGGCGGCTGACCGCGCCTGCCGCCCCTCGGACCAGCAACCGGGTCGTCCCGCGTACGCGAGCCCGGCCGGGTCCGGCGTGGCGGCGTCAGCCGATGTCGGCGTTCAGCACCGCAGCGAGCGACCGCAGCCGCGCGCTCGTGAACAGGTCCTCGACGAGCACGACCTGACCGGCGCTGTCCGCGAGCGGCACCTTCCAGTTGGGGTACTCCTGGTCGGTGCCGGGCTGGTTCTGTGCCCGGCGCTCGCCCACCGCGTCCGTGAGCGCGACCCCCACGAGCACGGACGGCGTCGCGGTGACGTACCGGTGCAGCGCCTCGACGATCTCGCGCTCGGAGGGGTCGTCGCCGACCAGCCCGCGCTCCCGCAGCACGCCGATCATCTGCTCGCGCTCGGCCCGCGCGGCAGCCCGCACGACGCTCACGGGCTCGGTGAGCAGGCCCAGCCGGTCGCGGATCGTCACGTGCTCACCGGCCAGGTACCCCGCGGTCGGCGGGAGGTCGTGCGTCGTCACGGTGGCGAGCACGAGCGGTCGGTAGTGCTCGGGTGCGAGCGGGGCGCCGTGCATGTCCCGCTCGAACCACAGCACGGACGTGCCGAGGATGCCGCGCTCCGACAGGTAGTCGCGCACCCACGGCTCGACGACCCCGAGGTCCTCGCCGATGACGACTGCGCCGGCGCGGTGCGCCTCGAGAGCGAGGATGCCCACGAGGGCCTCGTGGTCGTAGCGGACGTACGCGCCCTCGGACGGCGGGGCGCCGTCCGGCACCCACCACAGGCGGAACAGGCCGAGCACGTGGTCGATGCGGATCGCGCCCGCGTGCCGGAGCACCGTGCGCAGCATGTCGCGGTAGGGCCGGTAGGCGGCGCGGGCGAGCGCGTCGGGCTGCCACGGCGGCTGCGACCAGTCCTGGCCCTGCTGGTTGTACATGTCGGGCGGCGCGCCCACGCTCGCGCCCGTGGCGAGCACGTCGCCGAGCGCCCACACGTCCGCGCCCTGCGGGTGCACGCCGACGGCGAGGTCGTGCATGATCCCGACCGCCATGCCGCCGTCCAGCGCCGCGCGGTGGGCGTCGGCGATCTGCTCGTCGGCGACCCACTGCAGCCACCGGTGGAACTCGACCCGGTCGGCGAGCTCGGTCCGGGCCGCGTCGACCAGGTCGGACGAGGGGTCCATCGCCTCGTCGGGCCATGCCCCGGGGCCGTACCGCTCGGCGAGCGCGCACCACAGCGCGAACGTCTCCAGGCCCGCGCCCTCCTCCTCGACGTACGCGTCGAACGCCGCCTGCCGGGCCGCCGAACGGGGCGCCGCGAACACGACCTCGAGCGCGGCGCGCTTCGCCGTCCACGCGGCGTCGCGGTCGATCGGACCCGGGTCGGTGTCGAGCGCGCGCACGGGCTCGCCGGCCCACTCGACGAGCGCTCGGTCCGCCGCCGACAGGTACGCGGCCTCGCGGACGTCCTCGACGCGGATGTACAGCGGGTTCACGAACCGGCGGGTCGTCGGCAGGTAGGGCGACGGCGTCAGGGGCGCCTGGGGCTCGGCGGCGTGCAGGGGGTTGACGAGCAGGAAGTCGGCGCCGAGCTCGCGCCCGGCGAGCCAGCTCACCTCGGCCAGGTCGGCGAGGTCGCCGACACCCCACGAGTCGCGCGAGCGCACCGAGTACAGCTGCGCCATGAGGCCCCACGCGCGCCTGCCCTGCAGCGCCGGGGGCAGCTCGAGCTTGTCGGGCGTCACGACGACGGGGCAGCGGGCGCCAGCGCTCGGCCCCTCGGCACGGAGCTCGTGCCACCCGAGCGGGAGGTCGACGGGCAGCGTGAACGTCGCGCGGCCGACCAGGCGTCCGTCGACGGACCGTGGCGGGACCGGCACGTCGGCCTGCGTGAGATCGCGCCTGCCGCCACCGGCCTCCGGGTCGAGCTCGAGCCACACCTCGACCGGGTCGCCGTGCGCGACGTGCACCGGGACGTGCGCGAGGCGCCCGGACCGGACGACGACGACCGGCGGGACCGTGCGGCGCCACGGCATGTCCTCGACGAACGCGGCGGCGAGCGCGATGCGCTCCGGGGACGACGCGTCGACGCCCAGTGCAGCGAGCACCGCGCGGAGCGTCCCGGCGGACGCGACCTTGTGCGTGCCGTCGAACCCCCAGTAGTCGGCCGTCACGCCGTAGGCGTTCGCGAGGCGCAGCAAGGCGTCGGACGGGAGCTCCGGGTCGTCTGCCACGCCACGATCCTGCCAGAGGCCCCAGCCTGGGTGCGCGACGACGCGGCCGGGCGTCGTCGCTCGTCACCTGCGCGGACGTGCCTCCGTGTCACCGTGCCGCGGGTGGCTGGTCGCCTTCCGCCGCGTCGAGCCGCCCACAGCCCCACCCGCGGCGGCGGCGTCCGCGAGCCGCGCGCGTGCCGATGAACGGTCGGCGTCGTGCGACGTAGCCTTGCGGACCATGACCGCACGCACCCTGCGCACCTATCCCGCCGCCCGGCGCGAGGACCTCGTGGAGGACCTGCACGGCCACCCCGTCGCCGACCCGTACCGGTGGCTCGAGGACGTCGAGGACGACGCCACGGTCGCCTGGTCCCGCGCCCAGGACGAGCTCTACGCCGCGTACCGGGACGGTCTGGCGCTCACGGGTCCGTTCGCCACGGACACGCTGACCGCGCGGATGCGGGCGCTGCTCGGCGCGGGCGTCGTGGGTGCACCGGCGTGGCGGGGCGACCGCTACTTCTTCTCGCGGCGGGCCGGTGACCAGGAGCATGCCGTGGTCGTCGTGTCGGAGCCGGACCCCGACGGCGAAGGCCGCCGCGAGCGGGTCCTCGTCGACCCGATGGCCCTCGACCCCGCAGGGACCACGACGCTCGACGCCTGGCAGCCGTCCAAGGAGGGCCACCTGCTCGCCTACCAGGTGTCGACGGGCGGCACCGAGGAGAGCGTGCTGCACATCCTGGACGTCGTGTCGGGCGAGCTCGTCGACGGGCCCGTCGACCGGGCGCGCTACTCCCCCGTGGCGTGGGTGCCGGGCGGCGAGGAGCTGTACTACGTGCGGCGCCTCGCCCCGGAGGGGCTTCCGCAGGACGAGCGGCAGTACCACCGGCGCGTGTGGCTGCACCGGGTGGGCACGTCGCCCGACGAGGACGTCGAGGTGTTCGGCGACGGCCTCGACATGACCAACTACTACGGCGTCTCGGTGTCCCGGGACGGGCGATGGCTGATCGTGTCGGCGTCCGCGGGCACGGCACCGCGGACCGACGTGTGGATCGCGGACCGCACCACGGGTGCACCCCCGGTCTTCGTCGACGTCGCCGTGGGGCTCGACGCGCAGACGGGTGCCTGGGTCGCGCGCGACGGCCGGTTGTACGTGCACACCGACCTCGACGCACCCCGCGGCCGGCTGGCCGTCACCGACCCGACCGAGCCCGGTGTGGACACCTGGGTCGCGCTGCTGCCCGAGGACCCGACGGCGGTGCTCGAGGACGTCGCGTTCACGGACGACGGCGGCACCGCGACGACCCCGACGCTCCTCCTGGCGTCCTGGCGGCGGCACGCGGTCTCCGAGATCACGCTGCACGACCCGTCGACCGGCGAGCGGCTCCCGGGCGAGGACGGCACGCTCGCCCTGCCCGGTCTGGGGTCGGTCTCCGGGCTCGTGACCAGGCCGGACGGCGGGCACGACGTGTGGTTCTCGTACACCGACCACACGACCGTCGCGAGCGCGCACCGGTTCGACGCGGCCACCCGCAGCACGACCGTCTGGGCCGAGCCGCCGGGCGCCGTCGCCGACCTGCCCAGGGTGACCACCCGGCAGGTCGAGGTCACGAGCGCCGACGGCACCACCGTGCGCGCGTTCGTCCTCGCCCGCACCGACCTCCTCGGCGACGACGGCATGCCGGTCGCACCCGCGCCGACCATCCTCTACGGCTACGGCGGCTTCCAGATCTCCCTCGACCCCGGCTACTCCGCGACGACGCTCGCGTGGGTCGAGGCCGGCGGCGTGTACGTCGTCGCCAACCTGCGCGGCGGCGGCGAGGAGGGCGAGAACTGGCACCGTGCGGGCATGCGCGCCCACAAGCAGAACGTGTTCGACGACTTCCACGCGGTCGCGGAGGCGCTCGTCGCCGCGGGCTGGACCACGCCCGCGCAGCTCGCGTGCTGGGGCGGCTCCAACGGCGGGCTGCTCGTCGGCGCAGCGCTCACCCAGCGGCCCGACCTCTTCGCCGCCGTCGTCTGCTCCGCGCCGCTGCTCGACATGGTCCGGTACCAGCGGTTCGGGCTCGGCGTCACATGGACCGAGGAGTACGGCGACGCCGACAACCCCACGCAGCTCGGCTGGCTCCTCGGGTACTCGCCGTACCACCGGGTCGTCGACGGCACCGACTACCCCGCGACGCTGTTCACCGTGTTCGAGGGCGACACGCGCGTGGACCCCCTGCACGCCCGCAAGCTGGCCGCCGCGCTGCAGGCCGCGACGTCCGGCGACCCTGTGGAGCACCCCGTGCTCGTGCGCCGCGAGACGGGCGTCGGGCACGGCGGACGGTCGCTGTCCCGCACGATCGGGCTGACCGTCGAGCAGCTGCAGTTCGTCGCCGACCGCACGGGGCTCGCCCGATGAGCCTGGTCTCCGCCGTCGTCCGCGCCGCCGACAGCACCCCGACGCCGAGCACCACCAGCTCGCTGCCCGACATCGGACCGGAGGAGAAGACCGACCCGGCCGCCTGGGTGACCTGGTTCCTCGGTACCCCGCTGAAGATCCTGCTCATCGTCGTCATCGGCGGCATCGTGCTGGTGCTGGTGCGCCGGGCGATCAGGGGCGTCACCCACCACATCGCCGACGGCACGCCGATGCTCCAGCGCGGCGTCATGAAGCCGATCGGCGAGACGGGCGTCGGCAGCGTGCTGCTCAAGGCCGACCCGCTCGCGACCGCCCGGCGCGCCCAGCGGGCCCGGACCATCGACTCGGTGCTGCGCTCGTCGGCGACGATCCTCATCGGCAGCACGGTCGTGTTCATGGTGCTCGCCGCCCTCGGCGTCAACATCGCACCGTTCATCGCGTCCGCCGGCATCATCGGGGTCGCGCTCGGGTTCGGCGCGCAGAGCCTGGTCAAGGACTTCCTGACCGGCACGTTCATGCTGCTCGAGGACCAGTACGGCGTGGGCGACGTGGTCGACGTCGGGCCGGCGAACGGCACCGTCGAGGCGGTCACCCTGCGCGTCACGAAGATCCGCGACGCCGACGGCACGCTCTGGTACGTGCCGAACGGGTCGATGCTGCGGGTCGGCAACAAGACGCAGGGGTGGGCGACGGCGGTCGTCGAGATCGACGTCGACTACTTCGCGGACCTCGACGAGGTGCGCGCGCTGCTCACGCAGGCCGCGGACCGCGTCGCCAAGGACCCGGAGGTCGGCACGTACCTGCAGGGCACCCCGACGATCACCGGCATCGAACGGCTCGCGGCCGACGCGGTGTCGCTGCGGCTCAAGGTCAAGACGTCGCCCGCGATGCAGTGGGAGGTCGCACGAGCGCTCCGCGTCGCCGCGCGGGACGCGCTCGAGCGCGCGGGCGTGCCGCTCGCCGGCCAGCGCGACCTCCTGGCGGCCCACCAGGCCGCGCGGGCGCCGAAGGCGGGCGAGTCCGCTCCGGAAGCTCCTGGCACGCCGCCCGAACAGGCAGAGACGGTCGAACGCGCCGAGCCGGTCGAGCGCGCCGAGCCGGTCGAAGGGTCCGAGACCGTCGAGACGGCCGCGACCGAGAAGCGCGCGCCGGCGGGCGCGGAGAGCACGCGGGCCGACGACGGCACCACCGTCGTGCGTGACCCGCACGACACGGTGCTCGACGACGTCGTGAACCAGCAGGACGCCCGCCGGGCGCTGCCGCCGCCGTCCTGACCGGTGCGGTCGGGCTGGTGCGGTCGGGCTG
>NZ_JAGIBD010000039.1 GCF_017744555.1 Cellulomonas sp. | reverse complement strand
GCACTACATGCACGACAAGTACGCCTACGAGCGCATCGAGATGGCCCTGCACGACAGCCAGATCCTGCGCACGCTCGCGTGCGGCATCGCCGGCCTGTCCGTCGTGACGGACTCGCTGTCGGCGATCCGGTACGCCACGGTCCACCCGGTGCGCGACGCGTCGGGTCTGGTCGTCGACTACACGGTCGAGGGCGACTACCCGACGTACGGCAACGACGACGACCGGGTCGACGACATCGCCGTCGAGCTCGTCCACACGTTCATGGAGAAGATCCGCCAGTTCCCGACCTACCGCGGGGCGGTGCACACGCAGTCGGTGCTGACGATCACGTCGAACGTCGTCTACGGCAAGGCCACGGGCAACACCCCCGACGGCCGGCGCGCCGGCGAGCCGTTCGCGCCGGGTGCCAACCCGATGAACGGCCGGGACTCGCACGGCATGCTCGCGTCCGCGCTCTCGGTCGCCAAGCTGCCGTTCGACGAGGCGCAGGACGGCATCTCGCTGACGAACACGGTGACCCCGCCGGGCCTCGGCCGGACGCGGCAGGAGCAGGTCGACAACCTCGTCGGTCTGCTCGACGCGCAGATGGTGTCCGAGGGGTACCACATGAACGTGAACGTGCTGAACGAGACCACGCTGCTCGACGCCATGGAGCACCCGGAGAACTACCCGCAGCTCACCATCCGGGTGTCCGGGTACGCGGTGAACTTCGTGCGGCTCACCCGCGAGCAGCAGCTCGACGTGCTGTCGCGCACGTTCCACGCGTCCGTCTGACCGGATGCGCCTGTGACCAGCAACGAGACGACCGGCCCGCAGGTCGTGCCGCTGGGCCACCCGCTCGTCGGCGGCTCCGCCGAGCGCCCGGTCGGCCACGGCACCGCCGGGCTCGACGACGTCGAGTACGACCACGGCGGCCGGCTCGCCGCCGTGCGCGCGGGCGAGCTCGGGTCGGTGCACTCCTGGGAGCTCGTCACCGCGGTCGACGGCCCCGGCACGCGCCTGACCGTGTTCCTCGCCGGCTGCCTGCTGCGCTGCGTCTACTGCCACAACCCCGACACGCTCGAGATCCGGCGCGGCACGAGCGTGACGTCGAAAGAGCTGCTCAAGCGCGTCAAGCGGTACCGGGCGGTCATGCAGGCCACGGGCGGCGGGCTGACGCTGTCGGGCGGCGAGCCGATGATGCAAGCCGCGTACGTCCGCACGCTGCTGCGCGGCGCCAAGGCGATGGGCGTGCACACCGCCGTCGACACGTCCGGGTTCCTCGGCGCGCAGTGCACCGACGAGATGCTCGACGACATCGACCTCGTGCTGCTCGACGTGAAGTCCGGCCTGCCCGACACGTACCGGCGGGTCACCGGTCAGGAGCTCGCGCCGACGCTCGCGTTCGGCCGTCGTCTGGCCGCCCGCGGCACCGAGGAGGTGTGGATCCGGTTCGTGCTGGTGCCGGGCTGGACCGACGCGGTCGACAACGTCGAGGCGGTAGCGGCGTACGTCGCGTCCTTGGGGTCGGTCGTCACGCGGGTCGAGGTGCTGCCGTTCCACCAGATGGGCCGCGACAAGTGGGCCGAGCTCGGGATGGCCTACCAGCTCGACGACGTCCGGGAGCCGAGCGTCGAGCTCCTCGACCGGGTCCGCCGGCAGTTCCGGGCGCACGGCCTCACGACGTACTGAAGGGACGGGCCGACGCGGGTCAGCCGACGAACTCCCAGTGCCACGGCTCGAACCGCTCGGACTTCGCCCAGTCCGGGTTGACCCACCCGAACTCGGCGGCGTGCGCGTCCATCCACGTGTGCTGCGCGGAGGCCGCGTCGTCGATGCCGCCCGTGAGGTCGACCGCGAGCCCCCAGCCGTGGTTCGACGTGCCCGGTGCGGCGGCCAGCGTGGGCCGCTGCTCCTTCGTCGAGAACTGGGCGGCGAGCGACCGGTAGGAGTCCCCGACCGCGATGTTGCGACCGAACTTCGCGCGGAACGCGGCGTTGAGGCGGTCGAGCGCCCGGGCCGCGTCCTCGCGCAGCAGGACCTTCGAGTCGAACGCCGGGCTGCGCAGCGCGCTCGCGGGGATGCGCCCGTTGACGTTGCCGCCCCAGGCGCCCCGGTCGACGCCGTTGCGCGCCGCCGCGGCGCTCGACGCCACCCGTGCCCGTTCGACCGACGCGGCCTGAGCCACCGCGGTCGCCGCACCGTCGGCGGACACCGCGGCCTGCGCGGCCCCGATCACGTCGGTCGTCGCGGCGGCCTGCTGGACCCGGGCGACCAGGTCGCCGACGGCGGTCGCGTTCCGGTCCCCGGGCACGACCGCGAGGTCGCCCGCCACCCGGTCCGCTGCGGTGCTCGCGTGCGCCTGCGCCGCGGCGAGCACCTGCTGCTCCATCCCGCCCACGACGGCGCGGGCTGTGACGTCGTCCTGCGCGGCGAGCGCGACCCGCACGCGGGCGAGCGCCTCGTCGAGCCCGGCCAGGTCGGGAGGGAGCGCCGCGGGGAGCTGGGGGTCGGCGAGCTCGTCGACCGTGCCGGTCGTGAGCGTCGACGCGGCGAGCACGACCTTCTGCGCCCGGCCGGCGGTGTCGAACATCGAGACCCGGTGCGCGGCGAGGATCTGCGCGGACTGCTGCCGCCGCGTGGCGTCCGCCAGGAGGTCGAGGGTGCGCGCGTCGTCGGACGCGATCGCGGCCTGCTCGACGACGACCGCGTGCCGGTGGGCCTGCGCCGCGACGGCCTGCTGGTGGGTGGCCACCTGGTGGCCGCTGAACAGGCCGCCGGCCGTCGCCCAGAACACCACCGACGTGACGACCACCCGGCGGGACGGGTTCGGGACCGCGCGGAGGAGGGCGCTGACGCCTGCCGTCGTGTCGCCGCCGGGCGCTCCCGCGTGGCGTCCCGCCGCTCGGGCGACGGAGGGCGCGCGAAGCCGGCGTGGCGCGGCGTGGCTGCCGCGGCTCGCGGGTCGCATCGGGGTCGCTCCAGGTGGGTGGGCGCAAGGGGTCCACCTTCCCCATCGGCCGAGTCATGCCCCAGGTGAAGCACTGTGACCCGATCGGCCGAGCCGCCGACCTCGTCCGGCGCGCCGTCCGGCGGCAGTCGAGCGCGTCGTCCGTCAGGCGAGAGGCGCCGAGGTCGTCACAGCGCGGACGTGACGGCGATCGTCAGTGGCCAGTCGATGCCGGGGACGCCGGTCGACCACGGGGGCCGCTCGTACCGGACCACGCCGGGGTTCGCGGTGTCGACGAGGTAGCCGGTCCACTGCCGCCCGTCCCAGTACCGCAGCTGGTCGGGCAGCTGTGGGTCGGGGTACCAGCCGGCCTGGGCGGAGGTCACCTGCTCACGGTACTCGCGGCGGCGGCCTCGTCACCGGCTGTCACCGCACCTACCTCAGACGAGGGCGGCCGCAGCGGCGACCGAGGTCGGGGTCACCTCGCCGGCCAGCCGGCCCGCGCGTTCGCGGACGACGAGCCGCTGCGCCATGAGCGACAGCGCCAGGCACACCAGCAGGCTCCCGCCCGCGAGACCCGCGGCCGCCGGGTCGACCCAGGTGACGAGCGCGTCGACACCCACGTGCACGGCGATCGCCGCGAGCCACAGCGCGACCGTGAGGGCGTTTCCGCGGCGCAGCACCCGGCCGGACCCGTCCCGCCACACCGGCTGGAGCTGACCGCGCAGCGCCCCGAACGCGGCCGACACCGCGACCCCGGCGACGACGAGCGCGACCGCGACGGGCGACACCGCCGTGCCGTCGATACCCTGCGCGGCCGTCCAGACGCCGATCCCGGCGAGGACCAGCAGCCCGCGCGGGCTGCGCTCGGTTGCGACCTCCCGCACCTGCACCTGGCGCCACAGCACCCAGGCGAGGACGGCGAGACCGAGGACGGCGTTGGCGGCGGACATCGTGGAGGTCGTCATGTCAACGATCGTGCTGGTCAGCGCGCTGCGGCGAACCTGCGATCCGCCATCGTCCCGGGCTGACATCTGTCATACGGCGAACGTGGGCCCTTTCCGGGCCCCAGGTGGTTACCGTGCGGGGAGGTCGTGCCGCACGAGTCGACGGTCGGAGTGGTGAGCAATGCAACGGATCGCGGTTCGCCGGAAGGTCACGCGCATCAGCGGCGACCTCGATGCCCGTCGGACGGAGGACGTGCTCGCGGCGGAGGAGCCGCTGGAGATCCGGATCGGCGGGCGGTCGCTCGTCGTGACCATGCGGACGCCCGGCAACGACGTCGAGCTGGCCGCGGGGTTCCTCGTCTCGGAGGGCGTCGTCTCCGAGGCGGAGCACGTCGCCGGCGCGCGGTACTGCGGGGGCGCGGTCGACGGTGAGCCGAACACGTACAACGTGCTGAGCGTGTCGCTCGGTGCGGGCGTGCCCGAGCCGGCGCCGAGCCTGGAGCGCTCCTTCTACACGACGTCGGCGTGCGGTCTGTGCGGCAAGACGAGCGTCGACGAGGTACGGACGCGCTCGCGGTGGACGGTCGCGGACGACGGGGTGCGCGTGCCGTCGGCGCTGCTCGCGACGCTGCCCGACCGGCTGCGCGCGGGCCAGAAGGTGTTCGACTCGACGGGCGGGCTGCATGCGGCCGGGCTGTTCGACGCCGCGACCGGCGAGCTGCTGGTGCTGCGGGAGGACGTCGGGCGGCACAACGCGGTCGACAAGGTCGTCGGCTGGGCGCTGCTGAACGGGCGGCTGCCGCTGCGCGGCACGGTGCTGCTGGTGTCGGGGCGCACGTCGTTCGAGCTCGCGCAGAAGGCGCTCATGGCGGGCATCCCGATGCTCGCGTCGGTCTCGGCGCCGTCGTCGCTGGCCGTCGACCTCGCCGAGGAGTCCGGGCTGACGCTCGTCGGGTTCCTGCGAGGGCCGTCGATGGTCGTCTACGCACGGCCCGAGCGCGTGCTCGTGGAGGTGGGCGTCTGATGGTCCGCAAGCCACCCGTCGAGGACCCGTCGTACGACGGGCTCACGGTCCACCACGTCGACCCGGCGGCCGCGGGGCTGCCCGGGGTCGCGAACGCGATGTCGTACGCGCTGCGCGACCTCGGCCCGGTCCGCACGCTGACGCTGCTGAGCAGGCTCAACCAGAAGGACGGCTTCGACTGCATGAGCTGCGCGTGGCCGGACCCCGACCACCGCTCACCGGCGGAGTTCTGCGAGAACGGTGCCCGCGCGGTCGCCTGGGAGGCCAACCCGCTCACGGTCCCGACGACGTTCTGGGCCGAGCACTCGCTCACCGACCTGGAGGACAAGTCGGAGTTCTGGCTGGGCCGGCAGGGCAGGCTCGTCGAACCCTTGCACAAGGCGGCGGGGAGCGACCACTACGTGCCGGTGTCCTGGTCCGAGGCGTTCGGCATCGTCGCGGACCGGCTGCGCGGCCTCGACTCGCCGGACCAGGCCGCGTTCTACACGAGCGGTCGCGCCTCGAACGAGGCGGCGTTCGTCTACCAGCTGTTCGTCCGGGCGTTCGGCACGAACAACCTGCCGGACTGCTCGAACATGTGCCACGAGTCGACGGGCGCCGCGCTGGGGTCGACCCTCGGCATCGGCAAGTCGACGGTGTCGTACGACGACTTCGCGCAGGCCGACCTCATCGTCGTCATGGGCCAGAACCCGGGCACCAACCATCCGCGCATGCTCACGGCGCTGGAGGCCGCCAAGCGCCGTGGCGCGACGCTCGTCGCGGTCAACCCGCTGCCCGAGGTCGCGCTCAAGCGCTACAAGAACCCGCAGACGGTCCGCGGGATCGCCGGTCGCGGCACCGAGATGGCCGACCAGTTCCTGCAGATCCGCAGCGGCGGCGACATGGCCATGCTGCAGTGGATCTCGAAGCGCGTGCTCGAGGCCGAGGACCGCGCGCCCGGCGCGGTGCTCGACCACGACTTCCTCGCCTCGCACACGCTCGGGCTCGACGACTTCCGGGCTCATCTCGACGGTCTCGGCGAGCAGGAGGTCGCCCTCGCAACCGGGCTCTCGATCGACGCGATCGACGAGCTGGCCGAGCGTTACCTCGCCGCGGACCGCGTGATCATCACGTGGGCGATGGGCCTGACGCAGCACCACAAGGGCGTCGACACCATCAAGGAGATCGTGAACCTCCTGCTGCTGCGCGGGAACATCGGCAAGCCGGGAGCCGGTGCGTCGCCGATCCGCGGGCACAGCAACGTGCAGGGCGACCGCACGATGGGCATCTGGGAGCGGATGCCCGACGCGTTCCTCGACGCGCTCGCCATGGAGTTCTCGTTCGACCCGCCGCGCCACCACGGCGTCGACGCGGTGCGCTGCATCGAGGCGATGGCGCGCGACGACATCAAGGTCTGGTTCGCGCTCGGCGGCAACCTCGTCGGGGCCATCTCCGACACGCGTGCCGCCGAAGCCGCGATGCGCGGGACCGACCTCACGGTGCAGGTGTCGACGAAGCTCAACCGGTCGCACGTCGTCACCGGCGCCGAGGCGCTCATCCTGCCGACGCTCGGCCGCACCGATGTCGACCTGCAGGAGACCGGCCCACAGTTCGTCACCGTCGAGGACTCCGTGTGCGCGGTCCACGCGACCCACGGCGCCCTGCCGCCCGCATCGCCCGACCTGCTCTCCGAGGTGTCGATCGTCACGCGCCTCGCGCGCGCCGTCCTCGGCGACGACGGGCCGATCGACTGGGCCGGGTTCGAGCGCGACTACGACACGATCCGCGACTCCATCTCGCGCGTCGTGCCCGGCTTCGACGACTTCAACGCGCGTGCCCGTCGCCCCGGCGGCTTCGTCCTGCCGAACGGCCCCCGCGACTCCCGGACGTTCCCGACCGCGACCGGCAAGGCGATGATCACCGTCAACGAGCTGGTCCACGTCGAGTGCCCGCCTGGCCGGCTGATCCTGCAGACGGTCCGCTCGCACGACCAGTTCAACACCACGATGTACGGGCTCAACGACCGGTACCGCGGCATCCGCGGCGGGCGGGACGTCGTGTTCGTCAACCCCGACGACCTCACCGACCTCGGGCTCGCCGACGGGGACCGCGTCGACATCGTCAGCGAGTGGAAGGACGAGCCCGACCGGGTGCTGCCGCACTACCGCGTCGTCGCGTTCCCCACCGCCCGCGGGTGCGCCGCGACGTACTTCCCGGAGGCGAACGTGCTGGTCCCGCTCGCGAGCACGGCCCTCGGCAGCAACACCCCGGTGTCGAAGGCGATCGTGGTCCGGCTGGAGCGTGCGAGCGCCCGTACCGTGCCGTCGTCCGGGCGAGCATGAGATCCGTGCCGGAAGGCAGCACGTTCCTGGTGCCGTGGCGGGACGTCGACCGGCAGGACATGCCCCCGGGGTTCTTGGTGGTGGCGCGCCGCGCGCCGCGCACGGCCGCCGTCGCCGTCTACCTCTTCGACCACGCACCCGACGGTGCCGGCACCGGACGTCCGTACCCCCTTCCCGATCCCGCGGACGCCGTGGCACGGGCCAGGATGTCGGGGTTGCGGATGATCGAGGGGTCGTGGCCGACCTTGGGCGTCCACCCGGACTTCCGGCGGGACGACTGGACCTTCGACGAGGTGGCCTGGAGACCGTACGGCGGCCGTCAGTGGGTTGCGATCCGCCTTGACGACCGGAACGTCCTCGACGAGGTGGGTCGGCGTGAGATCGACGACGACGAGGCGCTCATGCTCCCCAGCGGGGACCTCGAGGGTGACACCTGGCCGGCGCTCGTCCTCAAGGAGCGGGAGGAGGCACGTGTCCGGCGTGAGCTGGACGCGCCGTGGTCCGATCGTCGGTAGGCGGTCGTGCATCTGACCGCCCTCGCGATGGTCCGTTCGGCCCTGCCCGCTCGACGTCAGACCGGCACGAGCAGCCCGGAGTCGAGGGCGACTGCGGTGTCCAGCGTCACGTAGCCCTTCTCCTCGAAGAGCACGACGACGCGGTCGGCCTCCACGGCGCTGACCACGCCGACGCCCCACTCGCTGTGCCGGACCGACTGCCCGCCGGCCAACGGGACGTCCCCCACGTCGACGCTCGTCCCCGCCTCGCAGCTGTCGCACGCACCGCACCGGTCGGGGTGCGACTCGCCGAGCAGCTCGAGCAGCATGCGGCGTCGGCAGTCCGTCGAGTCGGCGTACGTCTGCACGAGGTCGGCGCGCGACCGGTCCAGGGTCTGCAGCCGGTCGCGACGTTCGTGCAGCGCAGCCGTCGCCGCACGCTCGTCGACCCCGGTCGAGCGGTAGCCATGGGCGTCCGAGCACAACGCCCCGACGTCGACCAGCGCGTTGAGCGCTCGCGAGACGGTCCGCGCGGCGAGGCCGGTCGCGGACGCGACGTCGTGCCGCGACACGGGCTCGCCGCCGACGGCTCCGAGGATCTTGCGAATGGTGGCCCGGCTCGGCCCGGGCGCCGTGCCGAGGAAGCGGTTGAGCGCGACGTCGCCCTGGTACGCGACGGCGAGCGCCCGGGCGGGCTCCTCGTCGCGTCCCGCGCGACCGACCTCCTGGTAGTACGAGGCGAGCGACGGCGGCAGCCCGGCGTGGTAGACGTCCGCGGTCCGACCCGCCTCGGACAGCGCCGCGGCGAGGGTCTCGACGTGCGTGCGCGTCCGTCCGTAGACGAGCGTGGGCCCGGGCTCGTCGAGCGCGGTGCGCAGCACGAGGCTGTCGCGGTCCGACGCCGTGGCCGCGTGCCGGACACCGAGCCAGATGTTCGGACGGTCCGCGTCGCGGACCAGGACACGGGCGCCGGTCATCCCGAGACGGTCGACGATCTCGCTGCGGACCCGCGGGGACGCCGTCGCGGTGAGGGCGAGCAGGCGGGGCCGTCCGAGCCGGGGCAGCACCGAGGCGACCGCCGCGTAGTCGGGCCGGAAGTCGTGACCCCACTCTCACGCAGTGCGCCTCGTCGACCACCACGAGCCCCACGTCGGCGGCGGCGAGCGCGTCGAGGACCTCGGGTCGGACGAGCTGCTCGGGGGCGAGGAGCAGGACGTCGACCCGCCTGTCCCGCGCGGCGGCCAGCGCCTCGCGCTGCTGACGGGTCGACCGCGCCGAGCTGACCGAGGAAGAGCGCAGGCCCGACGCCCGCAGCGCGTCGACCTGGTCGCGCTGCAGCGCGAGGAGCGGTGACACCACGACCGTGAGCCGGCCGGACATGAGCGTCGCGATCGCGTAGACGGCGGTCTTGCCCGCACCGCTGCGGGCCACGAGCAGGGTGTCCGCCTCGGCCAGGTGCGCCAGTGCGTCCTCCTGGACGTCCCGCAGGCGGGTCCCGGCGCCGAGGACGGCGTCGACGGCCTCGTCGAGCGTCGCACGCACGCGTCGCCCCGAGCCGTCCGTCACGGTCGCCGCCAGTCGTCGGACGTGAGGTGCGAGCCCGCCATCGGGCCCATCGTCAGCATCCCGCCGTCGACCGCCCACGACGCCCCCGTGACGTAGCCCCCCTCGGGTCGGCAGAGCAGCCGGACCACCGCCGCGACCTCCCTCGCGTCGCCGGGGCGGCGCAACGGGATGCCGGGCCGGTCGTGCGCGCCGTCGGCCGGGTCCTCGTCCTCTTGGCCCGTCATCGGTGTCGCGATCTCGCCGGGGGCGACGGCGTTGACGGTGATGCCGTGCTCGGCGAGCTCGAGCGCGGCGACCTTGACCAGCATGCCGAGGCCACCCTTCGCCGCGCAGTACGGTGCCGCCCCGACCCGCGGGGCGTGCTCGTGCACGCTCGTCACGGCCACGATGCGGCCGCCCCAGCCCTGCTCGACGAGGTGGTGCGCGCTGCGTTGCAGGCACAGGAACGCGCCGTCCAGGTCGACCGCGACCACGTCGCGCCACTGCTGCCAGGTGAGGTCGAGCAGCGGCGTCGAGGTGCCGGTGCCGGCGTTGAGCACGACGGCGTCCAGCCCACCCATCGCGGCGACCGCGTCGTCGACCACGGCGGGCGCCGACGTCGGGGTGGTGAGGTCGAGGTGCAGCACGTGAGCCGTGGCGCCGTGCGACGCGATCTCCTCCGCGGTCCGCCGCGCACCGCCTTCGTCGGCGTGCCACGTGATCGCCACGTGCTCGGCCTCCGCCGCGAGCGCGACGGCGCACGCCTTGCCGATGCCCGAGTCGGCGCCCGTGACGAGCACGCGCCGCGGGCCGGCGGCGGCCGTCGGGTCGGGGACGGCGACGGTCGGCGTGCTGGTCGGGTCGTGTGACATCGCGTGCGCTCCTCGTTCGCGTGCAGGACGGACGCCGGGCCTGGGCCGCCGTGCCAGGACACCGTGCACCGGTGCGACGGTCGGCGCATTCGCAGCGGCGCCGGCGCTGGGCCGCCCGGTGGGGGATGCGGGAGCTCTCGTGGCCCCGGTTGCGGGTCCGCGACATCGCGCGCACGCTCGGGGGTCTCGTGGCCCGACGCGGCCACGACGGCGGGCGAGCAGTGGCCGCCCGGGACGGTGCGCCTTGCGAGACCGGCCCCTGTCCTGCGTGGCCCTGAGGAGGTCCTGCCCGTGCGCGCGATGGTCTACCGCGGTCCGTACAAGGTCCGTGTCGAGGAGAAGGACGTCCCGCGGATCGAGCACCCGAACGACGCGATCGTCCGGGTCGCGCTGGGCGCGATCTGCGGCTCCGACCTGCACCTCTACCACGGCATGATGCCCGACACCCGCGTCGGCATGACGTTCGGGCACGAGTTCGTCGGGGTCGTCGAGGAGGTCGGGCCGTCGGTCCGGAACCTGCAGCGCGGCGACCGCGTGATGGTGCCGTTCAACATCTACTGCGGCTCGTGCTTCTTCTGCGCGCGGGGCCTCTACGCCAACTGCCACAACGTCAACCCGAACGCGACGGCGGTCGGCGGCATCTACGGCTACTCGCACACGTGCGGCGGGTACGACGGGGCCCAGGCCGAGTTCGTGCGGGTGCCGTTCGCGGACGTCGGGCCGTCCGTCATCCCCGAGTGGATGGACGACGAGGACGCCGTGCTCCTCACCGACGCGCTGGCCACCGGCTACTTCGGGGCGCAGCTCGCGGACATCGTCGAGGGCGACGTGGTCGTCGTCTTCGGCGCCGGACCGGTCGGCCTGTTCGCCGCGCGCTCCGCGTGGCTCATGGGCGCCGGTCGTGTCATCGTCGTCGACCATCTCGAGTACCGGCTGGAGAAGGCGCGGACGTTCGCCTACGCCGAGACCATCAACTTCGTCGAGCACGACGACGTCGTCGTGACGCTCAAGCGAGCCACCGAGCACCTCGGGGCGGATCGCGTGATCGACGCGGTCGGCGCCGAGGCCGACGGCAACCTCCTGCAGCACGTCACGTCGGCCAAGCTCAAGCTCCAGGGCGGCTCGCCGGTGGCGCTGAACTGGGCGATCGACTCCGTGCGCAAGGGCGGCACCGTGTCCGTCATGGGCGCGTACGGGCCGATGTTCAGTGCGGTGAAGTTCGGCGACGCCATGAACAAGGGCCTCACCCTGCGGATGAACCAGGCGCCCGTGAAGCGGCAGTGGCCGCGACTGTTCGAGCACGTCCGCAACGGCTACCTCAAGCCGAGCGACGTCGTCACGCACCGCATCCCGCTCGAGCACATCGCCGAGGGGTACCACCTGTTCTCCGCGAAGCTCGACGGCTGCATCAAGCCGCTCGTCGTCCCGAGCGCGGCCTGAGGAGGGAATCACCATGCCGTACGGACCCGACAAGCCGCCGCTGCCCGAGTCGAGCGAGCAGCTCCGCGCCCGCATACCCGGCTGGGGTGCCGACCTCGACCCTCAGGACCGCCCCGCGGTGCCGCGCGAGCGGTTCGACCCCGAGGCGAGCGGCGCCCACTGGGACGTCCCCGAGCAGCAGCCCGAGCGATGGCCGCGCGAGCGTTCGATCGAGCACGCCCGGCTCACGCCCGTCTTCGGGACGTCCACCCCGTTGAAGGGGCTGTCCGGGGTCGTCCGGCGGTACGCGTACGCGCGCTACAGCGAGGGTCGAGCCGCGCACTGGCTCCTGCTGCTGGCCGGCGACCGGATCGACGCCGTCGAGAGCTACCTGGCGTCGTTCGTCAGCCTCCGTCCCGACAACCCGGTGACGGAGACAGGGGTGCTGGCGGAGCCCGGCGCCCATCCGGTCGGGTCCAGGTACGGCCAGAAGCGCACGGACACGGTGCACCTGCCGCTGGACCCGGTGATTGTCGCCGGACCGTGGGTGCTCGCCGCAGCCGCCGCCGTGGTCGTGCTGCGGGTCGGGTTGCGCCGCAGGCGGCGCGTGTGACGGACGCCGGCACGAGGACGGACGCCGGCACGGAGTCGGGGGAGGGCTGAGACGTGCGGCCCCGCGTCCGGGTGGCTGCGGTCGCCGCGTCGGGGCGGTGGACGGACCCCGACGGTGTCCGCATGCCCGCCGGTGAGGTGCACGCCTGGGAGCGCGGCACCAACCAGACGGTGTGCGGCGTCCCGCTCAGCCGCGCCGGTCTCGAGCGGTTCTCGCACGTGGACTGGGCGGACGTGCAGCCCGCGACCGGCCGGCACGCCGACGAGGTCGCGTGGGTGTGCCCCCGGTGCTCCGCGGGCACGGGCGCGCGGCGGGACGAGCGGCGATGGACCAGGAGGGACCCGCGCCCGTGACCGTCACCGGTCGATGGCCTCGCCGGTGGGGTCTTCGGCGACGCGCGACGCGAGCTGGAGGCCGCCGACGGGCGCCCAGCTCAACGTGACGAGCTCCCACCCGCGCGACGGGTCGCCCTCGATCTCCACGAGACCGGTGTTCTGCAGCGACGTCCGCTCGACCTCGTCCACGTCGACCCCGGCGACGCGCGCCGACGCCCACGACCGGATCGCGGCGCCGTGCGAGAACGCGACGACCGTCTCCCAGCCGCGGGACGCGATCTGGGCGACGGCCTCGTCGTACCGGCCAAGGAACTCCACGCCGTCGGGGCCGCCCGGCATGCGCAGGCTCACGTCGCCGCGGGCCCAGGCGAACACGGTGCCGAGGTAGCGCTGGTGCGCGTCGTGGTGGCTCTCCATCTCGAGGTCGCCCGCCTCGACCTCGCGGAGCCCGTCGACGATCACGGGCGTCAAGCCGCGCGCGGTGGCGAGGGGCGCGGCCGTGAAGGACGTCCGGACCAGCGGGGAGACGGCGATCGCGTCGACGTCGCGGTCGGCCAGGGCGGCCGGGATCGCGGCGGCCTGCTGCTCGCCGAGCACCGTGAGGCCGGGTCCGGGGGCGGCGGTGTCGAGCACACCCTGGACGTTCGACGGAGTCTGCCCGTGGCGGATCAGGAGAAGGCGCATGCCTCGCATCCTGCCTCCCGTCGCAGGCACCGAGGCGCCCCCGTCCGGGGGCTGGCGGGTGCGGCGCCGAGCCCGGCAACGGTGGTCTCCTTCACGCCGTCGTGCGGCGTGGGCTCACCTGCCGCTGCCGAAGATCCTCGCGAGGAAGCCCGGTGCGGGCGAGTCCTGGTGGCCGGGGCACCACTGGTCGGCGGGCACGGCGGCGCGGACGGCGTCGACGTGCTGGCCGCAGCCGGCCCAGGTGGTCTTGCCGCAGGTGGTGCAGGTGTTCGGGTAGCACATGGGGATCGCTCTCGGTGTCGTGCGGTGGGGTCGTGCGCTCAGGCGAGCATGAGGAAGAGCTTCTCGAGCTCCTCCGGGGTCAGGTTGTCGTCGTTCGCGGCTTCGCCCGGCTCGGCCAGGCAGTCGCGCAGCGCGGTCGAGACGATCGTGAAGCCCGCGCGGTCGAGGGCGCTCGACACGGCGGCGAGCTGCGTGACGACGTCGCGGCACGGTGCGCCGTTCTCGACGGCGGTGACGACCGCGTCGAGCTGGCCGCGCGCGCGGCGCAGCCGGTTGAGGATCTTCTTCTGAGCCTCGGCATCGGGCGTCATGGGACGAGCACCTCCTCGGTGACCAGACGGTCGGCGGCGCCCGGCGTGGCGCGCAGCGTGAGCATGCCACCCGACAGCGAGGCGGAGTCGAAGCCGTGCTGCGCGAGCACGCGGTGGGCGATGTGCGAGCGGACGCCGGAGCCGCACAGGGCGCGCACCGGCCGGCCGTCGGCGGCCTCGCGCACGTCGTCGAGCCGCTCGCGCAGCTCGGTGTGCGGGACGTTGAGCGCGCCCGGGACGTGACCTGTGGCGAACTCCTCGCGGCTGCGCACGTCGAGGACGAGCGCGGTCTCGGCGACGACGGCGAGGTCGGTGGCGTGCCACACGCGCAGCGTGCCGTCGAGGACGTTGCCCGCGGCCATGCCGACGAGGTTGACGGGGTCCTTCGCCGCCCCGAACGGCGGCGCGTAGGCGAGGTCGAGGTCGACGAGGTCGCCGACCGTCAGACCTGCGCGCATCGCGGTGGCGAGGACGTCGATGCGCTTGTCCACGCCGTCGGCGCCGACGGCCTGGGCGCCGAGCAGCCGCCCGTCGTCGTCGAAGTGCACGACGAGGTGCACCGGGTGCGCACCCGGGTACCACCCGGCGTGCTGGCTCGCGTGCAGGTGCAGCGTGTGGTGCGCGACGCCGGCCCGCGCGAGCGTGGCCCGGTCGGCGCCGGTCGTGGCGGCGGCCAGGTCGCCGACGCGGACGATCGCGGTGCCGAGCGCGCGGGGCAGCCGCCGGGCGGTGCCGGGGCGCAGGATCGCGTCGGCGACGCCGCGACCCGCACGGTTGGCCGGCCCGGCGAGCGGCACGGGTCGGCGGGCGCCGGTCACGGCGTCGGTGACGACGACCGCGTCGCCGGCCGCCCAGACGCCCGGCAGGTTCGTGCGGCCGAGGCCGTCGACGACGATCGCGCCGCGCTCGCACTCGACGCCCGACCGCTCGAACGCTGCGGTGTCCGGGCGCACGCCGACCGCGAGCACCACGAGGTCGGCGGGCAGCCTCGTCCCGTCGGCCAGGACAACGACGTCCGCGTCCTCGTGGTGCTCGACGGCCGTGGCCGCGACACCGGCGTGGACGTCGACGCCGAGCCGCGCCAGCTCGTCGGTGACGAGCGTCGCGAGCTCGGGCTCGAGCATGGGCAGCACGTGCGGGGCGAGCTCGACGACGGCCACGTCGACGCCGGCCCGCGCGAGCTGCTCCGCCGCCTCGATGCCGATGAACCCGCCGCCCAGCACGACCGCGCGGCGCGCACCGCCGTCGAGCAGCCCGCGCAGCGCGACCGCGTCGGCGACCGTGCGCAGCGTGCGGACGCGGGGTGAGTCGAGGCCGGGGACTGGCGGCCGTACGGCGGTCGCGCCGGGCGCAAGGACGAGCGCGTCGTAGGCGATCGTCTGCTCGCCCTCGCGTGTCCGGACGCGCACCGAGCGCTCCTGCGGGTCGAGGCCGACGACGTCGTGGCCGGTCCGCACGTCGAGGTTGAGCGCGGCCCGCAGCGACTCGGGCGTCTGGACGAGCAGCGAGTCGGCCGACTCGATCTCGCCGCCCAGGTGGTAGGGGAGGCCGCACCCGGCGAACGACACGTGCTCACCGCGCTCGAGCACGACGATCTCCGCGCTCTCGTCGAGGCGACGGGCGCGGGCGGCACAGCTCATTCCGGCGGCGACGCCCCCGACGATCACGATCTTCATGTCGTCCACTATACCCCCGGGGGTTTACGCACCGGCACGCGCTCGCGTCGCCGGCCCGCACACGCGAGGCTGTGTGGTGCCCGCCACGGATCGTGGGGCGGGCCGGATCGGACGAGGAGCGCACATGGAGTACCGCCAGCTGGGCCGGACCGGCCTCTCGGTGTCGGAGATCGGCTACGGCGCCTGGGGCATCGGGGGATCGATGTGGATCGGCGCCCAGGAGGACGACTCCGTCGCTGCGCTGCACCGGGCGATCGAGCTCGGCGTCAACTTCATCGACACCGCGCGCGGCTACGGCGACAGCGAGCGGATCGTCGGCGGCGTCGTGCGGGACCACCCCGACGTGCTCGTCGCCACCAAGGTCCCGCCGAAGAACATGGTCTGGCCCGCGCCCGACGGGCTGCACCCCGACGAGACGTTCCCCGGCTCGCACATCCGCCAGAGCCTGGAGACGAGCCTCGCGGCGTCCGGACTGGAGGCCTTCGACCTCCTGCAGTTCCACGTGTGGAGCGACGAGTGGGTCGGCAAGGGCGACTGGCTCGAGACGATCACGGACCTGCGCCAGGAGGGCAAGATCCGGTTCTTCGGCGTCTCGATCAACGACTACCAGCCGGAGAACGCCGTCGCGCTGGTGCGCAGCGGCACCGTCGACACCGTGCAGGTCATCTTCAACGCGTTCCACCAGCAGCCCGAGGAGCAGCTGCTGCCCGCGTGCGCCGAGCACGGCGTCGGGGTGATCGTGCGGGTCGCGCTCGACGAGGGTGGTCTCACCGGGCGCGTCTCGTCGGGCACCACCTTCCCCGAGGGCGACTTCCGCAACACCTACTTCGGCGGGGACCGGGCCGCGCAGGTGGAGCAGCACGTCGACGCGCTCGTGGCCGACCTCGGCATCGGCACCGACCAGCTCGCCGACGTCGCGCTGCGGTACGTCCTCGACCAGCCCGCCGTGTCGACCGTGATCGCGGGGATGCGCACCGTGCGCAACGTCGAGCGCAACGCCGCCACGAGCGACGGCCGTCGGCTCACGCCCGAGCAGCGCGACGCCGTGCGGCGCCACCGGTGGGAGCGGAACTTCTACCGGGCCGCGGACGCGTAGGCCCGGGGGGTTCCCCGACCCGGGGTCGTGGGGTGGCACGACCGACACGGGAGGCGTCCAGGTCGAGCGTGGGTCCATGACCACCACCGCTGCTCGTCGTCGTCTCGCCGTGCGCTGCGTCGCCGCGTCGGCCGTCCTCGCCCTCGCCGTCGGTGTCGCCCAAGGGCCCGCCGTCGCGCTCCCCGCGACCGGCGTCGCGCCGCCGTCCTACCCCGTCGCGCCCGCCTGGCCAGGCCCCGACGCGTCGCTCCGGGACGCCGCCCGGCAGGTCGTGTCCGCCGGCGCGACGGGCGTGATCGTCCGGGTCGACGACGGGCACCACGTGACCCGCTTCGCCGTCGGAGCAGAGCGCCTCGCGCCGTGGCGGCCGCTGTCCCCGGACGACGAGTTCCGGGTGGGCAGCAACACCAAGATGTTCGTCGCGACCGTGGTGCTGCAGCTCGTCGCGGAGGGCCGGCTGTCGCTCGACGACAGCGTCGAGCGGTGGCTGCCGGGGGTCGTGCCCGGCGGCTCCGCGATCAGCCTGCGGATGCTGCTCGACCACACGGGCGGGATCTTCGACTACGCGCAGGACGAGGGCTTCCTCGCGACCGTGTTCGCCGAGACGGAGCGCGTCGGGCGCACATTCACGCCCGCCGAGCTCGTCGGGTACGCGACGGCGCACGCGGCGACGTTCGCGCCCGGCACCGGCTGGGCGTACTCGAACACCGACTACGTGCTGCTCGGCATGGTCGTCGAGCAGGCCACCGGCCGGACCGTGGGCGACCAGATCGACCGGCGCATCGTGCGACCCCTGCACCTGCGGCACACCTACCTGCAGACCTCCGAGGCGTTCCGGGGACGGTACGCGCACGGGTACGTGACGCCCGCCGACACCGGCGACGGCTACCTCGACCTCAGCGGTCGCAACGACGCGACGTGGGCGGGTGCGGCGGGTGCGCTGGTGTCGACGGTCGACGAGCTCGCGCGGTTCACGACGGCCCTGCAGGCGGGCCGGCTGCTCCCTCCGGCACTGCTGGCCGAGATGCGCACGACCGTCTCGGCGAGCACCGACCAGGTCGTGGAGCACGCGTCGTACGGGCTCGGGCTCATGTCCTTCGCGACGCCGTGCGGCACGTTCTGGGGCCACTACGGGTCGATCCCGGGCTACCGGAGCCGCAACTTCTCCGACCCGTCGGGCCGGCGCAGCGTCGAGGTGTTCACTCCCACCGAGTCGACGGATGCGATCGTCGCGGCCGCCGACGCCCTCACCGACCAGGCGCTGTGCGTGGCCGCCGGGAGGTCGCCGGACAGGTCATGACCCGCGCGCCGCTCGCGCCCCGGGGCGTAACGTCGTCACCACACCGCACGTCGGTGACCCGTCCGTCCATCAGCGCGAGCGACACGGAGGAAGGTCATGGACCGCGACGGTTCGAGCGTGGCCGACCTCGTCCGGCGTGCCGCCGACGGCGACCAGGCGGCGTGGGACGGCCTCGTGGAGCGGTTCACACCGCTCGTGATGTCGGTGGCGCACCGGTTCCGGCTCGCGCGCGCCGACGTCGAGGACGTCGTCCAGACCCTGTGGCTGCGGCTCGTCGAGCACCTCGCGGACATCCGCGAGCCGCAGGCGCTGCCCGGCTGGATCGTCACGACCGTCCGGCACGAGTGCCTGCGGACGCTCCGGCTGCGCCGCCGCTCGCAGCCGTTCGACCCGCTCGACGCGACGGCCGAGCGCGAGGACCCCGACATGGTGCCGGTCGACACCGAGGTCGTCGACGGTCTCACCGAGGCGAGCCGCCACGAGCTGCTGCTCCGGGCGTTCGCGGACCTGCCGTCGTCGCACCGGGACCTGCTGCTCCTGCTCATGCACGACCCGCCGCTCAGCTACGTGGAGATCGGCCGTCGCCTGGGGATCCCCGTCGGCAGCATCGGGCCGACGCGGGCCCGTGCGCTGCGGCGGCTGCGCGAGCACCCGGCGATCGCCGGCGTGCTGGGGGAGAGCTCGGACGTCAGAGCCGCACCCAGTCAGTGACGACCGACCCGAGGTCGGTGGTGCACCGCACGCGGACCAGCGGCTCCGTCGGTGCCGCGATCGCGAAGTACCCCGCGTCGTCCGACGAGACGCGTCCCACCTCGCCGGTCGGCGACTGCAGGACGATCACGCCCTGCCGGCCGGGGACCAGCTGACCGACGATCCGGCTCGGGCTGACGTCGAGCTCCACCGTGACGGACCCCGACTCGAACGCCAGGCTGCGCAGCTCGGCCGTACCGCCCCCGCCCCGGACGGACGTGCTCTCGTCGAGCAGCGAGTCGTACGTGAGGGCCGCGAGCTCCTCGTCGACCGTGCGCCACGCGAAGGCGGCCCTTGCCGCGTCGACGACCGCGTCGTCGACCGCCGCCTCCGTCAGGGCCCGCTGGAGGTCTGCCTGCAGCTGGTCGTCGTCGGACCACCGTGGCTGCGTCATGTGCCTCACCCGTCGCTCGTCGTCCTGGTCGGTGCGTGCTCCCGCAAGGGGAGCGACACCCTTACCTTCCACCCGACGACGGCCGCGTCAAGTCCTCGCTGCGCCCGGAGCGGTCAGCAGGGTGTCATGCACGTCGGAGTCGCCAACGGGCGCCGGTGATACCTCCCGCGGCAGCGGCTGGCCGCCGTACCCGAGCTGGACGAACCCCGCCGCCGCCGCGAGCGCGGCATGGCCGCCGCGGCCCGTCGACTCCTGCGCGGCCGCGAGCGCGTCGGCGGGGGCGCGGCCGGCGCTGAGCGCCCGGTGGTACGCGCGCATCAGGTCGACGGTCGCCACGTCGGGCACGGGCACGACCGGTGCCACGAGCGTGGCGGTGCCGCCGGCGAGCAGCGCCGACGTGAACCCGAGGATCTCGCCACCCGCGACCAGGGCGGACCGCCCGGTGTCGCACGCGGCGAGCACGACCTGGTGCGGCGCCCGGTCGAGCCGTTCCAGGTCGTACACGGTGTACGGCCCGTCGGCGAGCGCGAGCGACGAGAACTGCGGGTTGTCGGACCGCACGCGACCATGGGCGGCGAGGTGCACGAGCGCGGCTCCGTCCATCGCGGCCGCGACGTCGCGGGCCGTCGCGTCGGGGCCGACGAGCACGGTGGGCGACGTGTGCAGCGCGGCGACGATCTGCGCCTCTGCGCGCGCCCCGTCCAGACCAGGGCCCGCGACGACGACGGTGCGCCCGGGCTCGGCAGCCCGCCGCCCCGCCGCGACGAGCCACAGCGTCGCCGACGGGCTCACGCTCACGGGCCGACCGGCGCAGCGCGGCAGCAGAGACCAGGGCACCGAGTCGATCTGGCCGGTCGGGACCACGACGAGCGGGCGGTCGCCGACCGCCTGCAGCAGCGGACCGACGAGCGCCTCGTCGAGCGCGGCGCAGGCTCGCGCGAGCAGGCGGGCGGCGGCGAGGCTCGAGTCGCCCGTGCGACCGGCGGCGCCGTCGCGAGCCAGCCGGCGCAGGGCGAACGGGACCTGCTCGGCGAGGTGCACGACGCGCTCCGCCGGACCGAGGCGGTGCAGCCTCGTGCGACCGTCGACCACGGTGACCGCGAGGAGCTCGTCGGCAAGCTCCAGGTACTCGACGAGCGCCGTGCGGCCGAGCGCGTCGGCAAGAGCGGGGACGTCCGGCGGCAGGACGCTGCGCGCGCTGCTGCCCGGGTGCTGCCGGCAGTGGTCGCGGACCTCCCGCTCGAGCGTCACCTGGCGGGCGGTGAGCGCACCCGTCGGCTGCTGCTCGCTGCGCCGCTCGCCGATCGACTCCATGACGCCGCGCAGCTCGGCCAGCAGGGCGGCCAGGGTCGCGTCCGCCGGCGGCCGGGCGTCGCGCGCGGGGGCCGCGGTCGCCTTGGCGCACTCGGCCCACCACAGCGACGCCCGCGCGTCGCCGTCCTCGACGGCGAGCCGCATCCCCATGCGTGCGATGGCGCCACGGTGCAGGGACACGTGCGCGCGCAGCTCGGTCGCGCCGATCGTCGCGCGGTGGTCCTCGAGCACCCGCATCCCCGCGCGCAGCGCGGACACCGCACCGGCACGGCGCCCGTCTGCCTCCCGCAGCATGGCCTCACCGAGCCAGGCCCGTGCACGGGCGTCGGCGGGGCCGAACCGCCGCGCACGTCCGGCCTCCGCGAGGTCGCGCCGTGCCTCGGCCGTCCGGCCGCGCCCGAGCTCGAGCCAGCCGGCGAGCAGCCGGGCCTCGAGCGCGGGCACCGCCCAGCCGGCTTCCGCGAGCTCCTCGGCGGCCCGTCGGCACCTCGTCGGCGCGACCGGCTGCTCTGCCGCCACCAGGGCCTGGATCCGGGAGAAGTCGGCCAGCGCGCGCCACTCGTGGCGCCGGAGCCGCGCGAACTCACGCGCGGCCGTCTCCGCCGAGCTCAGGGCGGTGCGGGTGTCGCCCTGCACGAGCGCGATAGTCGACAGCAGGAGCCGGGACTCGGGCAGGTGGTTGCGGCGGCCGTCGCGCTCGTCGGCCGCCACGGCGTCCTCGGCGACCGACCGGGCCTCGGCCACGAGCCGCACCGACAGCAGCAGCTCGGCGTGGTCCGTCAGCAGCGATCCCGGGGACAGGCCCAGGTCGGTGAACATCGTCGTCGCCGCCGCCATGTGCGCGAGCGCCGACGGCACGTCGCCGGCCTGCGAGTCGACCCAGGCGAGGTTGTGCTCGACGAACGCCGCCGGGACGCGCAGCTCGTGCTCGTCGCACAGGTGCCCCGCGGCCCGCAGGTCCCGCCGAGCCGCGCCGAACTCGCGCCGGGTCGCGTGCAGCAGCCCCCGGTTCGACAGGGCGCGCGTCGCCCACTGGGCGTCGCCCGCGGCACGCAGCACCGGCAGCGCGCGGCGCAGGTCGTCGAGGGCCTCGTCGAGCCGCCCGAGGTCCTGGTAGATGGCGGCCCGTTGCGTCCGTGCCCGCGCCGCCGGCAGGCCGTCGAGGTCGGTCAGCGCCCGGTCGATCTCCTGGAACGACCGCTGCGGCCGCCCGCTCATCATGAGCGCGGACGCGAGGCTCATGCGCGCCTCGCCGGTGGCGACCCGGTCGTCGGCACGCAGGCCCGCGACGACGGACGCCCGCAGGCTCCGCAGGGCGTGGTCGAGCCGTGACTGCTGCATCGCCGCGACACCGAGCGCACGCTCGGCGACGCACACGACCGACCACTCGTGCGCCTGGCGGGCGGTGCGCGCCACCTCCGCGGCCAGGGGCGTCGCTGCCCCGGGGTCGCTGGCGGCGAGGCGCATCGCCTCCTGGGCACGCGCGGCGAGCTCCGTCACGGCACCCCCTCGCTTCGACCGTCGCTCCCTTCGAGAGTCGCGAGTCGGGTCCCGGGCGTCAATGGCATTCGAGATATCCCTTTCGTCCCGGTATGGGCCGCTGGGATAGTGGCCTCACAGGCAGCGTCGCCAGGGGGTGCACCATGAACGGATCGACCGACCGAACCATGTCCGCCGAGGACGACGTCGAGGTCGTCGTCGCCCTCGACCACCTGCAGCTGGTGCAGCGCCTGCTGGCGCGGCACGAGGTGCCGTGCGAGGTGCCCGACGAGCTCACGGACGCCGACCTCGGGCTCGCGCTGCTCCGGCTCTCACCCGGGTCGGCAAAGCGGCTCGTCACCGCGCTGTCCGTCCCGCAGGGGCATCCGGGCCACCACGCGTGGGTGTCCGGGCGGTCGGGGGAGCGGCCCGTCACCGTCGACGACGTCCTCGTGAGCCTGCGCTCCACGTTCGAGCGCCGGTACGCCGGGTGGGTGCCCACGCTGGGGAAGAACCGGCTCGTCGGGTCGGTCAACGGCGGCGGGGGGTCCGTGTCGCACGGTGGCGGCCCGGCGCCGACCGCGGCGAACCGGCCCGCGCGCTGGCGACACGGCACCGCCGGCGAGGGGGTCACCGTGGGTGTCCTGGACACCGCCCTCTACGCGCACCCCGAGCTCGCGGGCGGATACCTGGGAGCGTCCTCGACGGACGTGCTCGCCGACAGCTCGGCCGCGGACGCGACGCTCCCGTTCGCCGCGGGCCACGCGACGTTCGTGACCGGGATCGTCCTGGACCAGGCCCCGAGGGCGACCGTCCGCGTCCGCGCCGTGCTGAAGAGCGGCGGCGACGCCACGTCCTGGGACGTCGCCAAGGCGATCGTGTCGCTCGGCAGGACGGGGATCCAGGTCCTCAACCTCTCGCTCGTCTGCTACACCGAGGACAACAAGCCGCCGCTGGTGCTCTCCACGGCGGTCGACCGCCTGCCGCCCGACGTGCTCGTGATCGCGTGCGCCGGGAACCACGGCGACCCCGTGCTCGCCCTCGCGGACGACGAGCACCGCCGGCCGTCGTGGCCCGCTGCGCTGGACGACGTCGTCGCCGTCGGGTCCGCGCCGCCCGGGTCGGTGCCCGGCAGGTACGAGCCGTCGGCGTTCACGCCGCTCGACGCCGAGTGGATCGACGTCCTCACGGTCGGCGAGCAGGTCGTGAGCACCTACTTCACGGGCAAGGGCGCGGGGGCCACGGGGGAGCCCACGTCGTTCCACGGCTGGGCGCAGTGGGGCGGCACGTCGTTCTCCGCCGCGCTGCTCACCGGCAAGGTCGCAGCCAGGGCGTCGATCGACCGGACGTCCGCACGGGCCGCGTACGCCGCGCTCCGGCCGGCGCCGCCGACGAGCCCGCTGTCCCTGCCGGACGACGGCCCGTACCTCCCGCCGTTCCTGCCGAGCTGAGGTGCGTCCCGGCCCGCCCCTCGAGCGGGCCGGGACCACGTGGTCAGCCGGCCGGCTGCTCGCCCGCGATGTTGACGAGCCACGCGACGCCGAACTTGTCGGTGAGCATGCCGAACGTGTCGCCCCACGGCGCCTTCTCGAGCGGCACCGTCACGGTGCCGCCGTCGACGAGCTTGTCCCAGTAGCCGCGCAGCTCGCCCTCGTCGTCCCCGGACAGCGAGACCGAGTAGTTGTCGCCGGGGTTGTAGGGCATCTGGTTCGGGGTGTCGGCGCCCATGATCGTGTAGCCGCTGGGCGTCTCGAGCTGGCCGTGCATGATCTTGTCCGCCTCGGCGGGGTCCTCGCTCGCGTGGAAGTCCCCGAAGGAGCTCAGCGTGAGCTCGCCGCCGAAGACGCTCTGGTAGAACTCCATCGCCTGCCTGGCGTTGTCGCGGAACCCGAGGTACGGGTTGAGACGCGTGGTCACGGTCTGGCCTCCCTGCTCGACGATCTCGCCCGACGATCGGACGCCACCCATCCTCCGAGGGACCACCGACACTGCCAAGAGTGCTGCGAGACCTTCGTCACAGGTGTTCAGGCCCTGGAACATGTGACGTCCGGAAACGAACGTGGCCTAGTTTGACCCCGTGACCGCACCGCTGCCCCCGCGTGACGTCCGGCGAGGACTCGCCCACCACGAGGTCCCCGACCCCCTGCGCAACGACGTCAGGGTGCTCGGCGAGTTCCTCGGCCGCGTGCTGCGCGAGGCCGGTGGCGACGAGCTCCTGGCCGACGTCGAACGCCTCCGAGAGCTGGCCATCGAGGCGCACGACGAGCCCGACGGCGGTGCGCTCGAGCGCGCCGAGCAGCTCGTCGCCACGTTCTCGCTGGCTCGTGCCGAGCAGGTCGCGCGCGCCTTCACGTGCTACTTCCACCTGGCCAACACGGCCGAGGAGTACCACCGGGTGCGCGTGCTGCGCGAGCGCGAGGCGAGCCTGGAGCCGCGCACGCTGGCCCCCGACGACTCGCTGCCCGCCGCCGTCGCGCAGGCGACCGCCGAGCTCGGCCGCGAGGAGACGCTGCGCCGTCTGCAGGCGCTGGAGTTCCGCCCCGTGTTCACCGCGCACCCCACCGAGGCGCGGCGCCGCGCGGTGTCGTCGGCGATCCGCCGCATCGCCGAGCTCGTCGCGGAGCGCGACCAGCGCAGCATCGGCGGCATGTCGCTCGTCGAGAACGACCGGCGGCTCCTGGCCGAGATCGACACGCTGTGGCGGACGGCGCCCCTGCGCCAGGCCAAGCCGACGGTGCTCGACGAGGTCCGCACGGTCCTCAACGTGTTCGACTCGACGCTGTCCGAGGTGTTCCCCGAGGTCTACCGCCGGCTCGACGACTGGCTGCTCGGCGACGCCGCCGGCACGACGGCGCCGGCCGTCCGTCCGTTCGCCCGGGTCGGCACGTGGATCGGCGGCGACCGCGACGGCAACCCGAACGTGACCGCCGAGGTCACCCGTGAGGCGGCCGCGCTCGCGTCGGAGCGGGCGCTGCGCTCGCTCGAGGTCGCGACCCGTCGCACGGCTGACACCCTGACGCTCGACAACGAGGGCACGCCCGCCTCGGCGGAGCTGCTCGCGCTGTGGCAGCGTCAGAGGATCATGTCCGAGGCCGTGACGGCGCGGATCGCCGGCGAGGCCCCGGGCGAGCCGCACCGCCGCGTGCTGCTGGTGGTGGCGGAGCGCGTCGCCGCGACGCGTGAGCGGCACTCCGACCTCGCCTACGCGTCGGCGCAGGACCTCGAGGCCGACCTGCTCGTCGTGCAGCGCTCGCTCGAGGCCGCGGGGGCGACCCGCCCGGCGTACGGCGACCTGCAGCGCCTGATCTGGCAGGTCACGACGTTCGGCTTCCACCTCGCCGAGCTCGAGGTGCGGCAGCACTCCCAGGTGCACGCAGCCGCGCTCGCCGACCTGGAGGCCAACGGGGTCGACGGCACGCTCGAGCCGCGGACGCTCGAGGTGCTCGACACCTACCGGGCGATCGGCAACGTGCAGCGCCGGTTCGGCGTGCTGGCCGCGCGCCGGTACATCGTGTCGTTCACGCAGTCCGCCGAGCACCTCGCGGCCGTCTACCGGCTCGCAGAGCTCGCGTTCCAGGGAGCCGACGAGGTCCCGGTGATCGACGCGATCCCGCTGTTCGAGACGTTCGCGGACCTCGAGGCCAGCGTCGACATCCTCGAGGGCGCCCTCGCGATCCCGCAGGTGCAGAAGCGCCTCGCGGAGAACGGCCGCCGCGTCGAGGTCATGCTCGGCTACTCGGACTCGTCGAAGGACGTGGGCCCGGTGTCCGCGACGCTCGCGCTCGACACCGCGCAGCGCCGGATCACCGAGTGGGCCGAGCGTCACGACATCCAGCTCACGCTGTTCCACGGCCGCGGCGGTGCGCTCGGTCGCGGCGGCGGTCCCGCCAACCGGGCCGTGCTCGCTCAGCCCCCGGG
Source organism: Cellulomonas sp. (assembly GCF_017744555.1). Lineage (GTDB taxonomy): Bacteria > Actinomycetota > Actinomycetes > Actinomycetales > Cellulomonadaceae > Cellulomonas. The sequence goes on along the minus strand of NZ_JAGIBD010000039.1, from coordinate 3,189 downwards.
GTCGGTCGACGGCCGGTTCAAGCTCACCGAGCAGGGCGAGGTCATCTTCGCCCGGTACGGCGACCCGGTCATCGCCGCCCGGCACATCGAGCAGGTCGTCGCGGCGACGCTGCTCGCGGGCACGCCGACCATCGAGAAGCGCAACGCGGAGGCCACCGAGCGGTTCGCGGAGCTCGCGGCCAAGCTCGACGAGATCTCCCGGACGCGGTTCCACGAGCTGGTGCGCGCCGACGGGTTCCCGCAGTGGTTCGCCTCGGTCACCCCGCTCGAGGAGGTCGGTCTCCTGCCGATCGGCTCGCGGCCGGCCCGGCGCGGGCTGTCCGTGTCGTCGCTCGACGACCTGCGGGCGATCCCGTGGGTGTTCTCGTGGTCGCAGGCCCGCATCAACCTCGCCGGCTGGTACGGCCTCGGCACGGCGCTCGACGCGATCGGCGACCTCGACGAGCTGCGCGCTGCGTACGCCCAGTGGCCGTTGTTCACGACGATGATCGACAACGTCGAGATGTCGCTGGCCAAGACCGACGAGCGCATCGCCGCCCGCTACCTGGCTCTCGGTGACCGTCCCGACCTCGCCGAGCAGGTGATGTCCGAGATGGCGCTCACCCGCCGCTCGGTGCTGGCGATCACGGACAGCGACGCGATCCTGTCGCGCCGCCGCATCCTCGGTCGCGCCGTCCAGCTGCGCTCGCCGTACGTCGACGCGCTGTCGCTGCTGCAGCTGCGTGCCCTGCGCGCCCTGCGCACCGGGGACACCGTGGAGCAGGCGGACGACCTGCGGCGCCTGCTGCTCCTCACCGTGAACGGGGTCGCCGCCGGCGTGCAGAACACCGGCTGACGGCCGGCCCGCGCGGACCACGGCGCGTCGCCCCGAGCAGGGGCCGGCGCGCCGTCCTGCGTCTCGGCCCCGGGCACCTTCGGGCGTCGCGGCGCGCCCCCGCCGCGGTCAGGACGGCAGCGAGATCACGGCGGGCAACGTCTGGCCGGCCGCGAGGGCGTCCAGGACGAGCCGTTCGTGCGGGACGACGGGCTCGGGCAGGTCGTCGAGCGCGAACCAGCGCATGTCCGCGGCCTTCGTCTCCTCGAGGATCGACGGGTCGCCGCTCCAGCGCCGGACCTCGAAGAACACGTCGACCCGCTGCTCGACCGCGGGGCCGGTCCGTTCGAAGCGGTGCAGCACCGTGAGGGGTGCGAGGTCGCCGACCGCCACCGTGACGCCCGCCTCCTCGGCGACCTCCCGCACGGCCGCCTCGTGCACGGACTCGCCCGGCTCGACGTGCCCGGCGAGCGTGGCCCAGTACCCGTCGCGGTAGCCGGTGCCCTGTCGCAGGTGCAGCAGCACGGCGTCGTCGCGGCGTAGCACCACGTAGGCGGCGGCGACGAGCAGCGTCCGGTCGGCGAGGTGGTCGTCGGGCGCGTACCGGTCGGGCATGCGGCGGAGTCTGGCACACGGTGCCCGGCGGGTCGTCCGCCGCCCGTCGTCGGAGGTCGTGCCGCCGAGGTCAGGGCCCGGTCGGGCCGAACCGTTCCGTGCGGATGCGGTCCGGGTCGTGCCCGAGGTCGACGAGCAGGTCGGCGACCGTCTCGACGAACGGCGTGGGCCCGCACACGAACACGTGGGCGCGCGCGTCGGGCGGGAAGCACGCCGCCTCCAGGCGCGCCGCGTCGACCCGGCCGACCGGCCCGCTCCACCCGGCGGGTGCGCGCCGGGTCCAGACCCGGGTCACGTCGACCCCGGCGGCGGGTGCGGCGAGCTCGGCGTCGTAGATCGCGTCCGTGGGGGTGCGCGTCGAGACGAGCAGCCGGAACGGGGCCACGCTGCGGGCACGCGCCCGGGTGCGGACCATCGACATGAGCGGCACGAGCCCGGACCCGCCGGCGATCAGCTGCACGGGGTGCGGGTCGGTGGGGTGCCACACGAACCAGTGGCCGACGGGGCCGCGCAGCTCGAGCTGGTCGCCCACCACGACGTCCTCGGTGAGGTACGGGGACACCTCTCCGTCCTCGACGACCTGCACGGTGAGCTCGATGCGGTCGTCGTCGGGCATGCCGGTCGGCAGACCCATGGTGCCCGACGACGCGAGCGAGTAGGACCGCTGCGTCGAGTACCCGTCCTCGGCGGTCAGCCGGACGTCGACGTGCTGCCCGGCGAGCGCCCCGCGCCACCCGGGCACGTCGAGCACGAGCGTCAGCGCGGTGGGCGTCTCCCGGCGGCGCTCGACGACGGTGCCGACACGCCAGGGCAGCGCGTACGGGGTGGCGTCGGCGAGGTCGGCGGCGTCGTCCTCGGCGGCCGGGGCGGCGCCGGGCACGAGCGGGACGTCATCGGTCAGTCGCCCCAATACCGCTGCTCCTTCCACGGGTCCCCGTACTGGTGGTACCCGAGCTTCTCCCAGAAGCCCCACTCGTCGTCCGTGAGGAGGTCGATGCGGCGCACCCACTTCGCGGACTTCCAGAAGTACAGGTGCGGGATGAGCAGCCGGGCCGGGCCGCCGTGCTCGGGCGGGAGCGGTGCGCCGTCGTACTGGTACGCGATCCACGCCTGTCCGCCGCGCAGGTCGGCGAGCGGGACGTTGGTCGTGTAGCCGCCGTCGCAGTGCGCGAGCGCGTACTGCTCGTCCTCGGCGACCTCGACCGCGCCCAGCAGGCGGTCGAGGGACACCCCGCGCCACGACGTGTCGAGCTTGGTCCACTTGGTGACGCAGTGGATGTCCTTGACGATGTCGTCGGCGGGCAGGGCGGTGAGCTCGGCCCAGGTCCAGGTGGCGCGCGGGCCGTCGGCACCGCCGATCGAGAACGTCCACGTGGACAGGTCGGCGCGCGGGGTCGGTCCGGCGGACAGCACCGGGAAGCCGCGCTCGAGGTACTGGCCCGGGGGCAGGCGCGGGTCGGCCTCCCGCTTGCCGCGGAACCCGCGCGAGACGAGGGCCATCAGGGGGTCACCGTGCAGGTCAGAGCGGTGGGCATGGTCGCTCCCGGTGGGGGTGGGCTGTTGCGTCACATCATGCGGCCCGCGCCGCGGATGCGCCAGGGTGCTGCGGGGGACGGCACGAGGGGACCGCGGTGTGCGGTCCCCTCGTGGTCAGGAGCAGGTGCGTCAGCCGCGCGGGCCCTGGGCGCCGCCGACCGCGCCTCCACGGCCGCGACCCCGGCCGCCACGACGCCGCCGCGGCTGGCCGCCGTCGGTCGCAC
>NZ_JAGIBD010000038.1 GCF_017744555.1 Cellulomonas sp. | reverse complement strand
CCTCAGATGTACTCATATGAATCGACCCTATGAGGTGAAGCCGCTGATCAGCGCTTTTCCGCAGGTCGCGCGTCACTGCATCGCGGGATTCACGTCCCCCTCCGGGACACTCGTTGAGACAGCGAACACGAACGCCCTGACCGCCGAGACGCGGCCAGGGCGTTCGTGTTCGTGCAGGCCCCCAGGGTGACGAGCGGCTGCGGCGCTACGCGCTCGTCACGGCCTCGGCACCCGACGACGACGGTGGCGCAACCGGGGCGACGGAGGCGACGGCCCAGGCCGGCAGGTCGATGTCGATCTCGAGGACGCCCGACTCGGTGACCGCCACGGTCCACCGGCGCAGGTCGTCCGCGACTGCCTTGAGCTCGGCGGTCTGGGCGCGGGTGAGGTTGAGCGGCTCACCCATCTGGTGCCACGCCTCCGCGGCGTTGCCGTGCTCCCAGTCGAGCAGCTCGACCTGGAAGACGGTCCCGGGCTCGATGCCCGCGACGGTGTGGCGTACCCGCCGGGCCGTCCCGATCTCCTGGTAGGCGCGCGTCGCGGCGTAGGAGTCGTGCTGCTCGACGCCGCGGGTGCCCATCTCGGCGGGGTAGTTGAGGAACACGGCGGACACGCGGCCGTCGTGGGACGAGCGGGTGATGATGCCCTGCTCGTCCTGGTGCACGACGCGGTCGCCCAGGCGGTTCAGCATCGCGACGGCGTGGAACGTGGGCTTGTGGATGCCCTGCTCGTTGACGAACCCGAAGCCGCCGTGGAACGGGCCGAGCCCGGCGCCGCCCTCCTCGAAGATGTCCGTGAACGTCCAGTAGGAGATCGAGTCCGCCAACGCGGCGCCCTTGAGGAACGCGCGCGTGATGTACGTGGCGGCGAAGAGCGTGTCGTGCGTGCGGTCCCGGCTCGAGGGCGAGCTCGACCACTCCGTGATGTGCAGCTCGGCGTCGGGGTACGGGCTCGCCGCGATGAGCTGCTGCATGAGGCGCAGGTCCTGCTCGGTCGCGTCCACGTGGCGGTGGATGGCCGTGAACCCGCTGCCGGTCCCGTCGGCCGCGTAGTCCGTCGGGTAGAGGTGGGTCGAGAGGAAGTCGACCGGGAGGTCCCGCTCGGCGCAGTAGTCGATGAGCTCGCGGACCCAGACGGGCTGCCAGTCGAGCGCGTCAGGGTCGGGTGCCTGGCCGGTGGCGAACTCGGCCGCGCGGTCGTAGGTCTCGCCGGCGTAGCGGGCGTCGGGCACGAACACGGACGTCGACGGGCCGCCCACCTTGAGCTGCGGGTCGATCGACTTCAGCGCTCGCGCGGTGGCCTCGTACAGCTCGAAGTACTCGGTGCGGGTGCCGGTCCAGAAGTGGGGGACCAGGTTGGGCTCGTTCCACACCTCGAACCGCCACGTCCGCACCTCGTCGAGACCGTACCTCTCGATCCAGTGCCGCACCGTCCCGCTCACCAGGCGGACCCACTCGGCCATGTCGGTCGGCGGGCTGCAGTGCGCCTTCCACCAGAACAGCGTCTCGGTCTGCGTGGCCAGCTCTCGGGGCATGAAGCCCAGCTCGACGAACGGGCGCGCGCCCGCGTCGAGGATCGCGTCGAACACCATGTCGACGTAGCTGAAGGTGATCTGCGGCTCGGGCAGCACCTCGGGCGGGGCGAACCCGCCGCCGTAGGTGGCGCGGTACACGAACATGTCGTCGTGGAACAGGCCGTGGAACCGCACGTAGCGGACCCCCAGCACGTCCACGGCCTCGCGGAAGTGCGCCTGCCAGTCGGCGCGCAGCGCCTCGTTGGCGCGGCCCGCACCCACGCACCGGTTCCACACGTGGTGCAGCGGCGCGTCCGACGGCGGCGCGCCGTCCACTCGCAGCTCGTCGTGCCGGTTCGCCTCGTGCGGCATGGAGATCTCCTTCGGTGTGCGTAGCCGGTGAGCGAGCTCGTCCAGGGTGTCCCGCGCGGGCCCGAAACCCACCCAGTCGAGGTGTCCGTGCGGCACGCCCGGCCGAGTCACCTCGACGACGTCGACGCCTGCCGCACGCAGCCGCGTGCTGAAGAGCTCGCCGCTCGCCCGGAACGCGTCGAACTCACCGTTCTCCACGTAGGTCGGGGGGAAGCCCTCGAGACGGGCCGCGAGGCCGGGGAAGGCCTCGTCGTCGGACTGCTCCGGCTCGCGGCCGAGCGCCGTGCGGTTCGTGGCCTCGATCATCCACGCCGGGAACTGGAGCGCGCGCGGAGCAGCGTCGACCGCCTCGGCGAGCTCGGCCCCGAGCGCCGGCACCCGGGGGTGCAGCATGGGGTACACCAGCAGCGTCTGCCAGGGCGCCCGGCCGCCCGCGACGGCTCGCAGGGTCAGGGCCGCCGCGAGGAAGGCGCCTGCGCTCGCGCCACCGACCGCGACCCGAGCCGCGTCGACCCCGAAGCGCGTGGGGTCCGCGCGCACGGCGTCGAGCACCGCGAGGCAGTCGTCCTGCGGGACGGGGAAGCGGACCGGCTCGCCGCGTTCGTCGAGGCGGTCGCCGACGGTGCCGCCGAGCTCGGGCATCACCGGGCACAGGCGGTAGTCGACCGACACGACGACGGCGTCCGCGCGGCCGGCGGTGCCGCGGGCGACCTCGTGCGCCTCCGCCATGTCGAGGTCGCCCCACGAGAACGCGCCGCCGTGCATCCAGACCAGGCACGGCCGGCCCCCGTCGGGCGGCGTGCCCACCGGGGTGTAGACGCGCACGGGCACCGGGCCGTGCGGGCCGGGGACCGCCTGGTCCACCACGGTCAGGTCCCAGTCCTCGGGCGGCCCGAACGGCGCCTTCCACCGGGCGACGACCGCCTCGGGGACCTGCGGGAGCTCCGCGTAGTCCTCGATGAGGTGCCGGCGCGCCTCGAGCTCGGGCACCAGTCGTCGCGTCATGGCCTCGTCCCTGGGATGTCGTCGCCGACCCGGAACCAGTCGACATCCACGTGCCCGCCGGTCTCGGTCGTGGCGTAGCAGAAGATCGCGAACCGGTACCCGGTGAAGTGGTCGAGGCTGTACTCCATCGCCAGGTCGTCACCGATCGGCGTCCAGGCGGCACCGTCGAGCGAGTACGCGAACGAGGCGCGGTCGGCGGCGCCGCGGAAGTCCACGTCCACGCGGAGCAGGACCGTCTCGGCCGTCAGCGGCACAGGAGCGCTGGTGAAGGCGACGCTGCCCTGCCGGTCCGCACGGCGCATCACCAACTGGCGGGTGCCGTCGGCCATCTCGACCCCCACGTACCCGTACTTCTGCTGGTACGCGGACAGACCGGCGGCGTCGCCGTCCTTCATCGCGGAGACGTCCAGCGAGATCGCCGCGGCGCTCGCGGGCCCGCACGTGCGCTGGGTGAGCGTGTTGCGGGCGTCGAGGATGCTCGACGCGATGCTGCCCGTGGTCAGCCGCAGGTGGCCGGGCCGGTCGGTGAGCGACCAGAACCGGTTGTCCGGGTTGTGGTTCCACTGCCACGGCAGCCCGAGGCTCGACCCGTTCCAGGCGTTCTCGTCCGACGCCGTCAGGGCACCGGCGTCGGCCGTGTTCCAGTAGCCGGCCGGTGTGGCCTGGTTCTCGAAGTCGTCGGAGACGAGCAGGTCCGTCGCTCCCGCCGAGGGCGCCCCTGCGGGGATCGTCATCGTGGCGCCGAGCGTGTAGACCGGCCACCCGTCCTCGTCCCAGGTCACGCGCGCGAGCTGCGGTGAGCGCCCGAGCGGCCCCTCGTCCTGGAAGAGCATGGCGTACCACTGACCGTCGGCCGCCCGGACGACGCCGCCCTGAGCGACGCCGTCACCTGGGCGCCCCTGCACCAGCACCGCCCGGCTGAGCACGATCCTGCCCTCCCAGGTCCCGCCCTGGGACTGCGGTGTCAGCGACCTCGACCGCCACACGACCTCCTGACGGATCCCTCCCGTCGGCCACTCGATCATGAAGACGTAGTAGTGGTCGCCGATCTTGTAGGCGTGCGCGCCCTCGGCGTCCAGCCCGCTGGTCTGGTCGACGTTGGCGTCCTCGACGAGCCGCGTCGCCGGGCCGTCCCAGACGAAGGTCCCGTCGTCGTGCCGGCCGAGCCGGCGCAGGTCGATCGCTCCGCCGCCGTAGACGAGGTAGGTGTCGTCGCCGTCGAACAGGAGCGACTGGTCGTGGGCGTAGCCGTCGAGAACCGATCTCGTCCACGGCCCGTGCTCGATGCTCGGCGTCGCGTAGATGTACGTCCTGCCGGTGGTGAGGCTGCCGACCGAGACGTAGAACGTGCCCTCGTGGAACCTGAGGCTCGCGGCCCAGCTGCCCTGCCCGTACGCGTTCTGCCCGTTGCGCAGCGCGAGCGCGTCCGTGTCGTCGAGGATCGGGCCGGTGTAGCCGGCGATCGACCAGTGCACCAGGTCGCTCGAGCGCATGATCGGCACGCTCGGCGCGAAGTACATGGTCGTGCTGACCATGTAGTAGTGCCGCCCGTCGTGGACGACGTCCGGGTCGGGCACGTCCGCGAAGATGACCGGGTTGGTGAAGGTGAGCGCCGGGTCGCCTCGGTCCATCACCGCAGCTCGAGACTGACGGTCACGTAGGAGTGGGCGGGGAGGTCGACCTCCAGCCCGCGCGCGTGGGGCCGCACGCCGTCGTGCGCGGTCGGCGCGACCGCGTCGAGCTGCGTCGGGGTGTTGTGCGCGTCCAGGGCGGGGGCCGTCAGCAGCCGCGCCTCGTGCCCGACGACGTCGCGGCCCCGCAGGTCGAGCACGAGCGTGCGGTCGGCGACGGTGTCGAGGTTGGACAACGAGATCAGCGCGGCGTCGCCCTTGACCGACGCGGACGCCGACACCAGCGGCAGCACGGTCCCGTCGACGGCTCGGGTCTTCACGCCGCGCAGGTGCACGGCGAGCGCGGCGGCGTCGTGGTGCCCGGCGTTCATCGCGAACACGTGGTAGGTCGGCGTGAGGACGAGCGCGCCCGTGTCGGGGTCGGTCAGGATCATCGCCTGAAGCACGTTGACCGTCTGCGCGATGTTCGCCATCACGACCCGCTCGGCATGCCGGTGGAACGCATCGAAGTGCACGGACGCGACGAGTGCGTCGCGCAGCGTGTTCTGCTGGTACAGGAACCCCGGGTTCGTGCCCTTCTCCACGTTCCACCAGGTGCCCCACTCGTCGACGACCAGGCCCACCTTGCGGTGCGGGTCGTACCGGTCCATGACCGTCGAGTGGCGGGTGAGCAGCTCCTCCATGCGGCGAGCCCGGGCCATCGTCGTGTACCACTCGTCCGTGCTGAAGCCGGTGGCGTCGCCCTTGTCGCCCCACGAGCCCGACATCGTGTAGTAGTGCAGCGACACGGCCTGGAACGGCCGGGCCGGCTCGGCCGGGTCGGCGGCCAGGTCGTCGAACGACCGCATCAGCGTCTCGGTCCAGTGCAGGTCCGACTCGTTCGCGCCGGCCGCGATCCGGTAGAGAGTGTTGCCGCCGTGGTTGCGCGAGTACGTGGCGTACTGCCGGGCCAACGACGCGAACTGCTCCGCACGCAGGTGCCCGCCGCACCCCCACGCCTCGTTCCCCAGACCCCAGAACGGCACCCGCCACGGCTCGTCGCGCCCGTTCGCCCGGCGCAGGGCCGCCATCGGCGAGTCGTCCGCCCGGGTCAGGTACTCGACCCAGTCCGACATCTCCGCCACGCTGCCGGACCCGACGTTCCCCGACACGTAGGGGTCCGCCCCGAGCAGCTCGCACAGGTCCATGAACTCGTGGGTGCCGAACGCGTTGTCCTCCACGACGTCGCCCCAGTGCGAGTTGACCATCCGGGGCCGCTGGTCGCGCGGGCCGATCCCGTCACGCCAGTGGTAGTCGTCGGCGAAGCAGCCGCCCGGCCAGCGCAGGTTCGGGATCTGCAGGGCCCGTAGGGCCGCCACGACGTCGGACCGGATGCCGCGCACGTTCGCGACGGGGGAGTCCTCTCCTACCCAGAACCCGCCGTAGATGCACCGGCCCAGATGTTCCGCGAAGTGGCCGTACACGTGCCGGCTGATCGTCGCCCCGGGAAGGTCGAGGTCGATGATCGCTGTCGTGGTCGTCGTCATTGTCTTCCCATCGGTCGGATGATCTGGAGTGCTGGGTCAGCGAGGGCGCAGGCGAGCGTGCCGCTCGCCGACCGCGGTCGGCGCGGCCACCACGGCGATGTCGTCGACGTGCAGCGACCGGACCCGGTCCACCTCGTCGACGCCGTTGACGATCGACCCGGGCCTGACCGCCACGGTCTGCGCCACCCGTCGACCCGGTCATGGACGTCGGTGAGCCGCGGCGTCAGGCCGGCAGCGGTCCGTGCTGGGCGGCGGCGACTGGCGTGCGGGCAGGCGGAGGCATGGGAGGGCTCACGGGGTTGGTCTCCTTCGACCGGGTAGCGACGTGGGTGACGCGGAGCGCCGCGTGCGTGCGTGCGGCTAGGCGCCGCCGCGGGTGGATCCGCGCACCACGAGGCGGACGGGTGCGACGACGTGCTCGGCAGGGCCGGTCCAGCCCGACATCTGGCGGTGCAGCAGCGTGACCGCCGCCTCGGCCACACCCTCGTGGTTGGCGTCGACCGACGTGATGCCCGGCGGGATGAAGCGCGACATGTCGAGGTTGTCGAACCCGGCCAGCTGGACGTCGACGGGGACGCGCAGCCCGCTGTCCGCGAGGGCGGACAACGCCCCGAGGGCGACGATGTCGGTGACCGCGAAGACCCCGTCGAAGGGCAGCCCCGAGGCGATGAACTCGAGCATCGCGTCGCGACCACCGAGCGACGTGTAGTCGCTGACGGGCACGACGTACGCCGGGTCGGCGGCAAGGCCGGCCTCGCGGCACGCGTTCTCCCACCCCACTCGGCGGTCCGTCGTCATCATGTGCGCGCCGTCGAACGAGCATCCGAGCGCGAGGATGCGGCGCGATCCGCGCTCGATCATGTGTGCCGTGGCGAGGCGGGCACCGGACTCGTTCGCGAGGCGCACGTGGTTGAGGTGGTCGGGGACGTCGCGCTCGCCGAGCAGCACGATCGGCTTGGACGTGCGGACCCGCCCCAGCTGCTCCAGGTCGAGACCGGCGATGGACAGCAGGACGCCGTCGTAGATCTGGAGCCGCGCGACGCTGAGCGCCTCCATCTCCTGTTCCGCGTTGGCGCTCGTTCGTTCCAGGACGAGGTGCCGCCCCTCCGCCTCGATCAGCGGGGCGACCTGGTCGGCGAGCTCGCCGAAGTAGTCGTGGAAGCTCGGGACGACGAAGGCGACGGTGTCGGTCCGTCCGGCGCGCAGGTGCCGGGCCGTGAGGTTGACCTCGTAACCGAGGGCTTCGACGGCCGCCATGACGCGAGCGCGCGTCGGCTCGTTGACGGGGAGGCGCTCGTTGAGGACGTTCGACACGGTCATGACCGAGACGCCGGCCGCGCGGGCCACGTCCGCCATCCGCACCATGTGCTCCTCCTTCCCGCGAGATTGTGCCAGTCCAGCGTGCGCTCGTCGGACCCGGAGGCCGGGCCACGCCGACGGGGCCGCGCTCAATATATCGATAAAAAGCAGGACTTCAAGGCCCTCCCTGCGAGCTCTTCAGCCGGAGATCCGGCGTGCTGCCCCGGCCGGCCCGGGCGCCGGGCCGACCGGCGAGGGCTCGTCGCGCCACGCGACCTCGACGGGGTGCCGTCATCCGGGACGAGGGCCGTGCGGCTGGCGACGCGCGGGACGTGGCCGTGATCATCTTGAGATCTGCAGGGGCTTGACGGCTCGGGACGGCGTGCCTACTTTAACGCTAAAATCCCGCTCGGGATGAGGACGCCGGGCCCCCACTCGCGTCCGATGTGCACGCTCCGGTCAAGGTCGACCGGAACTGTTCTCAAGGGAGAGACCTCGGTGCGTACCGCAAGAACGAAGTTGTCAGCTCTTGTCCTGGTTGCAGCAGTGTCAGTGGGACTTGTCGGGTGTTCCTCTGACGGCGACCCCAAGGAGGACTCCTCGAAGCCCGCCGTGATCCCCGAGGGTGATCTCGCCGACAAGTCGGGGACGCTGACCCCCAGCAACCCGACGACGCTCACGACCTGGATCACGACGGCCGAGCAGGCTCCGGCGGCCGACAACAAGCTGACCAAGCTGCTCAAGGACCAGCTCGGCGTGACCCTGAAGTACGAGATCGTCACCCCGGACAACGTGGACCAGAAGATCGGTGTCATGCTCGCGGGCGGCGAGTACCCCGACCTCATCGGCACCACCGACCTCAAGATGCGCCTCCTGGAGGGCGGCGCCCTCGAGCGTCTGGACGACATGCTCGACACCGGCGACTACCCGAACCTCGCCGAGTACGTCAAGGACGACATCAAGAAGATGAGCTACTCGGGCGACGAGGTGGACAAGGGCCTGTACATCTTCCCGAACTACAACCGCTTCTACGGCGAGCCCACGGGCGGCGTCTACTACGGTCCCGCGTTCTGGATCCAGAAGCGCGTGCTCGCGGACGCCGGCTACCCGGACCTCAACAACATGACGCTCGACCGCTACTTCGAGCTCATCGCGAACTACAAGGCGAAGAACCCCCAGACGGAGGGGGCCCCGACCGTCGGGTTCGAGGTCCTGGCGTCGACGGGCCGTGAGTGGGGCATGACCAACCCGCCGGCGCTGCTGGCAGGCTCCCCGAACAACGGTGGCGTCATCGTCGACGACAAGAACCACGCGGAGATCTACGCCGACAAGGACATCGCGAAGGACTTCTACAAGGTCCTCAACCAGCAGTACAAGGCGGGTCTCGTCGACCCCGAGTCCTTCACCCTGACGTACGACCAGTACACCGCGAAGGTGGCCACGGGCGCCGTCCTCGGCATGCACGACCAGGGCTGGGACTTCCAGACCGCGACGCAGTCGCTGCAGAGCGCCGGCAAGGACGAGTACACCTACGTGCCGCTCATGCCCGTCTACGAGGGCGCGAAGCCGTGGTACGCCGACCGCCCCGTCATGAACACCAACCAGGGGTTCGGCATCTCCGTCTCCAGCAAGCAGAAGGAGAAGGCCCTCAAGTTCCTCGACCTCATGATCAGCGAGCCGTGGCAGAAGGTGCTCTCGTGGGGCATCGCGGGCGAGGACTACCAGGTCGGTGACGACGGCATGTTCACCCGCACGGAGGAGCAGCGGGCCAACTACAAGGACATCACCTGGCGTGCCTCCAACCGTCTCACCGCGCTGCTCGACGTGCTGCCCAAGCACAACGGCCAGTTCTCCGACGGCAACGCCTACAGCCCTGACGACCAGCCCGCCGAGTTCTACGCGACGCTGACCGACTACGACCGCGGCGTCATGGAGAAGTACGGCAAGAAGACCTGGCTCGAGTTCATGAACCCGCAGCCGGAGAACCCCAAGTACTACCCGGCGTGGAACATCGGGCTCTCCGACGACGCCAACCAGGTCAACCAGCAGCTGACCGACGCCAACGTGCAGAACCTGCCGAAGATCATCGCCGGTGATCCTTCCCAGTTCGACGCGAACTGGAAGGCCTACGTCGACGCCATCCACAAGATCGACGTCAAGGTGTACGAGGACGCGATCAACGCCGGCATCAAGGACCGTCTGGCCAACTGGTAACAGTCCGCGAGCACTCGTGGTGGGGGGCGAGCGCCCCCCACCACGAGGCGTTCCCGACGACCACCCACTGCTCCTGACGACGAGGTTGGACAGATGACGGACGCACCGGTCAGCACGTTGGTGACCGCCACCGGGATCGAACCGGTCCTGGAGCCCGCGAGCACCTCGCCGGCCCCGGACCGCAAGGCGCGGAAGAAGGCCGCGAAGGTTCCCAGGCGCAAGATCACCTGGGACAGGGTCTGGGCGCAGCGAGCTCTGCTCGCGATGGCCGTCCCGCTCCTGATGTACCAGATCCTGTTCAAGTACGTCCCGGTCTACGGCTGGGCGATCGCCTTCCAGGACTACAAGCCGGGTCGCGGCAACATCTGGAACCAGAAGTGGGTCGGCTTCGAGAACTTCGCCGACCTGTTCACCGGGGTCAACGGTGAGCGGTTCCGCCGGGTCGTGATCAACACGCTGGGTCAGTCGATCCTGACCCTGGTCGTCGGGACGCTCGGGGCCATCGTTCTGGCCCTGCTGCTGAACGAGGTCAAGAACATGCCGTTCAAGCGGGTCATGCAGAACATCACCTACATGCCCCACTTCCTCAGCTGGGTCATCGTGGCGAGCCTGGCATCCGTGGCGCTCTCGCTGCCCTCCTCCGGCGGGTTCATCAACCAGGGCCTCATGAGCCTGGGCCTCATCAACCATCCGGTGCTGTTCCTGACCGAGCCGAACAACTTCTGGGGGATCGTCGCCGGGACGAGCCTGTGGAAGGAGCTGGGCTGGAACACGATCCTGTACCTGGCCGCGATCACCGCGATCGACCCGAGCCTGTACGAGGCGGCCGAGGTCGACGGTGCGGGCCGCTACCGCAAGATGTTCAACATCACGCTCCCGGGGATCCGCCCCACGATCGTCGTGCTGCTCATCATCAACAGCGGCTGGATCCTGTCCACGAACTTCGAGCTGCCGTACTTCCTCGGCAACGGCCTGATCTCCGAGAGGGCCGAGACGATCGACGTCTTCGTGCTGCGCTACGGCTACCAGCTGGGCAACTACAGCCTCGCCGTCGTGGCGGGCATCTTCAAGACGATCGTCGCCATCATCCTGGTGGGCTCGGCGAACCTGGCGGCCAAGCGCCTGAACCAAGAGACGCTGGTCTAGGAGGACCTCATGTCAAGCACCTCTGTCGCCAAGCCTCTGGTACGGCGCGCATCCCGAAGCGGGTCGCCGCGTCGCAAGTGGACGACCGAGCGGATCGTCTTCACCACGCTCAACACGACGTTCCTGGTGGCGCTCGCGGCGCTCATGATCTACCCGCTGCTGAACACGCTCGCCATCTCGCTGAACGACGGCCAGGACGCCGTCCGTGGCGGGATCGGCATCTGGCCTCGGGTCTTCTCGCTGAGGAACTACGAGGTCGTGCTCAACATGGACACGATCTACCAGGCGTTCTTCATGAGCGTCCTGAAGACCGTCGTGGTCGTGGCGACGAACCTGCTGTTCACGTCGATGCTCGCCTACGCGCTCAGCCGCAAGGAGTTCATCTTCCGCCGCCCGATCACCCTGATCTTCGTGCTGACGCTGTACTTCGACGCCGGGCTGATCCCCAACTACCTGCTCATCAAGGACCTGGGCATGCTGAACAGCTTCCAGGCCTACTGGGTGCCGACGATCATCAGCGCGTTCAACCTGATCATCCTGCGCACGTACATGAAGTCGATCCCCGACGAGATCACCGAGTCGGCGCGGATCGACGGTGCGGGCGAGTTCCGCACGTGGTGGCAGATCATCATGCCGCTGTGCAAGCCCACGCTCGCGGTGGTGGGTCTGTTCGTGGCCGTCGGCAGCTGGAACGCCTGGCTGGACACCCTGCTGTACAACTCGGCGGATCCGGCGTTGTCCACGCTGCAGTACGAGCTGCAGAAGCTGCTGGCGAGCTCGATGAACGCCGGTGCGAACTCCGGGAACCTCGCGGGCAACGCGGCCTCGGCGGGAGGCGGCGGTCAGCTCACCACACCGATCGCGCTGCGGTCGGCGATCACCATGGTGGCGGCGATCCCCATCCTGTTCGTCTACCCGTTCCTGCAGAAGCACTTCGTGTCCGGTCTCATGATCGGCTCCGTGAAGGGCTGAGGGCGTCGGCCTCCCGCACACCGCGGGAGGCCGGTCCGTCCTCACCGACCCGCAGCTCCGCACACCGAGAGGCCCGACCATCTTCCGTTACAACCCCGCGTCGCGACTGTGGCGGGCCATGGACTCGCTCGGCTCCGTCATCGTGATCAGCCTGTTCTGGCTCGTGAGCCTCGGCCTCGTCGTGACGGCGGGAGCAGGAACGGTCGTCGCGTACGAGGTGTGCCGCCGGTACGTCCTCGGCAAGGACGCCGGCCTCTGGGCCGTCGCGACGAAGGCCTGGCGGCAGAGCTGGAGGCAGGCGACCGTCGTCGGCCTGCTGGCCGTCCCGGTCGCGGCCGTCGGCATCCTCACGCTCTCCTACCTGCCCACGCTCGGGCTGCCCGGCGTCCTGGTGCCGCTCATGGTCGTCGGGCTCTTCCTCCTGCTCCTGGTCTTCTGGTGCCTGCCCCTCGTCGCCCGCTTCACCAACCCCACCTGGCGCCAGGTGCGCAACGGGCTCACCTTGGGGCTGACGACGCCCAGCCTGACGTTCCTGCTCGGGATCGCCGTGGTCCTCGGTGGCGTCGCCGTCTGGAACTTCATGCCCGCGGTGTTCGTGGTACCCGGCCTGATCCTCCTGTGGTGGTGCTACCTGCTCGAGAGGTTCTTCGTCGCCCGGGGCTACGTGCAACCGGAGCGGGCGGTGGCGGAGGCCTGACGGTCCCGTCACCCGGAGGTCTGACGCTCCCGTCACTCCAGCGACCAACGAAAGGCACTTGTGACCATCCTGCACGTCACCACCACCGGCTCCGACCGTGCTGACGGATCGGCCGACGCCCCGTTCCGGACCATCAACCGGGCCGCTCGCGCCGCCATGCCGGGCGACACCGTCGCCGTGCACCAAGGCGTGTACCGGGAGTGGGTGAACCCACCGCGCGGCGGCACGGTCGACGCGCCGATCACCTACCAGGCCGCGGTCGGTCCGGACGGGCGCTTCGAGCCCGTCACGATCACCGGTGCCGAGGTGGTCACCGACTGGCGCCCGCACGCCGGCGCCGAGGGCCGCGTCTGGGTGACGGAGGTGCCGAACGCCCTGTTCGGTGAGCGCAACCCGTACGCGGAGCGCATCGGCGGGGACTGGTTCTTCGACCAGGTCAACACGTGGCACACGGGCGAGGTGTACCTCGACGGCAAGTCGATGTACGAGGCGCTGACGCTCGGCGGTGTCGAGCACCCCGAGGTCACCCCGGACTCGCTCGACCCGCAGGGCTCACTGCTGACCTGGTACTGCGAGGTGGGCGAGGACGTCACGACGATCTGGGCGAACTTCGGTGGCGCAGACCCGGCCGGGCACGAGATCGAGATCAACGCGCGCACGCACGTCTTCTGGCCCGCGGCCACGGGCATCGACCACGTGACGGTGCGTGGGTTCACGCTGACGAAGGCCGCCACGCAGTGGGCGCCGCCCACCGCGCTGCAGGAAGGCCTGATCGGCCCGCACTGGTCGAAGGGCTGGGTGATCGAGGACAACACGATCACCGACTCGAAGAACGTCGGCGTCTCGCTCGGCAAGGAGGCCAGCACCGGGCAGAACGAGTGGACCGCGGGGTCCGACGGTGCCAAGGGCGGCACGCAGCGCGAGCGCGAGGTGATCCAACGGGCCCTCGTCCTGCGCGGGCCCGCCGCAGGCGAGCCGCACCCGTGGCACCGGGACCACGTCGGCTCCCACACCGTGCGCCGCAACACCATCCGGGACTGCGAGCAGGCGGGCGTCGTCGGGCATCTGGGGGCGGCGTTCTCGACCATCGCCGACAACCACATCTCGCGCATCCACGTGAAGCGCCAGTGGCACGGCGCCGAGGTGGCCGGCATCAAGCTGCACGCCGCCATCGACACGGTGATCAGCGGGAACACGATCCATCACACGCACCGCGCGCTGTGGCTCGACTGGCAGGCCCAGGGCACCCTGGTGCGGCGCAACGTGTTCTACGCCTCGACCGCCGAGGACTTCATGGTCGAGGTCTGCCACGGCCCGTACCTCGTGGACTCGAACCTCTTCCTGTCCCCGTGGTCCGTCAAGGACATGTCCACCGGCGGCGCCTACGTGCACAACTACATCGCGGGGCGCATCGCGAACTGCACCGAGCATCAGCGCTACACCCCATACCACGTCCCGCATTCCACGGCCGTCTTCGGGGTCTCGAACATCCTCGGCGGCGACGACCGGTTCTACAACAACGTCTTCGTCGGCGACCGCGCCACGGGCGGACGGTCCCAACCGGACGCACAGGCGGAGCCGGCGCTCGCCAGCTTCTGGTCCGGCGCGATCGACATGGACGGCGTGCCCGGCCGGGCGACCTTCGTGCCGACCCCCGTCGGCACCTCGCAGTACGACGCCTACCCGACGTCGCAGGAGTACCCGAACGAGCGCGGCAGCGACCTGGCCGGCCCACGGCTGCCGGTCTGGGTCGAGGGCAACCTCTACGCGGACGGCGCCGAGCCGTTCCGCGGGGAGCAGGGGGCCCTCGTGCTCGGCACGTCACCGGTGCGCGTCGAGGTGGTCGACGCCGAAGCCGGGACCGTCCGCGTCGACGTGGACGACGCAGGCGACATCGACGTCGTCGCCCCGGTGACGACCGCGCGTCTCGGCACGAGCTACCAGGCCGAGATGCCCTGGACCCACCCCGACGGGTCCGACCTGGACCTGAGCGTCGACGTCTTCGGGATCCCACGGGACCGGGTCGTCCCCGGCCCGTTCGCCGCATCGGGACCCATGACTCGGATCCTTGCCGCCCCGGGCCCGGCCGGGGCGCGATGATCTGACGGTTCCGGTACGACTGGAGGTCGCGCGCGATCGGGGAGGTGTGGCCGCCCCGCGGCCGACCTCGCAGGGTCGCGCGTCCGACGGGAGGTGGGCAGGTGCGTCGTCCCGGACCCGGCACGCTGGCGTGGGCCGAGGAGTTCCACGGCCGACCCGGAGACCCGCCGGACCCGCGCGTGTGGCGCCACGAGACCGGCGCCGGTGGCTGGGGCGACGAGCAGCTGCAGCGCTACACCGCGGAGCCGTCGAACGCGCACCTCACGTCCGCCGGCCACCTCGCGCTGACCGCGCGCCACGAGGCGGACGGCGACATCACCTCGGCGCGGCTCGTCACCAAGGACGCGTTGACCGTGGAGTACGGCCGTGTCGAGGCGCGGATCCGGCTCCCGCACGGGACGGGTGTGTGGCCGGCGTTCTGGATGCTGGGCGCCGACATCGACGCGGTCGGCTGGCCCGCGTGCGGGGAGATCGACGTCATGGAGCACGTCGGCTCCGACCCGTTCGCCGTGCACGGGACGGTGCACGGGCCCGGGTACAGCGGCATCGGCGGCGGTGTCGGCGGCGCCTTCCGCGCCGCCCGGCCCTTGGCGGAGGCGTTCCACACGTTCGGCGTGACGTGGTCGCCCGACGAGGTCCGGTGGCACGTCGACGGCACCGAGTACTTCCGGTGCGGCCCGGGCGACGTCGCCGGGCCGTGGCCGTTCCGTCACCCGTTCTTCCTGCTGCTCAACGTGGCGGTGGGCGGCCGCTGGCCCGGGAACTCCACTGACGGCCTCCGGCTGCCGGCGACGATGCTGGTCGACCGGGTCCGGGTGTACGACGGCGCCGTGAGCCGCGAACCACCGTCCGGGTGAGGATGGCCGCGTGTCGCCTTCCGACGGAGAGGGACCATGGAACCCTGAGCCGGTCGCGACTCGACGAGGAGGACGGCGGATGGTGGCAGGGCCGGTCCTG
Source organism: Cellulomonas sp. (assembly GCF_017744555.1). GTDB lineage: Bacteria > Actinomycetota > Actinomycetes > Actinomycetales > Cellulomonadaceae > Cellulomonas. Next base: position 14,277 of record NZ_JAGIBD010000038.1, on the reverse strand, counting down.
GTGGTCGGTGCGGGGCCCGGTGGGCTCGCGGTGGCGGCCGCGCTGCGGGCGAGGGGTGTGGACGCGCTGGTCGTCGAGCGGTCCGACGCGGTCGGCGCCTCGTGGCGGCGGCACTACGACCGCCTGCACCTGCACACGACCCGCCGGCTGTCACGGCTCCCGGGCCTCGCGATCCCGCGCGAGCACGGGCGGTGGGTCGCGCGCGACGACGTCGTGCGCTACCTCGAGCAGTACGCAGCGCACCACCGGCTGCGGGTGCGGACGGGGGTCGAGGTCGCGCGGGTCGAGCCGACGGACGACGGCGGCTGGCGGCTGCGCACGACGGGCGGCGAGTCGATCGAGGGCAGCGCGGTCGTCGTCGCGACGGGGTACAACCACACGCCCGTACCGCCGGCGTGGCCGGGCGTCGAGGACTTCCCCGGCGAGGTCGTGCACGCGTCGTCGTACCGGAACGCGCAGCCGTACCGCGGGCGGGACGTGCTCGTCGTCGGCGTCGGGAACACGGGCGCCGAGATCGCCGTCGACCTCACCGAAGGGGGAGCGGGTCGGGTGCGGCTCGCGGTGCGGACCGCGCCGCACATCGTGCGGAGGTCGACCTTCGGCTGGCCGGCGCAGGCGACCGGCATCCTCGTCCGGCACCTGCCCGTGCCGCTCGTCGACGCGACGGCCCGGCTGATCGCGCGCGTCGAGGTGCCGGACCTGTCGTCGTACGGCCTGCCCCGCCCGGCGACCGGTCTGTACTCCCGCGTGCACGAGGGGTCGGTTCCGCTGCAGGACGTCGGGCTCATCGCCGGGGTGCGGGCCCGCAGGATCGAGCCCGTCGCGGCCGTCGAGTCGTTCGAAGGGGACAAGGTCGTCCTCGCCGACGGGACGCGCGTCGCACCCGAGGTCGTCATCGCGGCGACGGGCTACCGACGGGGACTGGAGCCGCTCGTCGGGCACCTCGGGGTCCTCGACGACCGCGGGCTGCCGCGCACGCACGGCCCGCGCGCCGCGCGGCCGGGCCTCTACTTCACCGGGTACACCAACCCGATCAGCGGCATGTTCCGGGAGCTGCGGATCGACGCGGTGCGGATCGCCCGGGCGGTGGCGCGGGCGACAGCCTGACGACGAGGTCGGCGCCGGCGCTCGTCGCGGAGCTGCGCGCCGTCCGGGCCGGCTGGGAGTCGACGGTCAAGGCTCGGTCGGACTCGGCGGTCTGGCCCCTCATGGACCTCGTCCTGCGGCAGCCGGTCGTCAACACGGCCGTCGTCCAGCACGAGCTCGGCATCTCGCAGCTTGCGGTGCCCTGAGCCGGTCTCAGTCGTCGATCTCCGCGAGCCCCTGCCGGTCCAGCTCGGCGACGTGCTCCTTCATCGCGCGGACCTGCTCGGGCGGGTGGCCGACCCAGTCGAGCAGCTCGCCGACGACGCGGACCGGGTCCTTCGTGCGGTACGAGCGTGTCGGGTTTCCGGGGAACCGCTTGTCCGTGACGTTCGGGTCGTCCTCGAGGTCGCCCGTCGGCTCGACGACGTAGATCCGGCCGCGGCCCTCGCCGTCGGCGAGCTCCGCGCCCCACGTCGCCGCGTCGAGCGTCATCGTCACGTAGACGTGCCCGGCCGTCCGGCCGCCGCCGAAGTTCGAGCGGCGGCCGGGCAGAAGGAGGTCGCCCACTGCCAGGTCGGCCTTCGTGCCGTGGAGGTAGGCGCCGGACTCGTGGACCTCGAACGGTGTCGGGACGCCGGTCACCGGTGCGCCGGCCGCCTCATCCGTCGTCGCCCTCGGCCGGTTGCTGTGAGTGCTGCCGCTGGTCGGGGTGCTGCGTGGCCTCTTCGCCCGCGTCGGCGCCCTCGGCGGGCTCGCTCGGGTGCTCGCGGATTGCGTCCTCGCTCATCGGTGCTCCTTTCGACCCCTCGATCATGCGCGTGATGAGCGAGCACGTCGCGTCGGCGGATCAGTGGGGGCCGTAGCGCAGGACGGCGCGCGACTCGTCGGCGGAGAACTCGCAACCGACGGCCGTGCCGTGCTCGTTCACGGCCGTGAGCACGGTCGTGTCGCCGGCGACGACCGGTCGCACCGGCCGGACCGGACCGGCGCCGTCGCGCCAGAATCCCTGCTGCGGGCCGCCCACCGGCGCGAGGTTCCCGACCACCCGACCGCGGTCGTTGACGTCGGCGGCGAGCGCGAGGACGGCTCCGTCGACGTCGACGGGCACGGGGCCCTGCCCCAGGAGCCAGCGGACGGCACGCATCGACCCGCCCGGGCTCGCGGAGTAGCTGTACCCGACGGCGTCGCCGCGGTTGTTGATCGCGGCGGCGAGGCTGTGGCCGCCGAGCGTGCCGAGCTGCGTGAGGTTGCCGTCGGGCGTCCAGACGACGGCCCGCTGCGTCGCGGCTCCCTCCCACGCGTACCCGGAGACGAGCCCGGCGTCGTTGACATCGGACGCACCGGCGTTGCCGCTGAGGCCCGGCAGGACGTGCATCACGCCGGCACGCCAGACGAAGGCGTGGGTCGGTCCGCCGAAGCTCCCGGACGTGCCGACGACGACGCCGCGTTCGTTGAGGCCGGTCGCGTACGAGTAGGTGTCGGCCGGGTCGGCCACCCCGAGCCGGACCACGGAGCGTCCGTCCCAGAGCGCGGCGACGCCGCCGGCCGTGCCGGCGATCTGGCCCTGGTCGTTGATGCGCGACGCCGTGTCGAGCCCGCGCGGGAGCGGGTACGTGCGGCCCTGCCGGTACACGTGCGTGTCGGTGACGACCACGCCGAGCCCGTTGACGTCCCGCGCGCACTCGGCGATGCCGAGGTCCTGCAGGACCGGGTCGTCGGTGCGTCCGGCCCGTGCCGGTGTCGCGAGGCCCACCAGCGACAGGCCCATCACCGACAGGCCTACCAGCGACAGGCTCACCAGCGACATGCCGAGCGGCGGGCCCGCCAAGGCGGCCGCCCGGCCGGCAGTCACGCGCGTGCGCCAACGGATCCTCATGGTGTGCCCCCTGTCCGCGGCGGCCGCGCACGACGCAGGCTGCGTCGTGGGTGTCGCCGCCGCGCCCTCGATCGTGCGTCGACGGACGATCCGGACACAACGGACCGCGGTGATGTTCATCTGCTCGACGCGCGGCGCGCCGCGTTGTCACGAGCACCGGTCGGCCGCACCTACGCTGTGCGGCGATGATCACTCGTGCCGAAGCGGCGTACCTGGGCGCCGTCCGGGCATTCCAGAACCCGATGCTGGATCTGCTCCACAAACGGCACGCCCCGCTCGTCGTGTCGCTGCTGTCCGCGGTGTTCACCGCGGAGCGCCCGACGGTCGTCGTGGCGGACGCCCACACCGAGATCGCGGACGCGCTCGACCAGCTCCGGGCGGCCGGGTACGAGGACAGCCTCCCCGTCGGGACGGCGCGCGACCTGTGCCGGCAGTGGGCGGACGCCGGCTGGCTCGTCCGGCAGGTGCTCGACGACGACGTCGAGGTGTACCGCCTGTCGGCGCACGCCGTCGGCGCGCTCGAGGTCGCCGGTCGGGCGGGCGGGGCGCGGGCGCGGGTCTCGCAGTCGCGGCTGCGCACGATGCTCGACGCGGTCGAGCGGCTCGCGCAGGACGCCGACCCGGACGCGCTCGTCCGGATGGCGCGCCTCGACGGCGAGATCAAGCGGTTGCAGAAGGAGCTGGACCGCATCCAGCGGACGGGCAAGGTCGACGAGGTCGACGACGAGCAGCTGCTCGAGGAGGCCGAGAACGTCCTGCACCTGGCACGCGAGCTGCCGGCGGACTTCGCGCGCGTCGCGGAGTCGATCAAGGCGATGCAGCGCGACGTCGTCACGGCGCTGCGACAGGACGAGCGCCCGACGGGTGAGGTGTTGCGCGAGTACCTCGAGCGGGGCGAGCACGTCATGGAGTCGACGACCGAGGGGCGGGCGTTCGCGGGCGCGCTGCGGCTGATCGGCGACCCGCAGCGGCTCGACGAGCTGTCCACCCAGCTCGGCACCGTGCTGCGGCACCGGTTCACGCGCAGGCTGGCGGCGCAGCAGCGCACCGAGCTCGCCGAGATCGCGCGGCGGATCGAGCAGGGCATCGACCTCGTCTTCACCGCGCAGCGCGAGGCGTCGTACGTGATCACCGCGCAGGTGCGCAACCACGACCCGCTGCGTGACCGGCAGGTCGACGAGCTGCTGCGCGACGTCATGACGGGGCTGCAGCAGTGGATGGCCGACGCGCGGCGCGGCCAGAGCGTCGACCCGTTGCGGCGCCTGCCCGTCGCGGAGGTCGACCACCTGCGCCAGACCCCCGGTGACCTCCGCCCGCCGCAGCAGCCCGCGCCCTTGCCCGAGTGGGACGACGGCGGCGCGGACGTGTCGCACGACGAGGCGCGCGCGTGGGGCGGCCCGCACTACGCCGAGCTGGCTGAGCTGCTCGCGGGTTTCGGCGACGCCGAGGTCGACCTCGCCGAGGTGTTCGCCGCCGGACCGGAGGCGCTGCGCCGGCCGGTCGACCTGCTGGGCCTGCTGGAGATCGCGGACCACCAGGGCATGACGGAGACGGGCGAGCTCGCGTTCGTCGACGCGGTCCGGCCCGACGGGACGCGGCGACGGTTCGCGTTCGGCGGCGTCACGACACGTGCGGCGGCCGCCGCACCGACGAAGGAACAGACCGATGAGTGAGACCACCGTGGCCGACGAGCAGGAGACCGGGTTCATCGCGCCGGTCCCGATGGAGGAGGATCCCGCCGAGCTGTTCGCGGGCGACTCCGGCACGCTCGACGCCGAGGTCCGCACCGTCCTGGTCCGCCTGCTGCAGCGCCGGTTCCTGCTCGCCGACCGCAACCGCGCCCAGTGGCGCACGCTGCTCGAGAACCAGCAGGTCATCGAGTCGCGCCTGCACGACCTGTTCGTGCACCTCGTCGTCGACCACGAGCGCGGCGTCGCGTACAAGCGGCAGGTCCGCTCCGCCGAGCTGGACGTGCCCGTGCTGCTGCGCGACGAGGCGTACTCGCGTGCCGAGACGCTGGTGCTCGTCCACCTGCGCACGCTGTTCCAGCGCGAGCAGGGCTCGGGGGAGACGTCGGTGCGGGTCGACGTCGAGGAGATCGAGCGGACCGCGCTCACGTACTTCGACCCCGACGACACGAACCTCGCGGCGAACCAGCGGGAGATCCGGGCGGCCGTGACGCGGCTCGCGAAGGAAGGGCTCATCGACGAGGAGTCGGAGGGGCGGTTCCGCGTGACGCCGCTCGTCGAGGTGGTGCTGAGCAACGAGCGGCTCGGCGAGCTGCGCGGGTGGCTGGCCGAGCAGCGTGGGACGGGCACGGAGCAGACGCAGGAGTCCGCACGATGACGATGATCGACACCCTGTTCGGCCTGATCCCGGCCGCGTCGACCGGGCAGCAGTGGGTCGCGCGCGACCTGCAGCTCGTCAACTGGGGCGGGTACGACGGCCACCACCGGGTGCGCCTCGCGTCGACCGCGACGCTGCTCTCGGGCGGCTCGGGGTCCGGCAAGTCGACGCTGATGGACGCGTACATCGCGCTGCTCATGCCGCACACGACGCCGTTCAACGGCGCGTCGAACGGCGGTGTCGTCGGGCGGCCGCGTGGCAAGGACCAGCGCAACATCCTGTCCTACGCGCGCGGCAAGGTCGACGAGTCCCGCACCGAGGACGGCACCCGGCAGCGGGTGCTGCGCCGGGACGGCCGGGACACGTGGTCGGCGATCGCGATGACGTGGGTCGACCAGTCCGGCACCGAGTTCACGGCCGTGCGGGCCTGGTACGTCCCGTCGGCGGCACGCACCCTCGATGACGTCGTGCCGGTCCGGGCGACGTTCGAGGGGGCGTTCGACGTCCGCGCTCTGGAACCTGCCGCGGCCCAGCGTCTCGCTCGGGCGGCGGTCACCGGCACGGGCCTGACACCGTTCGACACCGACCGCGACTTCACCGCGCGGCTGTACTCGACGCTCGGCATCGGCGCGTCGGGCGACGGCAGCAAGGCCGTCGCGCTGCTCGGCCGCATCCAGGCCGGTCAGCAGATCACGACGGTCGACGCGCTCTACAAGGCGATGGTGCTCGAGGAGCCCGACACGTTCGAGACGGCCGACGCGGTCGTCGAGCAGTTCGACAAGCTCAGCGGCACCCGCGAGCAGATGATCACCGCGCGCCAGCAGGTCAAGGCGCTCGAGCCGATCCGGGAGCACCGGGCGTCGATCGAGGAGGCGAGCGCCCGCCTGCGGGTGGTCGAGGAGATCGGCACGTTCGACGACGCCGCGTCGCCGGCGGCGCTGTGGCGGCACGAGCGGCGGCTCGGCCTGCTGCGGTCGGTCGAGCAGGACCTGCAACGGCGCCACCAGCAGGCGCAGCACACCGCGATCGAGACCACGGGTCGTATCACCGCGGCGAAGGCCGAGCTCGACGGCGTCAAGGAGACCCTGTGGTCGTCGGGCGGCGACCGCCTGGCCACCGCGCAGCGCGAGCTCAAGGGCGTCGAGGCGCGGCTCGACGAGGTCACGCGGGCACGTGCCCGCCTGGACGACGCGCTGCGCACCGCGCTCGACACGTCCGTCACGACCGAGTCGGCGCTCGCGGAGCTCACCGCCCGTGCGCGCGTCGCGCTGCAGGACACCGAGCTCAAGGCCACCGCACGGCAGTCGCTGTTCGACGCGCTGTCCGAGAAGAAGGAGGCGTCTGCCGACCTCGCCGAGCTGCGTGCCGAGCGCGCGGCCGTCACGCGGCGCCGCGACAACATCCCCGGCGACCTGCACGCCGCCCGGGCGGCCCTCGCGCAGGCCGCGGGTCTCACGCCGGACGACCTGCCGTTCGTCGCCGAGCTCGTCGAGGTCCGCACCGAGCACGAGCCGTGGCGCGACGCGTTCAACCTGGCCCTGGGCGGCTTCGCGACACGCATCCTGCTCGACGCCGCGCACCTCGGCGCGTTCCGCAAGGCGATCGACGCGGTGCCGACGGCCCGCCGGATCCGGTTCGAGGGCGTCCCGACCGGCCTGCGCGACGACGTCGGGCTCGACGCCCGGACCCTGCCCGGGCGGCTCGACTTCCGCAGCGGCCCGTTCACCGGGTGGTTGCGCAGCGAGCTCGCCCGGCGCTTCGCGTACGTGTGCGTCGACACCCCCGGCGAGCTGTCCCAGCACGCGAAGGCCCTGACGCGCTCGGGCCAGGTGTCCGAGGGGACGCAGGGCGCGCACGGCGGGCAGGGGCACGCGAACGTCCTCGGCTTCACGAACACGCGCCGGCTCGCGCACCTCGACGCCCAGCTCACGCGCGCCGAGGAGCGGCTCGCGCTCGCCGAGCGGCAGGTCGTCGACGCCGAGCAGGAGCTCGACGGCCACGAGGCGCGGCTGCGCGCGTACGCCGCGCTCGTGGAGGTCACGTGGGACCAGGTCGACGTCGCGTCCGTCGAGGCCGAGCAGGCCCGGTGGACGCAGGTGATCGACGACGTCCTGGGCGGCAACCCGGAGGTCACCCGGCTGCAGCGCCGCACCGTCGAGCTCGAGACGACGATCCGGACCCTGACGGAGGAGCTCGGGCGCACCAAGGGCACCGCGGAGCAGCTCGCCGAGCGCTGGTCGGCGACGACGGACGAGGTCGACGTCGCGCAGCGGGCGCTCGACGACGCGCAGGACGCCGGCACCACCGTCGGTGCGGAGCAGCGGGCGTACCTCGACGGCCTGCTCGCGACGGACGTCGCGGTCGAGTCGCTCGAGGCCTTCGACGCCGTCCTGGCACGGGCGAACGACGTGCTGCGGGCCGACCGTCAGGCTGCCCAGCAGTCCATCGGCGCCGCACGCGACGCGCTGCGTCGCACGTTCGAGACGTTCGTCGAGCGATGGCCCGACCCGAACCTCGGCACGGACCCCGACGCGTCGTTCGGCGACTTCGAGCGGATCCTCACCACGCTCGAGACGAACGGCCTGCACGAGCTCGAGGCCGAGTGGCGCAAGAGCCTGCTGCGCCTGTCCGGCAACGACCTCACCGACCTGCACAACGCGCTCAGTCGGTCCGTCCGGGAGATCAAGGAGCGGATCCGCCCGGTCAACGACATCCTCGCGGACCTGCCGTTCGCCGACGACGACCACCGGCTGCGCATCGACGCGCGCGACACCCAGTCGACCGTCGTCCTGAAGTTCCGCAAGGAGCTGCGCGACCTGCGCGAGCTGCTCTCGACCGAGGCGACCGATGCCGAGCGCGAGCGCCGCTACGTGCGGATGGCCAAGGTCATCGACCGGATCCGCCGCACCGCGCCGGACTTCGCCGACCTCGTCGACGTGCGTCGCCACGTGCGGCTCAGCGCCGAGAAGGTCGACCTCGACGGCCGGCACGTCGCGCTGTACGACCACATCGGCGAGAAGTCCGGCGGCGAGTCGCAGGAGCTCGTCGCGTTCATCGTCGGCGCCGCACTGCGCTACCAGCTCGGCGACGCCGGTGCCGAACGGCCCCGCTACGCGCCCGTGTTCCTCGACGAGGCGCTCATCAAGGCCGACGCCCGGTTCACCGGCCGCGCCGTCGGGGCGTGGCGCGGGCTCGGGTTCCAGCTCGTCATCGGTGCGCCCAACGACAAGTTCGGGGCGCTCGAGCCGCACGTCGACGTGAAGTACGTGGTGCTCAAGGACGCGTCGGGCCGGTCGCGGACCAAGCCGGTCGCGGGAGTTCCGTCCGACGCGTAGCCCGGCCGGCTGTCGGCTCACGGGCAGGTCGCGGGGGTCGACACGGCGACGGCGGCGCGCGGGCGCTAGCGCCGGGCCCCGCTCTCGACGCGTGCGCGGTGCACGGCTCGCCGGTGCACGACCGACCAGGTGACGAGACCCGCGACCACGGACACGGGTGCCCACAGCCACCGGGTCACGGGCACGAACAGGATGTTCGTCACGAGGACCACGCAGTCGCCGCCGCTCGGGCAGCTCCCGACCCGGCCGACCGGCGCGAGCAGTGCCGCCGTGACGCCGGCGATCGCCACCGCGGCGACGCTCGCGCGGCCCAGGCCAGCCCTTGTCGCCACACGCACCTCCGAACGGACGCCGTCGAGAGAGAGTTTGGGGGATCCGGGCGCCGTCGCGGGTGGGAACGGCGTCACCCGGGCCGGGGAAGGGGTTCCGGCCCGGGCGACTCACCCGATCGGCGTCAGTTCCGGTTGATCGTGAACGTCGTCGTCGTCGTGTTCCTGATGTCCTGCGCGTTGTTGCTCAGCCGCAGGTTGGTGAACGTCGCCGAGCCCACGGCGGGGCCCTGACCGGCCTCCGGCATCTCGTTGACCCAGATGCCGAACCCGGACTTGGCGTCCCAGGCGTCGCCGCTCTTGCGGGCGCCGCTGATCGACACGTTGGTGAACGTCGTGTCGGTGATGGGGTTCTGCGGCTGACCGCCGACGTAGTTCGTCTGGAACATGATCCCGGAGTACGTCGGGTCGACGATGTCGACGTCGCTCACCCGGATGCCCTGGAACTTCTTCGACGCCGAGAACACCCAGATCGCGGGGAACGTCTGGTTGCCCCAGAAGTGGCCGCCGGCCCGGACGATCGAGATGTTCGAGAACGACGTCGGCGCGGCCGAGCCGAACTCGTCCATCGGGTACCCGAAGTCGAGCGAGCTGATCGTGATGCCCGAGTACACGAGGGTGTCCGCGATGTAGATGTTGCGGAACGTGTTCCCGTACCCGCCGTACACGGCCAGGCCCGCGGCGCGCCACGTGACCAGCGACGTGAGGTTCTCGTAGACGTTGCCGGTCTGGCCGGTGCCGCCCGCGTCCGTCGCGGCGAAGAGGGCGAACGAGTCGTCACCGGTGCCGCGCGCCTCGATGTTGGCGACGCGGTTGTTCGCCGACCCGTTGGTCATGTTGATGCCGTCGGCGAACGTGTTCCGGATCCGGGAGTTCGTGATGGACGAGGAGTCCATGTTCGACGCCCAGAACATGCAGATCATGTGCTCGACCCACAGGTCGTCGACCGTCATGTTCGCGACGTTCGTGAAGTCGAGGACCTTGCCGGGTCCGTCGATGCGCGACGTGTAGTTGCCGAAGTACGCGAAGCCGCGGAACTTCGAGCCGTTCGCCGACGCCTCGGATCGGAAGCCGACGTCGGTGTTCTCCTGCGTGGTCGGCGCGTAGAACCGCGTGAACCAGGGGCCGGCGCCGACGATGTCGACGGCCTTGCCGTACACCTGGAACTTGCTCGCGGTGCTGTAGTCGCCCGCAGGCAGGTAGACGCCCTTGATCGCGCCCGTGGTGTCCATGCGGGCCTTGTCGAGCGCGTCCTGGACGGCCTGGTGCGTGAAGCCGGTGGGCTGCACGTACTGGGCGGGGTTCGGGTTGGGGTTCGCGGTGGCGAGCTCGGTGTTGATGAAGTCGATCGTCACCGGCTGCGGGTTGCTCGCGGTGCGCTGGAGTCGGATGGTCGCGCCCGCCGGCACGGTGGTGCCGAGCAGGGTGTTCGCCTCGTCGTAGATGTGGCGGGGTCCTCCCGCTCCCGGCTGGTTGCCCGGGTTGGTCTCGTTGCCGTAGAGCCAGGCGAACCGCGACGTGAGGTCGAGGCGCTTGAGGTACGTGCCGTTGACGAATACGTCGATGCTGCCGTCCAGGCCTGTGCCGCCCGCGCTGTCCGGGATGGAGAAGCGCGTGACCAGCGTGTTCGTCGGGTTCTTGGTGGTCCACTCGACGTACGCGCCGGTGCTCCCCAGGGTCGCCGCGCGGCGGCCCGAGGCCTCGCCCGCGAGGTCGCCGACCGTGCGGTTGGGCCCGATCAGCGTCGCACCGCCGCCCGTGCGGCCGTCCTCCGCCTCGTACATGTCGAACGGCAGGTGCGCGCCGCGCCCGACGAAGATGCCGCCGGTCACGACGTTGTTGCCCTGCTTGCCCGGCACCTCGGTCGAGTCGGCGGCGACCGCGCTGGACACGTCGTACGTCCCGTTGCCCGCAGTCCACGTGCCGAGCGAGACCGTCGCGCTGGTCGCACCCGCGGCGATCGCGCCGCTGACCGAGCCGGTGAGGGTCTTCACGACGGTCCCTGTGGTCGAGTCCTTGATCGTCACCGTCAGGGCGTGCGCGCCCGACGACGTCGCGATGTTGCCGTTGTTCGCGACCGCACCGGTGAACGTGACGACCGCGCCCGAGGCGGGCGTGCTGGGGTTCCAGCTGACGACGGGCACGAGGTCCGAGCTGGCGACCGGCGCCACGACGAGCTTGGTCGGGCTGCTGAACGCGTTGTTCGTCTCGTCCTGCTCGACGACCGTGTTCGCCGGGTCGGCCGAGGCGCCGACCGTGTACGAGCCGGCGGCGCGCGCGCCGATGGTCGCGGTGACGGTCGCGGTGGCGCCGGCGGCGATCGCGCCGACGGATGCCGTGGCGGCGTCCTGGCCGTCGACCTGGAACGTCACGCTCGTGGCCGTCGACGCGACGGTGCCGGCGTTCTTGACCGTCGCGCTCAGCGTGACGGCGGTCGACTCGGTCGGGCTCGCGGGGGAGGACGTGACGCCCGTGACCGTGAGGTCGGGGTTGGGCGCGGGCGTGCCGAGCACCTGCAGCTCGGCGACCTGGCCGTTGCCCGCACCGGTGTTGCCGGTGAACACGAGCCGCACGTCGCTCGCGGTGCCCGTCACGGGGACCGTCACGGTGTTGCCGCTCGACGGGCTGAACGCACGCGCGGCGGACGGCGCGAGCGTGGTGAACGCCCCGGTGCCGGTACGGCCCTGCACCTCGAACGTCTGGGTCCGGTTGCCCCATGCCGCGTCGGGGTTGAGCCTGACGACGACGCCGGAGAGCTGGCTCGCGGACGCGAGGCTGACCGTGAGGGTGCTCGGGTACTGGCCGCCGGCGCCCTCCCAGTAGGTGCTGGTCGAGCCGTCGACGGCATTGGCCGCGACGTACGTCCACTCGGTCGACGACGCGACGATCGGGCGGCTCAGCGCGAGGTTCTGGCCGGTCGGCGTGGTCGGGGTCGGCGTCGGGGTGGTCGGCGTCGGCGTCGGGCCGGCGGTGCCGTGGACCTCGAGCTCGGACAGCTGCCCGGCGGGCCAGCCGGTGTTGGCCGTGATGCTCAGGCGGACGTACCGCACCGAGGTGTCGATGACGTCGACGTCGACGGTGTTCGCGGACGCCGGGTCGAACGTGTAGCCGGCTTGCGCCTTGAGCGTCGTGAAGGTCGAGCCGTTCGTGGAGCCCTGCACCGTGATCGTCTCGGTCCGGGCGCCCCACGCGCCGGTGGGCAGCTTGAGCGTGAGGTCCGTGACCGTGGCGGCAGCGCCGAGGTCGACCTGCACCCATTGCGGGAACTGGTTGTTCGCGGACTCCCAGTACGTGGCCTGGTTGCCGTCGGTGACGTTGGCGGCGCCGTAGACGTCGGTGGTGCTGCTCGCGGTGGCCGGCTTCGCGGCCGCGAGGTTCGGTGGTGCCGCGGCGGCACCCTGCGCGACGAGCGCGAGGCCGAGCGGTGCGACGAGCGCCAGCGTGGCGGCGGCCACGACGGCGTGCCTGACGTTGCTTCTCATGGGTCGTCCTCGTTCTCCCGCCGGGGGCGGGGTCGGGGCCGGGCGCGCGGACCCGATCCGGACCACGGCGACCGAGGACGCACGGGTGCCCGGACGGGCCACGGGGGAGTCGACGCCCCCGCCGGCACGTGCACGGCGATCAATGGCGGATCAGGAGCACCGCTGGTGCGCAGGCAGCGGTCGGAGCGACGCCTCGTGCGAGTGTTGCGGCTTGTAGCACCACTTTGTGCGTGGCAACTGTCGAGTTCTTGCGGCGTCGTGACCAGACGATACGAACGCCGTCCACGCCGAGTCAAGGGCCCGTGCTCGTGCGCGACACGTGGGCGTGACTAGGGCGCGCAGGTGGGACCCGAGGCAGGACGCAGCATGGCGACGGCCGCGGGGAGCTGCCGCCGCGTAGGATCGCGCGGCCGATGCCTGGAAGGACGACGACGTGAGCGCCACCCGCCTGCTGCTGCGCCGTGCGCGCGCGCACGCCGGGCTGCTCGGTCTCGTGCTGCTCCTCGTCACCGTCGTGTCCGCGACCGTCACCGGCATGGTCGCCTCGACGCTCGGCGCGGCCCAGGACACCGCCCGCGACGCGCTGCGTGACCCCGTCGGGGCGTCGTTGCAGATCAGCACACGCCTCGCCGACGACGCCGCCGCGCAGACCGCCGCCGCCGACCGCGCGCTCGCGGACGAGCTCGGCGGGACGCCCACCGTCACCGACCGGACGCTGCGCTCCCTGTCGCTGCCCGTCCAGGTCGGGGGCAGCGCCCCGACCGACGCGCGCCTCGTCCTCGGCAGCGACCCCGGGCTCCGCGAGCACGCGCACCTCGTCGACGGCGCCTGGCCCGCTGCCGGAGACGCCGACGGGACCACGCAGGACCCCGACCGCACGGTGCTGCACGCCGCCGCGGCCCGCGCGCTCGGCGTCGACGTGGGCGACCGGCTGGTCGTCACGGGCGACGGCGGCACCGCCCGCACGCTGCAGGTGGTCGGAACCTGGCTCCCGGACGATCCCGACGCCCTGCGCTGGGCCGGCGAGGGCCTCGTCCACGACGGTGTCGACAGCGCGACCGGGGCGTTCGGCCCGGCGGTCGTCGACGAGGAGGTCCTGGCCGCCGTGCCGGGCATCGACATGGTCCGCTGGACGGTCGTGCCCGACCTCGCGCACGTCCGGCCCGTGGCTCTCGCCGGGCTCGCGGACCGGCTCGACGCGCTCGTCGCCGACGTCGAGCGGGACGTCGGCTCGGGCGGCGTCGCGACGACCGGCGAGCTCCCCACGACCCTGCGCGGCACCGCGACGGCGCTGGCCGCTGTGGCCGCCGTGACGTCGTCGGCGCTCGCCCTGGTCGCCCTGGCCTCCGTCGTCGCCCTTGCGCAGGTCGCGCGGCTGCTCGCAGCCGTCCGGGCGACCGAGACCACCGTGCTGCGCTCGCGCGGGACCAGCGTCCGGCAGCTCACGGTCGCCGCGTCGCTCGAAGCGGCCGCCGTCGCGCTGCCCGCCGTGCTGCTCGGCGCCGTCCTGGCGGCCGTCGTCGTGCCTGCGGTCCGGGACGCCGACGTGCTCGTCCCGGTGGTGCTCGGTGCCGTCGCCGTCGTGGTCGTCGGGACGGCCACGCTCACCCTCGGTGCGCGCGCGGCCGCAGTCCGGGCGGGCGAGCGCACGGATCCGGCCGGACGCACCACCGGGACCGTCACCACGGGGGCTCTCGTGCTGACCCTCCTCGTCGCTGCGCTCGCCGCGTGGCGCCTGCTGCGGACCACGACCGGCACGACGGAACCCGGCGCCGACGTGCCGGCGTGGTCCGGTGCCGACCCGGCGGCCGTCGCTGCCGTCC
>NZ_JAGIBD010000037.1 GCF_017744555.1 Cellulomonas sp. | reverse complement strand
CGGCGGCGCTGGCCGCCGGGCTCGGCCAGGTCGCCGTCGGGCTCGCGGTGCTGGCCGCCCTCGTCACGGGCATCCCGGCCGTCGGCGACGGGCTGCTCGCCCCCGTCGAGCTCGCCGTGATCGTCCTGACGCCCCTCGCCGCGTTCGAGGCGACCGGGATGCTGCCCGCGGCGGCGCTCCAGGTGCAGCGGTCCCGCGCCGCGGCGGCCCGCATCCTCGCGCTGCTCGACACCGCCGGCGAGCCGACCCCGGACGTGCCGCGCCGCCCCGCCCCCGGGGTCGGTCTCGTCGCACGCGACCTCGCGTGCGGCTGGCCGGGTCGCGGACCGGTCGTCACGGGTCTCGACCTCGACCTGCCTCCCGGGCGGTGCGTCGCGCTCGTCGGGCCCAGCGGCACCGGCAAGACCACGACGCTGCTGACGCTCGCGGGGCTGCTGCCGGCCGTGTCCGGCACGGTGGCCCGCGACGACGACGGAACCCCGCCGTCCGCCGACGTCGTGGTCAGCGCGCTCGAGGACGGCCACGTGTTCGGCACGACCGTGCTGGAGAACCTGCGGGTCGCTCGGGGCGACGTCACGCCCGCCGAGGCCCGCGCCACCCTGCACCGGGTCGGCCTCGGCCGGTGGCTCGACGGCCTCCCCGACGGCCTCGACACGCTCGTCGGACCCGACGCGCGCACCGTCTCGGGCGGCGAGCGCCGGCGCCTGCTGCTCGCGCGCGCCCTCCTGTCCCCCGCCCCCGTCCTCCTCGTCGACGAGCCCGCCGAGCACCTCGACGCCCGCACCGCCGACGCCGTGGTCGGCGAGCTGTTCGCCGCGGCACGCACCGACGGCCGGGCCGTCCTCGTCGTGACTCACCGGCTGACCGCCCTGGACGACGCCGACGAGGTCGTGCTCCTCGACGACGGGCACGTCGCGGCACGCGGTACGCACGCCGACCTCCTCTCACGCCTCCCGGGTTACCGTGAGGCCATCGAGCGCGAGACGGCCGGCCGGCCGCGTCCGCCGCTCGGCACGGACGAGGGAGGCATGCGTGCGGGACACGCCGATGCCGGAGAGCCGGCGGATCGGGACCCCGTGGGCGGAGGGCGTCCTGTCTGAGGTCCAGCCCGAGCCCGCCCGCGAGGCGGCCAGCGGCATCACCGAGCTCCTCGACGCGATCCTCGCGGTCGCGAGCGAGCTCGACCTGCCCGCGGTGCTCGACAGGTTCGTGCAGGTCAGCGCGCGGCTCACGGGTGCGCGGTACGGCGCGATCAACGTGCTCGACTCGCACGGGACGTCGACGACGTTCGTCTACACGGGCGTCCCGACCGCGGTCGCGCGGATGCTCGCGTCGGCCCCGCACGCGCAGGGCGTGCTCGGCATGATCCCCCACGAGGGTGTGCTCCGGCTCGACGACCTCACCCAGCATCCCGCGTTCCGCGGGTTCCCCGCCAACCACCCACCCATGGGGTCGTTCCTCGGGGCGTCCGTCCGGCTCGGCAAGCACGTGTACGGCCAGCTGTACCTCTCCGAGAAGGAGGGCGGGTTCACCGACGCCGACGAGCAGATCGTCGTCGCGCTCGCCGCCGCGGCGGGCGTGGCCGTCTCGAACGCGCAGCTGTACGCCGAGGCCGCCCAGCGCGAGCACTGGCTGCGCGCGGGGCAGGACGTGACGACGATGCTGCTGGAGGGCGTCGACGAGGAGGAGGCGCTCGAGCACGTCGCCGCCACCGCCCGCGAGGTGTCGCGTGCCGACACCGCCGCGCTCGCCCTTCCCGGGCTGGGCGGCACGTTGCTCATCGAGATGGCCGTGGGCCACCTGGCGCCCGATCTGGTCGGGACGATGATGCCGACGGGCGGTCGTGCCGAGAAGGTGATGCTCGACAACAAGGGCATGATCGTCTTCGAGCCGTCGCAGTCCATCCACACGGTCGTCCCCGAGCTCGCCGCGTTCAGCTCGGCGATCTTCGCGCCGCTGCAGACGTCCGGTCGCGGTGTCGGCGTGCTGCTGCTCTTCCGCCTCAAGGGCAAGCCGCTGTTCGAGGAGCGCGACCTCGCGACCGCCGAGTCGTTCGCCGCCCAGGCCGCCCTCGCGTACGTGCTGGCCGAGGCCCGGCACGCGCAGGACATCGCGTCGCTGCTCGACGAGCGCGAGCGCATCGCGCGCGACCTGCACGACCTCGCCATCCAGCAGCTGTTCGCGACCGGCATGCAGCTCGAGACCGTCCGCCGCCGCGCCGCCCGCGGCGTCGACCCCAGCGAGCTGCTCAGCATCGTCGACGAGGCTCTCGACAACGTCGACGGCTCGGTCCGGCAGATCCGCGAGATCGTCTTCAAGCTGCGCGACCCCGATGCCGCGACGGGCCTCGTCGAACGGCTGCGCCGCGAGGCGTCGCTCGCCCGCACCGGCCTCGGCTTCGCACCGTCGGTGGTGCTCATGCTCGACGGCGCGCTCCTCGACGGCAGCGAGCACGACGACGACGACGGCCTCGACGAGGACCGCATGGACGACCGCGTCGGCCACGCGCTGACCGACGACGTCGTCGCCGTCGTGCGTGAAGGGCTCGCCAACGCGGCCCGGCACGCGCACGCCAGCTCGGTGACCGTGCACGTGGCCGTGGACGGTCAGGGCACCGACGGCTCCGTGGTCGTCGACGTCATCGACGACGGCGTCGGCATGCCCGCGACCCGCGACCGGGCGTCGGGCACCGGGAACCTCGCCTCGCGCGCACGCCAGCACAACGGCTCGTTCAGCCTCGGCGCACCCGAGACGGGCACCGGGACCCACCTGCGGTGGACGGCCCCGCTCGGCTGAGCGGTCCTGCGCAGCCGGTCAGTGGCCGGGCTCGGCCCGCCAGCTGCTGTGCTTGCGGGACGCCACCCACGCGGCGACCTGCGTGCGGCGCTGCAGGCCCATCTTGGCGAGCAGCGACGTGATGTGGTTCTTCACGGTCTTCTCCGCGACGCCGAGGCGCTCCGCGATCTCGCGGTTCGACAGCCCCTCGCCGATCAGGTCGAGCACCCGCAGCTCGCTCGGCGTGAGGTTCTCGGTCGGGTCCTCCTGACCGGCCCGGCGACGGGTCACCGTGCGGTCGTCGAGAAGCGTGCGACCTGCGGCGACGGCCTTCACGACGTCGGTGATCTCCGCGCCACGGACCGTCTTGAGCAGGTACGCGGACGCGCCGACCTCGAGCGCGGCTGCCAAGGCGTCGTCGTCGTCGAACGACGTCAGCACGATCGCCTTGACGTCGGGCTGCGCCTCGCGGACGGCCTTGATGAGGTCGATGCCCGTGCCGTCGGGAAGCTGCAGGTCGGCCAGCAGCACCTGCGGACGGACGAGCCCCGCTCGCCGCACGCCGTCGCCGACCGATCCCGCCTCGGCGACGACGGTCATGCCGTCGGCGCGTTCGACGACCTCGGCGATCCCTCGCCGGACCACCTCGTGGTCGTCGACGATCATCACCGTGATCGGGCCGTTCTTCGCGGAGGAGCTGAGCGCTGGCACGATCGCATCGTATCCATGGCCCGTGTCTCTGCCCTGCTCATGGCGCACAAGCCGTGCACGGCGGGTCGTGGCATCGTGCTCGGGTGACTCTCGTGCTGCTGCCCACCACCCTCGACGAGGACCCGACGCTGCCGGACGGCGTCCGCACGCTGCGCTACCGCGTCGACGGTCCGTTCCCCGACGAGGCGCTCGACGCCGACGTGCTCGTGACGTGGGGCAACGGCCGGCGCAACCTGCGCGACGCCGCGACCCGGCTGACGCGCGTGCGCTGGGTGCAGTCGCTCGCCGCGGGGCCGGACACGGTCCTCGAGGCCGGCTTCGGCCCGGACGTCGTCGTGACGTCGGGACGGGGGCTGCACGACGGACCCGTCGCCGAGCACACGCTCGCGCTCGTGCTCGCGTGCGCGCGCCGGCTGCCCGACCTCGTGCGCGCGCAGCAGGAGCACCGCTGGGCGGGCGAGCTCGGGGGCATCCAGCAGCTCCGGCCCGACGAGTTCCGCACCCTCGCCGGTGCCCGGGTCCTGGTCTGGGGCTTCGGGTCGATCGCCGGCCGGCTGGCACCGTTGCTCACCGCGCTCGGCGCGCACGTCACCGGTGTGGCGACCCGGTCCGGCGAGCGGCACGGGCACCCGGTCGTCGCGGGGCACGACGTCGGCGCGGTGCTGCCCGGCACGGACCTGCTGGTCAACCTGCTCCCCGCGACGGCGACGACCCGGCACACGGTCGACGCCGCCGTGCTCGCGCAGCTCCCGCCGCACGCGTGGGTGGTCAACGTGGGTCGCGGTGCGACGCTCGACGAGGGTGCCCTGCTCGACGCCGTGCGCGCCGGCCGGCTGGCAGGTGCCGCGCTCGACGTGTTCGAGACCGAGCCGCTCCCCGCCGACTCGCCGCTGTGGAGCGAGCCCCGGATCCTGATCAGCCCGCACGCCGCCGGCGGGCGACCGCTCGGGGCGGGCGCGCTGATCGCCGAGAACGTCGCGGCCTTCGTCGAGGGACGGCCCCTGCGGAACCTCGTCGAACGCTGACGCCGTGCGGGTGTGTCGTCGACCAGTGCCGCGGCTCTACCAGTGCCCGCGGCGCGGGCGCGGTTGGCACACGGGGCACGTGTACGACGAGCGGTTCATGAACTCGTCGCGCCGCACGGGCGTCCCGCACCGCGGGCACGGCCGTCCCTCCTGGCCGTAGACGGCCAGCGACCGGTCGAAGTAGCCGGACGCGCCGTTGACGTTGACGTACAGCGCGTCGAAGCTCGTGCCGCCCTGCCGCAGGGCCTCGGTCATGACCTCGTGCGCGCCGTCGAGCGCGCGCTCGGCCTCTGCCCGCCGCAACGTCTCCGTCGGCCGGGCGTAGTGGAGCCTGGCCCGCCACAGGCCCTCGTCGGCGTAGATGTTGCCGACGCCGGAGACGAGCGTCTGGTCGAGCAGCGCCCGCTTGATGCCGGTGCGCCTGGCCCGCAGGGCGGCGACGACGGCCGCGCGGTCCAGCACCGGGTCGAGCAGGTCCCGGGCGATGTGCGCGACGGGCACGGGCACCGCCGCGACGTCCGACCCGAGGCCGCCGGGCAGCCCGTCCGCCGTGGGCACCAGGTCCGGGACGGAGAGGTGGCCGAACGTGCGCTGGTCGACGAAGTCGAGCGACGACCCGTCGTCGAGCGCCATCCGGACCCGCAGGTGCGGGTGGTCCACGGCCTCGTCGGGCGTCTGCCGGACCAGCAGCTGCCCGCTCATGCCGAGGTGCGCGAGCAGCGCGTCGTCGCCGTCGTCGAGCAGCAGCCACACGAACTTGCCGCGCCGCACCGCCGCCTCGAACCGGCGCCCCGTCAGCCTGCCGGCGAAGTCGAGCGGCCCCTCGGCGTGCCGGCGCACGCTGTACTCCCGGTGCACGTCGACACGCGCGACGCGACGGCCCAGCACGTGCCGGGCGAGCCCGTCACGGACGGTCTCGACCTCGGGAAGCTCGGGCATCAGGCGCGCTCAGGCATCAGGGACGCTCGGGCATCAGGACAGCGCGTCGGCGTGCTGCGCCTGGAGCGAGCGGTACGCGTCGGCTGCGGCCTTCTGCTCGGCGAGCTTCTTCGCGGGCCCGACGCCCGTGCCGCGCCGCTCGGCCGCGATGACGGCGTGCGCCGTGAACGTGCGCGCGTGGTCCGGGCCCTCGCCGATGACCTCGTAGCTCGGCGCACCGAGTCCGAGCGCGGCGGACAGCTCCTGCAGCGACGTCTTCCAGTCGAGGCCTGCGCCGAGGTCCGCCGCGGCGGAGAGCGTGGGGCCGACGAGCTTCGCCACGACCCCGCGGGCCGGCTCGAGCCCGTGGCACAGGTACACGGCACCGAAGAGGGCCTCGAGCGTGTCGGACAGGATCGAGTCCTTGTCCCGGCCGCCCGTGCTCAGCTCACCCTTGCCGAGGAGCACGTAGTCCCCGAGGTCGAGCGTGCGGGCCACCTCGGCGAGCGCGCGCTGCGACACCGTGGCGGCCCGCATCTTCGCGAGGTCGCCCTCCGGCAGGTCCGGGTGGTCGCGGTACAGCGACTCCGTGACGACCAGCCCGAGCACGGTGTCGCCCAGGAACTCGAGCCGCTCGTTCGTCGGGATGCCGCCGGCCTCGTGCGCGAACGACCGGTGGGTCAGGGCAAGCACGAGAAGCTCGGGGTCCAGGTGGACCCCGAGCTTCTCGACGAGCTGTTCCGCCGCGGCACTCATGCCGGCGTTCCGGTGCGCGGGTGCGTCACGGCGGCGGAGGTGCTGCTCAGGCCTCGAACTCGCTGCGCACGGCCTCGGCGTAGCGACGGCCGTTGTACGCGCCGCACGACGGGCAGGCCGTGTGGGGCTTCTTGTCGGCCTTGCACTGCGGGCACGTGCTGAGCGTCGTGGCAGTGGTCTTCCACTGCGACCGACGCGCACGGGTGTTGCTGCGCGACATCTTGCGCTTCGGAACCGCCACGGCTAGCTCTCTTTCGTCTCGTCGACCTGGCTCGCGAGGCTGCCCAGGGCGGCCCAGCGGGGGTCAAGCGTCTCATGCGAATGGTCAGGGTCGTCCGCCAGGCGTGCTCCGCACTCGGAGCACAGACCCGGGCAGTCGGGGCGGCACAACGGCTGGAACGGCAGAGCCGGCACGACCGCGTCCCGCAGCGCGGGCTCGAGGTCGACCAGGTCGCCCTCCAGCTCGCGCACGTCCTCCTCGTCGTCACCGTCCTCGACGGCGACGGCCGCGCGCTCGGGGTAGACGTACAGCTCCGTGAGCTGGACGTCGACGTTCTCGACGACCTCGCCCAGGCAGCGCACGCACTCCCCGACCGCCTGGCCCCGGACGGATCCGGAGACCAGGACCCCCTCCATGACCGCTTCGAGCCGCAGATCCAGCTCGACGTCGGTGCCGGTGGGGATGCCGATCACGTCGGTACCGAGATCCTCGGGGGCGCGTTCCGTGAGCTGCACGGTCCGCGTCGATCCCGGACGTCGGCCGAGCTCGTGGGTGTCGAGCACGAACGGCGAACGGGGATCGAGGTGAACAGGGCGATGCACGGCCAGTCCCCTCATCAGATCTCGGTCCACGCCATGACCAGCAGGACCAACCGCCAACTCTACGACACCGTCGGGTGCCACCCAAAATCCGGACGGGTCACACGCCCGACGGGTCCTCCAGGCGTCCGGCGAGCTTCGCACGACCGGCCTGCACCTGGCTGAGCACCTTGCCCAGGTCGATCTCGAAGTCCGCCAGCCGGCGGTCGCAGTAGTCGTCGGCGTCCCGGCGCAGCCCGTCCGCCGTCTGCTCGGCCTCCGCGACGATCTCCTGCGCCCGGGCACGCGCGTCGATGACCACCTGCTCGGCGTCCACG
Organism: Cellulomonas sp.; assembly: GCF_017744555.1. Taxonomy (GTDB): domain Bacteria; phylum Actinomycetota; class Actinomycetes; order Actinomycetales; family Cellulomonadaceae; genus Cellulomonas. The sequence continues at coordinate 23,438 of NZ_JAGIBD010000037.1, read as the reverse complement.
AGCGCTGCGGCGCGCGCCCGTGCGTCGGCGAGGATGGCGTCCGCCTCGGCCTGCGCGGCGGCGCGGGCGGCGTCGGCGTCCGCCAGCACCGCGTCCGCCTGCGTGATCTGCGTCGGCAGCACGTCGCGCGCCTGGTCCACGAGGTCGAGCAGCTCGGCGCGGTTGACGAGCACCGACGACGACATCGGCATGGCCCGCGCGTTCGTCACGGCCGACCCGATCGCGTCGAGCACGCCCGTCAGCCCCTCGGGGCGGGTCGTCGGTTCCTGGTCCGTCATCGTCAGCTCCTCGTCGTCGCGCGCGCGAGCGCGTCCCGCACGGCCTCGCCGACACCGGCCGGCACGAGGTCGTCGATCGGCCCGCCGTACCGGGCCACGTCCTTGACCAGCGACGACGCGACGTGCGCGAGCGCCGGGTCCCCCACCACGAACACCGTCTCGACGCTGGACAGGTGGCGGTTCATGAGCGCCATCGGCAGCTCCGCGTCGAAGTCCGCGCCGCTGCGCAGCCCCTTGACCACGGCGTGCGCACCGACCCGTGTCACGAAGTCCGCGAGCAGTCCGTCGACGGCCTCGACCCGCACGTTGGGCACGTCCGCGAGCGCCTTGCCGGCGAGCGCGACCCGCTCGTCGGGGGTGAGCAGCGCGCTCTTCGCCGAGTTGCGGGCGATGCCGACGACGACCTCGTCGAACATCGACGCCGCACGCCGCACGACGTCCACGTGGCCGAGGGTGATCGGGTCGAAGGACCCCGGGCAGACGGCGATGGTCACGTCGCCCAGGGTAGGCCAGGCTCTCCGACGCGCCCGCCGACGCCGCGCTCAGGACGACGGCTGGTCCACGCCGGACCCGAGCTCCGGCTCCGCGAACCACACCACCGTCTCGCCGTAGGCGCGGCGGTCGAACCGCACGATGCCGTCGGGCCAACGGGGCTCGGCGGCGCGTGTGGAGCGCTCGACGGCCAGCACGGCGCCCTCGTCCAGCGCGCCCGGCGCCGCGAGGCCGGCGAGGACGGCGGCGAGGTCGTCGTCCGCCTGGTCGTACGGCGGGTCGACGAGCACGAGCCCCCAGGGCGCGACGACGCCGCGCTGCACGAACCGCTCGGCGGTCTCGGCAGACACCGTGACGACCCCCTCGAGGCCGAGCGTCGCGACGTTGCGTCGGCACACGGCCGCCGCGTCACGCCCCGACTCGACGAGCGTCACGTGCACGGCCCCGCGGCTGGCCGCCTCCAGACCGAGCGCGCCCGAGCCCGCGTACAGGTCGAGCACCCGCGCGCCGTCGACTACGTCGAGGTGTTCCAGCCGGGAGAACAGCGCCTCACGGACCCGCTCGCTCGTCGGGCGGGTGCCGCGCCGCGGGACCTCGAGCGTGCGGCCGCCGGCGGTGCCGGCGACGATCCGCGTCATCGGCGCGCGCCCGACGGGCCCGTCGTCGCCTGCTGGTCGGCCTGCTCCATGAGCCGCTCGAGGAGCGACCCCTTGCGGACCGACGACGCGACCGCGACCGCGATCACCGACAGCACGACCTGGACGAACAGCAGCGGCGTGCTCACGGTGCGCAGCAGGATCGCGATCCACACGGGCAGCAGGCCGAGCACCACGACGTCCGGGCCGCGCGCAAGGACGCTGCCCACCCCGGTCGGCAGCGCGCCGAACGGCGTCGACACGAGCGCGCCGCCCCAGTCGGGCGCGGGCCGGTACGACGATCGCACGGCACCGGCGGCCCATACCGGCGTCGACGCGATCCCGAGCGCGAGCCACCCCGGGACGTCGCCCGTCCAGCGACCGATCGCCGCGAACGCGACGAGCGACCACAGCAGCATCGCGACGGCGGGCACGACCATCCGCAGCCGACGGACCTCCTTGGCCTCGAGCGGCAGCAGCCGGTCCAGCACCGGGGCCATCTCGGCGCGACGCGCACCCTCGCCCGTCGCGCTCATCGCCACGTACCCCGACACGAGGACCGCGAGCAGCACCCCCGCCGGGCTCGCGAGCTGCGGCACGGTGCTCGCCAGCACCGGGACGAGGGCGGCGACGACGAGCTGGACCATGTGCCGGGCGGACCGGCGCAGCACCACGAGGTCGGCGGTGACCAGGGCCGACGCGGGGCCGCGCGCGGTCCGCAGCCGCGACACCCACCGGCGCGCCGACGGCGCGGCACCGTCGGTCAGCGCCCGCCCGAGCTCGCGGGAGTCCATCGAGACGACGGCGCCGACGGCCTGCGACGCGACCGACCCGCTCTCCCGCAGCGACCGCTCCGGCATGCGGCCGAGCCGCCGGTCGACGAGCACGACGAGGCCTGCGACGACCAGGGCGAGCACGAGGACGAGAGCCCACGGCGGCCCGGGCAGCTCGTCGAGCTCCCAGCCCGTCGCCGCGAGGACGACCGCGCAGACCGGCGCCGCCGCGAGCAGCAGGTCGCCCACCAGCGCCGTCGTGCGCCGCGGCACGCCGGCCGACTGCAGCACGCCCGCGACGAGCACGATCGCGGCCGCCCCGAACGCCGACGCCAGAGCCACGCGCAGCAGCCGGCCGCCCGTGTCGCTGAGGAGACCCGCGTCGAGCAGCGTGACGACCACGGCCCCGACGAACGCGGCCAGGATCGGCAGCCGCCGGGACGCGGGACGCAGCAGGCCGCGGCGGTCGACCGGCAGGCTCAGCCACCAGGCCGCCTCCGCGCCTCCGGCGCCGACGGGACCGAGCCGCCCGGCCAGCGACAGCAGCACGCCGGCGAGCGCGACGAGGATGACGACGACGAGCGCCGCGAGGCTCAGGCCCTGAGGCGGTGCGACGTCCGGCGCGGGCGGCAGCGCGACCCGCATGGCCTGCGCGAAGCCGAGCGCGATCCCGATGCTGATCGCGAGCGAGATCACGGCGTAGTAGACGTCCGACATGAGCGAGCCGAAGCTGGCGCCGCCACGCGCGTTGCCCGCCTGCGCGGTGAACTTCCGGATCGAGCGGGCGGGCGGGATCGCGCCGACGTCGAACGGCTGGACGGCGGGCTCGACGTCCGCGTCGGTGTCGTCGGTCACGGGTTCTCCCGGCTGATCACCTGGGCCGCGTCGGCCGCCGACATGACGCGCGTGACGTCGTCCGCCACGACCACGGCGCGGTCGGCGACGGCGCGCAGCAGCTCGGTGTCGTGCGTCGCGAGCAGCACCGACCCGCCCGAGCGCTTCTCCTCGACCAGGCGGGCCGCGAGCCGGTCGCGCATGGCCTTGTCGAGCCGCTGCTCGGGCTCGTCGAGGACCAGCAGGGACCGCGGCCGCACGAAGCCCGCCGCGAGCAGCAGGCGGCGGCGCTGGCCGGACGACAACGACACGGGAAGCGAGCGGGCGTGGTCGGTGAGCCCGAACTCTGCGAGCAGCTCCTCGACGACGTCGTCGGCACCCCGCACGCCGTGGCCGCGCGCCGTGAGGTAGAGGTGCTCGGACACGGTGAGCGCCGGGAAGTACGCGTCGTCGTCCAGCACGCTCGCGACCTGCCGCCGGAACCCGACGTCGCGCTCGTCGACGGGACCGCCCAGCACCTGCAGCGACCCGGACACGGGCTCGAGCAGGCCGATCACCGCGCGCAGCACGGTCGACTTGCCGGAGCCGTTGGCACCGACCAGCGCGACGGCCCTGCCGGGCGCCAGGGTGAACGACACGGGGGCGCACACGGGTGCCCCGCCGTAGCCGACGAGCAGGTCCTGGGCGCGCACGACGGGCTTCGACACGTCCGTCAGGGTAGCCGCGCCGGATGTGCGCCACGCACCGCGCCGCATGTGCGCCACGCACCGACCCGGATGTGCGCCACGCACCGACCCGGACGCGCGTCCCACGACCCGCCGTGCCCGCGCCCGCGCCGGGCCGGACGGGCGGTCACGCCCGGTCGAGGAACTCCTCGCGGTCGCCCGTGAGCATCGCGTCGATCGCGGCCCGCAGCGGCGGCCACCCCGCCAGCTCGGGGTCGGCGTCGACGAGTGCGCGCGCGTCCTGCCGGGCCCGCTCGATGACCTCCCCGTCGCGCGTCACACGCAGCAGCCGCAGCGACGACGAGCCTCCCCACTGCGAGGCGCCGAGCACGTCGCCCTCGCCGCGCTGCTCCAGGTCGAACGTCGCGAGCTCGAACCCGTCGGACGTGCTCGCCAGCTTCTCGAGCCGTGCCGCGGCCGGGGTGCCCTCGGGTGCCGACGACACGAGCAGGCACACGCCGGGTGCGGTCCCGCGCCCGATGCGACCGCGCAGCTGGTGGAGCTGCGAGACACCGAACCGGTCGGCGTCGAGCACGACCATCACGGTCGCCTCGGGCACGTCGACGCCCACCTCGACGACGGTCGTGGACACGAGCACGGGCACGTCGCCGCGCGAGAAGTCCGCGAGCGCGCGCTCCTTGTCGTCGGGCGCCATCCGGCCGTGCAGGAGGCCGATCCGGACACCGTCCAAGGCGGGCAGCCCGCGCAGCGTGTCGACCACCTCGAGCACCGCGCGCAGCGGCGGGCGCGTGCTGGCCGCCTGGTCGTCGTCGACGAGGTCGACGTCGTCGTCGACCGCGGCCTGCTCGTCGCCGTCGATGCGCGCGCACACCACGTACGCGCGCCCGCCGCGGTCGACCTCCTCGCGCACGCGCTGCCACGTGCGGTCGAGCCACCCCGGCCGGTCCGCGGGCACGACGTGCGTGGTGACGCCGCTGCGTCCGGCCGGCACCTCGCGCAGCACCGACGTCTCGAGGTCGCCGAACACGGTCATCGCGACGGTGCGCGGGATCGGGGTCGCAGTCATGACGAGCAGGTGCGGGGCTCTCGCGGCCTTCGCGCGCAGGGTGTCGCGCTGCTCGACGCCGAACTTGTGCTGCTCGTCGACCACCACGAGACCGAGGTCGGCGAACTGGACCGTCGCCGACAGCAGCGCGTGCGTGCCGACGACGATCCCGGCGGCGCCGCCCGCGGCGTCGAGCAGCGCGGCCTTCTTGACGGCCGCGCTCTGCGAGCCGGTGAGCAGCGCGACGCGGGTGCCGATCTCGGACCCGCCGAGCATCCCGCCCTCGGCGAGGTCGCCGAGGAGCAGGCGCAGCGACCGCGCGTGCTGGGCAGCGAGGACCTCGGTCGGCGCGAGCAGCGCGGCCTGTCCTCCGGCGTCGACGACCTGGAGCATCGCGCGCAGCGCGACGACGGTCTTGCCGGAGCCGACCTCGCCCTGCAGCAGGCGCTGCATCGGCACGGCGCCGGCCAGCTCGACGGACACCTGCTCGCCGACCTCCCGCTGGCCGGCGGTCAGCGCGAACGGCAGCCGGGCGTCGAACGCGTCGAGCAGGCCGCCCTCGACGCGGGGACGGGCCGTGGCGGGCTCGGCGGCGGCCCGGGCCCGGCGGCGCGCGAGCTCGGCCTGGAGGACGAACGCCTCCTCGAACCGCAGACGCGCCCGCCCGCGACGCCACTGCGACTCCTCGTGCGGCTCGTGCACGTCCTGGAGGGCCTGGCGGCGCGACCCGAGCCGGCGGGCCTCCCGGACGGCAGGCGGCAGCGGGTCGTCGACGTCGGCCTCGGTCAGCGGCCCGAGCGCGGTCCGCACCGCGCGGCCGATCTTGGCGGTGTCCAGGCCCGCGACCGCGCGGTACACGGGCCGCGGCCACTCGGCGCGCTCGACCGCCTGCCGCTCCCCCTCGACGTCGTCGTCGAACATCTCGTACGTCGGGTGCGCGAGCTGCAGGCGCCCGCCGAACTCGCCGATCTGCCCCGAGAACAGGCCGCGCCGACCGGGCCGCAGCAGGTTCTCGTGGTGCCGGGTCGCCCCGAAGAAGATCAGCTGCAGCGTGCGCGTGCCGTCCGTGATCGTGACCTCGAGCCGGGCCTGGTGGGTCGTGCGCGCCCGCCGCACGACGGCCTCGCGCACCTCGGCGACGATCGCGACGTCCTCCCCGACGGTGAGCCCGGCGATGTCCGTCAGGGTGCTCGCATCCGCGTAGCGCCACGGGTAGTGCCGCAGCAGGTCGCCGACCGTGCGGATGCCGAGCGACGCGAACGGCTTGGCCGAGCGCGGCACGAGGGTCGTCACCGGCTCGTCGAGGTAGCCGCGGGCGGGCTCGACGCCGTCGGCGTAGCGGACCCCGGGCCCGGTCGCGCGCGCCATCAGTCGATCCCCACGAGGAACCGCGGGCCGTTGCCCGTCGGACCGACCAGCACCGGCTCGACGCCGTCCGTCCGCGCCCCCAGCAGCGCGGTGAGCGCGTCGGCCACGCCGGGGTCGACGGCGTCCCGGTGCAGCACCGTGAGGCTCAGGTCGCCGGGCCGGCTCCCGCTGCCCAGCAGCTCCTCGACGCCCGTCAGCAGGTCGCCGTCGACGGCGACGCCCCGGACGCGACCGAGGGCCAGCACGGCGGCGTGCGTGCCGGACGACGAGGACGCGCCGGCGAACGCGAGCGTCGCGACCACCGCGCGCAGCTGGTCATCGGCGTCGAGCACCTCGACGACCGCTCCCCGGTCAGCCGCGAGCACGTCACCCAGCACGTCCACGCCGACAGCACCTCCGGGCAGCACCGCGACGCTCCTCGCGCCGGTGTCGGCGACGGCCCGGGCGAGGTGCGCCGACGTCACGGGCGTCTCGGGGCACCGCACGACCGTGACCGCCCCCGCGGTCGCGTACCAGGCCGCGAGCGACGGCGACGACGTGCACGCGACGAGCCCCCAGCGTCCGGGTTCCTCCTCGGGGCCCGACGCGGCGTGCGGGGTGTCGACGAGCCGCACGACGACCTGCTCGCGCGGCCCGAGCGCCGCCTCCGCGATGGCCCGGCCAGGCTCGTCGGTGTGGACGTGCACGTGCCACCACCCGTCGGCACCGACGACCGCCACCGAGTCACCGAGCCTGTGCATCCGCGCCCGCAGCTCGGCACCCAGGTCGCCGCCGGACCCGCCGGCCTCGCGTACCAGGAGCATGACCTCGAAGGCGCCGCCCGGCTCGGGCGCACCGTCGAGGTGGGCGGGCCTGCTCGGCAACCAGTCGGGCGCCGCGTGCGAGGGCGCCGCTCGGCGCACGGCGGCGACCAGCGCGTCGAGGACGACGAGCAGCGCGCACGCGCCGGCGTCGAGCACGTGGGCACGGCGCAGCACCGGGTGCTCGGCGCTGATCCGGGCGAGCGCACGGTGCGCGTCGGCGACGGCCTCGGCGAGCAGGACGGCCGTCGACGCGCCGTCCGTCGCCGCAGCCGCCGCTCGCGCAGCCACGGCGTCGGCCAGGGTCAGGACCGTGCCCTCCTGCGGGTCGGCGACCGCCCCGCGGGCTGCCCGGGCGGCGGACGCGAGGGCCTCGGCGACGTGCGTGGGGGTCGGGGCGTCCGGCAGCGCCGCCGCGAGCCCGGCGAGGTACTGGCTCACGATGACCCCGGAGTTCCCGCGCGCGGCGAGCATGGCGCCGTGCGCGAACGCCCGCGCGACCTCGGACGCGGGCGCGTCGACGGCCACGGCCCCGAGCGCCGCGACGCCGCCCTCGACGGTGAGCAGCACGTTGGTCCCCGTGTCGCCGTCGGCGACCGGGAACACGTTCACCGCGTCGATGTGCGGGCGTGCCACGTCGAGCGTCGCCCGGGCACCGAGCGCCCAGGCGCGCAGCACCGCCGCGTCGAGCTCCTCCACCGCACCTCCGTCGTCACGCCGAGGCCCGCGCCTCTGCGGATACCCTGCCCGATGTCACCGACAGCCACCCACCCCGTGTCCACCGGTCGCGCGTCCGACCGCCGCGCGGAGGCGCCCATTTGGGGGGCCGTCGGGGCATGGGCTAGTCTTGACCGGTTGCCCGGAGGTCTTCGGGCACTGGTGGCGCACGACGGGGGCCGGAAACGGCACGGTCAGCGCCCCGCCCCCGACTTCGCCGCGACCCGCGGCGTGCCCGCACAGCATCGGGACCGACCTGGTCGGCCCGGCCGAACCGCAAGAACACAGGAGAAGACCGTGGCTGCCAACTGCGACGTCTGCGCCAAGGGCCCGAGCTTCGGGCACAGCATCTCGCACTCGCACGTGCGCACCAAGCGCCGCTGGAACCCGAACATCCAGCGCGTGCGCGCCGTGGTGGCGGGTACCCCCAAGCGTCTCAACGTGTGCACCTCGTGCCTCAAGGCCGGCAAGGTCCAGCGCGCCGTCTGACGCACGTCGAAGCGTTTCCCGAAGGCCCGTGAGGTATTCGCCTCACGGGCCTTCGCGCTGCCCGGACCATGTGGCAGGGTGACGTCATGATCGAGCAGCTCGACGACGTCACGATCCGGCAGGCCGCCGAGGCCGACGCCGCGGGGATCGCCGGGGTGCACGTCCGGTCCTGGCGCGAGGCGTACGCCGGGATCGTGCCCGACGACTACCTGGCCTCCCTCGACGCCGAGGCACGGACGGCCGACTGGACGCGGTTCCTGCGCTCCGGGCCCGCCGACAACGTGAGCACCTGGGTCGCCGAGGCCGGACCGCAGATCGTCGGCTTCGTGAGCCTCGGGCCCAGCCGCGACGAGGACGCCGCCCGCGGCGACCGGGAGATCTACTCCATCTACCTCGACCCCGGCATCTGGGGGCACGGGGTTGCCCGGGACCTCATGCGCACAGTCATCGCCGAGAGCGGCGAGCGGACGCGGCTGTCCCTGTGGGTGCTGGCCGCCAACGAGCGGGCACGGCACTTCTACCGTCGTCACGGCTTCCAGGCCGACGGTGTCGAACGCTACGAGGAGCTGGGCGGCGCCGACCTGCTCGAGGTCCGGTACCGCCGAGGCTGATCGCGGCCGCAGGTCGCCGAGGGGCGGGCCGCGTCCCTCAGCCGCCGAAGTGGTCCCATCCCGGCGCGACGGTCGGCTCCCGTCCTGCCACGAGCACGCCGCTGCCCGATCGGACCGTGCCGACCTGCCGGAACGGCGCCGGCAGGACGCCGTCCGGCGGGAACGTCGCGAGCAACCCGTGGTCCTCTCCACCCCCGAGCACCCACGCGACCGGGTCGGCACCCACGGCAGCGGCGGCCGGCGCGAGGGCCGCGAGGTCGTCCGCGAACGCGGTCGTGGGCTCGTCGAGGTCGATCTGGACGCCGCTCGCCCGCGCCATCCGGCCGGCGTCGCGCAGCATCCCGTCGGAGACGTCGAGCATCGCGGTGGCACCGGCCAGCGCGGCCGCGGGTCCGGCGTCGAGCGGCGACGTCGGCCGCAGGTGCGCCGCGACGGCGTCGGGGTCGACACCGGCCCGGCCGGCGTCGAGCAGCGCGAGCCCGGCCGCGGACCGCCCGCACCGACCGGCGTGCGCGACGACGTCGCCGACCCTCGCGCCCGACCGTAGGACCGGCACCCGGCCCTCGAGGTCGCCGTGCGCCGCGACGGCCACCACGACCACCGGTCCGCCCGACAGGTCTCCCCCGACGACCCCCACCCCGAGCGGCCCGCAGACTGCGCCGAGCCCGCGCGCGAGGCCCTCGACCCACGCGACGGGCAGGTCGCCCGGGACGGCGAGCGCGACGACGAGGCTCGTCGGACGGGCCCCCATCGCGGCCACGTCGGCGAGGTTCTGCACCGCCACCCGTCGGCCCACGTCCTCCCCGGACGACCACACGCGGCGGAAGTGCCGGTCCTCGACGAGCACATCGGTCGTGACCACGACCCGTCCGTCCGGCGCTGCGACGACCGCGGCGTCGTCCCCGGGCGGCACGAGCGTGCCGGCACCGGCCGGGAGGTGCGGGAAGATCCGCGCGAGCAGCTGCTCCTCGGAGAGGTCGGAGACACGCAGGTCGTCGTTCACGCCGCCACCGTAGACGGCGCGGCGGCACCGTCGCGTGCACGGTGGCCCGCGTCACGTCGCCGGACCGCCTCGGGCGTCCGGGAGGCCTCGCGGGCCGCGTTACGGTGACGTGTGCCTGAGACGAGCTCCCGCCCGACCCGCCGCGCGCTCGTCGGCGCCGCCGCGACCGCGACGCTGCTCGGCGGGTGCACGAGCGCGGTCCCCGTCTCCGTCGCGCCGCACGCCACGGACCCCGTGTGCGCGAGCGTCGTGCTCGCGACGCCCGACTCCCTCGGCGACGACCTGCCCCGACGGGACACCACGAGCCAGGCGACGACGGCGTGGGGCGACCCGGCGCACCCGGTCGTGCTGCGCTGCGGTGTCGAGCCGCTGGGCCCGACGACCGAGCACTGCGTCACCGTCGCGACGCCCGGCGGGGCCACCGTGGACTGGGTGGCGGTGGCGGACGACCCGGCGCACGAGGACACGAGCGCCTGGACGTTCACCACCTACGGCCGGGAGCCGGCCGTCGAGGTGCAGGTGCCGGCCGAGGTGGCACAGGAGCGGTCGACGGCGTTCATCGACGCTCTCGGCCCGGCCGTGGACCGCACGGAGAAGACGCGCGAGTGCCTGTGACGGCGTGACTGCCGTGCGGCAGACCGTCGCTCAGCGCAGCCCGGTGGGCCGGGCGAGGGCCAGCGCGATGAGCTCGTCGACGAGCTCCGGGTACGTCACACCGCTCGCCTGCCACATGCGCGGGTACATCGAGAACGGCGTGAACCCGGGCATCGTGTTGATCTCGTTGACGACGACGCGCCCCTCGGGCGTGACGAACACGTCCACGCGGGCGATGCCCTCGCACCCGACGGCCTCGAAGCTGCGGACCGCGACCTCCTGGACCTCCGCGACGACGTCCGGCGGCAGGTCGGCGGGGCACGCGAGCGTGACGCCGCCCTCGTCGAGGTACTTGGCCTCGAAGTCGTAGAACGCGTGCCGCGGGTCGGTCACGACGATCTCGCCAGGCAGCGACGCCCGCGGACGCTCGCCCGCCCGGCCGCCGAGCACGCCGCACTCGATCTCGCGGCCCTCGATCGCCGCCTCCACGACGACCTTCGGGTCGTGCGCGCGGGCGACCGCGACGGCCTGCTCGAGGTCGGCGAGGTCGTCGACCCGGGAGATGCCGAGGCTCGAACCGGCGCGGGCCGGCTTGACGAACAGCGGCAGGCCGAGCGCCTTGATGCGCGCGACGACGCCCTCGGGGTCGCGCTCGAGCTCACCGGGGCGGATCACCTCGAACGGGCCGACGGGCAGCCCGTGGCCGGCGAGCACGAGCTTCATCATGTGCTTGTCCATGCCGACCGCCGACGCGAGCACCCCGGCGCCGACGTAGCGGACGTCCGCGAGCTCGAGGAGCCCCTGCAGCGTGCCGTCCTCGCCGAACGGGCCGTGCAGCAACGGGAAGACGACGTCGACCTCGCCGACCGTCCGCGGCAGCAGCCCGCGCTCGAGGACCTGCACGTCGCGGTCGTCGGTCGCCTGCGGGAGCAGCACGTGCGCGGCGGTGTCCTCGACCTGCGGGAGCCGGCCGTCGGTGATCGCCCAGCGGTCCGGGTCGTCGTCGGCCAGCACCCAGCGCCCGGAGGGCGTGATGCCGACCGCGAGGACGTCGTACCGGTCGCGGTCGATCGCGCGGAGCACGCCGCCCGCCGTCGCGCAGCTGATCGCGTGCTCCCCCGACCTGCCGCCGAAGAGCACCATGACCCGCGGTCGGGCGGACCGGGCGGTGGCGGGGGCGGGCTGCTGGGGGTCGGGCGCGTCGTTCATCGCCGACGACCCTACCGGGCCCGGGCCGCGGTCCCGTCGTCGCGCGCCTCGGTCCCCCGGACGAGCGACGCGTACCCTGCACGCATGCCCGAGCACCACGCCCTCTCCCCCGCCACGAACGCCGTCGCCGCCGGCCGCCCGGACCGCGTGCAGGGCACGCCCGTGAACCCGGCGATCGTGCTGTCGTCGACGTACGTGTCGCAGGGCAAGGTGCCCACGGGCGAGCACTTCTACGCGCGGGCGGGCACCGAGACGTGGCACCCGTTCGAGCAGACCCTCGGCGTCCTCGAGGGATCGGCGCACCCCGCGGTGCTGTTCTCGTCCGGCATGGCGTCGATCGCGGCGGCCATGTCGCTCGTGCCACCCGGCGGTCATGTCGTGGTCCCGCGGCACGCGTACAACGTGACGATCGCGTACGCGCGCGACCTGGGCGTCCGCTCGGGGATCAGCCTGACGCTCGTCGACATCGCGGACACCGACGAGGTCGTGGCCGCCGTGCGCGGCACCGACCGGCCCGCGTCGATGCTCTGGGTCGAGACGCCGACCAACCCGATGCTCGAGGTCGCCGACCTGCCCGTGCTCGTCGAGGAGGCTCACGCCGTGGGCGCGCTCGTGGCGGCCGACAACACGTTCGCGACCCCGCTCGGCCAGCGGCCGCTGTCCTTCGGCGTGGACGTCGTCGTGCACTCGGTCACGAAGTACCTCGCGGGTCACTCCGACGTGGTGCTCGGCGCGGCCCTCGCGGACGACCCCGAGCTGTACGAGCGGCTGCGCGCCTACCGGACGCTGCACGGCGCCATCGCGGGACCGACGGAGGCGTGGCTCGCGCTGCGCGGCGTCCGGACGCTCGCGGTCCGCGTGGAGCGCTCGCAGGCCAACGCCGCCGAGCTCGCACGCCGGCTCGCCGAGCACCCGGCCGTCGCCGCGGTCTCACACCCGAGCCTGCCGGACGACCCCGGCCACGAGCGGGCGGCCCGCCTGATGGACGGCTTCGGGTCGATCATCGGTCTGCGGCCCGTCGGCGGTGTCGCGGCGGCCGACGCCGTCGTCGCGGCCCTCGAGCTGTGGATGCCCGCCACGAGCCTGGGCGGCGTCGAGTCGAGCCTCGAGCGGCGACGTCGGTTCCCGCTCGAGTCGGCGACCGTGCCGGAGGACCTGCTGCGGCTGTCCGTCGGTATCGAGGACGTCGAGGACCTGTGGGCGGACCTCGACCAGGCCCTGCGGTCGGTCGGAGCCGCCTGAACCGGACGGCTCAGGCGCCCTCGGCCTTGTGCGGCCGCGCGAGCAGCAGCGGTGCGAGCTGGTCCACGGGCAGCCCCTCGTGCAGCACGCGCACGACCGCGTGCGTGATCGGCATCTCGACCCCGAGCGACGTCGCGAGCTCGAGCACCGACCGGCACGACTTGACGCCCTCGGCGGTCCCCCCGGTGGCGGCGATCGCCTCGTCGAGCGACATGCCGCGGCCGATGTGGCCGCCGAGCGTGTGGTTGCGCGAGTCGGGCGACGCGCACGTCGCCATGAGGTCGCCCATCCCGGCGAGCCCGGGGAACGTGTCGGCGTCGGCGCCGAGCGCGAGCCCGAGCCGGGTGATCTCGACGAGCCCGCGCGTGATGACGGTCGCCATCGTGTTGTAGCCGAGGCCGCGCCCCTGCGAGATCCCGACCGCGAGGGCGATGACGTTCTTGACGGCGCCGCACAGCTCCACACCGACGACGTCGCGGTTCGTGTACGGACGGAAGTACGACGACGCGCACGCACGCGCGACGAGCTGGGACGTCGCGTCGCTCGTCGAGGCGATGACCGTGGCGGTGGGCTGGCGTCGGGCGATCTCGCGGGCCAGGTTCGGCCCCGACACGACCGCGACCCGGTCCTGCGGGATCGCGAGCGCCTCGGCGACGACCTCGCTCATCCGGCGGTCCGTCGACAGCTCGACGCCCTTCATGAGCGAGACGGCGACCGTCTGCGGCCCGATCGCGTCCTGCAGCGGCTCGAGCGTGCGCCGCGCGACCTGCGACGGGACGGCGACCGCCACGATGTCGGCCCCGGCGAGGGCCGCACGCACGTCGGTCGTCGCGGTGACGCCCGCAGGCAGCTCGATGCCCGGCAGGTACGCCTCGTTGCGGTGGTTCTCGGTGATCTGCCGGCACGTCTTCTCGTCACGGCCCCAGACCGTCACGTCGCAGCCCGCGTCGGCCATGACGGCGGCGAACGTCGTGCCCCAGCTCCCCGCACCGAGCACCGCTGCGCGCAACGTGTGACGGGACCCGTCCTCGGGCGGCATGACGTCCGCCGTCACAGCTCCGGCCTCGTCGCGGGGTCGCCACCCACGGGTTTCTCGCCGGCGGCCTTGGCCTTGCGCATGTCGTACCGGACAGCGGGTGCGCTCTCGCCGCGGATCTCCTCCAGCAGCGCGGTGATGGCGTCCATGACGCGGTCCGTCGCCTCACGCAGCGTCGCGGTGTCCTGCGGCCGGTCGTACAGGTCGTCGAGGTTGACGGGCGGGCCCGCGACGATCGTGACGAGCTTGCGCGGGAACGGCTTGAGCAGCTTCTTGTACCGGCCGAGCAGGTTCTGCGGGCCCCACTGCGCGATCGGGATGACGGGCGCCCGGGTCGCGAGGGCCAGCCGCGCGATGCCCGTCTTCCCCGTCATCGGCCACAGGTCGGGCTCGCGCGTCAGCGTGCCCTCCGGGAAGACCGCGACGCACTCACCCGCACCCACCGCGGCGACGGCGGCGTCGAGCGACTCACCGGCCGCCGACGTGTTGCGGTGCACCGGGATCTGCCCCGTCGCGTGCAGCACCCCGCGCACGACCGGGACCTTGAACAGCGATGCCTTGGCCAGGATCTTGGGTGCGTGGCCGTTGTCCCACAGGAAGTGCGCGAACGTCAGCGGGTCGATGTTCGTCATGTGGTTGCTCGCGGCGATGAAGCCACGATCCGTGGGCAGGTTCTCCGCGCCGCTCCACTGACGACGGGTCATGGCGCGCAGCGGCGGACGGAGGATGTGGGCGACCACGCGGTACGCGCGGTTGGAGCGAGCCGGTGGTTGCACGGGAGCCGATGCTACCGGGACTCAGTCGCGGCTGAACTCGGCGCCGAGCGCCTCGAGCTTCTCCGCGAAGCGCTCGTACCCACGGTCGATGAGGCTGATGCCGCGCACCGCCGACGTGCCCTTCGCCGTGAGCGCCGCGATGAGGTGGCTGAACCCGCCGCGCAGGTCCGGCACCTCGATGTCCGCGGCAGACAGGGGCGTCGGGCCGCTGATGACGGCCGAGTGGTAGAAGTTGCGCTGCCCGAACCGGCACGGCCGGCCGCCGAGGCACTCCTTGTAGACCTGGATCGTCGCGCCCATGCCCACGAGCGCGTCGACGAACCCGAACCGGTTCTCGTACACCGTCTCGTGCACGATCGACAGGCCCTTCGCCTGGGTCAGGGCGACCACGAGCGGCTGCTGCCAGTCCGTCATGAACCCGGGGTGCACGTCCGTCTCGAGCTGGATCGACCGCAGGTCGCCGCCCGGGTGGTAGAACCGGATGCCGTCGTCGTCCACGGCGAACTCGCCGCCCACCTTGCGGAACGTGTTGAGGAACGTCGTCATCTCGGGCTGCGTCGCGCCGCGCACGAACACGTCGCCGCCCGTCGCCAGCGCGGCCGACGCCCACGACGCCGCCTCGATCCGGTCCGCGAGCGCCGTGTGCTGGAAGCCCACGAGCCGGTCGACGCCCTCGATGCGGATCACGCGGTCGGTGTCGACCGAGATGATCGCGCCCATCTTCTGCAGGACGTTGATGAGATCCATGATCTCGGGCTCGATCGCGGCACCGGCGAGCTCGGTGATGCCCTCGGCGCGCACGGCCGTGAGCAGCAGCTGCTCGGTCGCGCCGACGCTCGGGTACGGCAGGGCGATCTTGGTGCCCTGCAGCCGCCGCGGCGCACGGATGTGGATGCCGTTGTCCTGCTTCTCCACGACCGCGCCGAACTGCCGCAGGATGTCGAGGTGGTAGTTGATGGGCCGGTCGCCGATGCGGCAGCCGCCGAGGTCGGGGATGAACGCCTCACCGAGCCGGTGCAGCAGCGGACCGCAGAACAGGATCGGGATGCGGCTCGACCCGGCGTGCGCGTCGATGTCCGCGACGTGCGCCGACTCGACGTCCGTCGGGTCCAGGTGCAGCACGCCCGCGTCGGCGTCCGCGTCGACCCGCACGCCGTGCAGCTCGAGCAGACCCGTCACCACGCCGACGTCGCGGATCTGGGGGACGTTGCGCAGCACGCTCGGCGTCTCGCCCAGCAGCGCGGCCACCATGGCCTTCGACACGAAGTTCTTGGCACCGCGGACGGTGATCTCCCCCGACAGGGGGTTGCCACCGTTGACGTACAGCAGGTCGCTCATGGACTCATCGTCTCCCACGCACAGGTGTGCTCCTGACCGCGGGCGGTCCGGCACGCCGTCGTCCCGCGAAACCTTCACATCTCCGGAAGGGCCGTCGTGCCCTACGTCTTGGCGCGCTTCTTGCCGGACTTCGCCGCCGAAGCGTCCTTGAGGTCCTTGCTCTTGACCTTGGCTTTGCCCTTCGCCTTCCCCTTGCCCTTGGCCTTGCGCTTGGCCTTCGCCTCGGCGTCCTTGGTCACCTTCGTGGACGCGGCCGCCCTGCTCGCCGCATCCTCGCCCGACGCGGCCGTCGCCTTCGTGCGGCCCTTGCCGGCCTTGCCCGCCGACCTCGTGACGACCGACGCGGCACCCGCCGGAGCCTCGCCGGTCGCCGCCGACCCGTGCTTGCCGCCCTCGGGATCGTCCCGGTCCTTGGCGGTGGCGACGGCGGCGCGCAACGCGGTGCCGGGCCGGAACCGGGCGACCGTCGTGGCCGCCACCTCGACCGCGGTCCCCGTCCTCGGGTTGCGGGCCGTGCGCGCGGACCGCTCCGCGGGCTCGAACGTGCCGAACCCCGTCAGCGTCACCCGCTCGCCCGCGGCGAGCGAGGCGGTGATCGCGTCGAGCACGGCGTCGACCGCGGCGGCCGCCTGCGCGCGCGTCGCGCCATCGGCGACCAGCCGGTCCACGATCTGCGCCTTGCCCGCCATGCGTGCCCTCTCCGGTTCCTGCGCCCGTGCGGACCCACCGTACTCACGCACCCCGTCGCGTGCGCGGACTTCCGCCTCCAAGGGACGCAGACGGGCAGGGCCCCGTCACCGGCGACCCTGCCCGTCCGACGACCTCAGCGGGAGGTGATCTCCACGTGCACCGGTCGCGCGGCCTTGATCTCGACCGGCGGGAGGTGCTTGGCCGGCAGCGTCCGCGGGCGCCACGGCTCACGGGTCTCCTCGAAGGAGGAGATCTCGTCGGCGTGCTGCAGCGTGAGGCCGATGTCGTCGAGCCCCTCGAGCAGGCGCCAGCGCGTGTAGTCGTCGACCTGGAACGGCACCACGACGTCGTCGCACGTGATCCTGCGCGCCTCGAGGTCCACCGTGATCTGGGTGCCGGGGCGGGTCTCGAGGATCTTCCAGATGAGCTCGATGTCCTCCTGCGACGCCTGCGCGGCGAGCAGGCCCTGCTTGCCCGAGTTGCCGCGGAAGATGTCGGCGAACCGCGCCGAGATCACGACCTTGAAGCCGTAGTCCTTGAGCGCCCAGACGGCGTGCTCGCGCGACGAGCCGGTGCCGAAGTCGGGGCCGGCGACGAGCACCGAGCCCGACGAGTACGCCTCCTGGTTGAGGACGAACGTCGGGTCACCGCGCCAGGCGGCGAACAGCGCGTCCTCGAACCCGGTGCGCGTCACGCGCTTGAGGTAGACGGCCGGGATGATCTGGTCGGTGTCGACGTTGCTGCGGCGCAGCGGGACGCCGACGCCGGTGTGCTGGGTGAACTTCTCCATCAGTCTTCTCGCTTCCTGGGTCAGACCGTCTGGAGGTCGGTGAGCGGGCTGCCGTCGGGGGCGACGACGTCGGGGCCGAGGTCGGCGACCGACGAGAGCGTCCCGCGGATGGCCGTCGCGGCGGCGACGAGCGGCGACACGAGGTGCGTGCGGCCGCCCTTGCCCTGCCGGCCCTCGAAGTTGCGGTTCGACGTGGACGCCGAGCGCTCCCCCGGCGCGAGCTGGTCGGGGTTCATGCCCAGGCACATCGAGCAGCCGGCGTTGCGCCACTCGGCACCGAAGTCGAGGAAGATCTTGTCGAGCCCCTCGGCCTCGGCCTGCAGCCGGACCCGCGCGGACGCGGGCACCACGAGCACGCGCACGTCGTCGGCCTTGTGCTTGCCCTGGACGAGCTTGGCGACCGAGCGCAGGTCCTCGATGCGGCCGTTGGTGCACGAGCCGATGAAGACCGTGTCGACCTTGATGTCGCGCAGCGGCTGACCGGGCGTGAGGCCCATGTACTCGATGGCGCGCTCGGCGGCGACGCGCTCGTTGGCGTCGGCGATCTCCTCGGGCACCGGCACGGAGCCCGACAGCGGCAGGCCCTGGCCGGGGTTGGTGCCCCACGTGACGAACGGCTCGAGGTCGGACGCCTCGAGCACGACCTCGACGTCGAACTGCGCGTCGTCGTCGGACCGGAGGGTCTTCCAGTACTCGACGGCGGCGTCCCAGTCGGCACCCTCGGGGGCGTGCGGACGGCCCTTCAGGTAGTCGAACGTGGTCTGGTCCGGCGCGATCATGCCGGCGCGCGCGCCGGCCTCGATCGACATGTTGCAGATCGTCATGCGGGCTTCCATCGACAACGCCCGGATGGCCTCGCCGCGGTACTCGAGCACGTAGCCCTGACCGCCGCCGGTGCCGATCTTGGCGATGATCGCCAGGATGATGTCCTTGCTGGTCGCACCGGACGGCAGCTCGCCGTTCACGGTGATCGCCATCGTCTTGAACGGCGCGAGCGGCAGCGTCTGGGTCGCGAGGACGTGCTCGACCTCGCTGGTGCCGATGCCGAAAGCGAGAGCGCCGAACGCGCCGTGGGTCGACGTGTGCGAGTCGCCGCAGACGACCGTCAGGCCCGGCTGCGTGAGGCCGAGCTGCGGACCGACCTGGTGGACGATGCCCTGGTCGGCGTCGCCGAGCGAGTGGATCCGGACGCCGAACTCCGCGGCGTTGCGGCGCAGCGTCTCGATCTGGGTGCGGCTCGTCGTGTCGGCGATCGGCCGGTCGATGTCGAGCGTGGGGGTGTTGTGGTCCTCGGTCGCGAGCGTGAGGTCCGGGCGGCGCACGGGGCGGCCCGCGATCCGCAGACCCTCGAACGCCTGCGGGCTCGTCACCTCGTGGACGAGGTGGAGGTCGATGTAGAGAAGGTCGGGGGCACCGTCCGTGCCACGGCGCACGACATGTGCGTCCCAGACCTTCTCCGCCAACGTGCCGGCCATGTTCTCGGTCCTGTTCTCCTAGTCCGGGAGGGGGTAGTTCCCGGGTTCGTCGGCCGACCTGCTTGCATCTCAGCCTGCGAGACGCCAATATCGACCTATGGACAACTCTAGCGGAGTCGGCGTCCTGGACAAGGCCGCGTCGGTTCTCAGTGCGCTCGAGGCCGGTCCGGCCACGCTCGCGCAGCTCGTCACCGCCACCCATCTTGCTCGCCCGACGGCCCATCGGCTGGCGGTCGCGCTCGAGCACCACCGTCTCGTCGCCCGCGACATGCAGGGCCGGTTCGTGCTCGGCCCCCGCCTGTCGGAGCTCGCGACCGCCGCCGGCGAGGACCGTCTCCTCGCCGCCGCCGGCCCCGTGCTCGCGGCGCTGCGCGACCACACCGGCGAGAGCGCGCAGCTCTACCGCCGCCAGGGTGACCTGCGCATCTGTGTGGCCGCGGCCGAGCGCCCGATCGGTCTGCGCGACTCCATCCCCGTGGGGGCGACACTGACCATGCAGGCGGGCTCCGCCGCGCAGATCCTGCTCGCCTGGGAGGAGCCCGACCGGCTCCACCGCGGCCTGCAGGGCGCCAAGTTCACGGCGACGATCCTGTCCGGCGTCCGTCGCCGGGGCTGGGCGCAGTCGGTGTCCGAGCGCGAGGTCGGCGTCGCCTCGGTGTCCGCGCCCGTGCGCGGTCCCTCCGGGCGGGTCGTGGCCGCCGTCTCGGTGTCCGGACCGCTCGAGCGGCTCTCCCGGCAGCCGGGCCGCCTGCACGCGTCGGCCGTCGTGTCCGCCGCGAACCGCCTCACCGAGGTCCTGCGCCGCACCGCGGACTGAGCCCGTCCCACCGTGCGGTCGCCGCCCGTCCGGGTGGCGGCCGCACGGTGCGTTCGTGCCCCCAGCCTCGGGGCTCCGGCTCGCCCGACCCGCGGTCCGGTCGCGCCGTGGTGCGCGCGGCCAGGTTCACGTCGCGGCCAGGTTCACGTCGCGGCCAGGTTCACGTGGACGCGAGCACGGACGACGAAGGCCCGGTCACCGTGGTGACCGGGCCTTCCTCTGTACCCCCGACCGGATTCGAACCGGCGCTACCGCCGTGAGAGGGCGGCGTGCTAGGCCGCTACACAACGGGGGCCTATCAGCCGCGAGACCCGTGGGCCTCGCTTACCGAGTGAACACTTTACCCGATGATCCGAGTGACTCGGACCGTGCAGGTCAGCGGTGCTCGCGCTGGGGTACCAGGACTCGAACCTAGACTAAGTGAACCAGAATCACTCGTGCTGCCAATTACACCATACCCCATGGGGGTATGACCTCCGGGTGCCGCCGGTCGCCCGGAAAGGGCGGACCGCCGTCCACCGGACGTCGTACCGGCGGTGAACATTACCCGAGCCCGGCGGCACCGGTCCAACTGACGCCCCCTCGACGAAGCCCGCGCGGTCCGTTCGTGACGAACGCCACGGAACGACGCCCGGTTCGCCCGCTCCTGCGGCGGCCGGTCGCGCGCGGAACGGCTCAGCGCGGGATGCCGCCGAGCTCGGTCGCGTCGTACCAGAGCAGATCGCGCTCGTCGAGCGCGTCGGACGCCGCCTCGTCCCCGGCCGCGGCGCGTGCGACGTCGTCCCGCGCCTCGGGCTCGTCCACGTGGGCGCACGCGATGTCGTCGCGAGAGACGGCCGTCAGCAGCTCGACCGCGCTCGGCGCAGCGTCCGCGTCGTCGACCGCGCCCACGGCCGTGTCGACGACGTCGACCGACACCACGAGGCGGAGCCGCGGAGCACCGGGACGGTCGGCGATCAGCGCGAGAGAGTCGTCCGCGGCCATGAGCTGGGCCGCGAACTCCAGGCCCTCGTCGTCCTCGTCGGGCAAGGCGGCACGCAGCGCGGCCGTCACGGCGTGGGCCCGGCGGGCGGGCAGCTCGCCGGCGGGGTCGTCGAGCTCGTCGAGCGTGGCAGGAAGGTAGAGGCGCACACGCCCAGTCTGCCCGGCTCCCCCGTCCGCGCCCGGGTGTGCGCGCGGACGCGCCGACCGCCCGCAGGCCGAGGGGCGTACGGGCGGTCGGCGACGGCCGGGTCAAGGGCGCTCGGCCGGCGTGCGGCGGCTCAGGCCGCGGTGCGGCCCAGGCCGGCGAACGACCAGCCGGCGTCGGTCCACCGACGCGCGTCCAGGCGCCCACGCGCGTCGATGACGTGCGGGCGACGCGTCAGGGACGCCAGGCGGGCAGGCTCGGCGTCGAGGAACTCGTCCCACTCGGTGAGCACGAGGACGACATCCGCACCCTCGACAGCCTCCTCGACGTCCGTCGCGTAGCCCAGCGTCGGGAAGCTCGCCCGTGCGGTGTCCCCCGCCTGCGGGTCGTACACCGTGACCTGCGCGCCGCGCAGGTGCAGCGCGGCCGCGACGTTGAGCGCCGGCGAGTCGCGCACGTCGTCCGTGTGCGGCTTGAACGCGGCGCCGAGCACGCCGACGCGGCGGTTGAGCACCGAGCCCTCGCACGCGTCGAGGGCGAGCTCGATCACGCGGGCGCGCTGGCCCATGTTGATCTCGTCGACCTGCTGCAGCAGCGACGACGCCTGGTGGGCGCCGAGCTCGTTGGCGCGGTGCATGAGCGCGCGGATGTCCTTCGGCAGGCAGCCGCCGCCGAACCCGAGGCCCGCGTCGAGGAACTGCCGCCCGATCCGGGTGTCGTGCCCGAGGGCGTCGGCGAGCACCGTGACGTCGGCGTCCGCCGCCTCGCACACCGACGCGATCGCGTTGATGAACGAGATCTTCGTCGCGAGGAACGCGTTGGCGCTCACCTTGACGAGCTCCGCGGTGGGCAGGTCGCACACCACGACCGGGCTGCCCTCGGCGATCGGGCCGGCGTACACGCGGCGCAGGAGCGCCTCGGACTCCGGCGTGGTCCCGCCCATGACGATGCGGTCGGGGTGCAGCGTGTCCTGCACGGCCTTGCCCTCGCGGAGGAACTCCGGGTTCCAGACGAGCTCGGTGCGGACGCCGGCGGGCTGCGTGCGGGCGACGAGCTCGCGCAGCCGGGCGCCCGTGCCGACCGGCACGGTCGACTTGCCGACGATCAGCGCGTCGTGCGTGAGGTTCTCCGCGATGGCGGTCGTGGCCGCCTCGACGAAACGCAGGTCGGCGGCGTGGCTCGTCTTCGTCTGCGGCGTGCCGACGCACACGAAGTGCACGTCGGCCCAGCCGACGGCCTCCGCGACGTCGGTCGTGAAGCGCAGCCGTCCCGACGCCAGCTGCTCCTCGAGCAGCTCGTCGAGCCCGGGCTCGAAGAACGGGACCTTGCCCGCCGCGAGCGCCGCGACCTTGTGCGGGTCGGTGTCGACACCGACGACCTCCATGCCGAGCTGGGCCATGGCGACGGCGTGCGTCGCGCCCAGGTAGCCCGTGCCGAGCACCGAGATGCGCGGGGTCGGGGCGTCGGGCGAGAACGGGGTGCGAGGGAAGAGCTCGGCGACGTCGAGGTCGCTCAGGTGGTCGGTCATCACGGCTCCTGCGGGGTGGGGAGGGAGGTGGGGGTGGTGGGGGCGGTCGTGGTGAACCCGGCCGCCGGGTCGTGCAGGCCGTCGACGAAGGCGGCGAGCGAGTCGTCGCGCGACTGGATGCGCCAGTCGTTGGTCACGCGCTCACCGGCGCTGATCGTCGTGACGGCGTGGTTGAACCAGGCGAAGCCGAGGATGTCGGCGTTCTCCGGCTCGGCGAGCGCGTCGAACAGGTCGGTGACCCACGCGGCCTTGTTCCCGCCGGTCTCCGACGCGCCGATCTCGGCGAGGAAGATCGGCCGGCTCGTCAGCGCGCGCAGCTGCTCGAGCGAGCGGCCGAACGTGTAGCCGAACGTCGGCGTCTGGTCCTCCTTGTAGGGCGGGCGGTAGTAGCCCGACAGGCCGACCCAGTCGACGTAGGCGTCACCCGGGTAGAGGCTGCGCAGGTAGTCGCCGTCCTGCTGCCAGCCCGGCATGGTGTTGACGATGTTCGGCGCCCACACCCACAGCACGTACCGGTTCGCGCCCTCGGCCTCGAACACGTCGTGCACGTGGCGCCACGACGCGACGTAGTCGCCCGGGCCGTTGCCGTTGTTCGGCTCACCCTTCGCGTTGCGCTCCGCCCACGGGTACCAGCTGCCGTTCATCTCGTGGTTCATGCGGATCGCCATCGGCAGGCCCGTGGCGACCACGTCGCGCGCGTACTGGTGGAGGTAGTCGTCGAACGAGCCGTCGATGATCCTCTTCAGCGAGTACGCCGGGTCCTCGGCCTGGTCGTTCGCGGCCTGCAGCGGGCGGGACTCCCAGGTGATCATCGGCATGACGCCGCGTTGCCAGGACCGGGTCACGGCGTCGGCGCGGAACGGGCCGTCCCAGCCCTGGAAGTACCCGGCGACGGTCGGCTGGGCGCCGACGCGGGCCGCGACGTCGTCGAACTCGGACCAGCTGAACGGCGACTGGGCGGTGTAGAGCCCGAACTGGCGCGTCGTCGGGGCCCTGAGCGCGGCGAGCGCGGGCGCGACGGGCGCGGCGCCGGTCACGGGGCCGGCCGCGCCCTGGCCCCTGCCTGCGAGGGCCGCCCGCGCG
>NZ_JAGIBD010000036.1 GCF_017744555.1 Cellulomonas sp. | reverse complement strand
CGATCGACGTGATGACCTTGACGACGTTGCCGATCTCCTGCGACGACAGACCGAGGCGCTGCACCCGCTCGTTGGTGACGGCGGCCATCTGCGTCGCGCGTCCGGCGACCTTGGCGGCCTCCGACGCGCTCTGCGCGACCTCGCGGATCGCGGAGCCCATCTCCTCTGACCCGAGCGACACGGACTGCACGTTGCGGGACACCTGCTCGGCGGCCGCGGCGACGACCCCGGCCTGCGCGCTCGTCTCGTCCTGAGCGGAGCCGACCTGCTGGGACGCGGCGGACAGCTGCTCGGCGGCGGCGGCGACGGTCTGGGAGGTCTCGACGACGCCCGCGAGCGTCTCGCGGATCGACTCCTGCGCGACCGCGAGCGCCTCGGCGGTCTGGCCGACCTCGTCGCCCGAGCGGACGCGGGCCGTCACGGTGAAGTCGCCGCGCGCCATGGCCTGCAGCGCCCGCTTGAGCTCGTCGACGGACCGGCGGATGCCGCGCGTGACCCGGTAGGTGAGCACGAGCACGAGGGCCAGCGCGACGGCGAGGCTCCCGACGAGCACGATCACGGCGGTGCCGGCCTCGCGCTGGGACTGCGTGGCGAGACCGTCGACGAACGCGGTGTTCTGCGCGGCGACCTCGTCGAGGTCCGCGACGTACGTCTCGATCGCGGGCTGCGCGATGTCGTCGCGGATCCGGTCGTAGGCGACGAGGTCGTTCTTCAGCGCCGCGGGGACCAGCTGGCCGTCGCGGATCGTGAGGAAGGCGTCGTAGTCCTCGAGGAACTGCTGCCACGTCGGGTCGGACCCGGCGGCGGTGCGGTTGTACTCGTCGATGCCGCCCTGGAGCTCGGCGTCGTTGTCGACGAGCCGCGCCTGCCAGTCGGCCTTGCTCTTCGCGTCGGCGGACGCGGCGATCTGCGCGACGATCATGCGTCCCTTGATCTGGTCCTGGTGGACGAGGCCCCGCACGTCGACGATGTCGCGCTGACCTTCGGCGATGGTCGCCATGTCGGCCTTGGCACCGAGCAGCACGGTGACGGCGTAGCCGGCGGACGCCAGGGCGACGGCACCGGCGACGGCGAACGTCAGCAGGATCTTCGCCTGGAGACCGCGGCGGGCGAACCAGCCGGTCGTGCGTCGGGAACTGGTCGTGCCGGCCATGGGGTTGTCGCCTCTCGTCGGTGCTCGGGTTTCCTCCGTGCGCACCCCGTCCGTTCGGCGCTCGTCGGGCGGTGATGAGAGGTTTGGTCCGTTTTGGACGGGCGTCCAGGATGCGCTCAGGGTTCCCGGACGACGTCCCCGACGGCCTTGTCGGGCCGCAGCCCGCGCCACGACGGGTGCCGCAGCCGCCCGTCCGACGTCCACTCGGTGAACGCGACCTCGCCCACGACCTGCGGCCGGACCCAGTGGACGTCGCGCGTCTCCGCCCCGGGCAGGCGCTCCGCGAACGGGGACGTGGCGACCTCGAGCGGACGCAGCACGTCGAGCAGGTCGTCGAGCATCCGCCGGGTGAAACCCGTGCCGACCGACCCGGCGGGGCGCAGCGCACCCGCGTCGTCGTGCACCCCGAGCACGAGCGCGCCGAGCGTCTGCGCACGCGCGCCCTTGCCGGGCCGCCACCCGACGACCACGACCTCCTGCATCCGGACGTGCTTGACCTTGAGCCAGTCCGCGGACCGTGCGCCCGGCCGGTAGCGGGCGGTGCGGCGCTTGGCGACGACACCCTCCAGGCCGTTCTCCCTGCTGGCGGCGAGCACGTCCGCGCCCGGGCCGTCGAACGCCGGCGGCGTCTGCCACGACGTCCCCGCGAGCCCGAGACCGTCGAGCAGCGCGCGACGCTCGTCGTACGGCAGGTCGACGGTCGGACGGCCGTCGAGGTGCAGCACGTCGAACACCAGGTAGACCACCGGGACCGTGCGGGCGAGCCGCCGGGCGGCCGCCGCATCCTGCACGTGCATCCGCTGCTGCAGCCGCCCGAAGTGCGGCGCGCCGCGCTCGTCGAACGTCACGAGCTCGCCGTCCAGCACCGCCGCGACCGACCCGAGGGCGTCGACCGGCTCCGCGACCTCCGGGTAGGACCGCGTGATGTCCAGGTCGTTGCGCGACATGAGCCGTACGCGCCCGCCGTCCACGTACGCGACCGCCCGGACGCCGTCCCACTTCATCTCGTAGGCCCAGCCGGCGTCGTCCTCGGGCAGCTCGCCCGGGGTGGCGAGCATCGGGCGCACGAGGTCGGGCAGCGGCGGCACGTGCCGAGTCTGCCGCTGGTCGACCCCGGCGGCGATGCGGGACCCTGTGCGGCATGGACCTGCAGGTGCGCGGCGAGATCTGGTACTGGCGCGGCCCGTCGCCGTACCACTACGTCACCGTGCCGCAGCCGGAGTCCGACGACCTGCGGGCCGTCGCCCGGGACGTCACCTACGGGTGGGGGATGATCCCGGTGGTCGCGCGGATCGGCAGGACGACGTGGACGACGTCGCTGTTCCCGAAGGACGGGCTGTACGTCGTCCCGATCAAGGACAAGGTGCGGGCCGCGGAGGGCTTGGAGGTCGGCGACGTCGTGAGCGTCGGGCTCGACGTCAGACCTCGCCGGTGACCGCAGGCGCCTCGGCGGGGCCAGTCGGGCGTGCACGGCCCCGGACGGCGAACAGCGCCACGACCGCCAGCACGATGAACAGGATGTTCGCCGGCCCGGCGAGGACGAGGAACGTGTTCTCCGACGCGCCGGTCGTCGTGTCGATGCCGCCCGTCGACAGGAACAGCGTCGGGTCGTACAGCCCGTGCAGCACGATCGGCCAGACCAGGTTGCCGGTCACGCGCAGCGTCAGGTACATGCAGATGCCGAAGCAGAACGTGTACGCGATGGTGAGCGCGACGGTGACGACCTTCTGCCCGCCGAGCAGGTTCGACGCGTGCAGCAGGGCGAAGACGAGCGACGACAGCACCATGACGCCCCGCTCGGACCGGCCCGCGTCCCGCAGCATCTTCACGACGATGCCGCGCGTGAGGACCTCCTCGGCGAACCCGATGAACGCACCGGTCAGCAGCGTGAGGAACACGACCCCGCCCGCGTACGCGCCGTAGTCGATCCCGAGCAGCCGCAGCACGACCGCGATCCCGACGAGCGCCGGCGCGAGCCACATCCACCGCCGCCCCGGCACGGGCTGCCGGCCGAACAGCACCGGGAACCAGCGGACGGACGCGACGAACGCGACGAGCACCGCACACCCGACCACGAGCGGCATCGTCAGGCCGAAGAACACGCTCTGCGGTGTCGCGAACACGTCGTCGGCATCGACCTGGTCGCCGAACAGGGACCCGACGAGCAGGCTCGCACCGAGGTACAGGGCCAGGTAGACGGCCGCGAGCAGCACGGCCCGCCACCATCCGCCGCGGTCCCAGAACGCCGTCCAGCGGGACGTCTCGGCGGGGGTCGACATGGTGGCCTCCTGTGGTGCGGCCCGCTCGTTCCCGACGCGCCGCGTGCCAGCAGCATCACCCGTCCCCCCGCCGGGCCGCCACCGGAGCGTCGACGCGTCACGTGCTCGGCGCGTCGGACGCGAGCAGCACCTCCAGGCGGGCGCGGTACTCCGACTCGTCGATCTCGCCGCGGGCGAACCGCTCGGCGAGGACCGCGCGGGCGCCGCCCGTGCCGCGGCGCTCGGAGTACAGCCCGCGTTGCTCGGCGTCCCAGCGGCGGTGGCGGCGGGCGCCGAACGCGAAGAACAGCGCGATCAGGGTGAACCAGAACAGCGGGAAGAGCAGGAACCAGGGTCCCGGACCCCATCCCCAGCCCCAGCCGACGGGGTGGGCCACGAGCGTGGTGAGCATGACGACCTCCGGTGTGGGTGGCGGCCGACCGTCGACCGCACCACCACCGTCGCCCGGCCGGCGGGTCGCGGTCGTCGTCCCCGCGGACCGTCCTGCCCGCTCCGTCCGGAGCGGCCTCGGCCCGCCCGTCCGGACGCCCCAGTGCGGCGGTCCGGAGCGGCCTCAGCCCGCCCAGCCCGGCCGGACGAGCCCCGACTCGTACGCCACCACCACGAGCTGCGCCCGGTCACGCGCGCCGAGCTTGGTCGCCGCCCGCAGAACGTGCGTCTTGACGGTGAGCGGGCTGAGGAACAGCCGCTCGCCGATCTCGTCGTTCGAGAGCCCCTCCGCGACGAGCACGAGCACCTCGCGCTCGCGCGCGGTGAGGTCCGCGAGCGCCGACGGCTCGGGCACCTCCCGGGTGGCGCGCGCGACGGTCGCGAGCAGCCGCCGGGTCACGGTGGGGGAAAGCAGCGCGTCGCCGGCCGCCACGACGCGTACGGCCCGCAGCAGGTCGGCGGGCTCGGTGTCCTTGACGAGGAACCCGGACGCGCCGCCGCGGATGGCCTCGGCGACGTACTCGTCGAGCTCGAACGTGGTGACGACGACGACGCGGACGCCGGCCGCGCGGGGCTCGTCGACGATCCGCCGGGTCGCGACCAGCCCGTCGACCCCGGGCATGCGGATGTCCATGAGCACCACATCCGGCAGCAGGTCGAGCGCGAGCCGGACGGCGTCGTCGCCGGTCGCGGCCTCGCCGACCACGGTCATGTCGGGCTCGCCGTCGACGAGCGCCCGGAAACCGCCGCGCACGAGCGCCTGGTCGTCGGCCAGCAGCACCCGGATCACGTCGGCACCTCGACGTGCACCACGAACCCGTCCGGCCCGGCGTCGACCCGGACGCTGCCGCCGACCGCCTCGGCCCGCTCGCGCATCCCCTGCAGCCCGTATCCCTCGACGAGCGCGCCGACGGGCGGCCCGTCGTCCCGGACCTCCAGCACGACCGTCGCGCCGACCGTGAGCGTGACCTGCACGGACGCACCGGGCGCGTGCCGCCGGACGTTCGTGAGCGCCTCCTGCAGGGCCCGGTGGACGACGGCGGCGACGGTCTCCGACAGGTCGGCGTCGAGGCCGTCGGCGTGGACCGTGAGCCCGTCGGCCCGGGCCCGCTCGACGAGGCTGGTCAGCCCGCCCGCCGGGGACCGGGGCGGCGCCTCGCCGTCGGCGCGCAGCACGCCGAGCACGTCCCGGACCTCGTCGAGCGCGGTCTTGCTCGCGTCGCGGATCTCGACGAGCGCCCGCCGGGCCGCCTCGGGCTCCCGGTCCATGAGGTGCAGCCCGACCCCGGCCTGCACCGTGATACCCGACAGGGAGTGTGCAAGCACGTCGTGCAGCTCCCGGGCGATCCGCAGCCGCTCGGCCGCGACCGCCGACTCCTCCCGCGACTGGCGGGCGGCCCGCAGCGCCTGCATCCGCTCACCTCGTCCGCGGGCGCCCTCGCCGAGCAGCATCGCGACGAGCAGCCCGGCGACGGTGAGCGTCGCCCACACCCGCGACGGCCCGTCCGGCCGCAGCGTCAGGACGCTCACCGCGACCACGGCGGCCGTCCCCGCACCCCACGCGAGCGCCCGCCGGCGGGTGGCTCCGAGCAGGACGACCACGAACCCGAGCGGGACGACGGCCGGACCGGGCTCGTACCCGAGGGCCAGGTACGTCACCGGCCCGACGACCGCGAGCACGGCCCCGACCACGGCCGGCGCACCGGGCTGCGCCACCAGCACGAGCGCCGCGGGCGCCAGCAGCAGGAGCGCGACGGCCAGCCAGTCGAACGCCCGGGCCTGCGGGTGCCACGCGTTCGCACCGGCGCAGCCCAGCACGGTGAACAGCGCCAGGAACGTGGCCGGGAACGTGATCCACGCCCGCCGACCGCGCCGGCCCCAGGGTGGTCCGGTCCAGGGCACGGGCGTCATCCGTCGACCGTAGCCAGGCCTGCGACGCGGCGCGTCCTCCGGGCGGAGCGTCGAGGACGATCCGCCCGGAGGACCGCGGGCGCCGGCCGGTCAGCCCGCGAGGAACTCCTTCAGCGCGCTGTTCACCTCGTCGGCGTGCGTCCACAGCAGGCCGTGCGGCGCACCCTCGACCTCGACGTACTGCGCGTCCGGGAGGGCCACCCGGAAACGGCGGGCGGTGACGTCGATCGGGAGGATGTTGTCCTTCGTCCCGTGCAGGATGAGCGACGGCTTGCCGCTCGCCCGCACGGCCTCGACGTCGGCCCGGAAGTCCTCGATCCACGACGGCACGACGGCGTACGCGGCGACGGGCGCGCTGCCGGTCGCGGTGTTCCAGCTCGCCTGGACGGCCTCGGGGCTGATGCGGCTGCCGAGGTTCTCGTCGAGGTTGTAGAAGTCCTTGTAGAACTGCGTGAACCAGGCGAACCTGTCGGACTTGGCGGCCGCGGCGATGCCGTCGAAGACGTCCTGCGGCACGCCCTCGGGGTTGTCGTCGCGCGCGACGAGGAACGGCTCGACGGACGCGAGGAACGCGAGCTTCTTGACGCGCTCGTGCCCGTAGGTCGACACGTAGCGGGCGAGCTCGCCGGTGCCCATGGAGAAGCCGACGAGGACGACGTCGCGCAGGTCGAGCGTCTCGAGGACGGTGTTAAGGTCGGCGGCGAACGTGTCGTAGTCGTAGCCGCTGCCGACCTTCGACGAGCGGCCGAAACCGCGGCGGTCGTACGTCAGGACGCGGTAGCCGGCGGCGAGCAGCTCGCGCGTCTGCCGCTCCCAGCTGTGCCCGTCGAGCGGATAGCCGTGGATGAGGAGCACCGGCTGCCCGGAGCCCTGGTCCTCGTAGTAGAGCTCGACCGGCGTGCTGTTCTCGGTGCCGACGGTGATGTAGCCCATGGTCCTGTCCCCTCTGCGACCAGCGAGAACGGTCGTTCTCGCCTGACACCCACGACCGTAGAGAACGTGCGTTCTCACGTCAAGTAGACTCAGGCCATGGACGACACGGAGGCGCGCGAGCGGATCCTCGCCGCGGCGGAGGCGCTGTACTACGAGCGCGGGTACGCCGCCGTCGGCGTCGACCAGGTGCGCACCGCCGCCGGTGTGTCGCTGCGTCGGGTGTACGCGCTGTTCCCGTCGAAGAACGGCATCGTCGAGGCCGTCCTGCGCCGCAAGCACGACGAGTGGGACGACGGCCTGGCGGACGCGGTCCGCGCCGCGGGCGACGACCGGCGCGCCCGGCTGCTCGCCGTCTACGCGTTCCTGGAGCAGTGGTTCTGCACCGACGGCTTCCGGGGGTGCGCGTTCATCAACGCGTTCGGCGAGCTCGGCGGGACCCACCCGGAGGTGGCGAGGATCGTCCGCGACCACAAGGCCTCGTTCCAGGCGTACATGGCGGGGCTCGTGACCGACGCGGGTGCCTCGGAGCAGCTCGCCGCGCAGCTGTCGATCCTCGCGGAGGGCGCGACGACCACGGCGGCGATCTCCGGCGACGGGCGGGCCGCGGCCCAGGCGCGTGCGGCGGCCGAGGTGCTCATCGACGCGGCGATCGCCTGAGCGTCGGCGACGCCGGCTGGTCGGCCCGGGCGTGTCTGCTCACGCTCGGCCCAGCCGAGGCGCACGCGACCACGCAGACCGCTACGTCGTCGACGTGAACCGGGTGCCCATCACGATGCGCTCGGCCGCGTGGCTGGACGTCGCGTGGCCGACGGGGGTCATGCCGATCTTCTCCGCGACTCGGCGCGAGGCGGTGTTCGAGGGATGGATGATCGCGACGACCTCGGGTGCGCCGAGCGTCTCCTGCGCGAAGTCGCGGCACGCCGCGGCCGCCTCGGTGGCGTACCCGCGGCCGTGCAGCTCGTGACGGACGTGATACCCGACCTCGAGCCTGGGCACGTCGTCGACCGTCTGCCACGTCAGTCCGCAGTCGCCGACGAACTCCCCCTCGTGGGTCTCGATGATCCACAGCCCATAGCCGTGCTCGGCATAGTTGCGCTGGTTCCACGCGATCCACGCGGCGGCTTGCGGCCTGGTCTTGGGAGCCGGGTAGTACGTCATGACCTCGGGGTCGCCCAGCAGTGCCGCCATCGCATCGAGATCGTGGTCGGTCATCTGACGGAACCGCAGGCGAGCGGTGGGACCGGGGAGCACCCGATGGAACGTACCGGCTCACCGCCGCAGCCGCGTGATCGGCGCCGCGGGGTCGGTGGTCGTCCTGTCGGCCCGACCGCGCCGATCCTCACCGTCGCCCCGCGCCGTCCGCCCTGCGCTCAGGCCGACGTGACCTCCAGCCAGTGCGGGTTCGTCATCACGCCGAGGACGTTGCCGAACGGGTCGACCACGGATGCGGTCGCGAACCCGTGGCCGCGCTCGCGGACCTGGTCGTGCACCGTGGCGCCCAGGGCGAGCAGGCGGTCGACCGTGCTCTGCAGGTCGTCGACGTGCCAGAAGACGATCGCGCCCGACGGGCCGCCCGACGCGGGCGCGAACCGGCGGTCGACGATGCCGAGCTCGTCCTCGTGGTCGCCGATCCGGAACTCGATGTAGCCGTCGAGCACGAAGTACGGCTCGATGCCGAAGACCTCCGTGTACCAGGCGCGGGCGGCAGCGAGGTCGTCGGCGAAGAACGAGACCGTCGCGAGGCCGCGGAACGTGTGGGTCGTGGTGTGCGTGGTGGTGTCCATGTCTCCACCCTCGACCGTGAAGTGCTCACCTTCTGAGCACTTCTGGTGGAACTCTTGAGGCATGCGCGCGGACCGGCTCGTCGCCACCCTCCTGTTCATGCAGCACCGCGGTCGCGTGACCGCCGCGGAGGTCGCGCGCGAGCTCGAGGTGTCCGTCGCGACGGCCCGACGCGACCTCGAGGCCCTGTCGACGGCCGGCGTCCCCGTCTACCCGCAGCCCGGACGTGGCGGCGGCTGGTCGCTCGTCGGCGGTGCCCGCACGGACCTCACCGGGCTGACGGCGTCCGAGGCTCAGGCGCTCTTCCTGCTGGTCGGGCCCGCCTCGGGGCGGTCGGCGGCGGCCACGTCCGCGCTGCGCAAGCTCGTCCGCGCGCTGCCCGAGACGTTCCGGGCCGACGCGGAGGCGGCGGGACGGGCCGTGGTGGTCGACGGTCTGGCGTGGGGTGCCGCGGCCCGGGCGCGGCCGCCGTGGGTCGACGAGCTGCAGGACGCGGTCGTCCGGCGCCGGCAGGTCGCGCTCACGTACGACGGGCGCGGCGGGGTGAGCGAGCGGGTCGTCGACCCGTGGGGCCTCGTCGACAAGGACGACGTCTGGTACCTCGTCGCCGGGACGCCCGCCGGGCGGCGCACGTTCCGGGTCGACCGGGTCCGGGCGATGACCGTCCTCGCGACGGCTGCCGCACGGCCCGACGACCTCGATGTCGCCGCCGTCTGGGAGCAGGTGGTCGACGAGCTGGAGGCGCGGCGGGGTCGCGTGTCCGCGACCGTCGCGGTGGTGGCGTCGCTCGTACGCGTGCTGCGGGACCGGCTCGGGCGGCACGCGGTCGTGCTCGGGGACGTCGACGACGGGCGGGTGCTCGTGCGGGTCTCGTCCCACACCGTGCGGTCCGTCGCCGAGCAGCTCGCGGGGTTCGGGGCCGCGGTCGAGGTGGTCGAGCCGGCCGAGGTGCGGGCCGAGCTCGCGGCGCTCGGGGCGGAGCTCGTGGCGCGGCACTCGGAGGGCTGACGACGCGGGCGCGGGCGTGTCGGTGGTCGGGCCTACCGTCGCGGGATGCGGATCATCCTGGTGCCCGGACTCTGGTTGGACGGCTCGTCGTGGGCGGACGTCGTCCCCGGCATCGAGGCGGCGGGGCACGTCGCCGAACCCGTGACACCGCCGGGCATGGAGTCGCTCGACGCGGACAGGTCGGGCATCGGGCTGCAGGACCACGTCGACGCGCTCGTCGCCCGGGTCGACGCCACCGACGGGCCCGTGGTGCTCGTCGGACACTCGGGCGGGGCGTCGGTGATCTCGGGTGCCGCCGACGCTCGGCCGGGGCGGGTCGCGCGCGCGGTCTACGTCGACGCAGGGCCCGCGGGGGACGGCACGATCGTCAACGACGAGTTCCCGGCCGAGAACGGCGAGATCCCGCTGCCCGACTGGGGTGCGTTCGAGGACTCCGACCTCGACGGCCTCGACGACGCGCTGCGCGCCAAGTTCCGCGCCATCGCGGTGCCGTCTCCCGAGCGGGCCGCGACCGACCCGCTGCACGTGCACGACGAGCGCCGGTACGACGTGCCGACCACCGTGATCGCGACATCGCTGCCGAGCGCGACGCTGCAGGAGCTCATGGCGGGCGGCCATCCGTACGTGCGCGAGCTGTCCCGGATGAAGGACTACGAGATCGTCGACCTCCCGACCGGGCACTGGCCGCAGCTCACGCGGCCCGCGGACCTCGCGGCGGCGATCGTCGCGGCCGTCGACCGGACGTAGGCGGACCGGCGGACTCGTCACTCGTCACTCGTCACTCGTCACCCGTCGACCGCACGTAGCGCCGCGCTCACGCCGCCCGTCGACCGCGGCAGCGGCCGTGTCACGTGGGCGGGAGCTGACGTGGGCGCCGGGCGATGCTCCGCCGCGAGCGGACCGCCGTTCGCCGGTAGCGTCCGATGGGCCGGCGCGCACCGGGTCCGGCGGGGTCGGGTGGCCGGGAGGCAGTCGTGACGTGGTCCACGGGCGGGGTGCCCTCTGGTGTGCTCGGCGGGGCGCCCGACGGCGTGCTCGGCGGGGTGCCCGGCGGGGTGCGCGGCGGGGCGCCCGACGGCGTCCTCGGCGAGGTGCTCGGCGCGCAGGTGGTGCCCACGCCGGGCACGACCGCCGACGTCGCGGCCCCGACCACCGAGCCCACGCAGCCGACCGTCGAGCCGACGCCGACCACGACCGAGGCGCCGGAGACGCCGACCCCGGAGCCGACCGACGCGGTCGTCCCCACCCAGTCGGCCACGGCACCCGAGCCCGTGCCGACCCCGGAGGAGTCGGCCTCCGCACCCGCCCCGACCCAGCCGTCGCCGACCTCCACGTCGGTCGACGTGCCGTGGACCACCGACCCGGCCGTGCAGTCGTCGCAGATCCCGCTCGGCGCGATCGTCCTCGCCGTCCTGGTGCTGGTCGGAGCGGCGGTCGCGCTGGCGCTCGCGGTCCGGCGGGCCCGCGCCGCCCGAGCGGCGACGGGGATGGAAGGGGTGCGCGAACCGCCGGCGCTGACGACGGCGATCGGGGTGCTCGACGCCGACACCCGGCCGACCACGGTCCTGTCGCGGTCGTCGTCGGACGCGCCGACCGCCGTCCTGCCGGACCTCGCGGACGATCCGACCGTCGTGCTCCCGGGACTCGCGGACGACGAGACGGCCGTCCCGGGCGCGGGACCCGCCGGCGGAGGCGCGGGACCGCCCGGCGGCGCGCTGACCGATGCCGCGACCGGCGTGCCCGAGCACGACCCCGCGATCGACACGGTCCGCTTCCTGCTGGTGCTGGGCGAGGCGATGGTCGACTCGAGCGCGCCCGTCGTGCAGGTGACGCAGACGCTCGAGCGGGTCGGCGCGATCAACGGCGCCCCCGACGCCGAGGTCGTCGCGCTGCCGACCGCGTTGCTCGTGTCGGTCCCGGGCCGGACGGCCACGCAGACCGCCGCGTCGACGGCCGGCTGGCGCCAGCTCCGCCTGCACCAGGTGCAGGACGTGCTCGCCGTCGCGGACCTTGCGGAGGCCGGGGCGATCGGACCTGTCGAGGGCACCGCCCGCATCCGGGAGGCCGTCAGCGCGCCCCCGCCGTACGACGCCCGCGTCCGGGTCCTCGGGTACGTCGCCGTGTGCACGGGGCTCGCGATGATCCTCGGCGGCGGCCTGCTCGACGCGGTCGTCGCGGCCGTGCTCGGTGCGGCGATCGCGGGAATCCAGCTCGCCGCCGCCCGGATGCCCGCCGCGTACCAGGCGCTCGTCGTGCTGACCTGTGCGTTCGTCGTGTCGGTCGCGGTGTTCCTGCTCGCACGGACCGGGCTCGACATCGGGCTGCTCGCGCCGCTCGTCGCGCCGCTCGTCACGTTCCTGCCGGGCGCGCTGCTCACCACCGCGGCGATCGACCTGGCGACGCGGCAGATGATCGCCGGGTCCGCGCGGCTCGCGGCCGGCGGGATGCAGCTCGTGCTGCTCGCGCTCGGCATCACGGGCGCCGCCGCGCTCGTCGGGGTCCCGGCGACGGAGCTGACGGCGGGGCAGGAGCCGGTGCTCGGGTGGTTCGGTCCGTGGCTCGGGGTGCTCGTGTTCGGCGTCGGGGTCGTGTTCCACCACTGCGCGCGCAAACCGGCGCTGCCGTGGATCGTCCTCGTGCTCGTCGTCGCCTACGCGGGGCAGGTGCTCGGCGGGCTGTTCTTCGGCGGGGTGTTCTCCGCGTTCGTCGGGGCGCTGCTCATGACGCCCGTCGCGATGTTCGCCGCGACCCGACCGACCGGGCCGCCGACGCTCGTCGGGTTCCTGCCCGGGTTCTGGCTGCTCGTCCCCGGGGCGCTCGGGCTGGTGGGGGTCACGTCGATCCTCGGCGAGAGCGCCGACGCCCTGTCCACGGTCGTGACGGCGGGCATCACGATGGTGGCGATCTCCCTCGGCGTCCTCGCGGGCATCGCCCTGGGCTCGGCGATCGGCCGCCCCGGTGGGCCGGGGTTGGCCAAGTTCTAGCGGCCGAGTTCGTCACTTCCGGTCGACTTCGTGGGTTGCAGCTGCCGAAGTCGGCTGGAACCCACGAACTCGGCGGGAGGAGGGGGGAGAGGGGGAGAGGGGGAGGGGGTCAGAGCTCGCGGAGCATCGTGTCCGAGCCGCCGTTGCGGCCGACCACCACGAACCCGTGCCGCACGTACAGTGCGCGGGCGGCGGTGTTGCCGTCCTCGACGCTCAGGCTCACGGCCGACCGGCCGAGCTCGCGGGCCCGGTCGAGGAGGCCGGCCAGGAGCGCCGACCCGACGCCCCGCCCCCGCGCGCCCGGGAGCACGGCCATCGTCAGCTCGGGCACGTCGTCGGCCACCCACCCGTACCCGGGCGACGTGGCGGGCAGCGGCCGGGCCCAGATCGCACCGAGCACCGTGCCGTCGTCGTCGACGGCCACCAGCCCCACGTCGTCGGGCCGCTTCCAGCCGCCCAGGTAGCGGACCGTGTGCGGGTCGGTGGTGAGCCACTCGCGCGTGAACCGCGGCTCGCCGGTCCAGTTGTAGGCCTCCAGCAGCACGTCGAGCAGGAGGTCGCGGTCGTCCTCGGTCGCGTCTCGCAGGTGCATCCGCCCACCGTAGGGCGTCAGACGAGCAGCCCTCGCGACGCGTGCAGCCCGCGGTACACGGCGGTACGCAGCTCGACGGCGTACGCCTCCAGCTCGGGCATCCCCAGCTCGCGTGCGACCGCGATCTCGGCCTCGATGTCGTACGGCACGCGGACCACCTGGTACCCGAACACGTCGTCGCGGGTCCCGTCCGGCACGCCCTCGAGGACCACGTACGAGGCGGTGGGCTCGTCGAGCGGGTTGCCGAC
This sequence comes from Cellulomonas sp., assembly GCF_017744555.1. Lineage (GTDB taxonomy): Bacteria > Actinomycetota > Actinomycetes > Actinomycetales > Cellulomonadaceae > Cellulomonas. The sequence continues at coordinate 18,809 of NZ_JAGIBD010000036.1, read as the reverse complement.
GCTGCCGACGTTGAGCAGGGTCCGGCCGTCGCGCACCTCGACGTACGTGTCGTGGATGTCGCCGTACGCCACGACGTCCGGGGCCGGCCCGTCGCCGGTGAGCGGCGTCGCGGCGAACATGCCGTCGAACTCGTCGTCGGTGTGCCGGAAGTGCACGCGCGTGTAGACGCTCGTCGCGGACGCGTGCAGGAGCCGGATCCGTCGCCCGCTGAGCGTGAGGTCGTGCACGAGCGGGAGCGCCTGCGCCCACCGGCGGTCGTCGTCGGTGAGCTCGGCGTTCCACCACCGCAGGCCGGCGCTCGGGTCGTCGGGTGCGACGTCGGGCAGGAAGTCCTCCCAGTTGCCGCGGACCGTCACGGCGCACCGCGCACGCGTCAGGGCCACGGCCGCGGACCCCCGCGGTCCCTTGCCGATCACGTCACCGAGGTTGAGGACGGTCGTGATGCCGCGGGCGTCGACGTCGCGCAGCACAGCCTCGAAGGCCGTGAGGTTGCCGTGCACGTCGGACAGCAGGGCGATGCGCTCCACGCCGGCCATCCTCACACCCCGGCCGGGACGGCGGCGGTGCTGCCGGTCGCGCCGACCACCGCGGGCGAGCGCCAGACGAGCCACACGTACACACCGTCGAGCACCGCGCACAGGAGGCCGATGCCCAGGACGAACACGGACCCCTCCATCGCGCCGAACAGCACCGTCGGCGCGGCCGTGCCGACGAGCTTCGCGACGGCGATCGTCCGCGACTGCCCCCGCAGCCCGCGCCGCGCGACGAACATCGCGATGAACAGCCCGGACATCAGCAGGTTCTGCAGGAACGCCGAGTACCGGGACGCGTCGTGCGCGCCGAACTCCTCGAGGAACAGCAGCTGCACCGCGAACGCCGTCACGAACAGCAGCACGCTCCACCCGACGAACAGGCCGCGCGTGACGAACCCCGGCAGCTCCGAGCGGCCGAACCGGAAGAACGTCACGACGATCACCACGTCGGCGAGCGCCCACGTCGCGTTGACGAACGTCTGCACGTCGACGTCCGACAGGCTCTGGACGGTGTAGACGACCTCCCACGCGAAGTTCAGCGCGAGCGCCGCGACCGGGATCGCGTACGTCCGCTGGCGGAACCCGATGCGGATGGCCGCGACGTACACGATCGTCCAGGCCACGCCGCTGACGAGGGTGAGGAACAGGTCCATCGCGCTCCCGTGCGCCAGGGGTGGGTGAGGCCGAGCGCCAGTCTTCCGGGAGCGCGGGCCCGCCCGCCACCCCTCGTCCGCGGGTCAGACCGCCGTGGGCCGGCCCACCCCCGTCCGAGGCGTCGTCAGGCCTGCCGGGACCCTCGGCCGCGCAGCCCGCGCCACAGCAGCCAGCCGCCCGTGCCGAGCGCGGCGGCCCGCAGGACGACCTGCACCGCCGACACGACGGTGATGACGAGCCCGACGGCCACGAAGGCCCACGGGACGAACCGCAGGCCCATCGGCGTCGGCATGTTCGCGTGCCGGGGGTTCGCGGGGTCGTACTGGACGGTGACGACCGACCCGCGCGACTTGCCGCACAGCGAGCTCGACCCGTAGCCGGACCCGGTCGTGTACGTCCGGCCGTCGACCTGGTACTCGAGCACGAGCGAGCACGAGCGCGAGTCGCTCGACGTGGACTCACGCACCTCGACAACCGTGCCGGTGGTCCGGACCGCGCCGTCGATGTCGCCCGACGACACGAACAGCGCGCCGACGAGCGCGATGCCGGCGAACAGCAGGCCGAAGACGACGCCCTTGAGCGCGCCGCCCATGCCGGGACGCGCGTTGCCGGGACCGTCCAGGCCGAGCAGGCCCTCGGCGACGAGCGCCCCGCCCGCGGCCGTGTCGACGCCGCGCTGGTGCGCGCGGTAGAAGTCCTGGCCACCGCCGAGCAGGTTCTGGTCGTGCGGGCGCGCGTCCGACGTCTGCGTCGCCGGGGTGGTGAGCGTCGTGAGGATCGAGCCCCACGTGCCGCCGATGACCTCGCCCGTCGGGGTCCGGAAGCCCTGCGGCGCGGCGGCCGGAACGGTCGGGGTCGTCGGCGCGTCGACGACCGGCGGCGCGTACGCCTGGGTGTGCGCGGTCCACGCGGTGCCGTCCCAGAAGCGCTGCTGAGGTGCGCCGGACGGGTCCGGGTAGAAGCCGGCGGGAGGCGAGGGTTGCGTCACGCAGCGCACCGTAGGGGCAGGCAGACGCCACCGACAGGGCTCGTCGGGTGGACGTCGGGCGGGCCCGTCCGGTCCGTCCTGGTGCGGGCGGATCGCCACGCGCCCGCCGCGGGTGAAGTCAGTGCTGCACGATCTTCAGCAGGATGACGACGAGCCCGAACCCGCCCGCGACGGCCGTCTCACCGACGAGCTTCCAGCCGCGAGCGCCAGCCTTGCCCGCCGCGACCGCCGCGGAGCCCATCAGCAGCACCACGGTGAACAGCAGGGCCCGGATCGCCGCCGTCGACACGTCCTCGCCGAACAGCCGGACGACGACGAACGCCAGCAACGGGGCCGCGCTGCCGTACAGCACGCCGAGGTTGTTCTGCAGGGCGTGCCGCAGGCGGTGGCCCGTGCTGTGGTCCTTGTCCTCGAACCGGCCGCCGATGGCCTCGGCGTACACGTGCGCGAGCCAGTAGGTCACTGCGACGACCGCCGTCGAGAGGACCACGGACTCGCCGGTCTCGACGTGAGCGCTCGTCACCGCCAGGACCGCACCGGACACGACCGCGCCGTACAGGACCTCCGCGGGGCCCTTCGAGCGCATGAACGCGTCGAACCGGTGGACGTGCTTGCGGTGCCGGTGGAACATCGGCCGCTCCCGGGGCGAGGGGTGGGTCGGGCCCATCGTGGCACGTCCGAGGCCCGCGGGTCCGGCCCGCCGTGTGCCCGACGGGCGCCGACGACACAATGGCCCCGACGACGACGGCGCGGGCGGGGCGGTGACGCGTGGCGGGGACCTCGGAGACGACGTCCGCGCTCGTGCGCCTGCGCGACGCCCGGATGCAGTGGTGGGTCCGCCTCCTCGTCGGGCTCGCGCTCGTCGCCGTCGGCGTGCTGCTCGTGCTGCACCTGACGGCGTCCGTCGCAGTGCTGTCGGTGCTCGTCGGCATTGGGCTGCTGCTCGTCGCCGCGGACCGGGCGGTGTGGTCGTTCCGGTCTTCGGTCCCGGGGCTGGAGCGGGTGCTCGCCGCGCTGCTGCTCGTGCTCGCGGTCGTGTCGCTCGTGTGGCAGGGGACGACGGTCCCGTTCCTCGCCGTCACGCTGGCCGTCGCGGCGTTCGTCGTCGGCGGGACGTCCGTGGTCGGCGGGCTGGTCGGCACGCGGGAGCGGCGCGCCGCGGCCGTGCTGCTCGGGCTCGCGCAGGTGGTCGTCGGGCTGCTCGTGCTGCTGTGGCCGCGGCTGTCCGTGTTCCTCGTCGGCCTCGCGCTCGGGGCGTGGCTCGTGCTGCTCGGCGTCCGGGACGTGCTGGTGGGTGTCGCTCAGCTGCTGGGCCGGCGGCGCACCCGCGACGACGACCGGCCCCGGCGTCCCCGGCGCGACCTGCTCGTCGCCGTCGTGGCCCTGGTCGTCGCGTCGCTCGTGCTCGGCGTCAGCGCGTGGCTGCGGGCCGGCGACCCACGGCTCGTGCCCGACGCGTTCTACTCGCCGCCGCGCGAGGTTCCGGCCGAGCCGGGCAGCCTCATCCGCAGCGAGCCGTTCACGCACGGCGTCCGGGACGGGCAGCAGGGCTGGCGGATCCTCTACACGACCACGGGTGCGCACGACGAGCCCGCCGTCGCGAGCGCGCTCGTGCTCGCCCCCGCCGAGCGGACCGGCGAGCCGCTGCCCGTCCTGTCGGTCGCGCACGGCACCACCGGGATCGTGCCCGGCTGCGCGCCGTCCCTGCTCGACGACCCGTTCGCGTCCGGCCTCGAGCACACGATGTCGAGCATGGTCGACGACGGCTGGGCGGGCGTCATGACGGACTACGAAGGCCTCGGCACCGCGGGTCCGCACCCGTATCTCGTCGGCACCGCCGCGGCGTACGGCGTGCTCGACGCCGTCCGGGCGGCCCGCGCGCTCGACGGACTGGCCCTGAGCGACGAGACCGTCGTGTGGGGACACTCGCAGGGCGGCGGTGCCGCGCTGTGGACGGGGATCGTCGCACCCGAGTACGCACCCGACGTGCACGTGCTCGGCGTCGGAGCCGCGGCGCCCGCCGCCGACCTGGCCGCGCTCGCGGCGGGCGTGAAGAACACCGCCGCAGGCCGGGTGGTGAGCTCCTACCTCGCGCAGTCGTGGAGCGACGTCTACGACCTCGACCTGTCGTCGCTCGTCACGCCCGGCCACGTCCCGGCGGTCCGGCGGGTCGCGGACCGGTGCCTGTGGGGGCGGGACGCGCTCGCGAACGTGCTGTTCAGCACTCAGCTCAACGGGCCGGTGATCCGGCCGTCCGCGCTCGAGGGCGAGACGGGGCGGCTGCTCGCGGAGAACTCCCCGCACGGCCGGAGCCTGGCGCCCGTGCTCGTCGGGCAGGGGGAGGCCGACTCGCTCGTGCTGCCCGGGCCGCAGGACGAGTTCGTCGCGCACTGGTGCAGCACGGGCCAGGCCGTCGACTACCGGACGTACCCGGGGCTCGACCACGTGCCGATCGTCGACGAGGGCTCGGCGTTCGTGCCGGAGCTCGTCGCGTGGACGCAGGACCGGATGTCCGGGCGGCCGCCCACGCCCACGTGCGGCGGTTAGCCGCCGCCCGACGCCGCTGGTCGACGCCGGGCGACGGAGCCGCCACGGATGGAGTCCTCAGAGATCGGCGGGGCGCAGCACCAGGGCGATGCCGTGCGCGATCTGCGGGTTGCCCGCGTTGAGGTCCAGCTTCGAGCGCACCAGGACCGGGTCGAGGTCGTTGCGGTCCTGGTCCTTGAGCTGGACCAGCGGGAGCCACCGCGACCAGACCTTCACCCGGATCGTGCCGCCCTGGGCGGTCGTGAGCGTCGCACCGTCCGACGCGACCGCCGTGCGGGAGTCGATCGTCGCGCCCGGGACCACGTGGTAGAGCAGCACCTGCTCGACGGCGTCGATGCCGACCGCGCCGGCGATCGCCGTGAGGACCTGCTCCTCGGTCCCGTACCAGCGGTGCGTCAGGTCGTGCGCGAGCACCTGGAACGCCCGGTCGTTCGGCAGGAACGCGGTGAGCGGCACGGTGCCGTCCGCGAGCACCGCGACGGGGCTCGTCGGCTTCGCGGCGAGCACCGCGGCCACGGCCTGGTCGACGATGTCGAAGTCGTACCAGTTGCGGTCGAACGTGTCGCCGTCCGCGGCGAGCACGCTCGCGAGGGACGTCGGGGCCGCGGCGCTCGCCGCCGGTGCCAGCGCGAGGCCGGCGCCGGCCACGAGGCCGGCAGCGCAGACTGCGGAGATGGTGCGTCGGATGGTCATCGTCGACTCCTGCGTCGTCGAGGACGGCCCGTCGCGGGCCGGACGCCCGGTGCGGGCGTCACTCTCTCTTCCGTCCCGACCGCCCGCGTGGATGCACCCGCGTGCGACTACGCGCGCAGCGGTCCGCGGACGATCGAGTCCCCGGAGTGCGCGGGGTTGCCGTCGAACTGCTCCTCCGACACGTCGACGACCGAGAACTCGTGCAGGTCGAGGCCGGCGGGCAGGTCGAACCGGCCCGACGAGCCCTCGAGCGTGCCCAGCGAGACCAGCCCGGACACGTCGGGGCGCAGCAGCCAGACCTCGCGGAAGCCCTGCGAGTCGACGTCGCCGTCGAGGTCCACGACGAGCACCCGCGAGCCGTCGCGGTGCTCCTCGACCTCGGCGGAACCGATCGCGTCCCAGCCGGGCAGCGGGTCGAGCGTGGCCGTCGCGACGACGTCCGTCGCGGGCGTGCGGTCGACGAGACCCCACGTGACCGCCGCGCCGACCAGGAGGCCGGCCGCAGCACCGGCGGCGACCCAGCCCCACCGACCGCGCCGGCGCGGGGCGAGCGGGACGACCTCGGCCCCAGGGCTGTCCGACGACCCGGCGCGCCGGGCGGGGGGTGTCGTGGCGGTGCTGGTCGTCGTGCTGGTCGCGGTCGCCGTGCCGGCCTTCGCGGTGCTCGTGGTGGGTCGCGCCTGCGCCCCGAGGCCGAGCTCGGCCGCCACGGCGTCCCAGACGTGCGGCGCGGGCGCCACGAGGTCGCCGGCGGACCGGGCCAGGTCCGTGACGTCGGCCAGGGCGTCGAGCTCGGCGGTGCACCGCGCGCAGGCCGCGACGTGCGCGCGGTCGTCCGCGGTGATGTCCTCCCCGAGGGCGAGGAGCGTCAGCGTCTCGTCGTCCACGTGCTCGTCACCGGAGCGCACCGTCCACCTCCCATCGGGTCCTCAGCCTGGCCAGGCTGCGCCGCAGGTGGCTCTTCACCGTACCGAGCGGCAGGTCCAGTCTGGTCGCGATCTGGTCGTGCGTGAGGTCGTCGTAGAACGCGAGCCGCAGGATCGTGCGCTGCGGGTCGCCGAGCCGCGCGAGCTCGTCCGCGACGAGCACGCGGTCGACGACGCGGTCGTCCGCGGCGCCGACGCTCTCGCGCACGGGCGGCACGGCCCCGGAGAGCCGGCGGTCGCGCGCGCGCCGCTCGTGCGCGTCGGCCACGGCGTGCCGGGTGATGCCGACGAGCCACGCGGGGAGCCGGGCGCGCGACGGGTCGAACCGGTGCCGGCTGCGCCACGCGTCGACGAACACCTGCTGGGTGACCTCCTCGGCCTCGGCGACCGTGCCGAGCGAGCGCAGCGCGATCGTGTGCACGAGGGCGGACCAGCGCTCGTACGCCTCCCGGACGGCCGCCTCGTCACCGGCGGCGAAGGCCAGCCCGAGCCGGTCGACGGCCTCGCGGTCCTCGTCCCGTGCCGCGGACGCGCGCACCGTGGGCTGCTCGCTCGCGCTCACCGGCGGGTCCTCACTGCTCGACCTCCAGGAGCGCGACGGGGCGACCAGGCTCGACATGATCATCCACGGGTCGGCTCGGCCGTGACGACCACGTTGTCGGCATAGTGCCCGATGTCGGCGAGCCACGCCCCTCCGCACGTGACGAGGACGAGCCTGGGCGCCCCGTCCCGGTCGAACCAGGCGCCCACCGGTGCGGTGTCCTTCGGGACCCGGGTGACGTCCACCACCGTGTACGCGAGCCGGGTCCCGCCGGACGCCGTCACCGTGACCGGGTCGCCCACGCCGACGCGACGCAGTCGCGCGAACGGACCGACGCCGCTCAGTCGCGAGTCGACGTGCGCCGCGACGAGCGTCGTGCCGGCCGCCGACAGCGGGCCGGGGCCGTACCGGTACCAGCCCGCGCGGTTCGCATCCGGGGGCAGGGCCATGCTGCCGTCGTCGGCGACGCCTTCCGGGTCGACCGGCATGTCGACGCCGACCGTCGGCACCTCGAGCCGGACCGGCGGGACGACCGGGGTCGCGGGCAGCGGCCGGCTCGCGTCGGTCACCGGCACGGCCGGGGCCCTCGGCGCGGCGGTGGGGCTCGGCGTGGCGACCGGGGTGCCCGGCTGCGTGGTCGAGCCCACCGTCGCGGTGGACGGCGCCGGCGGGGTGGCCGCCGGGCTGCACCCGGCGACCACCCCCGTGGCGAGTGCCAGCGCGGCGGCGACCGTCAGGGGTCGCCGCCCGCCGGCGCGGACCTGCGAGGTCACCGACGGGCGACCGCGAGCCGCCGCCGCGTCGCGACGAGCGCGAGCATGCCCGCGGCAGCGCCGACGGTCGTGGCCCACGCCCATCCGGGCACGCCCTGATCGGCCGCCGCCCCGGTCTCACCGGCGGCGACGCCGCTCGGGTCGCCGTGCATCCCGTCGATCACCTGGGTCGCGAGGGCCAGGGTCGACGGCGTGGCGGTGGCGTCGCCCCACGCGTAGAGGATCGTGTTCGCACCCTCCTTGACGTTGACGTCGGCCGGGCCCAGCAGCGCCGGCGACGTGGTCCCGGCCGCGACGACGCTCGCGCTGACGGTGCCCGCCGGCAGGTCGAGCACCTTCTCGTTCGGGTTGGTCAGCCCGCTGATCACCGGGCTGCCACCGGCGAGCACGTCCACCGCGGGCGCGGCGGCGACGTGCCGGACGGTGAGCCTGCCCTGGCCGGCCGCGAGCGTCGACATGTCGTTCGTGAAGAGCGTCGCCGTCGGCTTGGCGGACGCGTCGAGGTGCGCGACGGCCGTGTAGGACGCACCGGCCTCGAGCGGGAGGTCGACCGGTCCGATGGCGGGCGACGAGGCGTCGGCCGCGTCGGCCGCGGTGATCGCGACCGAGTACGTACCGGGCGCGAGGTCGAGCGGCCCGGCGAGCGAGCCGGGCGTGAAGTCGTCGAGGGTGCGCTCGCCGTTGACCCACACGTCGACCGTCAGACCGGGCACGCCGTGCAGCACGTACAGGGTGGCGGTCCCGGACGCGGCCTGGGCGGCCGGCGCGGCGAGGGCGAGGGAGGCGAGGGCGAGACCGGCGGCACCGGTCGCGGCGAGAAGTCGTGCACGCATGGCTTGTCCTTCCGTGCGGCCCGCCCGGACGGCGAGGCTCTCGACCTCTCTTCCGCGTGAGGGGCCCGCACGGATGCACCGGGTTCGGACGCGTCAGGCCGGGGCGGCGAGCCGGTCGTGCTCCAGGACGGCCGCGGCGTGCTCGGTGCGCTGCAGGTAGTCGAGCAGCGTGCGGCGGCTCTTCGTCAGGCACGCGATCCGCTCCTCGAGCCCGGTGAGCTCCTCGGCCAGCAGCTCGGCGACCTGGCGCGTGCACGACGGCGCGAGGTCCTCGGCGCGCACGTCCTCCAGGTCGAGCAGCACGCGGGCCAGCCGGGTCGGGACGCCGGCGCGGACCAGGCCGACGACCTGCTCGACGCGCGCGACGTCCTCCTCGTCGTACGTGCGGTAGGTGTTCGCGGTGCGGGCGGGGGCGATGAGGCCCTGCTCCTCGTAGTACCGCAGCAGGCGGGTGGAGACGCCTGTGCGGCGGGAGAGCTCACCGATCTTCATCGCGACCCCTTGACCTTGACAGTGATGTCAAAGTTTAGCGTCGCAGACATGGACGTCACCACCACCGGCACCCGCACCGGAACACCCTGGCCGAGCCTCGTCGTCCTCGGCGGGGCCACGTTCGTCATGGTCACGGGCGAGATGCTGCCCACCGCCGTGCTGCCGCAGATGAGCGCCGACCTCGGCGTCACGCAGGCGCGCACCGGGCTGCTCGTCTCCCTGTGGGCGGCGACCGTGGTCGTCGCGACGTTCCCGCTCGTCCGGCTCACCCGGCGGTGGGCCCGGCGGACCGTCGTCACCGGGGCGCTCGGCATGTTCGCGCTGGCCTCCGCGCTCACCGCGGTCGCGCCCGGCTACGAGGTCGCCGCCGCCGGACGGCTGCTCGGTGCCGCCGTCTGCGGGCTGCTCTGGGCCACCGTCAACGCGCACGTCGCCGACATCGTCCCGCCGCGGCTGCTCGCCACCGGCGTCGCGGTCGTGCTCGGCGGGGCGACGCTCGGGACGGTCGTGGGCGTGCCGCTCGCGAGCGTCGTCGCCCACGCGTGGGACTGGCGGGCCGCGTTCGCGGCGCTCGGCGTGCTCGGCGTCGTGGCGGCGCTGCTCGTGCGGGCCGTGGTCGTCGGAACCCCCGCCGGCGGTCCGACCGCCGGCGACTCGGGCGGGACCACCGGACAGCTGCGTCCCGTGCTCGTCGTCGCCGGGCTCGTCGGCCTCGTGCTCGTCGGGCACTTCGCCGCGTTCACGTTCGTGACCCGGCTCGCCGCCGACGCCGCGACCGTCCTGCCCGGCGGCATGAGCACCGCGCTGCTCGTGCTCGGCGGGGCGTCGGCCGTCGGGCTCGCGCTCGTCGGGCGCGTGGGGGAGCGGTGGACCGCGGCCGTGCTCGTCTCGGCGAGCGCGCTCGTCGGGGTCGCGCTGCTCGCGCTCGCCGCCGTCGGCGGACGGCCCGTCGCGGGGCTCGTCGTGGTCGTCGTCTGGGGTCTCGCGTCGGGTGCCCTGCCGCCGCTCGCGCAGACGCTGATCATGCGGGTGGCCGGTCCCGAGCACCGGGGGACCGCTGGGACCGTGATCCCGGTGGTGTTCAACGGCGGGATCGCCGTCGGGGCCGCGCTCGGCAGCGCGCTCGTCGCTTCGGGAGGTGCGGGGGCGCTGCCGGTGCCCGCCGCGCTCGTCGTCGGGGTCGCGGTGGTGGGGCTCGTCGTCGCCGCGCGGCGACCGCGAGACCGTGCGGTCGCCGGGCCACGGGCAGCGAGAGCGCCCCGTGCGCGCGCCGAGGTGTCGACGGCGCCGTGCCCCTCATGACGGGGCGACGGCGCGGGTCGTCACTCGCCGTAATCCGTCTGCGGTCCGACCGGCAGCACGTGCGGGAACGCGCCGAAGGACGTCATCTTCGCCGGTGCCCCTTCGACGACCCGTCTCGCCGTGCCCGTCAGCGGGTCGACGGACACGAGCGCGCTCACCACGGGACCGTGGAGGCTGTACGGCTGCTCCACCGTCAGGAGCCGCCCGTCCTGCACCGCCACGACGCGGATCTGCTGGGGCCCGCCCGCGCCGAGCGGCGTCGGCGTCGCGCCGCCCACGTCCCACCAGGCCGCCTCGGACTCGGTCGGCCCGAACGTCCCCGCCACGAGCCGGTCGCCGACCAGCCACACGCCGCCGAGCCGGGTCGCCTCCGGCATCGCCGGTACGGCCCGGGGCTGACCGCCGTCGACGGGGACGAGCCAGAACTCGGACGGCGCGCCGATCTGGAAGTCGTCCGCGGCACCGGTGGTGCACTCCTGGAGCACGTCGTCACCGACCCACGACCACGCACGGCAGGCGCCGGGCCGCCGCGGGTCGGGGAGCGGCAGCGGCGCGGCGCTGAGATCGTCGGTGCGGACCGCGCGGACGCCGGTGACGTCGTTGACGGCCGCGCGCGTCCCGGTGCCGTCCACCAGCAGCGCGGTCGCGCCTTCGTGCGTGGCGGGGCGGGGCATCGTGGCGAGGACCGTCCCGTCGGGAGCCGCGCGCACGATGTCCGACGCACGCACGAGGAGCAGGTCGTCCGTGCCGTCGTGCGCGAACCGTGCCTCCTCCACGTACGTCGGCGTCTGAGCGCCCCGCTCGAGCACGGGTCCGGCCTCGCCGGACAGCAGGTCGAGGACCCAGGTCTCCGACAGGGTGGTCGACTCGACGAGGACCGACGATGTCCCGGGCAGCCAGTCGAGCACGTACCAGCTGGCCGGGTCGGTCGCGCTCGGCACGACGAACACCCGGCCGTCCGGGTCGACGAGGTATACGCGCGCATGCTCCAGCACGGACTCGTCGGTGGCCCAGCTCTCGAACCGCACGAGGGTCCACCCCTCGTCCGACTCGGCGAGCATCCCCGGTGGCATCGGCGGTGCCGAGTCGAACGACGCGGGTGCGGCGTTCGTCGGCGTGGAGGTCGGGGTCGCGGTCGGCGTCGGCTCGACGGGGCTGGGCGACGGGGTCACCGACGATGTGGTGACCGGCGTCGGGGGCGGGACGGCCGGCTCGGGCCGTCGCACCGCCTGCACCCCGGCCGCGAGCCCTGCCACCGCCACGACCGCGACGAGGGCCGTGGCGCCCGCCCGGACCGTGCGGCGGCGCGTCACGCGCCGGGCGAGCATTGTCGACTCCCCGGTCGGATCTGGTGCGGACTCCACGGCGGCGCGTCGCTCCGACTCGGCGAAGCCGCGGAGGGCCACGGACAGGTCGTCGGTCATGATCGGCTCCTCCCGAGGTGCACGTCGACCGAGCTGTGGCCTGGATCGGCAGGGTCCACCCCCAGCGTGGTGCGCAGCTTGCGCGTCCCGTCGGCGAGGTACCGCTTGGTGGCGCCCTCGCTGATCTGCAGGGCCGCGGCGACGTCCGCGACCGGCAGGTCGTCGAAGTACCGCAGGACCACGCACGCGCGCTCGCGCGGAGTGAGCAGGGCGAGGGCCGCACCCACGTCCGCGGACGCCGTCGCGGCGTCGTCCGCGGGCGGGACGGGTCCGCCCGGGTCGAGGAGGTGCGCCTTCTCCTGCCGCGTCCGCCGGCGTCGTGCCTGGTCCAGGTAGACGGTGCGGATCGCCTGCCGGACGTAGCCCTCGGCGGCGTGGGGGTCGGTCACGACGCGGGGCCGCGCGAACGTCCGCACCAGCGCCTCGTGCACCAGGTCCTCGGCGTCACGCCGGTCGACGACGAACAGGCACGCGTACGCCACGAGCGCCGAGCGGCGGTCCCGGACCATCTGGTCCAGCACCGTTCTCCAGTGCGCCACGTGGCGTCCTCCTCGTCGTCCTCACAGCCGTCGACACCACAACGCGTGACGCCCGCGGAACGTTGGGGTGCGCTCGGAACGTACTGCGGCGCCGGCCCGGGGAAGGTGAGGCGGGAGGTGTCGGCCGTGGTGGTGGCGGACACCCCCCCACGAGCACCGACGCGTCAGGGACGCGCGATGTGCCGCCGCGGACGAGTAGTGCGGCGGCTCGCCGGGGCCGGATCAGGCGTCGAGACGGCCCCGGCGCGGTCGTGGGACGGACGCGGTCGCGCCGAGGAGCTGCTCGAGCTCCCGCGCGCACCGCGCGAGCACCGTGCCGGCGAGGATGAGCAGGAGCGTCATGCCGATCACGACGGCGTGCACGACGAACCCGTCGAGCAGCAGCCCGACCGCGATGCACGGCATGACCAGCGTGAGCGCGAAGAACGACCACATCCACTGCCGGTCGCGCAGCGTCTCGAGCTCGGTGCGCAACGAGACCGCCACGGTCGCCTCCTGATCCCCGGTCCAGACGTTCCGATGTGACGGTACGTCGGGATCCTGTGGATCTGTGGGGACGTTCGTCCCCGCCGCAGGTCAGCCCAGCGCCGACGCGCGCAGCCGGGCCGCCCGCGCGACGAGGTGCTCCCGCTCGGGGACGCTCGTCGCCCCGGCGATGGCGGCGCCGTAGTGCGCGAGCGCCTCGGGGACGTCGCCGGCCATCTCGTGCAGGTGCGCACGGACGGCGTCGACGCGGTGGCCCGGCAGGTCGACGCCGTCGAGCACAGCGAGCCCGGCCCGGGGGCCCTCGGCCATCGCGGTCGCGACCGCGCGGTTCACCGTGACGACCGGGTTGCCCGTGACCTTCTCCAGCAGCCCGTACAGCGCGACGATCTGCGGCCAGTCGGTGTCGCGCGCGTGGGCGGCGTGGTCGTGCAGCGACGCGATGGCCGCCTGCAGCCGGTACTCGCCGACGACGCCGTGACCGCTCGACTCGTCGAGCAGCGCGGTGCCCTCGGCGATGAGCGCGTGGTCCCAGCGCGAGCGGTCCTGGTCGGGGAGCGGCACGAGCGCCCCCGTGGCGTCGGTGCGTGCCGGACGACGCGCGTCGTCGAGCAGCATGAGCGCGAGCAGGGCGGTCGTCTCGGAGTCGTCGGGCCGTGACGCGTGCAGGGTCCGGATGAGGCGGATCGCCTCGTCGGACAGCTCGGTGCGGTGCAGGGTCGGGCCGCCCGTCGCGGCGTAGCCCTCGTTGAACATCAGGTAGAGCACGTGCCGGACGCTGCGGAGCCGGGCCGGGAGCTCGTCGGGCGTGGGCAGCGCGAACCGCTCGCCGGCGACAATGCGCTTCGCGCGGCTGATGCGCTGCGCCATCGTCGGCTCGGGCACCAGGAACGCGCGCGCCACCTCCGCCGTCGTGAGGCCACCCACCGCGCGGAGCGTGAGCGCGATCGCGGACGCCGGGGTGAGCGACGGGTGGCAGCACAGCAGCAGGACGACGAGCGTGTCGTCCTCGTCCTGTGCTTCCCTCGCCGGCTCGGCCGCGACCAGCCGCTCACGGGACTCCCGGGCCTGGTCGCTGCGCCAGGCGTCGATCATCCGGCGGGTCGCCGTCTGCGTCAGCCAGCCTCGGGGGTTGACGGGGACGCCGTCCCGGGACCAGTGGGTCGCCGCCGCGAGCAGCGCCTCCTGCACCGCGTCCTCGGCGGTCGAGAAGTCCCCGAACCGCCGGGCGAGCGTGCCGAGGACCTGCGGCGCGAGCTCACGCAGCAGGCCCTCGACCTCGGGCGGGACGTTCAGCGCACCCCGTCCGCCTGCTCCAGCCACGTCTCCATCTCCGTCACGTCCGACGGCGAGCCGTCCAGCACCTGACGCACGTGGATCGGCTGCTGCGTCGCCCGGCCGCCCGGACCGGGCACGGCCGACAGCTTCGCGGCGATCTCGAGCGCCCGCGCCTCCGACTCCACGTCGACCACCTGGAAGCCGGCGATCCACTCCTTGAACTCCTGGAACGGCCCGTCCGTCACCACGGGCGCCCCGATCCCGTCCGACGTCACGATCTTCGCGACGTCCGGGCCGGCCAGCACCTCCGACTGGACCACCTCGCCGCTCGCGAGCAGCTCGCGCCGGAGCGCCGCGTAGTAGTCGAGGTGCGCCGTGATCTCCTCCGGCGCCCACTCCTCCATGGGCGTGTCCACCACGCCGGGCTGGAAGTTCACCGTGAGCAGGTACCTGGTCATCGTCGTGCCTCCTTGTCGCCGACCCCGCGTGGGTCTCTCACCCCGAGAACGGAGCCGGTCACGCCTTCTCGACATCGTGGCCGACCGGGGCGGCATAGTGCAGGTTCTCGTCGTCCAGCACGAAGCCTTCGGACGCGTACAGGGTCTGCCCGACGACGTTGGTCCGCTCGGTCTCCAGGGCGACGTAGCCGGCGCCGGCCCTGGCGGCTTCCTGCTTCGCCGCCCGGACGAGCGCGCGGCCGGCGCCCGTACCGCGGGTCCGCGGGTCGACGAACAGGTCGTTGAGCACCCAAGCCGGGGCCAGGCTCAGCGACGACCACGTGCGGTAGCACTGCGCGAGGCCGACGAGCGCGCCGTCGTGCTCGGCGACCAGGACGACGCCGTCGGTCGCCCCGAGCCGCTCCGCGAGGAACCGGCGGACCGCGTCCGTGGGGTGCTCGCGGCGGTAGAAGCGCAGGTAGCCGGTGAACAGGGCGGTGACGGCGTCGAGGTCGGACGGGGTCGCGCGGCGCACGGTGGTCATGGCGGACATCGTGCCGTCGCCGGGCGGTAGCCGGTGCGTGGTTCCGTCGGCGTCCGTCAGGAGTCGGCCGGGCCCACCGACGCGGCGACGGTGTCGAACAGCTCCAGCAGCGCGTCGCGCAGCTCGACGAGCGGGCTGGAGAACGCGAGCTGCACGAGCGTCTCCACGCCCTCGACGGCCAACCAGTACTCGACGACGAGCACCTGCCGCGGCTCGTCGGTGAGGTCGTCAGGAGCGGCGCGGCGGCTCACCCGGCGCACCACGCGCGCGCTGGGTCCGTCGGCGGCCTCGACCGCGTCGAACCCCGGCTGCTCGGCGAGCGACGTCTCGAGCTCTGCGAGGTCCCCGTGGCCGAGGCCGTCGAGCCGGTACAGCGTGAGCGTCGCGGGGACCGGGACACCTGCGGCGCGCATGAACGAGACCGCGAAGATCCGGCCGCCCGCCGCGGCGGCGTCGTCCGCGACCGTCGCGAGCCGACCGCGCAGGTCCGCGCGGAGCGACGCGTGCACGTCGGCACGGCCCACCTGCTCGTCGACGAGGCGTGCCACCGCCGCGCGTCGGGCGTCCGGCTCGGCGAGCGGGACCGTCCACCAGCTCGCGGGCAGCAGCACGCCGACGTCGTCGACGCGCGGGCGCCGGGCGTCGGGGGTCATGCCGCACGCTCCAGCGGGGTCGCGTTCTCCCACACCGTGGAACCGCAGCGGATCGTGTACTCGTCGTCGAACGTGCCGACCAGGCAGGTGCCGGACGAGCCGTCACGGAGGGTCAGAGACACCTCGGCGTACTCATCCGGGTTCACCGGCAGGTGGAACGTCTCCCTGATCGTGACGCCATAGCGGTCGCGAAGCTCCTCGGCGGCGGCAGCCTGTGCGGCATCCTCCGCCCGGCGGAACGCTTCGTCGTCGTGCTGCTGCTGCCGCTCCGTGCGCCGGGTCGAGAACGCGAGCCCCGCCACCGGGAGGGCGAGCAGCGCCAACGACGCCACGAACGCCACGACGAGGCGCCGACGCCCTCCGGCGACGAGCCGCCCGGCGTTGAGCACGACGAGCACGAAGGTCACAGCACCCAGGATCGCGACGGCGACCAGCACGTTCGTCAGCATCGACGGACCGGCCGGTCCGGGCACCACGAGGTCCGGGACGTGCAGCGTCACGCCACCTCGCCCAGCACGACGGCAAGCGTCTGCACCGCCTGCCACGCGTCGATCGCGAGGGCGTCGACCATGGCCGGCGTGCGCGTCGTGAACGTGACCTGCAGCGCCTCGCTCGCACCCGGCGGGATCAGGGTCCAGATCGACTGGCAGACGACGATCCCGTCGGACTTGTCGGCCCACTGCCACTCGCGCACCGCGGTGGGGCCGGCGGGCAGGTCCGCGACGGACGCCGAGTACGAGAACGTCTTGAGCCCGCGCCGCTTGGGCGCCTGCTGCACCGAGGCCGCGAAGGTCTCGACAGGCTCCGGACCCTCCGGGACGCCGACGAGGATCTCCGCGACGACGGTGCCGAGCGGCTGGCCGCTCGCACGGTCCGGGACCCACAGGCCGGCCGTCAGCACCGGGCCGTCGGGGAGGCCGGCGTCGAGCTCGCGCACGGCCCGGGCCACGGCGGCGCGGCCGTCGTCCGAGTCCGCGAGCAGGTCCGCGACCCGGCCGGCGTGCACCGCGCCCTCGTGCGGGGGCCAGCTCGCCCACGTCGTCGGCAAGCTCATCGACCAGTCGACGATCTGCGTACCCACTGCGCTCCTCGGACTCACTGCGGCAGGTGCAGCCGCTCGGCGGGCGTCGGCCCCCAGAACGACGAGACCCACTGGAAGGGCTCGACGATCGGCGCAGTGTAGTCACCGGACACGCCCTCGACCGTGGCCTGCGTGCCGAACGTGACGTCGTACGCGCCGTACGCGACCGACGCGACCGACCCGAGCTGGAAGCGCGACGCGACGGCCAGCGCATGGCTCGTCGTCGCCGACGCCGCGGCGAACTCCGGCGCGATCTGCGCGTTCGCGACGATCGCCCGCGTGAGCCCGAGGTCGGCCTGCGACGCGGCGAACAGCGCCCGCGGGTTGGTCCCGGCCGTGCTGAACGCCTCGCCGATCAGCGCGTTCGCGGCGGTTCGGGCGCCGGGGTTCGTCGCATAGCGCCAGCCCGCCGCGATGTCCTGACCGATCGCGACCGGGTTCAGCGCGGCCTTCGCGCTCGCGGACAACGTCGGACCGACGCGACCCTCGGCGGCCAGCCCGCGGGCGGCGGTGCGCGTGAGGGCCCCCGCCTCCTGGCCGACCACCTGGCTCATCGCGTGCACGCCGTTGCCGGTGAGCGGCACGCCCGGCGGCCGGAACCGCGGGGCGCGCGCGAGCGCCTGCCCGGCCGCGAGCCGCGCCGTGCCCTGCGCACCGCGGGTCGTCGCCTTGGCGAGCGTGCCGAGCACCCGGCCGGCACCGAAGGACGCGATGCCGACGACGTCCCACGCGACGTCCGCCCAGGACCCCTCGCCGTTGGCGAGCAGGGCGATGTCGGCGATGAGCTTCACGGCCGTCGCGATGAGTGCGACGGCGGCGAGCGCCTGACCCAGGACGGGGACCCAGCACAGGACCAAGGAGAGGATCCCCGCGACGGCCGCGACCGCGCCGGCGATCTCCGAGACCGCGTGGGCCAGCTTGGAGCCCCAGTTCTCCCAGGCGCCGTCGTTCAGCTTGTCGGCGTCCGTCGTGGCTCGGATCGCGTCGGCGGCGCGCTGTGCGGCCGTGTCCCGGTCGAGGACCGCCCGGTCCAGGTCGGCACGCGCGGCGGCCAGGCGGGCGTCCGCGTCATGCAGCTGCTCACGGGCGCGGTCGAGCTGGCGGGTGCGCGTCGCGACGTCGTCCGGTTCCGCGTCGTCCAGCGCGACCCGCGACGTCCGCACCGCGCTCTGTGCCGAGTCGATCGCGTGCTGTGCGCTCTGGGCCGCGACGAGCGCGTCGGCCGAGTCGGCCTGCGCGGTGCTCAGCGCGGATGCGTACGTTTGGAGGGCGGACCCGACGTCGCGGTAGCGGTCGTGCGCGCGACGGACCGACGACGCGACCTCCGTCGCCTTGTCGCGGACCGCCGAGACGGCCTCCGACGACGTCCTGCCGAGGTCGGCGATCTGCTCCAGGCGGTGCGCGGCGGTGCGGATCGCCTCCGCGACGTCCGCGTAGCGCTCGGCGGCGCGCTGCACCGCGGCCGGGTCGCCCGGCACGGGGTCGGACGACGCGAGCGGGTACCAGGACAGGGCGCGGGTCACGACTCGCCCCGCAGGGCCTTGGCGAACTCGCGGTCGAGGTCCTCGAACCCGTCGCCGATGCCCGTGCACGCGTCCGCGAGGCCCGCGATCGAGTCGACCATCTTGGCGCGGCGGTCGTCCCAGCCGTGCGCGAAGTGCTTGATGGCGTCCGAGAGACCCGCGTGGCCGACGTGCGACGCGACGTCGTCGCTGTGCGCGTTGGCGCGGTCGAACTCCGCCGCGACCGTGCGCAGCGACGTCCCGGCCTCGCGCAGCGCGGCCGTGTCCACCTTCAGCACGTCACCCACGCGCGTCCTCCTCGTCGTCCTTCGTCGCCTGCTCGCGCTTGCTCGGCTGCTCGCGCTTACTCGGCTGCGCGCGCTTGCTCGGCTGCTCGCGCTTGCTCGGCTGCTTGTGGTCGCTCACCAGCTCGTGGTCACTCGCCTGCTCGCGGCGCCGGGCCGCCCGGCGGGGGGCGGCCCGGTCACGTCGTGCGGGTGGGCGTCCTGCGCGCTGCGTCGAGCGCGTACGTCAGCCGCGCAGGCCGGAGGCGAGCTGGGTGTCGGCGTCCTCGAGGGTGGTGGC
>NZ_JAGIBD010000035.1:34118-46397 GCF_017744555.1 Cellulomonas sp. | reverse complement strand
GCGGCCGAGCACCTGCAGCGCGTCGGCCTCCATCGCGAACTTCATCGGTCCCCCTACGTGTCCGGCTGCATCTGCGCCCAAGCCGGTCTCGGGGCCGGCCTGGCTCGATCCGTCCCGATGCTAGGGGTGTCCGGACGGGCCCGCCAGGCCGTTCTCACGGTTCGTCCGGGGCCCGGACAGGTCCGGTTCCTACGGATTCCGTACCTCATCAGGAGCGACGCACCACACAGGCGGGAGGCCCGATTCACCCAGTAGGTGGACATCTCGGACGTCGTGCACGACGAAATCCGCAGGTACGCCCTCGTCGCGGGTCCGTGTCCGGATCGCGCGGTAGCGTCAGGGCGTCCCAGGGCCGACGGAGGGCAGATGCCGACCTTCACGCAGTTCACCACCGTGGCGCCGATCAGCCAGGAGACGATCGAGCGCTACGCGGGCCGTGTGCCGGAGCCGGTCGTCACGGCGTGGCGCGAGCACGGCGCCGGGCTCGTCGGCGACGGGTACGTCCGGCTGCTCGACCCGGACCACGCGCGCGAGATGCTCGACGGCGTCCTCGGCATGCCCGACGCGGCGGTCCCGGTGTTCGCGACCGCCCTGGCGGACCTCGTGCTGTGGATCGAGCCGCTGTTCCACGTCGTGCGGTTCCGCTGGGGCGTCGTCGAGACGCTGCACTTCGACGCGACGCTGCTGCTCGCCGACCTGCAGAAGGACGAGGTGCTCGACGGCGTGCTCGAGCGCGAGCCGTACACCCAGGCCGTCGGCCGGCTCGGCGTGCCGGGGATCGACGAGTGCTTCGGGTACGTGCCGCTGCTCGCGCTCGGCGGCAGCACCGACGCGTCGTACCTCGACCGTGGCGGCCTCTGGGAGCACCTCGCCGTGATCGTGCAGCTTGTGGGACCGCCGAGGCCCCGGCAGGCATGACGGCACGTCAGGGGGCGTTCGCCGCGGTGGACGACGCGTCCGACCTCACGCGCAGGTCGGGCGGCACGCGCGCACCGGTGCCCGTCGACCTTGCCACGTTCGTCCCGGCCGGTGGCGCCCGGCTGGCCTGGCCGCTGCTCGACGTCGTCGTCCTCGTCGTCGTGCCGGTCGTGCTGGGCGTCACCGTGTCGCTGTGGCTTGGGGCAGCAGCCCTCGTCGTCGCGGTGCCCACCGGCGTCGCGGGGCTCCTGCGGACCGGCCGGACGCCCGCTCAGAGGGCGCTCGGGCTGCGGACCGTCGCGCGCGCGACGGCGCTCCCGCCGACCGTCCGGGCCCTGCTCGCCGCCGACGTCCTCACCGTCGACCTCCGCCACGGCCGCGACCCGCTGCGGTTCGAGCCACGGCCCACCGCCGCGCCGCCCGCCCTCCCCGCGGCCATGGTCGTCGACCCGTGGGCCGCGACCGGCGAGCACGCCGGGCACGTCGTCCTGCTGCTCGACGACGGCGCCGTCGTGCCTGTGCCCGCCCCCACCGTGCTCGGCCGCAACCCGTCGCCGAGCCGTCCCGACGGGCTCGCCGTCCGGGTCACGGACCTGAGCCGGACGCTGTCCCGCAGTCACGTCGAGGTCGCCCCGCACCCGGCAGGGCTCCAGGTCACGGACCTCGGGTCGGCGAACGGCACCGCCGTCGCCCTGCCCGGCGCCGCGTTCGAGGTGCTCGTCCCCGGCGCGACCGCCGTCGTCCCGGTCGGCGGGCGGCTCGCGATCGGCGACCGCACGATCGTCGTCGCCGACCGGTCCGCCGTGGAGGTGCCGTGATCGACCGCGACCAGGTGCTGCTCGAGTCGACGGCGACGCACCGCGAGCGCGTCGCCGCCGCGCTGCTGTTCGGCCCGCTCGACGAGCGGCGCAAGGCCCCGACGAACGTCAAGCGGTTCGTCGTGTCCGTGGTGCTCGCGGCCGTCGCGTGCGTCGGCTGCCTGGGCTTCTCGTTCGTCGTGAGCCTGCTCGACGACCGCCGCCAGACGCAGGCCGTCGAGTCGCTGACGGCCGCGATGGCGGCGAACCCGCTGCCCGAGACCGACACGCAGGTCACCGACCCCGGCACGGGCTTCCTGCGCGACACGACGACCGGCGAGCTCGTCGACCCGAGGACCGGGTACCCGGTCGACGAGGACACGGGGTACGCACGGACGCCCGACGGCCGCTGGCAGGACCCGCGGACCGGCTGGTTCGTCGACCCGGCGACCGGGTACCTCACGGACCCGGCCAGCGGCGTGACGGTCGACCCCGAGACGATGACCGTGGTGAAGGAGGACCAGTGAGCGGCGGCTACACGCGGTTGACCGTGCAGGGGGCCACCCGCAAGGCCGAGGTGGTCGTGCCCGACGACGAGGCGGTGGCGGCGCTGCTGCCGTCGATCCTCGAGCTGCTCGCGGAGGACCGGGTGGCCGGTGCGCGGCCCGTCACGCTCGTCGACGTGCTCGGCCGGCAGGTCGACGCGACGCGGAGCCTCGCGGAGCAGGAGGTCGGCCAGGGCACGCTGCTGCGGGTGGTGCGGGTGGACCAGGCGCCGCCGCCGCCCGAGGTCGCCGACGTCACGGACGTGGTCGCGGGGGCGCAGGACGCGCGCGCCGACCGCTGGCGGCCGGTGTGGGGTCGCGTCGTCGCGGCCCTGGTCGCGGGTGTCGCCGGGTGGACGGCCGCCGTCGTCGCGACCGCCGAGCTCGACGCAGGTGTCGCGCTCGTGGGAGGCGTCGCCGCCGTGGTCGTCCTGCTGGCGACGCTCGTGGCTCGCGTCGGCGGGGTGGGACCCGCCGTCGTGCTCGGCACGGCCGCGGTCGGCGCCGGGGTCGGGCTGTCGCCCGACATGGCTCGGCAGATGGTCGACCGGGCGACTGGCAGCACCGCGCTGCTCATGTGGGCGGCCCTGTGCCTCGCGGTCGCGCTGATCGCGGGGGTCGGGATGCGGCGCACAGCCGCCGCCGCCGGTGCGCTCGCGGGCGTGGTCCTCGTCGTCGTCGCCCTCGTGCTCGTGCCGCCGGCCGGTCCGGTCGCGGCGGCGGGCGTCGTCGCCGTGCTCGGCACGCTCGTGCTGGGTCTGCTGCCGGGCGTCGCGATGACGCTGAGCGGGCTCAACGGTCTCGACGACCGGGTCGTGGCGGGCCGCCGGCCGACCCGCGAGCGGGTCGCGGGGGCCGTCGAGGAGGCGTACCGCTCGCTCACGTGGTCGACGGTCGCGACCGGCGGGGTCGTCGCGGTGACCGGGTGGGTGCTGGCGGTCGACCGCGGTACGTGGTCGTCGTGGCTCGCCGTCGTGGTCGCGGTGCTCGTCGTGCTGCGCGCGCGCGTGCTGCCGCTCGTGCCGCAGCGTCTGGCCCTCTGGGCGGCGGCCGCCGTGATCGTGCTCGGCTGGGTCACCGCGCGCGCCGCCGAGCAGCCCGAGGCCGTCGTCGTGGGGGCGGCTGTGCTCGCGGTCGTCGCCGCGCTGGTCGCCGGCGTCGTGCCGTCTCCGCCGCTCGCGGCCCGGCTGCGGCGGGGTGCCTCGGTGGTCGAGCTCGTCGCGGTGCTCGCCACCGTGCCGCTCGTGCTCGCGATGCTCGGCGTGTTCGACGACCTGCTGGGGACGTTCTGATGGCGGTGCTGAGGGGCCCGTCCGCGCACGTGCTCGCGTCGGCGTCGCCGGACCGGGCGCGCGAGCTCGTCGCGCTCGACCATGTCGTGCGGGCGCCGTTGCCGCTGAGCACGCGCGTCGGGGTCGTCGGGGTCTCAGCCGGCGTGGGGTGCTCGGTCGTCGCCGGGCTGGTCGCGTCCGCGCTCGCGGCTCGGCGACCGCACCGGGTGCTCGCGGTCAACGCGTCGGCGGGCGGCCGCTCGCTGCTGTGGCACGCCGGGACGACGGCGGTCACGCCCGCGCTGCCCGCGGACGACGAGGCGCGGCGCGGTGCCCGGACGGGGGCCGAGGCCGTCGAGGGGCTGGCCCGGACGGAGGGTGGGCTGCACTGCCTCGACCTCGCGGTCGACGGCGCCGCCGTGCCCGACGCGCGCTGGTGGGAGGCGCTGGGGCCGGCGGGCCGGTTCTTCGACGTCATCGTGACCGACTGGGGTGCCCGCAGCGCCGACCGGTCCGGACCGGTCGCGGCGTCGAGCTCGGTGGTGTGCGTCGTCGCGGAGGCGGAGCGGTCGTCGTGGCAGCACGGCGTCGACCTCGCGGGCCGGTTCGCGGCGGACGGCGTGCCCGCGGTGCTCGCGGTGAGCGCGGTCCGGGGTCGCCCTGCCGCCTGGTGCGCGCAGGCCGCCCGGCTCTCGCACGTGCCCGTCGTGCTGGTGCCGCACGACCGTGCCCACGGTGCGCAGGCACCTGTGCCCGCCGCCCGGCTGCGGGCCGGGACCGGGGTCGCGGTGCTGCGTCTGGCGGCCGCGCTCGTCGCGACGGCAGGCTCGGGGGTCGGGTCGACCGGCCCGGACGTCGGTGCCACGGCCGTGCCGGCCGCGGCAGGCGAGCGGTCGCTGTCGGGGCGCGCCGGACGACAGGCGGTGGCGTCGTGACCGTGACCGTGGTGCACCGCCCGACGCGCTCGACGGTGCCGCTCGCCCCGCCGCCGGCCACCACGCTCGCCCCACCGCCGCCGCAGGAGGACGACCGCGGCTCCCGGACGCCCCTGCAGTTCCTGCTGCCGGTGGTCGGTGCGATGTCCTCGGTCGTGATGATGGTCGTGCTGCGCAACGGGCAGCCGCTGTTCCTCGTGGTCGCGGCGCTCGTGTTCGTCGTCGCGATCATCGGCGGCGTCGGCTTCGCGCTCACCGCGCGCGGACGGGCGGCGCGAGGTGCCCGTGAGCGGCGCGAGGCGTACCTGGACTATCTCGAGCGTCTGCGCGCCGACCTGGCCCGGGAGGCGACGCAGGCGCGCACGCGCGCGACGACGCTGCACCCGGAGCCCGCGGTGCTGACGGACGTCGCGCGTGACCCGTCGCGGGTGTGGGAGCGGCGGCGTCGCGACGCCGACTTCCTTGCGGCCCGCGTGGGCACGGGTGCGGTGCCGTGGTTCGACCTCACGGTCCCGCCGCCCGAGTCGCCCGTGCAGCCGCACGACGCGCTCATGGCGGCCGAGGTCGGGCTGGTCGTCGAGCAGTTCGCGCACGTGGACGCCATGCCCGTGACCGTCGACCTGCGCCGTGCGGGCGTCGTCGCGGTGGTCGGCGACCGGGCGCGGACGGTGCCGTTGGTGCGCGCCCTCGTGCTGCAGCTCGCGGCGGCGCACAGCCCGGACGACGTGCTGCTCGCCGCCGCGTACCCCGCCGAGCGTGCCGCCGACTGGTCCGGGTTCGACCTCCTGCCGCACGTCGCGGACGCCGACGCGTTCGACGGGCCCGTGCCCGCCCGGCGGGTCGCCCCCGATCTCGCCGGCCTGTCGCGGGTCCTGTCGCGCACGCTCGCCGACCGCGCGCAGCAGTCGCGCGCGTCGCGCCGCACCGGGGGAGAGGGGACGCCCGCGTCGCGGCTCGTCGTGGTCGACGACGCGCACGGTCGCCGCGCCCAGCGCCTGCCCGTCCCGGCGGCGGACGCGCGCGCGCTCGGCGTGAGCGTCGTGCACCTGCTCGACGACCGGCTCGACGAGCCCGACGACGTCGACGTGCGGATCGTGCTCGACGACGACGGTGCGCTGCTGGTGCAGGCGCCGGGCACGCCGGCCACGACCGAGATGCGGCTCGACCCCGACGGCGTGCCGGCCGCGGTGTTCACGGCCGTCGCGCGCGTGCTCGCGGCCCTGCGGACCGCGCAGGTCACAGCCCCGGACGAGGAGGACGACCGCACGCCGTCCGTGCACGACCTGCTCGGCATCGAGGGCCCCCAGACGCTGGACCCGCAGACGCTGTGGGCGCCGCGCGACGAGGCCGACTTCCTGCGGGTGCCGTTCGCGTGGGACGACAGCGGCACGCCCGTGCACCTCGACCTCAAGGAGTCCGCGCAGCTCGGCATGGGCCCGCACGGCATCTGCGTCGGCGCGACCGGCTCGGGCAAGTCGGAGATGCTGCGGACCCTGCTGCTCGCTCTGGCGCTGACGCACCCGCCCGAGGACCTCGCGATGATCCTCGTCGACTACAAGGGCGGTGCCGCGTTCGCGCCGCTCGCCCCGCTGCCGCACCTCGCGGGGCTCATGGACAACCTCGCGGACGACCCGCAGCTCACCACCCGCGCCCGCGCCTCGATCACCGGCGAGGTGGTCCGCCGGCAGCGGCAGCTCAAGGACGCCGGGTCGTTGCCGTCCATCACGGCCTACCGGCGGCTGCGCGCGACCGAGCGGCCCGACCTGCCGCCGATGCCGCACCTGTTCGTCGTGATCGACGAGTTCGGCGAGCTGCTCACCGCCGAGCCCGAGTTCGTCGACCTGTTCCTGCAGATCGGCCGGATCGGCCGGTCCATCGGCGTGCACCTGCTGCTGTCGAGCCAGCGCGTCGAGGCCGGCAAGCTCCGCGGCCTCGACACGTACCTCTCCTACCGGCTCGGGCTGCGCACGTTCAGCGAGGCGGAGTCGCAGGTGGTGCTCAGCACGGCCGACGCGTACCACCTGCCGTCGCTGCCGGGGTACGGGTACCTCAAGGTCGACACGAGCGTCTACACGCGGTTCCGCGCCGGGTACGTGTCGGGTCCGGCGGGCCGTGCCGAGGCGCCACCGGTCGGTCCGGGCGGCAAGGTGCTCGTGCTGCCGACGTTCAACGGCATGCGCGGACGTCGCGTCGCGGACGACCGCCCGTCGTCGCCCGACGACGGCCCGTCGCTGGTCAGCGAGGTCGTGCGACGGCTGCGCACGCCCGAGCGTGCCGTGTCGCCGGTGTGGCTGCCGCCGCTGCCGGACCGGGTCGGCCTCGGGGCCGTCGTCGACCAGGCGCAGCGGTCGGCGGGCGGGCTGTCCGTCGTCATGGGTCTGCTCGACGACCCCGCGCGGCAGTCACAGGAGGCGTGGCGGCTCGACCTCACCCGCGCCGGCGGCCACGTCGCGGTCATCGGTGCGCCGCAGTCCGGCCGCACGACCGTGCTGCGCACGCTCGCCGTGTCGCTCGCGCTCACCACCACGCCACGGCAGGTCGCCGTCTACGGCATGGACCTCACGGGCGGCGGCCTGGCCCGCATCGAGGGGCTGCCGCACGTCGGCGGTGTCGCGACCCGCTCGCACCGGGAGCGGCTCGTCCGGCTCGTCGAGGAGCTCACCGGCATGCTCGCCGCACGCGAGCACGCGTTCCGGACGCACGGCATCGACTCGGTCGCGCAGCTGCGTGCCCGGCACGCCGAGGGCCGGGTGCCCGAGCTGGCCGCCGCGGACGTCGTGGTGCTCGTCGACGGGTACGGGCAGCTCCGGTCGGACTTCCCCGAGCTCGAGGACGCGTTCGTCGCCGTCATGCAGCGCGCCGCGACGTTCGGCATCCACCTGGTGCTCGGCCTGACGCGGTGGAGCGACCTGCGGATGGCGCACCAGTCGCTCGTCGGCACCCGGGTCGAGCTGCGACTCAACGACCCGGCCGAGTCCAGCGTCGACCGCAAGCTGTCCGCGACGATCTCGCCCGACACCCCGGGTCGCGTGCTGCTCGACGACAAGCGGTTCGCGCACGTCGCGCTGCCCGTGCTCGACGTGGTGCCCGACGACGAGGTCGGCGAGGAGCTCGAGCGGCTCGCGGCCCGCACGGCCGCGTCGTGGTCGGGCCCGGGCGCCGCTCCGATCCGGCTGCTGCCGGCCGTCGTGCACCCGAGCGACCTGCCCGACCGCTTCGACGAGCCCGACACCGTCCCGATCGGCCTGCGCCAGGACACGATGGACGCTGCGCTGTGGGAGCTGCTGTCCGACGACCAGCACCTGCTCGTGCTCGGCGACGCGCGCTCCGGCAAGTCGACGCTGCTGCGCACGATCGCCGTGGGCCTGCAGGACAGGTTCACGTCCGACGAGGTCACGATCGCGGTCGTCGACGTCCGCGGGCACGTGCCGGCGGTCGTCGGGGACGACTACCTCGCCGCGCACGCCCGCACCGCGCAGCACGCGCGCGGGCTCGCGACGTCGATCGCCGCCGAGCTCGACAAGCGGCCCGGGCGCGACCCGGCGACCCGCGCCAAGGAGCCGCGCATCGTGCTGCTGGTCGACGACCACGACGTGGTCGCCGCCGGCGGTGCCGACCCGCTCGAGCCGCTGCTGCCGTACCTGCCGAGCGCGCGCGACCTCAAGCTGCACCTCGTCGTGACCCGGCCCGTCGCGGGCGCCGGGCGCGCGCTCTACACGCGGTCCCTGCAGGTGACCCGGGACACCGGCGGGTCGACGCTCGTGCTGTCCGGCGAACGGTCGGAGGGCCCGCTCGTCGGGCGCGTGCACGCGGAGCGCTTCCCGCCGGGGCGCGGCCGGTTCGTCCGGCGTGGCGTGAACCCGTTCATCGTGCAGGTCGCCGAGACGCCCCTGCCGGAGGACCGATGAGGACCGTCGTGGTCGCCGGGACGTCCGGCGGGGTCGGCGTGACGACCCTCGTCGCGCTCGCCCACACCGGGCTGCGCGCCGCGTCCGCCGGGGCGCCGTGGGTGCTCGGACCCGACGGCGGCGACGTCGCCGCGCGGGCACGCTGCACCGAGACGACCGCCGTCGACACCGACGCCGCAGTGTGGGACGCGGGCGTGCTGCGTCGCGACGCCGCGCTCGCGCACCTCGTCACGCCCGACCTCCGTCTCGCGCTCGTCGCCCCGTCGACGCCGCGCGGGATCGCGGACGCCGGGACCGTGCTCGCCGCGCTCGCCGGCGTCGACCCGGGCCTCGCCGCCCGGTCGTGCCTCGTGCTCACCGAGGTCCACGGCCGCCCGCTGCGGGTACCGCCCGCCCCGCACGAGCACGTGCTCCGGGTGCCGTTCGACCCGGCGCTCGCCGCGCCCGGCCCGCTCGCCGACGACAGCGCGCTGCGGTCCGCGACGCGGCGGGGCGTCGACCTCTGGCGGTCGTGGGTCACGGACGCGACGAGCCGGGCCTGACCGACGACGGCTACGGTCGTCGCGACCCCTCCGACCTACCGAGAGCAGACTGACGTGCGTTCCGCGAGGCTCCGCCGCTCCGTCCCCTCGTTCGTGTGGGGAGTGGTGCTGCTCGTCGGCGGGGCCGCCACGTGGCGTGCCGCCCGGGAGGCGGACGCGCGCAGCGCCGTGCTCGACCCGTCGTTCGGCGGCGACCCCGGGCGGCCGTGGCTCGTGATCGGCGGGTTCCTGGTGCTCGCCGGGCTGGCCCTGCTGGCGGTCGGGGTCGTGCGGCTGACGAAGAACGAGGACGACCTTCCCGCTGCCGAGCCGGAAGACGTCCCCGACGGGACGTGAGTCGTCGGGACGGCCCCGCTACGAGGTGACGGCCGGGCAGGTCGGGGACGTCGTCCCCGTGAAGCTGACCTCCACGTCGAACCCGACGAAGTAGCTGCCCGTGCCGTGCTTCGCCTCGCCGCTCATCCGCCGCTGTGCGATGCCGGAACAGTCCATGCTCAGCACGGTGACCGGCGGCTGGTGCATCCGCAGCAGGGTCACGCGTGCCTTGGTCCAGTCGGGCTTCCCCCCGGGCCGGGCGGTCGACGGCTCCGCCTCGAACGTGCCGCCGAAGCGCACGTGGCTGTTGGGCGTCATCTGGCCGTCGCCGGGGTACGTCGGGTTGACGCGGATCTGCCCCTGGAACCCGGTGATCGGCTCACCGGGGTTGTAGCCGCCGATCCAGTTGGTCACGGTCACGCTCGCGGCGCAGGTGCTCCCAGGGACCACGGTGTTGTCGGCGTCGTAGCGGACCTCGCACGACATGGAGCCGACCGTCGACCACGTCCCGAGGGCGACGCCCGTGGTCGTGTGGACGTCGTTCGTCCAGGCGGCGGTGGTCGTGGTGGTGGACGCGGAGGCGAGGCGCAGGCCGGCGACGACGAGCGTCACGACGACGAGCAGCGCCAGGCCGGCGCGCGTGCGGGTCAGGTGGCGCGTCATGAGGTGGTGCTCCCCTGCAGGACGGTCTCGACGGCTCCGAGGTCCTTGCCCTCGCACGTCGCGGGGGCTGAACCGGGGATCGAGAAGGTGAGCGTCGCGGTCGTGACCGCGGCAGCGGACGGCTGCGCCGGGTCGGCGGCCAGCGTCGTCCTCCCGAACGTCACGGCCACCGCGACGCACCCGGCCGCGCCCGTCGGGACGACCGTCCGGGACGTGAGGGCGAGCGGGACCGTCGACGCGTTCCACAGGTGCACGGTGCGGGTGACCGGCGCGGTCGGCGTCAGCCCGGTGATGTTCGCGGGCGTGAACGTGAGCGCGGTCCCCGTGGTGTCGGCGGCCTGCCACCCGGCAGTGCCGGTGGGCGCGGTGGCCGCCGTCGAGCCGCGCAGGTCGACGCGTGCGGCGGAGGCGCCGGCCGCGACCCAGGCGTCGTTCGTCCACGCCGCGCTGGTGGTCGCGATGCCCGCGCCCGCGAGCACGCCCAGGCCGAGCACGACGCCCACGGCCCGGCGGCGCCGGCCACGGCGCGCGCCCGGCGCCTCGTGCAGCTCGGCGGTGGTCACGACGGTCTCGTCGGTCATGATCGGTGGTCCGGCGTCGAGGGCGTCGAGCCCGTCACGGGCACGGCGCGGGCCTCGTCCTCCTCGTCGCGACGGCGCCGCGCACCCAGGAGCAGCAGCAGGCCGACGAGCGCGGTGGCCACGGCGGTCAGGAGCAGCGGCAGCGCCGCGAAGCCGGTCGACGCGAGGTAGCCGCCGCCGGGACCGGCGCCGGAGTCGAGCCCCCCGCCGGCCGTGCCCGACTCCGCGAAGACCACGTGGCCGTCGAGCGTGCTCGTGGCACCGCCGGGGATGTCGACGACGTGGACCGTGACGCGCAGGTCGTACGTGCCGGCGGTGAGCTGGGTGCCCCGGGCGCCGGCGGTGAGCGGCGTGCGGGTGCCGGTCGTGCGGTCCTGGAGCTCGACGGCCCAGTCCAGGTCGCCCGGACCGGTCTCGGCGAGGGTCACGCCCGTGACGACGGAGTCTCGTCGGAGCTCGAGGCCCCACGCGGCGGCCGCGGTCGACCCGGGCACGAGGTTCTCGAAGCTGGCGCGCAGCGGTTCGGTGCGGGTCGACGCGCTCGCGCTGCCTGCCGCGGCGACCACGGCCGCGAGGGCGAGGACCACGGCGAGGAGCAGGCTGACGACGGCGCCGCGACGCCGGGCGCGGCTCATGACGCCACCTCCACGAGGCTCGGCTCGGGTGCCGGCCGGCTCTCGGGTCGTGGCCGGCTGGGGGACCTGGGCAGCAGGCTGAGGCCCAGGAGGGCGACGAGCGCGACCCCGAGCGGGACCGCGACCGGCGGCCGGGTCAGCGCCACGAGGGCGTAGCCGCCGCCGCTGATCTGGACGGCGGGCCGCAGCACGGTGTCGCCGACGACGTACGTGCCGGCGTCGACGGTCTCGTTGGCGTCGCCCTTCATCTGGACGGCCCACCGGCCGTCGTCCGTCGGCTCGACCGACACGACGCGGTGGGACACGAGGTTGCCGGTGAGGTCGCTGTGGATCGTGGCGACGTCACCGACGCGGAGCTCGCTGGTGGGCTGCGACCGGGCGACGAGCAGGTCGCCCGTCATGATCCCGGGCTCCATCGAACCGGAGATCACGACGAGCGGCTTGATCCAGCCCGCCTGGGTCGCACCCCAGACGAGCACGCTGACCAGCCCGAGCGTGGCGACGAGCCAGAGCGCGGTGTTGCAGACGAGCCGGAGCGCACGCACGGGACCTCCTCAGGAGATGGGTGCGAGGGGAAGGGGTGGCGCGTCCGCCGACGAAGGGGAGGCGTCGGCGGACGCGCGGGTGGGGTCACCGGTTGGCGATCGACCCCTGGAACTGGATCGTGACGTTGCCGGTGGCGCCGCCGAACGTCGCGGCGTCCGCGGTGTCGGGCAGCGCGATGGTCAGGTCGACGGAGGTGACGTCGCCCGAGTCGAGCGCCGTCGGTGCGGTGCCCAGGGTCGCCGTCGCCCCGTCGGCCGCGAACAGGTCGCCGGTCGGCGTGACCACGGGTGCGGCGATCACGAGGTCGGACGAGCCGGCGTTCTTGATCCAGACGGGCACGGTGACCGAGTCACCGGCCGTGAGGTCCGCGAACACGGCCGCGGGGATCGTCACGGCGACTCCCGAGGTGTCTGCGGCGACGAAGTCGCCCGCGTCGGGCTCCGTCAGCCAGCTGTCCTCGTTGAACGCACCCTGCAGGTTGATGGCGGTCGCCGGGTCGACGGCGTTGGCGTTCGCCGAGAACCAGGCGTCGTCGGTCCAGGCGGCCGAGGTGACGGCCGCGCCGATGCCCAGGAGTGCGGCGCCCGCGAGGGAGTACTTCGTGATCGCGGCACGCTTGCGCT
>NZ_JAGIBD010000035.1:0-34073 GCF_017744555.1 Cellulomonas sp. | reverse complement strand
CGCGCTTGCGCCTGCGCTCGTCGCGGTCCGGGGTCAGGTCCGGGTGGGGGGTGGTGGTCATGCGTCGCTCCTTTGTCGATCGCGGGGACTCGGTCGACGGCCACCCGTGTCCCGGGTGACTCGTTCGCGTGCCACACCAGGGTGCGTGGCACATACAGCTACCCCGTGGGCCATTCGGCCCAGGGCGACCGGAGCCGTCGGGATGAGGCAGGTCACACCGCGTCACCCACTCGGGACGAAGGGCCCGGCGCGCGGCGCCCACCTCCGCGCCGCCCAGGCCTTCGGTCCTACGCTCGCGGCATGGACGTCACCGCCTGGCTCCTGGACTCCGACCCGGCGATCCGCTGGCAGGTCCTCCAGGACCTCGTCGACGCCCCGCCCGACGACGTCGCCGCGGAACGCGCGCGCGTCGCGACCGAGGGCTGGGGTGCCCGCCTCCTCGCCGAGCAGGCGGACGACGGCCGATGGGACGGCGGCACCTACCGCCCCGGCTGGGTCGACGAGGACCGCCCGTTCTTCGACGCCTGGACCGCGACGCACTTCTCGCTGCAACAGCTCACCGAGCTCGGCCTCGACCCGGCGTCGCCGCAGGCGCAGCGCGCCGTCGAGCTGGTCCGCGCGCACGTCCGCTGGGACCACGCCGGCGAGCCGTACTTCGACGGCGAGGTCGAGCCCTGCATCAACGGCGTCGCGCTCGCGGTCGCGGCGTACTTCGGCCAGGGCGGGGACGCGATCGCCGAGACGCTCGTGCGGACGCGCCTCGACGACGGCGGCTGGAACTGCTGGGCGGAGTACGGGGCGTCCGTGTCGTCCTTCCACTCGACGATCTGCACGGTCGAGGGCCTGCTCGCGTGGGAGCGGGCCGGTGGCTCGTCCGACGCCGTCAGCGAGGCCCGGCGGACGGGGGAGGAGTACCTGCTCGACCGTGGGCTGTACCGGCGGCGTTCCGACGGCGGCGTCGCCGACCCGCGCATGACGATGCTGTCGTTCCCGGTCCGCTGGTTCCACGACGTGCTGCGCGGGCTCGAGCACTTCCGCGTCGCCGACCGCCGGGACCCGCGGCTCGAGGACGCGATCACGCTGCTGCGCTCGAAGGCCGACACCGACGGCCGGTGGGCTCTCGAGAACGTCCACGAGGGGCCGACCCTGTTCGGCTTCGGCGACACCGAGGGTGAGCCGAGCCGCTGGGTGACGCTGCGGGCGCTGCGCGTGCTGCGCTGGTGGGACCTGGGCTGACGGGCCCGTCCCCTTGCCGCTCGGTCGTCCGGGCGCCAGAGTCGGTGGCATGCCCGTGGCCGGAGCACTGCCCGCCAGGTTCGACGGCGACGTCCTTGTCCCGGGCTCGCCCGGGTACGACGAGGCCCGCACCGTGTGGAACGGCACGGTCGACCGCCGCCCCCGCTACGTGGTCCGGTGCGCCGGACCGCAGGACGTGCGCATGGCCGTCCGGGTGGCTCAGGAGCTCGCGCTCCCGCTCGGCGTCCGCTGCGGCGGGCACAGCGCCGCGGGCCACGCGGTGCCCGACGACGGCCTCATGATCGACCTCTCGCGCATGCGCACCGTGTTCGTCGACCCGGGTGCCCGCACCGCGCACGTGGAGGGCGGCGCGCTGCTCGGCTCGCTCGACGCGGCGACCCAGCCGTACGGCCTCGCGACGACCGCGGGCATCGTGTCGCACACCGGCATCGGCGGCCTGGCGCTCGGCGGAGGCGTCGGCTGGCTCGCCCGCCACGTGGGTCTGACCTGCGACAACGCGCTCGGCTTCGACGTCGTGACGGCGAACGGCGACCTCGTCCACGCGTCGGCGGACGAGCACCCCGACCTGTTCTGGGCCCTGCGCGGCGGCGGCGGCAACTTCGGCGTCGTCACTCGCTTCGACCTCAGGCTGCACGACGTCGGCACCCAGGCCCTCTCGGCGGAGGTGGACCTCGATCCCGCGACGGGCCTCGGTGCGCTGCGAGCCTGGCTCGCCGCCGCGCACGACCTGCCGACCCGCGCCACGGCGCACGCGACCGTGTGGGCCGGTGGCCCGCTGACGCTGGGGTTCGTGTGGGTCGGTCCGCCCGCCGACGCGGCGCCGCTGGTCCGGGCGCTCGAGGACCTCGGCCGGCCGGCCGACCCCCGCGTCGAGGAGATGACGTACGTCGAGCTGCAGTCCCGGTCCGACGACGCCTCGGGCTACGGCCACCGCCGCTACGGCAAGAACCACTACGTCACCGACCTGCCCGACGAGGCCCTGCAGGCGTTCGTCGGCCACGCCGCCACGCAGGACGGCGTCGTGACCCTCACGACGTACGGCGGGGCCATCGCCGAGGTCGACCCCGCCGCGACGGCCTTCCCGCACCGCCACGCCCGGTTCGAGCTCGACGTCGGCGCCCGCTGGGACGACCCCGCCGACGACGAGCGCCTCGTGGCGGCCTGCCGGCGTGCGGCCGCGATGTTCGAGCCGTGGAGCATCGGCGCCTACGTCAACGCGACCGCCGACGAGGGCCCCGCGGGCGTGCACCGTGCGTACGGCGAGGCGACCTATGCGCGGCTCCGGGAGGTCAAGCGGACCTGGGACCCCGACAACGTGTTCCGCCTGAACCAGAACATCCCCCCGGCCTGACGATCACGGCGAGAGCGCCGGGAGGTGCCGATCGCGCACCGCGACGCGCGGCTCGTGGTCATCGACCGCGACGGGTGCCGCCCGGGAAGCGGTCGTGTCAGACGACGGCGAGGGTCACGGCCGTCACCGCGGCGGTCGCGACGATCTCGCCGACCCCGATCGCCTTCGCGCTCGGCCACGGCCGCAGCCGCGGCACCAGCACGGCGCGGGCGAGCAGCGCGATCGCGACGACGACCAGCACCTGCGGGCCGCCCGCCACGGCCGCGGCGCCCGCGGCGACGACCAGCGCGAGGTGGAAGCCCGACGACACCACCAGCACCGGTCGGCTGCCCCGGTCGCGGATGAGCGACTTGACGTACGGGACCGTGCCCAGGAAGTACGCGGCGAGGAGCCCGCCGGCGAGCCACGCCCTGGCGTCCGGCGCGGTCCACGACGGGCCGAGCGTCGCCGCGACAGGCGTCATGAGCGCCGCCGCGACGACCGTGACGGTGTCGTTGAGCCACGACCGGTCCGCACGCCTCGCCGAGCACACGAGGCTGACGGCGAGCAGCGCGAGGAACGCCGGGGCCCAGGCCAGCAGCGACGGCGCGGCGAGCACGAGCGCGACCCCGAGGGTGGCCGTGGCCAGCCCGTACGCGCGGACGGGCGGCCACCAGCGCGGTCGTCGGGAGGCCTTGAGCCACAGCCCGGTCGCGTGGAACGCGAGGTAGGCGACCAGCCATGTCACGAGAAGGAGCGCGTGCCGCCACGTTGGGCCCGCGAGCACCGCCCCGACGACCACCGGCACGACGAGCATCGCCCACGCGCCGTGCTGGTGCGGGACCCAGCCGGGGCCTCGGCGGGCGCGCCGCTTCGTCGTCGTCGCTGGGGTGACCGCCACGGCGCGAGCATCGCCGTCGCTCGCCCGGACGGGGTGGGACCTAGGTCCCTGGCGTGCGTCACCCGTGGGGAGGACAGGAAGGCGCGTGATCCACCCGTCTGCGCGCCGATGTCGCCCGCTCGGCGGCTCACGGGCCCGCGGGGGCTGCTGCGACGATCCGCGTGGTTCCGAGCAGAGGAGGACCAGGTGCGCGGACGGAGCGCCGTCGCCGTGCTGTCCGTCGCGGTGCTGTCCGTCGCGGTGCTGCCCGTCGCCGGCTGCGGCCTGGTCGGCGGTGGCGGGTCGCACGCGGGCTTCGAGAACTACACGGACCAGCAGGTCACCGTGAGCATCACGGGCACGGACCACGTGCTGGCGCTGCCGCCCGCGTCGGACGCGCAGCTGTCCGAGGGCGGGTGCGTGGGCAGCGGCGTCGTCGTGACGCGCGACGACGGCACGGTGATCGCGTCGTTCGACGGGAAGATCTGCCCGACGACGCACCTCATGGTCCGCGCGGACTGGAACGTGTACGTGACGGACGACCTCACGACGAGCGCGCCGGGGTCCTAGAGCCGGGCTGACCTGCCAAAACGTTTCGCAGCAGACGTACCGACCGGTACTGCTGACAGGCGCCGCGACCGGTTGCGAGGATCCGCCTGCCGGCACCTCCACGTGACCCACCGGGCTCCCGCCCGGTGGTCGTCCGCGCCCGTCGACCGCTCCGGTCCGACCGGTGGAGGGCCGGCGCTCGGTCCCGGCGGTGAGGCAGGTCGTAGGTGCGCGCGCGTTTCGTGGTGGTCGGTGCGGTCGTCGTCATGGTGACGGCGGGCTGTGGTGGAGGGGGGCCGGGCGCCGAGTTCTCGAACTACACGAGCGAGCGCCTGACCGTGACCATCGAGGGGACCGACGAGGTGCTCGACGTCGAGCCCAGCTCGGACGTCACGCTCGACCGGTCGGGGTGCGCGGGCACGGGCGTCGTGGTGACCAAGCAGGACGGCACCGTGGTCGCCGCCTTCGACGGGAAGACGTGCGCCCGGACCGCCGTCGCGGTGCGCGGGGACTGGAGCGTCCTGGTGTCGGGCGAGCTCAGGGAACGCGCGCCGGCGACGCCATGACGAGCGGCAGGATCACCGCATCGATCATGCGGACGACGAACTCCTCGTCCACGAAGCCGCCCTCGACGAGCTTGCGGTAGCTGATCATCGCCGGTGCGACCAGCGACACCATCTCGAGGTCGACGTCGTCGCGGAGCTCGCCGCGCAGCCGTGCGCGCTCCAGCAGGTCGCGCATGAGCGTGACGCGCGAGCGGACGAACTGCTCGTGGAACACGGCGCCGAGCCGCGGGTCGTCCTTGACGACCGACATGAGGCCCGACATGAGCGCGTTCGAGTCCCCGCGGCGGCGGCCGAACCGCACGGCGAGCAGGTCGCCGCGCAGCGTGCCGGTGTCCGGCACGTCGTCGATCGTCATCCGAACACCACGCGCGCACACGATCGCGTCGACCGTGAGCTCGACCTTCGAGGGCCAGCGGCGGTAGACGGTCGCCTTGCCGGCGCCGGCGCGCTCGGCGACCGCGTCCATCGTCATGCCGTCGAACCCGCGCTCGGCGAGCAGCTCGCGCGCGGCGTCGAGGATCGCGTCGTCCTTCGAGTCGTCACGGCGGCGCCCGGGGCGGCGGGCGACTGCGGTCGCGCTGTCGTCCACCGTGGTGCCGCCTCTCGTCGTCGTGCGTCTGGGGCCACGGTACCGCGCCTCGACGGATGCGGAACGCAAAAGTTCCGGAACTTGGGGGTTCCGGAACTAGCGAGTTCTGTAATAGGTTGGCGGCACCGCATCCGAGACATCTCCAGGAGCGTTCGCATGTCTTCCACCTCCACCACCTCCGCGCCGCCCGCGCCGTCGGGCGCGTCGCTCGCCAGCCGCAGCCGCTGGCTCGTCCTCGCGACCGTCGCGCTCGCCCAGCTCATGGTCGTGCTCGACGCGACCATCGTGAACATCGCGCTGCCGTCCGCCCAGGCGGACCTCGGCTTCACCGACAACGACCGCCAGTGGGTCGTCACCGCCTACGCCCTCGCCTTCGGCAGCCTGCTGCTGCTCGGCGGACGGCTCGCCGACATGTTCGGGCGCCGCCGCATGTTCCTCGTCGGCCTCGTCGGGTTCGCCGCCGCGTCGGCCCTCGGCGGCGCCGCGCAGACGTTCGAGCTGCTCGTCGGGGCGCGTGCCCTGCAGGGCGTCTTCGCTGCCGTGCTCGCGCCGGCCGCACTGTCCGTGCTCACCACCACGTTCACCGTCCCGAAGGAGCGCGCCCGCGCGTTCGGCGTGTTCGGGGCCATCGCCGGGATGGGCGGTGCCATCGGCCTGCTGCTCGGCGGGTACCTCACCGAGAACTTCAACTGGCGCTGGAACCTCTACGTCAACGTGCTGATCGCCGTCGTCGCGTTCGTCGCCGGATCCGTGCTCCTGTCCCGCACCGCCGAGCGGCACGAGACCCGGCTCGACGTGCCCAGCGTGCTCCTCGCGTCGAGCGGGCTGTTCGCGCTCGTGTTCGGCTTCTCGCAGGCCGAGCCGCAGGGGTGGGACGCGCCCGCGGTGTGGGGCTCGCTCGCCGCGAGCGTCGTGCTGCTCGTCGCGTTCGTGATCCGGCAGCGCAGCGCGCAGTACCCGCTGCTGCCGCTCGACATCGTGCTCGACCGCGACCGCGGCGCAGGGTTCCTCGCGATCCTCGTCGCCGGGTCCGGCATGTTCGGCGTGTTCCTGTTCCTCACCTACTACCTGCAGCTGACGCTCGGGTACACGCCGATGCAGACCGGGACCGCCTTCCTGCCGATGATCGTGACGCTCGTGATCACCGCGCAGATCCAGTCGAACATCCTCGTGCCCCGGCTCGGGCCCAAGCTGCTCGTGCCGACGGGCATGGTCACGGCGGCGCTCGCGATGGTCTGGTTCCGGACCCTCGAGCTCGACAGCGGGTACGGGCGCGTGCTCGTGGGGCTCGTGCTCATGGGCATCGCGATGGGCTCGATCATGCCCGCGTCGTTCCAGATCGCGACGCTCGGCATCACTCCCCGGCAGGCCGGCGCCGCGTCCGCGATGGTGTCGACCAGCCAGCAGGTCGGCGGCGCGATCGGCACCGCCGTGCTCAACACGCTCGCTGCCACGGCCGCGACGGCGTACCTCGCCGACCACGGTCCCGTGTCGCCGCAGGTGGTCGCCGAGGGGGCGCTGCACAGCTTCGCGGTCGCGTACGGGTGGTCCGCGGGGATCTTCCTGCTCGGTGCGGTGCTCACCGGGGTGCTGTTCCGCGCCCGGGCCGACCGGGCGGCGCGCGCCGAGCGGGCGGCCGCCGCGAGGGCGGCCGAGGGGCCCGCCGGGATCGAGGACGTGCCCGCGCTCGCGCACTGACGTTCCCGCCTCGCACCACGGCAGCAGCACCGGCCCCCGTCGGCCGGTGCTGCTGCCGTTCCCGGCCCTCGGCGGTCGAGCGCCGGGCCGGTCGGGTGCCGCCGGGTCAGTTGAGGCTGGCGTCGTCCGCGTAGGTCGAGACGATCGCCAGGTCGCCGCCCTGCCGGCGCAGCACCCGCCGCCACAGCTGCGACGGCGTCGGCGTGAGCACGTCGTCGGGCAGCGCGTCGACCACGAACCACGCGCGCTCCGCGAGCTCGTCCTCGAGCTGGCCCTCGCCCCAGCCGGCGTAGCCCGCGAACACGCGGACACCGTCGACGTGCGGCACGACGAGGTCCGGGTCGGCGTCGAGGTCGACGAGGCCGAACGGGCCGGTCATGCGGTCGACCCCGTTCGTCGGCACGGCGCCCGGCAGCAGCGACGCGACACCCATCGCGCCGTCGAGGCCGACCGGCCCGCCCTGGAACAGCTGCGGTGGCGAGCTGACGTGCGCGTGCCACGCCGGGAGGACCTCGCCGACGTCGACCGACGACGGGCGGTTGAGCACCACGCCGACTGCGCCGTGGTCGCCGTGGTCGAGCAGCAGGATGACCGTCCGGTAGAACGTGTCCTCCTGCAGGCGCGGCGTCGCGACGAGCAACCGGCCCTGCAGCGCCGTGCCGTCGGTCATCGCCCCATCATCGCCGACGTTCCCGGGGTGCGCGCCGGGTCGGCGGCCGCGGTTCGCCGGTCGTCGACGCACAGTCGAGGCGTCGCCCGGGTGGGTCGCCCGGGAGGGGCGCCCGACCCCGGCGTCACTCGGGCGGCGTGAACTGGCTCGCGGTGAACGTGGCGCCCTGCGGGTCGCGGATCGTCGCCGTGCGGGCCCACATCGACTCGTCGGTGCCGAGCACCTCGCCGCCGTGCTCGCGGGCCAGGTCGGCGGTCCGGTCCCGGTCGGCGACGGAGAACGACACGTGCCAGTGCGGCGTCTCGCCCGCGCCGAGCGGTGCGACCCAGCCGATCGCGTCCTCGAACCCGACCGGTGTGTGGACGTCCGCCTGGCGCTCGCGGATGCCCGGGTCGACGGTCGCGACGAGGTGGTCGCCGTAGCCGGGCACGCGGATCATCACCGCCCAGCCCAGGTCGACGGTCTGCCAGCCGAACGCGCGCTCGTACACCTCGCGCGCGGCGGCGACGTCGCTCGTGTGCAGGTCGCTGAAGTTCCAGGCGCCGGGCGTGTTGACGACCTGGGCGCCGAGGCGCCGCTTCGCCTGCCAGAGTCGCAGCGTCGCGCCCTGCGGGTCGGCGAGCTCGGCCCACGTGCCACCCTCGCCGGCGACCGTGGGGCCGGTCCTCTCGACCAGCCCGGCGGCGGTCGCGCGGTCGAGGGCGGCGGCGATGTCGTCGACCGCGACGTACGTGTGCCAGCCCGGGTCGCCCGGTGCCGGACCCGTCGGTTCGGCGGGGCCGCCGATGCCCGCCGCGTCCCGTCCGTCGACCTGCGCGATGACGTACCGCGACGGCAGGCCGGGCGGGGTAGCGTCCTGGAACGTCCACCCGAGCACCGGGCCGTAGAACGCCTTGGCGCGCTCGACGTCCTGCTGCTCGATGTCGACCCAGGACGTCACGCCCGGCGGGTAGGTGCGCTGGTCGGTCATGGCTCCTCCTCGCGTCGGTG
The DNA here is from genome assembly GCF_017744555.1 of Cellulomonas sp. GTDB lineage: Bacteria > Actinomycetota > Actinomycetes > Actinomycetales > Cellulomonadaceae > Cellulomonas. Next base: position 25,544 of record NZ_JAGIBD010000035.1, on the reverse strand, counting down.
CTGCTCCGGTCACGCTACGGGGGCCCACCCACACGGGCAGGCCCCCCAAGGCCTCAGGCGGTCAGCCACTCCGCGAGCGTGGTAAAGCCGAGGCGCGTGCCCGGCCCGGCGGTGAGCGACGCGTCGTCGATCTCGGAGCCGAGGTAGCCGGCCGCGGGGTCGGCGACCACCGTGCGCCCGGTGCGCTCGCGACGATGGGCGCCTGGCTGGGACGCGAGGCCTAGGCGAGCAGGTCGGGGCCGATCTCGTCGAGCGTGCGCACCCCGCACAGCGCCATCGTGAGGTCCAGCTCGGCCCACACGTGCTCCATCACGGCACGGGCACCGTCGGCCCCGGCGAGTGCGAGCCCGTACACCCACGGCCGCCCGAGGAGCACCGCACGGGCGCCCAGCGCGAGCGCCTTCACGACGTCCGACCCGCTGCGCACGCCGCTGTCGAACAGCACAGGCACCCGCCCGTCGACCCGCTCGACGACCCCCGGCAGCGCATCGAGCGACGCGACCGCGCCGTCGACCTGCCGCCCGCCGTGGTTCGACACGACGATCCCGTCGACGCCGTGGTCGAGCGCGAGGTCCGCGTCGCGTGCGTCCTGCACGCCCTTGAGCACGATCGGCAGCGACGTGCGCGACCGCAGGCGCGCGAGGTCGTCCCACGTGAGCGTCGACCGGGAGAACACGTCGAGGAACGTCTCGACCGCCGCGCGGGGGAGCGGGGAGCGCAGGTTGTCGCGCAACCGACCCGGGTGGTGCCGGGAGATCGAGACGAGCGCGCGCACGGCAGCGGGGGTCGGGCGCGGCGACGGCTGCGTCGGGCGCGGACCGGAGGCGCGCCGCTCGACGAGCCGCCGGAACGCGGGGTCGCTCGTGTACTGCGCGATGCCCAGCCCGCGCGCGAACGGCAGGTAGCCGAGGTCGAGGTCGCGGGTCCGCCAGCCCAGCACGTGGGTGTCGAGCGTGACGACGACCGCCTCGGCCCCCGTGGCGACGGCCCGGTCGACGAACGAGTCGACGACGTCGTCGTCCTTGCTCCAGTACAGCTGGAACCAGTGCGGAGACCCGCCGAGCTCGGCCGCGGTCCGCTCCATCGGCACCGACCCCTGCGACGACACGACGAACGGCAGGCCGAGCGCGCGAGCGGCCCGCGCCGCGGCCACGTCCGCCTCGCGGTGGACCGTCTCCAGGACGCCGACGGGTGCGAACAGCAGCGGTGCCGGGAGGCGACGGCCGAACAGCTCGACGGACGTGTCGCGCGCCCCGACGTCGACGAGCACGCGCGGCACGAGCCGGTGCCGGTCGAACGCCTCGAGGTTGGCGCGCGCGGTGCGCTGCTGCCCGGCGCCGCCCGCGACGTACGCCCACGCGGACCGGCTCATCCGGCGGCGGGCGGCGGCCTCGAGCGCGGCGGGCTCGACGGGCACGACGGGCCCGTGCCCGAGCACGCCCGCGCGGTAGATCCGCGACTGCACCCCGCGGCCGACCGAGGGCCCCGTCCGGCTCGCGTCGTCGCTCACGTGCGCAGTGTGGCACGGCCCTCGCGACGCTCCGACCTGCGGACGGGGGACGGGTCCGCGCCAGGTATCGAAACTTCTCATGCGACGTCCGGGCCGGCCGATGGGCCACACGGGTGCGTCCGCGCCCTGTGCGCCCAAGGAGGAGCTCGTGCAGCTGATCCGTGCCGCCGTCGGCCGACTGAGCGGTGCCGTGCGCGGCGTCGTGCCCGCGGTCGCGCGTGTCGTCCGCCCCGGCATCGGTCGCCGCATGGCGCTCGGCTTCGGCGCGTCGATCCTGTGCGTGCTCGCGATCGCGCTGCTCGGCACGTTGCGCGTGGCGCAGGTCGAGGAGCGGCTGAGCACGATCAACGACGTCAACGGCGTCAAGCAGAGCTACGCGATCGACATGCGCAGCTCGGTGAACGCCCAGGCCGTCTCGATCCGCGACGTCGTCCTGATCGTGGCGCGCGACCAGCACCTGCTGGACAAGGAGATCGCCCACCTCGGCGAGGAGGCGGACGCCTACTCGGCGGCGCGCGCCAAGATGGCCGACCTTGTCGCTGACCGTTCTGCCGTCTCCGAGACGGAGCTCGACGCGCTCGCGACGATCGACGACGTCGAGTCGCGCACGCTGCCCGTGATCGCACGCGTCGTGCAGATGCGTCAGGACCAGGACCCGCAGATGAGCCGCGTGATCGCCGAGGCCGCGAAGCCCGCGTTCGACGAGTGGCTCGCGGCCCTCGACGACCTCATCCGGCTCGAGGACGACATGAACGCGGCCCAGACCACGCAGGCTCGGGCGATCGCCGGCGGCTTCCGCGCGATGAGCCTCGGCGCGGCCGCGATCGGCGTGGCCATCTCCGTCGTCATCGCGATCAGCGTCACCCGGAGCGTGACCCGTCCGCTCGCCCGGGCCGTCGACGTGCTCGAGTCCGCCGCGGCCGGCGACCTCACGGCGCGCATCGGCGGCACGTCTCAGGACGAGATGGGCCGGATGTCGCGCTCGCTCGACGAGGCGCTGACGGCGTTCGGCGGCGTGCTGTCGACGTTCGCCGACCGGGCCGACGGTCTGCGCGGCACGAGCCAGCGGGTGGCGGCCCTGTCCGAGCAGGTCGCCGCCGGTGCGAACCAGTCGTCCGAGCAGGCCGAGTCGGTCGCCGCCGCGTCCCGGCAGGTGTCCGACACCGTGCAGGCCGTCGCGGCGGGCACCGAGCAGATGGGCTCGTCGATCCGCGCGATCGCGCAGAGCGCGACGGACGCGTCGGCGGTCGCCGACCGGGCCGTCACGACCGTGACCAGCGCGACCACGACCATCGAGCGGCTCGGCGAGTCGAGCAAGGCGATCGGCGACGTGGTGCACGTCATCTCGTCGATCGCGGCGCAGACGAGCCTGCTCGCGCTCAACGCCACGATCGAGGCGGCGCGCGCGGGCGAGGCCGGCAAGGGGTTCGCCGTCGTCGCGTCCGAGGTGCGCGAGCTCGCGGGGCAGACGGCGCGCGCGACCGACGACATCACGTCCCGGATCACCGCGATCCAGGAGGACAGCGCCGGTGCCGTCGGGGCGATCGCCACCGTGGCGGGCGTCATCACGCAGATGAACGAGCACCAGGCGACGATCGCCGCCGCCGTCGAGGAGCAGACGGCGACGACCGCGGCGATGGACCGCGGGGTCGCGGACGCCGCGTCCGGGACGGCGCGGATCACCGAGAGCATCGAGGGCGTCGTCGACGTCGCACGGGCCACGCGGGCGTCCGTCGCGGACTCGCGCGGCGCGGCCGACGACCTCGCCCAGGTGTCGGCGGAGCTGACCGAGCTGGTCACGCAGTTCCGGTACTGAGCAGGCGGCTCTCGTGCGGGCAGCGTCCTGACCTGGGCGTTCGCCCGGCGGCCACCCGGTCGAGGCGCCCGCGTCACCCGTCCGAGGTACCGTGCGCGTCGCACCGCAACCCGGTGCACAACCGACAGCACGGGAGGACTCAGGCATGAGGATGACCAACCTGCAGCGTCGCAGGGTCCGAGGCGGGGTGGTGGCGGCAGCCACGGCCCTGCTCGTCGGGCTCGCCTCGCCCGCGATGGCCGGTGGTGGGCCCGGCGGCGGGCACGGTGGCGGTCCCGGGCACGGACCGTCCGACGACTACCGCCTCACCGTCATGGGCACCACGGACCTGCACGGCAACGCCCTGAACTGGGACTACTTCAAGGACGCCGAGTACGACGACAGCGCCCACAACGACGTGGGTCTCGCGAAGGTCTCGACGCTCGTCAACCAGGTCCGCGCCGACCGTGGTGCGCGCAACACGCTGCTCATCGACGCCGGCGACACCATCCAGGGCACGTCGCTCGCGTACTACTTCGCCAAGATCGAGCCGATCTCGAAGAAGGTCGAGCACCCGATGGCGACCGCGATGAACGCGATCGGCTACGACGCCGCCGCCGTCGGGAACCACGAGTTCAACTACGGCGTCCCGTACCTGCGGACCTTCGAGAAGCAGCTCGACTTCCCGCTGCTCGCGGCGAACGCGCTCGACGACGGCACCGGCCGCCCCGCTTTCCGCCCCTACACCATCAAGACCGTGACCGGGCACCACGGACGAGCGGTGCGCGTCGGCATCCTCGGCCTGACGAACCCCGGCATCGCGATCTGGGACAAGGCCAACGTCGAGGGCAAGATGCACTTCGACGGGCTCGTCGAGCAGGCGTCGCGGTACGTCCCCGAGATGCGCCGCAAGGGCGCGGACGTGGTCGTCGTCGCTGCGCACTCCGGGGCCGACACGTCGTCGTCCTACGGCGACGCGCTGCCGTTCCCCGAGAACGCCGCGACGCTCGTCGCGCAGCAGGTGCCCGGCATCGACGCGATCCTCGTGGGCCACGCGCACCAGGAGATCCCCGAGCGGGTCGTCACCAACACGGCGACCGGCAAGCCCGTCGTGCTGTCCGAGCCGCTCAAGTGGGGCGAGCGGCTGTCGGTGTTCGACATCGACCTGTCGTTCGCCCGGGGCCGGTGGTCCGTGCAGCAGGTGCACGCGCAGGTGCTCAACTCGAACACCGTGCCCGAGGACCCGAAGATCGTCCGCCTGCTGCAGGCCGACCACCAGAAGGCCGTCGACTACGTGAACAGCGTGATCGGCACGGCGACCGAGGCCATGTCGGCCGCGACCGCCCGGTACGAGGACACCTCGGCGCTCGACTTCATCAACCGGGTGCAGGCCGAGACCGTCAAGGCCGACCTCACCGGCGCCGACGCCGACCTGCCTGTGCTGTCGATCGCGGCCCCGTTCAACAAGGACGCGGCGATCCCCCAGGGCGACGTCACCGTCGGCGACATCGCCGGGCTGTACATCTACGACAACACGCTCCTGGGCATCAAGCTCACGGGCGCGCAGGTCAAGGCGTACCTCGAGAAGTCGGCCGAGTACTTCAAGCCCGCACCGACGCCCGGCACGTACGCGGCGGCCGACCTCACCAACGCGCCGACGGCGACCGCGCCCAACGGCACGCCGGACTACAACTACGACGTCATGGGCGGGCTCGACCAGCCGCTGACCTACGACATCGACCTGGCGCAGCCCGTCGGCAGCCGCATCACCGGGCTCGCGTACGGCGGTGTGCCGGTGACCGACGACCAGCAGTTCGTGGTCGCGATCAACAACTACCGGCAGTCCGGCGGCGGGAACTTCCCGGGCGTCGTCGGTGCACCCGTGGTGCACAACCGGCAGCTCGAGATCCGGCAGCTGCTCATCGACTGGGTGACCGAGCACCAGGTGATCGACCCGGCGCTGTTCTCGGCGACCAACCCCGACTGGCAGCTCACGTCGGGCGGGACGCCGCTGACGATCACGCCGTGACCGTCACCGCATGACCCGGGCGCCGCGTCCCCTCGTCGGGGGCGCGGCGCCCGTCACGTCTCGCGGACGAGGTCCAGGTCGAGCCAGCGGGCCAGGTCGGCGATCTCGGCGTCGACGTCGGCCCTCGTCGCGGCCGACCAGTCGCCGTCCTCGTGCACCGCGTGCACGCGCAGCACGCCCGCACGGGTGTCGGCCGTCGCGTCGAGCTTGCCGACCAGCCGGTCCCCGTGCAGCACGGGCAGCGCGTAGTAGCCCCACCGCCGCACCCGGGCCGGCTTGAACATCTCCAGCGCGTACTCGAACTCGAAGATCTCCGTCATCCGCTTGCGGTCGTGCAGCAGCCGGTCGAACGGGGACAGCAGCGCCGCCCGCCCGTCGAACGTCCCGTCCTGCACCGCGTCGAGGTGCGACGGGTCGACCCGCCACCGCCCCCGGACACCCTCGACGACTGCGGGCTCGCCCGCCTCGCCGACGTCCAACGGCTCGACGGGGCACTCCGGGCCGCGCGAGCGCGCGATGCCGAGCGCACCGAGCCGCCGCTCGTCGCGCAGTCGCAGCGACTCCTCCAGGGGCGGCACCGGACCGTCGGGGTACACGCGCTCGGCGAGGTCCCACAGCCGCTCCTTGCCGGTCCCGCCCGCAGCGGCGACCTCGCCGGTGCGGACCATGACGTGCAGCATCATCGTGACGTTGCGGTTGTTGTTCCAGCCCGACGACTGCCACGGCTCGACGCACAGGTCCGGCAGCTCGCTGAGCGGCAGCGGGCCGTCGGCGCGCAGCCGCTCGAGGATGTCCAGGCGGCAGGCCTGGTTCCGGCGCAGCCACTCGACGTTCGCGCGCTGCCACCCGGTGAGCTCGCCCGCCGCCCACACCGCCATCTCGGCGCGGTACAGGGCCAGGTCCTCGGCCGGGCGCACCGTGCCGCGGTACTCCAGGAGCGACTGGTCGTCGAGCGCGTCCGCGAGCTCGTCCGGGTCGTACGCCGAGCCGATCCGGCTCCACAGCACCAGGTCGGCGCTCGGCGCCACCGCGCTCGTCGGGTTGAGCTGCAGCAGCGAGAGCTCACGGACCGTGTCGTGCACGTCCGTCGGCCGGTCGGCCGTCAGCCGCTGCGCGCGCACGGCGACCCGCCGCGCGTCGTCCCGGGTGAGCTCGTGCACCGCCACGCCGCAGGAGCCTACGACCGCGGACCGACACCGGCAGCACGGCGGTGTGTCCGGTCCTCGACCGCGGCGCGCCATGACCGTCTCACCTCGCACGACGACGGTGCCGGGGCACGCCGGCGAGCAGAATTTACCTGCACGAGCAGACAAGTCCGGCACGACGGGGCCACGCTGGACCATGGCCCCGCTCGTGACCGACCGCCGGCCGGACCCGACCCACCGGTCGTCGTTCCCGCCGATCGCGAACTACGCGTTCCTGTCCGACTGCGAGTCGAACTGCCTCATCGCCCCGAGCGGTGCCGTCGAGTGGATGTGCGTCCCCCGGCCCGACTCGCCGAGCATCTTCACGGCGCTGCTCGACCGGGCGGCCGGCTCGTTCCGCGTCGGGCCGCACGGCATCCGGGTCCCGTCGGCCCGCCGCTACCTGCCCGGCACGCTCGTGCTGGAGACCACGTGGCAGACGCCCACGGGCTGGCTCATCGTGCGGGACGCGATGGTGATGGGCCCCTGGCACAACACCGACGAGCGGTCCGCGACCCACCGCCGCACCCCGACGGACAACGACGCCGAGCACGTCCTGCTGCGGACGGTCACGTGCGTGAGCGGCACCGTGGACCTCGAGGTCGAGTGCGCGCCCGCACCGGACTACGCGCGTCGCGAGCCCCGGTGGGAGTACGCGAACAGCGGGTACAACGAGCTCGTCGCGGCACCGCCCGAAGGGGCGTCCGGCCCGACGCTGCGGCTCACGTCGAGCCTGCGGCTGGGCGTCGACGGCCGCACGGCGTCGGCCCGCACCCGCATGGTGAACGGCGACAAGGCGTACGTCGCGCTCGGGTGGTCGCCCCTGCCCAACCCCGCCACGTGGGACGAGGCGGCCGACGAGCTCTGGCGCACGCAGGAGTTCTGGCGCGAGTGGATCACGCAGGGCGTCTTCCCGGACCACCCGTGGCGCACCTACCTGCAGCGCAGTGCGCTCACGCTCAAGGGCCTCACGTACGCGCCGACCGGTGCCCTGCTGGCCGCGGCGACGACGAGCCTGCCGGAGACCCCGTGCGGCGAACGGAACTGGGACTACCGCTACGCGTGGATCCGGGACTCGACGTTCGCCCTGTGGGGGTTGTACACGCTCGGCCTGGACCGGGAGGCGAACGACTTCTTCGCGTTCATCCACGACGTCTGCCGGGACAACAAGGACCTGCAGATCATGTACGGCGTCGGCGGCGAGGAGAAGCTCGACGAGATCGAGCTCGACCACCTGTCCGGGTACGAGGGCGCCCGTCCCGTGCGGGTCGGCAACGCCGCCTACGAGCAGCGGCAGCACGACGTCTGGGGTGCCGTCCTCGACTCCGTCTACCTGCACGCCAAGTCGCGCGAGCAGCTGCCCGAGGCCCTGTGGCCCGTGCTCAAGCGGCAGGTCGAGGAGGCCGTCAAGCACTGGCACGAGCCCGACCGCGGCATCTGGGAGGTCCGCGGCGACTCGCAGCACTTCGTGTCGAGCAAGCTGATGTGCTGGGTCGCGCTCGACCGCGGCGCACGGCTCGCCCGCATGCACGACGAGCCCGACTTCGCGACGCAGTGGGCCAAGATCGCCGCCGAGATCCACGCCGACATCTGCAAGCACGGCGTCGACGACCGCGGCGTGTTCGTCCAGCGCTACGGGTCCGACGCGCTCGACGCGTCGCTGCTGCTCCTGCCGCTGCTGCGGTTCCTGCCCGCGAGCGACAAGCGCGTCCGCGCGACCGTCCTCGCGATCGCCGACGAGCTCACCGTGAACGGCCTGGTGCTGCGGTACAAGGTCGACGAGACCGACGACGGGCTCGAGGGCGAGGAGGGCACGTTCACGATCTGCTCGTTCTGGCTGGTCAGCGCGCTCGTCGAGATCGGCGAGCTCGAACGCGCGCGGGCACTGTGCGAGCGGCTGCTGTCGTTCGCGTCGACCCTCAACCTGTACGCCGAGGAGATCGACACCCGGTCCGGCCGGCACCTCGGCAACTTCCCGCAGGCGTTCACGCACCTCGCGCTCATCAACGCCGTCATGCACGTCATCCGGGCCGAGGAACGGGCCGGGCACGACGGCGTCCACTTCGAGCCGCCGAACCGGGGCGGCTGACGCACCTCAGCCCCCCGACGGCGTCCAGCGGGCGAGCTCCGCGTCGGCCGGGATCCACTGCCAGCTCGCGAGGATGCGGTCGGCCACGTCGACAGCTCGCGCGTGCCACGAGTACGACAGCACGCCCACGACGAACGCCCACCCGTCGTGGTCGACGTGCGTGTCCGTGAGCGTCGACGCACCCCCGAACGTGCACGTCGTGCGCCACCCGACCCCCGCCGGGGTGTCCACCCGGTCGACCGGCCCGATCGCCGCCTGCGGGGCGGTGTAGTGCGCGCGGGCCGCGTGGACCCGCTCGGCAGCGGGCTCCACCGCGTCGCCGCCGTCGCGCGGCCCGACGCGGCCGAGGCACACGACGAGGAGGTGCGTGCGAGGAGCCAGGACCACGCGCACGTCCTGGCGCTGGCCGTCCGTGCCCAAGGGGCCCGCCGCGACGTTGGGGCCCGGAGCGCGGAACGACTCTCCCGGCCGGCCGTCGCCGAGCGGCCAGACGACGACCCGGTGCGTCAGGGCGTACGGGTCGCTCGGCGGTGGGTCCGGCCGCCGCCACAGGGAGAGCACCGGGACGGAGCGGACCGCCCGACGGATCTCGTCCGCGTTCCGGGGGTCCCGCTTCACGGCCTGCCGGATCATCCGCTCGCGCAGGCGCCACAGGCTCAGCCAGCCCATCCCGAGCGTGAGCGCCGCGGTGGCGCCGGCGTAGGTCAGCAGGTGCAGGAGGGGCAGCACCGGGTCCGTGAGGACCGTACCCGGCGGCAGCGCGCCGGCGATCGCGAAGGTCACGTCGGGGCATCGGTGCAGGCGGGCGCAAAGTTGAGCACGGCGTCGCGCGACTCGGAACACCACCGCGGGGCCGGCCGTTGAGCCCGGCATGACGACACTCGGGATCATCGGCAGCGGCAACATCGGCGGCACCCTCGCGCGGCTCGCGGTGGCCGCCGGGTACGACGTGGTGGTGTCGAACTCGCGCGGGCCGGAGACGCTCACCGGGCTCGTCGAGGAGCTCGGCGACCGGGCGCGCGCCGGCACCGCGCAGGAGGCGGCCGCGGCGGGCGACCTCGTGGTCGTGTCCGTGCCGGTCAAGGCGGTCGACGACATCCCCGTCGAGCCGCTCGCCGGCAAGCTCGTGCTCGACACGAACAACTACTACTGGCAGCGCGACGGCCACATCCCCGAGCTCGACGCGCAGCAGATCACGAGCGCCGGCCTGCTGGCCCGGCACCTGCGCGACGCGCACGTCGTCAAGGCGTTCAACCACATCACCGCCGCCGACCTCGGCTCGCAGGGCGTCCCCGCAGGCACGCCGGACCGGCGGGCGCTCGCGATCTTCGGCGACGACCACGACGCCAAGGTCGGGGCAGCCGCGTTCATCGACACGATCGGCTACGACGCCGTCGACGGCGGTCCGCTCGACGAGAGCTGGCGCATCGAGCCCGGCACGCCGGGGTACGGGCCGCGGTTCGACGCGCCGGGGCTGCGCGGTGCGCTCGACGCCGCGGTCCGGCCCCAGGGCGCCTGACGGCAGTCAGCTCAGTCGCGTCAGGCGGACGTGCCATGCCTCCGGCCCGTCGACGAGGACCTCGACGTCGAGCTCGGCGCGCTCGCGGAGCTGGGCGATGAGCGGGCGGGGCAGGTGCGGCGCGACGAGGACCAGCGAGCCGCCGGGCGCGATGGCGTCGAACGCGCCGAACACGGTCGCGTGGCGGATGGCGTGCGGGATGGGGCGGACGTCGAGCACCGGGTCGGCCTCGTCGTGGCCGCCGCAGCCGCACGTGTGGCCGGCGGGCTCGGCGACCGGGGCGGTCGTGAGGATCTCGATGTTCTCGGCGGTCATGGGTCTCTCCTGTCGTTCGGTGCGGATCGGTGGTGAAGGTCAGCGGCGGGCGCCGGGGCGCTCGACGCGCTCCCAGCCCCGGCGGGGGACGCGGCTGCCGAGGTGGGCGTCGTCCTTGGTCCGGTAGACGATGTACGGCCGGGTGAGGTAGCCGACGGGCGCGGAGAACACGTGCACGAGCCGCGTGAACGGCCACAGGGCGAACAGCGACATCGCGCACAGCACGTGCAGCTGGAACGCGAGCGGCACGTCGGCCATGAGCGACGGGTCGGGCTGGAACGTGAGCAGGCTGCGGACCCACGGCGAGATCGACCCGCGGTAGTCGTACGCGTCGCCGAGCAGCTGGAACATCACGGTCGCGGTGGTGCCGAACGCGAGCGTCGCGCCGAGGACGACGTACATGAGCTTGTCCATGCGGGTCGTCGCGAGGAACACGGGTCCGACGGTCCGCCGCCGGTAGACGAGGATCGCGAGCCCGGCGAGCGTCAGCACGGCCGCGAGGGTCCCTGCCCACGTCGCGACCAGGTGGTACGCGTGCTCGGTGACGCCCACGGCCTCGAGCCACGGACGGGGGATCAGGAGGCCGACGACGTGCCCGCCGATCACCATGAGGATCCCGACGTGGAACATCGGCGACCCGGCCCGCAGCAGCCGCGACTCGTAGACCTGCGACGACCGGGTGGTCCAGCCGAAGCGGTCGTAGCGGTACCGCCACAGGTGCCCGACGACGAACACCGCGCCCGCGACGTACGGGACCACGACCCACAGCAGCACGTCTCGCGTGGTCATGCCGGTACCTCCTGGTGGTTGGACGAGCGCACGGTCGGGAACGGGAGCAGGGGTGCGGACAGGCCGACCGTCTCGCTCGGCGGGCCCGCCGAGACGAGGTCGGCGAACCGGGCGGCCGTCGCCTCGTCGACCGCGGGCAGCGTGAGGCACACGGCGTCGAGGACGTGCGCGTACGGGCTGCCCACGTGGTGCAGGGCCGAGCGCAGCAGCTCGATGCCGGCGCGGTGCGTGCCGAGCAGCGCGTCGGCGACGGGGCCGGGGTCGCGTGCGGACAGCTCGAGGACGGTCGGCAGGTGGTCGGGCAGCTCGTCGTCGCGCGGCTCCCACCCGCACGCCCGGTAGGCCTCGACGAACGTCACGAGGGCCATGCCGCGCCGCCGGGTGTCGCCCGCCGCGTAGTACGTCAGGTAGAGCGCGCAGCGGCGGCGCTGGTCGAACGTCTCGACGTAGTGCACCTGCTGGGTGTCGAGGTCGAGCGCGTCGGCGGCGTCGAGGAACGCGGCGAACGCGCCCGCGACCGCCCGCGGCAGGATCGCCGTCGAGTCCCGCAGCAGGCCGTGCCGCGCACGCAGCTCGGGCGTCGGGTAGTCGAGCAGCAGCGACGCGGCCATGTGCGCGACGACGCGCTCTCCCGGGTGGGTGTCGACCGGGTCGAGGAACGGCAACGACGGCGGGCGGCCGGTGCCGGCGCGGCGGCTCACGGGCGCCGCTCCGGTCCGTCGCCGTACCCCGGTTCGCCCTTCTCCGGCGGGAACATCCCCGGAGGGGCGCCGTTGCCGTCCCAGTTGAGCAGGTTGACGCGCGCGGGCTGCGACGCGCCGGCGGGCCGGTCGGCCGTCTGCCGGTTGCGCAGCGCGTGGAACGTCTCGACGGCGGCACGCACCGGACGGCCCGACGAGGAGCCGAACCGGCCCGCGCCGCCCATGCCCGGCCCGCCGTCGACGTCGAGGGAGCACCCGGTCGCCGTCTCCTCCAGCGCGCGGGCCGACTCGGCGTGCGCGGGCGGGATGACGTACCGGTCCTCGTACTTGGCGATCGCGAGCAGCCGGTACATGGCCTCGAGCTCGTCGGCCGTCATGCCGACGGCCTGCGCGATGCGCGGGTCCTGGTCGGTGCCGAGGTTGACGTTGCGCATGTGCGCCCGCATCGCGGCGAGCCTCTGCAGCACGGCCGTGACGGGGGCGGTGTCGCCCGCGGTGAACAGCCCCGCGAGGTACTCGACAGGGATGCGCAGCCGGTCGATCGCCGCGAACAGCGTCCGGGCGTCCTCGCCGTCGTTGCCCGACCCGGTGACCACGTCGACCACGGGGGACAGCGGCGGGATGTACCAGACCATCGGCATGGTCCGGTACTCGGGGTGCAGCGGCAGGGCCACCTGGTACGTCGAGATGAGCGCCCAGATCGGCGACCGCTGCGCGGCGAGCACCCAGTCGTGCGGGATGCCCTCGGCCTCCGCGGCGGCCACCACGGCCGGGTCATGCGGGTCGAGCAGCACGGACCGCTGCGCGTCGAGCAGCTCGGCGGGGTCCTCGACGGACGCGGCCTCCAGCACGCGGTCGGCGTCGTACAGCACGAGCCCGAGGTACCGCAGGCGGCCGACGCAGGTCTCCGAGCACACCGTCGGCAGGCCGACCTCGAGGCGCGGGTAGCACATCGTGCACTTCTCGGCCTTGCCGGTCTTGTGGTTGAAGTAGACCTTCTTGTACGGGCAACCCGACACGCACATGCGCCAGCCGCGGCACTGGTCCTGGTCGACGAGCACGATGCCGTCCTCGGCCCGCTTGTACATCGCGCCCGACGGGCACGACGCGACGCACGACGGGTTGAGGCAGTGCTCGCAGATGCGCGGCAGGTAGAACATGAACGCCTGCTCGAGCTCGGCGGTCACCTGCTCGCTCATCTGCTGCAGGACGGGGTCCTGCGCCATGGTCTCGGTCGAGCCGCCCAGGTTGTCGTCCCAGTTCGCCGACCAGTGGATCTGCATGGCCTTGCCCGTGAGCAGGGACATCGGCCGGGCGACGGGCGTGTGCTCGCCCTGCGGCGCGGACAGCAGGGTGTCGTACTCGTACGTCCAGGGCTCGTAGTAGTCGCGGATCTCCGGCAGCCTCGGGTTCGAGAAGATGTGCGACAGCTTGGTGAACCGGCCCCCGGACCTCAGACGAAGGCGCCCGCGCTTGTTGCGGACCCAGCCGCCGCCCCACTTCTCCTGGTCCTCGTACGTGCGCGGGTACCCCACCCCGGGCCGCGTCTCGACGTTGTTGAACCAGACGTACTCGACGCCCGTGCGGTTCGTCCACGCCTGCTTGCACGTGACCGAGCAGGTGTGGCAGCCGATGCACTTGTCGAGGTTCATCACCATCGCCATCTGTGCCATGACCTTCATGCGACTCTCCCTCCGCGTCAGTACGTGACGTCTTGCGACCGACGTCGGATGGTCGTGACCTCGTCGCGCTGGTTGCCCGTCGGGCCGAGGTAGTTGAAGGCGAACGAGAGCTGCGCGTACCCGCCGACCAGGTGCGACGGCTTGAGCAGCACGCGCGTGAGCGAGTTGTGGATGCCGCCGCGCAGGCCTGACGTCTCCGAGCGGGGGACGTCCACCGTGCGGTCCTTCGCGTGGTACATGAAGACCGTGCCGGCGGGCATGCGGTGGCTGACGATCGCGCGGGCGACGACGACGCCGTTGCGGTTGTACGCCTCGATCCACTCGTTGTCCCGGACGCCGATGGTGTCGGCGTCCTGCGGCGACATCCAGATCGTCGGGCCGCCGCGCGAGAGCGACAGCATGAACAGGTTGTCCTGGTACTCGGAGTGGATCGACCACTTGGAGTGCGGCGTCAGGTAGCGGACGGTGACCTCGGCGTGGCCCTCGGAACCGGGGGCGCCCGACGGGCCGGTCACGCCCGGCGTGCGGTCGCCGAAGAGGCGGCCCAGGTCGAGCGGCGGCCGGTAGACGGGCAGGTTCTCGCCGAGCTCGCTCATCCAGTCGTGGTCGAGGAAGAAGTGCTGCCGGCCGGTGAGCGTGTGCCACGGCTTGAGCTGCTCGACGTTGATGGCGAACGCCGTGTACCGGCGGCCGCCGTGCTCCGACCCCGACCACTCGGGCGACGTGACGACCGGGACGGGCCGGGCCTGCACGTCGGGGAACGTGATGCGCTTGCCCTCGTGCTCGCGCGCCAGCCAGGCGAGCTCGGTGCCGCTCTGTCGCTCGACGTGCTCGAAGCCCTGGACCGCGAGACGTCCGTTCGTGGTGCCCGACAGGGCGAGGATCGTCTCGCACACGTGCTGCGCGGTCGTGAGGCGGGGCCGCCCGGCGGCAGGACCGGACGGAGTCGTCCCGTTGAGGCGGCCGAGCTCGGCGACCTCCTGGTCGGGCATGAACGTCACGCCCTTGGTGACCATGCCGACCTTCGCGGTGAGCGGGCCGAGCGACGTGAACCGGTCGGCCAGCGCGGTGTAGTCCCGCTCGACGACGACGAGCTTTGGCATCGTCACGCCCGGGACCAGGTCGTCGACGTCGCGCACCGTGCCGTGCGGGGTCGCGAGCTCGTCGGGCGTGTCGTGCAGCAGCGGGACCGCGACGAGGTCCTCGCGCGTCCCGAGATGGCCCTCGGACAGCCGCGAGACGGCGCGGGCGAGCGTGACGAAGATGTCGAAGTCCGTGCGGGTCTGCCACGGCGGCGCGATGGCCGGGTTGAACGAGTGCACGAACGGGTGCATGTCCGTGGTGGACAGGTCGTGCTTCTCGTACCAGGTGGCCGCGGGCAGCACGACGTCGGAGAACAGCGTGGTCGACGTCATCCGGAAGTCGCTCGTGACGAGCAGGTCGAGCTTGCCGCGGGGTGCCTCGCCGTGCCAGGCGATGCTCGCAGGGCGGCGGTTCGGGCCCGACTCCTCGGCCATGACGGCCGCATCCGTGCCGAGCAGGTGGCGCAGGAAGTACTCGTTGCCCTTGCCCGACGAGCCCAGCAGGTTGGCCCGCCACACGGTGAGCACGCGCGGGAAGTTGGCCGGGTCGTCGGGGTCCTCGCACGCGAAACCGAGCCGACCCTCACGCAGCTCGTCGACGACGTACTGCGCGGGCTCGACACCGGCCGCGCGCGCCTCGTCGACCAGGTCGAGCGGATTGCGGTCGAACGTCGGGTACGACGGCATCCACCCGCGTCTCGCCGACTCGACGAGGCAGTCGGCGGTCGTCCGGCCCGCGAAGCGGCCCTCTGCCAGCGGGGAGGCGAGCGCGTCGGCGGGCAGCCCGTCGTACCGCCACTGGTCGGTCGCGAGGTACCAGAACGCCGTGCCGATCATCTGCCGCGGCGGCCGCACCCAGTCGAGGCCGAACGCGTACTGCGCCCAGCCGGTCACGGGCCGGCACTTCTCCTGGCCGACGTAGTGCGCCCACCCGCCGCCGTTGACGCCCTGGCAGCCCGTCATCGTGACGAGCGCGAGGAACGTGCGGTAGATCGTGTCCGAGTGGAACCAGTGGTTGGTCCCGGCGCCCATGAGGATCATCGAGCGGCCGTTCGAGTCCTCGGCGTTCTGCGCGAACTCCCGGCCGATCCGCTCCGCAGCGGCGGCGGGGACGCCCGTGATCTCCTCCTGCCACGCGGGCGTGCCGGGGGTCGTCGGGTCGTCGTAGCCCGTCGGCCACGTGCCGGGCAGGCCGTCGCGCCCCACGCCGTACTGGGCGAGCAGCAGGTCGAAGACCGTCGTGACGACGGCGTCGCCGATGCGGGTCACCGGGACGCCGCGGCGGACCACGCCCGCACCGCCGGTGTGCTCGCTGCCGGTGACGTCGAACCGCGGCAGGTCGATCGCGACAGCATCGCCGTCGTGGGTCGCGAGGTCCGCGACGGACATCACGGGCTCGATCGAACCCAGGTCGAGGTTCCACGACCCCGCCTGCGCTGGGTCGAAACGGTGGCCGAGCGTTCCGTTCGGCACGCGCGGCGACCCGTCGGCGTCGAGGACCACGGTCATGAACGCGGCGTCGCGCGAGTGCGACTCACGCGGCGTCCCGTCGGGCCCCGCGACCGGCCCGTCGAGCTGGTCGGCCGTGAGGAACTTGTCCGGCACCCAGGCGTCGCCGCGGCGTCGCAGCGTGACGAGGTGCGGCGCGTCGGTGTACCGCGTCAGGTAGTCGACGAACCGCTGCGTGCGCCGCTCGACGAGGAACTCGCGCAGCACCACGTGGCCCATCGCCGTCGCGAGCGCGCCGTCCGTGCCCGGGTGCGGTGCGAGCCACTCGTCCGCGAACTTCGTGTTGTCCGCGTAGTCGGGCGAGACCGTCACGACCTTCTGGCCGCGGTAGCGGGCCTCCGTCATGAAGTGCGCGTCGGGCGTGCGCGTGACCGGCACGTTCGAGCCCCACATCATGAGGTAGCTCGCGTTCCACCAGTCCGCCGACTCGGGCACGTCCGTCTGGTCGCCGAACACCTGCGGGGAGGCGACCGGCAGGTCCGCGTACCAGTCGTAGAACGACAGCATCGTGCCGCCGAGCATCGTGACGAACCGCGCGCCCGAGCCGTGCGACACCATCGACATCGCCGGGATCGGCGAGAAGCCCGCGACGCGGTCGGGGCCGTACGTCTTGATCGTGTGCACGTGCGCGGCCGCGACGATCTCGGCCGCCTCGTCCCACGACGCCCGGACCAGCCCGCCCTTGCCGCGCGCCGACTTGTACGACCGGGCCGTCTCGGGGTCGCCGGTCACCTCGGCCCAGGCGAGCACCGGGTCGCCCGTGCGCTCCTTGGCCGCGCGGTACGCCCGCAGCAGCGCACCGCGCACGTACGGGTAGCGCACGCGCGTCGGCGAGTACGTGTACCAGGAGAACGCCGCGCCGCGCGGGCAGCCGCGGGGCTCGTACTCGGGGGAGTCGGGCCCGACCGACGGGTAGTCGGTCTGCTGCGTCTCCCACGTGATGATGCCGTCCTTGACGTACACCTTCCACGAGCAGGACCCCGTGCAGTTCACGCCGTGCGTCGAGCGGACCACCTTGTCGTGCGACCAGCGGTCCCGGTAGAACGCGTCGCCCTGCCGGCCGCCGTCGAGGAACAGCGCCCGCTTGTCGGCCGACATCGTGCCCGGTCGCAGGTGCGACCCGAGGCTCAGGAGCGCGTCGATCGCGGCGTTGTCGGTGCCGGTGGGGGACGGGTTCACGGCTGCCTCCTCCGAGGGGTGGTCGTCGAGCGGATCCAGCAGGCCCGGGCCGGGGCGAGCGCCGGCCCGGACGGGATCAGCTGGGGCGGGGCGCGCCGGGGCGGGCGTACTGGCGCCAGACGAGCGCCGTGCAGAGCGCGAAGTACACGGCCGCGCCGACGAAGAACGCCTGCGGGGCGACGAGCGACAGGCCGATGCCCACGAGGAACGGGCCGAACGCCGCGATGGCCGACGTGAACCCGATGACGCCCCCGGCCCGGCGGCGGTCGAAGATCATCGGCATCTGCTTGAACGTGCCCGCGTTGCCGATGCCGGCGAACGTGAAGATCGCGAGCATCCCGCCGAGGAACAGGCCGAACGTGCTGGTGTCCGTCGGGTCGAGGAAGAACACCGTGAACACCGTCGCGGCCGTCATCCCGATGCCGGAGACCAGGGTCCAGATCGCGCCGCCGAGCTTGTCGCACAGCGGGCCCCACGCGGCGCGTGTGATCGAGCCGAGCAGCGGCCCCAGGAAGATGTACTTCAGCGGGTCGGGCGCGCCCTCCATGCCGTCGTACATGTTCTTGATGAGCAGGCCGAACTGGGCGGCGAAGCCCGAGAACGCGCCGAACGTCATGACGTAGACCGCCGTCATGTACCAGGTGTGCTTCTCGCCGAAGATGTCGAGCTGCTCGCGGAAGTTCGCCTTGAGCGGGATGCGGCGCAGCCCGACGGCCGCGAGGATCGCGCCGAGCACCACCCACGGGATGAGCACGAGGCCCGCGTTGTGCAGGTAGATCTCGGACCCGTCAGCCTTGACCTGCGGCGACAGCGCCGCGGTGCCGAGCAGGCCGAACCCGACGACCCACGGCACCAGGAACTGGATGAGGCTCACGCCGAAGTTGCCGATCCCCGCCTGCAGGCCGAGCGCGGTGCCGGCCATGCGCTTGGGGAAGAAGTAGCTGGTCGACGGCATGAAGCCCGCGAACGCGCCGCCGCCGATGCCGCCCGCCGCCGCGAGGAGCAGCAGCATCGTGTACGGCGTGGACGGGTCGCGGACCGCGAGCACCCAGCCGGCCATCGGCAGGACCATCAGGGTCGCCGTGCCGCCGACGAGCGTGCGGGTGCCGACGATCGGCGGCAGGAACATGTAGATCAGCCGGCCGATGCCGCCCGCGAGTCCCGGGATCGCCGCGAGCCAGTACAGCTGGCCCTTCGACAGGTCGTACCCGATGTCGTTGAGGCGGGGCGCGATCGCGCTCACCAGGTACCAGACGCAGAACGCGAGCATCAGGTTGTACGTGGTGATCGCGAGGGTCCGCCACGCCAGGCGCTTGTCCCAGGTGGCGTCGTTCTCCGGGTCCCAGCCCGTGAGGGGCGGCTTGCGCAGCAGGGTCAGCGTCGACATCGGGACCTCCCGCGGTCCTCCGTTCCGTGGGCCCGTCTTCGGGCTCAGGCCGAGGATGACCGCGGGGCCGGGTGAGGTGCTCGCGAAAGTGCCGTGGAAAACCCGCCCGGCTCAGAGCGGGTCGGCGGCGGGTCCCTGGCCGGCCCTGACGAGCTGCAGGACGCAGTGGTCCGGGCCGACGAACGGCAGCAGCTTGTGTGCCGCGACCGGACCCGGGACGGCGTCGAGCACTCCCTGCGCGAGGCCCAGGTGCACGTTGCAGACCACCTCGGGGCGCGCCTGCGCGAGGTCCTTGAACGGGCACCGGTACAGGTGGAACGCCAGCTCGTCGCGGTCGAGCTCGGGGTCGAAGCCGAGCCGCTCGAGGTGCCCCTCGAGCGCGTCGAGCTGCCGGTCGGCGGACGGGGTGGCGTCAGGGGGCGTGGGGACGGGACCGAGTCCGTGGCCGCCGATCGTCGGGTCGTCCAGCATCGCCCGTCCGGCGGCCTGCGCGGCCTGCGTCGGCGAGCCGACCGATCGGCCGTAGCCCTCCAGCAGCACGCGCGTGAGGGCGACGCGCGCGATCGACTCCTCGATCCGGCGCTGCGCGTGCGGGTCGCTGCGCAGGTCGTCGGCCGACACCGCCCGGTAGACCATGCGCGGACGGCCCCGGACGGACCGCCGCTCGGGCGCCCGCTGCGCGAACCCGTCCGCGACGAGCCGCTGCAGGTGCTCGCGGGTGGTGTTCTCGTGCAGCCCGGTCGCGACCGCGAGCTCGCCGATCGTGTGCTCGGCTCCGTCCTGCAGCAGGTGCAGCAGGTCCACGCGGCTGCCGGACGCGAGAGTGCGCGCGGCCTGGGTGCGGCGGACGGACATACGAGCAGTATCGGCCGGTGCCCCGGGGGTCCGGCGTGGGACGGAGGTCCCGATCACCGGGACCTCCGTCCCAGGCCGACGCACCGTGGATAACTAGCGTCGAGCCCGTGGAAAACCGTCGCGGCACCACCCGCCCACCCCTGCGCGTGGTGCTCCTCGTGCCCGCCGGGCTGGCCCTGCTGGCCGGGCTCGACGGCGCGCTCGTGCTGCTCGGCGTGCCTGCGCCGATCCGGGCCGACCGGCTCGGCGACGTGCACGGCCAGCTCATGGTGCTCGGCGTCGTCGGGACGCTCGTCGCGCTGGAACGGGCCGTCGCCGTGCGTCGGACGCTCGCGTTCGCGTCGCCGGTGCTGCTCGCCGCCGGGTCGCTCGCGCTGCTGCCGGCCTGGCCGACGGTCGTCGGGCGCGCGCTGCACCTCGCCGGGACGCTCGCGCTCGTCGGGATCTACCTGCTCGTGTGGCGGCGGCAGCCCGTGTCCGCGGTCGCCGTCCAGGGGGCTGGCGCGCTCGCGGCCGCCGGGTCCGCGCTGCTGCTCCTCGCCGGGGTGCCGGTGCCGGTCGTCACGCCGTGGTTCGTCGCGTTCCTCGTCCTCACCGTCGTGGGTGAGCGGCTCGAGCTCATGCGGTTCGCGCCGCCGCCCGTCGCCGTGCGTGCCGCGCTCGTCGTCGCGACGCTGCTGCTGGTCATGGGCGCCGCGGTCGCGCTGCTGCACCCGGTCGCGGGCGGTGCCCTGCTCGGTGTCGCGCTCGTCGCGCAGGCCGCGCTGCTCGCCCGGCACGACGTCGCCCGCCGGACCGTCCGCAGCACCGGGCTCCCGCGGTTCATGGCGCTCGCGATGCTCGCCGGGTTCGCGTGGCTGGCCGTCGCCGGGTCGCTCTGGCTGCTGGCCGGGGCCGTGACCGACGGGCCCGCGTACGACGCCGTGCTGCACGCGGTGTTCCTCGGGTTCGTGATGTCGATGGTCATCGCGCACGCCCCCGTGATCCTGCCCGCGGTGCTGCGCCGGCCGCTGCCGTACCGGCCCGTGATGCTCGTGCCGCTCGCGCTGCTGCACGTGTCTCTCGCGTTCCGGCTGCTCGCCGGGGACGCGTGGGGGAGCGTCACGGCGGTGCGCGTCGGGGGCGTCGCGAACGTCGTCGCGGTGCTGATGTTCCTCGGGACGGCGGCGTGGAGCGTCGCCGTCGGGCCGCCCGCGCGCGACGCGGGACGTCGGCGGGCGGAGGACGAGCCCGACGACGGGCCGGACGACGTGCCGGCGACTGCCGTGCTCGATGACGCGCGGGCGAGCCCCGCACCGCCGACGGACGCACCCGCCGCGACGTCGGCCCCGATGTCCCTGAGCGTGGTCGCGCGATGAGCCGGGCGTCGTGGCACCTGCGGGCGAACGCCCTGGTGGTCGCGTGGCTCGTGGCGGCGGCGGCGCTCGCCCTCGGGCACCGGGCGGTACCGGCGGCGACCTGGATGATGGTCCACCTGCTGCTGCTCGGCGCGGTCAGCACCGCGATCCTCGTGTGGAGCCAGCACTTCGCGGACACCCTGCTGCGGCACCCTGCCCCGGGCGGGCGCGCCGGCCTGACGGTGCGGCTCGCGGCCCACACGGTCGGCGCGCTCGCCGTGCTCGCGGGTATCGCCGCGTCGCTCACGTGGCCCGTCGTCGTCGGTGGCGTGCTCGTCGCGGGCGCCGCGCTCGCGCAGGTCGTCACGATCGCGGTGCAGTCGAGGTCCGCGCTCCCGTCCCGGTTCGGGCACGCCGCCCGGTACTACGTCGCGGCCGGTCTGGTGCTGCCGGTCGCGGTGGCGTGCGGCGTCGCGATGGCGCGCGGGCACGTGTCCGACGGCCTGCACGGTCGCCTCTACGTCGCGCACGTCGCGCTCGCGCTGCTCGGCTGGGTCGGGCTGACCGTGCTCGGCACGCTCGTCGTGCTGTGGCCGACCGTGCTGCACGCGCGGATCGAGCCCGAGCACGAGCGCGCCAGCCGTCGAGCGCTGCCCGTGCTGCTCGGCGGGCTGCTGCTCGTGGCGCTCGGCGCCGGGACCGGGTGGCGGCCGGTCGTCGGCCTCGGTGCGCTCGTCGTCGTCGGCGGAACCGTGCTCGGTGGGGTCGTGATGGTCGCTCAGGCCCGGACCGCGGCGCCGAGGACGTACGCCGGGTGGAGCCTCGCGGCAGCCGTCGCGTGGCTCGTGGTGTGCACGATCCGGTTCGGTGCGGTCGTCGTCGCCGCGCCCGGCTGGGTCGAGGCGGCCGACCGGCTGCACGTGCTCGTCGCCCCGTTCGCCGTCGGGTTCGCGGCACAGGTGCTCGTCGGGTCGCTGTCGTACCTGCTGCCCGTGGTGCTCGGCGGGGGACCGTCCGTGGCGCGGCGCACGTCGGCCGAGCTGGACCGCGGGGCGCTCGTGCGGGTGGTCCTCGTGAACGGCGGCCTCGTGCTGTTCGCGCTGCCCGTGCCGAGCGCGGTCCGAGTGCTGACGTCGATGGTCGTGCTCGGGGCGCTCGTGGCGTTCCTCGTGCTCGCGGGGCGTGCGGTGCACGCGGCGCTGCGCCCCGCCGCCGTGCCGCCGACCGGTGGCGTCCCGGCGCCCGGCGGTGCGACCGCCGGCCCGTCGACCCCGACCCCGTCACGCAGCGGAGCCGCGGTCGTCGCGACCGGGGTCCTCGCGATGGCCGTCGCGCTCGGCGTCGCCGTCGACCCCGCGGCCGCCGGCATCGGCGCCGCTACCGTCCAGGAGCCCGTCGCGCCGACCGGGCACACCACGGCCGTCGCGGTGCGTGCGCTCGACATGCGGTTCAGCCCGTCGACCGTCGAGGTCCCGGTCGGCGACCGCCTGGTGCTGGACGTGACCAACGAGGACGGGGACGTGCACGAGCTCGTCGTCGAGACCGGCGCGCGCTCGGGACGGCTCGCACCCGGGGCCGCGGGCACGGTCGACGTGGGGGTCGTCGGGTCCGACCTCGACGGCTGGTGCCCGATCGCCGGGCACCGCCAGATGGGCATGACGCTGCAGATCGTCGCGGTCGGCGCGCCGGTCGCGGCGGCCACCACGACCGCTGCACCGAGCGAGCACGCCGGCCACGACATGGGTGCGATGACCGGGGACGAGCCCACGGGCGACGCCGCAGACGACCTCGACCTCATGGCGACCCCGGACGCGTCGTTCCGGCCGTACGACGCGACCCTCGCCCCCGCGGGCCCGACCACCCACCGGGTCACGTTGACGGTCCAGGAGGTCGTCCGTGAGGTCGCCCCAGGCGTCACACAGACGCTCTGGACGTTCGGCGGCCAGGCCCCCGGCCCGGTGCTGCACGGCCGGGTCGGCGACCGGTTCGAGATCACGCTCGTCAACGACGGCTCGATCGGGCACTCGGTCGACTTCCACGCGGGCGCGCTCGCCCCCGACGACGTGATGCGCACGATCCAGCCGGGCGAGTCGCTGACGTACGGCTTCACGGCGACGCGCTCGGGCATCTGGATGTACCACTGCTCGACGATGCCGATGTCGATGCACATCGCGAACGGCATGGTCGGCGCGGTCGTCGTCGACCCGCCGGGCCTTCTCGCCGTCGACCGCGAGTACGTCGTCGTGCAGTCCGAGCTCTACCTCGGCGCGCAGGGCGACGTCGCGGACGCCGCGAAGATCGCCGCCGGGACGCCCGACCTCGTGGTGTTCAACGGGTACGCGAACCAGTACCGCGACCGGCCGCTCACGGCCGTGGCGGGGGAGCGCGTGCGGTTCTGGGTGCTCGACGCCGGGCCGAACCGGCCGAGCGCGTTCCACGTGGTCGGCGGCCAGTTCGACACGGTCTACCGCGAGGGCGACTGGGTGCTGCGCGACGGCGGCTCGACGGGCACGGGCGGCGCGCAGGTGCTCGACCTCGCGCCCGCGCAGGGCGGGTTCGTCGAGCTCACGTTCCCCGAGGCGGGCACGTACGCGTTCGTGACGCACGCGATGTCGGACGCGGAGCGCGGGGCCGTCGGTCGGGTGGAGGTCACGAGCCGCTGAGCGCCCGTCGGGACGTCAGGGCCGGGCTGGGAACGCCCTGCGCGCGACCAGCACGACGACCAGCGCCACGGCCACGATGCCCGCCCCGACGAACGGCAGCACCCCGACCTCCCCCGACCGCAGCACGAGCGACCCGAGCGCCGCGCCCCCGGCGATGCCCACGTTGCTCGTCGCGTTCACGAGCGCGCCCGCCACGTCGGACGAGACCGCGTGCGTGCGGAGCGCCGCCGCCTGGGTCACGGACGGCACGGCCCCGTAGCCCGCGGTCCACAGAGCAGCACCCGCGACGACCGGCACGGAGGCGGGGAACACGAGCCCGACGAGCAGCAGCCCGACGGCCATCGCCCCGAGCGTGGCCAGCGCGGACAGCCGGGGGCGCCGGTCGAGGGTCGCGCCCGCGAACCACAGGCCCAGCAGCCCGACGGCCCCGAGGACCAGGAGCACCGGGCCGATCGCGGTCGGGGTGGCGCCGGCCGCGAGCAGCAGCACCGCGACGTACGTGTAGACCGTGAAGTGCGCGAGGAACGTCACCATGTTCGCGGTCGTGACGATCGCGAGCCGGCGACGGCGCGTCCGCAGGTCGCCGCTGGACTCGGGCGGCGCGGGGTCCACGGCGGCGACGGGGCGCAGCAGGAGCAGCACCAGCCCGACGGCGAGCACGCTGAGGCCCGTGAGCACGACGAATGCGACCCGCCACCCGGCGGCGGCGCCCAGCGCCGTGAGCGCAGGGACGCCGAGGACGAAGCCGACCGACACACCCGACGCCGCGAACGACATCGCCCGCCCGACGAACTCAGGCCTCACCAGCCGCGACGCGTAAGCGATGCTCAACGAGAAGAACAGCGCGTGCGCGAGACCGCCGAGAGCCCGCCCGACGACCACGACGGCGAACGTCGGCGCGACGGCCGTGAGCGCGGTGCCGGCGGTGAACACGACGAGCGTCCCGACGAGCAGGCCCTTGCGGGGCAGGTGCCGGGTCAGCACGGTCAGCGGGACGGCCAGTGCGGCGACCATCACCGCGTACACGGTGACGAGCAGGCCGGTGGTGGACTCCGGGACGTCGAACGTGGCACTGATCTGCGGCAGGAGGCCGACGGGGAGCGCCTCGGTGGTGATCGCGACGAACGTGGCGGCGGTCAGCGCCGCGAGGCCGGGGACGGCCTCGCGCAACGTCCCGCCGGTGTGCTCGCCCCCGCCGAGCTGCGCGGCTCCCAGTCCGCCTGCGCGGGAGCCCTCCGGCTCGCCGTGCGTCACCGGGGGAGGCCGTCGAGCATCGCGGCCAGCCGCTCGACGAGCTCGGCCTGGGCCTTGACCACGACCCGGCGAGCCTCGTCGGGCGCGAACCACGCCGCCCGGTCGATCTCCGGGACCAGCTGCGTGCGGCCCGACCGGGGCGGCCACTCGACCTCGACCAGGTTGCTGGAGACCTGCTCCACGTCGAGGTCGCCTTCCCGCGCCCACGCGACCACGGTCTTCCCGCCGCTCTGCTTCACCTGACCGAGCTCCAGGTCGTCGACCAGCGCGGGCGGCGGCGGGGCGCCGAGCTCTTCGGTGAACTCGCGGACGGCGGCGTCGTGCAGCGGCTCGTCCGCCTCGGGCAGGCCCTTCGGGATCGACCACGCGCCCTCGTGCTTGCGGGCCCAGAACGGTCCGCCCATGTGCCCGAGCAGCACCTCCACACCGCCGGGTCCGCGGCGGTAGAGCAGCAGGCCGGCGCTGGTCGCCATGCGCGCCTCCCGTCGTCCGAGCGGCGCGAACCACCGCACCACCTGGACCAGCATGCGCGAGACGACAGGCGCACGCCCGCTTTCGTCCGCGTCGCCGGTCCAGGGGCCGCCGACGGCACCGGCGCCGCCCGGCCGGCGGTCCCCGCGCCGCGGGCCGCCCGCCGCGATACTGGCTCGATGGGACGCCGACGC
>NZ_JAGIBD010000034.1 GCF_017744555.1 Cellulomonas sp. | reverse complement strand
GGAACACGTGCATCGCGGCGTCCGCGCACACGAAGTCGACGTTGCCGGGGCCGTCGGCCCGGGCGAGGGCGCGCGCCCGCTCGATCGCGTCGGCCGACAGGTCGACCCCGGTCGCGCTGCCGGCCGACGCCTCCCGGGCGGCGTCGCGGGTCGTCGCTCCCGTCCCGCACCCGACGTCGAGGACGCGGTCGTCCTGCCGGACGCCCCACTCCCGTCGCAGCGCCGCGCCGAGCTCCCGCAGCTCGTCGTCGTAGGTGAGGCGGCCCGTCGGCATGCCCGCATCCTGTCCGAGCGGCGCCCGCGCTGCACCCCGCCGGGCCGCCCCCGACACTGGGCGGGTGCTGGACCGCTACCACGGACACATCCTCGGCGTCTCGGCCGCGGACGGGCGGCGGGTCGTCGTCGGGCGGTGGCTGCGCTCGCCGCACGGGCGGTTCGCGGACGTGATGACCGAGGACGCGCACGGGCACCGGACGCTGCTGGCCCCCACCAGGTCGGTCGCCGACGAGGTCGCGGCGACGTACGTCTTCGACGAGGTGGTCGTCACGCCGGTCCGCGTGACGTGCGACGCGGCGGCCCGTCGGTGGCACGTCGACGCCGGGCCCCTCGGGGCGACCGTCACGCTCGGCGGTCCCACGCCCCTCGGCCGGCTGCTCGCCGCACTGCCTCGACCGCTCGCGCGTTCGCGCCTGTTCGCGACGGCCGCAGACCCCGTCGCCCGGCTCGTGCTCCCCGGTGTGCGGACCGTCGGGAGCGCGGGCGCCGGACGGCGCGAGTGGTACGCCGCGTCCGGCCAGCACCACGTCGTCGCGCTCGACGCGACGTGGGGCGGCGTGCCGTGCGGGGACCTGCTGCCGCACGTCCTCCCGGTGCGGTTCGGCTTCTCCTCCGTGCCGGGCCGGCCCACCGTGACGGCCGTGCGCACGACCATCGCGGTCGCGCCGTGACGCGACGACGCCCGGCCACCCCGAGGGGTGAGCCGGGCGTCGTCGTGCTCGTGCGGCCGTCAGACCTCGCCGCGCCACCCACCGGTATCGGTGCCGCGGTGCTCGATGAACTCCTTGAACCGCTTGAGGTCCGCCTTCACCTGGAGGTCGTCGGCGCCGACGAGGGCACCGGCCTTCTCCGTGAGGTTCTCGGGCTCCCAGCGCGTCGTGACGTGCAGGCGGGTGCTGGCCGCGCCGAGTGGCTCGAACGTCACCGCGCCCTCGTGCGTCGTGCCGTCGATGCTGCGCCACGCGATGTGCTGGTCGGGCCGCTGGTCGACGATCTGCGCGTCGAACTCCCGCTCGACGCCGCCGATCTTCGTCCGCCAGTGCGTCAGCGTGTCGTCGAGCTGGCGGACCTCCTCGACCCCGCCCATGAACTGCGGGAACTCCTCGAACTGCGTCCACTGGTCGTAGGCGGTGCTGATGGGGACGTCGATGTCGATCGTCTGCTCGATCGTCGGCATGTTCGTTCTCCTTCCGTCGGGACCAACTGACTGACCTTTTCCACGGTAGGTCGGGCGTCCAGGTCGCGCATTCCGAGCGTTGCCCAGGGCTACGACGCGACGACGTCGAGCACCCAGACGACGCCGAACCGGTCGCGGAGCATCCCGTACAGGGGCGACCACCCCGCGGGGGCGAGGTCCTGCACGACCGTGGCGCCCGCGGACAGGCCCTTCCAGCGGGCGGTGATCTCGTCGGGGTCGGTGCCGCGCACCGACACGAACACGGGGTTCACGCCCGCGTCGTACGGCAGGTGGGTGGGCACGTCGTACGCCATGACGTGGAACCCGTGGCCGGACCGGACCTCGCCCCACATGACGTGGTCGGCGTCCGACGGGTCGTGCACGGCGTGCGCGTCCCGGTAGGTGACGAGGGCGAGCTCGCCGCCGAACACCTCCCGGTACAGCTCGAGGGCGGCGCGTGCGTCGCCGCGGAAGTTCAGGTGCGTGGTCGTCGTGATGCTCATCGTGTGTCCTCCTGCGCCGGGTGTGCTGACAAGGACGACGCTAGGAACCATCGCGGTCAGTTCCTGACCGCGATGATGGGCGGATGGCGAACACGAGCTCCCGCACCCTGCGGCTCCTGTCGTTGCTGCAGGCCCGGCGCTTCTGGCCGGGTCCCGTGCTCGCCGACGAGCTGGGCGTCTCGCCGCGCACGCTGCGCCGCGACGTCGACCGGCTGCGCGAGCTCGGGTACCCGGTCGACTCGCAGCCCGGCGTCGACGGCGGCTACGCGCTCGCGGCCGGGGCGTCGCTGCCGCCGCTCGTGGTCGACGACGACGAGGCGATGGCGCTCGCGGTCGCCATCCAGTCGCTCGTGTCCACCGGCGAGGGCGGTGAGGCCGGGCTGCGTGCGCTGTCCAAGGTCGTGCAGGCCATGCCGCGACGGCTTCGCGCCCGTCTGGACGCCGTCCGCACGTCGACGACGCCCGCACCGTGGAGCGCCGATGCCGTCGCGCCCGTCGACCACGCCGTCCTGTCGACGCTCGCCCTCGGCTGCCGCGACCGCGAACGGGTCCGCCTCGAGTACGTCGCGGCGACGGGGACACCGTCGACCCGGCTGGTCGAGCCGTCGCAGCTCGTCGCGCTCGGTCGCCGGTGGTACCTCGTCGCGTACGACGTCGACCGGCACGACTGGCGGACGTTCCGCGTCGACCGGGTCGTCGCCGCCGCGGGCGCCGGCACGCCCTTCGCTGCGCGGCGGCCGCCGTTCGACGACGTCGCCGCGTTCGTCCGCTCACGCGTGCTCGGCGACGGGCACGGGGGTCGGTACAGCGTGGAGGTCGTCGTCGAGGCGTCCGCCGACGACGTGCGGGCGCGGGTGGGGCGATGGGCCGACGTGCGAGCGGACGGCCCTGACCGCTGCACGCTGACGATGGAGACCGACGCGCTCGAGGGGCCGCTGTTCGCCCTCGGCTCGCTGGGCGCCGAGTTCAGCGTCGTCGCGCCGCCGGAGCTGGCCGTGCTCGCCGATGACTGGGCCGCGCGCTTCGCCCGGGCCGCACGGCCGTCCCTGACGGCGCCGGGCCCCCACGCAGGTGTGCGCGGGGGCCCGGTGCCCGACCTGGAGGGGCAGGTCAGGTCATGACGGCAGCCACAGCGCCAGGACGTTCGGCGGCTCCCAGCCCGGCAGCGACGTGTGCGCCTGCCGGCACGTGTACCTCTTGCCGTCGTAGGTGACGACGGCGCCGGCCGCGTACGCCGTGTACGGCTCCCACGTGCCGCTCGGCGTCGTCGGCGTGGGGGTCGGCGTCGGGCTGGTGGTCGGCGTCGGCGTGGGGGTCGGGGTGGTCGTGGGCGTCGGCGTCGGCGTCGTCGTCGGGAACGTCGTCCCGAGCAGGGCCTTCGCGTTGTCGCCGAACGTCCAGCCCTTCGAGCCGTCCCAGTTGATCGACCACGTCATGAGCCCCTTGGGCGCGCCGCCGAGCTGCGACCACGCCTGCCGCACGAGGTCGGGCGACATGTACCCGCCGCCGGCACCGGGCTGGGCCGGCAGGCCGGGCACCTGCTTGTCGTACGGCACCCGGATCGTCGTGCCCTGGACGGTGAGGCCGGCGTCGAGGCAGCGGGTCTGCGCGACGAAGCCCTGCACGGTCCCGGCCGCGTACGAGCCGCCCACGCAGTCGTACATCGAGCCGTTGTAGTACTGCATGTTCAGCCACCAGAGGCGGCCGTTGTCGACGTACTTCTTGATGATCGGCAGGTACGAGCCCCAGATGGACCCGTAGACGACCGAGCCGCCGGTCACGTACGCGGTCTCGGGCGCCATCGTCAGGCCGAAGCCGGCCGGCATCTGGGCGAGGATCCCGTCGATGATCCGGATCAGGTTCGCCTGCGACGTCGACAGCGTGCCGATGCTGCCGGAGCCGGTGAGCCCGGCCTCGATGTCGATGTCGATGCCGTCGAAGTTGTTCGCCTTGAGGATCGGCACGATGGTCGAGACGAAGCGGTCGGCGACGGCGGACGACGACAGGTCGATGCTGGCGTTGGCGCCACCGATCGACATCAGGACCACCTGGCCCTGGGCCTTCGCGGCGCAGACCTGGGCGGGTGTCGGGACGTCGACGCCGGAGTCCATGCCGTCGGCCCACTTCACGGTGCCGTCGGGCAGGATCACCGGGAAGGCGGCCATGAGCACGTTGTAGCCGTGCTGCGCCTGCCGGGTGTCGTCGAGCGGGATGTACCCCATGCCGGGGTGGACGCTGGAGTTGTCCCAGCTCTCCCAGTAGCCCTGCAGGACCTTGCCGGTCGGACGGGCCTTCGGGGCGCAGGTGTCGGCGGCGCTGGCGGCGGACAGACCGCCGGCGACGAGGAGGCCGGACGTGACGGCGACCGCGAGCGCGGCGGCCAGCATTCGGGTGGAGCGAGTCATAGCGGACCCTCCGTGGGCTGGGGGAGTGCACGGGAGAGCGGCACCTGGGCATGACGGAACCAGGTGCGGCGCGCGGTCACGGCGACGGCGGTGGTGCGGTGGCGCGGCGCGGCCATCAGCGCAGATGGCCGGATCGGACGGATGGGGGACGGCCGTACCGTGGGAGCAGTGCGATTGAAAAGAGTCCTAACAAATTGCTCACGGCGAGTCTAGCCGAGCGTGACGGGCCTGTCGACGGTGCGTGACTTCGTGTGCTGCGCGCCTTGACGCGCCCCGTGCCGAGGGGCGACGATGGGCGAACTGGAAGCGGTTCCAGATGCTGCCAGTGATTTCCAGTCTGTCCATCAGCCGTGACCCGACGACGCGTCGCGAGCCGATCGACCCGGACCGGCGACGACGCCGGTACGGGCCGGCCGGGAGGGGCCCGACGGCTCCGCACCGACGCTGCGGCCGGCGCGCGCAGCACCAGTACCGATGGAGGTACGCATGCGATCGACGACGACGCACCACCAGCTCCGCCGCTGGTCCCTGGCCGGCGCCCTCCTGGTCGGCCTGTTCGCCGCACCAGCCCTCGTCCCACCCGCCGAGGCCGCCATCGGCGGCAGCTTCGTCGACAACCTCGACCGCTTCGACACCGCCCGTTGGCACAAGGCCGACGGGTGGAGCAACGGCGGCATGTTCAACGCCGGCTGGCGCGCCGACCATGTGTGGCACAACGGCGGCGTCATGGGCATCAACCTCGACACCACGAGCTGCCCCGGCGGCTGCTCCGGCAAGCCGTACGCCTCGGGTGAGTACCGCACCAACGACCTGTTCTCGTACGGGCGCTACGAGGTGCGCATGAAGGCCGCGTCGGGCGGCTCCGGCACGGTGAGCTCGTTCTTCACCTACACCGGGCCGAGCGACGGCCAGCCGTGGGACGAGATCGACGTCGAGATCCTCGGCAAGAACCCGCGGCAGATGCAGACCAACTACTTCACCAACGGGGTCGGCGGCCACGAGAC
Source organism: Cellulomonas sp. (assembly GCF_017744555.1). Lineage (GTDB taxonomy): Bacteria > Actinomycetota > Actinomycetes > Actinomycetales > Cellulomonadaceae > Cellulomonas. The sequence goes on along the minus strand of NZ_JAGIBD010000034.1, from coordinate 30,929 downwards.
CCTCATCGATCTCGGCTTCGACGCCTCCGCCGGGTACCACAGCTACGCCATCGAGTGGTGGAACCGGGGCACCATCAACTGGTTCGTCGACGGCCGCCTCGTGCACCAGGAGAACGGCTCGCGCGGACCGCTGCCGACCCACCCGCAGCGCATCATGCTCAACCTCTGGCCCGGGACCGGCGTCGACAGCTGGCTCGGCCCCTTCAGGTACGCCGGTCAGCGCACCGCGACGTACGACTGGGTCAAGTACACGCGGTACTGACCCCACGACCGACGCGCCCGGCGGGGGGAGGTCCCGCCGGGCGCGTCGCCCGCGACCCGTCCCGCCCGCGCGCGACGCGTCCCCCATGAGAGCGACGGCCAAGTGCCCACCGTGCGGGGACGTGGCCGGCATGACCCGATCCCTAGCGTCCTGAGAGAAGCCGCGGCACCCCGCTGCGGCCGTCGGGAAGGACATGTCATGCGCCTGGTGAAGCAGCTCGGGACCGTCGCCGTCGTCGCGTTCGTCGGGAGCCTGGTCATGAGGGCAGCCGGGGGGAGCGGGTGGATGGCGCTCCTCGCGGGCGTCGCGACCGGTGTGCTCGCGCTCCTCGCGTACAGATGGGTGGTCCGCCGGACGGAGCATCGCGAACCCGTCGAGGTCGGCCGCTCCGGAGCGGGCAGGGCTCTCGGGCGCGGCCTGCTGATCGGCGTCGGGATGTCGGCCACCGTGATCGCGGCGATGGCGGTGCTCGGCGGCTACCGGGTCGACGGCTGGGGGTCGGTGCCCGGCGCGGCGGGCCTCCTCGGGCTCGCGGTCGCCGCCGGTGTCACGGAGGAGCTGCTGTTCCGCGGGGTGCTGTTCCGGATCGTCGAGCAGCGCACGGGGACGTGGGTCGCGCTCGCGTTCACGGCCGTCCTGTTCGGCGCGATGCACCTGGTCAACCCGAACGCGACGCTCTGGGGCGCGGTCGCCATCGCCGTCGAGGCCGGCGCCATGCTCGCCGCCGCGTACGCCGCGACGCGCACCCTGTGGCTGCCGATCGGCCTGCACGTCGGCTGGAACTTCGCGCTCGGCGGCGTCTTCGGCGCCGAGGTGTCCGGTGCGGGCACGTCGACGGGGCTGCTCGACGGCGTGACGTCGGGGTCGGTGCTGCTGTCCGGCGGCGAGTTCGGCCCGGAGGCAAGCCTGCTGGCGGTGCTCGCGGGCGTGACGATGACTGTCGTGTTCCTCCGCCTGGCCCACCGGCGCGGCCGTCTCGTGGCACGCCCTCGCCGCCAGGTCCGGGCCTCCGAGACCGCTACGGTCTGACCGTGGTCGATCTGAGGCGGGTGCGCGCCGCCTGGCAGCGGTGCGACGTCGTCGTCCGGGACCTCCCGCTCGCGCTGGTGATCGCAGTCGCACCGCTGGTCCCGTCGGTGCAGCACCAGGGGACGCAGCTCGGCGACCTGCCGGACCGACCGACGGACCTGCTCGCCGTCGTCGCGGTCGCCCTCCAGGCCCTCCCGCTCGCCGTCCGTCGCCGGTGGCCTGCCGTCTGCCTCGCGTTCGTGTCGCTCGGCTTCGCGATCGACCAGCTCCGCGGCTACCACTCGGCGGCGGGCGTCGCCCTGCCGGTCGCGCTCTTCAGCACAGCCGCCTACCTGGGCCGCCACCGGGTCGCGACGGTCGTCGCTGCGAGCGCGGCCTACGTGGCGGTGGCCGTCGCGCTCGCCCGGCAGGGGTCGGCGGAGGGCACGTCCGGCTTCGTGACGTTCTACCTGGTCCTCGCCGTCGCGTGGGCTGTGGGCGCGTGGCTGCGGCGGACCCGCGCCACCGAGGCCGAGCACCGCGCGCTCGTCGCCGAGACGTCGCGTGCCGCCGAGCGCACGCGGATCGCGAGCGAGCTGCACGACGTCGTGACCCACCACGTGACGGCGATGGTGGTCCAGGCCGAGGCGGCGCGGTACCTGACCGCCGACCCTGGGCGCCTCGACCAGACCCTGACCGCCGTCACGGACACGGGCCGGCGCGCGATCGACGACCTGCGGCACCTGCTCGACGTGCTCGACCCGGCCCACGGCTCCGGCGCGCGGACCCCGACGGTCGGCGAGGTCGGCGCGCTCGTCGAGCAGACCCGTCAGGCCGGGCAGCCCGTCGAGTACCACCACGTCGGGAACCCGGAGCGGACGGCGGGCAGCGCCGAGGTCGCCGCGTACCGGGTCGTCCAGGAGGCCTTGACGAACGCGCTCAAGCACGCGCACGGCAGCCGCACCGTCGTGCGCGTCCGGCACGACGACGACGCGGTCGACGTCGAGGTCAGCACCGAGGCCGCCACCGGCACCGACGGTGCTCGCAGCATCGCGCAGGGAGGCAGCGGGCGAGGTCTGGACGGCCTGCGCGAACGCGTCGCCGTGCTCGGCGGCGACCTCAGCGCGGGCGTGCAGCCGGGCGGCGCCTTCGTGGTCCACGCGCGGATCCCGTCGGGGGCGCGGCAGTGAGCCCACCGACCCGGGTCCTCGTCTGCGACGACCAGGACCTGATCCGCACGGGGTTCTCGACGATCATCGACGCACAGCCGGACCTCGAGGTGGTCGGTGCCTGCGGCGACGGCCGGGCGGCGGTCGACCTCGCGCGGCGGTTGTGCCCGGACGTCGTCGTGATGGACGTGCGGATGCCCGTGCTCGACGGCATCGAGGCGACCCGGCTGCTCGCCGGCGTGGGCGTCGCCGACCCCGTCAAGGTCCTCGTCGTCACCACGTTCAACCTCGACGAGTACGTGTACGAGGCGCTGCGGGCCGGCGCCAGCGGGTTCCTGCTCAAGGACGCCCCCGCTGGGCAGCTGCTCGCCGGCATCCGCACGGTCGCCTCGGGCGCCGCGCTGCTCGCGCCCGAGGTGACGCGGCAGCTCGTCGGGCGGTACGCGAGCCGGATCAGCCCGCCCGACGCGGCCCCGGTCGACGGTCTGCTCAGCCCGCGCGAGCTCGAGGTGCTGCGGCTCATCGCCGAGGGCCTGTCCAACGGCGAGATCGCGGCGGAGCTCGTGATCAGCCACGAGACCGTCAAGACGTACGTGTCCCGCATCCTCACCAAGCTCGACCTGCGCGACCGCGTGCAGGCGGTGGTCTACGCGTACCGCCGGGGGCTCGTGACCTGAGCGCGGAGCGCCTCGTCGTGAGAACCCGGGCGCGGCCGCAACCGGCTCAGCGGTGGTGCCCGCAGCCGCGCCCCAGCGGGCCCAGCGCCGAGCTCACGGCGGCCGTGTACGCCCGGTACCCCTCGGCCGTCGGGTGGAACGCCCCCGGGTCGGACGGGCCCAGGATCCACGCGTCGGGGGAGTTCGCGCCGTGGCCGTCGAAGCGGCGGCGGACGTCCACGTACTGGAACCCCGCGCGGGCGGACGCGTCGCTGATCATCGCGTCGAGGGTGTCGGCAGCGGCGTTGAGCCCCGCGAGCTCTGCGGGTGAGGCCGCGAGGTAGGCCCCGAGGTCGGACGAGAAGAGCCGCGGGTACCCGGTCACCACCACGTGCGCGTGCGGGGCGGCTGCGGCGACCTGCGCGTAGACGGCGTCCAGGAGAGCCGGCAGCTGGCCGGTGGTGCGGGCGTCGACGAGGGCCAGAGCGCCCGTGCACTGCACGTCGGTGCCGCCGAGACAGGCACTGACCGCGGTCGACCAGCCGATGTCGTTGCCGCCGACCGTCAGCGTCACCAGGTCGGTGTCGACGTCGAGGGCGGCGAGCTGGCCGCCGGTCACCAGGGTGACGGTCGTGGCGCCCGCGCAGGCCACGAAGTCGTCGAGCTGCACGCGGTGGCGACCGTCGAGCTGCACGGGGTAGGCGCTCTGGGAGCGGCCGCAGGCGGCGTACGGCGGCACGCCGTACCCCGAGGCGTACGAGTCGCCCAGCGCGTCGTACACGACCCGCTGCCCCCCGGCGGCAGGTGCCGTGCCGGCGGCAGCTGCTCCGGCCGCCCCGCCGACGAGGGCGAGCGCGGCGACCACGGTCAGGATCGCGGACCTCGCCGTCCGCAGCAGGCGCCCCATACGGGGCACCGTAACCACGTCAGGCCGAGCGCGCCGCACGAGACGGGAGGGCCGCCTCAGCGGGTGAGCACGAGCTGCATCCCCGTCTGGCCGGCGCCGAACGCGGTGAACCCGGCCTGCGCGTACAGGCGCCGCCCGGCGTCGTCGGCGGTGAGCGTCACGTACGGCTCCTCCGGTGCGCGGGCGCGGACGTCGGCCAGCAGGTGGTCGAGGACTGCGCGGCCCACGCCCCGGCGCTGGTGGTCGGGAGCCGTGACCATGTCGGCGACGACGAAGTACCAGCCGTCGTCACCGACCACTCGCCCCATGGCCACCGTCTCGCCGTCGGGACCGGTGACGTGGCAGGCCGACCAGCTCCCCCCGAGCGCGCGCTCCGCCTGCGGCGGGCTCTTCGGGTGCAGGCCGGCGACCTGCCGCAGACGGAGGTAGTCGTCGACGGTGGGTGGCCCGTCGAGGAGGGCGTAGCCGGGCGGCAGTGTCATGGGGCCATGATCGGCCGTTCTCGCGGGTCCCGGTCGGTATCCGGGGCGCTGCTGCGCGGTCCTCTCCCGTGTCACCCGGGAGGCCCGCATGACCCACGACCACGCCCGTCTCGTCCTCGACCGCCCCGCCGACGCCGTGCACGCGGCGCGGCTCCTCGCCGAGGGCCGACCGGTCGCGCACGGGTTCGGGAACATCTACGCCCTGACCGCCCGCGGCGACGCCGTGCAGCGACTCAACGCGCTCAAAGGGCGACCCCGCGACCAGACGGGCAGCTTGACGGCGCCGACGGGGCGGGTGCTCGACGCGTTCGACCTCTCCGCGCTGCCGCCGGGCGTGCCGCCCGGCCTGGTGGCGGACGTCGTCGACGCCTTCGGCGCGGTCGGGCCGTTCGGGTTCCGCGGTCCCGCCGCCGCGCACGTCCCGCCCGGCCTGACGGCGTGGGAGGGAGCGGACCGGCCCGGTGCGGGGACGAGGACCACGCAGGTCATCGTGCCGGGCGACGCGTGCCCGTCGCAGCGGTTCCTCGCGGCGGCCGCGGACGCGGTCGGCGACGGGCTGCTCGTGATCTCGTCGGCGAACCGGTCCCGGCACGTGACCGGCAACGCGGACGCACCGGTCCACTGGCGTGCCGACGCACTGCGTGCCGAGCTCGCCGGCGCGGACGACCTCGTGCTGCTCGAGCACCGGGACGAGGCGGCGGCACGCGCGCGGTTCCCGCGGCACACGACCGTCTCGACGACCATCCTGGGACTGCACCGGGCCGAGCGGGTCCACGGCCGCACCCACCTGGTGCTCGAGCGGCACGGCTCGTTGGCCGCCGGTGACGTGGCGCGGGTGCTGGCGGCCCTGGGCGTCGGGCTCACGATCGGGCCGCGAGCGGCGGTCCGGCTCGCTCCCCGCTCGTATGCCGACCGGCCCGCGGCGCTGACCGTCGCCGGCTGACGGCGGGCACCACCGATGCCTGAACCGCGCCACGTGCGGTCGTGCCTCGCGTTGCGGGCCGTTCCCCCGCCCCGGATAGTGAGGCTCGGGGGTGTCGCATGGGGGCCGAGCGGGACGTGCAGGGCGCCCGGACGGGTTCGTCTCCCCGCGCCCCGGCCGTGCGACGGCGCGAGCCCGCGCTCCCCGCCCTCGGCGCTGTCGGTCCACAAGGTGCGATCCGCCTGCAGCGCGCGATCGGGAACGCCGCGTTCGCGCGCGTCGTCCAGCGGGCGCCCGCCATCCTGTTCCCGCGGAACAACGAGCGCGTCCGGGTCCCGAGCTACACGATCAACCTGCGACCGGACCCCGACACCGACAACATGCGAGTCCACGTGGACACGCGGAACGCCGGCTTCGAGCAGGCGCGCCCCGGTGGTGGCAGCTGGTGGTTCGACTGGGACGGGATCGCGCCGGGCCTGCACCGGATCACGGCCGAGGCGTGGAACGCGGCCGGAGTCCGGCAGGTGGCCGGGCCGGTCAGGGTGATGGGCGTGGCCGGTCCCGCCGTCACGGGTGTGCAGGTCGCGCCCGCCGCCTTCGTGAACAACAGGGTCGAGCTCGTGCTGACGCTGCAGCTCGCGGGGCAGCCGCCGATGCAGGTCACGATGCACGTGAGCTCGCGCCGGCACCTGACGGAGGGCTACTTCCAGGGGACCGGCGACTACACCCAGCCGGCGCAGACCACGCTGGTCACCGGCGGTCTCCCGGCGTTCATGGCGGCCTTCACCCAGTACGCCCACCTGCTGGTGCCCCACCTGCAGAACCACTCGATCGCGATCATGCCCAGCAGCCCCGAGTTCGAGCTCAACACCGCGTCCGGGATCAGCTTCCACAGCGACACCGCCAACCTCGCGGGTTCCCAGATCCACTGCTTCCCGACGAACCTCGGCCCGCTCGGCCGGACGCTCGCCCCGGACGTGTACGAGCAGTTCAAGCACCTGACGCGGCTGTGGAGCTACGTCAACGTCAACCCCGCCGGCATCAGCAACAGCGCGATCGCCCGGGCGCAGCGCAGCATGCCCCTGCTCGGCACCCCGTGGGTCGCCCAGCTCTTCGCCGCGCACGGGGTGAACCACTACGTCAACGACGTCATCACCCCGGCACGCGCGCTCGTGTGAGGCGGACCGCGGACCGTCAGACGCCGTCCCGTGGTCACGCGCTCGTGCACCTCAGGCGCGCGCGCCCGTCAGGCGCTCGTGCACCTCAGGCGCGCGCCCGTCAGGCGCTCGTGCACGTCAACGTCGGGGTCGGCGGCGTCCCGCTCGCCAGCAGGCCGAAGGTCGTCGAGCCGCCGGCGGCGAGCCGGCTGTTCCACGCGACGCCCTGGACGGTGACCCGACCGGACTGCGCCGACAGCGTGCCGTTCCACACCTGGTCGACCCGCTCGCCCGACGTCGCCCAGCTCACGCTCCACGACGTCGTCGCGGAGCCCGCCAGGACCGTGACCTCGGCCTGGAAGCCGCCGGGCCAGCTGTTCACGGTGCGGAACGTCGCCGTGCACCCGCCGGGCTGGACCGTCGGGGTCGGGGTGACCGTCGGCGTGGGGGTGGGCGTGGGTGTGGGGGTCGGTGTGGGGGTCGGCGTGGGTGTGGGCGTCGGCGTCGGTGTGGTCGTCGACGGCAGCGACGTGAAGAACGTCCAGACCTCGCCGGGCACCCACGACTGCTGCTGGCCGCGGTCCCGGACGTCCCACTGGTGACCGGCGTCCGACGCGAGCCACACGACCGGGTACCCGGCGCGGCACGTGTAGGCGGTGCGCACGTGGGTGCCGCTGCCGGCTGCGGGCTCGGCGGCCTGCTGCGACTGGCAGCCGTTGTTCCGCAGGGCACGGTCGCGCAGCGCTCGGCCCTGGGAGATGTTGAGGACGTCGTCGGACACGCCGTGGGAGCCGAGGTACGCGATGGGCTGGGTGCCCCCCGAGCACCCGGACAGCTGGGCGCCGCTGAGGACGGCGACGGCGCGGAACACGTCGGCGCGGGCGCACGCCAGGGCGTTGCTCATGCCGCCGCCGTAGCTGAAGCCCGTCGCGAAACGCTGGGTGGTGTCGATGCAGAGCGCCGACTCGACGGTGCGCAGGACCTCGTCGATGAAGGCCACGTCCTGCCCGTTGGTGTTCGGCCACGCGTTGTCGATGCCCTGCGGCGCGACGAACACGGTGCTGTTCCCGGCGAGCGGCTTCAGGCCGTAGAAGCCCTGGTTGACGACGTCCGAGGACGTGCCGTGCCACCAGTGCAGGCCGACGACGAGGCGGTACGGATGGTTCGGGTCGTACCCCGAGGGGACGTCGAGGCGGAACGTGCGGCTCTGCCCGCCGCTCGAGACGGTGTGGGTGCCGGTGGCGAGGCCCGCGGGGCGGCCGCAGGCAGCGGTGGCCGCGGCCGGGACGGTCGGCACGGAGAGGGCCGCGGCGGGAGTCGCAAGACCTCCGAGCGCGAGCAGGGTGGCCGCTGCCGCCAGCAGGGCCGCCGGACGTCGGGTCCTGGTCGGGTGTCGCACGGGTCGCTCCCTCGGCAGGGTCCCCGGCCGCGTCGCCGGGGAGCGGGTCCGAGGGTGCTGTCGCCCCCCGGTCCGCGGAATCTACATCGATGAGCAAGTCGGCCCGAACGGGGCGAATCGCTTCAGTGAGGTGACGTCCGACGACGGTCAGCCGACCGGCAGGCGCCGGCGGACCGGCGCGCTCCCCGAGCCGCGCTACCGGTCGGTCCACTCGAGCCGCACGGTGGCCGGACGTCCGGTCAGCTCGAGCCGTCCGGCACGCAGCGCGGTGCCCGACGCGGCGAACGGCCGGCCCGCGCGGAGCAGCACGCCTCCCGCCGGTGCGAGCCAGGCGGCCGCCGGCAGCCGGCGCAGGGTCGCGGTGCAGCCGTCCGCGTCCCATTCGAGGTGGTCGACGACGACGCCGCCGCGTGCCCGGAGCCCCGTCACGCTGCCGGACGGCCACGCGCCGGGCAGGGCGGGCAGCAGTGTCAGCGTGTCCGCCGACGAGCCGAGGAGGATCGCCGCCACCAGCGCCGGCAGCCCGCCGCTCGCGTCGAGGTTGAAGATCGACCCGGCGTCGTGCGTCGTCGTCAGCGCGGGCCGCCAGTGGTCGATCGCGAGCCACTCGACGCACTGCAGGGCCGCGGCGGCGTCGCCGAGAGCCGCCGCCGCCAGCCCGACCTGGACCAGCCCGAACGCCATCTCCATCCGCCCCGGCGGAGGTGTGGGGTCGCCGGCCCGCCACGCGATCTTCGTGTGCACGGTCGCGAGTGCGGCCGCTCGCAGGGCGTCGCCGCCGCGGCCGGTGAACGCCGGGTCGGGCTCGTACCAGAGCGGGTAGAGCTGTGAGGCGTGGCGGTGCGCGGGCTCCTCGGCCCACGTGTCGTCGATCCACTCGGCGAGCGTCCCGTCCGCGGCGACCCGGTAGTCGGGGAGCTCCTGCGCGAGCGCGGCCCAGCGCCGGTCGAGCGAGTGGTCGCCCCGGGCGGCCGCGAGCACACCGGCCGCCCGCGCCGCGTCGCGGAGGATGGCCACGTCCATCGTGGCGTCGGCGGTGATCGGACCGGCCGCTCCGGAGGGTGCGTTCTCGGGGGAGTAGGACGGGACGAGGTGGCGGCGCCCGCCGCGGCGGACCGTGGCCGTCTCCGCGAACCGCAGCACTCCCTCGACGAGTGCCCACAGCTGGTCGTCGACCAGGGTCCGGTCGCCCGTGGTCGAGACGACGTCGGCCGCGAGGCGCAGCACCCAGCCTCCGCACCCGGTCCAGAAGACGTGCGGGTAGGCGGCGTCGACGTGGTTCGCGCGCCCGTGCGTCGACATCCGCGACGGCAGCAGCATGCCCTCGGCACCGAACACCAGCCGCGCGTTGTCGCGGTAGTCGTCGAGGTGGGCGAGCACGAGCGTGAGCAGCGACCGCGCCAGCTCGGGCGTCCCGGTCGGCACGAGACACGCGATGCCCCCGTTCTGGACGTTGCCGTTGAGCGTGTAGTCCGCCGACCACGCCGGCCGCCACGTGCCCTGCCACACGCCCTGCAGCGTCGGGGGCAGCTCGCCGGTCGCCGCGATCGCGTGCGCGCGGCCCGACAGGTACGCGATCTCGACGACCCGCCGTCGCGCGTCCGGGTCGCCGGCCCGCGCCGCGGCCCACACGTCCTCGGTCGTCCCACCGAGGTCGGGCGCGGCCAGGTCGAGCACCGAGACGCCGACGAGCCGGCCGTGCGACCCGGCCTGGGTGTGCCGGAGCGTCTCCCAGTCGACCGGGCCGGGTGCGCGGGGTACCGGTGCCGACGGGTCGTCCGCCGGGCGCACCTCGACGTCGAGCCGCAGTGTGCGGCGGCCGCCGGCCGGGACGACGAGCCGGCAGGTGAGCGTGTCGGTGCCCGCGAGCCACGCGGGCTCGCCCACCGCCGTCACCACGGCGGTCGCGTCGCTCGTGGTGGCCACGAGACGTCCGTGCCGGCCGCCCGCGAGGGTCACGTGGACGGCCTGCGAACCGTCCGCCCCGCCCGTGTCGAGCGCCGTGTCGAGCGCGCCGCCGAGCCCGAGCTCGAGCTCGACGACGACCTCGCGCTCGGAGTCGATCGCGAGCCACGCCGTCTCCTCGCCGCGCGGGGCGAGGACGCGCACGGTGCACCGCGCGCCCGCGTCGTCCTCCGTGCCGCCGACGCCGACCGGCTCACCCTCACCCTCGACCTGTTCGCCCACGCGTACGCCCACAGCCACCTCGCCGAGGTGCAGGTCGGTCGTCCGCTCGACGCCGTCACGCGCGCCCGCGACGCTCACCGTGAGCGTCGCGCAGATCCCCAGGGGATCGGTCCAGACGAGCCCGTCCGGGTAGCTGCTCGCTCGCAGCGCGTGCTCGAGGAGGCCGCCGGCGCGGCCCGCGTCGCCCGCGAGGACGGCGCGCCGCAGGTCGCCGAGCACCGGCCGGAGGTCGGGTGCGGGAGGTCGCGGGTTGACGGGCACGAAGAAGCGCTCATGGGTGAGCGACAGGACGAGCCGGTGCCCGGGGCCGTGCACGACGACGCCCACGCGCCCGCTCCCGGCGACGAGGCCGTCCTCCCAGGTGGGCGCCGGCGTCCGGGTGCGGAACACGGCGGGCCCGGTGTCGACCGCCCGTGCCGGGTCGGCCCCTCCCGTGTGCGTCACGCCTCGGGTGCGGCCGCGGTCGACTCGCGGACGACGAGCGAGGTGGCCGGCTGGACGTACCGGGACGCGGGTGGGGTGCCCGCCGCCATCGTGAGCACCGTCTCAACCGCCGTGCGACCCATGCCGGGCTCCCGGTGCGATCGTCGGCGCCGCCGTGTTGAGCTGGTCGACGGCAAAGCCTGCCGCCGCCTTGTAGCCGGCCATGAAGGCGTCCCGCTCGTGCTTCGGGACGACGTCGTCGATGTCGTCGAACCGGCCGCCGCACCGCTCGTCGACCAGGTCGAGCAGGCCGAACGGACCCGCGCCCCGGTTGCGCAGGACGAGCTCCGACAGCGGGCCGCACAGCGCGGCGTCGAACGCGGCGAGCGCGTCGTGCGTGACGCCGTGCCGCACGATCGCGGCGCCGAGCAGGCGGGCGTCCACGACCGCCTGGCTCGCCCCGTTCGACCCGGTCGGGTACATCGCGTGGGCCGCGTCGCCGATCAGCAGCACCGGCCCGTCCTGCCACGTGGGCACCGGGTCGCGGTCGATCATCGGGTTCTCGTAGGCCACCTCTGCGCGTCGCAGCAGGTCCGGCACGTCCAGCCAGTCGTACGTCCAGTCCGCGAAGTGGTGCGCGAACTCGTCGACCTCGACCTGCCGGAACCAGCCGGCGCCCTGCCAGCCCTCGGCGTCGTCGACCGAGAGCTCGGCGATCCAGTTCACCGTGGCCAGTCCCGTCGCCGGGTCGGGCGGTGAGATCGGGTAGACGACGACGCGCTGCCGGGCCGAACCGACACCCACGAACGACGCCCCGGTGCGGACCGGCCTCGCCGGCGTCGTGCCGCGCCACATGATCGTGCCGCCCCAGTGGATCGGGGGCTGGTCGGGGTGAATCTGCGCCCGCACCGCCGAGTGGATGCCGTCCGCCCCGACCAGCAGCGTGCCGCGCTCGTGCCAGGTGCTCCCGTCGGCGCGCACCCCGGTCGCCGTGACCGACCCGTCGGCGTGCGTCCCGTAGCCGGTGACGCGGTGACCGAGCCGGATCGCGCCCGCCCCCGCGCGGTCCCGCAGCGTGTCGGCGAGCAGCAGCTGGAGCCGGCCGCGGTGCACGGCGTACTGCGGCCAGCGGTAGCCGGCGAGCAGGCCGCGCGGTTCGCTGTAGATCTCGTGGCCGTTGCGCCCGACCAGCGCCCACTCGCGGGTCGCGACGCCGATGCGGTCGAGCTGGTCGGCACCGATCCCCAGGTCGCCGAGCTCGCGCACCGCGTTCGGCTGGAGGTTGATCCCCACCCCGAGCGGCGCGAGCTCCCGCGCGCTCTCGAGCACGGTGAAGCCCACGCCGACCTGGTGCAGCGTCAGCCCCAGAGCGAGCCCGCCGATGCCGCCGCCCGCGATCAGGACGTGCGGTGCCGTCATGCCCCGGCTCCTCGTCCGACGCTGTAGAGGTCGACCTGCACGCTGCTCGCGTCGCGCGCACCCGTGCCGACGAACACCATCCGGTTGAGCCACCGGTAGTCGGGGTGACCGCTCTCGAGCCGCGCCGTCGTGAGCATGGAGTACGACTCGGGCGGGGTCGGGACGCCCGACGCGAGCTGCGCCATCACGTCGGGCGGTCCGTGCCGGTACCCCTGGTTGACGATCTCGATCAGGGCCCCCTCCGGGGTCCGGAACGCGTAGCGGGCGTCGAGCTCGGCGACGTCGTCGTGCGCGACGGACTGCCAGTCCGCGCCGACGCCGAGGATCGTTCCGCTCACCTGGCCGGTGACGCGTCCGCCGACGATCGGGACGATGCGCCGCTGCGTGAACCGGCCGAGGCCCAGGTCGAGGACCGGTGCGAGCTCGACCTCGAGCGTGCAGAACGGTCGCAGGGTCGGTGGCGGCAGTGTCAGCACGAAGCTTCCTCTTCTGTCGTCGTTCGCTCGTCGCGCGAGACCGCCCCCGACGGGCGAGGCCGACGGCCGTTCTTCATCGATGTAGATCGTCACCGTCGACGGACATCGTGGGTGTGGCCGTGTGGGTGACAACGTAGGTACGGCCCCGGGAGGCGTCAAGGCGCGCCGGGACACGTGGAGCTAGCGCAGGACGGCTCGGAACGGGTCGGCGGCGGCGACGAGCTCGACGGGGACCTCGGGCACGAGGTCGGTCAGCCAGCGGCCGAGCTCGGCCATGCCCTCCTGCTCGGACGGCACGTGCCCGACGACGACCACGCCCGCGCACAGGCCGGCGGTGACCGCGTCGGCGGCGTACTCGCCCGTCTCCCACTCGTGGCCCTCGCCGATGACGAGGACGTCGACGTCGGACCGGGCGAGCAGGTGCCGGTTCGGCCCGAACCCGTGGAACCCCGGCTGCAGCCCGACGACGGACACCGGCGTCCCGGGGTCGCCGACGTACCGCAGCGCCCGCGCCCCGAGCGCTTGGGCGACGTGCGCGGCGAGCATGCCGAGCGTCGTCTGCGGCACGTCGTAGACCCCGGGGTCGCCCTCCCGCTCGGCGTCGAGCCAGCCGAGGGCCCGTGCGGTGCCGGTGAGGATGCCGTCGGGGCGGCGGTCGTGCCAGGCGTCGTGCTGGTGCAGGACCACGAGGCCGTGCTCCGCGACGAACGCCGCCTTCGCCGCGAACACCGGGTCGGCCTCGTCGGCGAGGACCTGGTCCGAGGCACCGTGGTGGTCGAAGTACAGCGGCTCGTGCGTGACGACGAGGTCGAGCCCCTGCTCCGCGGCGCGCTGCAGCACGTCGAGGGTTGCCATGACCGTCACGGCGATCCCCCGGATCGGGGCATCCGGGTCGCCGGCAAGGAACCCGTCGACCGTCGTCGGCCGCGGTGGCACCCCCACGTGCGCACCGATCCGCTCCGCCACCTGCCGCGCTGTCAGAGTCACGGCGTCACCCTAACGACCGCGTCCCGCCCCACACCCGCCCGCGGGGGACACTGGGGGCAGCAACTGTGCTGTCGATCGAGGAGTCCGCCGTGCCCCAGGGAACTGTCCGTTGGTTCGACGCCGAGCGGGGGTTCGGCTTCATCGCGCTGGGTGACGACGCGGAGGACCTGTTCGTCCACGTCTCCGAGATCGTGGACGACGACGGGCCGCGGCTGCTCCGCGAGGGGCAGGAGGTCGAGTTCGAGATCGGCGAGGGCGACCGCGGACCGCAGGCGCGCCGCGTCCGGGTCACGGGTGGCCACGTCTCCGACGCCGCGCTGGGGATGCTCGGCACCGTCTCCTGGTACGAGCCCGCCAAGGGGTACGGCTTCCTCACGCCCGACGGGGGCGGCGCCGAGATCTTCGTGCACAGCTCGGCCATCGTGGGTGGCGGTGTGATCGCGGAGGGGCAGCGGGTCGCGTTCCTGGTCGTCGACGGCGAGAAGGGACCCCAGGCGGACCACCTGCTGCCGCTCGGAGGTCAGGCCGCCGGACGGGCCTCGGTGTCCGACGGCGCGGATGGCACCGTGTCCTGGTACGACCCGGACAAGGGCTTCGGGTTCGTCATGCCCGACTCCGGAGGCGAGGACGTCTTCGTCCACGTCCGTGCGCTGGCCCGGGGGCTGTCCGAGCTGGTCGACGGGGATCGCGTGACGTTCGACGTCGTCGACGGCGAGAAGGGCCCGCAGGCCCGCAACGTCGATCTGGTCGGCGGCCAGGGGCGCCGGACGTCGCCGGCACCGGCGGGTCGCGGTCGGTCTGGTCCTGCGCGCGAGCCGGGCGGGTCGGTGCGCGGCGGTGAGGGCACCGTCGCCCGCTACGACGCGGACCGCGGGTTCGGCTTCATCACCCCCGACGCGGGCGGCGCGGACCTGTTCGTGCACGTGTCGGTCGTCCGGGGTGACGAGGTGCTCCAGGAGGGCGACCGGGTCCGGTTCAGGGTGCGGCAGAGCGACCGAGGACCGCAGGCGGACGGCGTCGAGCTGCTCTGAGCCGCCTCAGCCGGACCGCTCGACCCCGTACCGCTCGACGAGCGTGCGACCGAGTGCGGCCAGGCGGTCGCGCACGGTCGACGGGCCGATGACCTCGACCCACTCGACGAGCCCGGCGAGCTCGCCTGCGAGCACGACCTCGTCGGCGCCGCGGACGACGACCTCGATGCGCCCGTCGTCCGTGGTGCCCCCGACCTCGAGCCGACCGCCGAACCCGATCCGGAGGATCGCGAGCCCGTCGGGCGTGCAGACCGCCCGGGCCTCGACCGGTGTGCGCCGACGGTCGACCTCGTCGGCGATCTCGCGCCAGCTCGCGGCGAGGTCGAAGTCGCCGGGCCGGTGCACGGGGTCGTCGGTCGGGTCGACGGAGGTCACGCGGTCCACCCGGAAGGTCCGCCGCCCGGCCTCGGTGCCGGAGACGAGGTACCACGACGGACCCTTGGCGACGACGCCCAGCGGGTGGACGGTCCGCTCGGTCCCGGCCCCGGCGCGGTCCACGTAACCGAGCCGCACCTGGACGCCGTGGATCACCGCGTCCTGGAGCGCGTCGAGGAAACGCGGCGGTCGAGGCTCGACGCGGCTCGACCCCCAGGCGTGCCGGTCCGTGACGAGCGACGACGCAGCCGCCTCGGCCTGCACCCGGAACGGCTCGGGCAGGGCGCGGACGAGCTTGCGCAGCGCCGCCTTCACCTCCGGCGTGGCCTGCGAGGC
This sequence comes from Cellulomonas sp., assembly GCF_017744555.1. GTDB lineage: Bacteria > Actinomycetota > Actinomycetes > Actinomycetales > Cellulomonadaceae > Cellulomonas. The sequence goes on along the minus strand of NZ_JAGIBD010000034.1, from coordinate 15,733 downwards.
CGGGCCGGCCACGAGGAACAGAGCCCGGGCCTCCGGTGCGGTCAGCCCGGACAGGTCGGTGCGCGCGCCGCCGACCAGCCGCCAGCCGCCGCCCCGACCCTGCAGGGAGTACACCGGCACGCCTGCCGTCGCGAGCGCGTCGAGGTCGCGGCGGGCGGTGCGCTCGGAGACCTCCAGCTCGCGGGCGACCTCCGCCGCGGTCACCTGCTCGCGCTGCTGCAGCAGCAGCAGGACGGCCATCAGGCGGTCGGCTCTCACCGGTCAAGACTCGCAGAGAAACCGGTCAGGAGGTGACCGGTATGGGTCGCCAGGATGGCCGGCATGACCTCACCGATCGACTTCCCCGAGCCCACCCTCGTCCGCGTCAACGGCATCACCCTCGAGGTGTTCGAGGCGGGCCGCGAGAACGCCGGACGGCCCGTCGTGCTCTGCCACGGCTGGCCCGAGCACGCCTACTCCTGGCGACACCAGGTGCCCGCCCTCGTCGCGGCGGGGTACCACGTCATCGTCCCGAACCAGCGCGGCTACGGGCGCTCGTCGGTCCCGTCGGAGGTGACGGACTACGACATCACGCACCTCACGGGCGACCTCGTCGGGCTGCTCGACCACTACGGGTACCAGGACGCGACGTTCGTCGGCCACGACTGGGGTGCCTTCGTCGTCTGGGCCCTGGCCGTGCTGCACCCGAGCCGCGTCAACGCCGTGGTCAACCTGAGCCTGCCGTACCAGGAGCGCGGTGAGCGGCCCTGGGTCGAGGTCATGGAGGAGGCGCTCGGCGGCGACTTCTACTTCGTCCACTTCAACCGCCGGCCGGGCGTCGCGGACGCCGTGCTCGACGACAACACGCACCGGTTCCTGAGCAACCTGTTCCGCAAGGACCTGCCCGTCGGACCGCCGCGGCCGGGCATGACGATGATCGACCTCGCCCGGGCGCAGGCCCCGCTCGGCGAGCCGCTCATGAGCGACACCGAGCTGGCGGTCTTCGTCGACGCCTTCGAGCGGACGGGGTTCACGGGCAGCATCAACTGGTACCGCAACCTCGACCGCAACTGGCACCTGCTGGGAGACGTGGACCCGGTGGTCCGGCAGCCCGCGCTGATGGTCTACGGCGAACGGGACGCGGTGCTGAGGTCGGAGAGGCTGAGCGAGCTCGTGCCGCTCGTCGACGTGGTCACGCTCGACAGCGGCCACTGGATCCAGCAGGAGCGGCCCGACGAGACGACCGACACGATCCTCACGTGGCTCGCGCAGCGGGACGCGCAGGGGCGTGGCTGAGTGAGCTCGAGCCGAGCTCGCCGCTCAGGTCGAGAGTTATCGGGAGGGCGCGGGCGCGCCGGTCCGGCATGCTGACCGTCGTGACCGCCTACCTGCAGACGGACCGCGTGACCCTGCGCCGGTTCGGCGCCGACGACGCCGACCTGCTCATCGAGCTCGACAGCGACCCCGCCGTCATGCGCTTCCTCTCGGGAGGCGAGCCGACCGCACCCGAGCTGGTCCGCGAGCGCGACCTGCCGAGCATCCTCGCCGGCTACGACCGCTGGGCGGGAGCATTCGGCCTCTTCGCGGCCTACGAGACGGCGGGCGACGCGTTCGTCGGGTGGTTCTGCCTGCGCCCCGAGCGGGACGGGCCGCTCGACGAGGTCGAGCTCGGCTACCGGCTGCGGCAGGACGCCTGGGGGAGCGGGTACGCGACCGAGGTGTCGTCGGCGCTCGTGACGAAGGCGTTCACCGACCTCGGCGTGCGCGTCGTCTGGGGCGCGACGATGGCGCTGAACACGGCGTCGCAGCACGTCATGGAGAAGGTGGTGATGACGGTGACGGAGGCGCTCGAGACGCCCGACGACATGCTCGCGGTCGAGGGCGCCGAGCTCGGTGGCTACCGGTACGAGATCACCCGGGAGCAGTGGGAGGCGCGGCAGGCGCTCCGGTCCTGACGTCCGTCAGAAGCCCTGCTGCATCGGGAGCGCCACCACGCCGAGCGAGTAGATGCGGTTGCTCGCCCGGCCCACGAAGCCGGCGATGTAGGTGCCCGGGGGCGCGGCGAACCGTTGCCCCGCGGTGGTCTGAGCCGGGCCGAGCAGCTGCGCGGGCTGGCCGGAGACCTCGATCGAGAGCGCCGCGACCCCCGTCTTGTCGTGGTCCTTGTGGGTGTACACGGTGATCGCCTGGATCGTCTGGTGGGGCGGGACCGTCACGCTGCCCGAGTGGTCCGAGACTGGCGTCCCGTGCGGCGCCGGCCCGTCGTACTTGTAGTTCGTGGACAGGCTCGTGATCACCGTGTTCCAGGTCGCGCTCACCGAGTTGATGATCGCGGGGATGAACTCGATCGTGGTCGAGTCGTCGAACGCGTCGCCGTGCGGGCCACCGGCGGTGGCGCTGCGCTGGATCTCGCTGTCGTAGACGTACCCGAGCAGGTTGGTGGAGAGCACGTCGTCCGGGGTCACCACCGACCCCGCGACGTCCCACGGCCACATGACGTCGCCCGCGCTGACACCCGGGACGCCGGCGGCCGGCAGGTACCCGGAGGTCGGGTGCATCGCCTGCCACCGGCTCCAGATGCGGTCGATGTTCGCATGGTGCAGGAAGAAGACCGGGTCGTTGGGTGACGTCTCCATGTTGTCCATGGAGCCGCCGACCCACACGTGGACCCTGTTGTGCAGCTGCGGCTGGAAGGCCTGCGTCGGTTTCAGCAGCCAGCCTTCGAGCTGGTTCCGGAAGCTCTCGTACCCCATGGCCGCCATCGCGACGTCGTTCCACGGGGGAGCGTCGTACACGTTCACCGCGAGCGCCGCGTCGACGTCGGCGGCGGAGGGCAACGTCATCGGCGGCGACCCGAAGGCGCGCACGAGAGGCCCTCCGCCCGCGAGCGTCCACTGACCCTGGCGGAACGGGCCGGTCGTCACCGGGTCGCCCTCACCACCCATGAAGTCGTCGTCCCAGATCTTCCCCTTCGTCGGGTCGGGGAGCGCCTGGTCGGCGGCCCAGTCCCAGTACGGCAGCGCGAACGACGGGCCGAGGGCGAGCTCGAACGCCCGCACGAACTGGCGGTGCCAGGGCAGGAACATCGGACTCATGTGCGCCTGCTGCGGTGTGCGCATCGTCGCCGTCGCGTGCGCCGTGACGAACTCGTCGTACTCGCCTGCAGCCTTGAGCGCGAGGATCGCCTGCACGCAGGCGTCGAGGTCGTCGTCGGACAGGGTCGTCAGGTTCCGTCGGATCGGCATGCGGCATCGACTCTTCCGGTCGAGGACGACGGCACCGCACCCCCCGGGGCGGCACCACGTGCGGAGGTGGTCGGCGAACCGGTGCGCACGGCGGCGGGCGCGGTGGGCTCGACGACGATCAGGGCTCTCGGCCGGTTCGACGCGACCACACCCCTGACGGCGCCTCCGACCTCCTCCAGCGTAGACGCGGCCGGGCGTCAGGTGGCGCCGCGTACCGCGTGGTGCAGGGAGATCACGCCGTTGGCGAACCGCCGGTGGTCCAGCAGCTCCAGGTCGAGCCGCACGCCTCGCGGCAGGGCCGGCTTCCCGCCACCCACGACCACCGGGCACAGGAGCAGCACGCACTCGTCGACCAGGCCGTGCCGGAACGCCTCGGCGCCGAGGGTCGCGCCGCCGACGCTCACGTCAGCGCTCGACTCCTCCTTGAGCCGTCGCACCGCCTCGGGGTCGAACCGACGCTCGATCCGGGTCCGCGCCGTCGTCACCGCGTCGAGCGTCGTGGAGTAGACGACCTTGTCGGCGTCGCGCCAGATCGTCGCGTACTCGCGGACCACGGCGGGTTCGTCAGCCAGCCAGTCGTCGTCCTCCCAGACGCGCATCGTCTCGTACATGCGGCGGCCGTAGAGCGACGTACCGACCTTCCGCTCGTGCTCGTTCCAGAAGGCGTGCACCTCCTCGTCCGGCACCGACCAGTCGAAGGCCCCGCTCTCGTCCTCCAGGTACCCGTCGAGCGAGATGTTGGCGGCGTAGATCAGCTTGCCCATGGGTTCCTCCGGCCTGACGAGGGCTCCAGCCTGTCAGCGCCACGCAGGCAGCGGCAACAGCGCGGACCTCAGGCGCCGGTGCAGGTCAGCGCGGGCGACGGCGGTGTCCCGCTGCCGAGCATCCCGAACGTCGTGGAGCCGCCCGCGGCCAACCGACCGTTCCACGCCACGTTCTGGACGGTGACGCGACCGCTCTGCGACGACAGCGTCCCGTTCCACACCTGGTCCACCCGCTCGCCCGACGTCTGCCAGCTCACGCTCCACGACGTGGTCGCGGCGCGCGCCTGGACCGTGACCTCGCCCTGGAAGCCGCCGGACCATGCGTTCACGACCTTGAAGCTCGCGGTGCACCCGGTCGACCCGCCGGTCGGCGTCGGGGTGGGAGTCGGGGTCGGGGTCGGCGTCGGGGTGACGGTCGGCGTCGGCGTGACCGTCGGGGTAGGCGTGGGGGTGGGGGTCGACGTGTCGCCGCCCGACGTCGTGTACGTGACGACGGTGCGCGCCGCCGAGCACTTGCCGCCGCAGCTCGCGGGGAGCGAGAACGCGTACTCGCGACCGCCGAAGACGTACGCGCCGGTGACGTCCTTGACCCGGATCCGGTAGTCGGTCCCGCCTGCGGTGGTCGGCTTGACCAGGAAGGACTGCCCCATGTCGGTGTTCATCGGGGTCGTGACCCACGCGCCGTCGGTGAAGTGCTCGACGCCGTGGATGCCGTTGGGCAGGTGGTTGATCGAGACGCCGCCCCACCACTTCTCCGAGCCCTGGATGAACCCGATCTCGATGTCGCCGGTGTAGTTCGGCGCCTGGATGAACTCCCACGTCACGTGGCGGTTCCCCCAGTGGTTCGGCTCGAGGTCGCCGACGGCGGCGCCGTTCTTCACGAACCTGTTGATGGCCTGGTGGGCGAGGTCGAGGTGGTACGGGTCGTCACGGCACCACGCGTTCGGGTCGCCGCAGCTGTCGGCGACGAGCATGTCGAGCGTCGCGCCGTTGTACTTGTCCGAGACCCACGCGCCGTTGCGGCAGAACGCCTGCCCGGCGGCGCCGTCGTTGAGGCCCGTGCAGTAGTCGCCGATCGAGACCCGCACCCAGCGGCCGCAGTTGTGACCGTTGTCCCACATGCCGATCTTCGGGTCGCCCGCGGCCATCGGCCGGGAGTACATGGCGTAGTCGCCCGGCGTGTTGAAGACGTTGAGGGCGATCCAGTTCTGCGTCTCGAGCTGGTCCTGCGGCAGGCCGCAGCCGCCGTACGGGGAGCCGAGGTTGTCGAACCAGGTGGCGTTGCCGGTCACGGGCGCGGGCTCGCCGCCGGGGTTGATCGCGTCGGCCGGCGCCTGCGCCGCGACCAGCCAGGCGCCCGCCAGCAGCACAGCGAGCACACGGCTCCACGAACGGACGTTCCTCTGCCTGGCCATGTCGATTCCTCCGGGTGCGCGACGGTCGCACCGACTGTGCACTCCCGCGCCCGCTCCGGGGGACGACGAATCGTTTACGAGCTCACCAGAGTGGTCCGACCTGAGCGCGCACGCTGTGCCCGCCGCGCGTCAGCGCGGCGCCGAGGTCGACCGGCGGAGCACGAGAGAGGTCGCGAGCCGCACGTGCGCCTCGTCCGGGGCCGCCCCGTCGAGCAGACCGGTCAGCAACCGCACCGCCGCGGCCCCCATCTCCTGGATCGACTGGCTGACCGTCGTGAGCGGCGGGTCGGTCTGCGCGGACTCCGGGATGTCGCTGAAGCCCACGACCGACAGATCGTCCGGCACGCGCAGACCGAGGTCGCGCGCGACGTCGACGGCGGCGATCGCCGACACGTCGTACGCGGCGAAGATCGCGGTGGGGCGGTCCTCGCGGGACAGCAGCGCCCGCAGCGCCGCCACGACGGAGCCCCGCCCGTAGTCGTCGGTCAGCAGGAGCGACTCGTCGACGCGAACGCCCGCCGCGGCCATCGCCGTCCGGAAGCCGTGCTCACGCACACGGGACCAGTGGTACAGGTCAGGTCGGCCGCCGATGAAGCCGATCCGGCGGTGGCCGAGCCCGAGCAGGTGCTCGGTGGCGAGCATCGCGCCCCCGAGGCTGTCCGAGTCGACGCCGGGCTGTCCGGACGGGCCCGCGGCCGCGTCGATCGCGACGACCGGGACGTCGACGTCCACCGGTGCGGTCGCAGGCGTGACCAGCACCGCACCGTCGATCAGGGTGCCGCTCAGCCGGGACAGGAACCGCCGCTCCCAGCCCGCGCCGCCGCCCCGGACACCGCTGGTGTAGGCGAGCAGCTCGTACCCGGTGTCGCTCAGGGCGGCTGCCGCACCCTTGAAGATCTCCGAGGAGAACGGCTCGAACTCCCCGGCGAGGATCCCGATGACGTGCGTGCGACGCGACCGCATCCCGCGGGCCACCAGGCTCGACTCGTAGCCGAGCTGCTCGATCACGCTCATCACGTGGGTCGACGTCGACGGGGCGACCCCGTCCCGCGCGTTGAGCACCTTCGACACGGTCGCCACGGACACGCCAGCGGCGCGAGCGACGTCGGAGATCGTCACCCGTGACATGCGACCTCGACGGGCAGGCGGTCCAGCGGCACGGCCCCATCATGCAGGGTCAGCGGCGGATCGCGATCACCTCGGTGTTCAGCTGGATGTTCAGCCGGCGCTTCGCGACCATCTGGTCCCAGACGTCCTCCCAGCCCTTCGCCCACGCCGTGACGCCGCTCGTCTCGCCGAACGGCCACGCCATGTCCGGCGTGACCCAGACGAGTCCGTAGTACGCGGGGATCTTGTCGAGGTCGCCGTACCCCTGCACCTGGTAGGCGTAGATCAGATAGCCCGTCAGTGCGCCCATGCCGTTGTCGTCGAGATACTGCGCGAAGGTCTTCGAGAAGATGCCGTACGGGTCGCCGGCGGGCCTCGAGACCGGCATGACGCCGTCGACGGTGCCGAAGATCTCGAAACGCAGGGCGACGTAGATCCCGGCGGCCTTCACGAGCTCGAGGTAGGCGAGATCCTGGTCCGCCTGGCTGCACGGCCACCCGTAACCCAGGTACTGACAGGCGACCATGAGCCCGTAGTCGCCGAACGACATGACCGTGTCGCCGACGACGATTCCCCGTCCGGTCCCGTGCGCGACGGGTATCCGGGCGTTGCCGACGGTGAACTCGGAGAGTGCCTGCACCATGTCGTCGTACGCCGGCGACAGGTAGCACGTGCCGAGCTCGGCGATCGACGTGCCGCCCTGGTCCGGCACCTGCAGCGAGTGCGTCTTGCCGGCGAAGCGGTTCGTCTGCTCCAGCAGCGTGACGTTCCGGTAGCCCGCGTCGATGAAGCGCTGCGCGAACAGCAGCCCGCTCACGCCGGCACCGATGACGACGATCGCGCTGTCCTTGGCCGCCGACAGCAGCTCGGGCTTCGCGCCGAGCAGGATGTTCAGGTACGACCAGCAGTGCAGGACGGACTCGAAGCACGTCGACGCGTGGACGTACACCGTGTCGTTCTCGCCCTGCAGGTCGAGCCATCGCCACGGAGCCCCGGCCGCGAGGGCGTCGAACGTGAACTGGTCGAAGTACGGCGTCGCGAGCGGGTTCACGGCCGGGTGGATGTCGCCGTCCTGGTCCTCGTCGACCTGCACGATCTCGTACCGGCCCGGCTGGAAGGGCCACCACGACGGCGGGCTGTCCAGGAACGCGTCCCGCTGTGCGGCGAGCGTGGCGGGATCCGACGGGCCGCCGACCCCGACCATCTGGTACGTCGTGACGACGTTGGTCGCGGCGGCGTTCGCGACCGGAAGGCCCCATTGCTTGGCGGTCTCGTTGCGGTACCCCTGCACGAGACCCGTCTGCGACTCGACGATGTCGGGAGCGAGGATGACGACCCGCTCCTGCGCCGTGCGCGGATAGACCCGCAGGCACGTCGTGTAGAAGGTGAAGTTCTGGAGCGAGTCGAGCAGCGCGCGCTCGTGCGGGGTGTAGTCCATCACCGGTTCGAGGGCGCGCGGATCGCACGCGATCACGAGAAGTGCCGGATTGACGACCTTGCGGACTCCGCCGGTCTGATAGATCACTTCCATGTCGTGCGGCCCCCTGCTGATCTGCCATCGGACGCCCGTGGCGCGTTCGTGGCGGCAGCGCGGCTGCCATGAACCAGGCGAGCGACCCGTCCGTCACTGGCCAAACTACGGTCCGGCCAGTTGCTGGCGACTGCCCTTTCGGGCCGAACGTCCGCGCACCGGCGCTGCGGCTATGCTCGCCGGCATGCTGATCGGTGCGCGCCTCGCCCCGGGCTGCCGCCCGTGCGGTTGCGGGTCGCCGGCGCGCCGGGTCCACGGGCGCCGCGTGAGGTACCACATCGGCGCGGAGCCTGGGCAGGTCAAGGGCATGCGATGGCGGGGCGCCCCCTAGGGGCGTGCCACGGTCGTCGTGCAGGGCTGTCTCCTGCGGCGAGCTCGGACGCCCCGTACGGACGTCCGTCATCCCCGCTCACCGTGAGGTTCCCGCATGCCCAGCACGTTCTTCTTCCCTGCCCTTGAACGGCATGTCCCCGACGCCGCGGGGTACTTCGGCGCGTTCGGCGGCCAGTTCGTCCCCGAGGCGCTCGTCGCCGCGGTCGACGAGGTCGCCGTCGAGTACGACAAGGTCAGGACCGACCCCGGCTTCGCCGCGGAGCTCGACGACCTGCTCGCCCACTACACCGGCCGCCCGAGTCCGCTCACGGAGGTGCCTCGGTTCGCCGAGCACGCCGGGGGCGCCCGGGTCTTCCTCAAGCGCGAGGACCTGAACCACACGGGCTCGCACAAGATCACCAACGTGCTGGGCCAGGCCCTGCTCACGAAGCGGATGGGCAAGACCCGCGTCGTCGCGGAGACCGGCGCGGGCCAGCACGGCGTGGCCACGGCGACCGCGTGCGCGCTCCTGGGCCTGGACTGCCGGGTCTACATGGGCGAGACCGACATCCAGCGCCAGGCCCTCAACGTGGCGCGCATGCGGATGCTCGGCGCGGAGGTCGTCGCCGTGCGGTCCGGGAACGGCACGCTCAAGGACGCCATCAACGAGGCGTTCCGCGACTGGGTGGCCAGCGTCGAGACCACGCACTACCTGTTCGGCACGGTCGCGGGCCCGCACCCGTTCCCGATGATGGTCCGCGACTTCCAGCGGGTCATCGGCGTCGAGGCGCGCCGCCAGCTCCTCGAGCGCGCGGAGCGGCTCCCGGACGCCGCGATCGCGTGCGTGGGTGGCGGCTCCAACGCCATCGGGCTCTTCCACGCGTTCGTGCCCGACGTCGACGTCCGCCTGATCGGCTGCGAACCCGCCGGTCACGGCGTCGAGAGCGGTGAGCACGCCGCCACCCTCACCATGGGCGAGCCCGGCATCCTGCACGGCTCCCGGTCGTACCTCCTGCACGACGACGAGGGCCAGATCACCGAGCCGTACTCGATCTCGGCCGGCCTCGACTACCCCGGGCGTCGGCCCCGAGCACTCGTACCTGCGGGACGCGGGACGAGCGGAGTACCGGGCCGTGACCGACGACGAGGCGATGCGCGCGATGCGGCTGCTCTCGGTGACCGAGGGCATCATCCCGGCCATCGAGTCGGCGCACGCGCTCGCGGGTGCGCTCGCGGTCGGCAGGGAGCTGGGCGAGGACGGGCTGATCGTCGTCAGCCTGTCCGGGCGCGGCGACAAGGACATGGACACGGCGGCCCGGTACTTCGGCCTGGACGAGGGGAGCGACCTGCGATGACCGGCAACCTCCAGCTGTTGACCGACACGCTCGCGAGCGCGCGGGCCGCCGGCCGAGCGGCGCTGATCGCCTACCTGCCCGCCGGCTTCCCGACCGTCGACGGCGGCATCGAGGCGATCACGGCGGCCGTCGACGGCGGCGCCGACGTCGTCGAGGTGGGCCTGCCGCACTCGGACCCGGTGATCGACGGCCCGGTCGTCCAGGCTGCCGACGACATCGCGCTGCGCGGCGGCCTGAGGATCCGGGACGTCATGCGCACGGTCCGTGAGGTGCACGAGGCCACCGGCGCGCCAGTCCTCGTCATGACGTACTGGAACCCGGTGGACCGGTACGGCGTCGCGCGGTTCGCCGCGGAGCTCGCCGAGGCGGGCGGCGCGGGCTGCATCCTGCCGGACCTGCCCGTGCAGGAGTCGGCGCAGTGGCGGGTGCACGCCGACGAGCACGGTCTCGCGACGGTCCTCGTCGCGGCGCCGAGCAGCACCGCCGAGCGGCTGGCCGCCCTCACGGCGGCGAGCTCGGGCTTCGTGTACGCGGCGTCGGTCATGGGCGTCACGGGGACCCGCGAGTCCGTCGGGGGGCGGGCCAGGGAGCTCGCCGCACGCGCCGCGGCCACCACCCGTCTGCCGGTCTGCGTGGGGCTCGGCATCTCGACCGCCGCGCAGGCCCGGGAGGTCGCCGGGTACGCCGACGGCGTGATCGTCGGGTCGGCGTTCGTGCAGCGGATGCTGGACGCCCCCGACCACCGCACCGGCGTGGAGGCCGTGCGCTCGTTCGCCCGGGAGATGTCGGAGGCCGTCCGCTCGGCCGAAGGGAGCAGCGCGACGACCACGCGGTGACGCGATGCGCTCGCCGCCGTCGACGGGACGGCGGCGAGCGCTCGTGAGGCGCGATCGGTCAGCTCGGGCCCCTGCGGAGGCCGCTGCGCGTCAGCCGCGGCCCGGCAGCATCGCCAAGGCCTGCGACCGACGGGCGACGAGCTCGGCGTAGGTCCCGTCGCGCTCGGCCCACCGGTGCATCCGGACGGCCTCGACGAGGATCTCGGCGGGCGTCGGGTCCGTGCCGAGCAGGGTCAGCACCTCGTCGAGGTAGGCGTCGAGGTCGAGGGCGGCGGGGTTGAGCTCGCGCTGCGCGGGCGTCGTCGCGACGGCAGGCGGCACCAGCTCGACGACGTCGACGCCGGTCCCGGCGAGCTGTGCGCGCAGCGCCTCGGAGTACGCATGCACGGCCGCCTTCGAGGCGCCGTACGTCGGCATCGGCGGGAACGGCAGGAAGCCGATGCCGGAGCTGACGGTGACGAAGGTGCCCGCGCCGCGCCCGACGAGGTGCGGCGTGAACGCGTCGACCACGCGGATGGTGCCGAGCACGTTGGTCTCGACGGTGGCGCGCGCGGTGGCGAAGTGACCCGGGTCGAGCAGGTCCTCGAGGGGCATCACGCCGGACATCGTGACGACGACGTCGAGGTCCGGGAAGCGTGCGAGCACGTCGTCGCGCGCGGCTCGGACGGAGTCGTCGTCGGTGACGTCGATCGGGACGGTGGGCAGGTCGGAGACGCGGTCGATGCTGCGGCCGCCGACGACGACGCTGCTGCCTGCGGCGGCGAGGCGGCGGGCCAACCCGAGCCCGATGCCCGAGGTGCCGCCGACGACGAGGACGGTGCGAGAGGTGAGGTTCATGGCTCCCACGGTGTCGCGCCGCCGCCCTCCGAGGCAGTTCCCCCGTGATCCGGGGAGTGGCGGGGCCCCCTCACGCCGTCGCGCCCCGTGGTTACCGTTCTCGTGTGGCGGACGACGAGTCGAACCGGCTGGGCACCTACCTGCGCGCCCGGCGAGGACTCGTCTCCCCGGAACGCGCGGGCGTCGTCGCGCACGGCCGGCGGCGGGTGCCCGGGCTCCGGCGCGAGGAGGTCGCGATGCTGGCGGGCATCAGCGCCGACTACTACCTGCGCCTCGAGCGCGGCCGCGACCGGAACCCGTCCCCGCAGGTGCTCGACGCGCTCGCCCGGGTGCTCGAGCTCAGCCACGTCGAGCGCGACTATCTGCACGGGCTCGCTCAGCCGGAGCCCCGGGCCCGTCGCCCGCGCAGGAGGGTCGAGCGCGTCCCCGAGCGGCTCCACCACCTCCTGCGGGCGCTGGACGTGCCCGCGTTCGTCGAGGGTCGGGCGTTCGACGTCCTCGCGTCCAACGACCTCGCCCGCGCGCTCTCGCCGCGTCTGCGGCCGGGCGAGAACCGGTTGCGCTCCCTGCTCCTCGACCCGGAGGAGCGCGAGTTCCAGGTCGACTGGGAGGCCGCGACCGCCGGGTTCGTCGCCGCGTTCCGCAGCTCTGTCGGGCAGGCCGTCGACGACGCCCGGGTCGTCGAGCTCGTGGGTGAGCTCTCGCTCGCCAGCGGCCACTTCCGGGAGCTGTGGGCACGGCACGACGTGCGCCCCCTGTCGGGCGGTACGACGACGGTGCGCCACCCCGTCGTCGGTGAGCTCGAGCTGCACCGCGACAAGCTCCCGGTGGACGACGTCGTCCTCGTCGTCTACTACGCCGACACCGGATCTGCGTCCGCGGAGCGGCTGGGGCTGCTCGCGTCCTTGGTGTAGCCCGACGGTCCGTCCCGTCGCCCGGCCGATCGTGGCGCCGCACACTCGCGCGGGCACGCTGTGTCCCGCCGACCGGTGTGCTCGTCTGCCGCTCCGTATCCTGCGAGGCATGGCACTGAGCGCGCTCTTCATCGGCGGGACCGGCATCATCAGCGCGGAGGCCGCCCGGCGCGCGGTCGCCGAGGGCGTCGAGCTCACCGTGCTCAACCGCGGGAGGTCGTCGACGCGGCCGGTACCCGACGGCGTCCGCGTGCTCCACGCCGACGTCCGCGACCCGGCGGCCGTCCGGTCGGCGGTCGGTGACCTGGAGTTCGACGCCGTCGTGGAGTTCATGGCGTTCACCCCTGACCACGTCCAGGCCGACCTCGACCTGTTCACCGGCCGCACCGGCCAGTACGTGTTCATCAGCTCCGCCTCGGCCTACCAGACGCCGCCGACCTCCCTGCCCGTCGTCGAGTCGACGCCGCTGCGCAACCCGTTCTGGGAGTACTCCCGGAACAAGATCGCGTGCGAGGACCTCCTCGTCGGCGCCTACCGCGACACCGGTCTGCCGATGACGATCGTGCGCCCGTCGCACACCTACGACGCCACGCTGGTCCCGATGGACGGCGGCTGGACGGTGGTCGACCGGATGCGCCGCGGCCTGGAGGTCGTGGTGCCCGGGGACGGGACGTCGCGGTGGACCATCACGCACAGCGCCGACGTCGCGGTCGGGCTCGTCGGGCTGCTGGGGCGTGAAGAGGCGATCGGCCAGGCGTTCCACATCACCGGCGACGAGGCGCCGTCGTGGGACCAGATCTACGTCGCGATGGCCCGGGCGGCGGGCGTCGACGAGCCACGGCTCGTGCACGTCGCGTCCGAGGCGATCGCCGCCGCCGACCCGGAGCTCGGCGCCGGGATCCTCGGCGACAAGGCGCACACGATGATCTTCGACAACACCAAGATCCGGCGACTGGTCCCGCAGTTCTCGCCCCGCATCCCGTTCGCGCAGGGTGCTCGCGAGATCGTCGCCTGGCACGACGCCGATCCCGCGCGCCGGGCGGTGGACCCGCAGTTCGAGGCGCTCACCGAGCGCCTGCTCGAGGCCTACCGACCGCGCCCGCTCTGACGGGTCGGTCGGCGGTGGGCGTGCGCGTCGGGCTGTGCGGGTGGACGGTCTCGCAGGCGTCGTACGTCCGCCGCTTCCCCGTCGTCGAGGTGCAGCACACGTTCTACGAACCGCCGTCCGACGCCGTGCTGACGCGCTGGCGAGCCCAGGTGCCGGCCGCCTTCGAGTTCACGATCAAGGCGTGGCAGGTCGTCACGCACGAGTCCGGCAGCCCCACCTACCGGCGCCTGAAGCAGCCTCTGCCGGACAGCGCGCGTGGCCAGGTCGGAGCGTTCAGGACCACACCGCCGGTCCTGGCCGGATGGCAGCGGACCCTCGAGTGCGCCCGGATCCTGCGGGCCACCGCCGTGCTGCTCCAGTGCCCGAAGAGCTTGCGTCCGACGGCGGAGAACGTCGGACGGCTGCGGAACTTCCTGGCACAGGTGGAGCGCCCCGCGGGGCGACTGCTGTGGGAACCTCGTGGTGAGTGGCCCGCGTCGCTGCTCACGGAGCTCTGCGCCGAGCTGGATCTCGTGCACGTCGTCGACCCGATGCAGGCCGAGACCGTGACGCCAGAGCAGACCTACTACCGGCTGCACGGCACCACCGGCGCGCGTCACGTGCACTCGGACGACGAGCTGCGCCGGCTGCGCGACCGGGTCGACGGCCGACCGTCGCCCTACGTCATGTTCAACAACCTGCCTCGCGTCGCCGACGCGGAGCGGTTCCTCGCGCTGCTCTGACGCAGCCGGCGGGGGCGCCGGGGGATCGCTGTGTGCGGCACGACGTGCCCGCCTACCGTCGGCGCGCCTCGAAGATCATGATCGGGGCGTCGTCGGTGCAGGGGGTTCGGGACCAGTCGCCCCAGACGTGCGCGACCGCGAACCCCGCGTCGTCGAGCTGCTGCTCGATCTGCTCGCGTGCACGGAACTCGAGCGTCACCGTCTCGACCACGAGCTCACCGGTGTCCGTGAACTCGTTGTACGCCGTCAGCAGGACCCGGCCCGGCTCCAGCTCGTCGACGTCCATCCACTCCCGCATCGGACCGTGGCCGGTCGCCCGGGTCGTCGGTGCGGCGCCGGACCACGTCGCCCACGCTCGGACGCGCGGGTTGCGGCTCTCGAACGTGAGCACGCCCCCGTCGCGAAGTGCGGCGTGGATGTCGGACAGCGTGCGCTGCCAGGCCGGGTCCGGGATGTGCTGGGCGACGTTGCCGGTCATGACCGCCAGGTCGAAGAGCCCGTCCGGGATGTCCCGGGAGTCGCCCAGCATCCAGGTCACCTCGTCGCCGCCGGGGCGGCGCGCGGCGAACCCGAGCATCGTGGCCGACGGATCGATGCCGACGACCCGCCGGCCCGGCCGCACGAGGCTGGCGGTCAGCAGTCCGGTCCCGCACCCCACGTCCAGGATCGCCTGCGCGTCGATCTCGTCGGCGAGCGTGCGCACGTGGTCGTGGTCCGGACCGTCGGGGTTGTCCAGGTCGTAGAGCTCCACGAGCCTGCTGTCGTAGTCGGGCACGGGCCGACGCTAGGGTTCCGGGCGCGCGGAGCCCAGTCGATTCACGGGCGCCCGTGACAGCCCGTGCCGTCTCACGTCGTCGTCCGCCTCCTCTTTCCGGCCTGTCTCGGGGGAGGCCGGCGTCCCCTCCTCAGGAGCTGCGCAACCTGGCGACCGGTGCGCAGCCGCCGTCGGCGTCGAGACCTCGTCGTGGCACGATCGCCGGATGGCGCCGATCCGCGTGCTGGACGCCCTCGAGACCGATCGCCTCATGCTGCGGCCTCGCAGGACTGACGAGGCTGCGACGTACCGCCGGCTGTGGACCGAGAGGGATCCGCGGGTGCCCGAGCACCGGCGGATCGACGCCGACGGCCGGCCGACCCTGGCCGACATCGTCGAGCAGCTCGCGGACGAGCCCGGGCTGCTCGCCGTCCACCGCAAGGACACGGCCGAGGTGATCGGGTACTGCGGCGTGATCGGCCACGAAGGTGGGGCGCCCGACGAGCCTGAGCTGGCCTTCGAGCTGCTGCGGTCGGCGCACGGCCGCGGATACGCGACCGAGGCCGGCGCGGCAGTGGTCGCGTGGGCGCGCGCGGCGGGCTACCCCCGGCTGTGGGCGTCGGTGTGGGACTGGAACGTCGCGTCCCGCCGGGTGCTGGAGAAGCTCGAGTTCCACGAGACGGGCGCGGTGGTGTCCGCGTCCGTGCACGGCCGCAGCCTGCTCACCGTCCGGGAGCTGTGAGCGGGCCGGCCGCGGCGAGCCCAGCCGCCGTCGTCCCGGGCCGGCTCAGCCCACCCGGACCAGCTGCCACTGCTGGTTGGCGCCGTTCCAGTCGGAGTACTGCACGACGTTC
>NZ_JAGIBD010000033.1 GCF_017744555.1 Cellulomonas sp. | reverse complement strand
TGCAGGTTCCCGTTCTCGTCGACGTGCTCGAGGGTCGAGGTGCTCCACAGCGCGTCGACGTCCGGGTTGCCGTCGAGGTCGAACCGCTCGGGCAGGGTGTCGCCCTTGCGCGGGTCGTGCACGAACAGCGGGCTGACCCGGCTCTCGACCGCGAGGCGAGAGCGACGGTTCGACAGGTCCTCGGGGATGCCGTTCTCCGTGCCGCAGGGGGCGTAGATCTCCATGACCGCCGCGCCCTCGTCGAACTCGAGCATGCTCATGGCGGCGGCGAGGAAGTGCCCGTGCAGCGCGGTCGCCGTGGTGGCGACGAAGACGTTCGGGTGGAACGCCGCGAGGACGCCCAACTCCTTGCGCACCTCACGCTTGCCGGCATGTGCCTTGCCGTACCGGGCGAGGTCGGCGTCCTGACCGGTGAGCGACGCGGTGGAGGCCTGGCCGCCGGTGTTGGAGTACCCCCCGGTGTCGAGCACCAGGGCCTTGATCGGCGTGCCGCCGGTCAGGACGCGCGACAGGGCACCGAAGCCGATGTCGTACGTCGCGCCGTCGCCGCCGATGGTCAGGACGTTCGGCAGGAGCGAGAGCTCGTCGGCGGTGAGGTCGTGCCACGTGAGCGTCGCGCCGGCCTTGCCGTGGACGGCCGGGTCGTAGGCGTCGGCCAGCTCGAGCTTCGCGTCGCGCAGCGCCCGGACCTCCGGGACGACCTGCGACGCGAGGCCCTCGTAGATGCCGACGGCGAGCGGCTGGGCGTCCTGGAACAGGCTGTTGACCCACGGGTCGAGGTACGGCTGGAACGGCATCGTCGAGGCGTAGACCGACGAGCAGCCGGTCGAGTTCGCGATGACCGTCGACGCCGGACCGCTGCCGGTGGGTCCGCCCTCGTAGAGGTACAGCGCCTTGTCGAGCTCGCCGACGAGCGTGCCGAGGTGCCGGCGACGGGCGGCGTCGTCGACGGTGCCGAGCTTGGCGGTGAGCTGCTCGATCGTGGTCTCCAGCTCGGCGACATGCGCGCGCCTGCGCTCCTGGCCGAGGGCCCTGGACAGTGCGGTCACCAGCCGGATCGCGGTGACCTCGCCGCAGCCTCGGCAGCCGCCGTGCCCGCCGACCATCGCGTAGTAGTTCGCGTGGTCGAGGACCATCCGCTTGACGTCGCCACCGGGTGTCACGGCGTCGGCGACGAACCGCTTCGGCGTGTTGGGCAGCGCGGCCATCGTCTCGAACCGCTGCTCGAGCATGTCGAGCAGGCTCTCGTCCTGCTCGGCCGCCGTCAGCGCGCCGGGCCCGCAGACGTCGACGCACTGCAGGCAGCCGGTGCACTTCCACGGGTCGATCACCGCGGAGAACAACGCACCGGTGCCGGGCGTCTGCTTCTCCGTCGCGTCGAAGAACGGACGCGTCCGCGCGACGGGGAACGCCGCGAGCGCCTCGACGACCGCGCCGGCGTACCGCGCGACCGCGCGTTCGTCCGTGTCGGGGACCGCCTTCGCGGCGACCGCCGCGAGCGACGTCGCGCCGGTGTCCGCCCGGAGCTCCTGGCGGATCCGCTCGGACCAGGCGTAGGCCACCGCGCGCAGAGCCTCGCGCTGCGGCTCCGGGGCGTCCACCTGGCCGATGGCCGACAGCACGAGGTCGTGGATCTCGTGCAGCGTGTTCGGGATCGCCGCGTCGGGACAGACGATCCCGCACTCGAGGCAGCCGGTGCAGGCGGTCGGGTCGAACACCGGCACGGTGCGCCGGAAGATGCCCTTGTCCTTCTGGATGCCCGTGCCGACCGGCATGAACAGGCCGGCGCCCGGGAGCACCGGCGACTCGCCGGCGGTGCCCTCGCGGAACGGGCGGGCGGCGAGGTCCTCGTAGTAGGCGGGGTCGAAGAGCGCCGTGGCGCGCGGCTCCGCCGCGACCGGGCACATCGACGCCGACAGCGCGACGGAGCGCTGGCGTACGGCTGCCGGCTCGGCGTCGACGGCGACGAGCTCGTCGGACTCGTAGTCGATCGGGCGGATCGCCGCGATCGCGTCGGTGATGACCGCCATGTTCGAGCTGACGATCGTGTCGCCCTTGCGACCGAACTTCTTCGTCAGCTCGTGGCGCACCTTCTCGAGGATCGCGTCCTGCGTGGCCCCCTGGGAGATGCGGTCGACCCGGCCGACGACGGCGCCGATGAACGCGATGCCCATCATCCGGGTCTCGAGCTCAGGCGTCGGCGCGTGCTTCTTCGCGACGCGGAACGCGTCCATCACGAGGAACGTGATCTTCTTCTCGCGGATGGTCCGCCGCGCGTGCGCGGGCAGGCTGCGCCACACGTCGATCGGCGCGAGGTCGGACTGCATGATGAACGTGCCGCCGACCGCCAGGCCCTTGAGCGGGTTGGTGTGGACGAACGCCTTGTGGTCCGGGGAGACGACGACCTCCACGTCCTCGAGCTCGGCGTTGGTGAGCAGCACGGGCTCGGGCGACAGGGTGATGTAGAAGTTGGTCGCCGCGCCGCTCTTCTCCGACCCGTACTTCGGCGCCGACTTCGAGTACATGCCGAGCACGCCGGCGAGGATGTCGGTGAGGAGCTTGCCGGTGGCGATGGTGCCGTAGCCGCCGACCGAGTGGAACCGGATGCGCAGCGCGTCCTGCGGCAGCACCTGTGGGTTCGGCTCGGTGGCGAGCGCCATGAGCTCGGTCTCCGGGTAGGCAGCGCGCAGCCGCTCCTGGATCCCCGCGAGCTCGCCCGTCGCGGAGTCGTTGAAGAACTGCGAGCCGACGTAGACCAGCGGCGAGCCGGTCGGCGACACCATGTTCTTGAACGCGGCGACCGTGTGCCGCGGCTGCACGTCGTGCCCGCCGAGGCCGAAGATCGCCGTGGTGAGGCGCGGGCTCGTGGCGAGCGCGGGGATGCCGGGGAACTCGTCCGGGGCGGACGCGTTGGCGCGGGCCCGGAACAGCGCCTGCGTCACGAGGCGGGTCAGGGCGGTGTCGTCGGACCGCTCGAGGACCGTGACGGCCTTGGCGTTCTTGAGCGCCTCGACGAGCTCGGCCTCGGGGAAGGGCTGCAGCATCTTGACGGACACGACGCCGACCTTGAGCCCCTGGGCCCGCAGGTAGGGCAGCACGGCACGCACGTCGTCCGTGATCGAGCCGAGGCCGACCATGACGTAGTCGGCGTCCTCGCAGTCGTACGCCATGACCGGGGAGTACGCGCGCCCGGTCAGCTCGGCGTACTCGGCCATCGCCTGGCGGGCGAGCGCCGGCACCGCCGAGACGAAGTGCGTGCGGTGGTCCACCGCACCGGCCTGGAAGTCGGGCTGGTTCTGCACCGGGCCGGTGAGGCCCGGGTTGTGCGGGTCGACGAGCGCCGGCACCAGCTGGCGCGTGCCCTTGGCCCACGCGTTCACCCAGGCGCGGCGCCACTGCGCCCGCAGGTCCTCGGGCACCCACGATGCCGTCCCGGCGACGAGGTCGCCGGCGTCGTCGGCCTCGACCTCGTCGGCGATCGCCGCCAGGTGGGCGCGCAGCGCGGCGAGGTCGTCGGGCGCGAAGTCCGCGGCGTGCCGGTCGAGGTACCGGCCGAGCTGGAACACGCGGCCCTTGGCGCCGAACAGGATCTCCTGCGCGACGGTCGGGGAGGCGATGCGACCGGCCGGGTCGCCCAGGTACTCCTTCAGGAGCTCGGGCTCGGGAAGCAGCACCTCGCTCATCACGTGGCTCGTGGCGAAGCCGTCGAAGGTGTTGGCGACCGGGATCAGCGACAGGGACGACGTCCGGTACGCGATCGCCGCCAGGTCGGACGCCTCCTGCGGGTTGGACCCGAACAGGATGGTGTAGCCGGCCGGGAGCAGCGCGTAGATGTCGTCGTGCCCGGCCATGACGTTCAGCGAGTGCTTGCTCACCACGCGCGCCGCGACCTGCAGGACGAAGCCGCCGATCTTCTTGCCCACGGTCACGTAGTGCGACTCGAGGGCATACAGGATGCCTTGGCTTGACGAGGCATTGGAGATGAAATTACCTCCGGTGAGCGCAGCGCCCAGGGCGCCGCTCTGCGCCGAGTGCTCACCTTCGGCCTCGACGAAGAACGGATGGGCGCCCCAGACGTTGAGCTGGCCCTCGGCACGGGCCGCCTCGAACGTCTCGGAGATCTCTGTCGAGGGCGTGATCGGGTAGCCGATGACACCGCCGCACACGTGCTTCATCACGTGCGCGACTGCGCCGTTGCCGTTGATGACGTCCGGAAGGCCTGGGTACTTGGGCTGATCAGCAGTCACTGAGCGCGTCCGATGCGAGAAGTGGAGCGGACCGTGCGGACCTGCCCCACGGCGCGCCGAGGCGGGACGACGGCGACGTCGTCCCGTGAGTCGGACCGCCGACGAGGGGCTTCATCGCATTCCTCACAGGCCCAGCTGGGACGCTGTGAGCGTAAAGTTCCGGTCAGGCGATGGTCGAGGGACCGAAGTCCCTAGACGACTCCCCGCGCCCGGCCGCGCTCCAGCCAGGCCACCACCCCCTGTCCCGCCACCACACCGGTGCTGAACGACGCCTGCAGCAGGTACCCGCCCGTGGGTGCCTCCCAGTCGAGCATCTCGCCCGCCACGAACGTGCCCGGCAGGCGCCGCAGCATGAGCGAGTCGTCGACCTCCGACCAGGCGATGCCACCCGCGGTCGAGATCGCCCGGTCGATCGGCATCGTCGCGGTCACCACCACGGGCACCGCCTTGACCAGCTCGGCGGCCGCGGCGGGGCTGCTCGGCAGCGCGCCGCCGCCGGCGTCCCACAGCAGCGCGACCGCGACCGG
This sequence comes from Cellulomonas sp., assembly GCF_017744555.1. Taxonomy (GTDB): domain Bacteria; phylum Actinomycetota; class Actinomycetes; order Actinomycetales; family Cellulomonadaceae; genus Cellulomonas. The sequence goes on along the minus strand of NZ_JAGIBD010000033.1, from coordinate 35,220 downwards.
GTCGAGCCCGATCGAACGCCGCAGCCAGGTGGACCCGGAGTCCTTCGGCCGGCGCCGCTGCAACCGGTCGGTGAGCTCCGCGACGGTGTGGGTGGGCCGGAGGTCGACGTCGAGGACGCACCGGCCGTCGGCGTCGAGGGCGTCGCGGATCGTGGCACCGATCGCGTACACCGGCCCGCCCTCGATGCCGGACCGGGTCACCATCGCGTCGCCGCGAGCCGTGCGTCCCGGCCGCCCGCGGACCGTCAGGGCGACGTTCTTGAGCGGCGTCCCCTGGAAGCGGTCCGCGAACGGGCCCGTCCACGCGACGCGCATCCCGACGTTGGCCGGCCGCAGCGGCGACACCGCCACGCCGAGGTCGGCGAACCGGTCGGCCCAGCCGCCGTCCGACCCGAGCCTCGGCCACGACGCCCCACCGAGCGCGAACACCACCGCGTCGCTCGCGACCTCGACCGTCCGCCCGTCGGGGCCGGTGAGGCGGAGCCCGTCGCGCCGGTCCGTCCACCCCGTCCACTGCCGGCGCGTCTCGGTCCGCACCCCGAGCTCCGCGAGACGCGCCTGCCAGGCGCGGACCAGCGGCACCGCGCGGAACGAGCGCGGGAAGACCCGCCCGCTCGACCCGACGAACGTCGGCTCGCCACGCGCGGCGCACCAGTCGCGCAGGTCCTGCGGCCCGAACACGTCGAGCATCGGCGCCAGCCGGCCGGCCGAGCCGCCGTAGCGGCCGAGGAACGCGTCACGGTCCTCGGAGTGCGTGATGTTCAGTCCGCCGTGGCCCGCCAGGAGGAGCTTGCGGGCCACGGACGGCATGCGGTCGTACACCGTGACCGCCACCCCGGCCTTCGCCAGCACCTCCGCGGCGATCAGCCCGGCCGGTCCGCCGCCGACCACGGTCGCCGTGCTCATCGGCCGGGCCGGACGGGTGCGGCGCGCAGGGGCATCGGCCGAACGTACAACGTCGGGACGCAGGCACGAACGACGCCGACCTAGGTCGGAGGTCCCGACGTGACCCCCCTCACAGGGCCCTAGCGTCGGCATCGAGGGCCAACGACGGCGTTCGACGCATCGCCCGGTCCTTCGGACGCGGGTCGCGCCCGCCGCGACAAGGGGCCCCACGAACCGTGGGAGGTCGTCGTGCACGAGGTGGGACAGTCCCGGCGCGTCAACGTCACTGTCGACGGCCGGCCGATGCAGCTGCGCGAGGGCGCGACGCTGCTCCAGGCGCTCACGGCGGAAGGCGTCGAGGTGCCGTCGCTGTGCCACGACGGCCGGCTGGAGCGCGCGAACGGGAGCTGCGGCCTGTGCGTCGTCGAGCTGGGTGGTGAGACGACCCGGGACGTCAAGGCCTGCATCACCCCGGTGACCGAGGGCATGGCCGTCACGACCACCAGCGAGCGGCTGCGCGAGTACCGCGCCGTCCGCCTGGAGCAGCTGCTGTGCGACCACAACGCCGACTGCGTCGCACCGTGCGTGCAGACGTGCCCGGCGAACATCGACATCCAGACCTACCTGAACCACGTCGCCACGGGGAACTTCGAGGCCGCGATCCGGGTCATCAAGGACCGCAACCCGTTCCCGTCGGCGTGCGGCCGGGTGTGCCCGCACCCGTGCGAGTCGGAGTGCCGGCGCAACCTGGTCGACGAGCCGGTGGCGATCAACCACGTCAAGCGGTTCGTCGCGGACTGGGACCGGGCGCAGGACGAGCCGTGGACCCCGCGCCTGGCCGACCCGAGCGGGAAGCGGGTCGCGGTCGTCGGCGCCGGCCCGTCGGGCCTGTCCGCCGCGTACTACGCGACGATCGCCGGCCACCGCGTCACCGTGTTCGAGAAGCAGGACCAGCCCGGCGGCATGATGCGCTACGGCATCCCCGAGTACCGGCTGCCGAAGGCGACGCTCGACGACGAGATCGCGTTCATGCGGGCGATCGGCGTCGAGATCGTCACCGGGAAGGCCCTCGGCACCCACCTGCGGCTCGACGAGCTGCGCAAGGAGTACGACGCCGTCTACCTGGCCGTCGGGTCCTGGCGCGCGACGCCGATGCACCTCGACGGCGAGCACCTGCCGAACGTGCACCTGGGCATCAGCTGGCTGCGGGGTGTCGTCAAGGGCAAGGACGACCCGGTCGGCGACACCGTGGTCGTGGTCGGCGGCGGCAACACCGCGATCGACTGCGTGCGGACCGCCCTGCGCAAGGGCGCGCGCGACGTGAAGCTCGTCTACCGGCGCACGCGCGACGAGATGCCGGCCGAGCCGCTCGAGATCGAGGAGGCGCTGCACGAGGGCGTCGAGATGGTGTTCCTCGCGGCCCCCACCCGGATCACCGCCGAGGACGGCCGCCTCCAGCTGCACTGCACCCGCATGGAGCTCGGCGAGCCCGACCGCTCCGGCCGCCGGCGGCCCGTCGTCGTCGAGGGCTCGGACTTCACGATCGACGCGGACACCGTGATCGGCGCGATCGGCCAGACCACCGACACGGGGTTCCTCTGGGACGACCTGCCCGTCCGGCTCAACAAGTGGGGCGACGTCGACGTCGACGGCCGCACCATGCAGAGCTCGGCGAGCAACGTGTTCGCCGGCGGCGACTGCGTGACCGGGCCCGCGACGGTCATCCAGGCGATCGCGGCCGGGCGGCGCGCCGCGCAGGCGATCGACGAGCTGGTCCGCACGGGCACCGTGAGCCCGTCGCACGAGGACTACACATGCAGCCGCGGCACCCTCGAGGACCTGCCGCGCGACGAGTTCGAGCTCCAGCCGCGGGCGCGCCGCGCGGTGATGCCGGCGCTGCCGCCGAAGGAGCGGGTCGACAGCTTCGTCGAGGTGGAGCTCGGCCTCACGGCGGAGCAGGCCCGCGCCGAGGCGGCCCGGTGCCTGGAGTGCGGCTGCTCCAAGCAGAACCACTGCGCGCTGCGGGACGCCGCCACCGAGCACCAGGTGGTGTTCCTGCCGCCGCTGCACGTCCGGCCGTACACGCCGATCGAGCAGGACCACCCGTTCATCGTCCGCGACCACAACAAGTGCATCTCGTGCGGCCGCTGCGTCGCGGCGTGCGCGCAGGTCGAGGGCGTCGACGTGCTGGCCTACCAGTTCGAGAACGGCCGGCTGACCGTCGGCACCCGCAACGACCAGCCGCTCGGCCTCACCGACTGCGTGTCCTGCGGCCAGTGCGTGCGGGCCTGCCCGTGCGGCGCGCTCGACTACGTCCGCGAGCGCGGCGGGGTGTTCTCCGCGATGAACGACCCCGACAAGGTCGTCGTCGGGTTCGTCGCACCCGCGGTGCGCAGCGTGATCGCCGACAAGTACGGGCTCGCGCCGGAGCAGGCGTCGCCGTTCATCGCCGGGCTGATGCGCCGGGTCGGGTTCGACAAGGTCTTCGACTTCGCGTTCGCGGCCGACCTGACGATCCTCGAGGAGACCACCGAGTTCCTCGGGCGGGTCGGCAGCGGCGAACGGCTCCCGCAGTTCACGTCGTGCTGCCCCGGCTGGGTCAACCTCGTCGAGCGCCGGTTCCCCGAGCTCATCCCGCACCTGTCGAGCTGCAAGTCGCCGCAGCAGATGATGGGCACCACCGTGAAGCACCACTTCGCGGAGCTGACCGGGATCCCGGTGCCGGCGCTCTACACCGTGTCGATCGTGCCGTGCCTCGCGAAGAAGTACGAGGCGGCCCGGCCGGAGTTCGCGCCCGACGGGGTCCGCGACGTCGACGCCGTGCTGACCACCACCGAGTTCCTCGAGATGGTCGAGATGCTGCACCTGGGCCCCGAGGACGTCGAGCCGGCGGACTTCGACGAGCCGTACTCCCGGGTCAGCGGCGCCGGCGTGCTGTTCGGCGCGTCCGGCGGTGTCGCGGAGGCCGCGCTGCGGATGGCGGTCGAGAAGCTGACCGGCGAGCCGCTCGTCGACCTCGACGTGCACGCGGTCCGCGGCCTGGAGGGCGTCAAGGAGGCGACGGTCGACGCGGGCGGCACCACCGTCCGGGTCGCGGTGATCAGCGGTCTGAACAACGTCGACGCCCTCGCCCGCCGGATCCGCGACGGCGAGGACGTCGGGTACGACCTCATCGAGGTCATGGCGTGCCCCGGCGGGTGCGTCAACGGTGCCGGTCACCCCGTGCCGCAGGACGCGCTCGAGACGACCGCGCGGCAGCAGGTGCTGGTGGACATCGACCGCACCGCGCCGATGCGTCGCTCCCAGGAGAACCCCGACATCCTGCGCCTCTACGACGAGTACTACGGCGAGCCGAACTCCCCGCTCGCGCACCGGCTGCTGCACACGTCCTACGCCCCGTTCCGCACGGCGGAGCACACCACCACCGGAGGTACCCCGTGACCGTGCGTCCCCGTCTGCTCGTCGCCGCCCTCGCGGTCGCGGCCCTCCTGTCCGGCTGCGCCGGCACCGCTGCGGGCACCGCCGCGACCCCGAGCCCCACGACGGCCTCGCCGACGGCCACGGCCGCCGAGCGCACCACGTTCCGGATCGCCTCCCTCAAGGGCCCGACGACGATGGGCCTCGTCGAGCTCATGGACACCGCCACCCAGGGCACCGCGCGGCACGACTACCAGGTGACCGTGTACGGCACGCCCGACGAGGTCGTCCCCCAGGTGCTGCACGGCGACGTCGACGTCGCGATGGTCCCGTCCAACCTGGCCGCCGTGCTGTACGCCAAGACGAAGGCGACGCCCGCCGCCGTGCAGGTCGCGGCCGTCAACACGCTCGGCGTGCTGCAGGTCGTCGAGGTCGGCGAGACCGTGCACTCGCTCGCCGACCTGCGCGGACGCACCGTCTACAGCTCCGGCAAGGGCACCACGCCCCAGCTGGTCCTCGACCACCTTCTCTCCGAGAACGGGCTCGACCCGGCCGCTGACCTCCACGTCGAGTACCTGAGCGAGCCGACGCAGGTCGCCGCCCAGCTCGCCGCGGACCCGTCCGCCGTCGCCGTCCTGCCGCAGCCGTTCGTCACCGTCGCCGAGGCGCAGATCCCGGGGGCGCGCACCGCGCTCGACCTCACGGACGAGTGGCGCAAGGTCACGCCCGGCTCGGAGCTCGTCATGGGGGTCGCCGTCGTGCGCGCCGCGTTCGCCGCGGAGCACCCGGACGCGTTCGCCGAGTTCCTCGACGACTACGCCGCGTCCGTGGAGTTCACGAACGCGCACCCGGACGACGCCGGTGCGCTCATCGCCGCGGCGGGCGTCGTCCCCGCGGCGAAGGTCGCGACCGCCGCCATCCCGGCGTCGCACATCACCTACCTGGACGGCTCCGCGATGCGGGACGCGCTCGAGGGGTACCTCGACGTGCTGCACGACGCGGACCCGGCGACGGTCGGAGGAGCGCTGCCCGGTGACGACTTCTACTACGGCGTCGACGGCTAGGTCGGTCGCCCGCCCCGTGCTGGTGGGGGCGTTCTGGCTGGTCGTCTGGTGGCTCGCGGCGCTGGCCGTGGGTCAGCGGCTCCTGCTGCCCTCGCCCGCGGAGGTCGGCGCACGGTTCGTCGAGCTCGCCGTCACCCCGGGGTTCTGGGAGACGGTCGTGTTCTCGCTCGTGCGGATCCTCGCGGGGTTCGTCCTCGGGACGGTGCTGGGTACCGTGACCGCCGTCGCGGCGGCCCGGTGGCGGGCCGTCGACGCGCTGCTGTCCCCGCTCGTCGGGGCGGTCCGCGCCACGCCCGTCGTGAGCTTCATCATCCTGGTGCTCATCTGGGTCGACAGCAGCCGCCTGGCGGTCGTCGTGAGCGCGCTGATGGTCCTGCCCGTCACGTACGCGGCCGTGCTCGAAGGCGTCCGGCAGCGCGACCCCGCGATGCTGGAGGTGGCCGCGGTGTTCGACGTCCCGCTGCTGCGCCGCCTGCCCGCGGTCGACGTGCCCGCCGTGCTGCCGTTCTTCGCCGCGGCGTGCCAGGTCGGCATCGGGCTCGCGTGGAAGAGCGGCGTCGCGGCCGAGGTCATCGGCCTGCCCGGCGGCAGCATCGGCGAGCGGCTGTACGACGCGAAGGTGCTGTTGGAGAGCGCGGACCTGTTCGTGTGGACCGCGGTGGTGGTGGCGCTCAGCCTGGGCGTCGAGAAGGTGGTGGCGGCCCTGCTGCGGCGGGTGCCGTCGGCGCACGCCGCGTCCCGCCCGGCCGAGGCGGTGCCGCGATGATCTTCGTCCGCGGGTTGACCGTCTCGCTCGGCGGCCGGGTGGTGCTCGACGGCGTCGACCTGTGCCTGCCGCGCGACGGCGTCGTCGCCGTGACCGGTCCGAACGGCTCCGGCAAGACGACCCTCGGGCGGGTGCTGCTCGGCCTCATCGCACCGCAGGCGGGCTCCGTCACCGGGCTCGCCGGCCACCGCCGGGCGGCCGTGTTCCAGGAGGACCGGCTGTGCGAGCACCTCGACGCGGTCGCCAACGTGCGGCTCGTGCTGCCGCGCGAGGTGCCCGCCGCGGTCGTCGCGGGCGAGCTGCGGGCCCTCGGGCTCACGGCCGACGCCCTGACGCTGCCCGTACGGGCACTGTCCGGCGGGCAGCGCCGCCGCGTCGCGATCGCCCGCGCGCTGCTCACCGACGCGACGCTCGTGGTGCTCGACGAGCCGTTCACCGGCATCGACGCCGACGGCCGGCCCGGCGTGCTCGCCTGGGTGGCCGAGGCGTGCGCGGGCCGGTCGGTGCTGCTCGTGACGCACGACCTCGACGACACCGCCCGGCTCGGCGCGACGGTGGTCCGGCTGGGGTCGGGCGAGGGAACGCCGGAGCAACCCATGAGCGCCGAGTCGGCGCATCGTTCGACGCCCGCCGTCCGCTCGTCCGGGTCATCTTCGGGCGAATCGCCCGTGCGGCCCGCGTGACGTTGGCAGGATGCGCGCATGACGCTCGCCGACGCGCCCGTCGCGCCGCCAGTCCGGGACGCGGTCCCGTCGGTCGCCTACGCCCCCTGGTGGCGGCGGGCCCTCGGGTCGCTGCTGGACGGCGCGCTCGTGGCAGCCGTCGCGTGGCTCGCGACCGGGTCGCCCGTGCCCGTCCCGTTCCTGCTGACCCCTGCCCTCCTGAACGGCATCGACGTCGTGGAGCCGGCAGGCACGTTCTCCTGGTGGACGGCCGGGGCGGTGAGTGTCGTGCTGCTGCTGCAGGCCTTCACCGGCGTGACGCCCGGCAAGTCCGTCGTCGGCATCCGTGTGGTGCGGGAGTCGGACCACGAGCCGGCGGGGTTGCTGCGCACGGCAGGCCGCGAGGTGCTGCACGTCCTCGACTGGATCCTGCTGATCGGCTGGTTGCGGCCGCTGTGGAACGCCCGGCGGCAGACCTTCGCCGACACCCTCGCGTCGACCGTCGTCGTGCGGGGGCACGTGGACGTCCCGGTCCGGCTGATCGCAGCGGTCGCCTCCGCGTTCGCGCTCGCACTGGTCGTCTCACCGACCGTCTCCGAGACGGGCACGACCACGGTCTCGTGCGGTCTCGCGGACAGGCTCGGCGGCATCGAGACGGTCGCGCTGCGCGTGCCCGGTGACGTCTGGGTGAGCCGGCTAGGGATCCGCCGCCTGTCGACGATGCATCCCCAGACCGTTCTCACGTGGACCTCCGCGTCGGCTGCTGCTCCCGCGGACGGCACCCGGCTCGGCGTCTCGCTGCGAGACCGCGACGATCACGAGGTCTGGCACCGGACCGTGACGTTCCGCGACGGCGTCGCCCGCACGGACGACGTCCACGAGGTGCCGGAGCTGACGATCCCCCACGACGTGACGGCAGACGCCGGTTCGGGCTGGGTCGTGCGCCTCACGTCCGAGGCGGGCGGGACGTCCTCGTGGCTGTGCACGCTCGGCGGCCCCGAAGGGCCGGACGAGCAGGCACCCCTCATCGAGGGCTAGGTCACCGAGTTCGGGTCGGCGTGGTCGACCGGCCGTACGCCCGGCGCCAGGCGCCCGTGCAGGTGTGCGTCGTGGCGGCCGTCGAAGTGCAGGAGGTGCGCTCGCAGGACGCCCTCCAGCGACATGTCGAGGCGCTGCGCGACCCGGCACGACGCGGTGTTGAGAGCGGAGTGCTCGAGCTGCACCCGCTCGATGCCGAGCTCGCCGAACGCCCAGTCGATCCCCGCCGCCGCGGCCCGCGCCGCGACCCCTCGGCCGCGGGCCTCCGGCAGCACCCAGTAGCCGATCTCACCGACGCCGTCGTGCAGGTCCAGGTGGTACACGGCCACCCGGCCGACGACGCCCGACTCGTCCTCGACGACCCACTCGGCCCCGGTCTCCTCGGCCCACGCCCCGCTGCGCTGCGCGATCCATTCGGCGGCCTCCGCCTGCTCGGTCAGGGCGCGCGTGTGCCAGTACCGGATCGCCGGGTCGGCGTGCGCGGCGACGACCACCGGCCAGTCCTCGGGCGTCCAGGGGCGCAGCACGAGGTCACCGGCGACGAGCGTCGGCTGAGGCTGCGCCGACATGCGGCCGGGCGGGACGACGGGCGTGGTGGAGTACGGCACGACCGGCATCCTCGTGGCGGCGGGCCCGAGCGGTCCAGCGCGCCCTGCGACCCGCCCCTGGGCCACAGAGCCGCAGGCTCAGGCGCGGAAGTAGTACCCCGCGTCGAGGTCCTCGAGCAGCGTCGGGTGGGTCGGGTCCCAGCCGAGCGTCTCGCGGGTCACGTCCGAGGACGCGGTGACGTCGAGCGAGAAGAAGCCACCGATCCAGCCGAAGTGCGCGAGGGCGTCCTCGGGGGCGACCGACACGACCGGGAGCCCGAGCCCGCGGCCGATGGCCTCGGCGATGGCACGGCTGGGCACGCCCTCCTCCGCGACACCGTGGACGGCCGACCCGGCGGCCGCCTTGTCGAGCGCGAGCCGGACCATGCGGGCGTTGTCGAGGCGGTGCACGGCGGCCCATCGGCTCGTCCCGTCACCGACGTACGCCGCGACCCCGGTCTCGCGGGCGACCCGCACGAGCTGCGCGACGAAGCCGTGGTCGCCCTCGCCGTGCACGGTCGGCGCGAACCGCAGGGCGACGGGCCGGATGCCGCGGTCGACGAACGACAGGGCGAGCGCCTCGGACCCGCCGCGCAGCGCGTCCGGGCCGACGTGCGGGCTCGGGTCGCGCTCGGTGAGCGGTCGGCCGAGACCGGCCCCGGCCAGCCCGGAGGCCAGCATGAACGTCTTGCCCGTGCCCGCGAGCGCGTCGCCGAACGCCTCGACCACGGCCCGCTCGGTGCGGCCGGCGCCGGCGTAGTCGGTGAAGTCGTGCTTGAACGCGAGGTGGACGACGGCGTCGGCGGCCTCGGCGGCGGCGCGCAGGCTGCCCGGGTCGTCGAGGTCGCCGCGGTGGACGGCGACGCCGCGCCGATCGAGGGCTGCGGCGGAGGCGTCCGAGCGGGCGAGCCCGGTGACGTCGTGCCCGGCGGCGAGCAGCTCGTCGACGACGGACGAGCCGACCCATCCCGAGGCCCCGGTGACGAAGATGCGCATGGTCGTTCCCTTCCAGTGATGTCAGTTGATGACATCACCGTAGCACCGCCATGTCAGTCCATGACATCACCTACGATGTCCGCATGGCCCGCTGGGAACCGGACGCGCAGAACCGCCTGCGCGACGCCGCGCTGACCCTGTTCGCCGACGGCGGCTACGAGCGGACCACGGTCGCCGAGATCGCCCGGACGGCCGGCGTCACCGAGCGGACCTTCTTCCGGCACTTCGCCGACAAGCGCGAGGTGCTGTTCGACGGCCAGGCCCGCCTGCAGGACGCGTTCGTCGGCGCGGTCACGGCCGCTGACGGCGACGCCGCGCCGATGACCGTCGTCGCCACCGCGCTCGATGCCGCCGCCGCGCTCTTCCCGCCCGAGCGCCGCGCGTTCGCCCGGCAGCGCGCCGGCATCGTCGCCGCCAACCCCGGCCTTCAGGAGCGCGAGCTGCTCAAGCTTGCCACCCTCACCGACGCCATGGCCGACGCGTTCCGCCGACGCGGGCTCGCCGAACCCACCGCCAGCCTCACCGCACACACCGCGGTCGTCGTCTTCCACGTGGCGTTCGCCCAGTGGATCTCGCCCGACGAGCAGCGGTCGTTCGCGGACCTGTGCCGCTCCGCGACCGAGGACCTGCGGACGGTCACGGCCTCCTGACGCTCAGGCGGGTGCGGACATGACCTCCGCCAGGTGCAGCCCCCACGCGCGCGCCCGGTCGAGCTCGCCCGCCGCGAGCGGCCCCTTGGTCCCGGTGACCCAGAAGCTCTCCACGTCGTCGACCGCGTACCCGGCATGGCGCAGGCGCTTGCCGGCGCCGGAGGCCGCGGACCCGGGCACGTGCGGGCTCTGGATGCGGGTGTCGAAGGCCGCCGCGTGCACGGTGTGGTCGGGGTGGTCGAGGTGCGCGAGCCACTCGCGGACGCCGATCGTGCTGGGCTCCGGCGGGCGACCCGCCTGGACGGCGGCGTCGGCGCGGGTGCGGGGACGGCTCAGGCCGAACGCGTGGGTGGGCGCGCCGACGACCAGCAGGTCGACGTCGTCGGGCAGGTGCTCGGGAGCACCTCGCACCTCGACGAGCTCGACGTCCGTGCGTCGGGCGAACATGCCCGCCCACACGGCCCGCGCGAGCTCGGCGGTGTTGCCGAACGACGACTCGTAGACCACCAGCGCGCTCATGTTCAGCCCTCGTCTCAGTTCTCGTGGACCACGAGCACGGGGCACGTCGCCTCGCGCACCACGTCAGCCGACACCGACCCGAGCAGCATCCCGCGGAAGCCGCCGAGCCCGCGTGAGCCCACGGCCAGCAGCGGTGACGCGTGCGAGAGCTCGACGAGCGAGGTGGCGGGGTCGTCGTCGACGAGCTCGAGGTCCACGTGGAGGCCCGGGTACGCCGCGGCGAGCTCGTCCGCGACCGCGCGGGCCGCCCGGTGGGTGGGGTGGTCGGGGTCGTCGGTGCGGGCCGGCCAGCCGGTGCGGCGGCCGAGCGGGTCGGGGATCGTCGGGCGCGCGTGGACGACGAGCAGGCCGCGGCCGAGCTCCCACGCCTCGCGTGCGGCGGCGCGGGCGGCTGCGAGGGCGGCCTGCGAGCCGTCGATGCCGACGACGACGGGGGCGGACGGCAGCTCGGGGTGGTCGGCGTCCGACCGGACGACGGCGACCGGGCAGTGCGCGTGGGCGGCGACGTGGGTCGCGACACCTCCGAGACGGCGGCGGCCCCGGCGGACCCCGGAGCCGACGACGAGCAGCTGGGCGTCGTCGGTGAGGTCGCGCAGGCTCGGCACGACCGAACCGTGCGGGATCCGCACGTCGAACTCGATCTCAGGGTGCCGCTCCTGCTCGTGGTAGAGCACGTCGGCCAGGTACTCCTTCGCCTCGACGTCCGGCGGGAACGCGGAGACCTCCGGGTACCAGGTCCACGCGGACTGCGCCCAGGACTCGTCGACGCACCGGGCGAGGACCACGTCGGCGCCACGCAGCGCCGCCTCGTCCACGCCCCATCGCATGGTCCGCTCGCTGCTGGTCGACCCGTCGAGGGCGACGACCACCGGTCCGTCGATGCGCATGGGAGCCTCCGGTCCCTGCGGGGTTGTCGTCCACGTGTCTGGGGACGGCCTGCCCGTCGACGCCAGCATTCTCCTCCCGTCCGAGCCGCAGGAGGGACCTCCGTCCTGATTTGTCTGATCTCCGCACGCGCGGGACCTTCGACCCTGGGACGGGCGGATGTGAAGGAGTTGTGTGGAGAGCGTCACGAGATCCACACACCAGGGTCCGACGACGGGCCCGCTCCCAGGGGAGTCAGTCATGGCCATCCACCCCGAGGTCAGCACCAGCACCCACCCCGCCACGTTGGTCGAGGACGACCTCGTCACCAGCGCCGTCGGCCGCCGCGTGCTCGCCATCACCCGCCTCGCGACGGGGTTCATCTTCCTGTGGGCCTTCCTCGACAAGACGTTCGGCCTGCACTACAGCACCGGCGCCCCGGTCACCGAGGGGACGCCCAGCCTCGCCTGGATCGACGGCGGCACCCCCAGCCAGGGGTTCATGAAGTTCGCCGCGGTCGGGCCGTTCAAGGACACGTTCGCGTCGATGGCGAGCCCCGTCACCGACTGGCTGTTCATGCTCGCGATGCTCGGCGTCGGCACCGCCGTGATGCTCGGCATCGGGCTGCGGGTCTCGGCGGTCGCCGGCTCGCTCGTCATGCTCCTGATGTGGGTCGCCGAGTGGCCGTTCATCCAGGGCTCGAACAACCCGCTGATCGACTACCACATCATCTACGCGCTCGTCCTGATCCTCTGCGCGACCCTGCTCGCCGGAGACACGTGGGGCCTCGGACGGAGGTGGGCGAAGCTCGGGATCGTGCAGCGGCAGCGCTGGCTGCGCTGAACGGACCCCCACCACGCCCGGAGCACCGGGCCGACCGCCGACGGGCCCTCCCCCGTCGGCGGTCGCGCGTCCGCCGGCTGCCCTGACCACGCTGCGATTCGGTACATCTAGGACCTTCGACCCGCAGGCCGCGCCTGGGCAGCCCTACGGTCCCCGCATGGCGGACCCCCGAGGCTTCCTGACCACGCGCGTGCGCGAGCTCCCGGCCGACCGGGCGGTGGACGTCCGGATCCTCGACTGGGACGAGGTGCACCGGCACCCCGTCGGTGACGACGCGTACCTCGACGTGCTGCACCGGCAGGCCGGGCGCTGCATGGACTGCGGTGTGCCGTTCTGCCACCACGCGTGCCCGCTCGGCAACCTCATGCCCGAGTGGAACGACCTCACGTGGCGCGGCCAGTGGCAGGACGCCGCGGACCGGCTGCACCTCACCAACAACTTCCCCGAGATCACGGGCCGGCTGTGCCCGGCGCCGTGCGAGTCCGCGTGCGTCCTCGGCATCAACGAGCCGCCCGTCACGATCCGCAACGTCGAGCTGTCGATCGCGGAGGAGGCGTTCGGCCGCGGGCTCGTCGTGCCCGAGGTCCCGGGCCGGATGACCGAGTGCACGGTCGCGGTCGTCGGGTCCGGGCCGGCCGGGCTCGCCGCCGCGCAGCAGCTCACGCGCGCCGGGCACCACGTCACGGTCTTCGAGCGTGCGTCCGCGCCCGGCGGGCTGCTGCGCTTCGGCATCCCCGAGTACAAGCTGCCCGCCGCCGTCGTCGAACGCCGCCTCGACGTCATGCGCGCCGAGGGGACGGTGTTCCGGTGCGGCGTCGACGTGGGACGCGACGTGACCGGTGACGAGCTGCGGCGCCGGTTCGACGCCGTGCTCGTGACGACCGGATCGACCGTCCCGCGCGACCTCCCCGTGCCCGGACGCGAGCTGCGCGGTGTCCTGCCCGCGATGGACTACCTCGTCCCCGCGAACCACGCGGCCGTCGGCGCGCCTCTGGCCGGGGCGCCGGTCGCGACCGGTCTCGACGTCGTGGTCGTCGGTGGCGGCGACACCGGCGCGGACTGCGTCGGCACGGCCGTGCGGCAGGGGGCGCGGTCGATCGTGCAGCTCGAGATCCTCGCCGAGCCGCCCCACGAGCGGCCCGCCGCCCAGCCGTGGCCGACGTACCCGGCCGTGTTCCGGGTGTCGTCGTCGCACGAGGAGGGTGGTGAGCGCCGGTTCGGGGTGTCGACGCTCGCGCTCACCGACGGCGGCTCGGGCGCGGTGGGCGGGCTGCGCGTCGTGGACGTCGAGCGGGTCGGCGAGCGGTTCGAACCCGTGGCCGGGACCGAGCGGGAGCTGCCCGCGCAACTCGTCGTGCTGGCACTCGGCTTCACCGGACCGGAGCGCGCCGGGCTCGGCGACCAGCTCGGGCTCACGACGGACGCGCGCGGTGCGTTCGAGCGGTGCGACGACTTCTCCACCGCGACGCCCGGGGTGTTCGTCGCCGGCGACTGCGGGCGCGGTCAGTCCCTCGTCGTGTGGGCGATCGCCGAAGGGCGTGCCGCAGCTGCCGCGGTGGACGCGCACCTCACGGGCCGCACGGAGCTGCCGTCGCCGGTCACCGCGAGCACCGTCGCACTGCGCGTCTAGCTCCCGGGGCCCGCGAGCGCGCGGACCGTCGTGATCGTGTCGGCCTCGGCGGCCGTCTTGTCGTCGCGGTACCGCAGCACGCGCGCGAACCGCAGGGCCAGGCCCCCGGGGTACCGGGTCGAGCGCTGCAGCCCGTCGAAGGCGATCTCGACGACCTGCTCCGGCCGCAGGTGCACGACGTAGCCGTCGAGCGGGGAGGTCGCGAGCTCGGTGAACCGCGCCGTCTGCCAGCGCAGCATCTCGTCGGTCATGCCTTTGAACGTCTTGCCGAGCATGACGAACCCGCCGGCCTCGTCGCGAGCGCCGAGGTGGATGTTCGACAGCAGCCCGTGCCGTCGCCCCGAGCCCCACTCGACCGCGAGGACCACGAGGTCGAGCGTCTGCCGGGGCTTGACCTTGACCCAGGCGGCGCCGCGCCGGCCGGCCTCGTACGGGGCGTCGACGGCCTTGACGACGACACCTTCCTGACCGGCCGAGACGACGGCGTCGAACCGCGCGCGGGCGGCCGCAGGATCGTCGGTGACGAGCCGGTCCACGGCCCACGCCCCCGCGACGCGGTCGAGCGCGTCGAGCCGGGACAGCAGCGGCGCGTCGAGCAGGTCCTCGCCGTCGACGTGCAGGCAGTCGAAGAAATAGGCCGTCAAAGTCGTCGCAGCAAACGTGTCGGCGTCGCGGCTCGCGGTGCGGGAGGACGTCTCCTGGAACGGGCGCGGCCGCCCGTCGGGTCCCAGCGCCAGGGCCTCGCCGTCGAGCACCACGGCCGAGACGGGGAGGTCCTGCGCGAGAGCGACGATCTCGGGCACCCGCTCGGTGATGTCGTCGAGCGACCGTGTGAACACGCGCACCGACGAACCCGACCGGTGCACCTGGATGCGGATGCCGTCGAGCTTGGTGTCGACGACGACCCGCCCGCCACCGAGCGCGGCCACCGCCGCGGGAACGTCCGAGGCCGACTGGGCCAGCATCGGCCGCACCGGACGTCCCACGACGAGCCCGAACTCCCCCAGCGCCGCCAGCGCCTCGGCCGCAGAAGCCGCCCCCAGCGCGGCGACCGCGACCGGCTCGGTCGCCCCCGCCATCATCGCCGCCCGCCGCACGGCCTCGGCCGGCACCCCGGCGGCCTCCGCGACCGCGTCGAGCAGCAGCGCGTCGAGCGACCCCTGCCGCAGCTCCCCGGTGACGAGCCCCCGCAGCAAGCGCTGCTCGTCGGCCGTCGCCGCCGAGAACAGCGCGGCCGCCTCGGCCGCCCGCGTGGTCGCCGACCCTGCGCCGGACAGCGACGCCATCCGCTCGAAGGCCGCGTCCACCGCAGCCACCGACAGCGACGGCGCGGACGCGGGCGAAGGCAGCGACGTCAGCGACCGCCACCCGAGCCCGGCTCGGCGCTGCCGGAGCTCCCCGCCGAGGTACCGGGACACCACGGCGACGTCCGACGGCGGCGTCCGCCGCAGCAGGTCGACGAGCAGCGCGCGCTTGGCGAGCCGCGATCGTGTCGTCGCGAGCGCGGACGACGTCGCCGCGAGGTCGGCCAGCAGCATGCCCGCATCCTGCCCCGTCCCACCGACATCCGCCCGGCCGCACGAGCCCGACCAGGACGTTCGTCGCTCGTCGGGCCGCCCGCGACGGTGTGGGGTGGACCCATGACCCCCACCCGCCGCGCCGCCGCCCTCGGGGCCGCGGCGACCGCCGCCGTCGTCGCCGTCCCGTGGGCACGCGCGCGCGCACGGCGGTGGGGCGCCACCGACGACGAGGTCGCCGTCCGCATGCCCGGCGACGACCTCGTCCCGGAGGCGGGCGTGGTCGCCACGCGCGCGGTGACGATCGAGGCGACCCCGGAGGTCGTCTGGCAGTGGCTCGTGCAGATCGGGCAGGACCGGGGCGGCTTCTACAGCTACGACCGCCTGGAGAACCTGCTCGGCCTCAAGATCCGCAGCGCGAACACTCTCGAGGACCGGTGGCAGGACCTCGTCCCGGGCGACGTGGTGCGCCTCGCGGACAAGGTCGGGCTCGACGTCGTCGTCGCCGAGCCCGGTTTCGTCCTCGTCCTCGCGGCCCCCGACAACGCGTTCACGTGGTCGTTCGCGCTGCGCGACTGCCACGGCCGCACGCGGCTCGTCGCCCGTGAGCGCTACGCGACGCCCAACCCGGCGGTGCGGGTGCTGTCGGAGGTGACGTCGCTGGTCAGCGCGGTCATGACGCGCGGGATGCTGCTCGGCATCCGGGACCGGGCCGAGCGCACGGCCTGACGGCTCACCCGTCGTCGCGCCGCGTCCACCGGAACGTCCGCGTCCCCACCACGAGCCCGACGGCGAGCCACGCCACGAGCACCGCGGCCGTCGCCCCGTGCTGCCACGACCCGGACACCTCGAACGCCTCGGCCGCCGGCGGCAGGAACACCGACCGCATCCCCTGCGCCATCCACTTGAGCGGGAACACGGACGCGACGGCCTGCATCCACGAGGGCAGGTCGTTGAACACGAAGAACACGCCGGAGATGAACTGCAGCACCAGCACGACGGGCGTGACGACGGCCGACGCGGACCGCCCCGACCGCGGCACCGACGAGAACGCGACCCCGAGCACCGACCCGGACGCCGTGCCGAGCAGGAACACCCACGCGAACGTGCCCCACGCGTCCGCCGTCGACGGCATCGGCACGGAGAACAGCACGGCGGCGACGAGCAGCAGCAGCGCGGTCTGCACGAGCGACGAGACGAGCACCTGGCCGACCTTGCCGGCGAAGTACGACGTCGCGGGCAGGGGCGTGCCGCGCAGCCGCTTGAGCCCGCCCTCGTCGCGCTCGACCGCGATCGAGATGGCGAGGGACTGGAAGCTCGACAGCATCACGCCCGTCGCGACCATGCCGGGCAGGAAGTACTGGGCGAACGGGATGCCGGGCGACGGCCCGACGGTCGCACCGTCCTGCCCGAAGACCGTCGAGAAGATCGCCAGCATGATCACCGGGTAGGCGAAGATGAACACGACGGCGTCGCGCTCGCGGAAGTAGGTCCGCAGCTCGAGCCGGCTGCGGGCGACGCCGAGACGCAGCGTCCCGGGCAGGGTGGTGGCCGGTGCCGCCGGGGCGGTCACCCGGCGATCTCCACCATGTCGTCCGCGTGCGCGCCGCCGATGAGCTCGAGGTACACGTCCTCGAGCGTGGGCCGGACGACCTCCAGACCGGCCACCTCGCCGCCCGCGGTCGCGGCGAGCCGCGTGACGACCGCCGTCGGTGTCTCGGTCCGCTCTTCGTGCCGCGTGCCGTCGACGCTCCACCGCACGACGGCCTGCCGGGCGGCCCGCCCGCCGAGCTCCGCGGGCGCCCCCTCGGCGACGACCCGCCCGTCGCGCACCACGACGACGCGGTCGGCGAGCGCCTCGGCCTCCTCGAGGTAGTGGGTGGTGAGCAGGATCGTCGTCCCGTCGGTGCGCAGGCCGCGCACGAGGTCCCAGAAGGCGCGACGGGCCTCGGGGTCGAACCCGGTGGTCGGCTCGTCGAGGAACAGCAGCTCGGGCCGGCCGACGATGCCGAGCGCGACGTCGAGCCGCCGCCGCTGGCCGCCCGAGAGCTGCCGGACCCGCGTGCGGGCCTTCTCGCGCAGCCCGACGGCGTCGATCACCTCGTCGGCGTCCCGTGGGTCGGGGTAGTACTGGGCGAAGTGCCGCACGAGCTCCGCGACCGTCGCCTCGGCGAGGTCGTTGGCGCTCTGCAGCACGATGCCGACGCGGGACCGCCAGGCCCGCCCGGCGGTCTGGGGGTCCGCGCCGAGCACGCGCACGTGCCCGTCGTCGCGGCGGCGGTACCCCTCGAGGATCTCGATGGTGGTCGTCTTCCCCGCCCCGTTCGGGCCGAGGACGGCGACGATCTCCCCCGCGTCGACGGTCAGGTCGAGGCCGTCGACCGCCTGCTTGACCCCGTAGCGCTTGCGCAGATCCCGGACGACGATGGCCGGCTCTGTCCCGTTCATGCCGACATGCTGGCGTATGTCCCCGCCTGGCCGGAAGGACCGGACGGGCATGTCGTCACCCGGCCACGACGCCGTCGACGTAGAGCCACCTTCCGTCCTGGCGGACGAACCGGCTCGTCTCGTGCAGCTGACCTCGTCCGGCGGGCTCGGCGTAGTGCGCGACGAACTCGACGGTGCCCTCGTCGTCCCACGGTCCGCCGGCGTCGGTGCGGACGATCTCGAGGCGTCGCCACGTCACGTCGTCGTCGAGGTCGAGGGTGTCCGGGCGGTGGCCGGGGTGCCACGTGGCGAGCAGGTAGACGGTGTCGCGGACGGCGAAGGCGGAGTAGCGGGACCGCATGAGCGCCTCGGCCGTGGGGGCGGGCCGGCGCCCGGCGTGCAGCGCGCCGCAGCACACGTCGTAGTCGTCTCCCGAGCCGCACGGGCAGTCGCTCATGGCCGTCCTCTGGTCGCGCCTGGCCCCCGTGGGCGACACCGTAGCAACGCGGCCCGGGGACCGTTCAGGCGACGACGTCGCGACGTCGGAACCCGACCACACCGAGCGCCGCGAGGACGAGCCCGATGCCGGCGAGCGCGAGCAGCGGTCCTGCGGTGACGTCCTCCAGCGGGTAGCCGGGGACGTGCGCGAACGGAGACAGCTCCTGCAGCCACGACGGCAGCCCGAGCAGCTCACCGAGCAGGCCCACGAGCAGGGACCAGACGACGAGCGCCCAGCCCAGCACGACCAGCCGCGGCACCCACCCGTAGAGCGCCGTCATGAACCCGACCACGACGAGCACCGCGGGCACCTGCACGAGCCCGGCCCCGACGATGGGCCAGAACGACGACGCCCACGTCCCCGCGACGATCCCGTACCCGGTGCCCATCGCGAGCCCGGCGGCGAGCGCGAGGACGACCGTCCCGACCGTCACGACGGCCACGTTGACCAGCAGGTACGTGGTCCGCGGCACCGACCGGCCGAGCAGCAGCTCGGTGCGGCCGGCGGACTCCTCGGTCTGCAGCCGGGCGAGCGCCGCGACGACGTAGGCACCGGCGGCGAGCCCGACGAAGCTCATGATCGTCACGACGAAGACGTCCTGGAGCGCCCCCTTCCCGCCGATCTGCTCGATGATCTGCTGCATCTGCGGGCTGTCCCCGGCGAAGTCGTCGACCGAGTCGAGGATGAACCCGACGAGCAGCGTGTACGCCGCGACCGGGCTGACCCAGGTGCCGAGCGTGGTGCCCTGCAGCCGCCACGTCAGGGCCGACACCGACCCGAGGCGCGGGTCGCCCGCGGGGCCGGGTCGGTCGGCGATGAGGCCCGCGCCGAGGTCGCGGTGCAGCGCCATCCGGTAGGCGACCGCGGCGCCGACGACGAGCGTCGCGACGCCGAGCAGCACGAGGCCGAGCCGGTTCTCGCCGAACGGGTCGATCTTCTGGCCCCACCCCATCGGGCTGAGCCACGCCAGCCAGGACACCGAGTCGGAGATGTCGGCGGCGGCCCGCAGCACGTACGTGAGCGTGAGGATCGAGACGGCGATGCTGCTCGCGGTGCGCGCGACGGACGCGACCTGCACGGCGACCGCCGCGATCGCGACCCCGGCCAGGCCGGACACGAGGTTCTGGAACGCGAACGCCAGCGCGCCGAGCCCCCCTTCGCCGAGCACGGGGATCGCGACGGCGAACGACGTGACGGTGACGAGCACGAGCGCGGTGATCAGGCCGGCGGTGAGCGCGGCGAGCCTTCCGACGCGCAGAGCACCGACGAGCTCGAGCCGGCCGGCCTCCTCCTCGCGGCGCGTGTGCCGCACGGTCGTCATCGCGCCGAGGATGCCCACGACGAGCGCGAGGAACGCACCGATGCGCCAGCAGGCCATCGCCCCGAGCGACTCGGGGTGCCGCGCGGGACCGAGCAGCGCGAGGAACGCGGTGTTGCTGCCGATCGTCGCGGCGAGCGCCTGCCGCTGCTCGACGGTCGGGTACGCGCTCGCGACCGCCGAATAGGTCGACTCCATCATCAGCACGAGGATCGCGACGGTGACGGGGATGCGGACCCGGTCGCGGCGCAGCGCGAGCCGCAGCAGCGTCCCGGTGCCGGTGAGCAGCCCGCCGGGACGCGCCGGGGCGAGCGTCGTCGGGGCGAGGGCGACGGCGGTCATCGCGTCGCCGCCGGCTCGCTCGAGCCCTCCAGCGCGGCCAGCTCGTCGCCGTACTCGCGCAGGAACAGCTCCTCGAGCGACGGCGGCGTGATGGTGAGCGCGGACGGCGCCAGGTCGGCCAGGGCTCTCGTGACCTGCGGCAACGCGTCGTTGTCGACGTGGAACGTGACATGCCCGTCCGTGGTCGTGAGGTCGTGCACGCCGTCGAGCGCCGCGAGCGCGTCCGTCGTGCCCGCGACGACCGTGCTGACGCGCGCGCGGGTCAGGTGGCGCAGCTCCGCGAGGGTGCCGTGCTGCACGGCCTTGCCCTGCCGGATGATCGTCACGGTGTCGCACAGCTCCTCGACCTCGGCGAGGATATGGCTGCTGAGCAGCACGGACACCCCCTCGGCGGTCGCCTCCCGGACGCACCGCTGGAACACCGCCTCCATGAGCGGGTCGAGGCCCGACGTGGGCTCGTCGAGCACGAGCAGCTCGACGCCCTGCGTCGCGAGCGCGGCGACGAGCGCGACCTTCTGCCGGTTCCCCTTCGAGTACGTGCGCGCGCGCTTGGTGGGGTCGAGCTCGAACCGCTGCAGCAGCTGGTCCTTGCGCCGCGGGTCGAGCGGGCGGCCGGACAGCCGCACGAGCAGGTCGATCGCCTCGCCGCCCGTGAGGTTCGGCCACAGCGTGACGTCGCCCGGCACGTACGCGAGCCGGGAGTGCAGCGCGACCGCGTCGGTCCAGGGGTCCCCCCCGAGCAGGCGGACCGTGCCGCGGTCGGCCTTGAGGAGGCCGAGCAGCACGCGGATGGTGGTCGACTTCCCGGCGCCGTTGGGCCCGAGGAAGCCGGCGACGGTGCCGGCGGGGACGACGAGGTCGAGCCCGTCGAGGGCGTGCGTGGTGCCGAACGACTTGTGCAGCCCGGCGACCTCGATGGCGAGGGTGCTCATGACGACTTCCTTTGCTGGGAGGGCTACGGGTGGCGGGAGGTGTGCGCGCCGCTCACGGCGGTGCGGTCGCGTGCCCGTCGGTCGCTGCTCTGAACTCGTCCAGAAGCTCGCTCGTCGTCAGGAGGCCGTACGTCATCACCTCGAGGCCGGGCAGCAGCACGGACCGCCAGATCTCCCGCAGCGCCCCGGCCGGGTCGACGGTCGGCGAGACGCCACGGCCGGCCTCGGCCTCGAGGTGCGCGATCAGGAGCATGCCGACGCTCGTCGCGATGAGGTACCGCGCCCGCCCGACGGGGTCGGCGCTGGGCCGGACGGTGCCGCTCTGCACCGCCTCCGCGAGGTAGGACGCGGCGTCGGCGACCATGCCCTCGACGAAGGTGGCGGCCACCGGCCCGCCCTCCAGGAGGGCCCGGACGACGTAGCCGAAGATCGCCGCGTACTGCTCCGCGTCGTCGATCGCGCCGACCACCTGCATCGGCGACCACCGGGTCATCGCCTCGGTCTTCGTCTCGCGGATGGTCCGCAGCACGTAGGCGTCGCACTCGGCGCGCAGGCCGTCCTTCGATCCGAAGTGGTGGATGACGAGCGCGGGGCTCACGCCCGCGTCGGTGGCCACGGCGCGCAGGCCGGCCCGGAAGCCGTCGCGGCCGAAGCGGGCGATGGCGGCGTCGCGGATGCGGGCGCGGGTGGTGAGGTCGTCACTATCGACTGAACGCACGTTCACCACTCTAAACACGTGTTCAGCCGAGCGCCAGCCCCTTCGTCGGACCGTTGCCGTCCACATCGGGGACCTTCGACCCACCCGCGCGCGACCCCGCCGGTGTAGACCCGAGCGCGGCGGCTCAGGGTGCGACCAGGGGCCTGACCAGGGACATCACCGATGCGGCGGCGGTCCGCCGCTCGGGAGCATGGTCACGCAGGGGCATCCGGACGCGTAGTGAGGTGGAGGATCATGACGGGCCAGCCGACGACCCCGATCGCGAGTGCGAGGGGTCTGGTCAAGACGTACGGCAAGGGCGACACGGCGGTGCATGCCCTCGCGGGCGTCGACGTCGACTTCGGCCGAGGTGAGCTCACCGCGATCATGGGGCCGTCCGGCTCCGGCAAGTCGACGCTCATGCACTGCATGGCCGGCCTGGACCGCACCGACGCCGGCACCGTCGTCGTCGACGGGCTCGAGGTCAGCGGGATGAACGAGCGCCGGCTGACGAAGCTGCGGCGCGACCGCCTCGGGTTCGTGTTCCAGGCCTTCAACCTGGTCCCGACCCTGACCGCGCTGGAGAACATCACGCTGCCGCTCGACATCGCGCGCCGCCCCGTCGACCGCGAGCACCTCGCCACGGTCGTGGAGGCCGTCGGCCTCGCGGACCGCCTGAGCCACAAGCCGTCCGAGCTGTCGGGCGGCCAGCAGCAGCGGGTCGCGTGCGCCCGAGCCCTCGTCACGCGGCCCGCCGTGGTGTTCGCCGACGAGCCGACCGGCAACCTGGACTCGGCGTCGTCCGCGGAGGTCCTCGGCTTCCTGCGCCGGTCCGTCGACGAGCTCGGGCAGTCCGTCGTCATGGTCACGCACGACCCGACGTCCGCGTCGTACGCGCACCGCGTGCTGTTCCTGGCCGACGGACGGCTGGTCGGCGAGCTGACCGACCCGACGCCCGAGTCGGTGCTGGCCACGCTCGCGGCGCTACGTCCCGCACGTGCCGGCTCGGCCGACAGCTCGCTGGTGGCGGCCGCTCAGACCGCGGCGCTCTGATGGGACGCGTCGCGCTGCGCGGCATCCGCGCGCACCTGGTGAGGTTCCTGCTGTCGTTGCTGGCCGTCGCGCTCGGCGTCGCGTTCGTCGCGGGCACGTTCGCGCTGCGGACCATGCTGTCCGGCACGTTCGACGGGATCGTCGACGCCGCGGCGCCCGCCGACGCCTACGTCCGCGTCCAGCAGGCCGAGGGCTCGTCCGTGGTCACGGGCGAGGCCGACGCGACGGGGGCGAGCGTGCCGCGCACCCTCGTCGACGAGGTCGCGGACGTCGAGGGCGTCGCGCACGCGATCCCCGACGTCCAGGGACCCATCGTCCTGGTCGGAGCCGACGGGACCGCCGTGCAGAGCACGCAGGCGCCGTCCTTCGCCCTCATGTACGTGCCGGACGACCCGTCGCTCGACGTCGTCGAGGGCCGCGGGCCGCAGCGGCCGGGAGAGGTCGCGCTGGAGTCGGCCACCCTGGACTCGTCGGGCCTCGCCGTCGGCGACACCACCGACGCGGTGCTGGGCGGCCAGGTGACCCAGGTCGAGATCGTCGGTCGGGTGGACGCCGGCGGACCCATGGCGGGCGCGACGATCGTCTTCGTCGACGAGCAGACCGGCATGGACGTGCTCGCTCCCGAGGGGGGCGTCGGGGACATCGCCGTCTACGCCGCGGACGGCACGACGGTCGACCAGCTCGTCGACCGCCTGTCCCCCCTCGTCCCCGACGGGCTCGAGGTCGTCACGGGTGACGCGCTGCGCACGGAGAACAAGGACGAGATCGCGAGCCAGCTCGGGTTCGTCACGACGTTCCTGCTGGTGTTCGCGGGCATCGCGCTGTTCGTCGGCGCGTTCATCATCTCCAACACGTTCTCGATGTCGGTGCGGCAGCGCATGCGCGAGCTCGCGCTGCTCCGCGCCGTCGGGGCGTCGCCATCGCAGGTGTTCGCGTCGGTGCTCGTGCAGGCCGCCGTCGTGGGCCTGGTCGGCTCGACGCTCGGCATCCTGGGCGGCCTGGGCCTCGTCTCCCTGCTGCGGGTCGGCCTCGGGGCGGTCGGCATGGACCTCGTCGGGAGCATCCCCGTCGACACGACCACGATCGTCGTCTCGCTGGTCGTCGGCACCGCCGTCAGCGTCCTGGCCGCCGCCCTGCCCGCCCGTCGCGCGGCGCTCGTGCCGCCCGTCGAGGCGATGCGCGACGAGGTCGCCACCCCGGAACGGTCGCTGCGCTGGCGTGCGATCGGCGGGCTCGCCGTCACCACGCTCGGCGCGGCCGCCGTCGTCGCGGCGCTCGTGCGGCCCGAGTCGGACCGTGCGGAGACGGCGCTGGGCGTCGGCGCCGCCGCGGTGCTCGTGGGGGTCCTGATGCTCTCGCCGACCGTCGCGCGGACCGCCGTCGGGGTGCTCGCGTGGCCGTTCGTCCGGCTGCTGCGGCCCGTCGGACGGCTCGCGCGCGGCAACGTCGTGCGCAACCCGCGCCGCACCGCCAACACCGCGGGCGCGCTGATGATCGGCATGGCCCTCGTCGGTGCCGTCTCGGTCATCGCCGTGACCGCGCAGCAGTCGGTGGCCGCCGTCGTGGAGGCGCAGACCAACGCCGACGTCGTGGTGCGGTCGGCCACGAACGTCATCCCAGCCGGCGCGGTCGACGACGTCGCCGCCCTGCCCGAGACGGGGAGGTCGGACGCGATCGCGTTCGCCCCGCTCGGCGTGACCGCCGGCGACACAGCGCCCGAGGTGCAGTACGTCATCGGCGTGGGCGCGGGAACCCTGGGCGGGTCGGTCGAGGTCGACGTGGTCGACGGTGCGCTCGACACGCTCGGCGCCGGGCAGGTCGCGGTCCAGGAGAGCGCGGCCGAGACGAACGGCTGGGGCGTGGGCGACACGCTCACGGTCGCCGGGGTGGACGGGTCGCAGGACCTCGTCGTCACGGCCGTCTTCACGACCAACGTCCTCGGGGCGCCGCTCGTCGTCGACCAGGGCGTGCTCGACGGACTTGTGCCCCGCGAGCAGCAGCAGGTCGACACGATCCTCGTGGCCGCCGCCGACGGCGTGAGCACCAGCGAGCTCAAGGCCGCCGTCAGCGAGGCCGTCGCGCCGTACGTCGTGGTCTCGGTGCTCACCCGGGCGGAGTTCGTGTCGAGCCTCGCCGACCAGGTGAAGCAGGTCCTCGTGATCCTGTACGCGCTGCTCGGCCTGTCCCTCGTCATCGCAGTGCTCGGGATCGTCAACACACTGGCGCTGTCCGTGATCGAGCGGACGCGGGAGATCGGGCTGCTGCGGGCCGTCGGCCTCGGCCGTCTTCAGCTCGCGGGGACGGTGACGATCGAGTCGGTGCTCACCGCCGTGTTCGGCACGGTGCTCGGGCTGGGGGTGGGCGTCGCACTGGCGTCGACGCTGCCGACGGTGTTCGCCGACGAGGGCCTGTCGACGCTGGTCGTCCCGTGGGGGACGCTCGCCGGGATGCTGGTGCTCGCGGTCGTCGTGGGTGTCTTCGCTGCGGTGTGGCCCGCGACGCGGGCGGCCAGGCTGAAGGTGCTCGACGCCGTCGCCTACGAGTGACGCGCGAGACCTGCTGAGCCGGGCCGGGCGATCCGCGACCTCGCGGGTCGTCCGGCCGCGGGCGATGCCATCCCGGACGAGAAGCGGCCGAGGCGCCATTGCCCCGACCACCGACGAACCTAGCGGGTGAATCGTCCGGATGACACGGTCAGTGGCGAGAACGACCGATTTCGTGGCCGATCTGCTGCATGACGTCGGAAGCCGCTATGGCGACGCTCACACCTCGAACACGTACCCCATCCCCGGCTGGGTGACGATGTGCCGCGGATGCGCCGGGTCGTCCTCGAGCTTGCGCCGGAGCTGCGCCGAGTAGACGCGCAGGTAGTGGGTCTCGTCGGAGTACCCAGGCCCCCACACGTCCTGCAGCAGCTGCCGACGCGACACGAGACGCCCCCGGTTGCGCACGAGCACCTCGAGCATCGACCACTCGGTGGGCGTGAGCCGCACGTCGACGCCGTCGCGCAGCACGCGCCGCCGGGCCAGGTCAACGGTCAGCGACCCGGCGACGACGACCGCCTCGTCGCCGTCCGACGGCGCAGCGGACCGCCGCACGGCCGCCCGCAGCCGCGCGAGCAGCTCGTTCATCGCGAACGGCTTCGTCACGTAGTCGTCGGCGCCCGCGTCGAGCGCGTCGACCTTGTCCTCGCCGTGCTGCCGGGCGGACAGCACCACGATCGGCACGCGCGACCAGCCACGGACGGCGGTGATGACGTCGAGGCCGCTCATGTCGGGCAGCCCGAGGTCGAGCAGGATCACGTCCGGCGGGTGGTGCGCCGCCGACGCGATCGCGTGCGCGCCGTCGTCGGCGGTCGTCACGGTCCACCCGGACGCGCGCAGCGTGATGGCGAGGGCGTGCGCGAGGCCGGGTTCGTCGTCGACGACGAGGACGCGGCTCACGACGAGGCCCGCGGCACGAGCACGACCATCGTCAGTCCGCCGCCAGGGGTGTCCTCGGCGCGGACCTCGGCGCCGACGGCGGTCGCGAGCCCGTCGGCGACGGCGAGGCCGAGCCCGAGGCCGGTGCCGGACCCGTCGCCCAGCCGCTGGAACGGCTCGAACATGTGCACCTTGAGATCGTCGTCGAGGCCGGGCCCGTTGTCGGCGACGCGGACGACGAGGCCCTCCGGCGAGTCCTGCGCGCTGACGACGACGGGCGGCCCGTAGCGGACGGCGTTGGAGACGAGGTTCGCGACGACGCGTTCGAGCAGCCCGGGGTCGGTGCGCACGAGCGGCAGCGTCTCGGGCAGGTCGAGGCGGACGACGTTGGCGGGGTACCCCTCGACGGCCAGGGGGACGACCTCGTCGAGGCTCGTGTCGCGGAGCACCGGGCGGACGCTGCCGGTCTGCAGGCGGGACAGGTCGAGCAGGTTGTCGATGAGCCGTTCGAGCCGGTCGGTGGAGTCGGCGAGCGCCTCCTCCAGGGCGGCCCGGTCGGCGGGCCCGAGCGAGAGGCCCGTCAACGCGTCGACCGAGGCCCGGATCGTGGCGAGCGGGGTGCGCAGGTCGTGCGAGACGGCCGCGAGCAGGGCCGTCCGCGTCGCGTCGGCCTGCTCGAGGACGCGCGCCTGCTCGGCCTGCTCCCGCAGCCGGTTCTGCGAGAGCACCGCGCCGACCTGCGACGCGAACGCCTCCAGCACCCGGCGGTCGCTCGCGGGCAGCACCCGGCCGCACAGGGCGAGCACGCGCGTCTCGTCGACGGTCAGCACCGCCTGGCCGTCCTCCGGGCGCAGCGCGGGCTCGGGACCCGACGACGCGAGCACGGTCCAGGACGCGCCCGACCGCTCCAGCAGCGAGACGGCCCGCAGCGTGAACGTCTCGCGCAGCCGTCCGACGAGCGCCTCCGCGCTGTCGTCCCCGGATAGCACGGCCCGCGACACGGACGCGAGCGCGGACGCCTCCGCACGCGCCCGGAACGCCTCACCCGTGCGCCGGGCAGCGAGGTCGACGACGGACGCGACACCCGCGGCGACCAGCACGAACACCACGAGCGCGAGCGCGTTCTCGGGCCGCTCGATGGTGAGCAGCCCCGTCGGCTCGGTGAAGAACCAGTTGAGCAGCAGGAACCCCGCGACGGCGCTGACGACGGCCGGCCACAACCCGCCGACGATCGCGACGAGCACCGTGAGCGTGAGGAACAGCATGAGCTCGGTCGGCAGGCTGATCGAGTCGCGCAGCAGCGACAGGACCCACGTGAGCAGCACGGGCCCGACGAGTGCGAGCAGCCACCCGGCGAGCCGCCGCGACGGCGACAGGGGCGACCGTCCGGACAGCCGCGGCCGCCCGGACCGGGCCTTCTCGTGCGTCACGAGGTGCACGTCGATCGCCCCGGCCAGCCTCGCGATCTCGGTCCCGTTGCCCTCCGACAGTGCCTCGCGCCACCGGCTCCGGCGGGACACCCCGACGACGATCATCGTGGCGTTCACGCCGGTCGCGAAGTCGACGACCGCGCTCGGGACGTCCTCCCCGACGACCGTGTGGAACGTGCCGCCGAGCTGTTCGACGAGCTCGCGCTGCGCCGCGATCCGCCCGGGTGGCGCGCTCGGCAGGCCGTCGGTCGCGAGCACGTGCACGGCGAGCAGCTCCGACCCGGCAGCCCGCTGGGCGATGCGCGCACCCCGGCGCAGCAGCGTGTCCCCCTCGGGGCCGCCGGTGACGGCGACGACGATCCGCTCGCGCGCGGGCCACGGCGTCTCGATGCGGTGGTCGCGGCGGTAGTCGGTGAGCGCGTCGTCGACCCGGTCCGCGAGCCACAGCAGCGCGAGCTCGCGCAGCGCGGTGAGGTTGCCGAGCCGGAAGTACGACGCGAGCGACGCGTCGACCTGCTCGGCCCGGTACACGTTGCCGTGCGCGAGCCGTCGCCGCAGGGCCTGCGGCGGCAGGTCGACGAGCTGGATCTGGTCGGCGTCCCGCACCACCTGGTCGGGGACCGTCTCGCGCTGCCGGATGCCCGTGATGGCCTCGACGTCGTCGTTGAGCGACTCGAGATGCTGCACGTTGACGGTCGTGACGACGTCGATGCCCGCGTCGAGCAGGTCGTGCACGTCCTGCCACCGCTTGGGGTGCCGGGTGCCGGGGACGTTGGTGTGCGCGAGCTCGTCGATCATCGCGACCTGCGGGGCACGGCGCAGCACGGCGTCGACGTCGAGCTCGGTGAACTCGCTGTCCCGGTGGGTCAGGACGAGCCGCGGCAGCACCTCCAGGCCGTCGAGCTGCGCGGCGGTCGCGGCACGCCCGTGGGTCTCGACGAGCCCGACGACGACATCCGTGCCGCGCGCCGCCCGGCGGTGGGCCTCGTCGAGCATCGCGTACGTCTTGCCGACGCCGGGCGCGGCGCCGAGATAGACGGTGAGCCGTCCACGCCGGGCCCGGATGTCCGGGGCGCCGGGGCGCGCCGCGGCCCCGGCGGACGCTCCGGCTGAAGCCTTCGTCACGTCCGGCGTGACGAAGTCTTCAGGCTGGCTGCCCTCGACGCCGGTCACGAGCCCATTGTGCGCAGCGCGAGGTTGAGGGCGAGCACGTCGACCCGCGGCTCCCCCAGGAACCCGAGGTCCCGGCCCACGACGTGCCGCTCGACGAGCGCCGCGACCTCGTCCTGCGGCAGCCCCCGCTCGCGGGCGACCCGCGCGACCTGCAGCCGCGCGTACGCCGGGGAGATGTCGGGGTCGAGCCCGGACGCCGACGCGGTGACCGCGTCCGGCGGCACGAGCGACGGGTCCACGCGCTCGTCGGCGGCGACCTGCGCGCGCCGTGCGTCGATCGCGGCGACGAGTTCCGGGTTGTTCGGCCCGAGGTTCGACCCGGCCGACGCGAGCGTGTCGTACCCGTCCCCCGCCGCCGACGGCCGCGGGTGGAACCACTGCTCCCCCGCGAACTGCTGACCCACGAGCACAGAGCCGACCGCGGACGACGGCGACGTCACCCGCGACGCGTCGGCGGCGACGAGCGACCCGGACGCCTGCCACCGGAACAACGCCTGCCCGACGCCGGTGACCGCGAGCGGGTAGACGACCCCGAGCAGCACCGTGAGGACGAGCAGCACGCGCAGGCCGGCGAGCGTCTGGCGGACGAACGACACCGCGGTGGTGCCGACGGGACGGGGAGCGAGGGTCGTGGTCATGAGGCGATCCCGGGGAGGAGGGAGATGACGACGTCGAGGAGCTTGATGCCGACGAACGGCGCGACCAGCCCGCCGACGCCGTAGACCAGCAGGTTGCGGCGCAGCATGACCGAGGCCGCCGCAGGCCGGTACCGCACGCCGCGCAGGGACAGCGGCAGCAGCGCGACGATGACGAGCGCGTTGAACACGACCGCCGAGAGGATGGCCGACTCCGGGCTGGCCAGGTGCATCACGTTGAGCACGGCCAGCTGCGGGAACGCGACGACGAACATCGCGGGCAGGATCGCGAAGTACTTCGCGACGTCGTTCGCGACGGAGAACGTGGTGAGCGCGCCGCGCGTGATGAGCAGCTGCTTGCCGATCTCGACGATCTCGATGAGCTTGGTCGGGTTGGAGTCGAGGTCGACCATGTTCCCGGCCTCCTTGGCGGCCGTGGTGCCCGTGTTCATCGCGACGCCGACGTCGGCCTGCGCCAGCGCCGGGGCGTCGTTGGTGCCGTCGCCGCACATCGCGACCAGCCGGCCACCGGCCTGCTCGCGGCGGATGAGTGCGAGCTTGTCCTCGGGCGTGGCCTCGGCGAGCACGTCGTCCACGCCCGCCTCGGCTGCGATGGCCGCCGCGGTGAGCGGGTTGTCGCCCGTGACCATGACGGTCCGGATGCCCATGGCCCGCAGCGCGTCGAACCGTTCGCGCATGCCCTCCTTGACGACGTCCTTGAGATGGACGACCCCGAGCACGCGTGCCGGCGCCTGCCCGACCTGCGAGGCGACGACGAGCGGTGTGCCGCCCGACGACGAGATCGCGTCGACCGTCGCGGCGACGTCCGGGCCGGTGTGCCCGCCCGTCGAGCGCACCCAGTGCGTCACGGCCGCGGCGGCTCCCTTGCGCACCCGTCTGCCCGGCAGGTCGACGCCGCTCATGCGGGTCACCGCCGTGAACGGCACGAGCTGCGCACCCGCCAGGTCGTGCCGCTCGCGCAGCCCGAACCGCTCCTTGACCAGCACCAGCACCGACCGTCCCTCGGGCGTCTCGTCGGCCATGCTCGACAGCTGCGCGGCGTCGGCCAGCACCTCCGGCGAGACCCCGGCGGCGGGCAGCAGGTCAGCCGCCTGCCGGTTGCCGAGCGTGATCGTGCCGGTCTTGTCGAGCAGCAGCACGTCCACGTCCCCGGCCGCCTCGACGGCCCGGCCCGACATCGCGAGCACGTTGCGCCGCACCAGCCGGTCCATGCCCGCGATCCCGATGGCCGACAGCAGCGCGCCGATCGTCGTCGGGATGAGGCACACCAGCAGCGCGACGAGCACGACGAGCGACTGCTGCGCTCCGGAGTAGACCGCGAACGGCTGCAGCGTGACGACGGCCAGCAGGAACACGATCGTCAAGGTCGTGAGCAGCACGTTGAGCGCGACCTCGTTGGGCGTCTTCTGCCGCGCCGACCCCTCGACGAGCCCGATCATCCGGTCCACGAACGTCTGGCCGGGCTGCGCGGTGATCCGCACGACGATCCGGTCCGACAGCACGACGGTCCCGCCGGTCACGGCCGACCGGTCCCCGCCGGACTCCCGGATCACGGGCGCGGACTCCCCGGTGATGGCCGACTCGTCGACCGACGCGACGCCCTCGACCACGTCCCCGTCGGACGGGATCGTCTCCCCCGCCTCGACCACGACGACGTCCCCGACCCGCAGCGTCGAAGACGGCACCTCGGTGGTCGGCAGACGCCACAGCGACGTCGTCTCCTCGAGGGTGTCGGCCGGGGCGACGACCCGGCGGGCCGTCGTCGTCCGCTGCGTGGCGCGCAGCGTGGCGGCCTGCGCCTTCCCCCGCCCCTCGGCGACGGACTCGGCGAGCGTCGCGAACAACGCGGTGAGCCACAGCCACACCGTGACCGCCCACGCGAACACGCTCGGCTCGGCGACGGCCAGCACGGTCGTGAACGCGGCGCCGACCTCGACGACGAGCAGCACGGGCGCACCCCACAGCCGACGGGGGTCGAGTCCGCGCAGCGCACCCGGCAGGGCCGCGGCGAGCTGCCGGGCGGAGAGCGCGCTCGGTGCACCCGGGACCCGGTGCGCGACCGGCGTCCGCGGCGGGACCTGCAGGACGGTGCTCATGACAACGACTCCACGACGGGACCGAGGGACAGGACGGGGACGAACGTGAGGCCGACGACGACGAGCGTCACCGACACGAGCAGGCCGACGAACAGCGGGCCGTGCGTCGGCAGCGTCCCGGCGCTCGCGGGCGTGCTCCGCTGCGAGGCGAGCCGGCCGGCCAGCGCCAGCACGAGAGCGATGGGCACGAACCGGCCGGCGAGCATCGCGAGCCCGAGGAGCGTGTTGTAGAACGGCGTCGCCACGGTGAGCCCGGCGAACGCGGACCCGTTGTTGTTGCCCGCCGACGCGAACGCGTACAGCACCTCGGACAGCCCGTGCGGGCCGCCGTTGAGGATCCCGGCACGCCCGTCGGGCGTCGCGATCGCGACCGCGGTCCCGACCAGCACGATCGCCGGCATCGTCAGCACGGCCAGGGCGACGAGCGTGATCTCCTGCCGCCCGATCTTCTTGCCGAGGTACTCGGGCGTCCGCCCGACCATGAGCCCCGCGAGGAACACCGTGACGACCGCGAGCACCAGCAGCCCGTACAGCCCCGTGCCGACGCCGCCCGGCGCGACCTCGCCGAGCAGCATGTTGACGATCGTCACGCCGCCGCCCGGCGCCGTCAGGGAGTCGTGCATCGCGTTGACGGCCCCGGTCGACGTGCCCGTCGTCGACGCGGCGAACAGCGCTGACGCCGCCGCACCGAACCGCACCTCCTTGCCTTCGAGAGCCCCTCCCGCGGCCAGCGGCGCGAGCCCCGGCCCGGCCGTCTCCGCCCAGGTCAGCAGTGCCACGGCACCGGCCCACAGCGTCGCCATCGTCGCGAGCACGGCCCACCCCTGACGCCGGTCGCCGACCATCACGCCGAACGTGCGCGGCAGCGAGAACGGCACCAGCAGGAGCAGCACGACCTCGACGACGTTCGTCCACGGCGCCGGGTTCTCGAGCGGGTGCGCCGAGTTG
The DNA here is from genome assembly GCF_017744555.1 of Cellulomonas sp. Lineage (GTDB taxonomy): Bacteria > Actinomycetota > Actinomycetes > Actinomycetales > Cellulomonadaceae > Cellulomonas. The sequence goes on along the minus strand of NZ_JAGIBD010000033.1, from coordinate 2,789 downwards.
GCGTTGAAGAACCCGCCGCCGTTGGTGCCGAGCTCCTTGATCGCCTCCTGCGACGCGACCGGGCCGCCGAGCACGTGCTGCGCGCCGCCCGCGAGGGTCGTGATCTCGGTGTGCCCGTCGAAGTTCTGGATGACGCCGCCCGCGACGAGCACGACCGCCGCCACGAAGGCGAGCGGAAGCAGCACCCGCACCGAGCCGCGCACCAGGTCGGACCAGAAGTTGCCGACCCGCCCGTCCGTCCCGGACCGCACGAACCCGCGCACCAGGGCCACGGCGACGGCGAGCCCGACGGCGGCGGACACGAAGTTCTGCACCGCGAGCCCCGCCATCTGCAGCAGGTGCCCCGCGGCGGCCTCGCCCGAGTACCACTGCCAGTTCGTGTTCGTCACGAACGAGACCGCGGTGTTCCACGCGCCCGCCGGGTCGAACCCCGGCACGCCGAGCGACATCGGGAGCACGCCCTGCAGGCGCGCGAGCCCGTACAGCAGCAGCACGCCGGCCATCGAGAACCCGAGCAGCGACAGCAGGTACGTGCTCCACCGCTGCTCCGCGTCCGGGTCCACCCGCATCACCCGGTACCCGACCCGCTCGACGGCCAGGTGCCGCGGCGACGTGAACACGCGCGCCATGTACTCGCCGAGCGGCCGGTGCGCGAGCGCCAGCACCAGCACGACGAGACCGACCTGCGCGACGGCGACCATCGGCCCGCTCACCGCACCTTGTCCGAGCGCAGCAGCTGCACGACGAGGTACACCAGCAGCGCGGCGGCCACGACGAGCCCGGCGACGTCAGCCGCGCTCATGACCGGTCCGCCCGGCGGGCGACGAGAGCGACGGCGGCGAAGAACGCCACGGTCAGCGCGAGGAAGGCCAGGTCGGCCATGGGAGGCACCTTCGACGATCGGCCGGGACGGTCCCTCGGACCGCACCGGACGAGCCCCGGGAGGGCCCGCTCCTCAGGTGTAAGCCCGGGTCAGCGCCCCGGCGGCCACCCTTGACGGATCCTTGACGGCCGCACGCCCACCCTTGACGGGGTACCGCACGCGCCACGTCGTCGACGTCTCGTTTCGGTGTGACCTTTCCCATCTGGGGTATCCGTGCCGTACGGTGTTCCTCGTAGTCGCTGTGCATCGCTTGTCATGACCGCCGCGGGAGACCCGGCACGACGTTCTCGAGGCTTCCTCGACGGACGGACGACGACCACCGTGATCACCGGTCCCGGTCAGACGGGGTTGTCAGTACCAGCCTGAGAGAAGAGAGCATCATGCCTGTTGGCACCGTGAAGTGGTTCAACGCCGAGAAGGGCTTCGGCTTCATCGCCCCCGAGGACGGCGGCCCCGACGTCTTCGCGCACTACTCGGCCATCGCGACGAGCGGCTACCGCACGCTCGAGGAGAACCAGAAGGTCCAGTTCGACGTCACGCAGGGCCCGAAGGGTCCGCAGGCCTCGAACATCACGCCTCTGTGACCTACGCTCGACACTGAGCACCCGTCGAGACCCCGGCCCGCGCGGCCGGGGTCTCGTCGTATTCACCGGACGACGAGGCGTGGCTGTCGCGAAGTCCCCCTCCCTCGGAGACACCGGGGACGACAGGACGGACCGCCATGACCATCGACACCGCGACACCCACCTCGCAGCGACCGCGTGACAGAGCGGTCAGCGACTTCACCGAGCTCACTCGGCGCGTCCAGGCGGCAGGTCTCATGCGCCGCCGCCCGGGCCACTACACCGCACGGATCACGGCGGCCGTCGTCGCGATGGGCGCGCTCGTCGCCGGGATCGTCCTGGTGGGCGACTCCTGGTGGCAGATCGCGGTCGCGGTCGGCGCGGCCGTCGTCCTCACGCAGGTGGCGTTCCTCGGGCACGACGCCGCGCACCGGCAGATCTTCTCGAACGGCCGGGCCAACACGTGGACCAGCCTGGTGCTCGCCAACCTGTTCGTCGGCCTGAGCTACGGGTGGTGGCAGCACAAGCACACGCGGCACCACGCGAAGCCGAACCAGGTCGGCGCCGACCCGGACATCGACCTCGAGGTCATCGCGTTCACGCCCGACGACATCGAGCGGCACCGCAGCAGGCTCTCGCGGTGGTTCCTGCGCAAGCAGGGCTGGTTCTTCTTCCCGCTGCTGTTCCTCGAGGGTGCAGCGCTGCACGTCGCGGCGATCCGCCGGGTGTCGTCGCGCGAGCCGATGGAGCGCCGCGGGGTCGAGCTCTCGATGCTCGCCGTCCGCCTGGTCGGCGGTCTCGCGCTCGTCCTGGCCGTGATGTCGCCGGTCAAGGCCGCCGTGTTCCTCGTCGTGCAGCTCGCGCTGTTCGGCTTCTACATGGGCGCGTCGTTCGCGCCGAACCACAAGGGCATGCCCCTGATCCCGAAGGACGCCCGGATCGACTTCCTGCGCCGGCAGGTGCTCACGAGCCGCAACATCGGCGGGGGCCGCTGGGTCGACGTGCTCATGGGCGGGCTCAACCACCAGGTCGAGCACCACCTGTTCCCGTCGATGCCCCGGCCGAGCCTGCGCCGCGCGCAGCCGCTCGTGAAGGCGTACTGCCAGGCGCACAACATCCCCTACGCGTCGGTGTCGCTGCCGCGGTCGTACGCGATCATCGTGCGGCACCTCAACAGCGTCGGGCGTCCCGACCGCGACCTGTTCGCCTGCCCGGTGACGGCCCTGTACCGCGTCTGACGCGGTTCCGGGCGGGTATCTGGCCCGTCCGGGCCGACCTCCTCCTCGTCGGGTGCCGACCGGCGCCCGACGGTCCCGCCTCCGGGCGAGGGCCGTCCCTGGACC
>NZ_JAGIBD010000032.1 GCF_017744555.1 Cellulomonas sp. | reverse complement strand
ACCCGGCGGACTGGCTGCTGACGGCGGCTGAGCGGGGGAACCCCTCCACGCGGCTCGACGACCGCCACGAGGGCGGCCGGGCGTGGTCGGACGGCAACCTCGTCGTCCCTCTCGTGCACGGGGCGACGTACTTCCGGGCGTTGTACGACGCGCTGGAGGCGACCGGCCCCGGAGACCTGGTGCTGTTCACGGACTGGCAGGGCGACGCCGACGAGCGGCTCACGGGCGCGCCCGGGAGCGAGGTCGTCGAGGTCCTGGGCCGGGCCGACGAGCGCGGTGTCGCCGTGCACGGGCTCGTGTGGCGCTCGCACCTCGACCAGACCGGGTTCTTCGCCACGGAGAACCGTCACCTCGGCGAGCAGCTGCAGAAGCGGGGCGCCGAGGTGCTGCTCGACATGCGCGTGCGTGCCGGGGGTTCCCACCATCAGAAGTTCGTGGTCATCCGCCACCGGGACGACGCCGCGCGCGACGTGGCCTTCGTCGGGGGCATCGACCTCGCCCACAACCGCCGGGACGACGCCGCGCACGGCGGTGACCCGCAACCCCAGCCGCTCACGCAGGAGTACGGCGCGCACCCGCCGTGGCACGACGTCCAGGTCGCGATCCGGGGGCCGGCCGTGCACGACGTGGAGACCGTCTTCCGCGAGCGCTGGACCGATCCGGCACCGCTGTCACGGGCGCCGTGGCGACGTGCGGCGGACAGGCTCCGGGGGCTCGACAGCGCGCCGAGCCGCCTGCCCGAGCAGTGGCCGCCCCCGCCCCCGGCGGGCTCGCACACCGTGCAGCTGCTGCGCACGTACCCCTCGCTCGGCCGGGGCCGGGACTACCCGTTCGCGCCGGGCGGCGAGCGCAGCGTCGCCCGCGGCGTCCAGAAGGCCCTGCGACGGGCCGAGCAGCTCGTGTACGTCGAGGACCAGTATTTCTGGGGCCACGACGTGGCGCACGTCTTCGAGGAGCAGCTGCGGGCCCGTCCCGAGCTGCACCTGGTCGTCGTGATCCCGATGGTGCCCGACGTCGACGGTCTCAACCGGGTGCCGCAGCTGCTCGGGCGGCACCGCTCGCTCGGCCGTCTCCTGCGCGTCGCGCCGGGCCAGGTGTCGGCCTACGGGCTCGAGAACCACGCCGGCGTCCCGGTCTACGTGCACGCCAAGGTGTGCGTCGTCGACGACACCTGGGCGAGCACCGGCTCGGACAACGTGAGCCGCCGCTCCTGGACCCACGACTCCGAGCTCGCCGCCGTCGTCCTCGACGGGACCTACGCCCGCGACCTGCGGCTCACGCTCGCCGCCGAGCACCTCGACCGGCTCGACGACGTGACCGGCCAGGGGATCGAGGCGGCGATGGCGGACTGCCTCGACCCGCGGCAGATGGTCGACGTGCTCGCCGCCCACGCCCGCCGGCTCGACGAGTGGCACGCGTCGGGCGGGCACGGACCCCGACCCGCCGGCCGGCTGCGCCGGCTTCCTCTGCCCCGGCTCAGCCCGGCCCAGCGCCGTTGGGCGGCGGTGCCGCTCGACTTGCTGCACGACCCCGACGGCCGGCCGGCCGCGCTGCGCAGGTCCGGCGGCTACTGAGCCGCGGCCCTGGCCGTCGCGCCGGCGCGGGACCGGCGACGACGGAGGACGGTCAGTCGGTCGGCTCGGTCGCGGCCGGGTCCTCCACCAGCTCGCCGGGCGCCGAACCGTCGCCGTCGTCCTCGTCCTCGTCCTCGCCCTCGTCGGACGGCGTACCGGCGTGCGCGGCGTCGCCCGAGCCAGCGGGCGCGTCACCCGCGTGCAGCACCTCGGGCGTGACCTCCTGCTCGAGCGTCGGGTACCCGTAGCCGCCTTCCTGCGTCCCTGCGTCCGGGTCCTGCGGTGTGTCGCTCATGGTTGCCCTCCTGCATGCCTGGACCGTCACGGACCGGGTCGGTCCATCGTCGGCGCCCGCACCGCACCCCGCCATCCGGACCGTCGCGGACCTACCGCGGCGGTCGGGCCAAGCGCCAGGTCCGTGTCGGGCGTCCCCAGACGGCACGCGTCGCAGCGTCGGGCGCGAAGCCGCACCGACGGTGCAGGTGGACCGCGGAGGCGCGCTCGTCCTCGAACTCGTTGACGATCTCCGTGGCCGACGTGTCTCGCCAGATGCGCGAGACGAGCTCACGCAGCACGCGCTCGCCCACGCCACGCCCGCGCAGCGCCGGGACGACCATGAGCCCGATCGATGCCGCGCCGTCGACGCCGACCTCGTAGTGAGCGTCACCGACGAGCGTCCCGGTCGCGGCGTCCCGGACGTAGAAGTAGCCCTGCTCGTCAGCCGGACGTGCGAGGCGTTCCACGAAGCGGTCCCACTCGCTCTCCGGCCACGCGATGCAACCGGTGTCGGGGTCGTAGCCCGGCGGACTGCCGCTCCAGCCGGCGTTGTAGGCCATGACGTCAGGGTCCGACATCCACCGCTGGCGCACGAGCAGCTCCGGCCGGGTGGGGACGGAGAACTCGAGCACGCCGCCGACCCTACGTCCAGATCCACCGCGCTCGTCTCCGCTGGGCTCCACCTCGTCACCGTCGACGCCCGGGCTCCCGTTGTCGGGCAGCACCTCGGACCCCGCCCCGGGACGAGCAGCGATGCCGGCCGCTCACCCGCCGGGCGACGGTCACACCGGCCCGGGCGCCGAGCCCCGGACGACGAGGTGGGTCGGCAGGATGATCGGCGTGGGCGTGTCCCCGTCGATGAGCCGGATCAGCATCGTCGCCATCTCGTGGCCCAGCCCGCGGATCGGCTGGCTGACCGTGGTGAGCGGCGGCTCGGTGTGACGCGCGATCTCGAGGTCGTCGAAGCCGACCACGGCGACGTCCTCGGGGATCCGGCGACCGGCGGCCCTGAGGGCGCGCATCGCCCCGGAGGCCATGTAGTCCGAGGCCGCGAAGACGCCGTCGATCTCCGGGTGGGCAGCGAGCAGCCGGGTCATCGCCGCAGCACCGCCCTCGTACGTGAAGTCGGCGTGCTCGACCCAGTCGGCCGGCAGCCTCTCGGCTGCCACGGCGTCGGCGAACCCGTGGTGTCGAGCCACGGACGCCTGCAGGTCCACGGGCCCGACGATCGCGGCGAGGTGGCGTCGCCCTGACCTCAGCAGGTGCTCGGCGGCGAGGCGCGCTCCCCCGCGGTTGTCGACGTCGACGTACCAGCGGGCGTCCGCGTCGAGCGGACGACCGCCGAGCACCACCGGCACGTCGGTCTGGGCCGCCAGGCGGCCCAAGGGGTCGTCCTTGCGCAGGCCCATCAGCATCACACCGTCCGACCGGCGTGACCGCAGCACGCGCGCGAGCCGTTCCCGGCCGCGCTCCGACGACGCGAGCATGAGCGTCAGGTTGAGCTCCGACCGGTCGAGCGCGGCTGCGACGCCCACGAGGACCTGCGAGAAGAACGGGTCGCCGAACAGCGCCGGGTCGTCGTCGGGCAGCGCGAGGACCACCGACCCGGCCGTGCTCGTCGCGAGGGCTCGTGCGGTCGGGTTGGGCACGTAGCCGAGCTCGGCCGCCGCGCGCGCGACGGCCTCACGCTTGGGCGCGCTGACGTTGCGGGAGTTGTTCATGGCCCGCGACGCCACGGATCGCGAGACCCCGGCCCGCTGCGCGACCTCGTCGAGCGTCGCGACCCGGAACGCGCGAGCCGCGCCCGGTCCGGACGACTCCTCGCCGTGGCGGTCGTCAGGACCGGCCGTCGTGGGGTCAGGCATGCGATGAACCCTAACGGCGCGCTCGTCCGGGCCGGTGGGCCTTCGGCGACCGGTCGCGACCGCGTGCCCGGGCGTCCGGTTCGGAGCGACGAATCACCCGATAGGAGGTGAACGTCCGTCCAGGCAGCCGTTGACGTTTCCGTCCCGCGGTGTGGAGAATGACTGGAAATAAGTGGGAGCGGTCCCACTTGCTGGTCAACGACGACTCAGGAGAGACATGCCCCGAACCCGCGCCCCGCTGGGCCGCACGGCCCTCGCAGCGACCGCGACCCTCGCGGTGTCGCTGTCGGTACTCACCCCTGCCCACGCGGCCGATACCGCACCCCCGGCGGCCACGGCGTTCTACGTCGACCCGCACAGCACAACCCTCGAGGCCGCGCAGTCCCTCAAGGGACAGGCACGCGCCGACGCGCAGCTCCTCGGCAGCATCCCGTCCGCGACCTGGTTCACCGGCGGGACCCCGCAGGAGGTGCGCGCCGACGTCGACAAGCTCACCTCCGCAGCCTCGAAGGCCGGCCAGCTGCCCGTCCTCGTCGCCTACAACCTGCCGTTCCGCGACTGCGCGCAGTACTCCGCGGGCGGTGCCGCCGACACCGCGGCCTACGCGGCGTGGATCGACGGCTTCGCCGCCGGCATCGGCAACCGGCAGGCGACGGTCATCCTCGAGCCCGACGGCCTCGGGATCATCCCCCACTACACGAACCTCGACGGCTCGACCGACTGGTGCCAGCCGGCCGAGGCCGACCCCGCGACCGCGCCCGCGAACCGCTTCGCGCAGCTCAACCACGCCGTGGACGCCCTCGCCGCCCTGCCGAACGTCAAGGTCTACCTCGACGGCACGTCGTCGGCGTGGCTGAACGTCGGCGAGATCAGCGACCGCCTGGTCAAGGCCGGTGTGCAGAAGGCCACCGGGTTCTTCCTCAACGCCTCGAACTACCAGTTCACCGAGAACGGCACCGCCTACGGCACGTGGGTCTCGCAGTGCATCGCCTACGCCACCAAGGTCGTCCCCGGCGACTACGCGAGCTGCGGCAACCAGTACTGGAACGGCGGGCCCGCCACCGACTGGCAGGGCACGGGGATGTCGAACTACGGCCGGTGGTCGCCGGACGCGACCGACCCCGCGCTCAACACCTCGGGCGTCGACTCGCGCTACGCCTCGATCCTCGGCGGCGTCCAGCCGACCGCCCGGTTCGTCATCGACACCAGCCGCAACGGCCTGGGTCCGTGGCAGTACCCGGCGAGCGTCTACCCGGCGCACGAGGACTGGTGCAACCCGCCGGACCGCGGGCTCGGCGCCCGCCCCACGACCGCGACCGGTTCGCCGCTCGTCGACGCCTACCTGTGGATCAAGGTGCCCGGCGAGTCCGACGGCCAGTGCTTCCGCGGCACCGCCGGACCGCTCGACCCGGCACGTGGCATCGCCGACCCGGCGGCCGGTCAGTGGTTTACGCAGCAGGCCCGCGAGCTCGTCGCCCTCGCCGTCCCGGCGCTGAGCCCGCTCACCTGCCACGTCAAGGTCGTCGGCACCAACGTCGGCGGGCCGAAGAACCGCGGCTTCATCGCTGCCCTCACGGTCGAGAACCGTGGCACGCAGCGTCTGAGCCCGTGGCACCTGTCCTGGGAGTTCGAGGGCAACCAGCGCGTCCGGACGGTCGTCGGCGGCACGTTCGTCCAGACCGGCAACGCCGTCACGGTGACGGCGCCTCGCGCGCACCCGAGCCTGGCGCCCGGCAAGAAGACCGCGCTGGTGGTCTCCGGCACCGGTGACGCCCAGGCGCCGCTGCAGTTCAGGCTCGACGGTCAGGCCTGCACGTCCTGACGGTCACCGCACGACGAGGGGCCGGATCCCCCCATCCGGCCCCTCGTCATGTGCTCTCACCCCTGCCTCACCAGGGGACCGGGCCCGAGTCGTCGAAGAAGCCACCCGTCGGGCCGTCGTCGGGCAGCGTGGCGAGCTGGATGGCCACCTGGGCGCCCTGCTCGGGCGTGCGCGTCCCGCGGAAGCCGTTGAGGTCCGTCGCGACGTAGCCCGGGCAGGCGGCGTTCATGAGGATGTTCGTGCCCGCGAGCTCCTTCGCGTACTGGACCACCACGGCGTTGAGGAACGTCTTGGACGGCGAGTAGGCCGCGGAGATCGGGCCGGTGTCGTTCCCCGGCGTGCTCTGCAGGGTCAGCGAGCCGACGCTGCTCGACATCTGCACCACCCGGGGCGACGGCGACCGACGCAGCAGAGGCAGGAACGCGTTGGTGACCCGGACGACGCCGATGACGTTCGTCTCGACAGCCTCCCGGATCGTCGCCGGGGCAACCGTGGTGGGCGTCTGCGGCACGCCCCCGGTGATGCCGGCGTTGTTGACGAGCACGTCGAGCCGGCCCTCGCGCTCCTCGACCAGCGCGGCGGCGGCCGCCACGCTCGCATCGTCGGTCACGTCGAGCGGGACGCCGAACGCGTCCACGCCCGCCGCGCGCAGCTTCGCGACGGCGTCGTCCCGGCGCTGCTCGTCACGCGCGCCGACCCCGACCCGCCACCCGAGGGCCCCGAGGCCCGCCGCGATCTCGTATCCGATGCCCTTGTTCGCGCCGGTGACCAGCGCAGTCGTCTTCTCGCTCATGCGATCGATCGTCCGCGCGTCCGCGGCGGACCGTCCAATACCGACTCGGTGCGATCGATACCCGAGAGGTATCGGCCCTGCGGGTCCTCGTTAGGCTGCTCGCCATGGAGACGCGCGAGCTGCGGTACTTCGTCGCCGTCGCGGAGGAGCTGCACTTCGGGCGCGCCGCGGAGCGGCTCGGGATGGCGCAGCCCCCGCTGTCCCGGGCGATCCGGCAGCTCGAGCGACGCCTCGGCGTGGAGCTGCTCGAGCGGACGAGCCGCACCGTCGCCATGACGGCGGCGGGCGAGACGCTCCTGGACGAGGCCCGCGCGGTGCTCGACGCGGTCGAGGCCGCCGAGCGCCGGACCCGACGTGCCGCGCACACCACGACGGGACAGCCGGGGGTGGTCCTCGCCACCAAGGCGGGCGCGTCGACCGAGTTCCTCGCGAAGCTCCTCGCCGCCTACGCCGCCGAGCCGGACGCCGTCCCCGTCGAGGTGATCCTCAGCGGGATCGGCGAGCAGACGCGCGTGCTGCGCGACGGCCGTGCCGACGTCGCGCTCCTGCACCTGCCGTTCGACGACACGGCCGGCTTCGACACCGAGGAGCTCCGCACCGAGCGACAGGTCGTGCTACTGCCCGCCGGGCACCCGCTCGGCGCACGGTCGCACGTCCTCACCGCCGACGTCACGGACCTGCCCGGACTGCCGCTCCCGCGCTGGCCGGAGGCGGACGGCACCTACCGCGACGGGCCCGGCCCGCAGGCCGACAACCACGCGCAGCTGCTCCAGCTCATCGGGCTCGGGCGGGCGTGCGCGATCGTGCCGGAGTCCGGCGGGACGTCCGGGCGCGGCGACGTCGTCGCGGTCCCGGTCCTCGATGCGCCGTCGGTGACCACGGTGATCGCGTGGCCTCCGCACAGCCGGTCCCGGGGCGTCGCCGGGCTGGTCCGGACCGCGACGAGCTTGTGAGCGGCGGCTGTACGCACCGTTGCCGCCTCCGGTGGGACACACTGGGGCGTGACCTCCTCGCGAACGGACCTGATCCCGCTCGGACGTGCGCCCCGCCCCACCACCGGTCCTGACCTCGCCGCCCGGCTGCACGCGGCGCTGGCCGACGAGCTCGGAGGCAGCACCGACACCACCGCCGTCCGTGTCACCGCCCAGGTCGACGGCGCGGACGTGCCTCGGCTCGAGATCGACGCGACCGGGCTGTCCGTCAGCGAGCCGCAGCCGTCGAGGACCCGGTCCGGCCGCCGAGGGGTGCCGGACGGCGAGGCGCTCGAGCGGACGCCCGGGACCATCGCCGTGGCGCTGCTGGAGGCGCACCCGGCGACCGTCGTCGGCGTGCCCGTCGACATCCGCGCGGAGCTCGCGGACGTCCCGTTCTCCTGGGTCACCGGGCGTGACGGCTCGCTCGCCGTCGAGCTCGTGGAGCCCGCCGCGGACGCGCCCGTCACCGGGCACGTGCGGGTGGCCGTCCCGCGGGCCCAGCTCCTGGAGGCGGTCCGCACCCAGGTGGCGGCCGCGGCCTCGGCGCAGGGCGTCACCGTCACCCAGCTCGACGTCGACCTGGTGTCCCGCGGTCCGCGTGCCGTCTCGGTCGTGGCCGACGCGAAGCTGCGCAAGGGCATGCTCTCGGCGTCGGCTCGTGCGAGGGCGACGGCCACCGTCGACGACGACCTCGTGCTCTCCCCGTCGCAGGTCGAGGTCACCAGCGGCAACCCGCTGGTCAGCGCCCTGCTGTCCGTGGTCCGCGGCCGTCTGGACGAGATCTCGCGCCGGCGCGTCGACCTCGCGGCCCAGCTGCCGCCGGGGGTCCGCATCAGCGACGTCCGCCTCGATGTCGGCGACGAGATCGTGCTGACGGTGCACGCCGCGTGAGCGCGAGCCGCGCCGGGCGGCGCGCGCGCCGGTGCGGTGCGCAGGTGACGAAACTCGCCTAGGTCGTCGTCCGCGGTCCGCGCTCCGGTTCCGACGCACCGCCCGTGCCCGCGAGCGCAGGTGTGCGCCCGAACGTCGCAGGCAGCACCAGCGCGACCGCCAGGAGCAGCAGGACGACGTTCTGGGCGTACCCGCCCGGCGGCTGCGGCACGGTCGACGCGACCGACGCGAAGCCGACGAGGGCGCGGGCCACGACGGCTCCTCCCGCGACGGCCGCGACGTGCCGTGGACCCCAGGACGCCGCGCGCGACCATCGCGTCACGAACACGCACACGACCAGCACGATCGCGATCCCGAGCGCCACACCGAGCCACGTCGCGGGGATCGCCTGGTAGGCGTACGCCGCGACGAGGACGACGGCAAGCACGGCCCCCGGCGGCGGCACCCGGCCCCGCGTGGGCGGCGGCAACCGGCGCCGCCCGAACGTGCACGCGACGACCACGAGCGCCGCAGCGACCGCGAGCGCGGCACCGATCTGCGGGGCGGACGCCTGGTCGCTCCCGTCGGCGCGGATGTCGGACCAGACGAGCACGGACGCGAGGGCCCACAGCGCCACCAGCACGACGATCCCCGGTCGGCCGACCCAGGGCTGCCGGCCGGATCGCCGGTCGAACGCCTCGACCAGCGCGATCGGCGCACTGATGCTCCAGACGACGTGCCCGAGCAGGAAGTTGAGCGCGAACGAGCCGGCCACACCGAGCGGGGCGATCAGGGTCGGGGCCAGGTCGTGCTCCCACGACGCGTAGCCGAGGTAGTGCAGGGCGAACAGCGACTGGTCGACCACGCCCGCCTGCACCACACCGAACGCCCCCGCCAGGGCGAGGATGCCCGTCCAGTGCATCCCGGTGCGCGCGGCGACCTCACGGATCACGATCGCGGGCGCCCCATACAGCGGGGCGAGGACCACCAGCCCGCCGACGAGCGCCGCCGCCTGCCCCGTGACCTCGGGGTCGTAGGCCGTCAGGTACTCCGCGCAGACGGGCGCGACGACGAGCAGCAGGAGCGCGAGCAGCCGGCCGCGCGTCCGCGAGGGTCCGTCGGACCCGGTCCGGGGTGCCATCGCTGCATGCTCTCAGCACGCCCGGGCGGATGACCACGCCCGGCCGGCGCGTCTCGCCGAGGCCCGCTGACGAGACCGGGCGGCGCACCCGGCCCGCACCATGTGAATGGATTCGCAAGGGTTCCGCCTCCCGCACGAGCCCGACACGGTGGACCGATCACCCACCGACCGAAGGGGGCACCCGTGTCCGCTCAGCCCACCGCGATCGAGCCCGACTACGCCCCGGAGGGCGCCCCGGCAACGCGCCGGGTCAACAGGCGCGCACGCACGTACGGCACGCTCCTCGTGGTGCTCGGCGTGATCATGCTCGTCGCCGGCGTCGGCGCGTGGGGCGCCGTCGCGCAGGGCCTCGGCCAGGAGAAGGTCGACGTGACCGACACCGCACCGGCGTTCGTCGGGCAGCGCGTCGACGCCCCGTGGGAGGCGTGGGCGCAGTCCGAGGCAATCCGCACCGACCTGCAGCAGATGACCGACGGGCGCACCTACGCCGAGGTCGACCGCGAGGACCCGATCCGGCCCAGCGTCGCGACCGGCACGTTCCTGCGCGCGTCCCTCATGACCTCGGTGATCGCGTTCGGCGTCTCGCTCGCGGTGGTCGGCGTCGGGGTCGGGTTCGTGCTCGGCGGCCTGGGGCTGCGCAGCCTCGCGCGCCGCGACGGCGGCGCCCTGACCGCCTGAGCGTGGGGCGGGACGCCCGCCTCCGGTGCGAACCGGCCGCGCGCAGCGATCGCTGAGAGACTCGATCGCCCCATACCCCTTCGGAGGACCCGATGGCCGAGACGAGTGAGCTTCTCGACGCGAACCTGCTCCAGGTGTTCAACAACCGGGACGGCGCTGCCCGTCGTCGAGCGATCGACGCCGTCTACGCCGAGGACGTCACGTTCATCGACCCGGAGCGCACCGTGACGGGCCGCGCCGCACTCGACGAGCGGGCCGCCGCACTGCTGGCGGGATTCCCGGACGACTTCGAGTTCGTCGCGGACGGGCCACGCTACATCGGCACCTCCACCGGAGCTCTCGCCTGGAGGCTCGGCCCTCCCGGTGCGGCGGCCGTCGCGCGTGGGATCGACGTGATCACCGTCCGCGACGGACGCATCAGCGAGCTGCGCACGATGCTGGCGGGGGAAGACTGACCGACCTCCGGCTCCGGGGCTCAGCGCGCCGGGCCCACCGCGGGTCCTGCGCCTTCCGGCGGCTCGCCGACGACGTCGACGGGCCGCGGCTCGTAGGCGTCCTGCGTGAGGTCGGCGCGCTCGATCCGCGACAGACGGAACCACCGGACCGCGTCGCGGTCCCGCGACCATGCGATCAGGTGCCACCAGCCGCGCGCGTGCGCGAGGAGGATCGGCTCGACGTGGCGGCGCGTGACCTCGCCCGACGCGGCGCGGTAGCGGATCGCGAGGACCCGGTGCCGGCCGAGCGACTCCTCGACCGCGCGCAGCACGCCGGGGTCGGTGGTCGCGTCCGGCCGCGCCGGCGCGTCGAACCACACCCGCCCGGCGAGCTCGGCCGCCCGCCGCCGGTCCGCCGGGCCGAGCGCGTCGAAGACCTTGCCGCGCGCGGCGGCGCCGTCGGCCGAGAACGGGCTGCCGGGCGGCATCGCGGCCAGCGCGACCGCGACGGCGACCGCCTGCGCGGGCGTGAAGTTCACCGGCGGCAGCGTCGCGACGGCGTCGAGCACGTACCCGCCGCCCGGGCCGGCCTGCGCCCAGACCGGCAGGCCCGCCTGCTGGAGCGCGGCGACGTCGCGCTTGATCGTGCGCTCGCTGACCTCGAGCAGACGCGCGAGGCGCGGGCCGGACGTGCCCGCGCGGCCCGCGCGACGCAGCTCCTCCGCGACGGCGTAGAGCCGTTCGGTCCGGTTCACCGTCACCTCCGTGGGCTCGCCGCGCGAGGCGGACTCGTCGGATCATGGTGACAGACCGGTGTCACCGAGCCGGGCGGACGCTGGGGTCATGACGAACACGCAGACCTCGACCACCGCCCCGTCCGGACCAGCCGAGCGCACCAGCACCGTGCACGTCGTCCTCGTCCCCGGCTTCTGGCTCGGCGCCTGGGCGTGGGACCGCGTCCTGCCCGGGCTGCGCGCGGCGGGCCTCGAGCCGCACGCCCTCACCCTGCCGGGGCTCGAAGCGCCAGACGCCGACCGCTCGCAGGTGACGTTCGACGACCACGTGCGCGCGGTGCTCGACGTCGTGGCAGGGCTCGACGGCGACGTGGTGCTCGTCGGGCACAGCGGCGGCGGCATGGTCGTGCAGCACGTGCTCGACCGTGCCGTGGACCGGGTGCGGCGCGTCGTCTACGTCGACTCGGGGCCGCTGAGCGCCGGCAGGGCGATCGACCCGAGCGCGACGGGAGTCGACCACCCGCTGCCGAGCTGGGACGAGCTCGCCGCGCAGGGCAGCAGCATGGAGGGGATGGACGACGAGCTGCGCGCCGAGATCGCGCGTCGCGCCGTTCCCCACCCCGCGCGCGTGGCGAGCGCGGAGGCCGACCCGCGGGACCCGCGACGTCTCAGCGTCCCGGCCACCATCATCTGCACGAGCATCCCCTCGGGTGCGGTGCAGGGCATGTTCGGCTCGGGCGTCATCCCCGCCGAGGTGCCGGACATGACGGACGTCACCTACGTCGACCTGCCGACCGGGCACTGGCCGATGCTGTCCCGCCCCGACGACCTGGCCGCGGCGATCGCGGCCGCGGCGCTCGGGTAGCGCGGGCCACGGCGACCCGCGGCCCCGAAGGACGGGTTCCGCGATCGCCTGCGCTGACGAGCACGCTCACTGCCTCGGTGTGCCCTGGCTCGCCAGGAGCCGGTCGATCGCGGCCTGCAACGCCTGGACGGTCTCGTCCTCGAGCTCGACCTGCTCGGCCTGCCACCGCGGGTCGACGCCCGACATGCCCGCCACGCTGCGCGACTGCTTCGACAGGTTGGCCTTGAACGAGAGCCACTGGAAGTTCAGCGGGGCGCGCGTCACCACGTACATGTTGTCGGGCGTCAGCTGGACGAAGCCCGGCAGGTAGATCTGCCGGGCGATCGGGATGATGTGGTCCGCGGACGCCGCAGACAGCCCGTCCGCCGCCGTGAGGAACGTCCGGTTGGCGTACGCGGGGTCGTCGGCGCCCACCGCGGGGCGCGCCTGGCCGCGCAGGGTCGCGGCGCCGAGCTCGGGCGGGTTGCCGGCCCGCAGCGCGTCGTACAGCGCCCGGGGCGGCGACGACTTGGGCACCCTCCAGTTCTTGCCGACCGGCGGCGCGGCCGGCGGGGTCCAGTCGTTGCCGATCTTGTCCTTCGCCTCCTGCAGCACCTGGCGCGCCTTCTCGGTCGGCGGCTTGAGGTCGACGGTGCTGTTGTCGGTCGCCAGCAGGGCCGCGGCGTCGAGGCAGCTCTGGAGGTTGGCGATCGCCGTCTCCTGGGCCGCGGTCAGCGCCGCGGCCTCCGCGTCGTAGGCGGCGAGGGCGGCGGCCTGGCTCTCGTCGAACACGTTCGGCGTCGCGTTGTGCTGCTCGATCTGCGCCTGGACCGCCTGCAGCGCGGCCTCGAGCGAGGCGCACAGGTCGGCCGCGGCCGCGTGCACCGGCCCGACGGACCGCGTCGCCGGTGCTGCTGAGGCGACGTCCGTCGGAGCCAGCAGCACCAAGAGCGCCACGAGCGCGCCCGCCAGCCGCGATGCACCGCGTCGCCCCCACGTCCCGCGCATCGTCCGGCCCCCTTCGTCGACCCGCGTGGTCCCCGGCCAGCAGTTGGTAGCAGATTGTCGCGCTTCGTGTCGATCTGCTACCAAGGTCCGCGACCAGCGACGGGGACGGCATGACGACGCCACCGCACGAGGGAGACCTGCCCGGGGAGCCGTTCGCCGCCCCGCCCGACGGCCCGGCCGCCGCCGGACCGAGACGCCGGCGGGCGATCGTCGTGGTGGCGGTCGCCGTGGGCGTGCTCGTGGTCGTCGGAGCCGTCGTCGCGCGGGTGCTCGTCGCACGCTCGCACAGCGACGAGGCCCGCATCCGCACCCTCGTGTCGCAGTTCGCCGTGGTCGTCGACGACGAGGACCAGGCCGGCATCCTCGCCCTGATGTGCACGGAGGAGGCCGCGGACATCACGGACGATGACGACTACGACCCGTCGCGCCCGCCGCCCGTCGACCCTCCCCCGCACCGGCCCGTGAGGGTCTCCGACGTGCACGTCGTCGGCGAAGTGGCGAGCGCGCACATCACACGCCCGGACCAGCCCGGGGCGACGCTGTGGTTCCGCAAGGAGGACGGCCGCTGGACCGTGTGCGCGCACGCGCAGGACGACCTGTCGGCGGGTTCGTCGGTCTCGCCGACGCCCTGAGGTCGTCGACGAGCAAGGTCCGGGTGCCGCCGCCGCGTCGCGAGCGTCGAAGCGCTTGAAGCGTTTAGCGCAGGGTCGGAGAGGCATCGCCCTGTGCCACAGTGGCCGCGGTCGCCGTGTTAACGCTCACACGGCGATGTCCCGGTCACCTGGAGACGGTCATGGCGACGACGACGTCGACAAAGGCTCTCGAGTGGGCGCCTCCGCGCGACCCACTCGGGACGACACTGTGCGGCCACCTCCACGCACAGCGTCCAGGGTCCGGTCGAGGCGCCCCGGCACGACCTGGACGTCGACGAGAGGTCGACCTCCGGAGGTGCCGCGTCGAGCGGCGCCCACCAGCGGTGGCAGCTCGTCCGCCTCGGATGACTGACGGCCCCGCGGGAGCTGCTGCGCCGACGTGGTGCACCCGCTCCCGACTGACGAAGAGGGAGATGAACAGGTGAGAAGAACCCCAGGGAACGCGCGGCGGCGCTGGTCCGCGATGCTCCTCGCGCTGGGCGTCGTGGCGGCCGGTGCGGTTGCGGTCGCGGCGGCGCCGGCAGCGACCGCGGCGAGCATCGACACCTCGGCGTCGTACGTGCTCGTCAACCGCAACAGCGGCAAGGCCCTCGACGTCTACGCCAAGTCCACGGCGGACGGCGCCCGCATCACGCAGTGGTCGCGCAACGACGGCACCAACCAGCAGTGGCAGTTCGTCAGCTCCGGCGACGGCTACTACCGGGTCAGGTCCGTGCTGTCCGGCAAGGTCCTGGACATCACCGGCCGCTCCACCGCGGACGGCGCCGGGGTCATCCAGTGGACCGACGCCAGCTCCACCAACCAGCAGTTCTCGATCCAGGACGTCGACGGCTACATCCAGCTCGTCGCCCGCCACTCCGGCAAGGCCGTCGAGGTGCAGGGCGCGTCCACCGCCGACGGTGCGAACGTCGTCCAGTACTCCGACTGGAACGGCACCAACCAGCAGTGGCAGCTCGTCCGCCTCGGCACCACCCCCGACCCCACCCCGACCCCGACGCCGACGGGCGGGTGCTCGCTGCCGTCGACCTACCGGTGGACCTCCTCCGGCCCCCTCGCGCAGCCGAGGTCGGGCTGGACGTCGCTGAAGGACTTCACGAACGTCGTCTACAACGGCAAGCACATCGTGTACGCGTCGAACGTCGTCAACGGCAGCTACGGCT
Source organism: Cellulomonas sp. (assembly GCF_017744555.1). GTDB lineage: Bacteria > Actinomycetota > Actinomycetes > Actinomycetales > Cellulomonadaceae > Cellulomonas. The sequence continues at coordinate 26,262 of NZ_JAGIBD010000032.1, read as the reverse complement.
CGATGGCGTTCAGCCCGTTCACGAACTGGTCGGACATGGCCTCCGCGAGCCAGAACGCGCTCCCGTCGGGCACGGTCGCTCCCACGCTGTTCTACTTCGCGCCCAAGAACATCTGGGTGCTGGCCTACCAGTGGGGCCAGTGGCCGTTCATCTACCGGACCTCGAGCGACCCGACGAACGTCAACTCGTGGTCCTCGCCGCAGCCGCTGTTCACGGGCAGCATCTCGGGGTCCGGGACCGGTCCGATTGACCAGACGCTCATCGGTGACGGGCAGAACATGTACCTGTTCTTCGCCGGCGACAACGGCAAGATCTACCGGGCGAGCATGCCGATCGGGAACTTCCCGGGCAGCTTCGGGTCGAGCTACACGACGATCATGAGCGACACCCAGGCCAACCTGTTCGAAGGCGTGGAGGTGTACAAGGTCGCCGGCCAGAACCAGTACCTGATGCTCGTCGAGGCGATGGGCTCCCGCGGGCGGTACTTCCGCTCGTTCACGTCCTCCAGCCTCTCCGGCACGTGGACACCGCAGGCGGCCACCGAGAGCAACCCGTTCGCGGGCAAGGCCAACAGCGGCGCGACGTGGACCAACGACATCAGCCACGGTGACCTGGTCCGGTCCAACCCCGACCAGACCAAGACGATCGACCCGTGCAACCTGCAGCTGCTGTACCAGGGCCGTGACCCCAACGTGAACACCGACTACAACAACCTGCCCTACCGTCCGGGTCTGCTCACCCTCCAGCGGTGACAGCCGGAGGGCAGGGTCCGGCCCGGCGTCACTGACGGGCACGGGACGGCACACCCACGACCGTGGGAGCAGAGGAGGGTGGGCTCGACTCGATCGAGCCCACCCTCGCCCGTCGATCGGGCCACGTGGTTCACACGACTTGACGGACCACCTCGAGCGGTCCCTCCTCGGGCGTCGGCGGCTCGAACCGCTCGAAGTACTCGCGCGCCGTCTGCTCGGTGAGCGGCCAGTCGTCCGCCCACCTCCCGCGTCGGTCACCGACCCGGCTCACGATGGTCTCGAGACTCGTCGCGTTGTCGACGGTCTCCGGCGCGACGCCCTGCGGAGCGAGCGCCGCGTCCAGCCCTTGCGCTCCAGACGCTTCGCGTCGGTGGTCTTGCCGGCACCTCCTGGCCCGCACATCATCACGACGCGGGGTCGCGTCGTCGTGCTCGCCGCCGCCGGCCAGAGGCTACGCTCCGCCACTGACGACACGACCTGCGGTGCCGGAGGAGACCCATGGACTGGTGCGCACGGTGGAACGTGACGCGGTCCGGGCGTCGAACGCCCGACTGCAGACAGCGCACGAGTCGGCAGGGACGGGCGGGCCGATGAACACCCCGGCGATCACCGAGCGCGAGATCACCGCACCGGTGTCGCTGACCCGCGACCGCGGGCGGCTCAACCCGGACGCGGTCGGCTGGACCCGGGCGCCGCTGCACGACACCGACGGGATCGGCACGGGCCTGCGCCTGCTCGGTCGGAACAAGCGGTGGGAGTACTGGGCCGTCACGACCCCCACCCACGTCGTGGCGCTCACGATCTCGGACATCGACTACGCGGCCGTGAACGGGATCTGGGTGCTGGACCGCGAGCGCGGGACCGAGATCAGCCTCGACGCCATCGGCCCGTTCGGCCGCGGTTCCACGCTGCCGGGAACCCTCGCGGCCGGCCCGGCACGCGCCACCTCGAAGGCGTTCCGGATCGCGGTCGACGAGGTCGCGGGCGGCACCCGGCTGCGCGCCGAAGCCGCTCGGGTCAGCATCGACGTCGTCGCCGCGCTCCCGACAGGGCACGAGCGGCTCGGGGTCGTGGTGCCCTGGACGGACCGGCTCTTCCAGTACACGGTCAAGGACGTCGCCCGCCCCGCGACGGGCCGGATCACGGTCGACGGCGTGGACGTCCCGGTCCCGCCCGGCGACGCGTGGGCCACGCTCGACCACGGGCGTGGGCGCTGGCCCTACCGGGTCCACTGGAACTGGGGCGCCGGCTCGGGCCGCGTCGACGGACGGGTCGTCGGCATCCAGGTCGGCGGGAAGTGGACCGACGGGACCGGCTCGGTCGAGAACTCGCTCCTCGTCGGCACCCGGCTGCACAAGATCAGCGAGGAGCTCGTCTGGGACTACGACCCGACCCGCTGGGAGAAGCCCTGGCTGGTCCACGGGGAGCGCGTCGACCTCACGTTCACCCCGGAGTACGTCAAGGAGGTCTCGACGAACCTTGTGGCGATCTCCTCGGCCACCCACCAGGCCTTCGGCACGTGGTCAGGTCGGGTCCAGGACGAGTCCGGGGCCTGGGTCCGCGTGGCCGACGTCTTCGGCTGGGCGGAGGACGTCCGCCAACGCTGGTGAGTCGCGTCAACTGCGGCTCCACCGCTGGTTGCTGCCGCCCGTGCACGTCCAGAGAGCGACCGCGCTGCCGTTGCCGGTCGCCGCACCGGTCACGTCGAGGCACAGCCCGGACTCCACGCCGACCACCGTGCCGTCGCCGTTGAGCCGCCACTGCTGGTTGGCGCCGCCGTTGCACGTCCAGATGGTCACCCGGGTACCGGCGGCGGTGGCGTGGCCGGGCACGTCCAGGCACTTGTTCCCGTAGACCACGAGCTGGCCGTTGGCGGTCGAGGTCCACTGCTGGTTGCTGCCGCCGTTGCAGTCCCAGATCGCGACGGCGGTCCCGTCGGTCTGGCTGGCGTTCGGCACGTCCAGGCACCGGCCGGAGCCGACACCGCGCAGCACGCCGCTCGACCCGCCCGTGCCGCCGGGGCCCGGCGTGACGGTGAGGTTGTCGAACTGGGCGGTCACGCCCTGCCCGGTGGCGTACCCGACCTGGCCGGCGCTCGACGTGTAGTCGGTGACGGTGCCCACCGTCGTGCCGTCGACGGCGGCCGTGATGGTGCCGCCGCTGAACGTCAGCGCGAGCGTGTGCCAGCGCCCGGTGCCGAGCGCCGCGACGGTCCCGCCGGCGAGGGTGCGCGCCCCGCCGCTCGTGGTGTTGCTCCGGATCGACCACGCCCCGCCCGCGTCCACCCGCAGGTAGTAGGCGTTGAGGTTGGCGGGCGCCTGGAACTGGTACGACGCGGCCCGACCGATCAGCTGGGCGTAGCCGCTCCGCTCCAGCAGCACGTCGGACGAGACGGTGTAGTTCGACCAGCTCGTGTCGCCCAGCAGCGTGTACGGCTCGGCGCCCTGGGAGGTCCACTTGATGGGCGCCTGCTCCGACATCTGCCGCACGCACCGCCCGGACCGGGAGCCCCCGCACGCAACGACCTCGAACGAGCCCTCCTGGTCCATCAGGTACTTGGCCTCGCTCGAGACCGCGTAGCCGTCGAACGTGTCGCTGTAGGGCAGGCCCAGCGTTCCCCGCGCAGGACTCGTGGCGGTGCCCTTCCCCTGACCGCTCGTGGTGGTGATGCTGTAGACGCGACCGGGCTGGACGGTCAGCGAGAACCGGCCGCCGGACGGCGTCAGGTCGGCCTGCCGGACGAAGTAGTCGGCGGAGCTGGCGGACCGCACGTTCGTGGACCAGACGTGCACCGTGCCCTGCGAGAGGCCGCCGGCCACGGTGAAGGTCAGCGTCTGCGCGGCGGTGGCGTCCATCGTCTCGACGACCGTGCTCCAGTCGCTCCCGGTGGGTGACCGGAGGGACACATAGCTGCCGTTGCCGCGGTTGCCGCCGATGTACCCGCTGGAGGCGTCGAGATACCGCCACCCGGGCGCCGTGAACTGCGTCGTCTGCGCCATCACCCAGGCGTTCTTGCCGATCGAGTAGTACCCCGACCACGGCTGCGGCGCGGTCGCGACGCCCATGGTCGGCCAGGGCAGGTTCGGCGTGAGGGCGGCGATGATCGGCCAGTTCATGTACGCCGTCATCTTCCCGTCGATGTAGCCGCGGTTGATGCCGCGGGCCACCGCATCGGCGCCGGCGTTGTAGTCGTCCGACCCGTTCTCGCTCGCCCACAGCGGCTTGCCGGTGGCGACGGCGTTGGACGAGCTCGGGCAGCTGGTCTGCGCGCTGCGGTAGCCGCACACGTAGTGCGAGCCGAAGACGGCCAGCGCCTGGGCGATCGACGGGTCGCGCAGCGCCTGGTCGGCGGCGGCCCAGCCGAAGTCGTCGGACGCGACGATCTTCACCGAGCCGTAGCCGCGGGCGTCGAGGGCCGCGCGCAGGTTCTTGTACCAGGTGGCGTTGAACCCCTTCTCGTTCCAGCCGCCCAGGTAGTCGACGGTCAGCCCGTGCGACCGGGCGCAGCCGAGCCAGTCCGTCAGGTACGTGATCGCGTCGTTCGTCCAGAAGTCGGAGCCGATCCAGCCTGGGGCACCCCACGTCAGGCCGACCAGCCGGATCCCGGGGTTGCGTGCCTTGGCCTGCTCGGCCAGCCACCACTCGTACCCCCGGTTGCAGTCGACGACGCCACGCGTGTGCTCGTGGCTCGGCTCGGCGCCCGACGTCGTGTTGGTGTCGCCGCCGATCTCGAGCTTGAGCAGCTGCACCGCAGCGCCGTAGCCGGGCTTGAACAGGTAGTCGAGGATCTGCGTCCGCTGCGGCTCGGGGTAGTCGATGAGCAGCCGGCTGTTGCCGCCGCCCCCGCTGATCGCGCCGACACCGTCGAAGACCCGGCCGCCCGACAAGCCGTCGATCGTGATCGACGCGTCGGCCGAGGCCGTCGGGGCAGCGAGAAGGACCCCGGCGAAGGCGGCCACGAGGGCCATGACGAGCGCCGCTCCGCGTGTCCTCGCGGCCGCGCTGCGAGAGGTGGATCCGACCATGGCTCTCCCCGTCCGGTGCGATCGTCGCCGTCGACGCGGGACGGCCGTGGTGCCGGACCTCGGATGTCCCGTGCCTCTGGGTAGCACCTGGCGGAAGCGCTTCGCCACGGAAGAAACGGTTCAGATGTGAGCGCTCACACGCGGCTGCCGAGCGACCTGTCGAGGCGATTCGCCGGGTCGGGCGTCAGCGCGCCACGGGTGCGAGCAGTCCGTGCACGAGCACGTCGGCGCAGTCGTCGATCACCGGGCCACCGCCCACGACGGCGCTGAACAGCGTCCCGAGCAGCACGAGTGCCGCCCTGTGGGGGTCGAGACCTGCGCGCACCCGGCCGATCGCCTGCTCCGCGGCGAGGTAGTCGGCCAGATGACGGGGTGCCCCCGTGAGCTCGTGCGCGGCAGCGAGCCGGTCGGCGCGCGCCTGGGCCAGCTCGGGGTCGATGAGCATCGCGAGCTCGAGCGGGAGGACGGCTTCCTTCATCGACGCCAGCTGGTGCAGGCACGTCCGGACGTTCTCGAGCACGCTGCCCTGGCCGGCGCGCTCCGGGAGTGCCGCCAGCGCCTGGTCGATGTCGGCGTTCTGGTGCCCGACGGCCGCGGCGAACAGCGTGAGCTTGTCCGGGAAGTGGCGGTAGATGGTCGCCTCGGACACCCCGGCCTCGTCCGCGATCGCACGGGTCGTCGCGCGCGCGTAGCCCTCGCGCGCGGCGACGGTGATCGTCGCCTCGAGCAGGTTGCGGCGGGTGTGCGGTCCGCGGGGCATCGTCGTCCTTCGTCGTCGTCCGGAAGCTCAGTCCGTGATGTCCCGCCGCGTGAACACCACGACGGCCACCGTCAGGCACACCACCACGTAGCCTGCCGCGAGGGTGAGGGCCGACCCGTAGGAGATCACGTCGTTCCCGCCCGCGGCCACCGCGCCGATGGTGGCACCGGGCAGCCAGTTGCGCAGTCCGTCGAACGCTGCGGTGAGCACCTGCTCGACGACGAGCACCCAACCGGCGCCGACGGAGACGGCCACGGCCGCCGAGCGCGTGGCGACCGCGAGCACGAGCCCGATCGACCCCCACACCAGCAGCGCCAGGAAGAGGTTGAGCCACGCCGACGCCACGACGGTGCCGACGCCCGTGCCCCATGCGCTCAGGTCCAGGTCGGACGACGCGCCGAGCATCGGGGCGACGAGCAGGTCGACCAGCACCGCGACGCTCGTCGCGACGGCCGTCCAGACGACGAGCGCACCGACCTTGCCCGCGACGAGCTTCCACCGTCGGGGCTGCGCGGCGACCAGCAGCCGCACCAGACCCGTGCTGTGGTCGGTGGCGGTCAGGACGGCCCAGAACGCGAGCGTGACGATGCCGAACATGCTCGACGCCGACGCGAGCGGCGCCATGATGCCCGACGCCGACTCGAGAGCCTCGCGTGTGGGGAACGTGACGCCCGGGCCGGCAGCGGGCATCGCGCCGGCGTCGCCCGCGAGCTGGAAGATGACCGCGACGATCATCCCCGCGAACAGGGCCGTGAGGCCGAGCCAGGCCCCCAGCACCCCACGCCGACGCGACCGCGTCAGCTCGCTGCGCACCACGTCGAGCATCAGCGCACCCCTCCCCCGCGGCGGGCCCGTGCGGCCGCCGCCTCGTCCTCGTCCCGGCCGGTCAGGTCGAGGAACACCTGCTCGAGCGACTCGCGGACCGTGCGGAGCTCGACGAGCGTGATACCCGCCGCCGCCGCGTCACGGTTGACCGCCGCCGCCCGACTGCCGGCTCCGAGCACCCGCACGCCGTCGCCGACCGCCTCGACCTCGTGCCCCGCCAGGGCAAGTGCCTCGACGAGCGCGTCGACGTCTGCTGCGTGCTCCGGCTTGACCTCGACGTGCCCGTGCGTGCGCTCGAGCAGCGCCGCGACGGGGCCGGAGTAGAGCAGCTCGCCGAACCGGATGACCACGAGGTGGTCGCACACCGCCTCGATCTCGGCGAGCAGGTGGGACGACACGACGACGGTGCGCCCCTCGCGAGCGAGCGCGCCGAGCAGCGTGCGGATCTCGACGATGCCCGACGGGTCGAGCCCGTTGGTCGGCTCGTCGAGCACCAGCAGCTCGGGGTCGGGAAGCAGCGCCGCGGCGATCCCGAGGCGCTGCTTCATGCCGAGAGAGAACCGCTTGACCGGCTCCCGGTCGCGGCCCGTCAGGCCGACCACGTCGAGCACGGCGTCGACCCGCCCGAGGGGCAGGCCGCGCAGCTGGGCGAGCGATGTGAGGTTCGCGCGGGCCGACAACCCCGGGACGAACGCGGGGCTCTCCACGAGTGCGCCGACCCGCCTGAGGTAGGCGCCGTCGCCGTCGACGGGTTCGCCGAGGACGGTGGCCGATCCGGATGTCGGGCGGATGAGCCCGAGCAGCATCCGGATCATCGTCGACTTCCCCGACCCGTTGGGCCCGACCAGGCCGACCACACCGCCCGCCGGGATGTCGACGCTCACCGCGTCGACCGCCAGCACGTCGCCGAAGCGGCGCGTCAGCCCCGTGCTGGACACCGCGCTCATCGGTCCTCCTATGTAAGTGGGTACTCACTTACATTGAGGCCTGTCGTCTCGTTCGTCAAGCCGTCGTGCCCCCGCGGCGAGGCTGGCCCACGCCTCGGCGACACGCTGACGGTCCCGGCCCTATGTCGTCGCCCGGTGTCAGTGCAGGGCAGCGGTGATCGCGTCGGCGAGGGTCGTGGTGGGCCGTCCGATCAGGCGGCGCAGGTCGCCACTGTCGGTGAACAGCTCGCCGCGGCGCAGACCCAGGTCCGCGTCGGCAAGGACCGAGGCCAGCTCGGCCGGCACGCCGGCGTCGGCCAGCAGCCGGACCAGCGCGTCCGCGGACAGGTCGGTGTACGTGATCGGTCGCCCGGCCGCCGTGGACGCGGTCGCGGCGAGCTCGGCCAAGGTGAACGCCTGGTCGCCGCCCAGCTCGTAGGTCGCGCCGGTGTGGCCTTCCGCGGTCAGGACGACCGCGGCAGCCTCGGCGTACTCGGCGCGCGTCGCGGCACTCACCCTGCCGTCCCCCGCCGCGCCGACGAAGGCGCCGTGCTGAAGGGCCAGGGGCAGCTGGCTGGTGTAGTTCTCCAGGTACCAGCTGTTGCGCAGCACGACGGTCGGCGCGCCACGCTCACGCAGGTAGCCCTCGGTGGCCCGGTGCGACTCGGCGAGGGTCGTGCCGGCTGTGTCCGCCTGCGTCATGCTCGTGTAGGCGATCTGGGAGACCCCTGCGCCCAGCGCGGCGTCGATCGCGCGGCGGTGATGGGCCAGACGCTCGTCCACGGGGAACGAGGCCGAGACGAGCAAGATCTTCTCCGCGCCAGCGAAGGCCGCGGCGAGGCTCTCGGGGTCGGCGAAGTCCGCCCGACGGGTCACGACACCGCGGTCGGCCAGGTCCTTGATCCCCGCGGTGTCCCGGCCCGTGGCGACGACCTCCGCCGCGGGCACCCCGCGCCGCAGCAGCGCCTCGACGGTGAGCCGGCCGAGCTGGCCGGTGGCTCCGGTGACGACGATCGACATGTGAGCTACCCCATTCCCGCCACGGCCCGTCCGCGGCACGCCGCCACTCTGACCTGCGCGCTCTCCATCCGTAAGTAGCCACCTCTTGGTAAGTTGGCCACCGCGACGAAAGAAGCGAGGTGAGGGCGGTGCCGGCCGTCGAGACTGTGACCGGGGCAACAGCTTCGTGGGACCTGTACGAGCGGGGCTGCCCGTCGCGTGACCTGCTCGACCGGATCGGCGACAAGTGGTCGATCCTCGTTCTGGGCGAGCTCGGTGAGCACGGAAGGTCCCGGTTCACGGAGCTGCGCAACCGTGTGTCGGGCGTCAGCGAGAAGATGCTCACCCAGACGCTGCGCGCGCTCGAGAGCGACGGACTCGTCCTGCGCACCGTGCACGCGACCGTCCCGGTCCGCGTCGAGTACGAGCTGACGGACCTCGGTCAGACACTTCGCGCTCCGCTCCGGGCGCTGACCGAGTGGTCCCTGCAGCACACCGACGAGGTGCTCGCGGCCCGTGCGGCATACGCCGCCCGCGCCGAGCATGGCGCCTGACACAGCAGCGTCGTGGTGCGCCGGCGTCAACCGCACCGCACCGAGCCGGGCGCGTGCGCGGAGCGGCGCTGTCCGGTCAGCGGATGTTGTCGCTCGCGCCCGTCGCGCGGACCGCACCGCGCCGGCGGGTCGAGGTCAGGGGGTCGGCGATGTCCTCGAGCGACCTGCGTTCGGCGTCGACCCCGATGAACCACGCCACCAGACCGCCCGCCAGCATGAAGGCCGCGCCCAGGGCGTAGCCCGCGGCGAGCGGGCCGCGAGAGTCGCCCTCGCCGACGAGAGCCGCGTACAGAGCCGCGGCGACGGCACCCGAGAGCTGCGCGATGCAGAAGAAGAACGCGATCGCCTGCCCCCGCAGCTCCAGCGGGAAGATCTCGCTGACGGTCAGGTACGCCGACGACGCGCCGGCTGAGGCGAAGAAGAAGCAGACGCACCACAGGATCGTCTGCGTCACCGCGGTCAGGGCGCCCGCGTTGAACAGGACGGCCGCGAGGGCCAGCACACCGGCCGCCAACCCGTAGGTCAGCAGGATCATCCGCCGCCGGCCCCACACGTCGAACAGGTGGCCGAGGCACAGCGGGCCGAGCAGGTTCCCCAACGCGAACGGGATGAAGTACAGCGGGACGCGGCCGCTCGGCACGTCGAAGAAGTTGGTCAGCACCAGCGCGTAGCTGAAGAAGATCGCGTTGTAGAGAAACGACTGCGTGATCATCATCGTCCCGCCCAGCACCGCCCGCCGGCGGTACTCGGTGAACATGATCTTGCCGACGCGCAGGATGGGGATCGACCTCTCGGGCACGACCTCGATGGCCTTGCTGTCGTCGACCGTCGACAGCTCGCCGCCCTGCGCCCGGACGGTCTCCTCGATGCCGTCGATCGTCGCCTCCGCCTCCTGCGCGTACCCGTGCGTCAGCTGCCAGCGCGGGCTCTCGGGGATGTGCCGGCGGATGTAGATGATCACCAGGCCCAGCACCGGCCCGATGAAGAAGCAGATGCGCCAGCCCCAGAAGATGGGCACCAGATCCGGGTTGAGCAGGACGAGCGCGCCGAGCGAGCCGATCAGCGCGCCGGCCCAGTACGTGCCGTTGACGGCGATGTCGACCCGGCCTCGGAAGTGCGCGGGGATCAGCTCGTCGATCGCGGAGTTGATCGCGGTGTACTCGCCACCGATGCCCATACCGGCGACGAACCGGAACACCAGGAACGAACCCAGGTTCCACGAGAGGCCGCCCAGGCCGCTACCGACGAGGTAGATCACCAGCGTCAGGATGAACAGGCGCCGCCGTCCCAGACGGTCCGTGAGGCGCCCGAAGACAAGCGCGCCGACCACCTGGCCGACGAGGTAAACGGACGCGAGCAGCCCGACCTCCGCCGGCGCGATGCCCAGACCGCTGGCCGGTTCCGTGAGGACCGACCCCACGTTCGCGACGAGCTGGATCTCCAGCCCGTCGAGAATCCACGACACCCCCAGGCCGACGACGACCATCCAGTGGAACCTCGTCCACGGCAGGCGGTCGAGCCGCGCCGGGATCAGGCTGCGCACCGCCTCGGGCGGCGCTGAGTGGGTCGCTGCGGTCATCCTCGGTCCTCCTGTGGCGGATCTCAGCGGGCCGCCGACGCAGGCGGGCCGCGGTCGGCGACGTCCGGGGCACCGCGAGGCCGTGGCAGGCAGCGGCCGTGGCGACCGGCACTCGTCCGTGCACGTGTCCGTGGCATCGGCGCCGGGCGTCAGGCGGTGCTCGTCGAGCTCGACGCGGACGCATCGCACCGGCTGCTTCGGTCGTGTCCTGGTAGGACGTTGACACCGGTCGTGGCGCCGCGCATCCGGAGCAGACCAGCCGCGCGCGGCGCGCACCCCCGGTCGTCTACGGCGCCTGATGCCGGCGACCGACGACGGAGCGACACCGCTCGGCGTCGTGGGACGCGATGCTCGGGAAGTACGGCGCCCGGCTCTGGGCCCGACGGGTCGGCACCGCGGAGACGGTCAGCGATGGCCGCATCCGCACGATGCCGAGTCCGTTGCCGACCCTACTCAGCGTCCTGTGCCTCGATCAGGTCGAGGTCGCGGATGCAGAAGCGGTGATGCTCGAAGGTCTCGTTGAGCACCGTGCCGAGGCACTGCCGCACCGAGCGGCCCCGGGCGTACGGCGGCCAGACATCGTCGTCGGGCACCGGCGCTCGCGCTGCGAGCTGCTCAGCGGTGACATCGTCGAGCCAGGCCTCGAGCTCGGCGGCCTGTGCCTCGCGCACGCTCACGATCTCGTCCAGGGCCGGATCAAGTGAGAGGTCAAGCCCGTGCGTTCCACGGTAGGGCTCGCCGATGTTCCCGAGGCCCATCGGCGTGAACAGCTCCGTCGATCCCAGGCAGCAGCGGCGGAACCACGAATCGTGGACGAAGACCAGGTGGCGCATCGTCTGCACCGCCGACCACTCGTCGTTCACGCTGCGGCGCTCGATGCCGGGCGTACGGCGGACTCGCTCGATCGTGGCGGCCCAGCCGGCATGGAGCTGACGAGACGCCTCGCGCAGATCGGCAGGGTCCTCGGAGCGGATCAGCAACCGCACCGGATGACGCCGGTCGAGCTCTGCCTCGACGTACTCGGTGACCTCGACACCGTTCACCACGAGGTTGGTGACGAGCCCATCGATCACGGCATCCTGCATGACGACGCCGACCAGGCGCGCCCCGGTCAGATCGCACTCGCGGAACTCCGCACCGTGCAGATCCTCATCGATGTACCGCGTCATGCCCCGCACACTAGGTCCGACCACCGACAAGCCAGCCACGACAGCACGAGGACGACGACGCGGAGATGTGGGTGGTCAGAGATCCGTCGGCGCACCGGTGACGGAGCGGCGACGACACCGGCGGTGAACAGCGGTCGTCGTCCACTACTGGACCACGCGAGTGAGTAGCGCAACATGGCGGGTGAAACGCCGCGTGTTGCTCGGTCACCTCGGTAGTGTGTGACCTAAGCGCTGATCCAGGCCTCTGCCTGGGGTAGGTGCTTCCCGCCCCCCGGACGCGCCGCGTTTGGGGGGCCTTTGCGTTTACCTTGTCCGGAGGACCACCCCCGGGACCGATCCGTTCGGGCTGAGGTAGTTGACGACTCGATGGTTCGCCGCGCCGAGCTCGTTCCACATCGTGTGCGGCACGACTCTCGCGACACTGCCTCCCGGGCGCTGGTAGGTCCGCCATCCGGCATAGGCCACAAGGTCCGCAACCTGGACGAAGTACGAGGCGTCCGAGTTGCGAGGCGTCGGGTCGTCGATGAAACGATCGGCGGCGAATCGAAACCCGCCACCACCAGCAGCGCGCCCCGCGGTGAGGTAGCGACGCGCCTTACGAAAGAGCTTGCGAATCTCGTCGTTCTCCCCCGCATCGTGCACGACCATCACGGAGACCTCTTCGCTCGTCGAGAGGCGCTCAAGTCGCTGTAGGAGGGTCTGCCATGCCATCTCAAATGCCGCCGCCCCATGAACACCGGCCCGTCCCTTGTCGACGACAACCGAGAAGGCGCGAACGTTCACGTCGAGAGGAATCGCAGATGTGCGCGATAGATGAGATGCCGCTCCACCGGCGCGAGTCCCAGCGGCCGAAGCGCGCCGCCAGCGCGGATGAGGTGGTTGGCTTTCACCTCTGCTCGCACCGGCAGACCGTAGGTGTCACGCAAGCGCTGGCGTAGACCCACGAGGCCGTCGAAGGCCGTCGGCCAGGCGTCTACGTTGACCAGCACGCAGCCGAGCCCATAGCACGACGTCGCTCCGGCCTTTGCGATCACAGATCCCGTGTCGCCGGTCTCGTCAACGTAAGCGAGGACCACGCCACTCACGCCCACACCTCCATCACCGCTTGAGCAGTGCCGACGTAGGTCTACGCCTGCATGTCTACGAAGCGTGAGTAGTGACCCTGGAAGGCCACCACGAGCGTGTCGGTGGGGCCGTTTCGGTGCTTGGCCACGATCACGTCGGCCTCACCGGCGCGGGGCGACTCCTTCTCGTAGGCGTCCTCACGGTGCAGCAGGATGACGATGTCGGCGTCCTGCTCGATGCTGTTGTGGACGGCGATACCGTTCGCCACGAAGTTGTGGGTGCCGAGCACGGTGGCGTCGTAGACGGGCTGCTCCCCCATCGGCTCGATGGCGACGACCTCGTCCCACAGCAGGTCGTTGACCGCCATGATCTCGAGCTCCTCGCTGTCGAGGACCTCGGCGATCCGGCCCAGCCGCTGTCGCGACGGCGAGTGCTTCCACATCGTCGACCCGCAGAACTGCGTGTCCATCGCCTCGGCGAACTCACGGTGCGACATGCCCCGCTCGACGAGCAGGTCACGGACGTCGTCCCATACCTGCCGCGGGACCGTGTCGACGTTCGTGTTCGCGGTCGTGACCCGAACGATGTTGAGCAGCCTGTCGGCCTGAGCACCGCGAGCGCCGTGCACGCCGATCTCCTGGAGGAACCGGCGCTGATCGTCGGCGCCGGAGATGTCGAGCGTGTACCCCGCGCGGTAGGCGGCCTTCTTCGTCGCCGTCCGGACACGAGTCGAGATGCCGAACCGCAGGAGCAGCCGCGACAGGTCGTCGACAAGGCGCCGCGAGGTCGATGCGTAGTAGATGCGTCCGCCGCGACCGTCGGCACGAACCGTCACGGAGCCGTCCGTCGCCCAGATGTGCCGGAGGAACAGCGCGATCTGCTCCTTGGGCAGGTGGAACACGGATTCGGGCACGAACTTCTCGTGGCTGCGAGCGCCGAACAGGCCGAAGTCGTCGAGCCACTCGGCGATCGGGTTCCGCTTGCCGTGCGTCAGCCGGTACGGCGCGGGCAGCCGCAGCGTGGTCACGCGTGCGGCCGCGTACTCGTCGCGGACAGGGGTGATCCCGAAGGCGCCCGCCGCAGTGCTGACCGCGGACAGGTTCGCCTCGTCGATCGATGCGTACCGGATCGGCTGCCGCCGCACGAACGACCCGTCGCCGAGCAGGTGGGCGAGCATGATGACCTTGCGGTCCTCCCACCTGACCTGTCGCTCCGGGCCTGGCACGTGGCGGGGCACGCCGAGGCGCGAACCGACCTCCAGCTCACCGAGCGGCGTCCATCCCTCGTAGGTGAGGAACGGGTGGTTCGCGGTCGCGGTGACCTCCTTGCCGGAGGCCAGCCGGAGCCGGTACACGGGCTTGGTGCCCGTCGGGAACACGTGCGTCAGGTGACGGCGGACGTACTGCAGCCGGTCGTCGAGCGCCCACACCGGCACGTCCTTCGCGCCGAGCGCGTACAGCTCGCCCAGTGTGGTCTCGGCGCCGGTGTCGGCCCGGAGGATGCGGGTGTCCTCGGTCAGGCAGCCCGACTCACGGAGGTCGCTCATCTGCGGCCGCTTGTCCGTGCGCTGCTCCGCGCCACGGTTCAGCTGCGAAAGCGCAATAACAGGAACCTGCAGCTCCTTCGCGAGCAGCTTGAGCGCCCGGGAGAACTCGGAGACCTCCTGCTGCCGGGACTCGACCCGCTTGCCGGACGACATGAGCTGCAGGTAGTCGATGATGACGAGCTTCAGGTCGTGCTTCTGCTTGAGCCGCCGGCACTTGGCGCGGATCTCCATGAGCGACATGTTCGGCGAGTCGTCGATGAACAGGGGCGCCTCGGAGATCTTGCCCATGGTGGCAGCGATCTTGGCCCAGTCATCCTCCCCCATCTGACCGGTGCGCAGCTTCTGCAGGTGCACGCGCGCCTCCGCCGAGAGAAGGCGCATCGTGATCTCATTGCGGCTCATCTCGAGCGAAAAAACAACGGACGTCAGGTTATGCTTGATCGCCGCAGAACGTGCAATATCAATACCCAGGGTCGATTTACCGATTGCAGGTCTCGCGGCCAAAACAATCATTTGCCCCGGGTGCAGCCCGTTGGTCAACCGGTCGAGGTCCGCGAACCCCGTCGGGACGCCGGTCATGCCTTCCTGGCGGTGGCCGGCGGCCTCGATCTCGTCCACCGCGCCGCCGATGATGTCGCCGAGGATGAGGTAGTCCTCGGAGGTGCGCCGCTCGGTGACCGCGTAGACCTCGGCCTGCGCGTTGTTGACGATCTCGTCGACGTCGCCGCCGTCGGTGCCGTAGCCGAGCTGGACGATGCGGGTGCCGGCCTCGACGAGCTTGCGGAGCACGGCCCGCTCGCGCACGATCCGCGCGTAGTAGCCGGCGTTCGCCGCGGTGGGGACGGACGAGATGAGGGTGTGCAGGTAGGGCGCGCCGCCGATGCGGCCGATCTCCCCGCGCTTGGTGAGCTCGTCGGCGACGGTGATGGCGTCGGCCGGCTCGCCACGGCCGTACAGGTCGAGGATCGAGTCGTAGATGACCTCGTGCGCGGGGCGGTAGAAGTCGGTGCCGCGGAGCTGCTCGATGACGTCGGCGATGGCGTCCTTCGAGATCATCATGCCGCCGAGCACGCTGCGCTCGGCGTCGAGGTCCTGCGGCGGGGTGCGGTCGAAGCCGCCGCCGCGGCCGGTGTCGCGGCCCGGGTCGGCCGGCATGCCGTACTCGAGGTCCTCGATCGTCACTGCTTCCCCTGTCGTCGTCCGTCGAACACATGTTCCCTGCGGGGTCTGACAACGGGTCCGACATCCACGCTCAGGCGAGGGCGTCCGCACGCCTCGCACCCGCGACGGTAGAGCCCTCCGGACGCTGGTCCAAACGCCCGCCCGACAGGCTGTGGGAGCCTGTCCAGGATCTGTGGACCGCCTGGGGAAACCTGTGCGCGTGGCTGTGGACGATGTCCGAAACTGTCCACAGACCGTGGACAGTGGTGTGGAAAGAGCGCGGATCTGGCGCGCTCCGGTGCGGTCCACGGGCGCAAACGCTGTGCACCGGCTGTGGATGCGAGAAAGGTTGGCCGAGATTTCATCTGTCGGACATCCGCGGTCCAGCGTCGACCGCCAGATCCTCGCCCTCGCGGTCCCGGCGCTGGGCGCGCTCGTCGCCGAGCCGCTCTTCGTGCTCGTCGACTCGGCCGTCGTCGGGCATCTGGGCACCGCTCCGCTGGCCGGACTGGCGCTCGCCTCGACGCTCCTCGTGACGGTCGTCGGGCTGTGCGTGTTCCTCGCCTACGCGACGACCGCCGCCGTGTCCCGACGCCTCGGCGCAGGCGACCGGGCCGGCGCGATGCAGGTCGGCATGGACGGCATGTGGCTCGCGCTCGGCATCGGTGTGGTGCTCGGCGCCGCCACCTGGGCCGCCGCTCCGTGGCTGGTGTCCGCACTGGGGGCGGACGGCGAGGTCGCCCACCAGGCCGTCGTCTACCTGCGCTGGTCGGCGCCCGGCCTGCCCGGGATGCTGCTGGTCCTCGCGTCGACCGGCGCGCTGCGCGGCCTGCAGGACACCCGCACCCCTCTTGGCGTCGCCACGGCGGGCGCGGTCGTCAACGCGGTGCTCAACGTGGTGCTCGTCTACGGCGCTCATCTCGGCATCGCCGGTTCGGGGCTGGGGACAGCGCTCACACAGCTCGCGATGGGAGCTGTGCTGGCCGCGGTCGTCGTGCGCGGTGCGCGCGAGGCGGGCGCGCGGATCTCCCCGCACCCGGCGGGACTGTGGGCGAACGCCCGCGCCGGCGCCCCCCTGTTCGTGCGGACGCTGTCGTTGCGGGCCGCGATCCTGCTCACCGTGTGGGTCGCGACCGGGCTCGGCGCGGTCGCACTGGCCGGGCACCAGGTCGTCAACGCCGTCTGGGGGCTCGCCGCGTTCGCGCTCGACGCCCTGGCGATCGCCGCGCAGGCGCTCGTCGGGCACGCGCTCGGCGCCGCCGACGTCGTGCGGACTCGGGCGGTGCTGCGGCGGACCCTGCAGTGGGGCGTCGGTGCCGGGGCGGTGCTCGGGGTGCTCGTCGGGGGTGCCTCCTTCGTGTACGTCCGGCTGTTCACGACCGACCCGGCCGTGCGACACGCCGCCGTGGTCGCGCTCGTCGTCGCGGCGGTGACGATGCCGATGGCGGGCTGGGTGTTCGTGCTCGACGGGGTGCTCATCGGAGCGGGTGACGGTCGCTTCCTCGCGTGGGCGGGCGTGGTGACGCTGGCGGTGTACGTGCCGTTCGCGCTGGCGGTGCGGGTATGGGCTCCGGGCGGTGCGGTGGGGCTGGCGTGGTTGTGGGCGGCGTTCGCGGGCGTCTTCATGCTCTCGCGCGCGGTGACGACGGGGTGGCGGGCGCGCGGGAACGCGTGGATGGTGACGGGCGCGTAGGGGCTGTGGTCGCTTCGCGGTGGACGAAGGACCGCGGGCGGCTCACCGACCGCCGCGCAGCAGCACCGCCGTCGCCCGCTGACGTAAATCCGTTCCGGATCGCGCGCTCGTCGGGCAGTGTTCAGCCCTGCCACGCGACAGCCACGCCCACGGAAGGAGGACCGCGTTGATCCGCACGACGAGCACCTGCCGGTCCACCGACCGCGCCGAAGGCACCCTGCCCGGCTACCTGTTCGCCGAGCCCTGCCTCCACCTCATGCGCAAGACGCACGGGAGAGCACCCACGCACTGACCTGGACCACCAGGCCACCGAGGGCCGTTCCCCGACGAGGGGACGGCCCCGTTGTCGTCCCCAGGCACCGCGGGTGCAGGTGCCCAGCGGGTCTCATAAGCCCGCACGGAGAGGTTCGACTCCTCTGCCCGCGACCCACCGACCCCGACCGCCCGCGACCGCCCAGCAGCCCGAGCCCGCGAGCGCGGCCGCCCCCCATCACCAGACACCCGCCCGACCGGAGAGGAGACCCCCGTGGTCCGCATCGTCAACGACTCCCTCACCCCCCGGCACCGCGACCTCGCCGCCGACGAGCGCCGCCGCGCCGAACGGCGCCTGTCCCGACGGCAGGCCGCCAACCCGCTGCGCCGCGTGCTGCTGGCGTGCGAGACCACCTACGTCCGCGACCCGGTCGCGGTGGTCGGCGACCACCTGTGGTGCGAGCAGCACGCCGACTTCGCGCGCGTGGTCGACGTCGTCGAGTAGGTCCCGAAGCAAACGAGAAGGCAAGGAGGTGATCCCGAGATGTCCGGAGTGCTGGTCCTCAACGCCGGTTACGAGCCCCTGCACCGGGTGAGCCTCGCGCACGCGGTCCGGATGCTGCACCGGCAGGTGGCCGTGGTGGAGCAGGCGGTCGACGGCAAGACGTTCGGCCCGTACCCGCTTCCGGCGGTGTTGCGGCTGGTTCGGTACGTGCACATGAGGTGGCGGAGCAGGGGCGGCGTCCCGGCGTGGACGAAGGCCGGGATGCTGCGCCGCGACGGCGGCCGGTGCGCGTACTGCGGCCGGCCCGGCGACACCGTCGACCACGTGCAGCCGCGGAGCCGTGGCGGCGCCGACTCGTGGCTCAACACCGTGACGGCGTGCGGCCGGTGCAACCACCGCAAGCGTGACCGCACCCCCGAGGAGGCGGGCATGGCCCTGCGGTACCTCCCGCGCGTCCCGACGTTCGCGGAGCTGCTGACCGCAGGCCGCTGACCGGTGTGCGGGCCGGTGACACCCTCGCCGGCCCGCACACGGGCCGCCGCCCGGCACGGGTTGCCGGACGCCGCCGGAGTCTCCACGATCGGGGGTGCGGCGCCCCGACCTGGCTGAACGACCAGCGAGGCGGCGGCGGGCGCCGGCTGCGGGAGGTTCCACATGCCCTCGCCCGTCTCGCTGCGTGACTTCGACGCCGTCCTGTTCGACCTCGACGGCGTCCTCACCACGACCCGCAAGGTCCACGCGGCGGCGTGGAAGCGCATGTTCGACGAGTTCCTCGCCGAGTGGGACGAGGAGCACGGCACGAGCACGCCGACCTTCGACGAGCGGTCCGACTACGCGTCGGCGGTCGACGGCAAGCCGCGCGAGATCGGCGTCCGTGACTTCCTGCGGAGCCGGGGCATCGAGCTGCCGCCCGGCGAGCCCGACGCGCCGCCGGACGAGCTGTCCGAGTGGGGTCTCGGGAACCGCAAGCAGCTGCTCGTCGAGGAGGAGATCGCCAGGAACGGGGTCGAGGCCTTTCCGGGGTCGGTCGCGTGGGTGCGGGAGCTGCGGGAGGCGGGGCTGCGGACGGCAGTCGTGTCGAGCAGCCGCAACTGCGCGGCGGTCCTCGACGCGGCGGGCATCGCGAACCTGTTCGACGCGCGCGTCGACGGCGAGACGGTCCTCGAGCTGGGCCTGCCCGGCAAGCCGGCCCCGGACTCGTTCCTCGAGGGCGCGCGGCGGGTGGGCGTCGAGCCGCAGCGGGCCGTCGTGGTGGAGGACGCGCTCGCGGGTGTCGCGGCGGGTCGCGCCGGCAGGTTCGGGCTCGTCATCGGCGTGAACCGCGAGGGCCACGCGGACGCGCTGCGGGCGAGCGGCGCCGACGTCGTCGTGGACGACCTGGGCGAGCTGCTCGCATCCCCCGACGACGCGCTGCACCGTTCGGGCCCTCGCCGGCACCACCTCATGGCGGCGGCACGGCGGATCGTCGCGTCGTCGTCCGACTACCCCGTCGACCCGTGGCGGCTCGTGGAGCGGTCGTTCAACCCGGAGTTCGTCGAGCAGACGGAGACGCTGTTCGCGCTGTCGAACGGGTACCTCGGCATCCGCGGGGCGCTCGAGGAGGGTGTCCCGTCCCTCACGCCGGACACGCTGCTCAACGGGTTCCACGAGACGTGGCCGATCCAGTACCCGGAGACCGCGTTCGGCTTCGCGACGACCGGCCAGACGATCCAGCCGGTGCCGGACGGCACCACGATCCGGCTGCTCGTCGACGACACCCCGGTGACGTCGCAGACGGCGGAGATCGAGCAGTTCGAGCGGGTCCTCGACATGCGCCGCGGCGTGCTGGAGCGCACCGTCGTCTACCGGCTGCGCGACGGCCGGCGGTTCCGGGTCCGGTCCGAGCGGGTCGTGTCGCTGGCCCGACGGCACCTCGCGTGCCTGCGCTACGAGGTGACGGCGCTCGACGCCCCGGCCCGGGTGCTGCTCGCGTCCGAGCTCGTCACGCCACGGGCCGCGCCGGCCGACGAGACGGTCGCGGTCGACCCGCGGCAGAGCCGCCCGCTCGCGCACGGGTCGCTCGTGCCGGACGTCGAGGTGGTCGACGACCTGCGCGTGGTGCGCACGTACCGGACCCGCAGCAGCGGCCTGGCGGTCGCCGCCGGCATGGACCACGACCTCGACGACCCGTCGGTCAGGCACGTGCGCACCACCACCGACGCGTCGCGCGCGCACGTGGTCGTGGAGGTCGACGCACGGGTCGGGGTGCCCGTCGGGATCACGAAGTGGCTCGCGTACCACTACGGCGCGGAGGACTGCGACGAGCTCGCCGACCGCACCGGCCTCACGCTGCACCAGGCGCAGGCGTCGGGTCGCGACGCCGTCGTCGACGAGCACGAGGCCGAGGTCGCCGAGTTCTGGGTGCGCAGCGAGATCGTGTGGGAGGGGGCGACCGCCGCGCAGCAGGCGCTGCACCTCAGCCAGTTCGCGCTGCTGCAGGCGTCGTGGCGCAGTGAGGGTCACGGCGTCCCGTCGAAGGGGCTCACGGGGACCGGGTACGAGGGCCACTACTTCTGGGACACCGAGGCGTACCTGCTGCCGTTCCTCATCCACACGTCGCCGACGATCGCGCGCAGCCTGCTCATGCACCGCGTCCGCATGCTCCCGGACGCGCGCCGCCGGGCCGCCGAGGTGGGCTGCTCGGGCGCGCTGTTCCCGTGGCGCACGATCAACGGCGAGGAGGCGTCCGCGTACTTCGAGGCGGGCACCGCGCAGTACCACATCAACGCCGACGTGGCGTATGCCCTGGAGCAGTACGTGGAGGTCACGGGCGACACCGATCTGCTGTTCCGGTACGGCGTCGAGCTGCTCGTCGAGACGGCCCGCATGTGGGTCGACCTGGGGTTCTTCTCGGACCGGATGGACGGGAAGTTCGTCATCCACAAGGTCACCGGGCCCGACGAGTACTCGACGGTCGTCGACAACAACCTCTACACGAACGTCATGGCGGCGGAGAACATGCGGGCCGCGGCCGACGCGGTCGCGCGGCTGCGGGCCGAGTCGCCGTCCGACCTGCAGGCCCTGGCCGAGAAGGTCGGACTGCGGGACGAGGAGGAGGAGCGGTGGCGTCGGGCGGCCGCGAACATCTTCGTCCCGTACGACGAGAAGGCCGGTGTGCACCTGCAGGACGAGAACTTCCTCGAGCTCCCCCGGTGGGACTTCGAGGGCACCCCCGAGGACAAGTACCCGCTCCTGCTGAACTACCACCCGCTCGTCATCTACCGGCACCAGGTGATCAAGCAGGCCGACGTCGTGCTGGCGACCGTGCTGCTGCCCGAGCGGTTCACCGCCGACGAGCGGCGGCGGATCTTCGAGTACTACGACCCGCTGACCACGGGCGACTCGTCGCTGTCCGAGTGCATCCAGGCCATCGCGGCGGTGGACGTCGGCAAGTTCCGGACCGCCGAGGAGTACCTGGTGGACGCGGTCGCGATCGACGTCGCCGACACCGCGGGGAACCTGCGCGACGGCGTGCACGTCGCGTCGGCCGGGGGCACGTGGATGGCGCTCGTGCAGGGGTTCGCCGGGTACCGGTGGCGCGGCACGCAGTTCTCGCCGATGCTCCCGACGCGCGGGCGACGGCTGCGGTTCCCGCTGCGGATCCGCGGGTCGGTGCTCGAGGTCGACATCGAGCCCGACCGCGTCACGTACTCCGTGCTCAGCGGCGGACCGCTGTCGGCGACCCACCGCGGCGAACGGTTCACCGTCGCGCCGGGTGCGCCCGTGCAGTTCACGGGCACGTTCCGGACCAGCGACGACGGTGCACCGACCGACGGCGAGCCGGTCGCCGCCGGCTCGCCGTCGGTCGGTGCCTGAGGACCCGACGCTCCCGGGCGTCAGGGCACGAGGACGACGACCCCGCGCAGCCCGCCGTCGAGCACCGCGCGGTACGCCTGGTCCGCCTCGGCGAGCGGGTACGTCGCCGCGACGCGCGTGCTGATCGCACCCGACGCCGCGAGCTCGGCGAGCGACGAGAGCTGCGCCCAGTCGCCGACGACCTGCACCGCCTCCGCCCGGATCCCGCGCTCGGCTGGCGGCGTGGCCGGCCCGGTCAGGCCGAGGAAGACACCGCCGTCGCGCACCGCGGGCAGGGCCCGGTCCGCCAGCAGCGCCGCGTCGAGCACCCCATCGAGCGGCCCCGCCACCGCCGTGAGCGCCGCCGCGGTGTCGGCGATGTCGTCGGGACGCACCGCGAGCCGGGCTCCGGTGCGCTCGACGAACTCCCGGTCCCCCTCGCGGGCGAGCGCGACGACGTCGAGGCCGCGCAGCCGCGCGAGCTCGAGCGCGTACCCGCCGACGCCGCCCGCCGCGCCGGTGATCCCGAGCGTGCCGCTCGTCAGGCCGACCAGGTCGAGCGCCTGCAGCGCGGTCAGCGCGTTGAGCGACAGGGCAGCCGCGGCGACGGCGTCGAGCCCGGCCGGTCGCCGGCCGACGGCACGGGCGGGCAGCACGACGGTCGACGCGTGCGTGCCGACGAACGTGTCGAACCAGTCGGACAGGCCGAGCACCGCGTCGCCGACGGCGAGGTCGTCGACGCCCGGCCCGACCTCGTCGACGACGCCGGCGACACCCCAACCGGCGACGTACGGCGGCTCGCCGGGCAGGAGGGCCGCGAGCCTCCCGTCGTGCACCCACACGTCGACCGGGTGCACGGGCGCGGCCTCGACGCGGATGCGGACCTCGCCGCTCCCGGGGCGGGCCGGCTCGCGCTCGACGAGCGCGGTGGAGCCGAAGGCGGGGATGGTCAGAGCGGGCATGGGAACTCCTCGTGTCGCTGCGTCCTGGATGGCGGGACCCATCCTGAGCATTGTGGTCACCGTTGGGAAGTAGGTACCTTTTGGTGCCTAAGCCTTGTTCCCGGTGCCCGAGGAGCCACGGATGACGACCACGGTGACCTGCCCGACACCCACACCCTTCGACCCGTTCGACGCCAACTGCCCCACCCGGCAGCTGCTCGACGAGCTCTCCGACAAGTGGGTCTGCCTCGTCCTGGTCGCCCTCGGACCCGGTCCCCTGCGGCACGGCGAGCTGCGCCGACGGATCCTCGGCGTCAGCCAGAAGATGCTCACGCAGACCCTGCGCAACCTCGAGCGCGACGGCCTCGTCGAGCGGACCGTCACCGCGTCCGTGCCGGTGCGCGTCGACTACGAGCTCACGCCGCTGGGCCGCTCGCTCATGCCGGTGGTCGACGCCCTCAAGGTGTGGGCGCAGGCGCACATGGACGAGGTCGAGGCGTCCCGCGGCCGGTACGACGCTCGCGTCTGACGTCGCCCGACGCGGCCGCTCCGATCGGCCCGTTGCCGTCCGACCTCGGCTGTCCGCTGACGGCAGAAGCCCGCACCCGCCGCACCGACCGACCCGGCGTTAGCGTGGCAACCAGGCGCACCCCGACCGGAGGCCACCGATGACGCAGCAGCTCACCCCCGTCCGCCGCCACCCGGCGCAGCAGGTCGAGCCGCTCATGCGGCGGCTCGTCGGCGGCATCCTGCGGCGACGCCGCGAGGAGCAAGGGCGCACGCTGCGCGACGTCGCCGAGTCCGCGCTCGTCTCCGTCGCGTACCTCTCCGAGGTCGAGCGCGGGCGCAAGGAGGCCTCGTCCGAGGTGCTCGTCGCCGTGTGCCGCGCGCTCGGCATGCGGCTGGTCGACCTCGTCGGCGCCGCGCACGCCGAGCTCGCGCAGGCGGACGGCCGGGTCGTCGTCGACCTCACCGCCCGCACGCGCGACGACCTGGCGGTCCTCTCGTCGACCCCGGACCGCGAGCGCGCCACCGGGTCGCACCTGTCGGCGACGGCCGAACCGGCCGGCCAGGTGCTCCTGCTCGCCGCCTGACCGGCCCGGCGCTCGTCAGGCCGCCGCGGTCAGCCCCTTGAGCGTCGTCACCACCCGGTCCGCGAGCCCGTAGTCGACGGCCTGCTGCGCGGTGAGGATCAGGTCCCGCTCGGTGTCGCGCCGCAGCTTCTCGACCGTCTGGCCGGTGTGCCGCGCGAGCACGTCGTCCACCTGCGCCCGCAGCCGCAGGATCTCCCCCGCCTGGATCTCCAGGTCGGCGGCCGTCCCCTCGGCACCCCCGGACGGCTGGTGCAGCAGCACCCGCGCATGCTCGAGCACGTGCCGGTTCCCCGGCGTCCCCGCGGCGAGCAGCACCGCCGCGGCCGACGCGGCCTGCCCGAGGCAGAACGTCGCCACGTCGGGCTTCACGTACTGCATGGTGTCGTAGATGGCGAGCAGCGCCGTGATCGAGCCGCCCGGCGAGTTGATGTAGACGTGGATCGGCAGGTCCGAGCTCTCCGACTGCAGGTGCAGCAGCTGCGCGATGACGACGTTCGCGACGCCGTCGTCGATCTCGGTGCCGAGGAACACGATCCGGTCGGACAGCAGCCGCGAGAACACGTCGGACGCCCGCTCCCCCGTCGGCCGCTGCTCCACCACGTACGGGATCGTGTACTGGCCGGCCATCAGAGGCCCGCCCGTCGCGTCGCGTCGGGCCGCACGTCCTCCAGGCGCTCGACCACCCGGTCGACGAAGCCGTAGTCGCGCGCCTCCTCGGCGGTGAACCAGCGGTCTCGGTCGGAGTCCTTCTCGATCGTCTCGACGCTCTGCCCGGTGTGCTCGGCGATCAGGCCCTGCATCGTCCGCTTCACGTGCGCCATGTTCTGCGCCTGGATCGCGATGTCGATCGCCGTCCCGCCGATGCCGCCCGACGGCTGGTGCATGAGCACCCGCGCGTGCCGCAGCGCGAACCGCTTGCCGGGCGTCCCCCCGCTGAGCAGGAACTGCGCGGCGCTCGCGGCGAGCCCCATCGCGAGCGTCGCGACGTCGTTCGGGATCAGCCGCATGGTGTCGTACATCGCGAGGGCCGCACTCACCGAGCCACCCGGCGAGTTGATGTACAGGGCGATGTCGCGGCGGGGGTCCTCGGCGGACAGCAGCAGCAGCTGCGCGCACACCCGGTTCGCGAGCTCGTCGTCCACCTCCTGCCCGAGCACGACGATGCGCTGGTGCAGCAGCCGGGTCGACAGGTCGTCGTCGAACGGTCGGGTGCTGGGTGGTGCCGCGGTGCGGGCGGTGATCATGGTGGCCTCCGTCAGGGTCGTCGTGCTGGCCCTCTCGACGCTGCCACCGTGCGCCCCGCTCGGACCCACCGGTCTGCCGTGCGCAGATCCGCCGACGGCAGACCGGCCACGCCGCCGCACGGTCAGCCCGTGAGCGCGCCGCTCGCGAGCAGCAGCGACCGCGTGGTCGGGCCGAGCGGCCGGGCGGTGCTCCCGCGAGAGCCCAGGGGCCCGTCTGGTCGCTCGGGTCCGGTTCACCAGACGTCCACGGCGAGGCGCCGACATCCGCCGCGACCCGCGGACGCACGAAGGCCCCGCGTCCGGCGAACCGGGGCGGGGCCTTCGTGGTGCTGGTGCCTGGTGTCAGGCGGCGACGACCTTGACGGTCACGGTCGCGGCGACGTCCGCGTGGAGGCGGACGGACACCTGGTACTCGCCCAGGGCCTTGATCGGCTGAGCGATCTCGACCTTGCGCTTGTCGATCTGCGGGGCGCCCGACGCCTTGACCGCCTCGGCGATCTCGGCGGTCGTGACCGCACCGAACAGACGACCGGCGTCGCCGGCCTTGGCCTTGACGACGACCGGCTTCGACTGCAGCGAGTCGCGGACCGCCTTGGCGTCGTCGAGCGACGCGATCTCACGGGCCTTGCGGGCCTTGCGGATCGCGGTGACGTCCTTCTCGGCACCCTTGGTCCACGGCGTGGCCAGGTTGCGCGGGATGAGGTAGTTGCGGGCGTACCCGTCCTTCACCTCGACGACGTCACCCGGGGCACCGAGGCCGGTGACCTCGTGGGTCAGGATGATCTTGCTCATGAGGTTCTCCTTCCTCAGCGAGCCGACGACGAGTACGGCAGCAGGGCCATCTCGCGGGCGTTCTTGACGGCACGCGCGATCGCGCGCTGCTCCTGGACGGACACACCGGTCACCCGGCGGGCGCGGATCTTCCCGCGGTCGCTGATGAACTTGCGCAGCAGCGCGGTGTCCTTGTAGTCGACAGCGTCGATCTTGGCTGCCTTGAGCGGGTTCTGCTTCTTCTTCGGCTTACGGACCACGGCCTTGGCCATCGTGGTGCTCCTTGTCTGCTGGAGCCCCGGGCGTTGCCATGCCCGGGGATGGATGTCTGGGGTTGTCGATCAGACGATCAGAACGGGGGCTCGTCGGAGTAGCCGCCGGCACCGCCCGCGGGCGTGGCCCACGGGTCGTCCTGCTGGCCGCCACCGCCGCCACCGCCGCTGAAACCGCCACCGCCGCCACCACCGAAGCCGCCGCCGCCCGAACGCTGGGTCCGGGTGACCTTGGCCGTGGCGTACCGCAGCGACGGGCCGACCTCGTCGACCTGCAGCTCGTACACGGTGCGCT
>NZ_JAGIBD010000031.1 GCF_017744555.1 Cellulomonas sp. | reverse complement strand
CGTTGAGCGCGAGCAGGTTCGTCTGCTCCGCGATCGACGTGATGAGCTTGACGACGTTGCCGATCTCCTGGCTCGACGAGCCCAGGCGCGCGACGGAGTCGTTCGCGCTCGACGCGGCATCGGTCGCGTTCTGGGCGACCTTCGCTGCCTCGGTCGCGTTCTGGGCGATCTCCCGGATGGAGGCGCTCATCTGCTCCGCGCCGGCCGCGACGGACTGCACGCTTCGAGACACCTGCTCCGCCGCCGCGGCGACGACCCCGGCCTGCACGGAGGTCTCCTCGGAACCCGAGGCCACCTGGCTCGACGCGGCGGAGAGCGACTCGGACGAGACAGCGACCGCGGCAGCGGCCCGCACCACGCCCGACAGGGTGGCCCCCACGGCCTCCTGCGCCGTGTTCAGCGACGCCGCCATCTGGCCGAGCTCGTCCGACGACCGCACCTCGGCGCGAACGGTCAGGTCGCCGCGCGCCAGGGCATCGACGGCGACCTGGAGTGCCGCGACCGACCGTCGCAGCGACCTCGCGAGCCACAGACCCAGCACGACGAGCACCACGACGCCGACGCCGAGCGCGATGGCGATCAGGACGAGCTCACGGATCGCCGAGGCGTCGGCAGCGCGCGTCAGCGTGGTCAGGTCGGCCGCGACGCGCTCGTCGATCGCGTCGAGGTCCGCCAGCATCTTTCCGCCGACCGTCGCGAGACGTTCCCGCTGGGCCTGGTAGCCCTCGCGGTCGCCGGCGCGTGCGGCGACGACGAGCTTCTGCTCGACACCGGCGCGGTACTCGTCGAGCGACGCCTGGAAGTCGTCGAAGCCGGACGGCAGCGCCTCACCGCTCCCGGAGTAGTGGTCCGCGAGGTCGGCCATGGCGGCGTCGAGGGCCGCGCTCGCGTCGCCGTACGCGGTGATCTTCGACTCGACGTCTCCACCGACGTAGATGCCGATCACGGAGACCGCGTTGCGCATGGCCCACACCGAGTCCTTGAGGCCCGCCAGCGAGGACGACACCGACGTCTGCTCCTGTGCCATCTCCGCGGTCGTCGCGCGCAGTCGTGCGGCGCTCGACATCGCGAGAAGCCCGATCGCGATGGACACCACGATCCCCGCCGCGACGATGCCCAGCACCTTGGCACGAACGGAGAGCCGAGTGGTGAGCCGGGACTTCGACAAGGTCGCTCCTGTGGTTGCGTCTCGGGGTGTCACCTGGCGCGGGCAGAGTGCCGCTGACGCCCCGATCGGCCGCGGAGCCGAGTGTCTGACGGTCACATGCGTGGCGTGGATCACACCGGCGGCCGCGGGGGTGCTGGCACCGTCGAGAGCGCACTGGCGCCGCGGCGTCTCAGGACGCCTCGACAACGCGCTGACCTGCACGCTTACCCGCACGACAGCCGAGTCCACCGTGTCCTCGGGGCCGACTCCGCGTCCTTCGAGTCGCCTGCCGAGATGCCCGATTCACCCGGGACTTCCGACCCTTGCGCACCTCGCGACGATCGACGGGTCGCGCTGGCACGGCGGCGGACACTCCGACGGTTGGCACCCGCACCGGGCGCGCGCGGCGAGAACGCCGCGCGGCCCGGGACGGACGACGTCCCGGGCCGCGCGTCCACGGACGCCGTCAGTCGTCGTGCAGGAGCCCCAGCACGTTGCCGTCGGCGTCCGCGAACGTCGCGACCGAGCGGGTGCCCCCGACGGGGTGCGCCGGCTCCTTGACCGTCCCGCCCGCAGCGGTGATCTCGGCGAGCTTCGCCTCGATGTCGGCGACCTCCCAGTAGGCCACCGGCGCGGCCATGCCCTGCGCGGCGCCGCCGGGGACGAGCCCGATGTGCTGACCGTCGACGTCGTAGCCGACGTAGTACGCGGAGTCGGTCTGCGGCTCGATGCCGAGCAAGGCCGTGTAGACGGCCTTCGCGGCGGCGAGGTCGGACACGGGGTGCAGGACTGTCGTGATGGCCATGGTCTTCTCCCTCGGGTGGGTGTGGGACGGCGCCGACGGCCTCAGCCCGCGGCGCGCCGGACGAGCTCGGCGATGCGGGCCTCGTCGTCCGCGGTGAGCTCGGTGAGTGCGAACGCGGTCGGCCACATGGACCCGTCGTCGAGGGCGGCCGAGTCGTTGAAGCCGAGCGTCGAGTAGCGCGCCTTGAACTTTCCGGCGGGCTGGAAGAACACGACAGCCTTGCCCTTGCGGGCGTACGCCGGCATGCCGTACCAGAGCGTCGGGTCGAGGTCGGGCGCGGCCGCGGTGATGACCGCGTGCACCCTCTCGGCCATCGCGCGGTCGGCGTCGTTCATCTCGGCGATCTTCTCGAGCAGCTCGGGCTCGCCGTTGGCGTTCTTCGACGCGCGGCGCACCTCCTTGGAGCGCTCCTTCATGGCGGCCTTCTCCTCGTCGGTGAAGGCTCCGGATCCACGCTCGGTGGCGGTCATGGTGCGTCCTCTCGTCGTGCGGGATGGGCGGTTCAGCGGCCGACGTACGCCGCGAGGTGCTGTCCGGTCAGCGTGGAGCGGTCGGCGACGAGGTCCGCCGGGGTCCCCTCGAAGACGACCCGGCCGCCGTCGTGGCCCGCGCCCGGACCGAGGTCGATGATCCAGTCCGCGTGCGCCATCACGGCCTGGTGGTGCTCGATGACGATGACGGACTTGCCGGAGTCGACGAGCCGGTCGAGCAGGCCGAGCAGCTGCTCGACGTCGGCGAGGTGCAGGCCGGTGGTCGGCTCGTCGAGCACGTACACGCCGCCCGTGGTCGACATGTGCGTGGCGAGCTTGAGGCGCTGGCGTTCGCCGCCCGACAGCGTGGTGAGCGGCTGTCCGAGGCTGAGGTAGCCGAGCCCGACGTCCGCGAGCCGGTCGAGGACCGCGTGCGCCGCCGGTGTCCGGGCCTCCCCCGAGCCGAAGAACGTCTCCGCCTCGGTCACGGACATCGCGAGCACCTCGGCGATGTTCTTGCCACCCAGCCGGTACTCGAGCACGGACGCCTGGAAGCGCTTGCCGTCGCACTCCTCGCACGTCGACTCGACGGTCGCCATGATGCCGAGGTCGGTGTAGATGACGCCCGCACCGTTGCACGTCGGGCACGCACCCTCGGAGTTCGAGCTGAACAAGGCCGGCTTCACGCCGTTGGCCTTCGCGAAGGCCTTGCGGATCGGCTCGAGCAGCCCGGTGTAGGTCGCCGGGTTGCTGCGCCGCGAGCCGCGGATCGCCCCCTGGTCGATCGACACCACGTCGGCACCGGCCGGGATCGAACCGTGCACGAGCGAGCTCTTGCCGGACCCCGCGACGCCCGTGATGACGACGAGCGTGCCGAGCGGGATGTCGACGTCGACGTCGCGCAGGTTGTTGGCGTTCGCGCCGCGGATCTGCAGCGCCCCCTTCGGGCTGCGGACGGACTCCTTGAGCGTGGCCCGGTCGTCGAGGTGCCGGCCCGTGAGCGTCCCGCTGGCCCGCAGCCCCTCGAGCGAGCCCTCGTAGCAGACGGTCCCGCCGCTGGATCCGGCACCGGGTCCGAGGTCGACGACGTGGTCGGCGATCGCGATCGCCTCCGGCTTGTGCTCGACGACGAGCACGGTGTTGCCCTTGTCGCGCAGCTGCAGCAGCAGCTCGTTCATCCGCTGGATGTCGTGCGGGTGCAGACCGATCGTGGGCTCGTCGAACACGTACGTGACGTCCGTGAGCGACGACCCGAGGTGCCGGATCATCTTGGTCCGCTGCGCCTCTCCCCCGGACAGCGTCCCCGACGGCCGGTCGAGCGACAGGTAGCCGAGGCCGATCACCGTGAACGAGTCCAGCAGGTGCTGCAGGCCCTGGAGCAGCGGCGCGACCGACGGCGCGTCGAGCCCGCGCACCCACGCGGCGAGATCGCTGATCTGCATGCGGCACGCGTCCGCGATGCTCGTGCCGTCGATCTTCGAGGACCGGGCCTCGGGGCTGAGTCGTGTCCCCTCGCACTCGGGGCACGTGGTGAACGTGATGGCCCGCTCGACGAACGCGCGGATGTGCGGCTGCAGCGCGTCGACGTCCTTCGACAGGATCGACTTCTGGATCTTGGGGATCAGTCCCTCGTACGTGAGATTGATGCCCTCGACCTTGATCTTGGTCGGCTCCTTGTAGAGCAGGTCGTACGACTCCTTCTTCGTGTACTTCCCGATCGGCTTGTCGGGGTCGAAGAAGCCGCTCTGCCGGTAGATGCGGCCGTACCAGCCGTCCATCGAGTAGCCGGGAACCGTGATCGCACCCTCGTTGAGCGACTTGCTCTCGTCGTACAGCGCGGTCAGGTCGAAGTCGTTGACCGAGCCCATGCCCTCGCAGCGCGGGCACATGCCGCCGAGCTGGCTGAACGACGCCTTCTCGGTCTTCGTCCTCCCTTCGCCGCGCTCGATCGTGATCGCGCCGCTCCCCCGCACCGACGGGACGTTGAACGAGTAGGCGTTCGGTGAGCCGATGTGCGGCTGCCCGAGCCGGCTGAACAGGATCCGCAGCATCGCGTTGGCGTCCGTCGCGGTGCCGACCGTCGAGCGCGGGTTGGAGCCCATGCGCTCCTGGTCGACGATGATCGCGGTCGTCAGCCCGTCGAGGACGTCGACGTCCGGCCGCGCGAGCGTCGGCATGAACCCCTGCACGAACGCGCTGTACGTCTCGTTGATCATCCGCTGCGACTCGGCGGCTATCGTCGCGAACACGAGCGAGCTCTTGCCCGACCCCGAGACGCCCGTGAACACCGTGAGCCGACGCTTCGGCAGCTCGACGCTGATG
Source organism: Cellulomonas sp. (assembly GCF_017744555.1). Taxonomy (GTDB): domain Bacteria; phylum Actinomycetota; class Actinomycetes; order Actinomycetales; family Cellulomonadaceae; genus Cellulomonas. The sequence continues at coordinate 37,732 of NZ_JAGIBD010000031.1, read as the reverse complement.
TCCTTGAGGTTGTTGACCCGCGCACCCTGCACGCGGATCAGGTCGTGACTGTCGGCGGCGTGCGGCGCCTGCGGCGCGTCCGTCGTCGGGGCCGTGCTCATCGTGCCTCCAGGTGGGGTGCGGGCGGCCGGGGATGGTCGGCCCCGGGGCGGTCGGCGTCGACCGTCCCGGGCACCATCAGACCAGCATCGAGCAGCACGTCACAGGCGCGCGCGCCGGACGACGCCCGGTCCGTCGCGCCGCGCCGCGACCGGCCGGGCCGTCAGCGCTGCTGGATCCTGACCATGTTCCCGGCGGGGTCCCGGAACGCGCAGTCCCGGACGCCGTACGGCTGGTCGGTGGGTTCCTGCACGACCTCGGCGCCGGCCTCCTGGACGCGCTCGAACGTCGAGTCGACGTCGGGCGACGCGAGCAGGATCGAGCCGTAGCTGCCCTTCGCCATCATCTCGGCGATCGTCCGGCGCTCGTCGTCCGTGATCCCTGGCGCCGCCTGCGGCGGGAACAGGACGATCGACGTCTCCGGCTGGTCGGGCGGGCCCACCGTGATCCAGTGCATGCCGTTGTAGCCCACGTCGTTGCGGACCTCGAAGCCGAGGACGTCGCGGTAGAACGCCCGCGCCTCGTCGGGGTCCGCCAGCGGGAGGAAGCTCGAGTGAATCGTGATGTCCATGCGATTCACGCTAGCTGGGGCTCGGACGGCCGTGCTTCTCGATTCCTGACCGGTCTGGTGACCTGCTTCGCGACGCACGACGGCATCCCCTCGGTCGCCTCCGCCGCCTGCGTCCGGTACGTGCTCGGCGGCATGCCGACCAGCTCGGTGAACCGGGTGCTGAACGTGCCGAGCGACGAGCAGCCGACCTCGAAGCACACCTCGGTGACGCTGAGGTCGCCGCGGCGCAGCAACGCCATCGCCCGTTCGATCCGGCGGGTCATCAGGTAGGAGTACGGCGACTCGCCGAACGCGGCCTTGAACTCGCGGCTGAGGTGCCCCGACGACATGTTTGCGCCGCGCGCCAAGGCCTCGACGTCGAGGGGCTGGGCGTACTCGCGGTCGATCCGGTCGCGAACGCGACGCAGGCGCGCAAGGTCACGCAGGTGCTGCTCGTTCGCGGGTGTGCCGGCCACCGCACGATCGTGCCACGCGGCACGACGTGTGCGCAGCGTACGCACGGTTGCGGGGCCCCCCGACCGGTGCGACGGTGCTGCACGACGAGGTGCCGCACGCGCCGGTGCGACCGGCGCGCCGGCCGCAGCCCGACGAGGACGGTGCCGACGATGAGCGGACAGATCACGGCCGCGCAGTTCCACGACTCCGACGGCGTCGACGACTGGCGCGTCCTGTTCGGCGGCGCGCACGCACACTTCCGGACGGGCTCGTTCGCGACGGGGGTCGCGCTCGTCGACGCCATCGGCGAGCTGGCCGACGCCATGAACCACCACCCGGACGTCGACCTGCGCTACGGCGGCGTGACCGTCCGGCTGATCTCGCACGACGTCGGCGGGCTGAGCGACCGCGACGTGCGGCTCGCCCGGCAGATCTCGCAGGCCGCCCGCGAGCTGGACATCCCGACGGACCCGAGCGTGCCGCAGGCCGTGCAGGTCGCGGTCGACGCCCTGGTCTCCCGGGACGTCCTGCCCTTCTGGAAGGCCGTGCTCGGGTACCAGGAGGACGAGTCCGGGGACCTCGTCGACCCGTCGGGTCGCGGCCCGTCGTTCTGGTTCCAGCAGATGGACGCACCCCGTCCGCAGCGCAACCGGATCCACGTCGACGTGTCCGTGCCGCACGACCAGGCACAGGCCCGCGTCGCCGCAGCGCTCGCGGCCGGCGGCCACCTGGTCAGCGACGTGCACGCACCCGCGTGGTGGACGCTCGCGGACGCCGAGGGCAACGAGGTCGACGTCGCGACGTGGCAGGGTCGCGACTGAGCGCAGGCGGTACGGTCCTCGCGTGACCGACGTCGACGAGCAGGGCCGCACCGAACCACCGCTGACCGCCGACGAGCTCGGCACGCTCGTCGGGTTCCTCGACTACCAGCGACAGACGTTCCAGTGGAAGACCGACGGGCTCGACGGCCCGGGCCTCGCGGCGACGACCGCGGCGTCGACCATGACCTTGGGCGGCATGCTCAAGCACCTCGCGTACGTCGAGGACCACTGGTTCTCCCGCTCGCTGCTCGGGCGTGAGCCGGGCGCGCCGTGGGACGCGGTGGACTGGCAGGCCGACGAGGACTGGGACTGGCACTCGGCCGCGTCCGACTCCCCCGCCGATCTGCGCGCGCTGTGGCGCGAGTCCGTGGAGCGGTCACGCGCCTGCGTCGAGGAGGCGCTCGCGGACGGTGGCCTCGACCAGCTCGCCCGACGCCGGTGGCGCGACGGCCGGGCGCCCAGTCTGCGCTGGATCCTGTGCCACATGATCGAGGAGTACGCGCGGCACAACGGGCACGCGGACCTGCTGCGGGAGTCGATCGACGGCGCGACCGGCGAGTAGCCGCGCGCGCCGTGCTGCGCGACGGTCGGGCGCCTGCGCGAGGATGACGGCATGAGCACCGACGACGTCACCGCCCTGGTCACCCGCGTCGAGCAGGAGGAGCGCGAGCTCGTCTTCCGGACGTTCACGCACGACGACGCCTGGCAGCTCGGCTGCCTGCTCGTGGAGCTCGCGACCGAGCGTGCGCTGCCCGTGACGATCGACATCCAGCGCGGCGGGCAGCAGCTGTTCCATGCGGCCCGTGAGGGCACCACGCCCGACAACGACACGTGGGTCGCGCGCAAGGTGCGGGTCGTGAACCGGTTCGGCGCCTCGTCGTACCTGATCGGCCTGCGGGCGCGCGCGAAGGGCACCACGTTCGCCGAGCAGCAGGGACTGCCGCTGCAGGAGTACGCCGCGCACGGCGGCGCGTTCCCCGTCCGGGTCGAGGGCGTCGGCATCGTCGGGACCGTGACGGTGTCGGGGCTCCCCCAGGCCGACGACCACGCGCTCGTCGTGGAGGCGCTGCGCGCCTTCCTGGCCTGACACCGAGCCGCCCACAGCACCGCCGTTCGCTCGCCTCCCCACCGGTCTCGAGCGGTGGGTGACGAGCTCGGTCCATCCACCGCGAGCCTGTCCGCATGAGCGACCACGGGGACCACTGGTTCGAGCACGCGTACGACGACGCCACGGCCGACCCAGGCGGCGACTCGCCCGAGGACTGGGCGGACGAGCCCTGGATCGTCGACGTGCACGGGCCCGACGACGACCTGCCGCGGCTGCCCGTCGACGTGCTGCACGGCCACGGCGACGTCCTGGCGGTCCTGCTGCACCTCGTCGGTCCCGAGCGTGCAGGGCCCCCCGCGCTCTGGTTCCTGCTGCTCGACGACGAGGACCGCTGCCTCCCGCTCGTGCTCCCGGTCAACGACGTGCCTCTGCGGGCCGACGCCGGCGTCGCGGCGCAGGTCATGACGGGGCTGGCGTCGGTGCTCGAGCGGGAGGCGCCGGGCGGGTCGTTGGTCGTCGCGTGCGTGCGTGCCGGCGGCGGCGACCGTGGGGCGTTCGAGACGTCCTGGGCGGCAGCCCTGAGAGACGCCGCCCACGACCGCGGGGTGCGTGTCCGAGCCGTCGCCGCGCTCGGCGCGAACCGGGCCCGGATCCTCGAGTGGTGACGTCCGACCGGCCGGCCGCGCCGCCAGGAACGCCACCAGGCGCACGGCTGGCGCGCCGACGTCAGCCCAGCGGGCCCGGTGCGGCCTCGTCGATCGCGGCCAACTGTTCGAGGGTCGGCTCCCACGCGATCGACGCGACGTTCGCGCGCAGCTGCTCGGGCGTCCGGGCACCCGCGATGACGCTGCCGACCGCCGGCTGCGCGGCGAGCCCGCCGAGCGCGAGGGTGGGCAGGTCGATCTCCCACTGCTCCGCCAGCGCGGCGAGCGCGTCGATCCGGTCGAAGTCCGCACGAGCGAGCCGATCGGGCATCCGCGCGAGCCGCGACCCCTCGGGTGCCGGCTCGCCCTGCCGGTACTTGCCCGTGAGCAAGCCGGACGCGAGCGGGACGTACGGCAGGATCCCGACCCCGACGGTCTCGGCCGCGGGCACGAGCTCGGCCTCGGCCGACCGGTCGAGGAGGTTGTAGCGGTTCTGCGCCGACACGAACGGGGTCAGCGCGCCCGTGCGGGCCGTCCAGTCGGCCTCGACGACCTGCCACGCGGCGAAGTTGGACGACCCGAGGTAGCGCACCTTGCCCTCGACGACGAGCTCGTGGAGCGCCGCGAGCGTCTCCTCGACCGGCGTCGTCGGGTCGGGCACGTGCAGCTGGTACAGGTCGATCCAGTCGGTGCCGAGGCGCCGCAAGGACCCCTCGACGGCGCGACGCACGTACCGGCGTGACCCGCGCGCGCCCCAGTCGGGACCGTTGAGCCCGTGGGTGTCCGCGCCGAACTTCGTCGCCACGACCACGTCGTCACGGTGCCCGGCCAGCGCCGCGCCGAGCAGCTCCTCGCTCTGCCCCGGGACGCCGCCGTACACGTCAGCCGTGTCGAAGAACGTCACGCCCGCGTCGAGGGCTGCCGCGACCAGCGCGGGGACACCGTCGGGATGAAGCGTCGCCCCGAACGTGTTGCAGCCGAGGCCCGCGGTGGACACGGCGAGGCCGCTGTCCCCGAGCCGGCGAAAGGTCATGTCAGGTGTCGTGGTGCTCGTCACGTGTGCACCCTACGACCGCGAGGTGAGACGAGCCTCACCCGGGTTTCGCCCGCGCTGCGCGTACCGCGTTCACGAACCCTTCACGTGCGCCTGGAACACTGGGAGGGCGAACACCGTTGACAACGGTGGACGATCCCACACTCGAAGGCCGTCACCACGGCACGGAGGTTCCCTGATGGCAAACCGGTCCCTGCGCGGCATGCGCATCGGGTCCCACAGCATGGAGACGGACGAGGGCGTCGACTTCGCCCCGCGCCTCCAGGCCCACTACGACTGCCCCAACGGGCACACCATCATCCTGCCGTTCTCGGTCGAGGCCGACGTGCCGGTGGTGTGGGAGTGCCGCTGCGGCGCCGAGGCGCTCCTGCGTGACGCGTCGAAGCCCGAGGCGAAGGCCGGCAAGGCCCCTCGGACGCACTGGGACATGCTGCTCGAGCGCCGCACGATCGGCGAGCTCCAGGAGCTCCTCGACGAGCGCCTCGACCTGCTCCGCGCGGGGAAGCTGCGCCGCAGCGCCTGACCCTCAGCACGGCATCCCGGTCAACGAGACCGACGGAACGCTCCCGCCACCTGGCGGGAGCGTTCGTGCATCCCCCACCGGGTCACGTTGACGAGGGCCTCGACGATGATGTCGCGGCTCATCTTCGACTGCCCGAGCTCGCGCTCGACGAACGTGATCGGCACCTCGACGACGCGCGCGCCCGCCCGGACCGCGCGCCAGGCCATGTCGATCTGGAAGCAGTACCCCTGCGAGGCGACGTCACCGAAGGAGAGTCGGCGCAGCAGGTCGGCGCGGTACGCGCGAAAGCCGCCGGTCGCGTCGCCGAGCGGGATGCCCAGCATGATCCGCGTGTAGAGATTGGCACCGCGGGACAGCACCTCGCGGTGCAACGGCCAGTTGACCACCTTGCCGCCCCTGACCCAGCGGGAGCCGAGCACCAGGTCGGCACGGTCGAGCGCCCCGAGCAGCAGCGGCAGGTCCTGCGCACGGTGTGACCCGTCGGCGTCCATCTCGACGACGACGTCGTACCCGCGCTCGAGCGCCCATCCGAACCCCGCGACGTACGCGGTGCCGAGTCCCTGCTTCCCCGTGCGGTGGAGCACGCCGATCGACCGTGGTGAGCCCGACGAGCTCTCGCTCTCGGCGATCTTCTCCGCGAGCTCCCCGGTGCCGTCCGGCGAGCCGTCGTCCACCACGAGCACGTCGGCGGTGGGAACGTGCTCACGGAGCCGCTCCAGGGCGATCGGCAGGTTCTCGCGCTCGTCGTACGTGGGCACGACGACGAGGACGCGGGTGAGGCTGTCACTCATGCGGGCGGATCCGTTCGGTCGGTGCGGCGCAGGCGGTAGGCACCGGCAGCGCCGGCGACGACCGTGCACACCGCGAGAGCGTCGACGATCCAGGCGGGCCACGACCCGGACCGGTCTGCGGGCGTCAGCGACTGCCGCAGTGGCAACGTCGCGACCATCTGGTCCGCGGTGAACAGGTCGGTCTGCCGGCTGACGGCCCCGTTGGGCTGGATCACGGCGCTCACGCCGACGGTGGAGATCTGCACCGTCGCTCTGCCGTGCTCCACCGCCCGCAGCCGCGCCATCGCGAGCTGCTGCGTGGACTCGTCTGTCATGCCGAACGACGCGTTGTTCGTCTGCACGACAAGCACCTCTCCCCCGGCCCGCACCGCGTCCCGGACGAGGGCATCGTAGGCGACCTCGAAGCAGATGACGTCGCCCAGTCCCACAGTGCGGCCGAGGCGCTCCGAGGTCAGCGGCACGTAGCCCGGACCGACACCCGGGATCATGTCGCGGGTGACGAGGTCGACCGCGGACGAGAACGGCCGCACGAGCGAGCGCAGCGGGATGTACTCCGCGAACGGTGCCGGGTGCTGCTTGGTGTAGCTCGCGACGACGCCCTGGCCCGGCTCCCACAGCACGGCCGTGTTGTACCGGCCGCCACTGGGGGGGTACTGCACGGTGCCGACGAGCATGGGCGCGTCGACCGCCTGCGCCGCCGCGTCGATGAGGTCGGCGGCCGACTGGTCCGCCTGCGGGTCGATGTCGGTGCCGTTCTCGGGCCACAGGACGACGTCGAGCTCGCCGGGCTCCACCTGGTCGAGCAGGGCGTACGTGCCGGCGAGGTGGTTGTCGAGCACGGCCTCGCGCTGACCGAACGCGTCGAGCCCGCTGCCCGGCACGTTGCCCTGGACCGCACCGACCTCGAGCGTCCCGTGCTCCGCCCTGGTGTCGAGGGGCAGCGCGAACGCGACACCCGCGACGACGACGACCGCGGCGGCCGCCCCGACGAATCGCCGTACCTCGAGCCGTCGCGCCACGAGGTACGCGCGCGCCAGCACGACGCCGACGAGGGCCACGACGCCGCTCAGCAGCGGCGTGCCGCCGAGCCACATGAACGCTGCGAGCGGCGAGTCGGACTGCGAGAACGCCAGCCGCCCCCACGGGAAGCCGCCGAACGGCCACGCGGAGCGCAGCTCCTCCACGGCGACCCACAGCAACGTGAACACGAGCGCCTGCCAGCCGCCGCTGCGCCAGACGGCCTCGCCACGGCGCGCCCACGACCAGGCAGCGCCGAACAGTGCCACGCACAGCGCCTCGAGCGTGCTCAGCGCGAGCCACGGCACGAGCCCGACCGCCTCGTCGGCCCACGTGATGAGCGGGGCGAAACAGGCCAGGCCCCACGCGAGCCCGACGAGCGCGTTCCACCGGGCGCTGTCCCGACGCAGCGCCAGGTAGAGCAGCGCCATGCCGAGGAACGCGGTGCCCCACCACCCGGGCGACGGGAAGGCCAGACGGGTCAGGTAGCCGCCCGCGACGGCGAGCACGAGGGTCCACCAGCGGGCGGGTTCACGGGCGGACACCGCGCAAGGGTACGACGTCAGCCTGTCCGCCGACGTCAGCCTGTTCGCCGAGGTGAGGGGAACGGCCGGACCGACCGGCCCGCGTGTCCTTCGTACCGGTCGCGTGCTGCGCACGGACCGTTTTCTGTTGAACACGCGGGCCCGGTCGGAGCCCGACGTCCTCCGTCGTCCCGGAGAGCGAGCTCCCTGGGGATGGTCGGCCGACAGCAGCGTCGGACGACCGTGGCGGTGGATTTACCTTCGTGAACCTACCGAGATACGCGAACGTGTCAAGGCGCCGTCGGTGCAGGTCGCAGCCGTCCGTGCAGGTCGTGGCGGTGCCGATCATCCGATCCGTGCGGGTTGGTTCGGCGTGTCGCCGCGCGTGTCGCGACATGGCGTCGAACCGGTTGCGGAGCGGTGTCGTCGCCGCTCCAGAATTTCACCCGGAGCGGATGACCCTCGCTCTCACACGAGGGCGTCGAACACCACGACACCGTCGCGCACGGTACGCAGGCACACCGGGTCCGGAGCGTCCTCCGACAGGTCGGGCAGCAGCGGAGTGCCCGCGCGCGCGTCCGTGCTCCAGGTCGAGAGCCGGCCGTCGGGCGCCTGCACCGCGAGGTGCTCGGCCCGCCACACGGCGAGGTGGGCGGGCGCGCCGACGCGCAGCTCCCCCGCGCCCGTGTGGTCGAGCCCGGCAAGCCGCCAGCCGCCGCGCGTCGACGCCCGGAACGCCGCGCGGGCCGAGATCCGCTGCTCGACGGCCGTGTGGCGGATCGCCGCCCGCACCCCGGCCCACGGGTCGGCGGGCGTCACGGGCGCGTCCGAGCCGAACGCGAGCGGCACGCCGGCCGCCGCGAGGTCGGCCAGCGGGTTGAGCGCAGCGGCGCGCCCCGCGCCGAGCCGCGTCGCGTACATCGACTGCTCGCCACCCCAGGCGGCGTCGAACGCCGGCTGGACGCTGAGGCGGACGCCGAGCAGCACGAGCGCGGCGAGCGTGGGCGCATCGACCATCTCCGCGTGCTCGAGCCGGTGGCCGGCCCGGGCGATCGCCTCGACGCCCTCGACGTCGGCCGCGGCCCGCAGCCCGAGCAGCACCTCGTCCATGGCCCGGTCGCCGATCACGTGGAAGCCGCCGTGCACGCCCGCGCGCGTCACCGCGGTGATGTGGTTGCAGATCTCCTCAGCGGTCAGGTACAGCACTCCGTCGCTCGACGGGTCGTCCGCGTACGGGGCGCGCAGCGCTGCCGTGTGGGACCCCAGCGAGCCGTCGACGTTGAGGTCGCCGCCGATCCCGGTGAGCCCGGGGATCGCCGCGAGGACCGCGCGGGCGTCGTCCACCGTGACGCAGCGCTCGCCGCGGTACCCGACGAGGTGCGGCAGCCCGTCGGTGGCCGACGCGGTCATCGCGAGGAGCTCGGCGAGCCCCTCGCGGGTGTCGATGAACGGCGCGCTCTGCTCGTGCACCGACACGATCCCACGGGAGGCGACGTGCTGGAGCGCGCGCCGGTAGAGGGCCGTCCGACGGCCCGGCGACATGGTGCGGGCAGCCTCGCGCGCCGCATGGTGCGCGTCCCGCTCGACACGCCCGTCGTCGCTCCACCCAGGCAGCACGTCGAGGCCGGCTGACCGGGCAAGGGCGCTCGACACGACCGCCGAGTGCACGTCGACCCGGGCCAGGTACACGGGTGCGCCGCCGGCTGCCGCGTCGAGCTCCGCGCGCGTCGGTGCCCGCCCCTCGGGCCACTCGAGCTCGTCCCAGCCGAACCCCAGCAGCGGCACGTCGGACGCAGGTCGGCCGGCCGCGGCGCGGTGCACGGCGTCGAGCGCGTCGGCCAGGGACCGGACCCCGCCGGCCGCCGACAGGTCGACGCTCTCGAGCGCCAGGCCGGTCTCGAGCACGTGCACGTGCGCGTCGACGAAGCCGGGAGCCACCAGCGCGCCGTCGAGGTCCACCACCTCGTCCGCCCGGGACACCATGCCGTCGGCGGTGTCGTCCGCGCCGAGCCAGGCGACGACGCCGTCCTCGACGAGGAGGGCCTCAGCGAACGGGTCGGCCGGGGAGTGGATCACGCCGTGCCGGTAGAGGGTCGAGGTCACATCCGCTCACGATAGGGCAGGTCAGACGGATGAGCCCGGCCACCGCCCGACGGACTCGGAGCCCGAGCGGGGCACGTCGCCCGGCCTTCCCGCCGTGCACCGCTGCACGGGCCGGATCAGACCGACGAGTAGGCCACCACCCCGCGGCGCAGGGCGTCGACGGACCGCCGGGCCGTGGTCCGCAGACGCTCGTCCGGCGCCGCCTGACCGAGCTGGTCGAGCACGTCGATGACCTGCTTGCACCACCGCACGAAGTCGCCCGCGGACAGCTCGCCGCCCCGCAGCACCGCGTCCAGGCTCCTCCCCGACGCCCACCGGTGGACGGCCTCGACGAGCCCGAGGTCGAGCGGGACGATCGTCTCCAGCCGGTGCTCGGACTCGAGGTCCTCGAGCTCGGACCACGCCCGCACGGTGCCCTCGAGCGCGCGCCCCAGCCGCCCCGCGGGGCCGCCAGGCACCCGCGGTTCCGCCTGGTCCTCGTGGCGCGACCGGTAGACGAGGGTCGAGGTCACGGCCGCGAGGCCTGCCGCGTCGAGCTCGTCCCACGTGCCGCGGCGCAGGCACTCGGCGAGCAGCAGGTCGTTCTCCGCGTACAGGCGGCGCAGCCACCGGCCGTCCGACGTGACCGTGAGCGGCCCGTCGTCCGCCGACAGGTAGCCGAGCCGCACGAGCACGTCGCAGATGCGGTCGAACACGGCGGCGATCGAGCCGGTGCGCCCCGCGATCCGCGCGACCAGCGCGTCGTGCTCCGACTTGAGCCGTGCCCAGCGCTCCGCCCAGCGGGCGTGCTCCTCGCGGTCCGGGCACGAGTGGCACGGGTGCGCGCGCAGCCGGCGCCGCAGCGCGGCGAGGGCGGCGTCCTCGGTCGCGGCGGTCCGGTCGTGCCGCGCCTGGCGGCCGCCGGCCCTCACGCGTTCGCCGCCGCCGTCCGGGACCGCACCCCGCAGCGCGGCCGCCAGGTCGCGGCGGGCGGCCGGGACGCGCACGTTGAACGACTTCGGCACCCGCAGCCATCCGACGGTCCGGGCACCGGTGCCGACGTCCTGCACGGTCAGGCGTCGTACCTGACGGTCGACGGTCAGCACGGTCGGCCGCGGCCCGTCGAACCCCGGCTGGCCGCCCGGGTCGATGACCACCGCGTGGCCCGTCCGGCGGCCCACCGGGATCTCCAGGACGTCCCCGACGCGCAGCCCCTCGAGGGTGCGCGCGACCTCCGCGCGCCGGGCCGTCGCCGCCGCCCGGCTGGCGTCCTTCTCGAGCTGCGCGATCTGCCGGCGCAGCGACGCGTACTCCGCGAAGTCGCCCAGGTGGCACGTCATGGCCTTCGCGTAGCCGTCCAGCGCCTCCGTGTGCGCCTGCGCCTGACGCGCGAGCCCGACGACGCCACGGTCCGCCTGGAACTGCGCGAACGACGTCTCCAGGACCTCACGGGCACGCTCCGCGCCCACCTGCGCGACCAGGTTGACGGCCATGTTGTACGTCGGCCGGAAGCTCGACCGCAGCGGGTACAGCCGCTTGGACGCGAGACCCGCGAGCTGGACCGGGTCGAGACCTGGGTGCGCGACGACGACGGCGTGGCCCTCGGTGTCGATCCCCCGGCGCCCGGCGCGACCGGTGAGCTGCGTGTACTCCCCCGGCGTCACGTCGACGTGGCTCGACCCGTCCCACTTGACGAGCTTCTCCAGCACCACCGACCGCGCGGGCATGTTGATGCCGAGCGCGAGCGTCTCCGTGGCGAACACGACCTTGACCAGGCCGCGCGAGAACAGGTCCTCGACGGTCTCCTTGAACAGCGGCAGCATGCCGGCGTGGTGCGCAGCGATCCCCCGCGTGAGCGCCTCCGCGAGGTCCCAGTACCCCAGCACGTCGAGGTCCTCCGGCGGGATGGCCGCCGAGCGCTCCTCGACGACCCGCCGGATCTCGGCCTGCTCCGCCGGGTTCGTCAGGCGCACGCCCGCCGCGAGGCACTGCTGCACGGCGCCGTCGCACCCGGCCCGGGAGAAGATGAAGACGATCGCGGGCAGCAGACCGTCCTTGTCGAGCGCGTCGACGACTGCGAACCGCGGCGTCGGCCGGCCCCCGCTCGGCCGTCCGCCTCCCGGACGGCCACCTCCGGGACGGTGCCCGCCCCGCCCGCGGTAGCCGCGGTCGCCGGGGCCGTGCCCGTCCTGACGCTCGCGCCGCCGCAGCAGGTGCGTGAGGTCCGGGTTGATCGGTGGGTCGACGCCGGGGTCCGTCGGGTCGACGTGCCCGGCGTAGAGGTCGAGCAGGTCGTCCCGGACCATCACGTGCTGGCCGAGCGGGACCGGGCGGTGCTCGCTCACCACGACCGTCGTGTCGCCGCGCACGGTCGCGAGCCAGTCGCCGAACTCCTCCGCGTTCGAGACCGTGGCGGACAGCGACACCAGCTGCACGTCGTCGGGCAGGTGGATGATCACCTCCTCCCACACCGGTCCGCGGAACCGGTCGGCCAGGTAGTGCACCTCGTCCATCACCACGAACCCGAGACCGGCGAGCGTCGGCGAGCCCGCGTAGAGCATGTTGCGGAGCACCTCGGTCGTCATGACGACCACGGGTGCCTCGCCGTTGATCGTCGTGTCCCCCGTCAGGAGGCCGACCGACTGAGGGCCGTAGCGACGCACCAGGTCGGCGTACTTCTGGTTCGAGAGCGCCTTGATGGGCGTCGTGTAGAACGCCTTGCGGCCGCCGACGAGCGCCAGGTGCACCGCGAACTCCCCCACGACCGTCTTGCCCGCACCGGTCGGCGCCGCGACCAGCACGCCGCTGCCCCGCTCGAGCGCCTGGCAGGCGTCCACCTGGAACGGGTCGAGCGGGAACGACAGCAGCTCGCGGAAGCGGCCGAGCTCGCTGCGCTCGACCTCGGCGCGACGACGGGACGCCGCGTAGCGCTCGGCCGGCGAGGGTTCGGGGGACGGTTCGGGCGACTGCTGCGGCGACGGCGCGGGCGCGGACCTGCGGGGACGGGAGACCACACCGACACCCTAGGCACGTGCTCGTCGGACGCGCGGGCGCCGCGCTCCGTCAGGCCCCGCGCCGCGGCGGCTCTCGTCGGGTCTGCGCCACAGCGGCTCCGCCTCGCAACGAGCTCCGGCCCGAGGACGGGTGCCGTTCAGGCGGGTGCCCCGCTCAGGCCAGGACGGACACCGCGCCCGGGTCCACCTGCACCCGCAGCGGCAGCGTGCCGACGCGCTCCCCGTCGGCGAATGCCGCGGGCGGCGCCGCTCCGAGCGAGCCGACCGGCTCGATGAGCACCGACCGGGTCCGCACGACGCGGACGGACGGGTGCCGCACGTGGCGGCCGCGGTAGATCCCCGGGAAGATCTTGACGACGCCCGGCTTGGTGAACGGCCCGGCGAGGACCACGTCGAGCAGCCCGTCGTCCGGCTGCGCGTCGGGTGCGATCTTGAGCCCGCCGCCGATCCACGGCACGTTCGCGACCGCGACCAGCGTGCCGGCGGACTCCCAGACCTCGTCGTCGAGGGTCACGCGGTAGCCGAACGGGCGGAACGACGCGAGCTCGGGCACGAGGGCCCGGACGTAGCGACCCGAGCCCTTCGGCCAGGTCAGCTCGTTCGCGCGCGCGTTGATCGCGGCGTCGATCCCGCACGACAGCACGCCGACGAACCACTCGTGCGCGGCGTGCTGGGGCGACCCGACCCGCACCGCGTCGATGCGGCGCGGCCCGTCGTGGAGCGCACGCTCGACGACGTCGACGGATGCGGCGATGTCGCCCCGCGGCAGCCCGAGCGTGCGCGCGATGTCGTTGCCCGTCCCTGCGGCCACGATGCCGAGCGGCAGGGCGGTGCCGGCGACCACGTTGACGCCGAGGTGCGCCATCCCGTCACCGCCGACCACGACGACCGCGTCGAGCCCCTGTACGGCCGCGGCACGCGCCCGGTCGGTCGCCTGCGCGAGCGTCGGGGCGGACAGGTCCTGGACCTTGAAGCCTTTCGCCTCGAGCATCCCGTGAACCTGCCGTCCCGCGGACGCGCCGCGGCCCTTGCCCGCCGTCGGGTTGACGACGACTCCCACGTGCCTCATGCGGTGGCGCTCCCGGTGCTCGGATCCTCGCCGGGAAGGGTGCCGTCGAGCCGGGGCAGGCCGGCGGCGACCCGCCGACGGTCGACACGCCGGTCGTGCGCGGTGCAGATGACGAGCGCCGCGAAGTACAGCAGGCAGATGGGGACGGCCACGGCGATCATCGTGATCGCGTCGGGCGTCGGGGTCATGACCGCGGCGAACACGAACGCGATCAGCACGGCCCACCGCCAGCCCTTGCGCCAGGTGGCGGCCCGCCCGATGCCCGCGAAGTTGAGGGCGACCATGACGACGGGCAGCAGGAACGCCAGCCCGAACGCGAGGATCAGCCGCATGACGAAGCTCAGGTACGTCTGGGCGTCGATGAGGTTCGCCGACCCCTGTGGCGTGAACCCCGTGAGGAGCTCGACGGCGTTCGGCAGCGCCCACCACGCGAGCGCGGTGCCGGCGAGGAAGAGGGGCACGGCGGCGGCGAGGAAGCCGATCGCGTAGTGCCGCTCCTTGCGGGTCAGGCCCGGCGTGATGAACGCCCAGAGCTGGTAGATCCACCAGGGGCTCGACAGGATCACGCCGAGGAAGAACGACACCTTGAGCTTCATGTCGAACGACGTCGCGATCCCCGCGAAGTTGAGGGCGACGAGCTCGTCGTTGCCGCGCAGCTCCGCGACGTGCTGCAGCGGCATCTGCAGCGCCTCGAACACCGGGTCGTACAGCCACCACCCGACGGCGGCACCGACGACGAGCCCGAGCGCCGCGAAGAACACCCGGCGGCGCAGCTCGGCGAGGTGCGCCCGCAGGGGCATCCGGCCGCCGGGATCGTCCCCGCGGCGAGCAGCTTCCACGTGCGGTCAGACCTTCGGCGGCGTGGTGCCCTCGGTCGGCTCGTCGGTCGGCCGGTCCGCGGCAGGCTTCTTGTCGTCCGGTTCGCGCAGGTCCTTGACCTCGTCGCGGAAGATCTTCATGGACTGGCCGACGCTCTTCGCCAGACCGGGCAGACGGTTGGCACCGAAGAGCAGCACGACGAGCACCACGATGACGATGATGTGCCAGAACTGCAGGCCGTTCCTGAACATGGGTGCTCTCCTCAGTGGTGCGGGGCCTGTCGATACTAACCGTCCGGGAGTCGCGCTCCGGCCCGCTCTCGCGACCGGCCTCGTCCGGACCTCAGCGCCAGTACGCGCCCCACGACGCCCACGTGCGGCGGTGCCGCTCCACCCGCTCGGCCCGCCGCGCATGCCTGGCCGCGCGGACGGCGTCGTACCGGAGCCGGACCACTGCCGGGTCCGCGAGCAGCGTCGTCCCCGTGTCCCGAGGCTCCGCGGCCAGGCGCAGCTCCTCGACACGGTCGGCGAGCTGCTGCGCCGCAGCCGCGGCCCGGCCGAGCTCGGCGGCGAACGCCGTCGCCGACCGCCACAGGCGCCGACCGAGGAAGAACGCGCCCACGAGGGTCCCGACGACCAGCAGGGTCCACACGCCGAACCAGAGCATCGTCAGCCCCCCACCGCTGCGTCCGCGAGCGGCCCGTACGCGGCGAGCGCGGACCTGGCCGCCGCCGCGGCCTCGTCGCCCACGCGCACCGGCGTCGCACCGAGCATCTCGCCGGCCACCTGCAGCACCAGGTGCCGCAGCCACGCGGGCCGCACCACGCGCAGGTCCAGCTCGAACGACCCGTCGGGCTGGTTCCGCACCGCCTCGACCGGCACGCTCTCGGCCACCCAGCGCGCGGTGCTCGCGAGGTGCAGCGTCACGAGCTCCCCCTCGGGGCCGGGCGCGAACTCGCCGCTGCGGGCGCCGATGCCGTGGTCCTGCGCCGCCTCGTCGAGCAGGGTCGCCTCGAGGATCCGGTCCACCCGGAACAGCCTCTCGTCGTCGACCAGGAGGCACCAGCCGAGCAGGTACGAGCGCTCGTCGTCCGTCACGAGCCGCGCCGGGTCCACGTCGCGCTCGGTCGACACGTCGGCCGCGTTGACGTAGCGGATGTGCAGCCGGCGCCGCCGGCGCAGCGCCGTGGCGACGGTCGCGGCGACCTCCGGGGACGCATCCATGCCGAGCTGCACGTCGACGGCCGCCGCGGCGTCACCAGTCGCCGCGGTGAGCTTCGCGAGCGCGGACTCGAGCACCGCCGACCGCTCGGCGTCCAGGGCCGGGCCGAACGACGCCGACAGGGCACGCAGGGCCGCGACGAGCGCGACCGCCTCGCGCGTGCCGAGCCGCAGCGGCCGGGTCATCCCCCGCGACTCCGTGAGGCGCACGACGCCCTGCTCGTACGAGGCCGCGTCGAAGTCGATGAGGTCGTGCGGGAAGTAACCGGGCGTGCCCGTCACCCACAGCGTGTCGATGTCCTCGAGCACCTGGTCGGCGGACACCCCGAACTGCTGCGCGATGTCCTCGACGGGCACGCCCTCGTGCCGGTCGAGGTACGTGATCATGCCCAGCATCCGCAGCAGGCGGTCGCTCGCCCGCTCAGCCATGGGCCCTCACCCTCTCGTCGAGCGTCGCCGCGGTCCGCAGGAGCCGGAGCACCGAGCGGCGCAGCTCGGTGGGCGCCAGGACGAGGACCGCGTCGCCGTACCCGACGAGCTCCTCCGCGAGCTCCCACGCCGACCGGAACGGCACGTGGACGACGTCACGGTGCTCGAGGAGCGGGCCCACCACGGGGTCCGCTGCCCAGTCCGGCGCGTCGTCGGGCGCCGCGACGGACCGCGCCCGCATCGCCCCCGCGCGCTCAGGACGCACCGCGAGCGTCGCGACCTGCTGCGCGCCCGCGGCCCACGAGGCCATCGCCTCGGCCAGCTCGTCCTCGGCGGGCGGCGGGAAGGCTCCGGGCTCACCGAGCGCCCGGACGGCGCCCTCGATGCGGCTCAGCCGGTACGACCGGCTCGCCTGCCGGTCACGGTCCCGGCCGACCAGCACCCAGCCGCCCCGCCGGGCGAGGAGCCGCCACGGCTCCACGACGCGCTCGCGGACCTCCCCCGTGTTCGCGGCCCGGTACGTGAACTTCACGACCCGCCGCTCGTGCACCGCGTCCATGAGCGGCCCCAGCGCGCCACCGCCCGGACGCACGCGCGGCGCGAGCCCCGTGACAAGGTCCGTCGACCCGGGGGCGTCGCCCACGGCACGCAGCTTCGTCAGGGCCCGCGACGAGTCCGCCCGCAGCGCCTGGTCCTGCCACACCTGGGCGGCCATCGCGAGCACGCCGAGCTCCCCCGCCGTGAGGTCGAGCGGCGGCAGCGCGTACGCGTCGAGGTCCACCCGGTACCCGAAGTCGTCGCCGTGCCCCGCGTCCGTGACGGTCACCACTGGGATGCCGAGGTCGCGCAGCGTGTCCTTGTCGCGCTCGAACATCCGCTCGAACGCGTCGTCGGACGGGGCGTCCTGGTACCCGGCGACACTCGAGCGCACCTGCTCCTTCGTCATACGGCCCGGGGTGTTCACCAGGGCGATGACGAGGTTGAGCAGGCGCTCGGCGGGGGCGATCGAGGCGGGCATCGGTGACCACCGTAGCGGCCGGTAGCGTGTGCGCCGTGATCACGTGGCGTGCGGGTGTCGTCGTCGGGCTCGGGACGTCATGGCCGGGCGCCGCCGAGGTCACCGTGCGGCTCGACGAGCACGCCGGGGCGGCTCTGCCCGCCGAGGTCCGGGCGCTCGCCTACCCGTCGCTCGTCGGACCCGTCGCCGTCGGCGACCGGCTGCTGCTCAACGTGTCGGCGCTCGCCCGCGGGCTCGGCACGGGCGGGTACGCCCTGGTCGTCGGCCCCGCCGACCACGTCCCCGACGACCCGGCCGCCGGCCCCGGGCACCTCGTCAAGGCCCGCTACACGCCGCTGCAGGCGATGGTGCTGGGCGTCGACGACCAGGAGTCCCCGTACCACGACGCGCTGCGCGACGCCGACGACCTGGGCGGGATGCCCGTCGTCGTCGCGGACCTCCACTCCGCGCTGCCCGCGATCGTCGCGGGTGCCCGGTACGCCTCGGCCCGTGCGGGCCGCGCCGCCCCGCGCGTGGCGTACGTCATGACCGACGGGGGCGCGCTGCCCGCCTGGTTCTCCCGGACGATCGCAGGGCTGCGGGACGCCGGGTGGATCGAGGCCTGCGTCACCACCGGTCAGGCGTTCGGCGGCGACCTCGAGGCCGTGACCGTCCACACCGGGCTGCTCGCCGCACGCGTCGTCGTCGGCGCCGACCTCGCCGTCGTCGCGCAGGGTCCCGGCAACCTCGGCACCGGGACACGCTGGGGGTTCTCCGGCGTGGCAGCGGGCGAAGCCGTCAACGCGACTGCGGCCCTGGGCGGCCGGGCCGTCGCGTCCCTGCGGGTCTCGGGCGCCGACGCACGCGAGCGGCACCTGGGCGTCTCCCACCACTCGCTGACCGCCTACGGGCGGGTCGCGCTCGCCGCCGCCGACGTGCCCGTGCCGGTGTTCGAGCCCGACCCCGAGGGCGGCCTCGACGCGCTCGGACGACGGGTCCGGCACCAGGTCGCCGCGCTCGCGGCCCCGCACGGTCCGCACCGGCTCGTCGACGTCGACGCGGGGGCCGACCTGCTCTCCGCCCTCGCGGGCACGCCCGTGCGGCTGTCGACGATGGGCCGTGGCCTGGAGCAGGACCCGGCCGCGTTCCTCGCCGCCGGGGTCGCGGGGGTGCACGCGGCCGACCTGCTCGGCTGAGAGCCGCCCGCGTCGGCGCGTGGTCGGGTCAGTCGTCCTGCGCCGGTGTCGTGTGCAGCGCGACGAGCGTCGCGAGCCTGCGGGCCTCCGCCTCGGCCAGCTCCCCGTCGGCCCGCTGGATCCCCATGACGGCCAGCGTGTCGCCGTCGGCCAGGTCGAGCTGGACCCACGGGCGGCCCGACCCGAAGCGGACCGACACGATCTCCGGCCATGTCAGGCGTGTCGTGATCATGAGGTTGCGGACCGTCAGGCCGTCCTCGTCCGGCACCGCCCGCACGGTCGCCTGGCGCCAGCAGAACCACGCGATGAGCAGCCCGACGAGCGCGAAGCCCGCCCGGTCGAGGGGCTCGGCGTTCGGCAGCGCGAGGATCAGGGCCGCCGTGAGGACGAGCACCACGGCCACGAGCCCGAGCGTCACCAGCCGGGCGAACCGCGGCCGGAAGGGGGCGTGCGACACGTCCACGGCACGTCCGGTCAGAGCCGGCACGCGTGGATCGACGTGACGAGGATCGCGCGGGCGCCCACCTCGTACAGGGCGTCCATGACCCGGTTGGTCTGGTCGCGGCGGACCATCGCCCGCACGGCCGCCCACTCGCGGTTGTGCAGCGGCGAGACGGTCGGCGACTCCAGTCCGGGCGTGATCGCGACCGCCTGGTCGACGAGCGAGAGCGGCACGTCGTAGTCCATGAGCACGTACTCGCGGGCCGTCAGGACACCCTGCAGGCGACGCGTGAGCACGTCGAGACCCGCGGGCGCGTCGACGTCGGAGCGGCGCACCAGGACGGCCTCCGAGCGCAGGATCGGCTCGCCGAACACCTCGAGGCCCGCGGCGCGCAGCGTGGTGCCCGTCTCGACGACGTCGGCGATCACGTCGGCGACACCGAGCTGGATGGCCGACTCGACCGCCCCGTCGAGCCGCACGACCCCCGCGGGCTGGACGCCGCGCTCACGCAGGAACGCCGCGACGAGCACCGGGTACGACGTCGCGATGCGCTTGCCGGCGACCTGCTGCACGTCGTCGAGCTCGCCCGCGGTGGACGCGAACCGGAACGTGGACCGGGCGAAGCCGAGCGGCAGGTGCTCCGTCGCCGCGGACTCGGAGTCGAGCATGAGGTCACGCCCGGTGATGCCGACGTCGACCGTGCCCGCACCGACGTACACCGCGATGTCGCGCGGCCGCAGGAAGAAGAACTCGACGTCGTTGTCCGGGTCGGGCAGCACGAGCTCTCGGCCGTCGCGGCGCTGGCGGTAGCCGGCCTCCCGGAGCATCTCGACGGCGGGCTCGGACAACGAGCCCTTGTTGGGGACGGCGATCCTCAGCACGGTGTTCCTGTTCGGGAGAAGTGGGTGGACGTCAGAGCGCGACGGTCACAGGTGCTCGTAGACGTCGTCGAGCGTGATCCCGAGCGCGACCATGAGCACCTCGAGGTGGTAGAGCAGCTGCGAGATCTCCTCGGCGGTGCGCTCGACGCCCTCGTACTCGGCGGCCATCCAGACCTCGGCGGCCTCCTCGACGATCTTCTTGCCGATCGCGTGGACGCCCGCGTCCAGCTCCGTGACGGTGCGGGAGCCGGCGGGCCGGGTCGTCGCCTTCTCGGCGAGCTCGGCGAACAGGTGCTCGAAGGTCTTCACGTCGGTCAAGGGTAGACGGCTCCCGGGACGACCCGGACGCGCGTCCGTCCCACGGTCAGACGGCGACCTGCTCGTCGGCCGCCGCCGCGACGGCGGGGCGTTCGTCGCGCGCCCGCCACCACACGACGAAGCCGTACACCACGACGCCCGCGTACACGAGGTAGAGCACCGCCGACGGGTAGTAGCCGGCCTGCAGCAGCAGCGGCACCCCGACGGCGTCGACCGCGATCCAGATGAGCCAGAACTCGATCCACCCGCGCGCCATGCCGTACGTCGCGAGCATCGACCCGGTGAAGATCCACGCGTCCGCCCACGGCCCCCACGAGCCGAGCTCCCGGAAGAGCATGGCGAAGCCGACCGTGCCGACGACGCCGACCACGACGATCGTGATCCACCCCGACCAGCCGGCCCAGCGCGGGACCAGGGGCGGCGCGTCGACGGGTGCTCCCGCGCGCTCGTTGGCCCGCTGCAGCTGCCGCCACCGCACCCACCCGTAGACGGACACGATGACGAAGAACACCTGCCGGCCCGCCTGGCCGTACAGGTCGCGCGCCTGCGGCGTGTGGAACACGCCCCCGAGGAACACGGTGAACAGCAGCACGTTGCCGACGATGCCGACCGGCCACGCCCACACCCGGCGGCGCATGCCGCCGACGGCGGACGCGAGACCGAACAGGTTGCCGACGATCTCGCGCCACAGGATCGCGTGCCCGGCGATCACCACCTGCGCGTCGAACAGCCAGCCGAGCGGCCCGGTCACGTCACAGCCCCCGCAGGGCCACGACGGTCGCGACCGCGGCCTCGGCGGCCTCGGCGCCCTTGTCCTCGTGCGAGCCCTCCAGCCCGGCACGGTCGAGCGCCTGGGCTTCGTCGTCGCAGGTCAGCACGCCGAAACCGACGGGCACGCCCGTGCTGACGGCGACGTCGGTGAGTCCCGAGGTGGCCGCCGAGCAGACGTACTCGAAGTGCGGCGTGCCGCCGCGGATGACGACACCGAGCGCGACGACCGCGTCGGCCCCGGCAGCCGCTGCGGCGCGCGCGGCGACCGGCAGCTCGAACGTGCCGGGCACGCGCACGACCGTGACGTCCTCGACGTGCGCGGCCTCGAGCGCGCGCCGGGCACCGGCGAGGAGCCCGTCCATCACGACCGTGTGCCAGCTCGCGGCGACGACGACGACCTTCAGGCCGGTGCCGTCGACGTCCAGGGTGGGTGCTCCCGCACCGCTCATGCCAGGTCCTCCAGGTTCTCGAACAGGTGGTCGGTGGTGTCGACACCGGGCGTCGCGGGGGCCGCGAGGACCGGCGCCACCGGGATGGCGGCGCGCTCCGTGCCGACGGGCAGGTGCAGCAGGTGGCCCATCGACGTGGCCTTCGTGCGCAGGTACTCCTCGTTCTGAGGGGTGCGCCCGACCTCCAGGCCGCGCACCTCGGCGACGTCGATGCCGTGCGCCCGCAGCCCGGCCACCTTCGCGGGGTTGTTCGTCAGCAGGCTGACGCGCTGGACACCGAGGTCCGCGAGGATCGCCGCGGCCGCGCCGTACTCGCGACGGTCCGCAGGCCACCCGAGGTCGAGGTTCGCCTCGACGGTGTCCCGGCCGGCGTCCTGGAGCGCGTAGGCGGCGACCTTGGCGAGCAGGCCGATCCCCCGGCCCTCGTGGCCCCGCAGGTACACGACGGCGCCGCCCTGCTCGGCGGCGAGCTCGAGCGCTGCGTCGAGCTGCGGGCCGCAGTCGCAGCGGGCCGACCCGAACGCGTCGCCCGTGAGGCACTCGGAGTGCACCCGCACCACGGGGGTCTCCGCGAGGCCCGCGGTCGACACGAGAGCGACGTGCTCGTCGCCCGTGCGCAGGTCGCGGTACCCGTGGATCCGGAAGTCGCCGTGCTTCGTCGGCAGGTAGGCCGTGTGCGTCGCGTGCACGCGGTCGTGCAGCACCGGCGGGGCGGCGGGCTCGGGGACCGCGTCGTCGTGCTCGCGGCGCCACGCCACGAGGTCGGCGATCGTGAGCAGCACGAGCCCCTCGGCCTCGGCCAGCGCGGCGGCCGCGGGCAGGCGCGTCATCGAGCCGTCGTCGTCCACGAGCTCGGCGATCGCACCGACCGGCTCCAGGCCCGCGAGGCGGCACAGGTCGACGGCCGCCTCGGTGTGGCCCGCCCGGTGCAGCACGCCGCCCGGCACGGCCCGCAGCGGCAGCACGTGCCCCGGCCGGATGAGGTCCTCCCGGCCCGACGCGGGATCCGCGAGCACCCGGAGCGTGCGTGCACGGTCGGACGCCGAGATGCCTGTCGTGACGCCCGTCGCCGCGTCCACGGTGACCGTGTAGGCGGTCCGCCGGGGGTCCTGGCTGTGCGGGACCATGAGCGGCAGGTCGAGCGCGTCCGCCCGCGCGGCGGGCATGGGGGCGCACAGGTACCCGGACGAGTGCCGGATCGTCCACGCGACCCACTCGGGCGTCGCCGACTGCGCCGCGAGGATCACGTCGGCCTCGTTCTCGCGGTCGGGCGAGTCCGCGACCAGCACCGGACGGCCCGCACGCAGCGCCTCGAGCGCCTCCTCGACCGTGCCGAGTCGCGGCGTCACCGCAGCACCCCGGCCGTCGTGAGCAGCCGCTCCGTGTACTTGGCCAGCACGTCGACCTCGAGGTTGACGCGCGCACCGACCGCGAGCGTGCCGAGGGTCGTCGCCTCGAGCGTCGTCGGGATGAGCGAGACGCCGAACGAGTCGTCGCCCACGTGCGTCACGGTGAGCGACACCCCCGAGACCGTGACCGACCCCTTCTCCGCGACGTACCGCGCGAGCGACGGGTCGAGCTCGATCTCGACGTCGTCCCACCGGGGGCCGGGCGTCCGCGACCGGACCACGCCGACCCCGTCGACGTGCCCCTGCACCACGTGACCGCCGTACCTGCCGCCGACCTGCAGCGCCCGCTCGAGATTGACGGTGCTCGCGACGTCGAGATCGCCCAACGCGGTCCGGCGCAGCGTCTCGGGCATGACGTCCGCGAGGAACGTGCCGTCACCCGGGAGCTCGGTGACCGTCAGGCACACCCCCGACACCGCGATCGAGTCGCCGAGACGGGCGTCGGACACCACCACCGGCCCCCGCACGCGCAGCCGTGCGTCCTGCCCGGCCACCTCCAGCATCTCGACGGTGCCGATCTCCTCGACGATCCCGGTGAACATCAGTGCTCCTCATGCGTGGTGGCTGGGCGGGCACCCGGCTGAGCGGGCCCGGACGATGCGGAAGCGGTGGGCGTGGCGACGACCAGGACGTCCGGGCCCAGGTGGTGCACGCCCGTGGTGGTCAGGCGCAGCGCGCCGTCGATCGAGCCGATGCCCAGGTCGCCGACGGCGACAGGTCCGGCACCGAGCAGGACCGGCGCGACGTAGGCGTGCACCTCGTCGACGAGCCCGGCGCGCAGGAACGCGGTCGCGAGCGTGGGACCGCCCTCGACCAGCAGGTGCCGGACCTCGCGCTCGGCGAGTGCGTCGACGACGACGCGCGGGTCGTGCGTCCGCACGTGCACGAGCTCGCCACCCGGGCCGCGCAGGCGTGCGCCGCCGGGCACGTCGCGGTGCCCGACGACGACCCGCAGCGGCTGGTGGCCGTGGAGCTCGCCCGCGGCGTTGCGGGCCGTCAGCGACGGGTCGTCGGCGAGTGCGGTGCCGGTGCCGACGACGATCGCGTCGACCTCGGCACGCAGGTCGTGCGCGTGCCGGCGCGCCACGTCCGACGTGATCCAGCGGCTGCTGCCGTCCGCCGCGGCGACCCGGCCGTCCAGGCTCGTCGCGAGCTTGAGCGTGACGAACGGCCGCCCACGCTCGACCGACGGCAGCCACGCCCCGAGCAGGGCTCGACCCTCGTCGGGGAGCACGCCGGTACGGACGTCGACGCCCGCCGAGCGCAGCCGGTCCGCCCCCCCGGCGGCCTGCGGGTTCGGGTCCTCGACCGAGATCACCACGCGCGCGACGCCGGCGGCGAGCAGAGCCTCGGTGCACGGCCCGGTGCGGCCGGTGTGGTTGCAGGGCTCGAGCGTGACGACGGCCGTGAGGCCGTGGAGGTCCGTCCCACGCCGAGCGGCGTCCGCGAGGGCCGCAACCTCGGCGTGCGGTGTGCCGGCGCCCTGGTGCCAGCCCTCGCCGACCGTCGCGCCGGACGCGTCGAGCAGCACGCAGCCGACCCGCGGGTTGGGGCCGTGGACGGGTCCGCGCCGGGCGAGGGCCACCGCGCGGGTCATCGCCTCGAGCTCGACGGGCGTGACGTCGGACAGTGCGGAGGTCACCGCGGTGCGCTGGGCCGTCGTGCCGGTCATCGTCACCTCCCGGTGCCGCTCAGGGCTCCGGGGGTCGACGCAGGAAGGGTCCGCGCCAACGTCGCACGCCGAAAGCGTGCGACGCCACGTACTTCCTCCCATCCGGACTTTCACCGTCGGTCCTGGAGTTCCACCAGGTCAACCGCGCGTCCCGTGAGGGACGAGCGGGTCGCGGACTGTCACCGCCGGCTCGGACTTTCACCGACCCCGGAGCACGTGTGTGTGTTCTGTAGTGCGCCAACGATCATGCCACACGGCACATTCCCGACCCGGAGGGCGTCCGTCCGTCGGGCAGCGGCAGGCGTGCGCTCAGGGCTGGGCGAGCACCTCGTCGGCCAGGCCGCGCAGCGCGACGATCTCGGCGGCGACGTCGGGTGCGCCGTACACGGCCGAGCCGGCCACGAACACGTTGGCGCCCGCCTCGGCGATGCGCCCGATCGTCGACCGCGAGACGCCGCCGTCGACCTGGATCCACGTGGCCGCACCCGACTCCACGATCGCCTGACGCGTGCGTCGGATCTTCGGCAGCGTGCCCTCGATGAACGACTGGCCCCCGAACCCCGGCTCGACGGTCATCACGAGGATCATGTCGATCTCGTCGAGCAGGTCGAGCAGCGGCTCGACAGGGGACGCCGGGCGCAGCGCCACGCCGACCCGCACGCCGGCCCCCCGCAGCTCACGCGCGAGCCGCACGGGCGCCTGTGCGGCCTCGAGGTGGAACGTCACCGACGCCGCACCCGCCTCGGCGTACGTCGGCGCCCAGCGGTCCGCGTCCTCGATCATCAGGTGGACGTCGAGCGGCACGGGCGCCACCTCGGCGATGCGCCTCACCACGGGCGGGCCCAACGTCAGGTTCGGCACGAAGTGGTTGTCCATGACGTCGACGTGCACGTAGTCGGCGGCGGCGATCCTGCCGAGGTCCCGCTCCAGGTTGACGAAGTCGGCGGACAGGATGCTGGGGTTGATCAGCGCGGACACCAGGCCAGCGTATCGGCGCGACGTGCGCGTGCAGCCTCGCGGTCCGGGCCCGGTCCGGTCAGGCCGTGCGGCGCAGCAGCGTGAGGTGCATCGCGTCGGTCCCGTGCACGTGCGGCCACAGCTGCACGTCGGTCCGCCCGCCGGGCAGCTCCACCGGGCCTGGCGCGAGGTGCCGGACGACGGCGGCAGCGTCCAGCGGCTCGGCCGTCAGGCCCGCCTTCGCCGCGGCGCGCAGGGCGTCCTTCACGACGAGCTGCGTCTCCACGAGGTGCGGCGAGCACGTCACGTACGCGACGACGCCCCCCACCCGGACGGCCCGCAGAGCGGAGCCGAGCAGCTCGCGCTGCAACGCCCCGAGCGGCGCGAGGTCGGCGGGCGTGCGCCGCCACCGCGACTCTGGCCGGCGCCGCAACGCCCCGAGCCCGGTGCAGGGAGCGTCGACCATCACGCGGTCGAACGTGCCGGGCTCGTCCGTGCCGACGCTGCGCCCGTCGCCCGTGCGGACCTCCTCGACCGCGGCCTTCGGCACCGCACGCAGCGCCTGCTCGACGAGGCGCGCACGGTGGGGCTGCACCTCGTTCGCCACCAGCCTCGCGCCGCGCTCGGCGGCGAGCGACGCGAGGAGCGCCGCCTTGCCGCCGGGCCCGGCGCACAGGTCCAGCCAGCGGGCGTCGGGGCCGTCGAGCGGGGCCGCCCCGAGGGCGAGCGCGACCACCTGGCTGCCCTCGTCCTGCACCCCGGCGCGCGCGTCGCGGACCGCGTCGAGCGAGGCCGGGTCGCCGCCGGCGAGCACGACGGCCGTGGGCGAGACGGTGCCGGCCGTGGCGCCGTCCGCGGCGAGCAGCTCGTCGGCGTCGACCAGACCGGGGCGCGCGACGAGCGTGACGCGCGGGGCGGAGTTGTCGGCCTCGAGCAGCGCCTCGATCTCGTCCGCCGACCGACCGGCAACCACGAGCGCCTCCCGGAGCGCCCGCACGACCCACACGGGGTGGCTGTGCCGGACCGCCAGCCGGGCCACCGGGTCGTCGCCCGCCGCCTCCGCGATCGTGCGGTCCCACGTCTCGGCGTCCTGCCGGCCCACTGCCCGGAGCACCGCGTTCACGAACTGCGCAGCACCCGCGCCGACGGTCTCGCGCGCCAGCCCCACGGTCTCGGATACCGCGGCGTGCGCGGGCACCCGCATCCCGAGCAGCTGGTGCGTGCCGAGCCGGAGCAGGTCGAGCACGGGCGGGTCGATGCGGTCGGTCGTCCGGGCCGCCGCCTGCTCGATCACCGCGTCGTACCGGCCCCGC
Source organism: Cellulomonas sp. (assembly GCF_017744555.1). Lineage (GTDB taxonomy): Bacteria > Actinomycetota > Actinomycetes > Actinomycetales > Cellulomonadaceae > Cellulomonas. The sequence goes on along the minus strand of NZ_JAGIBD010000031.1, from coordinate 11,167 downwards.
AGGCGCAGCGTCCCGTACGCGAGCTCCGTCACGAACGCCGCGTCGCGCCCGCGGATCCCCCGCTCCCGCAGCAGCGGCGGCAGCACGAGGTTCGCGTACGAGTCGCTGTCGGCGACCGCGCGGAGCACGTCGAACGCGGCTCGACGCGCCGGGTCGCCGGTCCGTCGCCGCTCGGACGGTGCGGTCGCCGAGCGCTGCGTCCGGCCCTGCGACCGGGCGGCCCCGCGCTGGCGTCCGCGCGCGTCGCGGCGGTCGGGTCCCTCACTCATGGCCCGCCCCCAGCACGACCGCGTCGTCGAGACGGGCGCCGCGCGCCCAGTCGGCCGCGGCCATCGGGCGCTTGCCGGGCGGCGTCACGTCGCCGAGGCGGACCGCGTGCCCGCCCGTGCCGACGAGCACCTCGTGCTTCGCGACCCGCACCTGACCCGGCGCGAGGTCGTCGACCTCCGGGACCGGGACCACGGGACCCAGGCCGAGCCGCGACCCGTCCGGCAGCGACGTCCACGCCCCGGGTGCGGGCGTGCAGCCCCGGATGCGCCGGTCGACCGCGTGCGCCGGGTGGGTCCAGCGGACGCGCGCGTCCTCGACCTCGAGCTTCGGTGCCAGGCTCACACCGTCGGCCGGCTGGGGCGCGGGGCTGAGGATCCCGTCCTCGATGCCGTCGAGCGTCCGCACCAGCAGCTGCGCACCCGCGACCGACAGCCGCTCGAGCAGCGCCCCGGAGGTGTCGCGCGGGCGCACGGTCTCGGTGAGCGTCCCGTAGACGGGACCGGTGTCGAGACCCTCCTCGATGCGGAACGTCGACGCCCCCGTGACCTCGTCGCCCGCGATGACGGCACGCTGCACGGGCGCGGCACCACGCCACGCGGGCAGGACGGAGAAGTGCAGGTTGACCCAGCCGTGCGTCGGCACGTCGAGCACCGACGCGGGCAGGAGCGCCCCGTACGCGACCACCGGGGCCGCGTCGACGGCGAGCTCGGCGAGCCTGGCCCGGAAGTCCTCGTCGCGCGGGCTGCCCGGTGTCAGCACCTCGATGCCCGCCTCGGTCGCGGCCGCCTTGACCGGGCTCGGCGCGAGCGTGCGCCCGCGTCCCGATCGCGCGTCGGGACGGGTCAGCACCGCCACGACCTCGTGACGGGAGGCGAGGAGCGCCTCGAGCGACGGCACCGCGGCCGCAGGGGTACCGGCGAAGAGCAGTCGCATGGCGTCGATCCTAGGTGGCCCGGTCCTGTCGCTCTGTCGGGATGCTCTGCCGGCCTGCTGTGCAGGGGGCGCTGCTCAGGAGGCCGGCAGGTCGAGACCCCGCACGGCGAGGTCGGCGCGGAGCCGGTCCGCGGACGTGAACAGCACGGCGTCGAAGCCGACACGCGCGGCGGCCTCGACGTTGGGCCGCGAGTCGTCCACGAAGACCGTCCGGGCGGGCGTCAGGCCGAACCGCCGGGCCGTCAGCTCGAAGATCCGCGGGTCCGGCTTCGCCAGGCCGGTCTCGCCGGACACGACGACGCCCTCCATCAGCCCCACTGCCGGGGCGACGAGCTCGGCGTGGTGGAACGTCTCGGCCGACCAGTTCGTCAGGCCGACGACCCGCACGCCGGCGGCCAGGAGGTCGCGCACCAGGGCCTCCATGCCCGGGACCGGCCCGGACAGCGCCTCGACGAAGTGCTCGACGTACAGGTCGACGGCACCGACGTGCTGCGGGAACCGTTCGGCGACGTCGGCCCGCGCGTCCGCCCAGCTCCTGCCCGCGTCCTGCCGGTGGTTGAACGCCGCGAAGTCGACGTCGGCGAAGAACTCGTCGACCGCGGCCCGGTCCATCCGCCCGACGAACGGTCCGTACGGGTCCCATCCGAGGACCACGTTCCCGAGGTCGAGCACGACCGCCTCGGGCGCCGTCACGTGAGGTCCGTCGGATCGAGCTGGACGCGCACCGTGCCACCCTCACGCCGCGCGCTGCGGACCGCGAGCGACGCCGCGAGCGACCGGGCGAGCGCCTGCCCCTGCGCCCGGGGGACGCGCAGCAGCGCGCGGACGTCGGGCTCGAGGGCACCCGGCACCGACCGCTCGGCCGCGCGGCCGCCCGTCACGGGCACCGGACCCAGCACCTCGACGCCGTCGACACGCTCGACCACGGCGAGCACCGCGTCACGTGGCCCGGTGACCGAGGCGATCCGGACCGCCGGGGGCAGCTGGAGCTCCGCCCGCTCGTCGAGCTCGCGCGACGCCAGACCCTCCGGGTCCCAGCGCACGAGCGCCTGCGCAGCCCGCTCCGGCGCGTCGCCGACGAGCAGCACCTGTCCCCCGTCGGACGCCGACCGCACGAGCGCGGCGGCCGCGAGCCACCGCCTGACGGCGTCCTCCGCCGCACCCAGCCCCTGACCCGCGCTGGTCGCGGCGTCCAGGAGCACCGCTGCGGCGTAACCCTCGGGGGCGACCGGCTCGGCGCCGGGCGTCGCGACGACGAGCGCGGGGACGTCCCGCACGGTCGCGAGCACCCCCCCGGCAGCACGAGCCCCCGACACGCGCACCGGGAAGCCGGGGAACGCGCGCCCGAGCTCCTCGGCGGTCCGCTGCGACCCCACCTGCACCGACCGCAGCGCACCCGCACCGCACTCGTCGCACCGCCAGCCCGTCGCGAGCCGCCCGCACCACCCGCACGTGGGCGTGCCGTCCGCGACCGTGATGCCGAGCGGGCCGTGGCACGTGCCGCACCGCGCCGACGCACGGCAGCGCCCGCACGCCACGACCGGCAGGTAGCCGGCCCGCGGCACCTGCACGAGCACCGGCCCCACGGCGAGGCGGTCACGGATGGTCCGCCACGCCGGTGTGGGCAGCCGCGCCGCCGCGGCCGGTCCCTCGCGGGCGAGCTCGGTCGAGTCGAGCGCCCGCACACGCGCCGTCCGGGCCCGGGTCGTCGCCCGGTCGGCGGCGACCTCACGCGCCCAGCCGGTCGCGACGAGCCCCTGCGCCTGGACCGTGCGTCCGTGGGCGCCGACGAGGAACGCGCAGCCCTCGAGCTCGGACCGCAGTGCGAGCACCTCGCGGACGTGCGGGTACGGCGCGCGCGGCTCGGCGTGCAGGCTGTCGCCGTCGTCCCAGCACACGACCAGGCCGAGGTCGCGCACCGGTGCGAACGCGGACGCGCGCGTGCCGACGACGACCTGCGCCTCGCCGCGCAGCGCTGCAAGGAATGCCCGGTACCGGGCCGCAGGGCCGTCGTCGGCGGTCAGCCGGACGGCACCGTGCGGCCGCTCCGCCGTCCACCGCGGCACGCCGGCGTCGTCGAGCGCGTCGAGGACGCGGTCGACGTCGCGCGCGTCGGGGACCACGACGAGCGCACCTCGCCCGCCGAGCACGGCGGCGGCGACGGCCTGCGCGATCGCGTCCGGCCACCGCTCACCGCGCGCCCCCGGAAGTGCCGTCCAGACGGCGCGTGGCGCACCGCCGGCCGTCACGTGCTGGAGGAAGGCATGCCCACCGCGATACGCGTCCCACGCCGTCGCCGACGCGTGCGGGACCAGGGGCCCCGCAGGCTCCCCCACCGATTCGCCCTCGACACGGGCGTGCCGGGGTGGGACGGCGAGCCGCAGGACGTCGACGAGCGTGCCCGCCCACCGGTCCGCGACTGCACGGGCCAGCCGCGCCACCGCCGGGGTCAGCACGGGCAGGTCCGAGACGACCCGACGCAGCGGTTGGAGCTCGCCCTCGTGGTCGGCAGTGTCGACCCGCTCCAGCACGTACCCGTCGACGTCCTGCCGGCCGAACCGGACCTTGACCCGGGCACCCGCGACCGCCCCCACCGCCATGCTCGCCGGCACGGCGTACTCGAACGGCCGGTCGAGGTGCGCCGGCGGCAGGTCGATCGCGACCCGCGCCACCGGGCGGTCCTCCGCGAGGGGCTGACCGCCGGTGGCCGCACGGACGCGCCGCCGGGCCCGCGGCGCGGGCAGGCCGTCGAGCACGAGCTGCTCGCCGCCGTCCGTCACCTCCACGCGCCCATCACACCATCCGCGCGCCGCGCGGGACGACGGCCTCCCGGGGCGATCAGCCGACCGCGGACCGCAGGTCGTCGACCCGGTCCGTCCGCTCCCAGGTGAACTCGGGCAGCTCGCGCCCGAAGTGCCCGTACGCCGCCGTCCGCCGGTAGATCGGGCGCAGCAGGTCGAGGTCGCGGATGATCGCGGCCGGACGCAGGTCGAAGACCTCGCGGATCGCGGCCGTCAGCCGCGCCTCGGGGACGGTCGCCGTACCGAACGTCTCGACGTACAGGCCGACCGGGTGCGCCTTGCCGATCGCGTAGGCGACCTGCACCTCGCAACGGCGGGCGAGCCCGGCAGCGACGACGTTCTTCGCGACCCACCGCATCGCGTACGCGGCCGACCGGTCCACCTTCGAGGGATCCTTGCCCGAGAACGCGCCACCGCCGTGCCGGGAGATCCCGCCGTACGTGTCGACGATGATCTTGCGGCCCGTGAGCCCGGCGTCGCCCTGCGGGCCGCCCACCACGAACGTGCCCGTGGGGTTCACGAGGAGGCGGTGGCCGCTCGCGTCGAGCTCGAGCCCGGCCAGCACCGGCGCGACGACGTGCTCCGCGATCGCCGGGCGCAGCGTCGACTCGAGCTGCACGTCCGGGTCGTGCTGCGTCGACAGGACGACCGTGTCGATCGTGACCGCACGGTCGCCGTCGTACCCGACCGTCACCTGCGTCTTGCCGTCGGGCCGCAGCCCCGGGACGACGCCCTCCTTGCGCACCTGGGCGAGCCGCTCGGCGAGCCGGTGCGCGACCCAGATCGGCAGCGGCAGGAAGCTCGGGGTGTCGTCCGAGGCGTAGCCGAACATGAGCCCCTGGTCGCCGGCACCCTGCAGGTCGAGCGGGTCCATGTCGGAGGTGTCCTCGCGGACCTCGATGGCCTTGTCGACGCCCGCGGCGATGTCGGGCGACTGCTGACCGATCGACACCGAGACGCCGCACGACTCGCCGTCGAAGCCGATGTGCGACGACGTGTAGCCGATACCCCGCACGACCTCACGCACGACCTGGGGGATCTCGACGTACGCGGACGTGGTCACCTCGCCCGCCACGTGCACGAGCCCGGTGGTCACCATCGTCTCGACCGCGACGCGGGCCTGCGGGTCCTGCTCCAGGATCGCGTCGAGGATCGCGTCGGAGATCTGGTCACAGACCTTGTCCGGATGCCCCTCGGTCACGGACTCGGACGTGAACAGGCGCAGGCTCGGATCGATCATGGCGCACAGCGTAACGGCCGACCAGGGGCTGCTGATGACGCGTTCAGGAAGCCGCCAGCACCGCGTCCCAGACGGCGTGCGCGACCTCGTCCTTCGACCCCGCGCTGCGGGCGACGACGTTGCCGATCCCGTCGAGCACCACGACCTCGTTCGTGTCCGTACCGAAGCCCAGCCCGCCGCCCACCGCGTTCACGACGAGCAGGTCCGCGCCCTTGCGGGCGGCCTTGGCGCGGCCGTGGTCCAGCACCGACCCCTCGTCGTCGCCGGTCTCGGCGGCGAACCCGACGACGAGCTGCCCCGGACGGGGCCTGTCGCGCGCGAGCTCGGCGAGGATGTCCGTGGTCTGCACGAGCTCGAGCGGGGGCGCGGACCCGTCCGCCCGCTTCTTGATCTTCGACGAGACGACCGTGGCCGGCCGGTAGTCGGCGACGGCTGCGGCCATCACCACGACGTCGGCGACCTTCGCCGCGGTCCGCACGGCGTCCCGGAGCTCGGCCGCGGTCTCGACCTGCACGACGTCGGCACCGGCCGGCGGCGGCACCGACATGTTCGCGGCCACCAGCGTGACCTGGGCGCCGCGGGCGAGCGCGGTGCGGGCCAGCGCGACACCCTGGCGACCGGACGACCGGTTGCCGAGGAACCGCACGGGGTCCAGCGGCTCGCGCGTCCCGCCGGCAGAGACGACGACGTGGCGCCCCACGAGGTCGCGAGGACCGACCAGCGCCAGTGCGGCGGCGGCGATGGCCTCAGGTTCCGGCAGTCGTCCGGGGCCGGTGTCGGCACCCGTGAGCCGCCCCGCGTCGGGGTCGAGCACGTGCACGCCGCGCGCCCGCAGCGTCGCGACGTTCGCCGTCGTGGCGGGGTGCAGCCACATCTCGGTGTGCATCGCCGGCGCCATGAGCACCGGGCAGCGCGCGACCAGGAGGGTCGCGGTCAGCAGGTCGTCGGCCCGACCGCCCGCGGCGCGCGCGAGCAGGTCGGCGGTCGCCGGAGCCACGATCACGAGCTCGGCCTGCTGGCCGACCGCGACGTGCGCGACCTGGTCGACGTCCTCGAAGACGTCCGTGGTCACCGGCTGCCCGGACAGGGCCTCCCACGTCGCACGCCCGACGAACTCGAGCGCCGCGCGCGTCGGCACGACACGCACGTCATGGCCGCCCTCCCGGAGCAGGCGCAGCAGGAGGACGGCCTTGTAGGCGGCGATGCCGCCCGCGACACCGAGGACGATCCGCATGGGCGGACGCTCAGGCCTCCGTGGCCTCGGCGGTCAGCAGGCCCGCGTCGATCTCGCGCATCGCGATCGACAGCGGCTTCTCCTGCGGACGCGTCTCCACGAGGGGGCCGACGTACTCGAGCAGGCCCTCGTTGAGCTGCGAGTAGTAGGCGTTGATCTGGCGGGCACGCTTCGCCGAGTACAGCACGAGCGCGTACTTGGAGTCGGCGCGCTCGAGCAGCTGGTCGATCGGCGGGTCGGTGATGCCCGTGGGGGCGGCAACGGTTCCGGACACGATGGTCTCCCGTACGTCAGGGGGTGGGTCTGCGGTCGATCCTACCTGGTCGGGCCTACCGGGTCGGGAGGCCCATCACCTCGACCAGGGCGTCCGTCGCCCGGTGCACGTCGTCGTTGACGATCACGTGGTCGAACTCCGACTCGGCCGCGAGCTCGACGCGCGCGGTCTCGAGGCGCCGCTCACGCTCCTCGGCGTCCTCGGTCCCCCGCCCGACGAGCCGGCGCACCAGCTCGTCGAACGAGGGCGGCGCGAGGAAGACGAAGCGCGCGTCGGGCATCGACTCGCGCACCTGCCGGGCACCCTGGAGATCGATCTCGAGCAGCGCGGGCTCGCCGGCGGCGAGCCGCTCCTCGACCGGCTTGCGCGGCGTGCCGTACCGGTTGCGACCGTGCACCACCGCCCACTCGAGCAGGTCACCGCGGGCGGCCATCCGCTCGAACTCGTCGACCGACAGGAAGTGGTAGTGCACCCCGTCGATCTCCCCCGGCCGCGGTGACCGCGTCGTCGCGGACACCGACAGCCAGATCTGTGGGTAACGGGCGCGGATGTCGGCGGACACCGTGCCCTTGCCGACGGCGGTAGGTCCGGCGAGAACGGTCAGCCGGGCGGGCGTCGTCGTCATGTGTGGTGCTGTACTCCTCGTGGCGCGCGGTCGTCTGCGACCGGCGCGTCACCCGAAGCGCTCGACCAGGGCCTGCACCTGGTGCGGACCGAGGCCACGCACCCGCCGGGTGTCGGAGATGCCGATCTCCGACATGATCGCACGCGCCTTGACCTTGCCGACGCCAGGCAGGGACTCGAGGAGCGCGACGACCTTGAGCTTGCCGATCGTCTCGTCCTTGCGTCCTTGCTCGATGACCTCGGAGAGCGTGCCCTGCGAGTACTTGAGGCGGTTCTTCACCTCGGCACGGGCCTGCCTCGCGGCGGCGGCCTTCTGGAGCGCTGCGGCTCGTTGTTCGGGAGTCAGCGGAGGGAGAGCCACGCGCGTCACCTTCTCGTCACTGGGCCGGCGATCCACGTCAGATGCGCGGGACCGTGACAACGAAACTAGCGAGCAGCACCCGCCTCGGCAACGCGGACGCGCGGGAAGCCGTCCTTGCGACCTGCGCAGACGTGCGCAGGGCGGGCCGGGCCGCACCGACCACGGGTCCCGCTTGCCGTCCGCCACGGCCGGCGCGGCGGCCGACGGGGCACGACGACGACCCGGCGGGCGGGGCCCACCGGGTCGTCGTCCGTGCGGGCGTCAGGACGGGCGCAGCGCCGCGGTGGCCTCGTCGGCGGCCTTCGTGGCCGCGGAGCGGAGCGCCTCGACGCCCGGACCGGCCGCCAGGACGCCCCGGGACGACGAGGCGAGCACCTGGTGCCGGGCGGGGCCGAAGACGGCCGCGAGCTCGCGCGCACCGGCCCCCTGGGCGCCGACGCCCGGCGCCAGCAGCGGGCCGTTGACGCGCGTGAGGTCGGTGCCCGTGCGCTGCGCGGCGTCGCCCACCGTGGCGCCGACGACGAGGCCGACGGACCCGAGCGGCCGCGCACCGGCGTTGATCGCGGCGGCCCGGGCGGCGACAGCCGCGGCGACGCTCACGCCGTCGTCGGTCCGGGCATGCTGCACCTCGTGGCCCTCCTTGTTGGAGGTCAGGCACAGGACGAACAGCCCGCGCCCGGTGGCGAGCGCCAGGTCGACGGCCGGGTCGAGGGACCCGAACCCGAGGTACGGCGAGACCGTCAGCGCGTCGCCGGCGAGCGGCGAGCCGTCCCGGAGGTACGCGTCGGCGTAGCCCTCCATCGTCGAGCCGATGTCGCCCCGCTTGGCGTCGACGACGACGAGCGTCCCGGTCTCCCGGCCCGCCGCGACGACCTCCTCGAGCACCGCGACGCCCGCCGAGCCGTGCCGTTCGAACAGCGCGGACTGCGGCTTGACGGCCGCGACCCGGCCGCCGACGGCGTCGAGGACGGTGAGCGCGAACCGCCGCAGGCCGGCGGCGTCGTCGGCGAGGTCCCACGCCGCCAGGAGCCCCGGGTGAGGGTCGATGCCGACGCACAGCGGTCCGTGCGCGTCCATGGCGTCCGCGAGGCGGGCGCCGAACGTCGGCCGCGTCACGCGACGACCGCCGCGCGCGACTCCCGGCGGGCGGATGCGGCGGCGTCGTGCTCCTGCAGGCTGGTCACCGCGAACGGGCCCGCCTGGGCCGCCTCGATGGCCTGCACGGCCGCGCCGAGCTGCTGGACCGTCGTCACCATCGCCTTGTCGGCGGCGACCGTCGCGGCACGGATCTCGTAGCCGTCGGCGCGGGCGCCCTGGCCGGACGGGGTGTTGACGACCATGTCGACGTCGCCCGACGTGATGAGGTCGACGATCGTCGGCTCCCCCGCCGGTCCGCGGCCCGACGAGTGCTTGCGCACGACCGTCGAGCGGATGCCGCTGCGGTGCAGGACGGCCGCGGTGCCCTCGGTCGCGAGGATCTCGAAGCCGAGCTCCGCGAGCCGCTTCACCGGGAACACGATCGAGCGCTTGTCCCGGTCAGCGACCGAGATGAACGCCCGGCCGCTGGTCGGCAGGCCGCCGAACGCCGCGTCCTGCGACTTCGCGAACGCGGTCGGGAAGTCGACGTCGAAGCCCATGACCTCGCCCGTGGAACGCATCTCCGGGCCGAGCACGGTGTCGACGACGACGCCCTCCTTCGTGCGGAACCGCTTGAACGGCAGCACGGCCTCCTTGACGGCGACCGGCTGGTCGAGGTCGATGACGGACGCGTCCTGCGCAGGCAGGATGCCGTCAGCCCGCAGGTCCGCGATCGACTTGCCTGCCATCACGAGCGCCGCGGCCTTGGCGAGCGAGACGCCCGTCGCCTTCGAGACGAACGGCACGGTGCGCGACGCACGCGGGTTGGCCTCGAGGACGTAGAGCACGTCGGAGACGAGCGCGAACTGGATGTTCAGCAGGCCGTGCACGCCGACGCCGCGGGCGATCGCCTCGGTGGACAGGCGGATGCGCTCGAGCTCGGCCGTCGACAGCGTCACGGGCGGCAGAGCGCACGCGGAGTCTCCGGAGTGGATGCCGGCCTCCTCGATGTGCTCCATGACGCCGCCGAGGAACAGCTCGGTGCCGTCGAACAGCGCGTCGACGTCGATCTCGATCGCGTCGTCGAGGAAGCGGTCGATGAGCAGCGGCGGCAGCGTGCCGGCACGACCGCCGTCCGCCGCGTTCTCGAGCGCCCGCTCGACGTAGCCGGTGAGCTGGTTCTGGTCGTAGACGATCTCCATGCCGCGGCCGCCCAGCACGTACGACGGGCGCACGAGCACGGGGAAGCCGATGCGCTGCGCCGTCTCCCGGGCCCCCGCGAGCGTCGTCGCGGTGCCGAAGGCCGGAGCGGGCAGGCCGGCGGCCGCGAGGACCTTGCCGAACTCGCCCCGATCCTCGGCCGCGTCGATGGCCTGCGGCGACGTGCCGAGGATCGGCAGGCCGGCGTCCTGCAGGCGCTGCGCGAGCGACAGCGGCGTCTGGCCGCCGAGCGTGACGATCAGGCCCGCCACGGGCCCGGCGGCGAGCTCGGCCTCGTAGACCTCGAGCACGTCCTCGAACGTGAGCGGCTCGAAGTACAGGCGGTCGGACGTGTCGTAGTCGGTGGACACCGTCTCGGGGTTGCAGTTGACCATGACGGTCTCGTACTCGCCCTTGAGCGCCAGCGCGGCGTGCACGCACGAGTAGTCGAACTCGATGCCCTGGCCGATGCGGTTCGGGCCCGAGCCGAGGATGAGGATCGCGGGGCGCGTGCGCGGCCGGACCTCGGTCTCGTCGTCGTACGAGGAGTAGTGGTACGGCGTCTGCGCGGCGAACTCGGCGGCGCACGTGTCGACCGTCTTGAACACCGGGCGCAGGCCGACGGCGTGCCGCGTGGTGCGGACCGCGTCCTCCGTCGTCCGGCGCAGCTGCGCGACCTGCGCGTCCGAGAGGCCGTGGCGCTTGGCGTGCAGCAGGACCTCGCGCGTGAGCGCCGGAGCGTCGGCGGTCGCCTGGGCGACCTCGTTGACGAGCTGCACCTGGTCGAGGAACCACGGGTCGATGCCCGTGCGCTCGTACACCGTCTCGATGCTCACGCCGGCGCGCAGCACCTGCTGGACGTCGATGAGCCGTCCCTCGGTGGGCCGGGCGATCGTCTCGACGAGCGCGTCGAGCGCGTCGCCAGACGCCGGCGCGCCGTCCCAGTGGAAGACCGAGCCCTTCTTGTCGATCGACCGCATGGCCTTGCCGAGCGCCTCGGTGAAGTTGCGGCCGAGGGCCATCGCCTCGCCGACCGACTTCATGGTCGTCGTGAGCGTGTCGTCGGCGGCCGGGAACTTCTCGAACGCGAACCGCGGCACCTTGACGACGACGTAGTCGAGCGTCGGCTCGAAGCTCGCGGGCGTGGAGCCGG
>NZ_JAGIBD010000030.1 GCF_017744555.1 Cellulomonas sp. | reverse complement strand
TCAACACCGAGAACATGGGCCAGTTCGAGCGGACGCTGATCATCGCCGACGAGGGCTCGTACGTGCACTACGTCGAGGGCTGCACCGCTCCGGTGTACTCGTCCGACTCCCTGCACTCCGCGGTCGTCGAGATCATCGTCAAGAAGAACGCCCGCGTGCGGTACACGACGATCCAGAACTGGTCGAACAACGTCTACAACCTCGTGACCAAGCGGGCGACCGCGGCCGAGGGCGCGACGATGGAGTGGGTCGACGGCAACATCGGCTCCAAGGTCACCATGAAGTACCCGGCGATCTACCTCATGGGCGAGCACGCCCGCGGCGAGACGCTGTCGATCGCGTTCGCCGGTGAGGGCCAGCACCAGGACGCCGGCTCGAAGATGGTGCACGCCGCGCCGCACACGTCGTCCTCGATCGTGTCGAAGTCGGTCGCGCGCGGCGGCGGCCGCACGTCGTACCGCGGCCTCGTCCAGATCCTCGAGGGCGCCTCGCACTCCGCGTCCAACGTGTTGTGCGACGCGCTGCTCGTCGACCAGATCTCCCGCTCGGACACCTACCCGTACGTCGACGTCCGCGAGGACGACGTGTCGATGGGCCACGAGGCCACGGTGTCCCGCGTGAGCGAGGACCAGCTGTTCTACCTGATGTCCCGAGGCATGCCCGAGACCGAGGCCATGGCCATGATCGTGCGCGGGTTCGTCGAGCCCATCGCGCGCGAGCTGCCCATGGAGTACGCCCTCGAGCTGAACCGCCTCATCGAGCTGCAGATGGAAGGGGCCGTCGGCTGATGACGACCACCACGAACGACGCGGGTCTGTCCACGGATCACTCCCGCGCCACCGCCGACGCCGCCCACTCGCACGGCGTCGGCACCGTACCCGAGTCGTCGCGCGCGTCGCGCAAGACCTCGTTCGACGTCGCCGACTTCCCGGTCCCGACCGGGCGCGAGGAGGAGTGGCGGTTCTCGCCGCTCGACCGCATCGCGCCGCTGTTCGCGGGCGCCACGGACGGCGTCCTCGCCGGCCACGGAGTGCTGACGACGGTCGTCGAGGCGCCCGAGGTCAAGGTCGAGATCGTCGAGCGCGACGACGCCCGCCTGGGCCGCGCCGGCAAGCCCGGCGACCGGACCGCCGCGACCGCGTGGGCGTCCTTCCCCCGCGCGACCGTCGTGTCGGTGCCGCGCGAGGCCGTCGCGTCGACCGTGACGTCGATCCGCGTCGAGGGCGTCGAGGGTGCGGGCACGCACGAGGCGCCGCTCGACCCGTCGGCCACGCACCTGCTGGTGCACGCCGAGGCGCTGTCGCAGGCCGTCGTCCTCATCGACCACGTGGGCCACGCGTCGCTGACCGAGACGGTCGAGATCGTCGCGGACGAGGGCGCGCACCTCACGGTCGTGTCCGTGCAGGACTGGGCCGAGGGCTCGGTGCACACGTCGTCGCACCGCCTGCGCATCGGCCGCGACGCGACCGTCAAGCACATCGTCGTCACGCTGGGCGGCGACGTCGTCCGCGTGACGCCGGACGCCGAGTTCGTCGGCGAGGGTGCGTCGGTGCAGATGCTCGGGCTGTACTTCGCCGACGCCGGGCAGCACCAGGAGCAGCGCCTGTTCGTCGACCACGCGGTCCCGAACTGCGTCTCCCGCGTGACCTACAAGGGCGCGCTGCAGGGCGAGGGCGCGCACACCGTGTGGGTCGGCGACGTGCTGATCCGCGCGGCCGCCGAGGGCACCGACACGTACGAGCTCAACCGCAACCTCGTCCTCACGGACGGCGCGCGGGCCGACTCGGTGCCGAACCTGGAGATCGAGACGGGCGTCATCGAGGGCGCCGGCCACGCGAGCGCGACCGGCCGGTTCGACGACGAGCAGCTCTTCTACCTGCGGGCGCGCGGCATCCCCGAGGCCGACGCCCGCCGGCTCGTGGTGCGTGGCTTCTTCGCCGAGCTCATCCACGAGATCGGCGTGCCGGACGTCGAGGAGCGCCTCATCGGCGCGATCGAGAAGGAGCTCGAGGCGTCCATGAGCGCGCTCGACGCCCTCGCCGCCGCCGGTTCGGAGCAGGCATGACCGCACAGCTCGCGTGCTACGACGAGGACGTGCCGGCCGCCGGCACGTTCCGCGTCGAGCTCGAGGGCGAGTCCGGCCCCGTCGAGGTCGCGATCGTCCGCGACGAGGCCGGCGAGCTGCACGCCATCAGCGACATCTGCTCGCACGGTGCGGTCTCGCTGTCCGACGGCGAGGTCGAGGACTGCACGATCGAGTGCTGGCTGCACGGGTCGCGGTTCGACCTGCGCACCGGCAAGCCGACCGGCCCTCCCGCCGTCCGCCCCGTCCCCGTCTATCCCCTGACCGTCGACGGCCAGCGCGTGCTGGTCGACGTCGACGCCCCCCTCTGACCTAGGAGTACCCCGCATGGCCACCCTGGAGATCCGCGACCTGCACGTCAGCGTCGAGACCAAGGAGGGCGCCAAGCCCATCCTGCGCGGTGTCGACCTCACCGTGAGCAGCGGCGAGACGCACGCGATCATGGGCCCGAACGGCTCCGGCAAGTCGACGCTCGCGTACTCGCTCGCGGGCCACCCGAAGTACCAGATCACGTCGGGCACCGTGACGCTCGACGGCGAGGACGTCCTCGCGCTGTCGGTCGACGAGCGTGCGCGCGCCGGCCTGTTCCTCGCGATGCAGTACCCGGTCGAGGTGCCGGGCGTGTCGGTGTCGAACTTCCTGCGCACCGCGAAGACGGCGATCGACGGCCAGGCGCCGCCGCTGCGCACGTGGGTCAAGGACGTCCGCACCGCGATGGACGACCTGCGCATGGACCCGGCGTTCGCCGAGCGCTCGGTCAACGAGGGCTTCTCGGGCGGTGAGAAGAAGCGCCACGAGATCCTGCAGATGGAGCTCCTCAAGCCGCGCTTCGCGATCCTCGACGAGACCGACTCGGGCCTCGACGTCGACGCGCTGCGCGTCGTGTCGGAGGGCGTCAACCGGGTCCGCTCGAACTCGGACGTCGGCGTGCTGCTCATCACGCACTACACGCGCATCCTGCGCTACATCCAGCCCGACTTCGTGCACGTCTTCGTCGACGGCAAGGTCGCCGAGGAGGGTGGGCCGGAGCTCGCCGAGCGCCTCGAGAACGAGGGCTACGACCGGTTCCTGTCCAGCACCGTCGCCTGACGGTCCCCGACAGCACCCGCCGTGGGTGCCGGCCCGTCGCCGGGCGGCACCCGCGGCGACCATCAGCTCGACCAGGAGGCGGAAGTGACCAGCACGCTCGACCAGAGGCGTGACTCGGCGCGTCCGGGGGGGCTGCTCGACGACGTCGAGCTCGCCGCCGTCCGCGCCGACTTCCCGCTGCTGTCCCGCACGCTGCGCGGCGGCCGGCCGCTCGTCTACCTCGACTCGGGGGCGACGTCGCAGAAGCCCGAGGTCGTCCTCGACGCCGAGCAGGACTTCTACGTCCAGCGCAACGCCGCGGTGCACCGCGGCGCGCACCAGCTCGCCGAGGAGGCGACGGAGGCGTTCGAGGACGCCCGCGACCGTGTCGCACGGTTCGTCGGCGTCTCGTCCGGTGAAGTGGTCTGGACGTCGAACGCGACCGCGGGCATCAACCTCGTCGCGTACGCCATGTCGAACGCGACGCTCGGGCGCGGCGGAGCGGCCGCACGGCGCTTCGCGATCGGTGAGGGCGACGAGATCGTCGTCACCGAGGCCGAGCACCACGCGAACCTCGTGCCGTGGCAGGAGCTCGCCGCGCGCACGGGTGCGACGCTGCGCTGGCTCGGGGTGGACGGTGACGGTCGCATCCGTGCCGACGACCTCGACAGGGTCGTGACCGACCAGACGAAGGTGCTCGCGTTCACGCACGCGTCGAACGTCACCGGCGCGATCACGCCGGTCACGCAGTTCGTCCGGCGTGCGCGCGAGGTGGGGGCCCTGACCGTGCTCGACGCCTGCCAGTCCGTGCCCCACCTGCCCGTCGACCTGCATGCGCTCGGGGTCGACTTCGCCGCGTTCTCCGGGCACAAGATGCTCGGACCGACCGGCGTCGGCGCGCTGTACGGGCGGCGCGAGCTGCTCGAGGCGATGCCGCCCGTGACCACCGGCGGCTCGATGGTCGAGGTCGTCACCATGGAGTCCACGACGTACGCGCCGCCGCCGCAGCGGTTCGAGGCCGGCACGCAGATGGTCTCGCAGGCCGTCGGCATGGGTGCCGCCGCGTCGTACCTCGCGGAGCTCGGCATGGATGCGGTCGCGGCGCACGAGGCGCACCTCACGCGCCTCCTGCTCGACGCGGTCGCGTCCGTCCCGGGCGTCCGTGTCATCGGCCCGACGGACACCGTCGACCGGCTCGCGACCGTCGCGTTCGTCGTCGACGGCGTGCACGCGCACGACGTCGGGCAGGTGCTCGACGACGCCGGCGTCGCGGTCCGTGTGGGCCACCACTGCGCGCAGCCGCTGCACCGCCGTTTCGGCGTCGCCGCGACGGCCCGCGCGACCGCGGCCGTGTACACGACCGAGGAGGAGATCGCGGTGTTCCGGGAAGCACTCGCGGGGGTCCGGACGTTCTTCGGACTGACGGACGGGAGTGACGCATGAGCACCGGATCGATGGAGCAGCTCTACCAGCAGGTCATCCTCGACCACGCGAAGTTCCCGCACGGGCGGGGGCTCGGGGTCGCGGCCGCGGACCTGCGCACGGGGGAGTCGCACCAGGTCAACCCCACGTGCGGCGACGAGGTGACGCTGCAGGTGGATCTCGACGACGCCGGCGTGGTGCGGGACGTCCGCTGGGAGGGCCAGGGCTGCTCGATCTCCCAGGCCTCGGTGTCCGTGCTGCACGACCTCGTGGTCGACCACGACCTCACCGCCGTCGACGACCTGGCCGACACGTTCCGCGCCCTGATGCAGTCGCGCGGGGCGGGCCTCGACGAGGACGCCGAGGAGAAGCTCGGCGACGCCGCCGCCTTCACCGGGGTCGGCAAGTACTCGGCGCGCGTCAAGTGCGCGCTGCTCGGCTGGGTCGCCCTGACCGACGCCCTGATCAAGACCGGCGCGACGCGCACCACGGAGGACGCATGAGCACCGAAGCCAGCCCCACGACCGTCGCGGACGTCGAGGAGGCCCTGCGCGACGTCATCGACCCCGAGCTCGGCATCAACGTCGTCGACCTCGGCCTCGTCTACGGCGTCGTCATCGACCAGACCAACACCGCGGTCATCGACATGACGCTCACGTCGGCTGCCTGCCCGCTGACCGACGTCATCGAGGACCAGTCGGCCCAGGCGCTCGACGGGATCGTCGACGGCTTCCGCATCAACTGGGTGTGGATGCCGCCGTGGGGCCCGGAGAAGATCACGACCGACGGCCGCGAGCAGATGCGGGCGCTCGGCTTCAACATCTGAGAACCGCCCGACGCACCGACGGGCCCTGGCCGGCGTGCCGGCCAGGGCCTTCGGCGTCTCTCAGAACCGCGGCAGCTCGTTCAGCGCGGCGAGCGGTGCGGAGTTTACGAGGGTGCCCGTCATCCACGGCTCGTGGTCGGGCAGGAGCGCGACCTGGTGCGCACCCGGCGGGATGTGCTGCGGGGCGGGCGACGGGAAGCCGAGCGGCTCGGCCGCGGCGAACCCGCGTCGCCCGTAGAAGCGCGGGTCGCCCTCGAGCAGCACGAGGGGCCAGCCTCCGGCGGTCGCGACGTCCAGCGCGTGCGCGACGAGCGCGGTGCCGATGCCCTGGCCCTGGTGCTCGGGCACGACCGACAACGGCGTCAGCATGAGCGCGTCGAGGCGTCCACGCTCCGTCTCGATCCAGCAGCGGGTGAGCAGCACGTGCCCGACCGGCTCGTCGTCCAGGCGCGCCACGAACGACAGGCCCGGGATCCAGGCCTCCGGCGTGGCTCGCAAGGCGTCGACCATGTCGACGACCTTGGCCGCGTCCGCCTCGAACGCGCGGGCCACGACGCCGCGCACGGCCTCGACGTCGTCGGGTCGCTCGACGCCGATCGTCACGACCGGTCGGCCGAGGGCGGGATGCTGCGCGGACGGGCCGGGGTCTCGGATCGGGCTCACGGGTGGACCGTGCCGCACCGCGACGCCGCGCGCCAGAGGAATGTCGTCACAGGGTGTCGGCCGAGAACGTGTCGCACGCCTCGAACGTGCCCTGCTCGTACCCGGTCGTGAACCAGCGGGCACGCTGCTCGCTCGACCCGTGGGTCCAGGTGTCCGGGTTCACGCCTCCGCCGGACTGCGCCTGGATGTGGTCGTCGCCGACCGCCTGGGCGGCGGACAGCGCCTGCTCGAGCGTCTGCGGTGTGATCGGGTCGAGGAACGGGACGCCCGTGTCGGGGTCGGCGGTCGTCGCGGCCTTGCCCGCCCACATGCCCGCATAGCAGTCTGCCTGGAGCTCGATGCGGACGGAGTCGGAGTCGGCGCCCGTGCCGCCGCGCTGGGCCTTGTCCATGACGCCGGTGATCTGCTGGATGTGGTGCCCGTACTCGTGCGCCTCGACGTACTCCTCGGCGAGCGGCCCGCCCTCGGCGCCGAACCGGGTCTGCAGCTCGTCGAAGAACCCGAGGTCGAGGTAGATCGTCGCGTCCGGCGGGCAGTAGAACGGGCCGGTGCTCGACGACGCCGTGCCGCACGCCGTATCGGCGGCGCCGGTGAACGAGAGGACCTCGGGCTGCGCGAACGTGACGCCGACGGTCGTGACCGTCGGTCCCCAGTAGGCGTCGAGCGACTGGATGGTTGCGGACAGCCGGCACGACGGGTCGGTGTTGGCCTGCTCGGCGGTGCAGTCGCCGATGGTGCCCTCGGTGGTCTCGGCGCCCGAGCCACCGCCGGTGACACCGGACAGGTCGACCTGCCCGTTGCTGAACACGTAGATGAGCGCGACCACGAGGGCCGCGATGCCCCCGCCGCCCGCCGCGATCTTGCCCCGGCCGCCGCCCGTGCGGACGCGGCCGCCCTCGAAGCTCCCGCCCTCCTGGAAGGTCATCCCGGAAAGGTAGCCGCGGGCGCGCCGATCCGCCCGCTGGGCGCTGGACGTTCGTCCGAGCGGGTGTCAGTCCTCGCCGATGCCCCGGGCGGCGAGCGCGTCGCCGGTGGCGCGCGCGTGACCGACCATGCGGACGGCCGCGGGGACGAGCAGGGCGCGCGGGTCGCGCTCGAGGCCGCGGGCGCGAGCGGCGTCCCACGACTCGTGGGTCGTCTGGGCGAGCACGGGGATCGTCCGCAGGAGGAGCGCGACGGCCAGCGCGAACGTCTCGGGCGGGAGGCCGACGTGCCGCAGCGGCCGCACGAGCCGGGCGAGCACGTCGAGCAGACGGTCCGCGCGCGTCGTGGCCGTGACGACCGCGGCGAGCATCACGAGCGCGAGCAGGTCGGTGACGACCTCGACGGCGGTGGCCCACCCGCGCGCCCACCACTGGTAGGCGCCCACGACGAGGGCCGTGAGCAGCACGGGACGCACGCCGCGCGCCGCCCGGTGCCACGGGACGCGCGAGACGACCTGGAGGACGACGGCGACGCCGAGCGCCACGAGGCCCGAGAACGGCCCCTGTGCGACCGCGATCACCACCCCCGCGACGGCCAAGCCGGCGAGCTTCGCGCCGGCGGGCGCGCGGTGCAGCAGGCTCGTGCCGGGGTGGTACAGGCCGAGCGGGCCGGCCCACGGCGCCCGCAGCGGCGCGCCGGCGGGGGTCCGGCTCATCGGACGTCCCCGACGCGTGGGTTCGTCATGAGGTCGCGGTAGTGCGCGACGCCCGTCGTGGGGTCGCCGTCGAACACGACCCGGCCGGAGTCGACGACGAGCACCCGGTCGGCCTGCTGGGCGGCGTCGAGGTCGTGCGTGACGACCACGACCTGCTGGTCGAGGCCGGCCAGCAGGTCGTCGACCACGCGTCGCCACCGCAGGTCCAGCAGGGTCGTCGGCTCGTCGCACACGAGCACGTCGGGCTCGGTGGCCAGCACCGACGCGAGCGCGAGGAGCTGCCGCTGGCCGCCCGACAGGGCGTGCACCGGTACCTCGGCCCGGTCGGCGAGCCCGAACCGCGCGAGGGCGGCACGTGCCGCGGCGTCTCGCTCGGACGGCGGGAGAGGCAGCCGCCGCAGCGACAGCGCCACGTCCTCGACGGGCGTCGGCATGACGAGCTGCGCGTCCGGGTCGGTGAACATGAACCCGACCCGCCGCCGCACCGCGGCGCCGTCGCGGGCCGTGTCGAGCCCGTCGACCGTGACCCGGCCCGACGACGGCAGCACGAGCCCGTTGAGCAGCCGCGCGAGCGTGGACTTGCCCGAGCCGTTCGCCCCGACGACGGCGACCCGACGCTCCTCGATCCGCAGCGCCACGGGTCCGAGGAGCGTGACGACACGGTCGGCACCGCCCGCCGGGTCAGGGCTGTAGGCGGTGACGACGACGTCGTCGAGGGCGAGGACGGCCATGGCGGTCGGTCAGCGGGTCGGCTCAGCGGCGCGTGCGCAGCAGGTCGGGGTACGCGCGGAACACCGCGAGCGCCACGCCGGCGGCGAGCAGGTTCTTCGCGATGTCGCCGGGCCAGTACTTGAGGTCGAACACGAACGCCTCGGCGTACGACAGGCCGAGCGTGAGGTGCAGGCCGACGATGCCGCCGAGGTGGATCGTGACGATGCTCGCGACGAGCCCCGACAGGAACAGGCCCACGTAGCGCCAGGCGGTCGGCAGGCGCAGGGCGTAGCCGGCGAGGAACCCGGCCAGCGCAGCCGCGAACGGGAAGGCGAGCAGGTACCCGACGGACGGCTTCGACAGCACGGCGACGCCACCGGTGCCCTCGGCGAAGACGGGCAGGCCGGCCAGACCGACCGCCAGGTAGAGCAGGACCGCGAGCGCACCGCGCTTCCAGCCGAGCACCAGGCCGGCGAGGACCACGCCGAACGTCTGCAGGGTGATCGGGACGGGCGTGCCCGTGGGGATGGCGGGGACGAGCGCGCACACGGCGATGAACGCGGCGAACGTGGCGATCAGCGCGACGTCGGTCGCGACGGACCGGCGCGCGACGGGGGCGGGAGCGGCCTCGGGAGTGGCATCGGCCGCGTGCAGGGCGATGGGCTCGTGCTCGGGTGCGGTGCTGGACATGGGGCCCCCTCGGGCGTCGTGACGGATGCGGCTGCTCCCGCTGCGGCGGTCGGTGCGCCCTGCCGGATGCTCTCGGCGGGCGGTGCCAGCGACCGTTGACGACGCTAGCGGGTCGTAGAATTGCGGTCGTTTGCGCCCGTGGCCAAGACCCGGACGCCTTTCTCGGAGGAAACCCACCACGTGATCACCGCCCAGGCCGTCGAGCTGCGCATCGGCGCGCGTGTGCTGCTGGAACCGTCGACCTTCCGCATCGCCGCCGGGGACCGCATCGGTCTCGTGGGCCGCAACGGCGCGGGCAAGACGACGCTGACCAAGACCCTCGCGGGCCAGACGCAGCCGACGGGCGGCCACATCTCGCGCTCGAGCGAGGTCGGCTACCTGCCGCAGGACCCGAGCAGTGGCGACCTGGAGCAGCTCGCGCTCGACCGCGTCCTGTCGGCCCGCGGCCTCGACGAGGTCGTCCGGGCGATGCGCGACACCGAGGGCGCGATGGCGAGCGCGGACGACGAGACGCGCGAGGCGGCCATGGAGCGCTACGCCCGTCTGGAGGCCCGCTTCACGGCGGCCGGTGGTTACGCCGCCGAGAGCGAGGCGCACCGCATCACGTCGAACCTCGGGCTCGACGACCGGGTGCTCGGCCAGACGCTCGGCACGCTCTCGGGCGGTCAGCGCCGTCGCGTCGAGCTCGCCCGCATCCTGTTCTCCGGCGTCGACACGCTGCTGCTCGACGAGCCGACCAACCACCTCGACGCCGACTCGATCGCGTGGCTGCGCGACTACCTCAAGGCGTACTCGGGCGGGTTCATCGTCATCTCGCACGACGCCGACCTGCTGCGCGCGACGGTCAACAAGGTGTTCCACCTCGACGCGAACAGGTCGCAGCTCGACCAGTACTCGCTCGGCTGGGACGCGTACCTGCTGCAACGCGAGACGGACGAGAAGCGCCGCCGCCGCGAGCGGGCGAACGCCGAGAAGAAGGCGGCGGTGCTGGTCGCGCAGGCCGACAAGATGCGCGCCAAGGCGACGAAGGCGGTCGCGGCCCAGAACATGGCGCGCCGCGCCGAGCGGCTGCTGTCGGGGCTCGAGGAGGTCCGCGCGTCCGACAAGGTCGCTCGTCTGCGGTTCCCCGACCCTGCGCCGTGCGGCCGCACCCCGCTCACCGCGGAGGGCCTGTCGAAGTCGTACGGGTCTCAGGAGGTCTTCACGGACGTCGACCTGGCGATCGACCGGGGGAGCAAGGTCGTGGTCCTGGGCCTCAACGGCGCGGGCAAGACGACGCTGCTGCGGATCCTCGGCGGCATCGAGACGTCGGACACGGGCGAGGTGAAGCCGGGGCACGGGCTCAAGCTCGGCTACTACGCGCAGGAGCACGAGACGCTCGACCTCGACCGGACTGTCGTCGAGAACCTCCGGTCCTCCGCACCCGACCTCACGGACACCCAGGTCCGCTCGGTGCTCGGGTCGTTCCTGTTCTCGGGCGACGACGCGGACAAGCCGGCGCGGGTGCTGTCGGGCGGGGAGAAGACGCGGCTCGCGCTCGCGGCGCTCGTGGTGTCGAGCGCGAACGTGCTGCTGCTCGACGAGCCGACGAACAACCTCGACCCGGCGTCGCGTGAGGAGATCCTCGCGGCGCTGCGCGGGTACCAGGGGGCCGTCGTGCTCGTCTCGCACGACGAGGGGGCCGTCTCCGCGCTCAATCCCGAGCGCGTGCTGCTGCTGCCGGACGGCGACGAGGACCTCTGGGGCCCGGCGTACCTGGACCTCATCGCCCTCGCGTAGGGACGATCCGGATCCGGACGGATGTCCACGATCCGGGCGAGATCGTCCAAGTTTCACCCACTCGTTCACGATGTCCGCCTGACGCATCGGGCCACCGAGACGTCGTCGCCGCTCGCCAGCGCGCTCACTCCAGGGGTACGCCGACGGTCGTTCCGCCATCCCGTGCGGCAGCCGGGACCGGTGACGACGAGGGGCAGGACGATGGAGTCGGACAGCACGCGCACGGCCACGCGCCGGTGGAAGGGGCTCGACCTGCCGGTCGCAGGCCGGTACGAGCTCGACACGGCGCACAAGCGGGTCGGCTTCGTCGCCTCGCACATGATGGTGAGCCAGGTCCGCGGCGAGTTCGAGGCCGCCGCTGCCACGATCGTCGTCGGCGAGGACCCGCTCGGGTCGAGCGTCACGGCGATCATCGGGTCCGCGTCGCTCACGACGCACAACGAGGAGCGGGACACCCACCTCAAGAGCCCGGACTTCCTCGACGTCGAGCGGTTCCCGGCCCTCGAGTTCCGCAGCCGCCGGGTCGAGCGGCTCGTCGAGGACGACGCGATCGCGCATTGGGCGCGCCTGCGCCACCACCTGCCGGACCGGTCCCACGTGTCCGAGAAGCTCATCGAGCGGACGGTCGGCGTCGGAGGACGGTTCACGATCGTCGGTGACCTCACCGTCCGCGACGTCACGCACGAGGTCGCGCTCGAGATGCACTTCGGCGGCGCGCGGACCGACCCGTACGGGCGGGAGATCTTCGGCTTCTCGGCGACGACCGAGATCAACCGGGAGGACTTCGGGCTCGTCTGGAACGTCACGCTCGACAACGGCGGGTGGCTCGTCGGCAAGCGGGTGCGCGTCGAGATCGCGGGGGAGGCGATCCGGCAGGGGTGACCAGGGTCAGCGCGGGCGGTCCGGCGATAGCTGGGCGTCGATGAGCGCGTCCTCGTCGTCCTCGTCGCGCCCGCCGCGCCGGTGCGGCCGGTCGACCCGCGGACCCGGTTGTCGCGGCGGAGGCGGTGCGCCCGAGCCGCCGGGCGCAGACGCCGACGCGGCCGGCGCGTCGCTGCGCAGCTCACGCCGGGCGGCGACCGAGAACGCGACCAGGCCGCCGAGCGCGAACGTCCACCACTGGAACGCGTACGACAGGTGCGACCCCGGGTCGGTGCTGGGTGGCTCGAGCGTGCCGAGCGCGACCGCCGCGGCGGGGTCCTCGTCGACCATCTGGCCGTAGGTCGCGTAGGTGTCCGACCCGTCGAGGCCGCCCGCGGCGAGCACCTGCTCGGTCGAGATCGCGTGGACCTGCCCGTCCGGGGCCGGCCGCGTGGACGGCTTCTCGTCGAGCCGCAGCCGCGCCGTCAGGGTGACCGTGCCGGACGGGGGAGCAGGGGCGGCCACGTCGTCGCTCCCGTTCGCCCCGAGCGGCACCCAGCCGCGGTCCACCACCAGGACCGTGCCGGCCTGCGTCGGGGACGCGGACGTGCCCGCGGACGCGTCGTCGACGACGAACGGCACGAGCACGTGGTAGGCGGGGTTCCCGTCGACCGGCCGGTTGCGCAGCAGCACCGTCGCGTCCGCGTCGTAGTGCCCGGTCGCGATGACCTGACGCCACTCGTCGTCGCCCGTGATCGTCGCGCCCGGCCCGTCCAGCACCGTGTCGAGCGGCACGGCCGCGGCGGACCAGTTCGCCTCGACGATCGCGATCTGCCCGTCGCGCCACACGTGCCGGTTCCACTGCCACCGCCCCAGCAGCGAGCACACCACGGCGAGCACCACGGCCACGACGAGCAGCCCGACCGCCCGGCGGACGGCCGACCTCATGGCGCGGCGACCCTCTCCAGGTCGGACACCGGCACGACGTCCTTCAGGAACCCGCGCACGTCGAGGAACTGGCTGAGGTGCTCACGGTGGTCGTCGCACGCGAGCCAGACCTTGCGCCGTTCGGGCGTGTGCAGCTTCGGGTTGTTCCACAGCAGCCCCCACGCCGCCTCGCGCGAGCAGCCGCGCGCGGAGCAGACGAGCTCGTCCACCGCGTCGGGCACAGGACCGAACAGGCTCACCGGTGGCCTCCGATCTGTCCGCTCGTGCCCGTGCCGGGGCCGATCTCCCGCTGCGTCTCGAACGTGACGTCCGTGTCCCGACGCTCGCGGCCCGCGTTGGCGAAGATCACCGCGACGTACGGCAGCACGACCGCGCCCACGATGAAGACGAGCGAGAACGCGATCGGCAGGTGCCCCCACGTGAGGACCGCGAGCGCGAAGCACACGATCCGGATGCCCATCTGAATGAGGTAGCGCTTCTGGCGGCGTGCGACGTCGACGGCCAGCGGCTCGGGGGCCGAGGTGATCCGGTGCACCCCGTCGGGGCTGCCCGGGCGCTCGCTCTTGCTCACCACCTGATCCTAGTCCGGCGCCGTGCACCCCTCGCCCCGACGATGCGTTGTCCGATACCGACAAGCCTCACGGGCGAACGTGTGCCGAGCGCATGCGCCGGTGAACGGGTCGAGTCGGATAGCGTCGTGTCCCGTGCCTGAGACTTCCGACAACGTGAACGCTCCCGCATCGACCCCCCGCAGCGTGCTGGTCACCGGCGCGAACCGCGGCATCGGCCGTGCGATCGCCGAACGGTTCGTGGCGAACGGCGACAAGGTCGCGACGATCTACCGCTCGGGCGACCTCCCCGACGGCGTGCTGGGCGTGAAGGGTGACGTGCGCGACACGGCCGCCGTCGACGCCGCGTTCACCGAGGTCGAGGCCGCGCACGGCCCCGTCGAGGTGCTCGTCGCGAACGCCGGCATCACCCGCGACCAGCTGCTGATGCGCATGAGCGACGAGGAGTTCGCCGAGGTCCTCGACGTCAACCTCACGGGCTCGTTCCGCGTGGCGCGGCGCGCGAGCAAGGGCATGATCCGCCTGCGCACGGGGCGCATCATCTTCATCTCGTCGGTCGTGGGCCTGTACGGCTCGCCCGGGCAGGTCAACTACGCGGCGTCGAAGTCGGCCCTCGTCGGCATGGCCCGCTCGATCACGCGCGAGCTCGGCGGCCGCGGCATCACCGCGAACGTCGTCGCGCCCGGCTTCATCGACACCGACATGACGCGCGCGCTCCCCGAGAAGCAGCAGCAGGCCTACGTCGACGCGATCCCGCTCGGACGGTTCGCCACCCCCGACGAGGTCGCCGCCGTCGTGGAGTTCCTCGGCTCGCCCGCCGCCGCCTACGTCTCCGGGGCCGTGATCCCGGTCGACGGCGGCCTCGGCATGGGCCACTGACACCCCGCACCACCGAAGGAAGAAGAGACAACCATGGGTCTGCTCGACGGCAAGAAGCTCCTGATCACCGGTGTGCTCACCGACGGCTCGATCGCGTTCCACGTGGCGCGTCTCGCGCAGGAGCAGGGTGCCCAGGTGGTGCTCACCTCGTTCGGCCGCCAGTTCCGCCTGACCCAGGCGATCGCCCGCCGGCTGCCCGCGCCCGCCGAGGTCGTGCAGCTCGACGTCACGGACGCCGACGACCTCGCTGCCCTGGCCGACCGTGTGCGCGAGGCGGGGCTCGACTCGCTCGACGGCGTCGTGCACTCGATCGGGTTCGCGCCGCAGTCCGTCATGGGCGGCAACTTCCTCGCCGGTGAGTGGGACGACGTGGCGACCGCGCTGCACGTGTCGGCGTACTCGCTCAAGTCGCTCGCGGTCGCAGCGCAGCCGCTGCTGAACCGGGGCTCCTCGATCGTGGGTCTGACGTTCGACGCGTCGTTTGCCTGGCCGGTCTACGACTGGATGGGCGTCGCCAAGGCCGCGTTCGAGTCGACCGCGCGGTACCTGGCCCGCGACCTCGGCCCCTCGGGCGTGCGCGTGAACCTCGTGTCTGCCGGTCCGATCCGCACGACCGCCGCGAAGTCGATCCCGGGCTTCGAGACGATGGAGGGCGGCTGGCCCGAGCGCGCACCGCTCGGCTGGGACGTGTCGGACCCGGAGCCGACGGCCCGCGCCGTCGCTGCGCTGCTGTCGGACTGGTTCCCGGCGACCACCGCCGAGATCGTGCACGTCGACGGTGGCGTGCATGCCATGGGCCTGTGATGGCACGCTGAGCCGGTGACCGACTCGACCCAGGACCCGCGCAGGCTCCTGCTGCTGCGCCACGCCAAGGCCGAGCACCCGGAACGCATCAGCGACCATCAGCGCCCCCTGTCGCTGGTCGGCCGCCGACAGTCGCCGCGCGTGGGTACGGCCCTCACGGCCGCCGGTCTCGTGCCGGACCTCGTGCTGTGCTCGTCGAGCCTGCGCACCCGGCAGACGTGGGAGCTGGCTCGGACCACGCTCGACGCGGACCCCGAGGTGCAGCTGCTCGACGAGGTCTACGACGCGGGCGTGCGCTCGCTCGTCGAGCTCCTGCAGGGCGTGCCGGCGGAGGCCCGGACCGTGCTCGTCGTCGGGCACGAGCCGACGATGTCGCAGACGGCCGCGGCCCTCGCGAGCCCGGAGTCGGACCCGACCACGCTCGCGCGCGTCCGCGTCGGCGTGCCGACCGCGTCGTGGAGCTGGCTGGAGACGGGGGCGCCGTGGTCCGAGCTCGGGCCGGGGTCGGCGGCGCTGCTGCGCCTCACGCTGCCGGAGTGACGCTCCGCGTGCCCGCCGGTGCACTGCGCGGGCCGCGGAGGACGGCCCGGGCTCACGGCGCCCGGGCCGCGGCGGAGGCCCAGGCTCAGGCGTGCTGCGCGAAGACCGGCAGCTCGAGCACGGCGTCGAGGCGGTCCCGCACGACGGCGTCGGCGGCCTCGCACACGAGCGGCTTGGCGTTGAACGCAACCCCCACGGCCGCGAGGGCCAGCATGTCGAGGTCGTTCGCGCCGTCGCCGATCGCCACGGTCCGCTCCAGCGGGATGCCGGACGCGGCGGCGTAGTCGCGCAGCGCGACGGCCTTGGCGGCCCGGTCGACGACCGCACCCGCCACCCGACCGGTGAGCCGTCCGTCGACGACCTCGAGCGTGTTCGCCCGCACGAGCCGGATGCCGACCCGGGCGGCGAGCGGCTCGACGATCTCGATGAACCCGCCCGACACCAGGCCCACGGGCCATCCGCGTCGGTCCAGCTCGGCCACGAGCTCCACGGCGCCCGGTGTCAGGACGACCTCGTCGAGGACGTCGGCGAACACCTGCTCGGGCAGGCCCGCGAGCGTCGCGACGCGCTTGTGCAGCGACTCCGCGAAGTCGATCTCGCCGCGCATCGCCTGCTCGGTGATCTCCGTGACGAGCTCCTCGGAGCCGGCACGGGCTGCCAGCATCTCGACGACCTCGCCGGTGATGAACGTCGAGTCGACGTCCATGACGACGAGGTGGCGGGACTGCGGGTCGGTGGTCACGGCTCGCAGGCTAGTGCGGCGCCCGCGGCGGGCGCGGACGAGCCCACCACGCGGGACCGTCCGGCGCCGGAGGTCGGCGTCGGACGGTCTGCGGTCGGGCGGACTCCGGGACGCGAACCTCAGTCGGTGATGATCGTGCCCTTGGGCACCACCGTGATCCCGGAGTCGGTCACGGTGAACCCGCGCGCCAGGTCGTGCTCGCGGTCGAGCCCGATCCGTGCGCGCTCCGGGACGACGACGTTCTTGTCGAGGATCGCCCGGTGGATCTGCGCGTACCGGTTGATCTCGACGTCGTCCATGATCACGGAGTCGGTGATCTGCGCCCACGAGTGCGCCTTGATGTGCGGCGAGAGCACCGAGCCCGACACGGTCGCGCCCGACACGAGGACGCCGGGGGACACGATCGAGTCCGCGGCGTGTCCCAGGCGGCCGGCACCCGCGTGCACGAACTTGGCGGGCGGCAGGCCGATGTAGCCGGTGTAGAGGGGCCACTCGTGGTTGTAGAGGTTGAACACGGGCTCGATCGAGATGAGGTCGATGTTCGCCTCGTAGTAGGCGTCGATGGTGCCCACGTCACGCCAGTAGTCGCGGTCGCGCGGCGTGGAGCCGGCGACGTCGTTGCGCAGGAAGTCGTAGACGCCCGCGGTGCCGCGCTCGACGAAGTAGGGCGCGATGTCGCCGCCCATGTCGTGCCGCGAGTCGGGGTTCTCCGCGTCGGCGGTGACGGCCTTGACCAGCGCGTCGGCGTCGGCCACGTAGTTGCCCATCGACGCGAGGATCTCTCCGGGGGAGTCGGCCAGGCCCACGGGGTCGGTCGGCTTCTCGCGGAACGCCTTGATGCGCGTCGCGTCGGTGGGGTCGACCTCGATGACGCCGAACTGGTCGGCCTCCGCGATGGGCTGGCGGATGGCGGCGACTGTGAACTCGGCGCCGGACGCGATGTGCGCGTCGACCATCTGGGAGAAGTCCATGCGGTACACGTGGTCGGCGCCGACCACGACGACGATGTCGGGGCGCTCGTCCTCGATGATGTTGAGGCACTGGTAGATCGCGTCGGCGCTGCCGAGGTACCAGTGCTTGCCGACCCGCTGCTGGGCGGGCACCGCGGCGACGTAGTTGCCGAGCAGCGGCGACATGCGCCACGTCTTCGAGACGTGCCGGTCGAGGCTGTGCGACTTGTACTGCGTCAGGACGATGACGTGCAGGTACCGCGAGTTGATGACGTTCGACAGCGCGAAGTCGATCAGGCGGTAGATGCCCCCGAACGGGACCGCCGGCTTGGCCCGGTGAGCCGTGAGCGGCATGAGTCGTTTGCCCTCGCCACCTGCGAGGACGATTGCGAGGACACGGGGCGCTGCCATGGGGATGACCCTAGGCCCCTGCGACGGTCACGGCGAGGCGTGACCCGCCTCACGCGCTAGCGTGTCGGAAGGTGCCGAGTCCGCCGGGACAGGCCGTGAACCGGAGGTTCCTGTGCGCGTCGACCTGCTGACCCGCGAGTACCCGCCGCACGTGTACGGGGGTGCGGGCGTGCACGTCGCCGGGCTGTCCCACGTGCTGCGTCGCAGCGTCGACGTGCGGGTGCACTGCTTCGACGGCCCGCGCGACGAGCCGGGCGTCAGAGGCTACGTCGTGCCCGGCGAGCTGGCGTCCGCGAACGCCGCCCTGCAGACGCTCGGCGTGGACCTGGAGATGGTCGACGCGGTCGGCAGGACCGGCGACGACGGCGTCGCGACCGACCTCGTCCACTCGCACACCTGGTACGCCAACCTCGCGGGTCACCTCGCGAGCCTGCTGCACGGCGTGCCGCACATCGTGACGGCGCACAGCCTCGAGCCGCTGCGACCGTGGAAGGCCGAGCAGCTCGGCGGCGGGTACGCGCTGTCGGGCTGGGCGGAGAAGACCGCGTACGAGGGCGCCGCGGGCGTCATCGCGGTGAGCGGCGGCATGCGCGACGACATCCTGCGGTCCTACCCCAGCGTCGACCCGGCGAAGGTGCACGTGGTGCACAACGGCATCGACCTCGACGGCTGGAAGCGCCCGGTGGACGACGCGGCCCGCGTCGCGGCCGACGCCACGGTGCGCCGGCTGGGCATCGACCCGGACCGCCCGTCGATCGTGTTCGTCGGCCGCATCACGCGGCAGAAGGGCCTGCCGTACTTCCTGCGCGCCGCCGAGCGCCTGCCGCAGGACGTCCAGGTCGTGCTGTGCGCCGGCGCACCGGACACCCCGGAGATCGCCGCGGAGGTCTCCGGGCTCGTCGACCAGCTCGGGCAGAAGCGGTCGGGCGTCGTGTGGATCGAGCAGATGCTGCCCCGGGACGAGCTCGTGGCCGTGCTCGACGCCGGGACCCTGTTCGCGTGCCCGTCGATCTACGAGCCGCTCGGCATCGTCAACCTCGAGGCCATGGCCGTGGGGCTCCCGGTGGTCGGGACCGCGACGGGCGGCATCCCCGAGGTCATCGACGACGGCGTCACCGGCACGCTCGTGCCCATCGACCAGCTGCAGGACGGCACCGGCACGCCCGTCGACCCCGAGCGGTTCGTCGCGGACCTCGCCGCGGCGCTCACCGACCTCGTCACCGACCCGGAGCGGGCGGCCCGCTGGGGTCAGGCCGCGCGGCGACGCGTCGAGGACCACTTCTCGTGGGAGGCCATCGGCGAGCGGACGCTCGACGTGTACCGCAGCGTGCTGGGCTGACCGGGCCGACGGGCGGGCTCAGCGCGCGACGGTCGTCGCCGCCGCCCCCATCGCCCGCCGCGCCACCCGGTCGACCTCGCGCAGCGCCGTCGACCGCTGGTCCGCCTGCCACAGGTTGACGGCCCCTCCGTCGTCGCTCGCCGCGAGCGCGACGATCCCGCGGAGCCGTGCCGCGCTCGCGAGCACCCGGACCCGCCGTCCGTCGAGCCCGTCGGGCAGGCGCCAGCCGGGCACCTGGGCGTCCCGCAGCGCCACGATCTGCTCGGCCGCCTCCGGGCGCCAGCGAGCGACGTCGAGCTTGACGAGCGCCTCGGTCGCGTCGATGAGGCCCTGCCGCAGCGCGAGCTCGGCCTCCGCGAGCGAGCCCGTGGTGCCCAGCACGGCGGTGCGCCAGTCGGCCACCTCCTGGACCCGCCAGGTGACGAGGTGCCCGGGCTCGACGGCGGAGCCGAAGCGCTCGACGTCGGGCACGGCGGCCAGGCACGCGGTCGGCGTGCGGACGAGCACGCACTCGCCCGCGTCGAGCGCGGCGCTGCTCACCGGCGCAGGCACGGCAGCCGGGTCGCCCGGGGAGGGCACCGCGGCCGCCACGTCCCGGGGCTGGTCGCGGCAGGCCTCGAGCAGACGGCTCAGCGGGCCGGGCGGGTCCTCACCGTCGAGGACCGTGTGCGGCTCGTCGTCGCCTTGCACGGCCCGCAGCAGGGCCCCGCGGTCCGCGGCGGGCTCCGACAGCCACAGCGCCAGCAGCACGGATCGGGGCAGCTCGAGGGTCGCGTCCACCGCACCACCGTAGGCGGCGCGCGCACGTGACCCAGCCCACGCCACGACGCCGGTCGAGCGGCCCGCGGTGACGTCGACGCCGGTTAGGGTCGTCCCCATGACCGACGTGCTCGACCTGCAGGCCGTGACGATCCGGCGGGGGACGACGACGATCCTCGACCGCGTGAGCTGGACGGTGCGCGAGGGCGAGCGGTGGGTCGTCCTGGGCCGCAACGGCGCCGGCAAGACGACGATGCTGCAGGTCGCGTCCGGTCGGATGCACCCGACGAGCGGCACCGCGGACCTGCTGGGCGAGCGGCTCGGTCGGGTCGACGTGTTCGAGCTGCGGCCCCGGATCGGGCTGTCGAGCGCGGCGCTCGCGGACCGGATCCCGGCGGGGGAGACGGTGCGCGACGTGGTGCTCACGGCCGCGTACGGGATGACGGGGCGGTGGCGGGAGTCGTACGAGCAGGTCGACGAGTCCCGGGCCGCCGACCTGCTGCGCGCGTTCGGCGTCGACCGGTTCGCGGACCGGTACTTCGGGACGCTGAGCGAGGGCGAGCGCAAGCGCGTGCAGATCGCCCGGTCGCTCATGACCGACCCCGAGCTGCTGCTCCTCGACGAGCCCGCGGCGGGCCTCGACCTGGGCGGCCGCGAGGAGCTGGTCGCCGCGCTCGCCGAGCTGGCCGCCGACCCGCGCTCGCCCGTGCTGGTGCTCGTGACGCACCACGTCGAGGAGATCCCGCCCGGCTTCACGCACGTGCTGCTGCTGCGCGACGGCACGGTGCACGCGGCCGGTCCGGTGCACGAGGTGCTCACGGCCGACAACCTCACCGGTGCGTTCGGCGTCGACCTCGTGGTCGACCACCGGGACGGCCGCTGGTCCGCCCGCGCCGCCGGCTGATCCACGTTTCTGGTCGGTAGAACACCAGACGAAGGCAAAGCCGACGTCTAGGATCGGTGTGTACATCGAGGTCCTCGGCGGGCCTCACCAGGTACGGAGGTCGCCCTGATGGACTGGCTGTGGTGGCTCGGAGCGGCGTTGCTCTTCGGCATCATGGAGATGCTGACGCTCGGCCTCGTGTTCCTCATGTTCGCCGGCGGGGCGCTCGCCGGCGCGCTGGCATACGCCCTCGGCGCCTCCGTCCCCGTGCAGATCCTCGTCGCGGGCGTGACCTCCGCCCTGCTCCTGGGGGCGCTGCGCCCCTGGCTGCTGCGGCACCTGCGCCAGCGCAGCCCGCTCGTCGAGACCAACTCGGCCGCGCTCGTCGGCCGTGACGCCGTCGTCGTGTCGACCGTGACGGTCGACGCCGGCCGCGTGAAGCTCAACGGCGAGGTGTGGAGCGCGCGCGCCGAGGCCGGCGCCGCCATCCCGCCCGGCACGTCCGTCCGGGTCGCCCGGATCGACGGTGCCACCGCCGTCGTGACGCAGTCGGTCACCGGGCCCGGCGCAGTTCCCGGCGTCGGCGGCACCGCCCCGCACGCCTGACCGGCCCCTCGCCGGTCCCGCATCGCCGCGCCGGCGAGCTCGTCGGCGCGTGACTCCCAGGAGGATCCATGGACGACACGACCAACGCGGGTCAGATCGCGCTGTACCTCGTGCTCGGGCTCGCTCTGCTGTTCGTGATCGTCGGGCTCGTCCGGTCGGTGCGCATCGTGCCGCAGGCCGCCGCGCTCATCGTCGAACGGCTCGGTCGGTACAAGAAGACGCTCGACGCCGGGCTTCATCTGCTGATCCCGTTCGTCGACCGGGTCCGCGCCGGCGTGGACCTGCGCGAGCAGGTCGTGTCGTTCCCGCCGCAACCGGTGATCACGTCCGACAACCTCGTCGTGAGCATCGACACGGTCATCTACTTCCAGGTCACCGAGCCGCGGTACGCGGTGTACGAGATCGCCAACTACATCCAGGGCATCGAGCAGCTCACCGTCACGACGCTGCGTAACGTCGTTGGGTCGATGGACCTCGAGCAGACGCTGACGAGCCGCGACCAGATCAACGGCCAGCTGCGCGGCGTGCTCGACGAGGCGACCGGCCGCTGGGGTGTCCGCGTGAACCGCGTCGAGCTCAAGTCGATCGACCCGCCGGACAGCATCAAGGGCTCGATGGAGCAGCAGATGCGCGCCGAGCGGGACCGGCGTGCCGCGATCCTCACGGCCGAGGGCGTCAAGCAGTCGCAGATCCTCACCGCCGAGGGCGAGAAGCAGGCCGCGATCCTGCGGGCCGAGGGTTCGGCGCAGGCGACGATCCTCACGGCCGAGGGCGAGGCGCGCGCCATCCTGCAGGTGTTCGACGCCGTGCACCGTGGCGACGCCGACCCGAAGCTGCTGGCCTACCAGTACCTGCAGACGTTGCCGAAGATCGCGCAGAGCCCGTCGAACAAGATGTGGTTCCTGCCGTCCGAGCTGTCCGGTGCGCTCGGCCAGCTCGCGAAGGGCTTCGGGGGAGGGTTCGTGCCCGAGGGTGGCGAGCCCGTGCGCGAGCCGGGCGCGTCGCCGCTGGGCGACGAGCTGCCGCCGGTCGCGCTGACCGACCCGGCCGAGGCGCTCGCGGAGGCCCGTCGTGAGTCGGCGGCCGCGACGGCCGACGCGACGAGCGCCGGCACGCTGAGCGGCGTGCCGTTCGACCCGACCGTCGAGCTGGGCCAGCGGCCCGGGGCGCCCGCGGTGCCGCAGCGCGCGGCGCAGCCGCCGGTGCCTCCGAACCCGCCCGCGCCGAACCCGCAGGCCGCTCCGCCGGAGGACGCCCCGCAGCAGTGAGCAGCAGCGACGCCCCCGTTCACCCAGAGCGAACGGGGGCGTCGCCGTTTTCCGTGGCGGAGTGAGTGCTCACTCAGTTACGTTCGCCGCATGAACGTCGCCGTGCAGGAGTCACCCCGAGCGGGCCGGGCCTCTCCGCTCCCGCCCGAGGAGCGTCGCCGGTCGATCCTCCGGGCCGTCGGGCCCGTGATCCTCGAACGTGGCATCTCCGCCACCACCCGCGAGCTGGCCGAGGCAGCCGGTGTCGCCGAGGGGACGCTGTTCCGCGTCTTCGACGACAAGGCCACCCTCATGCGGGCCGCCGTGTTCGCCGCGCTCGACCCCGCGTCGGCCTTGCCGGACATCGAGGCCATCGACCGCTCGTTGCCGCTGCGCGACCGGCTGCTGACCCTCGTCGCCATCGGCTTCGACCGTGTGGGCTCGATGGTCCGGTGGTTCGCCCTGATGCACGAGGTCACCCGCGCCATGCCCGAGCGGGCCGAGGCGGAGGCCGAGCGCGGGCGGCAGGAGTGGATGGCGAACCAGGAGGCCGGCGCCGCGGCCGTCAAGGCGGCCGTCATCGACATGCTGCGGGCGGACGCCCCGTCGTTCCGCATCCCCGTCGAGCGCGTGGCCGAGCTGTTCGACGTGGTGGTCCTCGGCAGCGCGATGCAGTCTGGCCAGGCGATGCGCCGCGGCGTCCCGCCCCCCGCGCACGACCCCGCCGACCTCGTCGACCTCCTCCTGCACGGCGTCCTGGCTCCCGGCCCCGTCCGCGACCGCACCGCACCCCCGTCCGCACCCGTTCTCGAGAGGACCTCCTGATGCTCCTCCGGCTGCTCCGCGAGCACCTGCGCCCGTACCGCGGCGCCGTGACCGCGGTCGTCGTCCTGCAGCTCGTGCAGACGATGGCGACGCTGTACCTCCCCAGCCTCAACGCGCGCATCATCGACGACGGCGTCGTCACCGGTGACACCGGCGAGATCATGCGGCTCGGCGGCGTGATGCTCGCCGTGAGCCTCGTCCAGGTGGTGTGCGCGATCGTCGCCGTCTACTTCGGCGCCAAGGCCGCCATGGCGTTCGGCCGTGACGTCCGCGCGCGGCTGTTCGGGCACGTCCAGACGTTCTCGGCGCAGGAGGTCGGCAAGTTCGGCGCACCCACGCTCATCACGCGCACGACGAACGACGTGCAGCAGGTGCAGATGGTGACGCTCATGACGTTCACCTTCATGATCATGGCGCCGATCATGCTGGTCGGCGGCGTCGTGATGGCGCTGCGGGAGAACGCCCAGCTCTCGGCGACGCTGCTGTTCGCCGTGCCGGTGCTGGCCGTCGTCATCGGCCTCATCGTGTCGCGGATGGTGCCCTACTTCCGGTCCATGCAGAAGCGCATCGACGCGATCAACCGGGTGCTGCGCGAGCAGATCGCGGGCATCCGGGTCGTGCGGGCGTTCGTCCGGGAGCAGCGCGAGTCGGCGCGGTTCGCGACCGCCAACCGCGACCTGTACGACGCCTCGCTCAAGACCGGACAGCTGATGGCGCTGATGTTTCCCGTCGTCATGCTCGTGCTCAACGTGACGAGCGTGCTCGTGCTGTGGTTCGGCGCGCGGCTCATCGACGACGGCTCGATGCAGATCGGGGCACTCACGGCGTTCCTCAGCTACATCGCCTACATCCTCTTCGCGGTGATGATGTCGACGATGATGTTCGTGATGGTGCCGCGCGCCGTCGTGTCCGCCGAGCGCATCGGCGAGGTGCTCACGACGGACACGTCCGTCCTCCCGCCCGTCGAGGCGCAGCCGCTGCGGCGCGTGCGGCCGGGCCTGCTGGAGCTGCGCGGCGTCGAGTTCCGCTACCCGGGGGCCGAGGAGGCCGTGCTGCACTCCGTCGACCTCGTCGCGGAGCCCGGCAAGACGACCGCGATCATCGGGTCCACGGGATCCGGGAAGACGTCGCTGCTCAACCTCGTGCCGCGCCTGTTCGACGTCACGGAGGGTGCGGTGCTCGTCGACGGCGTCGACGTGCGGGACCTCGATCCCGAGGACCTGTGGTCGCAGGTCGGGATCGTGCCGCAGAAGCCGTACCTGTTCGCCGGGACCGTACGCTCGAACCTCGAGTACGGCCGGCCGGGCGCGTCCGACGACGAGCTCTGGCACGCGTTGGAGGTCGCGCAGGCACGGTCGTTCGTCGAGGAGCTGGACGGCGGGCTCGACGCGCCGATCACGCAGGGCGGCACCAACGTGTCCGGCGGCCAACGGCAACGGCTCGCGATCGCGAGAGCGCTCGTCCGACGACCGCACATCTACCTGTTCGACGACTCGTTCTCGGCGCTCGACTACGCGACCGACGCGGCCCTGCGGGCGGCGCTCGTCCCGGAGACCCGCGACGCGACGGTGCTCGTGGTCGCGCAGCGCGTCGCGACGATCCGGCACGCCGACAAGATCGTCGTGCTCGAGGACGGCGCCGTCGTGGGCGTCGGTACGCACCGCGAGCTGCTGGAGTCGTCGGAGACGTACCGCGAGATCGTGTACTCGCAGGTCAGCGCGGAGGAGGCAGCATGAGCGGCCAGCGTCCCGCCGCCCCGGTGGCACCCCGCCCCGGCACCGGCGGCCGACCCGGTCCTCGCGGCGGCCCCGCGGCCTGGATGGGTGCGGCGGGCATGCCCACCGAGAAGTCCATGGACTTCCGCGGCTCCGGTGCCCGGTTCCTGCGCGAGCTGCGCTCCGAGCGGCTCGTCCTCGTGGGCGTCGTCGTGCTCGCCGTGGCGTCGGTGACCCTGTCCGTGATCGGGCCCAAGCTGCTGGGCAACGCGACCAACGTGATCTTCGACGGCGTCGCCGGGCGGCTGCTGCCCGCGGGCATCACGAAGGAGCAGGCCGTCGCCGGACTGCGGGCGCAGGGACAGGACCAGCAGGCCGACATGCTCCAGGGCATGAACGTGGTGCCCGGCCAGGGCATCGACTTCGACCAGCTGCGCACCATCCTGCTCGTCGTGCTCCTCGTGTACCTCGGGGCGTTCCTGTTCGGCTGGATCCAGGGCCGGCTCACCGCGGGCGTCGTCCAGCGGACCGTCTACACGCTGCGCGAGAAGGTCGAGGCCAAGCTGTCGCGGCTGCCGCTCAGCTACGTCGACGGCCAGCCGCGCGGCGAGCTGCTGAGCAAGGTCACGAACGACATCGACAACGTCGCCCAGTCGCTCCAGCAGACGCTGTCGCAGCTCATCACGTCGGTGCTCACCGTCGTCGGCGTGCTCGCGATGATGTTCTGGATCTCGCCGCTCCTCGCGCTCATCGCGCTCGTCACGGTGCCGCTGTCGGTGTGGATCGCCGCCATGATCGCGAAGCGGTCGCGGCCGCAGTTCATCGACCAGTGGGCGCAGACCGGTCAGCTCAACGCGCACATCGAGGAGATGTACACGGGGCACTCGCTCGTCACCGTCTTCGGCCGGCAGCAGGAGGCCGCCGAGGTGTTCGCCGAGCGCAACGAGAAGCTGTACCAGTCGAGCTTCAAGGCGCAGTTCATCTCCGGGACGATCCAGCCGGCGCTCGGGTTCGTGTCGAACGTCAACTACCTGATCGTCGCCGTCGTCGGCGGCCTCTGGGTCGCGTCCGGCACGATGTCGCTCGGTGACGTGCAGGCGTTCATCCAGTACTCGCGGCAGTTCAGCCAGCCGATCAACCAGATCGCGTCGATGGCGAACCTGCTGCAGTCCGGCGTCGCGTCCGCCGAGCGGGTGTTTGCGCTGCTCGACGCGCCCGAGCAGGACCCGGACCCGGCCGAGCCGGTCACGCCCGACCAGCCCGTGCGGGGGCGGGTCGCGTTCGAGAACGTGGCGTTCAGCTACTCGCCGGACAAGCCGCTCATCGAGGACCTGTCGCTGGTGGCCGAGCCCGGGCAGACGATCGCGATCGTCGGGCCGACGGGCGCGGGCAAGACGACGCTCGTCAACCTCCTCATGCGGTTCTACGAGGTGGACTCCGGGCGGATCACGCTCG
Organism: Cellulomonas sp.; assembly: GCF_017744555.1. Classification (GTDB taxonomy): domain Bacteria; phylum Actinomycetota; class Actinomycetes; order Actinomycetales; family Cellulomonadaceae; genus Cellulomonas. The sequence goes on along the minus strand of NZ_JAGIBD010000030.1, from coordinate 17,131 downwards.
ACGGCGTCGACACGCGCGACATGACCCGGCACGCGCTGCGCTCGCAGATGGGCATGGTGCTGCAGGACACGTGGCTGTTCGGCGGCACGCTCGCGGAGAACATCGCGTACGGCGTCGACGGCGCCACGCACGAGGAGATCGTCGCGGCGGCCGAGGCGACGCACGTCGACCGGTTCGTGCGCACGCTCACCGACGGCTACGGCACGGTGGTCGACGACGAGGGCTCGAACGTGTCGGCGGGGGAGAAGCAGCTGCTCACCATCGCGCGCGCGTTCCTGGCCGACCCGTCGATCCTCATCCTCGACGAGGCGACGTCCTCGGTCGACACCCGCACCGAGGTGCTCGTCCAGCAGGCCATGAACGCGCTGCGGGCCGGGCGGACGTCGTTCGTCATCGCGCACCGGCTGTCGACCATCCGGGACGCCGACGTGATCCTCGTGATGGAGCACGGCGCGATCGTCGAGCAGGGTTCGCACGACGAGCTCCTCGCCGCCGAGGGCGCGTACGCGCGGCTGTACGCGAGCCAGTTCGCGGCGGCGGTGTCGCCCGTCGAGTGACGTTCACCCGTCCGGCGCCACCCCGGGACCTCGGGCCTCGGGACGGCGCCGGACGGCACGTAGTCTGCGCGCATGGCACCACCCACCCCGCGCCTGCGACGTGACCGGTTCACGGTCACCCTGTACGGCAGCTTCATCGTGTGGGGCTGGCTGCTCTACAGCTTCAACCCGAGCGTGCCGCTGCTCGCCGACGACCTCGGCATCAGCAGCGCGCAGGCGGGCCTGCACGGGACGGCCATGGCGGTCGGCGGGATCGCCGCCGCGTTCGTCGCTCCCTGGCTCGTGCGGACCCGGGGCCGACGGTCCGCGCTCGTGTCGTCGTGCCTGCTCGTCGCGGCCGGCATCGTCGCGATCCTCGCGGCCCCCGGCCTCGCGTGGAGCCTGACCGCGATGCTGTTCTTGTCCCTCGGCGGCAACGTCGCGATCGCGTCCGCCCAGCCCGGGCTGGTCGTGCACCACGGACCCGCCGCGTCCGCTGCCGTGACCGAGGCGAACGGGGTCGGCGCGAGCGTCGGGCTGGTCGGTCCGCTCGCGGTCGGTGCGACCGTCGCGCTCGGCTGGGGGTGGCGGCCCGCGGTCGCGGTGACGGCTGTGCTCGCCGTGGCGAGCGCCCTGCTCTACTCCCGGCTGCCCGTCGGCGGGGCGATGACGCCGCCGCGCGACCGACGGCGGGCGTCCGAGGAGGCGGTCGTCGTCGACCTGCCCGCCGCGACGCCGCCCGACGGCGTGTCCCTCGACGCCCAGGTCGTCGACGATGCCGCCGAGCGGTCGCGGCGCCTGGCGCGGATCCCCGCCTGGTGCTTCCTCGCGTCGCTCGTCGCGGGCGTCTCGCTGGAGTTCGCCACGACCTACTGGTCCACCGACCTCGTGCGCGAGCAGACGGGCGCCGGTGCCGGGATCGCGGCGGCCACGACGGCCGGCCTCGTGCTCGGCATGGCGGCGATCCGGTTCGTCGTCGGGCCGGTGTCGCTCCGGGTGTCACCCGCGCTGCTGCTCGCGGGGTCGTTCCTCGTCTCGATCGTCGGCTGGGCGGTGCTGTGGACCGCCACGTCGCCGGGTGTCGCGATCGCGGGGCTGGTCGTCGCCGGCCTCGGCTACGGAGCGCAGTACCCGCTGTCGATCTCGCTCCTGCTCGCCACCGCCTCGGGCTCCGGCGACCGGGCGCAGGGCCGTGCGACCTTCGCGGGGAGCGTCGCGGTCGGCGTCGCGCCGTTCGCGCTCGGGGCGCTGGCCGACGCCGTCGGCGCCCACCAGGCGTTCGTGGTGGTCCCGGTCGTCGCGCTGCTCGGCGCCGCCGCTGCATCCGTGGGCGGGCGGGCGCAGCGTCGGCTGCTCGCTGCGGGGGCGGCGGAGACCACCCCGGTGCCGGACGCGGTTCGATAACGGTTTCCACGTCTGGCAAGGTGAGGCGTCGACCACACCTGGAGGAGCACGGCATGCACCACCACCTGGACCACGCCCCTCTGGGCGCGGCCGACCCGACCCTGCAGCACCGCGTCGCGGACGTCACCCTGACCGTGCTCGGGCCCGACGGGCGGCCGCTCGCCGACACGCCCGTCGTCGTCGAGCAGCGTCGGCACGCGTTCCTGTTCGGGTGCACCGGGTTCGAGCTCATCGGCCACGCGAACGGCGCGTCGGACGCCGCCACCGAGCAGCTCGCCGACCAGTGGCTCGACCTGTTCGACGCCGCGACGCTGCCGTTCTACTGGGGACGGTTCGAGCCCGAGCGCGGCAAGCCCCGCACCGCCGGCCTCCTACGGACCGCGCAGTGGTTCGCCGACCGGGGCGTGCGCCTCAAGGGGCACCCGCTCGTCTGGCACACCGTGCAGCCGCAGTGGCTCCTCGAGCTGTCCGTCGACGAGATCGAGCAGGCGCAGCGCGACCGCATCCACCGCGACGTCCGCGACTTCGCCGGCCTCATCGACACGTGGGACGCGATCAACGAGGTCGTGATCATGCCCGTCTTCGACAAGGAGGACAACGGGATCACGCGGCTCGCGTGGGAGCGCGGACGCCTCGACATGATCAAGCTCGCGTTCGAGTCGGCACGCGAGACCAACCCGGGTGCGACGCTGCTGCTCAACGACTTCGACATGTCGACCGCGTACGAGTGCCTCATCGAGGGCGTCATCGAGGCCGGCATCCAGGTCGACGTGCTCGGTCTGCAGAGCCACATGCACCAGGGGTACTGGGGCGAGGAGAAGACGTTACGCATCCTCGAGCGGTTCTCCCGCTTCGGGCTGCCGATCCACTTCACGGAGTCGACGCTGCTGTCCGGCGAGCTCATGCCCCCGGAGATCGAGGACCTCAACGACCACCAGGTCGACTCCTGGCCGTCGACGCCCGAGGGGGAGGAGCGGCAGGCCGACGAGATCGTCCGGCACTACCGCACCCTGATGTCGCACCCGTCGGTGCACGGGTCGACGTACTGGGGTCTGCCCGACACGGGTGCGTGGCTCAACGCACCCGCGGGTCTGATCCGGCCCGACGGGACGCCCAAGCCCGCCTACCACGCGCTGCGCAAGCTCGTGCGCGAGGACTGGTGGCTCGCACCGACGACGCTCGTCACGGACGCCGACGGTCGCGTGCCGGTCAGCGGGTTCCTCGGCGACTACGCGGTGACTGCCGGGGACCGGTCGGCGACGTTCGCGCTGACGACGGCCGGTGCGGGGACGGTGTCCGCCCGGCTAGCCTGACCCGTCGTGGTCATCGCGGCGATCCCCAGCCCGTCGCAGGGCGTGTGGCACCTCGGTCCCGTGCCCGTGCGCGGGTACGCGATCTCGATCCTCGTCGGCATCGTCGTCGCCGTCTGGATCGCGCGGCGCCGCTGGCAGGCCCGCGGCGGCGACCCGGACACGGTGCTCGACATCGTGTTCTGGGCCGTGCCGTTCGGGATCGTCGGCGCGCGGCTGTACCACCTGGTCACGTCGCCCGACGAGTACTTCGGGCCCGGCGGCCACCCGTGGCGCGCGTTCGCGGTGTGGGAGGGCGGGCTCGGGATCTGGGGCGCGATCACGCTCGGCGCCCTCGGGGCCTGGATCGGCGCCCGACGGGCGGGCGTCCGGCTGCCGCCGTTCGCCGACGCCGCCGCGCCTGCGTGGCTCGTCGCGCAGGCCCTCGGTCGTCTGGGGAACTGGTTCAACCAGGAGGTCTACGGCGGTCCGACCACGCTGCCGTGGGGGCTGCGGATCGACGACGCGCACCTACCGCCCGGGGTCGCGTCCGGGACGCTGTTCCACCCGACGTTCGTCTACGAGATGGTGTGGACGCTCGGCGGTGCCGCGCTCGTCGTGTGGGCCGACCGGCAGTTCCGGCTCGGGCACGGGCGTGCGTTCTGGTTGGCCGTCGTCGTCTACACGAGCGGGCGGCTGTGGATCGAGCTGCTCCGCGTGGACCCCGCGCACCACCTGCTCGGGGTCCGGCTCAACGTGTGGACCTCGCTCGTGGTGCTGACCGGTGCGCTCGTCGCGTTCGTCGTCGTCGGGCGGCGGCACCCCGGGCGGGAGACGACGCTGCAGCGGGACGACGCCCGCGTGGAGGCCCGGTCGAGCTGATGGTGTCGCCTGCGAGGATAGGCCGGTGCCACGTCTCGACCTGCAGCCCGTCACCGACCCTTCCGACGAGCGGCTCGCCGACTACGTCTCCCTGACCGACGTCGCCCTGCGGTCCAGGCACGAGCCCGCCAAGGGCCTGTACATCGCGGAGAGCTCGACGGTGCTGGGCCGCGCGCTCGCCGCCGGCCACCGCCCCCGATCCGTGCTGCTCGCGCCGCGCTGGGTGCCCGACCTCGAACGCATGCTCGCGTCACTGCCGGACGACGACGTCGCCGTGCCCGTGTACGTCGCCGAGGAGCCCGTGCTCGAGGCCATCACCGGGTTCCACGTGCACCGCGGTGCGCTCGCGGCCATGCACCGCCCCGCGCTGCCCTCGGTCGAGTCCGTGCTGCGCCGCGCGCGCGGAGGAGCCGGGGCGCGGCGGGTCGCGGTGCTCGAGGACATCGTCGACCACACCAACGTCGGGGCCGCCTTCCGGTCCGCGGCCGCACTCGGCGTCGACGCCGTGCTCGTGACGCCGCGGTGCGCCGATCCGCTGTACCGGCGGTCCGTGCGGGTGTCGATGGGGACCGTGTTCCAGGTGCCGTGGACGCGCATCGACCCGTGGCCGGACGGGATCTCCGAGCTGCGTGACGCCGGCTTCGTCACCGCCGCGCTCGCGCTGTCCGACGACTCCATCACCCTCGACGCGCTCGTCGCGGACCCGCCCGAGCGGCTCGCGATGGTGCTCGGCGCCGAGGGGCACGGGCTCAAGCCGGTGACGGTCGCCGGGTCGGACCTCGTGGTCCGCATCCCGATGGCCGGCGGGGTCGACTCGCTCAACGTCGCGGCCGCCGCGGCGGTGGCGTTCTGGGCGACGCGGGTCCGTGAGTGAGCCCGGGCGTCAGGCGTCCGTGAACAGGCACGTGATGACGAGGCGGATCGGCTTGTCGAACGTGTAGGTGCGGTCGCCCTCGTTGGCGTCGCCGAGGTCGCTGACGAAGTACGTCGACCCCGTCCTGATGACGACGAACGCGACCGCGGACGGCTTGGTGTACGTGCGCTGGCCGTGCCGGACCGTCGTCCTCGAGCAGTCGTAGACGCCGCCGTACTCCCACGTGGTCGGGTCGGAGCGCGGGTCGGGCGGGCAGGCGAGGGCCGCCCCGGCGGAGCCCAGCACCAGCGTGGCGGCGAGGCCGGCGGTGGCGAGCGGACGGCGCAGACGTGACATGAGGACCCCCTGGACGAGACGACGGGCACCGCGAGCGCGATGTCCGGAATGTCCACGTTACGGGGGTGGTTCCGCCCGCAGAAGACCGCGAGCGGGCGATCTCCCGGCCGTGCGGCTCAGGGCGTCGGGTGCCGGCGCACCATCCGGATCTCGGGCACGCCGTCGTCGACCTGGCTCGCGCCGTCGGGCGCGAAGCCCTGCTTCCGGTAGAACGCCTGCGCGCGCGGGTTCGGGTCCGCGACCCACAGGGCCGCGGGGACGCCGGGGTCGAGCACCGCACCCAGCAGCGCGGCGCCTGCGCCGGACCCGTGCGCCGCGGCGCACACGTACAGCACGTAGAGCTGCCGGTCCCACGTGGCGTCGTCGTCGAGCGGCGGTCCGGCCATGGCCAGCCCCACCACCTCGCCGTCCCGTTCGGCCACCGCGGTGGTGTTGGCGCGGTAGCGGTCATCGGCGAGCGCCGCCGTCCAGAACCGCTCGCGCCAGGTCACCAGACCCGGGTCGTCGAGGACCTCGTCGCGCATGAGGCCGCGGTACGTCTCGCGCCACGACAGGACGTGGACGCGAGCGAGCTCGGGCACGTCCTGCAGCACGGGCACGCGCACGACGACGGTCATCCGAGGTCCCGTCCGAGCGTGACGGCGGTGACCACGAACCCGTTGTGCACCGCCCACCGCCCGTGCACTTCGTGGACCCCGAGCCCGTCGGGCCCGACCCGGGCGACGAACGTGCCGCTGCCGAGGCGCACCTCGACCTCCTCGAAGCCGAGCCAGCAGCGCACCAGCGGGTACCAGAGCTTGTAGACGGACTCCTTCGCCGAGAACAGCACGCGGTCCGGACAGGTGGCCGGGTCGACGTCGGCGAGCGCGGCCCGTTCCCCGTCGCTCATGACGAGCGGGCCGACCCCGTCGGGCAGCGGGGCGAGGGTCTCGGCGTCGATCCCGACGCCGGCCCAGTCGTCGGCGCGCGCGACGGCGGCGGCGCGATAGCCCTCGCAGTGCGTCATGCACCCGACGATGCCCGGCGGCCAGATCGGCGCCCGGTCCGGAGCGGACGGGACCGACACCGGCGGCAGGCCAAGGCGACCCAACGCCGCGCGGGCGCAGGCCCGGACGGCCGCGTACTCCTCGCGGCGGGCGGGGACGGCGCCGGCGACCGCGACGGCCTCGTCGGGGAACAGTGGCGCGACGTGGGCGGGTCCGACGTGCTCCACGACCTCGACCCCTGCCGGGAGCACGGATCGCATCACGTCGCCCAGTCTGGCAGCCGGGCCTCAGGCCAGCGCGAGCCCGTCGACGACCTCGACACCCGGCGCCCGGCCCAGCAGGGCCCCCGGAAGGGCGATCTTCGAGCGTCGCACGCCGCTGCCGATGACGACGTCACCGCCCGCGTCGGGGTCGTCTACCGTCACGCGGGCGTCGACCAGCACGCGGTACGTGTCGGGCAGTCCGAGGGGGGTGATGCCGCCGTACTCCATGCCCGACTCGGCGGTCGCGCGGTCCATCGGCAGGAACGACGCCTTGCGCACGTCGAGCAGCCGCTTGACCGCGTTGTTCACGTCCGCCCGGGTCGTCGCCCGGACGACGGCGGCGGCGATGCGCTCGTCACCCTCGCGGCGACCCGCGACCAGCACGCAGTTCGCGGATGCCGCGGCCGGGAGCCCGTACGCCTCGGTGAGGGCGGCGGTGTCGGCCAGGCCGGGGTCGATCTCGGTGACGAGCACCCGCTCGGCCGCGGCCGGCTCGGTCTGCGCCCAGCGGCGCAGGAACGCGAGCGTGCTCGGTGCGAGGAGGTCCGGGTGGTCGAGGGCCGGCGCCCAGGTGAGCGCGCCGCCGACGAGGAACGTCGTGGGGCCGGGCTCGGCAGTCACGCGTCGTCCGTGGGCCGGCGGGACTGGTCGACGGCCGGAAGGATCAGCCGCAGGTCCGCGGTCCGCACGAGCCCGCGCCGGTGGCCGTGCCGCTCGTCCGCCTCGTCGACGAGCTGGTGCAGCGCCGCGAGCAGGCCGCGCTCGCGCGCCAGGGCCACGACCGCACGGTTCTCGTCGTCGAGCACCGCGCCGCGCTCCTCGCTCAGCTCGGCCAGCCTGCGCATCAGCACGCCCGACGAGAACGCGATGCGGTCCAGCGCGAACGTGCCCCGCTCGAGGAGCTCCTGGTCGGTCTTGCTGTCGAGCTGCACGTGCGCCAGCCACTCGGCCAGGGACTCGAGCGCAGCGACGTCCTCGGCCAGGCGTGCGTGGTTGGGGAGGCCTCCGGAGAACTGCATGGGCGTCATTGTGCACACCGCGGTCCGCGCCGTGGGGAGGGCGCGGCGCGACGTCCGTCACGCGCCGGCGACCTCACGACGTCTGGTAGGTGCCGACCAGGACCGCGCGTGCGAGCGTGTGGAAGACCGCCGCGGTGCTGGCCTTGCCGGGCAGGGTGTCCCGGTCGAGGCCCAGCGACGGCACGTCGAGCGCGCTCACCACGAAGAAGTACCGGTGCACCTGGTCGCCGGGCGGCGGCGCGGCCCCCCGATAGGCGGCGACGCCGTCGTCCCCCTTGAGCTGGAACGCCCCGTGCGGCAGCCGCGCGCCGTCCGGCGTGCCGACGCCCTGCGCCAGCTCGGTCGTGGACGCGGGCACGTCGACGAGCGTCCAGTGCCACCAGCCGGCCGGCCCTGGTGCGTCCGGGTCGAAGCACGTGACCAGGAACGAGCGCGTCTCGGGCGGGAAGCCCGACCACGCCAGGTGCGGCGAGACGTTGCGCCCGGCCGAGGTGTTCGTGTGCACGTCGGGCACTCGTTCGCCCTGCTGGACGTCGTCGCTGCGCAGGTCGAACGAGGGAACCGCCGGGAGCAGGGAGTAGGGGTCGGGAGCCACCGGTCGCGTGAGGGAGGCGGTCATCGCGACATCATCGCGCGGGCTCCGGGACGTCGCTCGGCGAGGCCACGGGCGCCTCCTCGTCCCGACGCCCCAGCAGAGCGCGTGCGGGCAGCAGTCGGTCGACGCCCACGACGACGAGCCCGAGCACGAAGAAGCCGACGCCGTAGATCAGCACGTTGAGCAGGAGGCCGCCGTAGCCGAGCTCGGACACGTCGATGAACCCGTACGGGTAGTCGCTGCTCGGGCTCACCACGCCGCGCACCGTCGTGAACGCGCAGTACGCCACCGGGTACAGCAGCCACCAGGCCGCGTCGCGGACCCGCAGCCGGCGGTGGGGGACCATCAGCACGAAGTGCAGCGTCGTGGCGATCGGCGTGAGGCGGTGCACGATCTCCGCCTTCGTCAGGCCGAGCGCGACGATCTCCTCGCCGGGAGGCGACGGGTCGAGGATGAAGTACGACACCAGTCCGGTGATGAGCAGGAACAGCGTCACCGCGCCGAACAGCCACGACGGCGGGTCGGGGCGTCGCGTGAACGCCGTCGCCGCACCCCAGAGCATCACGAGTGCCATGAGCAGGTTCGACTGGTTGGTGAAGTAGACGTAGTCCTCGACGGTGAGGTGGAGCCCCGTGCTGGGCTTCCAGAACAGGGCGACGAGCGTGATCGCGGCCAGCGCGAGCCGGTAGAGACCCACGACGACGGTCATGCGTGTCCTTCCTTCGTGGTGCACCCACCACGGCCGTGCCCGGCGACGCTGCCGGGCGTGGACCGACGGTAGTGCAGGTCGCGGCCCGGTGGGGCCGAGCGGCGTGCCGCTGACCGGGTGAGCGGCGTCCGCCGGATTGACAGCGGCGGGAGTGTCAGCGTTCACTGAGATACTCGAACAAACGTTCGATCATCGTGCCGGATCGTGGTGAATCCGCAGGTCAGAGCGTTGTCGCAGGTGAGGACCGGGAGGAGGCCGACATGTCGACGAGCACGCTGTCCCGCGAGGACCGCACGGCTCTCGCGCGTGCCGTGCTGGCCCGGGCCGAGCTGCGCACCGGGGCACGCAGCACCCGGGTGGGGACCGGGGGAGACGCGCCGGTCGCCACTTCCGCGGTCGCCGCCGCTGCCCGTCCTGCGGTCGCCGCCGGTGCCCGTCCCGCGATCGAGCCCGCTGCTCGTCCCGCCGTCGAGCCGGCTGCCGGTCCGGTCGCGGAGGGCCCCACCGCGGAGGACGAGCACCCCGTCCTCGCGCTCGTCGAGCCGCTCCCGGACGAGGACGCACCGACCGCCCGGCCCACGAGCCTCATCACCACCGAACGTCCGGCCATGCCCGTCCCGCCGCCGCTGCTGCCGCTGCTGCCCGACGGCCTGCGGCGCGGCGCCACCACCGCGGTGCTCGGGTCCACGTCGCTCGTGCTGACCGTGCTCGCGCACGCGTGCGCCGGCGGGTCCTGGGCGGCCGTGGTGGGTCAGCCGACCGTCGGGCTGCTCGCGGCCGCACAGGCCGGGGTCGCGCTCGACCGGCTCGCGGTCGTCCCGCGTCCCGGTGCCGACGCCCCCACGGTCGTGGCGGCGCTCGTCGACGGCATGGACGTGGTGGTCGTCGGACCCGAGGCGGCGTTGACGGACGCGGACCGCCGTCGGCTGTCCGCCCGGGCCCGGGACCGCGGCGCGGTGCTGCTGTCGACCGTCGAGTGGCCGGGCGCCTCGACGGTCCTCACGGTCGAGGCCGGCCGCTGGACCGGTGCGGGGGCGGGGGACGGGCGGCTGCGCACGCACGAGCTGCGGGTCACGCGGTCGGGCCGGGGAAGCTCGGCGCCGCCCGTGTCGACCGACCTCACGCTGCCGCTCGGGGCGGCGGACGACCTCGTGGCGGTCGGGCGGGCCGACGCCGACACGCCGTCGACGCAGGCCCCAGGGCTGAGGCTCGTCGGATGAGCACGCGCACCACCGTGCTGTGGGTGCCCGACTGGCCGGTCGTCGCCGCGGTCACCGCCGAGGACGTGCCCGCGCACCTGCCCGCCGCGGTGCACGACGGGCAGCGGGTCACCGCCGTCTCCGCCCTCGCCCGCGCGGAGGGGGTCCGGCGCGGCATGCGCCGGCGACAGGCGCAGGGCTGCTGCCCCGAGCTCGTCCTGCTCGCGGCCGACGACGCGCGGGACGTGCGGCTGTTCGAGCCCGTCGCGGCCGCCGCCGAGACGGTCGTGGCCGGCATCGAGGTGGTCCGCGCCGGGCTGCTGCTGCTCCCCGCGGGCGGGGCCAGCCGGTACCACGGGTCGGAGGACGGCCTGGCCGAGCGGCTGGTCGACGCCGTCGCCGCCGGGTCGGGGCACGAGTGCGCGGTCGGGACCGCCGACGGGCTGCTCGCGGCCGTCCTCGCCGCGCGCACGGGTGCCGTGGTGCCGCCCGGGTCGTCGCCCGCGTTCCTCGCGCCGCTCGGCGTCACCGAGCTCGTGCACGCCGCCGTCACGGACGAGGTGGCCGCGCAGGTCGCCGAGCTCGTCGACCTGCTGCACCGGCTCGGCCTGCGCACCCTCGGCCAGCTCGCCGCGCTGCCTCCGGCCGACGTGCACGCCCGCTTCGGCCGGCTCGGCACGTGGGCGCAGACGCTCGCGCGCGGGGACGACGAGCGACCGCCCGCCCGTCGTCGGCCCGAGCCCGACCTCGAGGTCGGCACCGAGCTCGACCCGCCCGTCGACCGCGTCGACACCGCCACGTTCGCGGGCCGCCGCCTCGCCGAGGAGCTGCACGAGCTGCTCGTCCGGCAGTCCGTGACGTGCGGCCGCCTGCAGATCGCCGCGCGCACCGACGAGGGCACCGACCTGGTGCGGACGTGGCGCACCGACCTCGGCGGCTGGGGCGGCCTGACCCCCGCCCGCATCACCGACCGGATCCGCTGGCAGCTCGAGAGCTGGCTGTCCACCACGGCCGTCGAGACCGCCCGCGCCCGTGCGCGCGACGACTCGGCCACCCGGCGGCGGCGGCCCCGCTCGCAGGACCCGTGGGCGCACGACGACCTCCCCGTGACGGACCCGTGGCAGGACGACGACACGCACGCCGTCACGCTCGTCCGGCTCGTCGTCACCGCGCTCGACGTCGCGGCTGCCGGTGCCGAGCAGGGACGCCTGTGGGGTGGCCCGTCGGGGGGCGACCTGCGCGCGCACCGCGCCCTCGACCGCGTGCAGGGCATCGTCGGGGGCGCCGGCATCCTCACCGCGACGCTGCAGGGCGGTCGCGACGTGCACGAACAGGTGCACCTGCGCCCGTGGGGCGAGCAGACCGAACCGCCACGCCCGCTGGACCGCCCCTGGCCTGGACGGCTGCCCGAACCTGCACCCGCGACCGTGCTCAGCCCGCCCCGGCAGGCCGACGTCCGGGACGCCCTCGGTGCGCCCGTCCGGATCGACGCCCGCACCGGGCTGCAGGGAGAGCCGGCGACCGTGCGCTGGTCGCCGGCCGACGGCGAGCGGGAGGTCGGGACGGTCGTCGGGTGGGCCGGGCCGTGGCTGCTCGGCGCGCGGTGGTGGACCGCGGAGGCGGGCAACGGCACGGTGCTGCGGGCTCACGTGCAGGTGATGCTCGACGACGGGCGTGCGCTGCTCCTCGCCTGCGGCGCCCAGGGGTGGACGTGCGAGGCGACCTATGACTGACCGTCCGGCTGCCGACCGTGCCACCGACCGTGCCACCGACCGGGCCACCGACCGGGCCACCGACCGGGCCACCGACCGGGCCACGGGCTCGTCGCACGGGCGGCCCCGCTACGCCGAGCTGCACGCGCACTCCGCGTTCAGCTTCCTCGACGGCGCCAGCCAGCCCGAGGAGCTCGCCGCCGAGGCCGCACGCCTGGGCCTGACCGCGCTCGCGGTCACCGACCACGACGGGCTCTACGGCATCGTCCGGTTCAGCCAGGCCGCCAAGGCCGTCGGCATGCCCACGGTGTTCGGCGCGGAGCTCCACCTGCCTGCACCGGACGGCCGTCGCCACCCGAACGAGCGCACGCGCGCCACGCCGGGCCTGCCCGTCCTGGACCTGCCGACGGGCATCCCCGACGCGCGTGCGTCCCACCTGCTGGTGCTGGCTCGCGGGCCGGACGGGTACCGGGCGCTGTCCCGGTCGATCGCCGAGGCGCACCTGCGCACGGGGGAGAAGGGGGCGGCCGACTACCGGCTCGACGAGCTCGCTGCGAACGCGAACGGGCAGTGGCTCGTCCTCACCGGCTGCCGCAAGGGCGCGGTGCGGCGGGCGCTCGCCGGAGGGGACCCGTCGAGCGTCGCCGGGGTCGCACCCGGCGGGCTCGACGCGGCCCGGACCGAGCTCGACCGGCTCGTCGCGCTGTTCGGGCGTGACAACGTCGCGGTCGAGGTCACCGCGACCGGCGACGCGTACGACTCGGAGCGGGCCGACGCGCTCGCCCGGCTCGCCACCGACGCCGGCCTGCCGCTCGTCGCGACCGGCAACGTGCACTACGCGACCCCGCGCGACGCCGACCTGGGGGCCGCGCTCGCGGCGGTGCGGGCGCGCTCGTCGCTCGACGACCTCGACGGCTGGCTGCCCGGCGGCCCGATGGCGCACCTGCGGTCGGCCGCCGAGATGCTCGCGCTGCACCGCCGGTACCCGTCGACAGTGACCACGGCGGCGGACCTGGCGGCCGAGTGCGCGTTCGACCTGTCGCTCGTCGCCCCCGAGCTGCCCCCGTACCCGGTGCCCCCCGGGCACACCGAGGCCACCTGGCTGCGCGAGCTCGTCCGTCAGGGGGCGCTCGAGCTGTACGGGCCGCCGGAGGACGAACGTGTGCCCGGGGCGTACCGGCAGCTCGCGCACGAGCTCACCGTGATCGAGGACCTCGGGTTCCCCGGGTACTTCCTCGTCGTCTACGACCTCGTGAAGTTCTGCCGGGACAACGGGATCCTCGCGCAGGGCCGCGGGTCGGCCGCCAACTCGGCCGTCTGCTACGCGCTGCGCGTCACCGCGGTCGACGCCGTCAAGCACGGGCTGCTGTTCGAGCGGTTCCTCGCCCCCGAGCGGGACGGGCCGCCGGACATCGACGTCGACATCGAGTCCGCGCGCCGCGAGGAGGTCATCCAGTACGTCTACGCGAAGCACGGCCGGACGCACGCCGCTCAGGTCGCGAACGTCATCTCCTACCGGCCGCGGTCGGCCGTGCGGGACGCCGCACGAGCGCTGGGCTACGACGCCGGGCAGCAGGACGCGTGGGCGTCGTCCATCGAACGCTGGGGGAGCCTGCGCCCGTCGCCCGCGGTGACGCAGGCGGCGGCGCCCCCAGAACCCGACCCGGCGCATGGCGCGAGCGAGGCGACGTGGACCCCGACCCTGGGCTACGGCGGACGACGGTCCCGCCCGCACGCCGGGCATGTCGGTCCGGTGACGGCGCCGCCGACCTCGATCACCACGCCGCGGCAGGAGCGCACGCGCAACCGGGCGTCGATGTGGGGTCACACGTGGGAGCCGCCCCCGGCGCCGCTGGCCCCGAGGCCGGCGGAGCGCACCGTGCTGCGCGCCCCCAAGGGCACCGAGGTGCCGGGCCTGGCGACGGCCGACGGGCACGACGTCGTCCCTGCGCTCCTGCCCCCGGCGGCGAGCGACCTCGACGAGATCCCCGCGCACGTCATCGACCTGGCCGACCGGTTCCTGCGCCTGCCGCGTCACCTGGGCATCCACTCGGGCGGCATGGTGATGTGCGACCGCCCGGTCATCGAGGTGTGCCCCGTCGAGTGGGCGCGGATGCCGGGTCGCACGGTGCTGCAGTGGGACAAGGAGGACTGCGCCGACGCGGGGCTGGTGAAGTTCGACCTGCTGGGCCTCGGCATGCTCACCGCGCTGCGGATCGCGTTCACGTCCATCGAGCAGCACGAGGGCCGCAAGCTCGACCTGCACGACCTGCCCGACGAGGACCCCAAGGTCTACGACCTGCTGAGCGCCGCGGACACCGTCGGGGTGTTCCAGGTGGAGTCCCGCGCGCAGATGGGCACCCTGCCGCGCCTGCAGCCGCGCACGTTCTACGACATCGTCATCGAGGTCGCGCTCATCCGCCCCGGGCCCATCCAGGGCGGCTCGGTGCACCCGTACATCGAGCGTGCGCACGGCCGGCAGCCTGTGAGCTACCTGCACCCGCTGCTGGAGAAGTCGCTCGCGAAGACCAAGGGCGTGCCGCTGTTCCAGGAGCAGCTCATGCAGATGGCGATCGACGTCGCGGACTTCACCCCGGCGGAGGCCGACCAGCTGCGCCGGGCGATGGGCTCGAAGCGGTCGACGGAACGGATGGAGGCGCTCAAGGAGCGGCTGCTGTCGGGGATGGCGAAGCACGACATCAGCCGCGACGTCGGTCTGCAGATCTTCGACAAGCTCAAGGCGTTCGCCGACTTCGGCTTCCCGGAGTCGCACGCGTACTCGTTCGCCTTCCTCGTGTACGCGAGCGCCTGGCTGAAGGTGTACCACCCGGCCGCGTTCTACGCGGGGCTGCTCGCGGCGCAGCCCATGGGCTTCTACTCGCCGCAGAGCCTGTCGGCGGACGCCCGCCGGCACGGCGTCGAGGTGCTGCGTCCCGACGTGCAGGTGTCCGACGTGCAGGCGTGCGTGGAGCGCACCGGACCGACGCCCGAGGGTGGCGAGCCGCTGCTGGTCCCGTCACCCAGCGGCACGGGCCGGGCGCCGGCGGCGGGTGTGCGGACGTCGGTCGCGTCCGACGTCCGCCGGTCGCTCGCGGTGCGGCTGGGGCTGGCCTCGGTGCGGTCGGTGGGGGAGGACGTCGCGCAGCGCCTGGTCGACGAGCGCCGGGAGCGCGGCCCGTTCGCGGACCTGCGGGACCTGGTGCGCCGGGTGCAGCTGACCACCGGTCAGCTCGAGGCGCTCGCCACCGCCGGGGCGCTCGACTGCCTCGGCGTCACGCGCCGGGAGGCTCTGTGGGCGGCCGGGGCGCTCGCGCAGGAGGGACCGGACACGCTGCACGGCGTCTCGGTGGGGGTCGCGGCGCCGATGCTGCCGGGGCTGAGCGACGTCGAGGTCGCGACGGCTGACGTGTGGGCGACTGGCGTGTCCGTCGACTCCTACCCGACGCAGTTCGTCCGGGAGGGCCTCGACGCCGCAGGGGTGCTGCGCGTCGAGGAGGCGTACCGCCACGAGATCGGCCGCCGGGTGGCCGTCGCCGGGGTCGTGACGCACCGGCAGCGGCCAGGGACCGCGGGCGGGGTGACGTTCCTGTCACTGGAGGACGAGACGGGGCTGCTCAACATCGTCTGCTCGGCGGGCCTGTGGCAGCGGTTCCGGCGGGTCGCACGCACGTCGAAGGCGCTCGTCGTGCGGGGCCGGCTGGAGCGGCAGGACGGCGCGACGAACCTCGTCGCGGAGCACCTGGTCCCGATGTCGTTGCGGGTGCGGAGCTCGTCGCGCGACTTCCAGTGACCCTCAGGGCTCCTTGACGGAGGCCTTGTCGTCGATCTTCTCGGTGTCGTCGACGGGTTCGACGTCGTCGTCCGCCTCGTCCTCCTCCATCGGCGGCTCCAGCGTCCGCAGCCGGGAGAAGATCGCCCACACCACCGCGACCAGCGGCACGGCGATGATCGCGCCGAGGATCCCGGCGGTCAGCGTCCCGCACGTCACGGCGAGCGCGACGACCACGGGGTGCAACGACACCTGCTTGCCCATGACGAACGGCTGCAGCACGTGCCCCTCGAGCTGGCCGATGAGCGCGATGCCGAGACCGACGAGCGCCGCGGACAGCAGCCCGTTCGCGGCCAGCGCCACGATCATCGCGATGATCATCGCCGCCGGCGCACCGACCAGCGGGATGAACGCACCGATCATGACGAGCACCGCGAGCGGTGCGGACAGGGGCACCTGCAGGACCGTCAGCAGGATGAACGCGAGCATGCCGTCCGTGACCGCGATGATCACCGTGCCGCGCGTGTAGCCCGAGAACGTGTACCAGCCCGCCCCGCCCGCGGTCTTCCACGTCTCGCGTGCCCGGACGGGCAGCTGGTTGAGAAACCACGTCCACATCTCGCGGCCGCGCGCGAGGAAGAAGATCGTGCAGAAGATCGCCAGCGCCAGCGCCGTGAAGATCTCGACGACCGACCCCGCCCCGGCGGCCGCCTGACCGGCGAGGTCACCCGCGTGGTCCTGTACCCACTGCTGCGCCGTGCTGATCCACTCGGCGATCTGCTCGTTCGTGATCTTGAACGGCAGCGGACCGTTCTCCAGGAAGTCGGTGATCTGACCGATGCCGTCGCTGAACTGCTCGGTGAGGTCCTTCCACTGGTTCGCGATCGAGTACGCCACGTAGGTGAGCAGCCCGACGAAGAACAGGATCCCGCCGAGGATCGACAACGCCGTGGCCAGCCCGCGCCACATGAAGCGCGACAGCACCTCGACGAACGGCCGCAGCACCGCCGTGAACACGAACGCGAGGAACACCGCGATGAACAGCAGCTGCACCCGCGACGTCGCGTAGAAGATCAGCCCGACGGCGGCGACCACGACGAGCAGCCGCCACGAGACGCCCGCCATGTTCCGCAGCCACCGCGGAGCCGTGTGCTCGATCCCGTACGCGTTCGGGTTCCGGCGAGCACCCGCCACCTTCCGGCCCGCGGGCGGCCGGCTGGCGGAGATGCTGCTCAGGTCGGACATTGGGCTCCCGGCTGTGCGTGAGGTGGTGGCAGCCGGTGGCCTCCGGGGTGCCGTAGCCGCCAGTCTGCACCGCTGGGCCGATGCATGCCTGCGCGCCGCACCGTGCTATCTTTCATGCCGCACCTGAGGGAGCCCACGGGCTTCCGACGGTCCCACCCGTCCGGGTGGCGGAATGGCAGACGCGCTAGCTTGAGGTGCTAGTGCCCGAAAGGGCGTGGGGGTTCAAGTCCCCCTCCGGACACTCGTTGAGACAGCGAGCACGAACGGCCCCGAGCTTCGGCTCGGGGCCGTTCGTGTGTCCGCCGGGCAGCTC
>NZ_JAGIBD010000002.1:31780-275103 GCF_017744555.1 Cellulomonas sp. | reverse complement strand
CTCGTGGGTCCCGCTGGAGGGACCGCGACGGGCACGGGTGGATCCGGCCGTGCGACGTCGCGCCCCGATGGTCCGAGCGGGCCCGCGCCGGACGCCGACCGCATGGCAGGGCACGGGTCTGACGCCGAGGGGCTGCGGCTGCGGCTCGCCGACGCGCACCGGCAGGCGGTCGCCGACGCGGCCGTGCTCGTGCGGGTCGTCGCCGTCGAGGCCGGGCTCGAGGAGCGGCGCAGGGCCTTGCGCGCCGGGCTCGACGAGCTCGACGACCTGGCCGCGGAGGTCGCCGCGCACGACGAGTGGCTCGCGGGTCGGCCCGCCGAGCGGGAGGCGCTGGCAGCTCGGCTCGACGCGGCGCGGACCGCGGCGGCGCGGCTGGGCGAGCACGAGGCCGCGCTGCGGTCGGCCGTCGAGCTGCGGGACGCCGTCCAGGCGCTCGGGCTGGCCCGCACCTCGCTGGCCGGCGCCGAGGACGCCTGCGCGGCGGCGGCACGGGACGCCGTGGCGGCGGTCGAGCGCGAGCGGGACCTGCGGCAGGCCCGCATCGCCGGCCTCGCCGGGGAGATCGCGGCGTCGCTGACCGACGGTGAACCGTGCCCGGTGTGCGGCGGCGTCGACCACCCCGACAAGGCCGTGCTCGGTGCGGACCACGTGTCGGCCGCCCAGGTCGAGCTCGCCGAGCGCGCCCGGTCCGCGGCCGAGGCTGTGCTGACCGAGGCGCGCTCGCACGTGGACGTGCTCCGGGAGCGGGTGACCGGCCTGGTCGCCCGTGTCGGTGACGCGACCGAGGCGTCGGCCGTGGAGGCCGTCGCGGCGGCCACGGCGCGGCTCGACGAGTGCCGGACGCACGTCGCCGACGCCGCCCGGCTCGCCCCTGAGGTCGACGGCTTCGACGAGGTCACGCGTGCCCGGCAGGAGGCCCGCACCGCCCGGGACCAGGAGCGCACCGCACGCGCTGCCACGCTCGACGCCGAGCGGGCGCTGCTGAGCACCGCGGAGACCGAGGTCATCACCGCCCGGGCCGACCACCCGACCGTCGCTGCCCGGCACGCCGCGCTCGAGGAGCGTGTCGAGGTGACGGCCGACCTGCTCGCGGCCCTCGCCGAACGGGACGCCGCCGCCGAGCACGCCGCGCTTCGCGACGCGGAGCTCGCCGCCGGGCTCGCCGAGGCCGGGTTCGAGTCGGCCACGGCCGCCCGGGACGCCCTCGTGCCCTCCGACGTGCTGGCCGAGCTCGCGTCGCTCGTCGCCGCGTACGGGTCGGCGGTCGACCGGGTCGCCGCGGGTCTCGCCGAGCCCGCGCTCGCGGCCCTCGCGGACGATGCCTCGGTGGATCTCGCGGCTGCGCAAGACGCCGAGCGGGAAGCACGTGCCGCCGCCGACGCGGCCGCCGCCGTCGCGTCGCTCGCGGCCGACCGCGCCGAGGCCGCCGCGAGTGCCGGTGACGCCGTGCGCACCGCCGCGGGTGTCCTGGTGCGACGCCTGCGCGACGCCGCTCCTGTGATCAGGATGGCCGGGCTCGCGGCGGGCAACGGCGGGGACAACGGCAAGGGCCTGTCGCTCGCGACGTTCGTGCTGATGCGGCGGTTCGAGGACGTGGTCGCCGCGGCGAACGAGCGGCTGCTCGTCATGTCCGACGGGCGGTACGAGCTCGAGCGGTCCGACGAGAAGGAGGACGTCCGCTCCCGCAACACGGGGCTCGCGATGCGGGTGCTCGACCACCACACCGAGCAGGCGCGCGACCCGCGATCGCTGTCCGGCGGGGAGACGTTCTACGTGTCGCTGTGCCTCGCGCTCGGCATGGCCGACGTCGTCACCGCCGAGGCCGGGGGCGTGGACCTCGGCACGCTGTTCGTCGACGAGGGGTTCGGGTCCCTCGACCCGCACACCCTCGACCAGGTGCTCGCCGAGCTCGGGCGGCTGCGTGCGGGTGGGCGGACCGTCGGCGTCGTGAGCCACGTCGAGGCCCTCAAGCAGTCGATCGCGGACCGCGTGGAGGTGCGACCCACCCCGCAGGGACCCAGCACACTCGTCGTCCGTGCCGGCTGACCCGCGCCCGTCCGCGTCCCCGCTCCCGGCCCGGCCGTCAGCCGCACTCCACGAACCTGGTCAGGCGGCTCACCAGGTCCAGCCGCGGGACGCGAGCTCGACCTCCTCGCGGAACCGTTCGGCCGGGTCGCCCTTGGCGCGCTGCTCCACCTCGACGCCCGCCAGCTGGCACGCCTCGGCGAGCAGCTGGTCGTACGCCAGCTGCGACGCGATGATCCGCTCGGCGCGGGCGAACGTCCGCGGGTCGAGCTCGAGCGCACGCACGTGGTCAGCCACGACCCCGAGCCGCTCCTGCACGCGCAGCGTCGCGAACGGGTCGTACTCGGGCGGCTTGCGGTGGCGCAGGCGTCCGGCCAGCTGCTCCAGCCGGACGGCGAGCGCGACCCGCCACCTCGGCGGCTCGTCGGCGCTGGGGAACAGGGCCCACAGCGCGCTGAACACGAGCGCCGGGGCGAAGAGGACAACCAGCAGAAGCAGCCACCCCATCGTGCGGTCCTTCGTTCGAACGCTTGTGCCCAGGCTAGGTCGGCGGTGTGACAGACGCCACAGAGTTTGGTCTCGGTTGGGGCACATCGCCGCGCCTCCCCGAGCGGCCGGATGTGACGTCCGCCCGACGGCTGAGACACGGTCGCGGACGTGTCGATGGCTCATGGCGTGAGCAGGACGCGAAGGACCTCCGTGCGTGCGGCTGCGCTGGGGATCGCCCTGGTCGCGGCCGTCGCGCTGACGGCCGGGTGCGAGGACGTGGCGTCGTCGGGCGCCGTCGCGGCCGCCGCGAACGAGAGCGCAGCGGCGACCCCCGCTCCCGACGCGGACGCCGCGGTCACCACCGACGCGGACGTGCCCGCCGCGGCCACGGCCCCCGACGTCACCGTCGCCGGTGACGACGCACGCGCGGCGGCCGTTGCGGCAGCGAGCGCGCACCCGACCTCCGCCCTCGGCACGGTCGCGCTGCTGACGGTCAAGGGCCGCGCCCCGAAGACCGGCTACGACCGCGACCAGTTCGGCCCCGCGTGGCAGGACGTCGACCGCAACGGCTGCGACACCCGCAACGACGTGCTGCGGCGCGACCTCACCGCGGCGGTGCTCAAGGCGGGGACGCACGACTGCGTCGTCCTGTCAGGCACGCTCGCCGACCCGTACAGCGGGAGGACGATCGCGTACGTCCGCGGCCAGGACACGTCGGCCTCGGTGCAGATCGACCACGTGGTCGCGCTGTCCGACGCGTGGCAGAAGGGCGCCCAGCAGTGGGACGTCGGGCGCCGCACGGCGCTGGGCAACGACCCGCTGAACCTGCTCGCGGTCGACGGTCCCCTCAACGGTCAGAAGGGCGACGGCGACGCGGCCACGTGGCTGCCCCCGAACAAGGCCTACCGCTGCGCGTACGTCGCACGGCAGGTCGCCGTGAAGTACACGTACGGCCTCTGGGTCACCGCGGCGGAGCGGGACGCGATGGTGTCGGTGCTGTCGACGTGCCCCGACGAGCCGCTGCCCGCCGGCTCCGCGGTGCCGCCGACAGCCGCGCCCACGGCCCTGGAACCGCCCCCCGCACCGGCGCCGGCGGCCGTCGCGTACGCCAGCTGTGCGGAGGCGTGGGCGGCGGGTGCGGCCCCGGTGCACGCCGCCGACCCCGGGTACGCGACACACCTGGACCGCGACGGCGACGGCGTCGGCTGCGAGACGCGCCCCTGAGCCCGAGACGGCGGCAGCGCCGCGCACAGCGGATGTGGGAAGCGCCCCCGACCCCTACCGTGGGCGCGTGACCCCGACACCCGCAGCGCGACTGTGAGCGCCAGGTGAGTGCCCGTGGCCCGATGATCGGGCTGGTCGTCGTCGTGGTCCTGGGGGCCGGGGTGGTCGTCGCCGACCGCGTCGCGGCCGCCGAGGCGGAGAACCGGGCGGTCGAGGCGATCGAGCAGAACCTCGACGTCCAGGGGACGCCGGAGGTCTCGATCGGCGGGTTCCCGTTCCTCACGCAGCTGCTGCGCGGGTCGCTCCGGGACGTCACGGGCACGGTCGACGGCATGACGCTCGACGGCATCGAGGCGACGGACGTCGAGGTCGACGCGCAGGACGTGTCGACGACCGAGCCGTACACGGTCGGCACGGGTTCGATCGCGGCGACGCTGCCGACGGCGTCGATCCAGAAGATCGTCGCGGACCGCAGCGAGCTCGACGTGCAGGTGGCCGTCGACGGCGACGCCCTGACGGCGTCGGGGCAGGTGCTCGGCCTGACGCTGTCGGCGACGCTGACCCCGCGGGTCGAGGACGGGAAGCTGCTGGTCGACGTCGGCAACCTGCAGCTCGCCGGTCTCACGATCACGGTCGACGACCTCCCGGCGAGCGTCCGCGGGCGGCTGACCGACCTGGAGGTCCCGGTGAGCGGCCTGCCGGACGGTCTGGTGCTCAGCAGCGCGACCGTGGTGCCGGAGGGCGTGCGCATCACCGCGACGGGCACGGACGTGACGGTGCCCCTGGCCGGGAGCCCCACGCCGACCCGCACCACTGGGTAAGGTCCTGCCACCTCGCCGGACCGACGGCGGGTGCCGACCGACGAAGGACCGCCCGTGGACTGGTTGACCGACGCCTGGCACGACGTGACGACCGCGCAGCCGGTGCCGTCGACGACCGTCGTGCTGCTCACGGCCGCGGGTGTGCTCGTGTGCCTCGCGGTCCCGACGTTGTGGCACGTGACCCGGCACGCGCTGACGATCGTGCACGAGGCGTCCCACGCGGGTGTCGCGGTGCTGGTGGGGCGGCGGCTGTCGGGGATCCGGGTGCACTCGGACACGTCCGGGCTGACCGTGTCGGTCGGCAAGCCGCGCGGTCCGGGCATGGTCGCGACGGCGGCGGCGGGGTATCTCGGTCCGGCGGTGCTGGGCGTCGGGGCGGCGTGGCTGCTGTCGCACGGATACGCCGTGGCGCTGCTGTGGTCGCTGCTCGTCGTGGTCGCGCTCGTGCTGGTGCAGATCCGCAACTGGTACGGCCTGTGGTCGGTGCTGCTGAGCGCCGCGGTGGTCGTGGTCGTGACGGTGTGGGGGTCGTCGGCCGTGCAGTCGACGTTCGCGTACGCCGTGACCTGGTTCTTCCTGCTCGGGGCGCCGCGCGCGGTGCTCGAGATGCAGGCCCAGCGCCGTCGTCGCCGGGGGGCCGCGGACACGTCCGACGCGGGTCTGCTCGCGCGCCTGACGCACCTGCCCGCGTTGTTCTGGGTCGTCGTGCTGCTGCTCCTGTGCGTCGCGGCGTTCGCGCTGGGCACCGTCTGGCTGGTCGGGCTGCAGATCGGCTGACGCACGCCCGCCCCGTCACCGCGCCACCACGCAGCCGTCGAGCGCGCCCGCCAGGGCGTCCCGTTCCGTGCGCGTGACCCACAGGCCGTAGGCCGCCTTCACGCGGACCTGCCGCATCGCGTACACGCAGCGGTAGCCGGGGTCGGGTGGGAGCCAGGCGCCGGCGTCGGCGGCCCCCTTGTCCTGGTTGGCGTGCCCGTCGACGGCGAGCAGGTTCGCGGGGTCGTTCGCGAAGGCCTCCCGCCGGGTCGCGCTCCAGGCCTGTGCGCCGGTCCGCCAGGCGGCGTCGAGAGCGACGACGTGGTCGATCTGCACGGCGGCGGAGCCCGACCCTCGCACGAACCGAATGGTCGTGCCCGTGTAGGGATCGGCGAGCGTCCCCGACTGGACGACGCAGCCGTGCGCCCCCGCCTTGAGCACCACCGCGGTGAGGTCGCGGCGCAGCACGTCGTTGCGGGTGTCGCACCCGTTGCGGTCGATGTCGGCCCACGCCGTCCCGAACCGCGACCGGTCGTAGCCGGCGTCGGACGCTGGCGCCCTCACGCTCAGGGCCCGCAGAGCAGCCTGGCCGCCCGCCACGTCGGACGCGCTCACCGGGTACCTCGCCGCAGCCCGGGCCCGCGACCACACGGGCATGCCCAGCCCGACCGTCAGGCACCCGACGAGCAGCACCGCCCAGCCCGCCGCAGCGCGGCGTGCCGACGGGTCGCCCGGTCCTTCGTCCCTCCATAGCTCTTCTGCCTGCCACGCCTCCCGCCGTCGCGCCTCGCCTCGCCGCCCTCCTGCGCCCCGCCTCGCCACGCACCCCTCCGTCGCCGCACGCCATCCGCCGGTGTGCGCGATCCTCGACCACGTGCGGGGGCGCAGGCCGGCGTCGCGGGCAGGCCGGTGGACCCCGACCGAGCACCGCGGGCTGTGGTCACCTCGAACCCCGAGGACGGCTCCGCTTGACTTCGAGCGCGCTCGAACGCCGAGGCTCGACCCATGAGCATCCCCACCCGCACCCTCGGCAGCACCGCGCACGGCACGGCGCTCGACGTCTCCGCCCTCGGCCTCGGCTGCATGGGTATGTCCGCCTTCTACGGCGCCAGCTCCGCCGAGGGCACCGCCGACGAGCAGGAGTCGATCGCGACCCTGCGGCGCGCCCTCGACCTGGGCGTCACGTTCTTCGACACGGCCGAGATGTACGGCCCGCACACCAACGAGCGCCTCGTCGGCAAGGCCCTGCGCGGCCGGCGCGACGAGGTCGTGCTCGCGACGAAGTTCGGCATCCTGCCCGACCCGGACAACCCCGCAGGCCGGCGCGTCGACGGCAGCCCGGCGAACGTCCGCTCGTCGGTCGACGGCAGCCTGCAGCGGCTCGGCGTCGACCACATCGACCTGTACTACCAGCACCGCATGGACCCGAAGGTGCCCGTCGAGGAGACGGTCGGCGCGCTCGCGGAGCTCGTCGCGGACGGCAAGATCGGCGGCTACGGCCTGTCGGAGGCGTCCGCCGACACGATCCGCCGCGCGCACGCCGTGCACCCGGTGACGGCCCTGCAGACCGAGTACTCGCTGTTCACGCGCGACGTCGAGGCGACGATCCTGCCGACGCTGCGCGAGCTCGGCATCGGGCTGGTGCCGTACTCGCCGCTCGGCCGCGGCGTCCTCACGGGCGCGATCACGTCGACCGACGCGCTCGCCGAGGACGACTTCCGGCGCAGCAACCCGCGGTTCCAGGGCGAGGCGTTCGAGGCGAACCTGCGCCTCGTCGACGCCGTCCGCGCGCTCGCCGCGGACCGGGGAATCACCCCGGCGCAGCTCGCGCTCGCGTGGGTGCTCGCGCAGGGCGACGACATCGTGCCGATCCCGGGGACGCGCCGGGTGAGCCGCCTGGAGGAGAACGTCGGCGCCACCGCCGTCACCCTCACCGCCGACGACCTCGCGGCGCTCGCGGAGGCCGTCCCGGCCGGTGCTGCGGCGGGTGCGCGGTACGCGGACATGAGCGCCGTGCAGTCCTGAGCGCAGCTCGGCCACCGGTCCGGCCACGGACCCGGGCCGGTGGCCGAGACAACTGTTGACTTCGAGTGCACTCGAAGAGTGATCATCGGCGCATGAGCCTCGCGACCGTCGACACGGCCCTGACCATCGCCGAGGCCGCGGAGGTCACGGGCGTCACGACCCACACGCTGCGCTACTACGAGCGCGACGGTCTGATGCTCGCGGTCGACCGGGCGCCGTCGGGCCACCGCCGGTACACCGAGCGGGACCTCGGCTGGATCCGGCTGGTCACGCGCCTGCGCGCGACCGGCATGCCGATCCGCGAGGTGCGCGCGTACGCGGACCTGGTGCGCGCGGGCGACGGGAACGAGGCCGAGCGCCTGGCGCTGCTGCGCGCGCACCGCGACCGGGTGCGTGCGCAGCTCGCCGAGGTCGCGACGCACCTGGAGGCGATCGAGTTCAAGATCGCCGCGTACGAGACGCAGGCTCTGGCGTGCCTGGGGGAGGACACGGCGGTCTGACGATCGTCCGGACCTCCCGCGGGCACGCCGCGCCACGCCCGGTGGGCGGCTGCGCGGCTCGGCGTGGGGCTTCTGCCCAGGACCTCCACGTGTCGGCGCCGGGGCGTGCGCATCCCGGCGCCTAGCGTTCGGGGCGTGATGCCCGTCGCCCGGTCCCGTGCCGTCCTCGTCGGGACCGCGGCGGTCGTCGTGCTCGCGGGCCTGGCCGTCGCACGGTCCGGCACGAGCCCGTGGGCCGACCCCGCCGGGGACGCGCTGTACGCCGCGCTGGTCTACGTGCTGGTGCTGCTGGTGGTCCCGAGGGTGTCGTCGTGGGTCGCGGCCGGGGTGGCGACCGCGTTCTGCGCCGTCGTCGAGCTCGCGCAGCTGACGGGCGTCCCGGCGCAGCTCGTCGGGCACGTGCCCGTGCTGCGGTACGCGCTCGGCACCACGTTCAACGCCGTCGACCTCGTCGTGTACGCAGCAGCGGCGACCCTCGCGGCGCTCGTCGACCGGCGCTTCTCGCGCCGCAGGCAGGACGCGCCGAAGCCCGGCTTGGCCGCGCGGCGCGCCGACTGACAGTCTGTCCCCATGGATCCCTCGTACTCGCTGGGCGTGCGGCTGGCCTGCGAGTTCATCGGCACGGCGATCCTGCTCATCCTCGGCAACGGCACGGTCGCGAACGTCCACCTGAAGGGGTCGAAGGGCTACGGCGGCGGCTGGTCGCTCATCGCCATGGGGTACGGGTTCGGCGTGATGATCCCCGCGGTGATGTTCGGCGGGATCAGCGGCAACCAGATCAACCCGGCGTTCACGCTGGGCCTCGCGGCGTGGGGACTGTTCCCGTGGTCGGAGGTCGCGCCGTACATCGTCGCGCAGATGCTCGGCGCGATGGCCGGCCAGCTCGCGATCGTCGCGACCCACAAGCCGTACTACGACGCGACCACCAACCCGGAGGACATCCTCGCGACGTTCTCGACGATCAACGCCGCGCGCTCGCGGACCAACGGGTTCCTCAACGAGCTGCTCGGGTCGGTGGTCCTGTTCTCGTGCGCGCTCGGCATCACGCACGCGCCGCTCATGTCGACCGAGCCGGGCGTCGCGCACGTGGTGGTCGGGTTCCTCGTGTGGGGCCTCGTCGCGGGTCTCGGCGGGCCGACCGGACCGGCGCTCAACCCCGCCCGCGACCTGGGGCCGCGCATCATGCACGCGCTGCTGCCGCTGCGGCACAAGGGCTCGTCGGACTGGCGCTACTCGTGGGTGCCGGTCGCCGCACCGATCCTCGGCGGGCTCATCGGCGTGGGCGGGTGGAAGCTGCTGCTCGGCTGAGCGGCGCTCAGTCGAGCGGCTCCAGCACGAACACCGGGATCAGCCGGTCCGTCTTCGTCTGGTACCCCGCGTACGCGGGCCACGTGACGAGCGCCCGGTCCCACCAGGTCGCCCGCTCGTCGCCCGACAGCTCGCGCGCCCGGTAGTCCTTCTTGACGGCGCCGTCCTGCAGCTCGACGTGCGGGTGCGCCACGAGGTTGTGGTACCAGGCCGGGTGCTCCGGCGCCCCGCCCTTCGACGCGACCACGGCGTAGCGCCCGTCGTGCTCGACACGCATGAGCGCGGTCTTGTGGAGCTTGCCGCTGCGGGCCCCGACGGTGGTCAGCACGATCACCGGCTTGCCCTGCAGGGTGTTGGCCTCGCGGCCGTCGGTCCGCTCGTAGGTCTCGGCCTGCTTGCGGGCCCACTCGGACGTGCTGGGTGCGTACTCACCGGTCAGGGGCATGACGGTCGCAACCTCGCGCGACGGCCGCGCATTCCGCGTCGTCCCGTGTGGCGAACACGTCGTCCACAGGGACCTCAAAGCCCGGACACAGGCCTGCCGGCGCCGTTAACCTCCAGCGACCCGATCGCCGACTTGCCCCTCGAAGGACCCCGCGCATGAAGCTCAACCCGCCCCCCAACTGGCCCACGCCCGCCGAGGGCTGGCCCACGGACCCGTCGTGGACCCCCGACCCGTCGCTGCCCGAGCCTCCCCCCGGCTGGCAGCTGTGGGTCGACGACGACGCGCCCGTCGCCGGCGAGACCACCGAGGGCACACGTCACCACCGCCAGGCCGTCGGCGCCTTCTGGTTCGGCGTGCTGCTGTTCCTCGGCGGCGCGATCTCCACGTACATCGCCTCCGGCAAGAACGGCGGCGTCATCTGGTACGGCGGCATGATCTTCGGCGCCGTCCTGCTGTTCCGCGCGTTCGCCGCGTACCGGTCGTCACGCAAGGAGGGCGCCCCCGCGCTCGGCGTGCTCGGCAAGGTCGCCGCGGTCGTCGGCGTCGTCGCGTGCCTCGGCACGGGCATCACCGCGGTGAGCGCGCTGATCGGCGCCGAGTCCATCGCTGACGGTGTCGGCTCGTGCTGGACGGTCGACGACGAGAGCACCGCCGTGCCCGTCTCGTGCGACGACGAGCACCAGTTCAAGGCCATCTCCGAGGCGCCCGCCGCCGAGCAGTGCCCGGAGGAGTCGGCCTCCTACCTCGAGGGCGAGGACGGCGAGAACGTCCTGTGCATCGTCGAGGACTGACACCATCCGGACGGGCCCGTCGCGCACCCCGCGGCGGGCCCGTCCGCGCGTCCGGCTGCCCGTGGCGACGCGCTGGCCACCCGCCTACTGTGGACGGCGGGGGTGAGCGACGATGCACGCTGAGGTCGGTGACAAGGTCGTCATGCACGGCCGGACCGTCGGGACGGTGACCCGGTCGGGAACGGTCGTCGAGGCGCGCGGAGAAGACGGTGCGCCGCCGTACCTGGTCCGGTTCGACGACGGCCACGAGGCCCTCGTCTTCCCCGGGCCGGACGTCCACGTGGAGCATCCCGCGGCGTCCTGACGACGCCCGGGTCAGGCGCTGCCGTCGGCAGCCGACGCGGTGTCGGGGCGCTCGTGCGCCGCCTGCGGTGGTCCTGAGCGGGGCATCGACGCCGCCGCGAGGAGAGTCGCGAGCGCGACGGCCGCGACGGCGACGAACGCCGCCGTGACCGCCTCCTGGAACAACTCGGGCGCCGACGCGGCGTCGAGACCGTCCATGTGCCCGTTGACGAGCGCGCCGAGGGCCGCGACACCGACCGCGCTGCCCATGGAGCGAGCGAACAGGTTGGCCCCGGTGACGACCCCGCGCTCGCTCCACCCGACGCTGGCCTGCGCGGCGATGAGGCTCGGCGTCGCGACGAGGCCGAGGCCGGCGCCGATGAGGAAGCAGCACAGCCCGACGACCCACAGCGTCGGCCGGGACGACGTGAGCGCCAGGACGGCCGCGCCCAGCAGCACGATCGACGTGCCGATGAGTGCCGTCGCCCGGAACCCGATCCGCAGGTAGAGCCGCCCGGACTGGGACGCGCTGATGGGCCACCCGATGGTCAGCGTCGCCAGCGTGAGGCCCGAGACCAGCGGGGTCACGTGCAGCAGCGCCTCCAGGTAGCTCGGCACGTACGACGTCAGGCCGAGCAGGATCGCGCCGACGCCGACACCGACGAGCGCCGTGGACCGCAGCAGCGGCCGGGAGAACACCCACAGCGGCAGCACGGGCTCGGCCGCTCGACGTTCGACGAGCACGAACCCGACGAGCAGCACCGCGGCGACGGACAGCGACGCGATCGACGGGAGGGACGCCCACGCCCACGCGTTGCCGCCCTCGAGCAGCCCGAGGATCAGCAGGCTGAGCCCCGCGGTGAGCAGCACGCCGCCCGTCCAGTCGATGCGGTGCCGCGTGCGCTCGACGGTCTCGTGCAGGAACCGCACCAGCAGCGTCGCCGCCGCGACGCACAGCGGGATGTTGACGAAGAAGATCCACCGCCACGACAGGTACTCGGAGAACACGCCTCCGAGCGTCGGCCCGACGACCGACGACACGCCCCACACGCTCGCGATGTACCCCTGCGCCTTGGCCCGCTCCGCGACGGTGTAGATGTCACCGGCGATCGTCACCGCCATCGGCTGCACCGCCCCGGCGCCGAGCCCCTGCACCGCCCGGAACGCGATGAGCGCCGGCATGCTCCACGCGACCCCGCACAGCACCGACCCGACGAGGAACAGCCCGACGCCGACCAGGATCACGGGCTTGCGACCGACCGTGTCGGCGAGCTTCGAGTAGATCGGGACGGACACCGCCTGCGTGAGCAGGTAGATCGAGAACAGCCACGGGAAGCTCGTGAACCCGCCGAGGTCCCGCACGATCGTCGGCACGGCCGTCGCGAGGATCGTCGCGTCGATCGCGACGAGGCCGGTCGTCGTCATGATCGCGACGAGGATCGGTCCGCGGTCGGAGCGGAACCCGACGCTCGCGCGGGTCACGGGGCTGGCGTCGCTCACTCCGTCCTCCAAGTCGGTGCATCGTGCAGGCATTCCCTCCGACCGTAGGCTGACCGGCGTGACCCAGCAGCGCGAGTATCGGATGACCGGCTTCGTCGTGCGGGAGCACAGGGTCCCCGTGCCCGTCGACTGGTCGGCCCCGGAGCGGTTCGGGTCGATCGACGTGTTCGTGCGCGAGCTCGTCGACCCGCTGCGCGCGAACGACGACCTGCCGCTGCTGCTGTTCCTGCAGGGCGGACCCGGCGGCCAGGGACCGCGGCCGCTCGGCGGCGGGTGGGTCGCGAAGGCCCTCGAGAAGCACCGGCTCGTGCTGCTCGACCAGCGGGGGACCGGCCGCTCGTCACGCGTCGACGGGCGCAGCATCGCGCGGTTCGACGACCCGGCCACCGCCGCCGACTACCTCGCGTGCTTCCGCGCCGACGCGATCGTCGCCGACGCCGAGCACGTGCGCGCGACCCTGTACGGCGGCCGCAGGTGGGCGACGCTCGGCCAGTCGTACGGCGGCTTCCTCACGCTCACCTACCTGTCGCGCCACCCCGAGGCGCTCACCACCTGCTACGTCACCGGCGGTCTGCCCGGCATCACAGCGGACGCCGAGGCCGTCTACCGGCACACATTCCGCCGGCAGGCCGCCCGCAACACCGAGCTCGCCCGCCGCCACCCGCAGGACGTCGCGATGCTCGGGACGCTCGCGGACCGGCTGGCCGGCGGCGGCGTCGTCCTCCCCAACGGCGACCCGTTCACGCCCGAGCGCCTCCAGACCCTCGGCATGGGCCTCGGCATGAGCACCGGCATCGACGAGGTGCACTGGCTGCTCGACACCGCGCTCGACGACAACGGCGAGCCCTCGTCGGGGTTCCTCGCGAACGTCGCGCACCAGACCTCGTTCGACACCAACCCTCTGTACGCCGTGCTGCAGGAGGTCATCTACCACCAGGGCGAACGCGCGGGCGGCTGGGCCGCGCAGGCGGAGCTCGAACGGTGGGAGTGGTTCGCGTCGTCCGCCCGGCCGCTGCTGCTCACGGGCGAGGCGATGTTCCCGTGGATGTATGAGCAGCACGCCGCCCTGAGGCCGTTCCGCGAGGTCGCGCACCGGCTCGCCGAGCGGCGCTCGTGGCCCGAGCTGTACGACGTGGAGCGGCTCGCGTCGAACGAGGTGCCCGTCGCGGCGGTGCAGTACTACGACGACCCGTACGTCGACCTCGACCTGGCGCTCGCGACCGCGGCGGCGGTCGGGAACACGCAGGTGTGGATCACCAACGAGCACCTGCACGACGGGCTCCGCGTCGCAGGCGACACGATCCTGCCCCGGCTGTTCGACCTCGCCGCCGGGACGTGGTCGGTGACCGGGCGGTAGCCCCGGCCCGCGTGTGGGTGGTGCGCGGGACGATGGGGCGTCACCCCGACGCGCACACGGAGGAGTCGTCATGGAGTTCAGGCTGGAGCTCGTGTTCGTCCCGGTCAGCGACGTGGACCGGGCCAAGGCGTTCTACGCCGACCAGGTCGGGTTCCACGTCGACCACGACCAGACGGTCAGCGAGGACCTGCGCTTCGTGCAGCTCACGGCGCCCGGCTCGGCGTGCTCGATCGCGATCGGCACGGGACTGATCGACACCGTCCCCGGCTCACTCAAGGGGCTGCAGGTCGTGGTCGACGACGCCGACGCGGCCCGCGAGTTCCTCATCGAGCGCGGCGTCGACGCGTCGCCCGTCCAGGACCTCGCCTGGGGGCGGTTCACCGGGTTCAAGGACCCCGACGGCAACGAGTGGACGATCCAGCAGCTCCCCGCCTGGAGGGGCTAGCCCACCCGGGCACGCGTGGCACGGGCGAGCCCGTCAGTGCATCCAGGGCGTGTACGTCACGCCGACCAGGAGGCCCTCGGGACTGAGCAGCCGCGCCGTCGTCTGGCCCCACGGCTCCTCGGTCGGGTCCTTGAGGACGCGGTGGCCCAGCGCGCGCAGCTCCGCGACGGCGGGTGCGATCTCGTCGACCGACCCGAGGTCGAGCTCGAGCCACGCCTGCGGCGCGGGGACGTCGGCCGGCCACTGCGGCGAGCCGAACGTGGACTCGGCAGCCTGGGCGAGGGGCCAGAGCGCGAACGCCCGGACGCCGTCGAGCGTGTCGTTGGTGAGGTAGCCGGGCGCCGGCTCCTCGAGCTCGATGCCGAGCCCGTCGGACCAGAACGCGCGGGCGGCGGCACCGTCCCGGGTGATCGGGCCGAACCCGGCGACGAACGCGACCTTCATGACGACCCCTTCCCCCGCGGACGTCCCGACGCTAGCGACGGCCACCGACAGCCGCGGCGGGCCGCCCGACGGCACCGGGTCCGCACACACCTTTCACAACCGGACCTCCGGACCGCCCACGCCGCGGGTGCACCCCCCGATAGCGTGGCGCGATGCCCGATCGCCACCGGCGCCAGCCCCGTGACCTGCGGCCACGCCACTCCCGGTCCGTCCGGACCCATGGCGCGGCGCGCGGCTTCGCGCTCGTGACGCTCGGGGTGCTCGCGTTCGGCGTGAGCGGCGTGGCGGCGTTCGCGCTGCGGATGACGTCGAACATGGACCACTTCAGCATGGACGGCCTCGTCGCGGCGCCGCCCCCCGCGGCGACCAAGGCGCCGGACCCCGACGACCCGAACGCGGGCGCACCGGTGAACATCCTGCTGATCGGCTCGGACCAGAGGACGGGCGCGAACGAGGCGATCGGGGGCGCCGACACGTCGATGGCGTCCGACACGACGATCGTCGCCCACATCTCGGCCGACCGGACGCGCGTGGAGCTCGTGTCGATCCCGCGCGACTCGATGGTGCGGATCCCGTCGTGCCGGTCGGACGACAAGACGTCGAAGGCCCGGGCGAACGCGCAGTTCAACGGCGCGTTCGCGATCGGCTGGCAGCTCGGCGGCGACCTGCGGACCGCCGCGGCGTGCACGGTCAGCACCGTGCAGGAGAACACCGGCCTGACGTTCAACCACGTGGTGATCGTCGACATGGCGGGCTTCCAGCAGATGATCGACGCGGTCGGCGGCGTCGACATCTGCATCCCCACGCCGATGAAGGACAAGTACACGGGCCTGGACATCCCGACCCCGGGGATCACGCACCTCGACGGTGTCACGGCGCTGCAGTTCGCCCGCGCGCGGCACGTCAAGGGCACCGACGGCTCCGACCTGACCCGCATCGGCAACCAGCAGCGGCTGCTGTCGGCGGTGATGACCGAGGTCCTGTCGAAGAACATCGTCACCGACGTGCCGCAGCTGCTGTCGTTCCTGTCGGCCGCGACCGGCTCCCTCACCGCCGACAGCGAGCTCACCCCGCAGGTGATGCTCGGCCTCGCGTACAGCGCGCGTGGTCTCGGCGCGGGGGGCATCACGTTCATGACGATCCCGAACGCGCCCGACCCGGCGGACGGCAACCGCGTCGTCTGGACGAACGACGCCGACACGGTCTGGTCGAACCTGGTGCAGGACCTGCCGGTCGTGCCCGCGGACGAGCCAGCGGCCCCGCAGACCAGCGCTCCCCCCGCTCCGGCGGGTGGCGAGACGGCCGCGCCGCCGGCGGCACCGCCCGCACCGGCGCCCGTCGAGACCCGGAAGGCCGGGCGCGAGCCGTTCTCCGCGGACGACGTGACGGCGACCTGTTCCGCCTGACGGTCACCCCTCCGACGGCTGCGCGAGGGTGCGGGCGCGCAGCAGCACCGTGTCGAGCATCTCGGGCGTCAGCCGCCCGGTGAAGGTGTTCTGCTGGCTCACGTGGAAGCAGCCGAGCAGCACCACGCTCGCGTCGCCGCGCCGCAGCCGGACCTCCGCGCCGTGACCGAACCGCGGCCTGGGCCGGGGGACGTCCCACCCCTGCTCGTCGAGCGTGGACAGCACCGCCTGCCAGCCGAACCCGCCGAGCACGAGGATGACCCGCGGCTCGACGAGCTCGACCTCCCGCCCGAGGTACGGGCCGCACGTCCGGCGCTCCTGCGGGGTCGGGGCGTTCGCGGGCGGCGCGCACCTCACCGGTGCGGTGATGCGGACGTCGCTGAGCACGAGGCCGTCGTCGGCGCGCACCGACGTGGCCTGCGACGCGAATCCCGTGCGGTGCATCGCGGCGAACAGGAAGTCGCCCGAGCGGTCGCCGGTGAACATGCGGCCCGTGCGGTTCGCGCCGTGCGCGGCGGGTGCGAGGCCCACGACGAGCACGCGCGCGGCCGGGTCGCCGAAGCCCGGGACCGGTCGGGCCCAGTAGACGTCGTCGCGGAACGCGGCACGCTTGGTGGCGGCGACGGTCTCGCGCCACTCGACGAGCCTCGGACACGCGCGACAGGTGGGGACGACGGCGTCGAGCTCGGCCAGGTCGCTCGCTGCCGCGGCGGCGCGGGCGACGTCCTCGGCGCTCCCCGGTCCGGCGGGTGGCGCAGCCGGACGACCCGGCCGGGCGTCCGTCGCGGGGTGCGCGCCGCCGTGCGTGCGGTCGACGTCCGTCATGCGAACCCCGGTGGGATCCCGACGATCCCGTCGACCGCGGCCAGCGCGTCCTCCACCGAGGTCACCGGCGTGACGGTCGGGCCGTCGGGTGTCGACCCGTCGGCCGTCCGCACCTGCCACCCGTCGAGCGCCACGACCGGCACGCCCGTCCGCAGGGCGAGCGCGACCTCGGACAACGTCCCCCACGACCCGCCGACGCTCACGACCACGTCGCTCGACCGCACGAGCAGCGCGTTGCGCATCTCGCCCATGCCCGTCGGCAGGGCGACGGTCAAGGACGAGGACCCGTCGGCACGGTCGGTCCCCGGCAGGAGCCCGACGACGACGCCGCCGAGCTCCCGGGCCCCGTCCGCGACCGCGGCCATGACGCCACCGAGCCCGCCGCACAGCACCACGTGCCCGCGCGCGGCGAGCCCACGGCCGAGGTCACGGGCGAGCGTCGTCCCTCGCTGGTCCGCCGCACCGGGCCCGACGACGCCGACGTACGCCACGGGCGTCAGAACCGGTCCGGGTCTCCGGCGCCCACCCGGACGACCTCGGGCGCGCCCTCGGTCCAGTCGACGACCGTCGTCGGCTCGCGCCCGCAGTCGCCCGCGTCGAGCACGGCGTCGAGCTGGTGGTCGAGCTCCTCCTTGATCTCCCAGCCCTCGGTCATCGGGTCCTCCTGCCCGGGGAGCAGCAAGGTCGAGGACAGCAGCGGCTCGCCGAGCTCGCGCAGCAGGGCGGTGACGACCGGGTGGTCCGGGATCCGCACGCCGACGGAGCGCTTCTTCGGGTGGGCCAGCCGGCGGGGGACCTCGGGGGTCGCGGGGAGGATGAACGTGTACGGGCCGGGAGTCGCGGCCTTGATCGCGCGGAACGCGCTGTTGCTGAGCTGCACGAGGTGGCCGAGCTGGGCGAAGTCGGCGCACACGAGCGTGAAGTGGTGCCGGTCGTCGAGGTGCCGGATGCGGCGGATGCGGTCGGCGCCGTCGTGGTTGTCGATCCGCGAGCCGAGCGCGTAGCAGGAGTCGGTGGGGTACGCGATGACCCCGTCGTTGCGCAGGATGTCGACGACCTGGGAGATCGACCGCGGCTGCGGGTTGTCGGGGTGCACGTCGAAGTAGCGCGCCATGGGTCAAAGCCTAGGCAGGACGCGCTCGTCACGCCGGGACGAGGTGGTCCGGGCAGATCTCGTAGTGGTCGGGCGCCATGGTCAGCTCGGCGCGGCCGCCGGTGATCGAGCGCAGGTCGAGCACGTACCGGGCGAGCTCCGCCTCGGGCACGGTCGCCTCGATGCGGACCGAGCCGTCGTCGAGCGACGTGGTCGCGCTGATCCGGCCGCGGCGGGCGGACAGGTCGCTCATCACGTCGCCCTGTGCGCTGCTGGGGACGACGACCTCGACGTGGCTGATCGGCTCGAGCACGAGCGTGCCGGCCGCCTGCAGCGCCTCCCGGACACCGGTCGCGGCCGCCGTGCGGAACGCCATGTCGGACGAGTCGACGGAGTGCGACTTGCCGTCGTACACCTCGACGCGCAGGTCGACGACGGGGTACCCGTGCGGGCCGCCCGACGCCATCGCCTCGGTGATGCCGCGCTGCACGGCCGGCAGGTACCCGCGCGGGATCGCGCCGCCCACGACCTTGTCGACGAACTCGAAGCCCGACCCGTGCGGCAGCGGCGACACCCGCAGCTGCACCACGGCGTACTGCCCGTGCCCGCCGGACTGCTTCTTCACCTTGCCTTCGGCCTCGACCTCCTTGCGGATCGTCTCCCGGTACCCGACGGGTACGGGCGACGTCGTCACGTGCACGCCGAACACGCGCGCGAGCCGTTCGAGCGCGACGGTGAGGTGCGTGTCGCCGAGGCCGCGCAGCACCGTGCGGTCGGTGCTCCGGTCGACGCTGAGCGTCGGGTCCTCGGCCGTCAGGCGGGCGAGGGCCGCGGACAGGCGGTCGTCGTCGGACTGCGTGACCGGTTCGAGCACGAGCGCGTAGACGGCCGGACGGTCGCGAGGCGGCACGGCTGTCATGGACGCGCCCGGGCCGGTGCGGTCGGCCAGCAGGCTGCCCGACGGCGTCCCGGTGAGCTTCGCGACGGCCGCGACGTGGCCGGCGGGCACCGAGTCGACGGGCAGGTGCTCCTTGCCGCGCAGGCGGAACAGGCCCGGGATGCGCTCCTCGGTCTTCGTGGTCGTGTTGACGAGCTTGTCGCCCGGGCGGACGGTGCCGGACAGCACGCGCAGCATCGTCACCTGCCCGACGAACGGGTCGGCGAGCGTCCGGAACGCGTGCACGAGCACCGGGCCCGTCGGGTCGGGGGCGACCTCGACGTCCGTCGAGCCGGCGCGCACCTTCTTCGGGCGCTCGTCGGCCGACGGCCCGAGCTCGCACAGCAGGTCGGCCAACCGGTCGACACCGACCCCGGTCACGCCCGAGACCGCCAGCACGGGGAACGCCTCGCAGTCGCGGACCTCGTGCGCGAGCGTCCGTTCGAGCTCCGCGGTGGTCGGCACCTCGCCCGACAGGTACCGCTCGAGCTGGTCGTCGTCGTGCGCGACGATCTCCTCGGTCACCTCGTCGTGCAGCCGGTGCTCCTCGTCGGCCAGACCCGCCGGCAGGGCCTCCGTGTGGTGGCGACCGTCCGGGTCGTACGCGAGACCCTCCTCGCTGAGCACGTCCGCGACCCCGGTGAACGCCTGCTCCTCGCCGAGCGGCAGCTCGAGCGGCACGAGCCCGTCGCCGAACGCGGCCCGGAGGTCGTCGAGCACGTGCCGGAAGTCGGCGCGCGCCTTGTCCTCCTTGGTGATCACCACGAGCCGCGGCAGCCCGAGGTCGGCCACCTGCCGCCAGGCGCTCAGGGTTCCGGCCTGCACGCCGTCGACGGCACTCACCACCACGAGCGCGAAGTCCGCCGCCGCGAGCGCGGCGTCCAGCGCACCCGCGAAGTCGGCCGACCCCGGGGCGTCGAGCAGCGTGACGTCGTACGTCAGCCCGTCCGGTGCCGTCCACGGAAAGGGGGCGACGCCGAGGGACAGGGAGATGCCGCGCGCGATCTCCTCGGGCTCGTGGTCGCTGACCGTCGACCCCTCCTCCACGCGACCGGGCCGGGAGATCGCCCCGGCCCGATGGAGGAGTGCCTCGACGAGGGTGGTCTTGCCCGCACCCGCGGCGCCGACCAGGGCCACCGTTCGGGTCGTCGCCTGGTCCATGCTCGCTCGCTTCGTCGCTCGCTGCTCCCACTGAATGGGACCTTGGCTCACAGTAGCCAGCAGTCCCGGGGGACGGCAGGTCGGAAGACCTAGGAAGGCCCGGGGTCGCTCGTCCCTGCGCGGGACGGCGACCCCGGGCCTCCGGGGATGGTGCTGGTTACGCGGCGTCGAGGATGTCGATGACGAACACGAGCGTCGAGTTCGGCGGGATCGTGCCCTTGTCCTCGTCGCCGTAGCCCTCGCTCGGCGGGACGACGAGGAGCACCTGGCTGCCGACCGTCTGGCCGACGAGGCCCTTGTTCCAGCCGGAGATGACCTGCCCCTGGCCCACGTTCTCGACGGGGAACGTCGACCCGCGGTCCCACGACGAGTCGAACTTGGTGCCGTCCCAGAGCCAGCCCGTGTACTTGACCGTGACGGTCTGACCCGCCTCGACGGCCGGGCCGGCGCCCTTGACCAGCGGCTGGACGACCAGGTCGGCGGGCGCGGCGCCGGCCACCGGCGCGATCGACGGGGCGCCCGTGTCGTCGAGCGTGATCGTCGGGAGGCCCGCGACCGGCGGGACGGCCTCGCCCTCGGCCCGCGCCGGGATCGTCTTGGCGTCGACGATGTCGAGCGAGTACACCTGCGTGGTGTCCTGCGCGGCGAGCGCGAGCAGGATCCGGGCACCGACGTGCGAACCCTTGATGACGTCGTCGAGCTCGGTGATCGTCGTGGCCCCGGCGGTCAGCGTCTGAGGCTTGCCCTCGGTGTACGTCGAGCCCTGGACGGAGCCGTCCTTGCCGTCGACGACGACCATGTGGACCGAGAGGTTCTGGCCGTCCTTGATCGCGTCGCCGTCGCCGTCCTCCACCATCCGCGCGACGAAGCCCGTCACGTTGAACGGCTTGCTCGGCAGCGTGATCGTCGGCTCCTTGCCGGCCTCGCCCTCGAGCTTGACCTTGGCGAGCGCGGCCTTGTCGGCGGCGGCGTCGACTCCCGCGGAGGCGGACGCGGACGCCGTCGGCTTGTCGCCGCCGGAGTCGCCCGAGCACGCGGCGAGCGAGAAGGACAGGGCGAGGGCGAGCGTGGCGGCGGCGAGGCCGCGGGCGGTGGTCGTGCGGCGCACGAAGGTCCTCCGTCGGATGGGGGTCCCGCCCGTGTGGGGCGGCGGACCCACGCACGGTACGCGAGATTCCTGGGGATCTGCTGAGCAGATCGTGAGGGGTTCCCGCCGAAACGATTCGGTGCCCGTGGTCAGAGCAGACGGCGGTCGCCGTCCCGCACCACGCGCAGCCACCGGTAGCCGTAGCCGCCGAGCTCGACCTCCGTGCGTCCGTCCTTCGCGACCGCGCACGACCCGTCGCGCAGCAGGTCGACGAGCTCGACGGTGTCGTCGCAGTCCTCGAACCGCAGCGGCACCATGACCGGCTGGTCGGACAGGTTGTGCAGCGTGATCGTCGAGCCGTCGCCCCACGTGCTGCGGTGCGCCAGGACCGACGGGTGCGGCTGCGCCAGGACCTTCGCCTCGCGCGCCCAGCCGAGCTCGGGGCTCTCGCGGTAGCGGCGGATCAGCAGCTGCACGAAGTTGAGCAGCGAGTCGGGGTCGCGGCGCTGGTCCGCGACGTTCACGTGCTCAGGCCCGTACCCGCCGTCGGTGAGCTGCCGGACCAGCTTCCGCTTCGGAGCCCGCGACCAGCCGCCGTTCTCGCCCGACGACCACTGCATGGGCGTCCGCACCGCGAGCCGATCCTCGGCGGACAGGTTCTCGCCCATGCCGATCTCCTCGCCGTAGTACAGGACCGGCGTGCCGGGCAGCGAGAAGAGCAGCGAGTAGACCATCCGGAGCCGCCGCGGGTCGCCGCCGAGCATCGTCGGCAAGCGGCGGCGCAGGCCACGGCCGTAGAGCTGCATGTCGGGGTCGGGGCCGAACGCGGCGAAGACCTCCTTGCGCTCGTCGTCGGACAGCTTGTCGAGCGTGAGCTCGTCGTGGTTCCGCACGAAGGTCGCCCACTGCGCGTCCCGCGGGATGGTCGGCCGCTGCTCGAGCGCGTCCGCCAGCGGTGTCGCGTCCTGGCGGGCCATCGCCAGGTACAGGTGCTGCATGCCGATGAAGTCGAACTGCAGGTTGAGCTCGTCGCCGTCGGACGTGCCGTCGCCGTCGCTGTCCCCGAAGAACAGCGCCTGCTGGTCGTACGGCAGGTTCACCTCGCCCATGAGGATCGCGTCGCCGGCCCGTCTCGTGAGGAACGTCCGCAGCGACTTGAGGTAGTCGTGCGGCTTCGCGACGTCGTCGTACGGCGTCTTGGCGGTGTCTGCGAGGAAGAAGGGGACGGCGTCGACCCGGAACCCCGACAGGCCGAGCTCCGCCCAGTACCCGATGTTCTTCGCGATCGCCTCCCTGACCAGCGGGTTCGCGGTGTTGAGGTCGGGCTGCTGGCGGTAGAAGTGGTGCCGGTACCACTCGCCCGTGCGATCGTCCTTCGTCCAGATGCCCTCCTCCTTGTCAGGGAAGACGGCCTCGTTCTTCGTCGACGGCGGCTTGTCCGACCGCCACACGTAGAAGTCGCGGAACCGGTTGTCCTTGCTCTTGCGCGCCTCCTGGAACCACGGGTGCTTCTCCGAGGTGTGGTTGACGACGAGGTCGGCGATCACCCGGATGCCGCGGTCGCGGGCCGTCCGGATCAGCTCGACCAGGTCGCCCGGCGTGCCCAGCCGCGGGTCCACCGCCGAGAAGTCCACGATGTCG
Source organism: Cellulomonas sp. (assembly GCF_017744555.1). Lineage (GTDB taxonomy): Bacteria > Actinomycetota > Actinomycetes > Actinomycetales > Cellulomonadaceae > Cellulomonas. The sequence goes on along the minus strand of NZ_JAGIBD010000002.1, from coordinate 252,541 downwards.
TAGCCGTCGTCCACGCTCCCCGTCGGGTAGAACGGCATGAGCCACAAGCACGTGACGCCCAGGTCGGCCAGGTGGTCGATGCGCTGCACGAGGCCCGGCAGGTCGCCGATGCCGTCGTCGTCCCAGTCCATGTACGTCTCGATGTCCAGGCAGTAGATGACGGCGTTCTTCCACCACAGGTCGCCGGTGTCGGTGATCCTCACGGGGGCGCTCCTCGTCGATCGGGGGTCGGCTTGGCAGGTCGCGGGCGTGACGACCGTGTCTACCGGCTCCGGGCGCGCTTCGCCCGGTGAGTGCGCTCGTCAGTGGATCGTCAGGCCCAGGAACGCGCCGAGCTCGGCGAGCTGGGTCGGGCCGGTCGGGAGGTAGTCCGTCAGGGCGCGCGAGCGGATGACGACCGCGCACCACTGGGCTCGGGAGATCGCGACGTTCACGCGGTTGCGGTTGAGCAGGAACTCCATCCCGCGGGGCACGTCGTCGGCGGACGAGGCGGTCGTCGTCACGATCACGACGGGAGCCTCCTGCCCCTGGAACCTGTCGACCGTGCCGACCCGGACGTCACCGAGGCCCGCCTTCTCGAGCGCACGGCGGACCGTCCACACCTGCGCGTTGTACGGGGCGACGACGAGCACGTCACGCGGCGCGAGCGGCCGGTCGACGCCCGCGCGCGGGTCCTGCCAGCGGCGACCCACCAGGTCCCGGACCGTCCCAAGCACGGCCGCCGCCTCCGTGGGCGAGGCGACGGAGTGACCCTCGTGGTCGACGAGCACCGTCCGGACGCCCGGCGCCACGCCCTCGAGGGACCGTCGGGCCGTGTGCTCGACCGACGTCAGCCGGTCCTCGTACGACAGGCGCGACACCGCCTCCGTGAGGGCCGGGTGCATGCGCCACGTGCGGTCGAGGAAGTAGCCGAGCTCGTCAGGCAGCGTGTCGTGGCCGTCCGCGAGCCAGCCGAGCGCCGACCGGTCGACCGGGACCGGGTGGCTGCCCTTGCTGACCTGCGGGAGCTGCTGCGGGTCGCCGAGCAGCAGGAGGTTGCGGCCCGCGACGGACACCGCGACGGTGTTCGCGAGCGCGAACTGGCCGGCCTCGTCGACGACCACGAGGTCGAGGCTGCCGCGGGGGATGCGGTTCTCGTTCGTGAAGTCCCAGGTGGTGCCCCCGACGACGAACCCGCCGGCCTGCCGGCCGTAGAACGCGCCGAAGTCGCGGTCGTTCTTGAGCGGCTGCCACACGGGGTCCGTCGGCGGGTGCGTCGTGTACTTCTTCGCGATGCGGGCCGGGTCGAGGCCGGCGCCCGCGACCGACCGCAGCATGTTCTCCACGACGGCGTGCGACTGCGCGACGACCCCGACCTTCCACCCCTGCGCCGCGAGCGCCGCGATGACGTGCCCGCCGGTGTACGTCTTGCCCGTGCCGGGCGGGCCCTGGACGGCGACGTACGACCGGTCGAGGTCGAGCACCGCGGACGTGATCGCCTCGGGGGTGCCGATCGTGCCGATCGTGCTCGCCGTGTCGCCCGGGGTGTCGGGCCGGGGGAGAGGCAGGCCGCTGCGGGTGCGCGGCGGGACCCGGCGCAGGATGTCGACCGCGGGGTGGGTCGGGAACGCGGGCAGACCGTCGGCGACCGACTGGGCGACGGACCGGATGGCGGCCGCGATGCCGTCGGTCCGCGGCGGCTCGGCGGGACCCAGCGCCATCGGCAGCGCCGGGGTCGGGGTGTCGGTCGTGGCGAGCGCCTCGGACACGAGCACCACGTCCCGCGTGCCCGACGGCGACTGCGGGTCGGGCTCGGTGCGCGTGCCGAGCACCGTGACGTTCGACGTCCAGCCGCGGTGGCCGCCCGACGACGTCTTCGCGAACGGTGGTGCCGGGTCGTACAGGGCGTACGCCTTCTCGCCCTCGCGCAGGTCGCTGCCGGGTTCCAGGTGCCCGACGAACCGCAGCTCACGGCGGTTCGCCCGGCCGCGTGGCGGCACGTACCAGTCGCGGACCACCGTCGGCGGCTCGTCGGCGAGCAGGGTCGACCGGGGGTCGAGCCAGTCCGCCGGGTCCGACTGCAGGCGGTCGAAGTGCGCCCACCAGAAGGGCTTGTCCTCCCGCCGGTGGTAGCCGAGCGCGGCGGCCAGCAGCCCGAGGGCCGTGCCGTCGGGGCCCTCCGTCTCCTCGGCGGACTTGGTGAGCCGCACGACGAGCTCGTCGGTCTCGTGCTCGTCGACCTCGTCCCGCTCCGTGACCGGCCGGGCCGCCGGGACGACCCCCCGCTCGGCGCCGCGCGCCACCAGCCAGTCCCGCAGCCGCAACGTCGACACGCAGTCGTACCGGTTGTAGTCCGCGATGGCGTCGAGCCGCTCCTGCCACGCCTGCTCGTCGCCGCGCTCGCGCTCGGCGCAGGCCTCGGCGTACTCGACGATCGAGTCGCCCGCCGTCGTCACCTCGCCGTCGCGGCCCTCGTCGCCCATGTACAGCGGTTCGAGCTTCTTCAACGAGTACGAGCTGCTGCCCACGCGCAGCCCGCGGCGGACCGTCGCGTACAGGTCGACGAGCACGCCCTCGCGCAGCAGCTGGTCGACGGCCTCCTCGCCGACGCCGTGCCGTGCGGCAAGGCGCAGCAGCGCCGACCTCTCGTACGGGGCGTAGTGGTAGACGTGCATCGCCGGGTGCTCGCGGCGCCGCTCGGCGACGTACGCGAGGAACTCGACGAGCGCCTGCTTCTCCTGCGCCCGGTCGTGCGCCCAGAACGGCCGGAACGTGCCGTCGGCCTCGACGACCCCGAACAGGTACTCCAGACCCCACTGCGCGGGCTCGTCGGGCGGCGTCGAGTCGTCCGTCCAGAGCGGGTCACCTTCGAAGTCGAAGAAGATGTCGCCCGCGTCCGGGGCCGGCAGGTCCGCGACGGCACCCGGGTCGACCAGGTCGAACACCAACGGCTCGTCGTGCGGCTCGCCCTGCCTGACCTGCAGCGCTGCCTGGGCGCGCAGCCCTGCGAGCGTCGCTGTGCCGATGCCGTCGACCGCGGCCGTGCTCGTCGCGAGCGCGTCGATCGTCGTCACCCCGGCCGTGTGCAGCCGGGCCCGTTGTGTCGAGCGCATGCCCGCGACGAGCAGCAGGTCGCGGTGCCGCTCGACCTCCGGCGCACACACGTCGCACCGGCCGCACGCGCGATAGCGCGCGTCGCCCCAGTGCGCTGCGGTTCCGCGGGCCACGTGCGCGTCGAGCAGGCGCTCGAGGCGGCGCCGCCGGTCCCGGTAGACGGGCAGCAGGTCCGCGAGCCGGTGCCGCGACGTCGTGCGGTCGCCCAGCACCAGGTGGACGGCATCGTCCGTCGGGACCCCCGCGGCATGGAGCTGGTCCGCGTAGGCCGCGAGCTGCAGGAGCGCCGTGACCTTGACCGTGCGGGCGAGCTTGGTGTCGTGCACCTCGTACCGGCCGTCGTCCGTGCGGACCAGGAAGTCGGCGTACCCGGTGAACCGGCCGTCGAAGAACCCCGCCTGGTAGACGACGTCCGCCCCGGCGGCCAGGACGGCCATCGTCCGCTCGTGGGTCGCCGTCAGCGACTCGCGGTCGGCGCGCGCTCGGCGGAGCGTGACGACGCCGCGTCCGGTCGCCTCGTCCCACGGCCCGAACCGGTCGAGGTAGCTGCGCAGGATCGTCCGCTCGTGCTCGGTGCCCAGGGCGGCGACCCGCTCCAGCATCGCGTCCGCCGCCGGGACGACCGGCGGACCCCAGCCGAGCCGCCCGTCGAGCGACCGGACCACCGCGAGCTCGCAGGTCGCGGCGTGCGACAGGTCACTCGGGCTGAGCACCAGCGCGCCGTCATCGAGCAGCAGCATGGGCCGAGGGTAGGCCCGGGCGGGGACACCGCGCTGGGCGAGCGGACCACCGCTCCGGCACGGCTCGGGCGGCCGCCTACCGCTGTGCCACGGGTCGCGTCCGCAGCGCCGGCCACGGCAGGTCCGCCGGACGGACGAGACGGATGGCGTCGGCGATGCGCCGGCTGCCCGTGAACGAGAAGGACGCGAGGTCGAAGCCCGTGTCGAACGAGTAGAACGTGAGCCGCCGCCCGCCTCTGAGCTGCAGGTACAGCTCCTGGGTCAGGGTGGAACCGATGGAGCCCATGCCGCCCGAGATCTCCGCGAGACCGGTCCAGGGCAGTCGCACGACCAGTCGCCGCGACGGCCAGCCGCTCAGGTCGAGGCCCGTGTCGGTCACGGCGAGCACGAGTGCGACCTCCTTCGACGGGAGACCCAGGAGGATCGCGGACTCCTTGTTCATCGTCACGGTCGTCGCGAACGGTGTGGCCGGGTAGGTGGCGCGGATCCATGCGTGCCGCCTGCGCTGGTCGTAGGCGCCGATCCGCATCAGGGTCACGGACAGCGCCAGCATCCCGAGGACGCCCCACGCGTACGGCCTCGCCCGGTCGGGATTGACGTGCAAGCCCACGCCGATCGGGATCGACAAGACCGCCAGGCAGAACGCGTGCCAGCGGAACTCCCTGCTGCGGAAGAACTTGGTGAGGAGGGAGGCTTCGATCCCCGTCGGATGCGCGTCCCACGCCGGTCGACCGTCGCCGAGCATCACCATCACCGGGTTCCGCCGATCCACATGACGAGGAAACCGACGAGCATCGTGACGACGCTGGCGCCGAACCAGCGCAGAGGGCGGTGCCCCCTGCGGATGAGAGCACTCGCTCCCAGCGAGACGGAGACCAGCAGGAGCACCCCGAGGATCGCGACACCCGTGCCGACAGCGCTCAGTGCAGACGGAGCGTCAGCGTCGGCCGCATACGTGCTGGTGGTCGGGGCGGTGGACAAGACCGTGGCCAGGTTCTTCATGCCGGTGTGGATCGCTTTCTGGTGGGGGTCGCGCTGCCGGTCACCGGGGTGACCGACGCGACGACGGTGTCGAACAGAGGCAGGAGGGCTTCCCGGGCCTCGACGAGGGGGCTCGAGAACGTGAGGGAGACGAGACCGGCGCCGTCGCCGAGGTCCAGCCAGTAGTCGGCCAGCAGCATCGGGACGTCCTGCGCGCCGATTTCCGCCGCACCCGACGCCGTCCTTGTCCGGCGGAGCACCGGGCCGTGCGGCCCCTGAGCGGCGTCGACCGTGTCGGAGGTGGCCGGTTCGGCACGCAGCGCCGCCTCGACGTTCGCGAGCGTCTCCCTCGCTCGGTCGCCGGCGAGGGCCCGGTAGACCGCCACGGACGCAGGGATCGGGACCGGCCCGGCCCGCGTCAGCGAGATCGCCAAGAGCTGCCCGCCGAGGGCGGCCGCGTCGATGGCGACGACCTCCAGGTGCCGCCGCAGATCTGCACGCAGTGCGGCCAGCTCGTCGCCGCGGCCCAGCTGCTGCCCGACGAGCGTCGCGATCGACCGGCGTCGTGCCGCCTCGTCTCGCAGGTCGACTGCCCACCAGGTCGCGGGCAGGACGACCCTGACCCCGGCGACCTCCTGCGGCCGCGCGAGTGGAGCATCCGGATCGACGACGTACTGGGCGGTCACCGCTCGCTCAGTCTCAGGACGACGCCCTTGGCGATGCTGCCGACCTGCGCAGATGCGGCACCCGCCAGGTCGAGGTCGTCGACGACGGCCTCGATGCGAAAGACCTCATCGCATCCTTCGGGAAAGATCGTGCAGCGGATCTGAGCGACCATCGGGTCGGCGGTTCGGAGAAGTCCGCCAAAGCGACGACGCGGAGCGCTGCTCGTCACGAGCCCCTCAACTGCGACGGGGCCGGCGTCGACCTCGAGCGTCGTGAAGGTGCTCGCCTCAATCGTCACGCCAGGTGCTGGATCGAGTTTGCGCGCCTCGGCGAGGTACTCGTCGCGCGTTGGGCGTGTTCCCTCGGGCCAGCCGATACGCCAGCAACCGCCCAAAGCCTGGACGGCGCCCGTGGTTCGATCAGGCACCCAGGCCAACAGCGCTACCAGGGTCCCGACGCCCTCAATCTTCGACTCGGCGCCAAGGATCGCGCGACGGACGAGCTGCTGTCCCTCGCGTGTGTCTGCGAGCTGTGCGGGCGCGGTCCTCGCCTTCGCCTCGTGCTCTCCGGCTCCCCACAGTGCCCAGGTGCTCGGTACTGCTACTCCGCTCCACGTGATCCAGGTACCCATGGCTCTACCGCCCGTCCTTCTCGTGCGCATTCACTTCGCGAGCTCGAGACCCGCGACGGGGTCGGAGCCGACCAGAACGTACGCGGCGCTCGCGCCGAGCACGGCCTCGTCCAGCGCGATAGCAGTGCCAACCGTGCCAAGGGCCCGCTGAGTTGCCGAGTACGCGCTGCTGAACGCTTCGTTCCCGGACAGAGTGTTCGCCGACTTGTTCAGGTTCGTGAGGGCCTCGGCCGAGTCGGCGTCCCCGATCACGGCGCCCAGCATCTCGGTCCTGTCCGGGGTGAAGGTCTTGGGCTCCACCTTGCCGACCTTGGCGAACGTCTCTCCCAGATCGGAGGTGATGGCCGACGGCTTGAGCGTGCTGAGCATCTCGCGGAAGCCGGCCGCGCTGAGTGCCTTGGTCACAGGCCCGTCGGCCATCGCGGCTGGCCCGACTGCCGTGAAGCCTTCGATCGCCTCGGTCGGCTTCCCCAGTGCATCGACGTTCGCCCCGAGATCCCCCGCTACCTCTGCTGCGCGTTCCGCCTTCGCCGTTGCCTCGGCAGCCCTGGCGCCTCGGATGGTGATCTTGAGCCCGGCCCCGACCACGCGCCCCAGCCCGAAGGTCATGAGGCCGAGCGCGCCGAAGGTCACGTCGAGCCAGTCGCCCTCTCCGGAGAACAGCAGGACGATGTCGGCGACCAACGCGATCGCACCAGCGATCAGCGCGACGGCGCCGAGGACTTCACCGACGATCGGTATCCAGCAGGTCGCCAGGGCGAGCACACCGGCCCACATCGAGATCGCCCCGAACACGTCGGAGACCCAGTGGGTCACGTGCAGGGTGTTCCGCCAGAAGCTGTCGCGCAGCCCGTCGTCGCCGGTGACCCCCTGGATCGCCGCGACGGCGCGAGCCGCCGCGACGTCCCGGTCATGCACTGCATCGGCGAGGCGCTGCCGTGCGCGGTCCAGGCGCCGGTCGGCGGCGGACAGCCCCGCGCGCAGGGCGGCGAGCCCAGGGTTGTCGACCGGGACGAGGGACGTGCCGCCGGCCGAGGTGGCGGCGCCAGAGCCGTCCCAGTCGGTGGTGCGCATCGTGTGGTGCGCCTCGTCGATGGCCCGCTGCGCGGCCTTGGCCTCGGCGAGCGCGGCGAGTGACTCCGTCTGGGCGCGGTCGAGGGGGTTGGCGAACGCGGCGAGGGCGTCGGCGACGGCCCGGTACCGCTCGTAGGCCTTCTCGATGTCCGCCGCGACAGCCTTGGCCTGCGTGTGGACCTCGTCGAGGGCCTGTGACTCGTGGCCGTCGCTGTCGAAGGTGGACTTGAGGCCCGCTGCAGCGCCGGCAATGGCCTCGGCGATCGTGGCGTACGCACGGCTGGCCTCGAGCACCTCCGCCGGGTCGCCGGGCACCGGGTCGAAGCCGGCGAGCGGGTACCAGGACAGCGGCCGGCTCACGCGTCACCGCGCAGCACGGTGGCGAACTGGGCGTCGAGGCCGTCGAACCCGACGGCGATCTGCTCGCACACTTCGGCGAGCGCAGCGATCTGCTCGACCATTCGGGCCCGGGCGTCGTCCCACTCGTGCGCGAAGTCGTGCAGGCAGTCCCCCAGCGGTCCGCCGCCGACGGCGTCCGCGACCCGGTCGCTGTGCGCGTTCGCGTCGTCGAACTCCGCGGCCACCGTGCGCAGGCTGACGCCTGCCATCCGCACCGCTCGGGTGTCGACCCTCAGGTGTTCGCTCACCGCTCCACTCCTCGCATGGTCGAGGTGTCGCGCCCGCGACAGGGGGACGGGCGCGACACCGGTCGGTGGGTCAGCCGCGCAGGCCGGAGGCGAGCTGGGTGTCGGCGTCCTCGAGGGTGGTGGCGGCCTTGCGCAGGTAGTCGCCGAGGCTGCTCAGGGCGGCGACGGTGTCGGTGGCGCCCTGGGTGAACTGGCGGTAGGACTCGCCGAACGCGACGGAGGCCTGGTCGGTGACGAACCCCGACGAGATGAGCGACTCGATGAACGCCTTGAGCTCGTTGAGCTTGGTGGTGATCTCGTCCTGGCCGTTGGTCAGGCGCGTCGCCGCGTCCCGCATCTCCTGGTACGACACGTTCAGGTTGGCCATGGCCGGTTCCTCCGCCTGTGGGGGTGGCCCCGGGCCGTCCCGGAACCCGGCGGACCCGCTCCGCCGTCCCCGGACAGTAGGGCAAACCGGACAACCGACGACCAGGGTTGTCCACAGGCTCCCGAGGTTCACTCGCGCGAGCGGGTCGCCCCGGTCACGGGCGACGACGCACCAGCCACGACGCCCCGGACGGCCGTCAGCCGATCGACGACCCCGCCAACGAACGCACCGCGTCCACGGCCGTGAGGATCCCGTCGAGCACCACGCCCCGGTCGAACTGCAGCGCGAACTCCCGCCCCCGCGCCTCCCAGTCGGCGCGCTCGACCGCAGACATGCCGAGCGCCCGGTCCAGAGCGGCGGCGATCGCGTCGGGAGCGGACACCGGCACGATGAGCGCGGTGTCCCCGACGGCCTCGAGGATCCCCCCGGTGTCGGTCGTGATGACGGGCCCACCCCCGGCGAGCATCTTCTCCGCGAGCGCGATGCCGAACGTCTCGACGAACTCGGGCCGCGGCTTGCTGGGCAGCACGAACGCGGCGCAGCCGGCCATGAGGTGGGGCTTCTCGTCGTCGGACACGTCGTCGAGGAACCGGATGCGGTCGGCCGCGGGGGAGTCGGCCGCGAGCGCGCGCAGCCGGGTCGCGTCCGGCCCGTTGCCCGCGATCACCAGCGTGAGCCCGGCGCAGGCCGGAGACCGTGAGAACCCGGAGATGAGGTCGTCGACCCCCTTCGCGTGGGCGAGCCGCGACAGGAACAGCACGTACCCGTCGCGCTCCAGCCCCCGCGCGGCCAGCACCGGACCGTCGTCGGGCCGGTTCAGGTACAGCCCGACGTCGATCGCCGGGTACGAGACGGCGACGCGCGACCGGAGGCGCGACGCGAACGTCGTGCCGTGCCGGGCGTCGACCGCCTCGGCCTCCGCGACCACGAGGTCGCGCGTGTACCGGGAGACCGCGAGGCACACGTCGTGGTCGAGGTACCCGGCGAGCACGTGCGCGGCGGCGCCGAACCGGTCGGCCTCGACGCACGCGCGGACGACGTTCGTGACGTCCGACCCGACGGCCTCGGCGACGGTCACGACGTTCACCGGCAGGCCGGTCCGCCGAGCGACGTGCACCGCGTCCGCGACGGCCGTGGCGTGCGGTGACAGGTACAGCGACATCGCGACGGTCGGCACCCCGTCGGTGAACAGCTCGACGAGCCGGCCCGTCAAGCCCGCGAGCCAGCGCCCGTCCGGCACCTTGTAGTCGCCCACCGGGTCGGGCCGCTCCACGTGGATGCCGTCGGAGTAGGGCAGCACGCGATCGAGCGGCTTGAGGGGCAGGCCCGTCTGCTGCAGCCGGTCGATCGGCCACGTGACGATGCGGACCTCGTCGAACCCGCGGCGCAGCGCCGCCTCAGCGAGGTTGCGGGCCTCGCCCGAGTGGCCGCAGATCACCGGGTCGGCGCGGACCACGATGACGAGCCGGCGGGTCACCACGACGCACCGTCCGTCGCGGACGACGACGGCGGACGCGTCCCCCAGAGCACGGGCTCGGGTCCGAGTTCGACGAGCAGCCGTCCGCCCCGGTGCACCTCGGCGGCCGTCAGCCACGTGCGGTCGAGCCGCGTCCCGTCGAGGAACACCTCCTGCACGTGCTGTGCGGGTCCTCCGGGTTCGGGCTCGACGAACCCGGTCGTCTCGATGCTGAGCGCCCGCCCGCCCACGTCGAGCCGCGACTCCCGCCAGGCCGGCGCGTTGAGCAGGAACAGCCCCTGCCCCGCGACGGGGAACAGCCCGAGCGACGCCCACACGTACCAGGAGCTCAGCCCGCCGGAGTCGTCGTTGCCGGGCAGCCCGCCGCGGCCGGTGCCGAACTGCTGCTGGACCACGTCGTGCACCACCTCGGCGGTCCGGTCGGGCCGACCGGCGTACATGTAGGCCCACGGCGCCTCCATGTCGGGCTCGTTGTTGAGCCCCTCGAACCGGTTCAGGGCGTATCCGGCGGCCATCTCCTCGACCGACGGCCGTACGCCCGGCTGCTTGACGGCGTCCGCGCCGAACCCGAAGAACCGGTCGAGCATCGCCGTGAACGCGTCGTCCCCGCCGGCCAGGTCGATGCGGCCCGCCATGTCGTGGAGCAGCCGGAACGAGTAGTTCCAGACGCCGCCCTCGTAGAAGGTCGAGTCGCGCAGCAGCCCGGAGCCGGGGTCGAACGCGTTCCGCCACTGCGCGGCGAGCGGGGCGAACTGGTCGACGAGCGTCCGGTCCCCGACGGCCGCCGCGACCACGGACGTGCACCAGTAGCCGTACGCGAGGTCGAGCGTGTGGCTGATCGGGTGGGCCAGTCCGCGCAGCAGGAAGTCCTCGCCGTACGTGCGCCGCAGGTCGTTGTGCATGTGCACGAGCGCCCAGTCCCAGTCCATGCCCGGCAGCCCGAGCCGGCACAGGTCGGCGAGGAACGTGTGCGCCAGGGCGCTGCCCTGCCGGGAGAACTGGTCGGCGCCGCGGGCCATCCGGTAGCCGATCGGGAGGTTGCCCTCCTCCTCGCTGATGTGCAGCAGGGCCGTCGCGAGCTCCACGGCGCGGTCGGGCATCAAGGCCGTGAGCAGCGGGAGCTGCGTCCGGTAGATGTCCCACATCGTCGCGATGTCGAACGCGAACGGGGTGTCCGTCGGCCAGAACGGGCTCTCGTCGGGGGCGAGGCACGGCTTGACGAGCGAGTGGTACACGGCCGTCGAGAGGACGGTCTGCTTGTCGGCGGACGGGGTGTCGACCTGGACCTTGTCGAGCTGCTCGCGCCAGACGGCCGCGGTGGCCGCCCGTCGGGCAGCGAAGCTCGTCGGGCCGTCGCCGCAGTCGCGGTACAGGTTGCGGCGGGCCTGCTCGACGCCGCGCAGCGAGAACCCGATGCGCAGCTCGACGACCTCGCCGGGCTCCGACGGGCCTGCCCACATGAGGCCGAACGGCCGCAGGGTGGTCGGTCGGATGCGGTCGAAGTCCAGCCGCGTGCCGCCCGGCATGAGCCGACGGTCGTACCAGAGCATCTGCCGCCAGTGCCGCGCGTCGCACTCGACGTGCACCGCGAGCGGAGCGCCCTCGACGACCACCTCGCCCTGCGCGACCCCAGGGGCCGCCGTCTCGAGGTGCGCCCGCAGCGGCACGGTCCGGCCGTGCGGGATCGTCAGGCCGCCCTGCGACAGGTCGACGACGAGGCGGGCGTCGCGGTGCGCCGGGAACGTGTACCGGTGCACGGCGCTCTTCGGGCCGACCGTGAGCTCGCACCGGATGCCGCTGTCGAGCGTGGCCGCGTACCAGCCGGGCTCGGCCTCCTCCTGGTCGATGCCGAACAGGCGCCCCAGGTCGTCGAGCGGCTGCAGCATCGGCGTCACGCGCACGTAGTTGTAGTACTTGCGGATCGCACCGGTCCCCGACTGCTGGAAGTGCGTGAACCCGCTGGCCACCGCGCTGTCGTACAGCTCGACGGGCAACCCCTCGGTGCCGAGCTCGTACCGGCCGTACCCCGTCGGGTACGCGCCGCTGTACGCGCACGCGCTCACCATGCCGAGCGGGTGCTGCGCTCCGGGGTGGGTGTTGCCGACCTGCGGCTTGGGCCACCACCACGTCGACGCGAGGCCCTGCTGCTGCGGCAGGTCCGTCGCCTCCGTGCCGATGAACGGGTCGACGTGCTCGAACATCGGCACCGCTCCTCTCCGCGTCCGGCCGGGTGCCCGGTTTGCCGGAACGTACGGCAGGAGTGTGTCGAGGAGATTGCGCGGCGGTGAAGGTTCCCCGGAACGAGCGACGCGCGCCGCCACCCGAGGTGACGGCGCGCGTGCGCGGTGCTGCCGGAAGTCAGGCCCCGAAGGGGTTCTCCGTCGTGATCTGGTCGGGCGTCGGCGCGGTGACCGCTGCGCCGTCGGCCCAGTTCGAGAACGTCATCTCGGTCTGCGTGCCGAGCAGGTCGAACGACATCTTGCGCATGAGCCCGTCCGGCCCGATCCAGAACGTGTACACGAGCGTGTCCGGCAGCGTGACGCCCGCCGCGGCGGCCTGGGTCAGCGAGTCGGCCTCCGGGCCGGTGAGCTTCGACGGGTCGATGACGACCTCGTACGGCTGCGCCTCGACGCCGTCGAGCTGCTCCGGCTCGCCCTTCTTCGTCACGCTCGTGATCGCGGCCTGCTGGCCCGTGATGCCCTTGGTCGGGTCCAGCTCGCCCGTGAGGTCGCCGACGCTGCCCGCGAGCGGGTTCGACGTGTCCGACGGGTCGATCTGCAGGAACTTGCCGCCCGTCATCTCGCCCATGTTCATGTACATGAGGCCGCCGACGAGGCGGATCTCCATGTCGCCCGCACCGGGGACCGTCATGGTCATGGCGAGCTCCTGGGTGTCGCCCGTGACGACGGCGGAGCCGCGCGCCTCGATCGACTGGCCCTCGGCCGACGTCGACATCGTGAAGTCGTAGCTGCCGGCGCTCTTCTGCGCGATGGCCAGCGTCTCCAGCAGGTTGGCGGCGGTGATCTCCCCGGTCCCCGACTGCGTCGCCTCGGGCGCGGCCACCGTCTCGGTGGGACCGGCTTCCTCACTGGCCGGGGCGCCGCCGGCACAGGCCGCGAGGGCCCACACGAGGGCGACCGTGGCGGGCACGGCGAGCAGACGACGGGACGAACGCATGAGAAGGCTCCCTGAGCGTGGCCGCCGACAGGGTGTCGGCCCGCGGGCGGCTCGGCGCGGACCGGTCATCCAGCCTGCCAGGCTGTGTGGCCCCTGTGCGCCGTACGGCAGGTGAACGTCGTCACCGCGGCGGGTGATTCGCCGAGCCGCGCGGCTAGGCTCGGACCGTTTCGATCCGCGACGGCGAGGACGGTTCATGGCCGAGCAGCAGCCCATCCGGTTCGGTGTGGTCGGCAGCGGGTGGAGGGCCGAGTTCTTCGTGCGGGTCGCACGGCTCATGCCCGACCGGTTCCGCTGCGTCGGCGTGGTGACGCGGACCGCGGAGCGGGGTGCCGAGGTCGAGGCCGCGTGGGGCGTCCCGACGGTCCGGACGGTCGAGGAGCTCGTCGCCGCCACGGGCCCGACGACGGACCGGCCCGAGCTCGTCGTCGTCTCCGTGCCGTGGCCCGTGACGCCCGAGGTCACGACCGAGCTCGTCGCGCTGGGGATCCCGGTGCTCGCCGAGACGCCGCCCGCGCCGGACGCCGACGGCCTGCGTGAGCTGTGGGCGGAGGTCGGCTCGTCGGGCCTCGTCCAGGTCGCCGAGCCCAGCCCGTCCATGCCCGCCCACGCCGCCCGGATCGCCGCGGTCGACGCCGGGATCGTCGGCACGCCGACCCAGGTCCAGGTCTCGTCGACGCACCTGTACCACGCGGTCGGGCTCGTCAGGCGGCTGCTGCGGACCGGCCGCGGCGAGGTCACGGTCCGCGCGACGACGTTCGACGCACCCCTCCTCGAGCCACGCGGCCGTGACGGCTGGACGGGCGAGACCGAGGCGCGGGAGCGATGGAACATCCTCGCGACGCTCGACTTCGGCGGCGGTCGCAGCGCGCTGTACGACTTCAGCGACAACCAGTGGCACAACCCGCTGCGCACCAACCGGATCGTGGTCCGCGGCTCGCACGGCGAGATCGTCGACGACGCGGTGACCCGCTGGGTCGACGAGCGGACCGTGCTGACGTCGACGTTCCAGCGGCGCGTGTCCGGGCTGGAGCAGAACCTCGACGGGTTCGACCTCGAGCACATCTCCCTCGACGGTCGGGTGCTGTACCGGAACGTGTACGACGGCGCGCGCCTCGCCGACGACGACATCGCTGTCGCCGCCCTGCTCGCCGCGACCGGCGCGTGGGTGCGCGGCGACGGACCGCCGCCGTACCCGCTGGCCGACGGCTGCCAGGACCACCTGCTCGGCCTGGCCATCGAGGAGGCGTCCCGCACGGGCGCCCCGGTCCGCACCGCCCGGGAGGCGTGGGCGGACGCCTGACGCACCTCGGTCCCGGGTCGGCGGGCGGGTTCGCAGGGCAGACTGCTGGGCATGACGTCCGCCGTGGTGGTCGGTGCCGGGATCGGTGGCCTCGCGGCCGCCGTCGCGCTCGCGCGTCGGGGCTGGTCTGTCACGGTGCTCGAACGGGCGGCCGCGCTCGAGCCCGTCGGTGCCGGCATCGCGCTCGCGCCGAACGCCCTGCGCGCGCTCGACGCGCTCGGTGTCGGTGACGGCGTCCGGGGGCGGGCCCGGCTCAGCGGCGAGGTCGGACTGCGCCGGCCCGACGGCCGCTGGGTGGTGCGGACCGACGCGAGCGCCGCCGTCGAACGGCTGGGCGACACCGCCGTCGTGCTGCACCGGTCGCAGCTCGTCGACCTCCTCGCCGCCGCGCTGCCCGAGGGAGCGCTGCGGCTGGGCGTGGGCGTCACGTCGGTCGCGCCGGGTGAGCCCGGCGGGTCGCAGGCGCTGGTGACGACCACGCGTGACGGCGAGCTCGCCGCCGACCTCGTCGTCGCGGCCGACGGCATCGACTCCGCCGTGCGCCGCGCGCTGTTCCCGTCCCACCCCGCGCCGACGTACACGGGCGTGACCGCATGGCGGTTCGTCGCGCCGGCGCCCGCCGACGGGGTCGCGCCGGCCGAGACGTGGGGCCGCGGGTCGATCGTCGGCCTGACGCCGCTCGCCGACGGGCGCGTCTACTGCTACCTCACGGCCGTGCTGCCCGAGGGCACGCGGTTCGACGACGACCCCGCCGAGCTGCGCCGCCGCTTCGCCGACTGGCACGCGCCGATCCCCGAGCTGCTCGCGCGCGTCGAGCCCGGTGCCGTGCTGCACCACGACCTGCGCTGGCTCGCGACGCCGCTGCCGCGGTTCGACGTCGGGCGGGTCGCGCTCGTGGGGGACGCCGCGCACGCGATGCCGCCGAACCTCGGGCAGGGCGGATGCCAGGCGCTCGAGGACGCCGTGGTGCTGGCCGCGAGCCTCGGCGACACCGTCTCGGCCGCCGGGCTCGCCGCCTACACGACCGCCCGTCTGCCGCGGACCACACGGATCGCCCGGATGTCCGCGCAGGTCGGCGCACCGTCGGCCTGGACGTCGCCCGCAGCGGTCGCCCTCCGGGGGCTCGGGGTGCGGCTGGCCGGGCGGTTCGCGGGCCCGCTCATGGAGCGGCGGCTGCGCGACGTCGTCGGGTGGCAGCCGCCCGTCTGACGGCGTCCGGATGCGGGTCCGCCGGACTGTGGAACGGTCGAACGATGACCCGGTTCGGATACACCCTCATGACCGAGCAGTCCGGCCCGCGCGAGCTCGTGCGCTACGCGGCCGCCGCCGAGGAGATCGGCTTCGACTTCGAGGTGTCGAGCGACCACTACTTCCCGTGGCTCGACGCCCAGGGCCACGCGCCGCACGCGTGGACGCTGCTCGGCGCGGTCGCGCAGGCGACGTCCCGCGTCGAGCTCATGACGTACGTGACGTGCCCGATCCTGCGGTACCACCCGGCCGTCGTCGCCCAGCAGGCCGCGACGCTGGGCGTGCTGTCCGAGGGCCGGTTCCAGCTCAACGTCGGCGCGGGCGAGAACCTCAACGAGCACGTGGTCGGCGAGCGGTGGCCCGCGGTCGGCGAGCGGCACGACATGCTCGAGGAGGCGATCGAGATCGTCCGCGGCCTGCTCACGGGCGAGCGGTACTCGTTCGACGGCGTCTACTTCCGCGTCGACTCCGCACGCGTGTGGGACGTGCCCGACGAGCCCGTGCAGA
The DNA here is from genome assembly GCF_017744555.1 of Cellulomonas sp. Classification (GTDB taxonomy): domain Bacteria; phylum Actinomycetota; class Actinomycetes; order Actinomycetales; family Cellulomonadaceae; genus Cellulomonas. The sequence goes on along the minus strand of NZ_JAGIBD010000002.1, from coordinate 236,630 downwards.
TCGGCGTCGCCGTCTCGGGCGACCAGTCGGTCGACCGCTTCGCGCCGCTGACCGACCACCTCGTCGCCGTCGAGCCCGACGCCGACCTCGTCCGGTCCTGGGACGCCGCCCACGACGGCGCGTCGCGCAAGATCGGGCAGATCCCGATCAGCTGGGACCGCGACCGGGACGCCGCCGTGGCTCGCGCGCACGAGCAGTTCCGCTGGTTCGCGGGCGGGTGGAAGGTCAACGCCGACCTGCCCACCACCGAGGCGTTCGACGCGGCGAGCCAGTTCGTGCGGCCCGACGACGTGGCCGAGCAGATCCCGTGCGGCCCGGACCTCGACGCGGTCGTGGAGGCGGCCTCCGCCTACTGGGAGGCCGGGTTCACCGACCTCGCGATCGTGCAGGTCGCCGACGAGCGGCAGGACGAGTTCCTCGCCGAGGCCGCCGGACCGCTCCTCGACAAGCTCCGCGCCGCATCCCCGTCCTGAGCCCGCGTCGCCGACGCTCCGCCCCCGACGCGGCGTCCCCCGACGCTCCACCCCGACCCCGAAGGAGACACCGATGGCAGTGACCGCGTTCCAGGACCTCCCGCTCGCCGACCGTGACCGCGAGTGGGACGGCGACGCCGCCGAGAAGCGCGTCCGCGCGTGGGCCGACGCGCAGGACGAGCCCAACGCGAAGTACCGCGACGCGCACGTCTGGTACGACGCCGACTCCAAGGAGAACTTCACCGCGTACAAGCTGCTCATCGCGGACGTGGTCGACGGGCGGCTCAAGGCCGTCCCGCGCGGCGTGTTCGCGGCCGCGGCCGTCATGCAGGGCTCCCGCGGCGGCGTCGACCTCCCCGACAAGGACCGCGACCGCGTGAAGAGCCACCTGGCGAAGTACTACAAGAAGCTCGACGACACCCCGCCCTGGGACGACTGAGCCGCCCCGGGCGGCCGGTCGGCCGGTCGCCGAGTTCGTGGCTTCCCGCCGAGTTCGTGCCCTACAACCCACGAACTCGCCCACAACCCACGAACTCGCCGCTGTGAGCTGGCGGCCGGGTGCAGGGGTGGGGCGGAGCCGGCGGCCGGGGCGGGACTGGCGGCCGGGGCGGGACTGGCGGCCGGGCGGGACGGACGGGCGCCCGGGCGGGACCGGAGGGACTGGCGGCCGGGGCGGGACTGGCGGCCCGGGTCAGCGGGCAAAGCGGGCCAGGTCGGCGGGGATGTCGTCGTGGCGCAGCTCGAACCAGACGGCCTTCACCGCGGCGCCGCTTTCGGGGGCCGTGCCCCACGCGCTCGCGAGCCGGTCGACGAACATCACGCCGCGCCCGCCGAGTGCGGTCGGCGGCGGGTCCTTGAGCACGGGCACGTCGCGCGCGCCGTCCGTGACCTCGACCCGGGTGCGCTCGTCGTCGACGTCGACGCGTAGCAGCACGGGCGGGTCGGCGTGCGCGACGGCGTTCGTGACGAGCTCGCTGACCAGCAGGACGAGCAGGTCGAGGCGGTCCTGCTCGACGCCGGCCTCGTTGAGCCGCTCGCGCGCCCACCGTCGTGCCGGCGCGATGGCCGACAGGTCAGCGGCGACGGGCGTCTCGGCTCGCATGGGGACCCTCCCGGGGTTGGTGCGGGTGGTGGCTGCCGGCGCCGACGGGTGCCCGGCGGTCGTCGCCACGGTTGTTCACATCCGATGATTCGGCAAGTCGAACACCTGGCTCGGGGCGGATTCCGCGCGGATCGGCTGCGACCATGGACGGGTGCAGTCCACGAACACCGCCGCCTCCGGTGGCATCTCCGCAGGTCAGGCGCCCTCCAAGAGCCAGGTCCGCCGCTGGCGGCAGTACCTCGCCGACGAGCGGGCCGAGGCCGCCGTCTACCGGGACCTCGCGTCGCGCCGGACGGGCGAGGAGCGCGCGATCCTGCTGGCGCTCGCGGACGCCGAGGGCCGGCACGAGCAGCACTGGCTGGACCTGCTGGGTGACGACGTGGGCAAGCCGCTGCGCGGCGACCTGCGGACCCGGGTGCTCGGGTTCCTCGCGCGCAGGTTCGGGTCGGTGTTCGTGCTCGCGCTCGCGCAGCGGGCCGAGGCGCGCTCGACGTACGGCGAGGACGACGACGCGACGGCGACCATGGCGGCGGACGAGCGGATCCACGAGGAGGTCGTCCGAGGCCTGGCGCTGCGGGGTCGCAACCGGATCTCGGGCACGTTCCGGGCGGCGGTGTTCGGGGCGAACGACGGCCTCGTGAGCAACCTGGCGCTCGTGCTCGGCATCGGCGCGAGCGGGGCGTCGAACCAGGCGGTGCTGCTCACGGGCCTCGCCGGTCTGCTCGCGGGCGCCCTGTCGATGGGCGCGGGCGAGTACGTGTCGGTGCGGTCGCAGCGCGAGCTGCTGGAGGCGTCGCGCCCCAGCGAGCACGCCCGGGCGGCGCTGCCGCACCTGGACGTCGACGCGAACGAGCTCGCGCTCGTCTACCGGGCGCGCGGCATGACGCTCGAGGAGGCGCAGGAGCGGGCGGACGCGGTGCTGGGGTCGCCCGGCACGTCGTCGCTGACGCTGCCGCCGGCGGAGGGCGTCGAGGAGGTCGACGAGCACGAGGCGATCGGCACCGCGTGGGGCGCGGCGGGCGCGAGCTTCTGCTTCTTCGCGTCGGGTGCGCTCATCCCGGTGGTGCCGTACCTCCTGGGTGCCGAGGGTCTGACGGCGGTGCTGTGGGCGGCCGTGCTCGTCGGTGTCGCGCTGCTCGGCACGGGCGCGACGGTCGGGGTGCTGTCGGGCGCGTCGCCGGCCAAGCGGGCGCTGCGTCAGCTCGCCATCGGGTACGGCGCGGCAGGGGCGACGTACCTGCTCGGGCTGGCGTTCGGCTCGACGGTCTGACGCCGGCGTCGTTCACGAGCCGGCCCGCCGCGCTCGCTCCCCTGGCGCTCGTGCGGGCGCAGGAAGGGTCGTCGAAGAAGCTGCGCCGGGCGGCTCGGGATCGTGGTCGAGATGCGAGCGGTCGGGCCGGACGACCCTCGCCAGCAGCACGACGTGACCGACACCCCACCCGCCACGCCGCAGGTGCGCCACCATGAGCAGGTGCTGCTCGAACCGAACCACGGCCGGTACGACCCCACAGGTGTGCGGCGGCAGTACGAAGGGTCGTCCGTGCAGCTCGGGCCGGACGTCGTGACCTGGACGCCACCCAGCCACCGGTTCTACGACCGGGGCGGTTTCAGCTGCCCCATCGGGGACCACGCAGGGCAGGCGCACAGGATCACCAGGCTGCGGGCAGCGTTCCCGTCCCGGTACAGCCCCGGGATCGTCGACCGGTACGTCATCACCGACACCGCCGGGACGGTCCTCGGGTCGTTCCCGTCTGGTGAAGGTGTCACTGGGTCCAGCCTCCCCGAGCACCAAGCTGGTTGGTACCCCGCCACCGTGGTCCGGGAAGCCGCCGGGCGAGCCGGGCTGGTGTGGGACGAGCGTGACTTCACCGGGAACGCGACCGAGCTCCAGGCTGCGTTCCCGGGGGTCGTGCCGCATGCGCGCGCCATGGAGATCAACCAGTGGGTGCAGACCACCGTGTACACGACCTACGGGCTCCTCGCGTTCGCCGGCGGCGTCGCGTGGGTCGTGTTCGGTGGGTACGGCAGGTTCGTGTTCCCGCCCATCCTGCTGTGCCTCGGAGCGCTGCTCGCGTGGGCCGGGACGACCAGCTCGCCACCGATGCTGAGACGTCAACGCGAACGCCCTGCTGCCCCGACCGTGGAGGACAGCTCCTCTCCCCGATAGGCGCATCCCGAGGTGCACGTCCCGATCTGCGAGCAAGGTTTGGCAAACCTTACTTAGGTACGGCTAATGTCAGCCCGTGCCCACGACACCGGCCCCCGAACCAGCGCTCCGCGGTGAGGACCTGCGCCTCGCCTACCACGGCAAGGTCGTCGTGCAGCGTGCCGGCCTGCGCCTGCTGTCCGGGCAGGTGACCGCGCTCGTCGGCCCCAACGGCTCCGGCAAGTCCACGCTGCTGCGCGCGCTGGCCCGGCTGCACACGCCCGACGACGGCACGGTCAGCCTGGTCGACGTGCCCGACGCGCTCGCGCTGTCCGCCAAGCACTTCGCCCGACGGGTCACGCTCCTGTCGCAGTCGCGGCCCACGCCGTCGGGCATGAGCGTGCGGGACGTCGTCGGCTACGGCCGGCACCCGCACCGCGGCCGCTGGCGCCAGTCCGACCCGGACGGTCCGCGCGCGATCCGGTGGGCGATGACCGTGACGGGCGTCGAGCCCATGGCCGAGCGCGGCGTGGACGAGCTGTCCGGCGGTGAGCTGCAGCGCGTGTGGCTCGCGACGTGCCTGGCGCAGGACACGGGCGTGCTGCTGCTCGACGAGCCGACGAACCACCTCGACCTGCGCTACCAGGTGGAGATCCTCGACCTGGTCCGCGACCTCGCCGACGAGCACGGCGTGGCCGTCGGCGTGGTGCTGCACGACCTCGACCAGGCGGCTGCCGTCGCGGACCACGTGGTGCTGCTGCGCGGCGGCAATGTGGTCGGCGCGGGCCTGCCGCACGAGGTGCTCACCGCCGACGCGCTCTCGGACACGTACGGCATCCGGATCGACGTGAGCGTCGACGAGCACACGGGCCGGGTCCGCACGCACCCCGTCGGCCGGCACACGCACCGGCCCGCAGCCCGCGGCACCGCGCGGGGCACGAGCACCCCCGAGACCACTCCCGAGACCCGCGACCTCGCCGTCGTCTGATCCCCCGAAGGAACCCGGTCCGGTGAGACGTTCGCCGGGCCGGTCCGGGCCGCCCCCGCCCGGGAAGACCGACCCGACCCCGAGGAACCCTGATGCGCTCCCTGCCCGTCGCCGCCGTCACCGGCGCGCTCGCGACCGCCCTGCTGCTCTCCGCGTGCGGCACCACCGAGGACGCCGCCGCGTCCGAGCCGACCGGCTCGGCGAACCCCGCCGGCGGCCCGGTCACCGTGACCGACGAGCGCGGCGAGGTCACGCTCGACCACCCCGCGACCAAGGTCGTCTCGCTCGAGTGGGGACTCACCGAGAACCTGCTCACGCTCGGCGTGACCCCGGTCGGCGAGGCCGACGTCAAGGGCTACAACGTGTGGGACACCGTGGTGCCGCTCGACCCGTCGACGCCTGACGTCGGCATGCGCGGCGAGCCGAGCCTCGACGCGATCGCGGCGCTCGACCCCGACCTCGTCGTCACCACCACCGACCTGCCCGAGGAGGTCATCACGCAGATCGAGGCGCAGGTGCCGGTCATCGCGCTGCGCGGCTCGGACGGCGAGGACCCGATCGGCTACATGAAGCACACGCTCGAGGTGCTCGGCGACGCGACGGGCACGGCCGACGAGGCCGACGCCGCGATCGAGGCGTTCGACCAGGCCGTCGCGGACGGCAAGGCGAAGCTGGAGGCCGCCGGCAAGGCGGGTGCGCTCTACACGATGGCCGACGGCTGGGAGTCCGACGGCGCGGTGTCGATCCGGATGTACACCGAGGGTTCGTTCCTCGGCGGCGTCGCGTCGCTGCTCGGGCTGAAGAACGCGTGGACCGGCGAGGGCGACCCCGACTACGGTCTCGCGTCGACCGACGTCGAGGGCCTGACCGGCCTCGGCGACGGCGTCACGTTCATCTACGGCGCGAGCGACACCGACGGCGGCGACGCGTTCCGCGACGTGCTCAAGGACAACGCGATCTGGCAGCAGCTGCCGTTCGTCGTGGCCGGCGACGTCGTGCGCCAGCCCGACGGCATCTGGCCGTTCGGCGGTCCGCAGTCGGCCGCCGCGTGGATCGACTCCACGGTCGACGCCGTCACGAAGTGACGCTCGAGCTCGAGGCCGCGCAGGGGTCCGTCGCCGCACAGGCGACGGGCCCCTCGCACGAGCGTCCGCGCATCGCTGCCGTCACGGCAGTGTTCGTCGTCGGCGTCGCGCTCGTCGTCCTGCTCGGCGCGTGGGACCTCACGCTCGGCACCTCGCACGTCGGGCTCGGGGACCTGCTGTCGCTGCTCACGGGCGACGGGGACGACGAGACCCTCGCGGTGCTCGTCGCGTCCCGCGCACCGCGCGTGCTCGCCGGCCTGCTCGTCGGCACCGCGCTCGGCGTCTCCGGGGCGGTCCTGCAGTCGGTGGCCCGCAACCCGCTCGCGTCGCCTGACACGCTCGCCGTCAACGCGGGCGCGTACCTGGCCGTGGTGCTCGCCGCCGTCGTCGGCTTCACGCTGCCGCTCGCGGTGTCCGGGGCGCTCGCGTTCACGGGCGGGCTGCTCGCGGCGGGGCTCGTGCTGCTCGTCGCCCGTGCGGGCGCCGCCGGTCCGACCCGCCTGGTGCTCGCGGGGTCGGCCACGATGCTCGCGCTGTCGTCCGTGACGATGCTGCTGATGATCCTGTTCGCGCAGGAGACCCAGGGGATGTTCGCCTGGGGCGAGGGCTCGATCGTGCAGTCCGGCACCGCCAAGGTGACGCAGGCCGCGCCCGTCGTCGTGCTCGCCGCCGTCGTCTGCATGCTGTGGGCGCGCAGGCTCGACGTGCTCGCGCTGGGCGACGACACCGCGTCCGTGCTGGGGCTCGACGTGCGACGGACCCGCGTGGTCGGGGTGCTGCTCGCGGTGCTGCTCGCCGCCGTCGCGGTGACTGTCGCCGGGCCCGTCGGGTTCGTCGGGCTGTCCGCGCCGGTGATCGCGCGGCTCGTCGCCGGGCGGGTCCGCGGGCTGCACCGGCACCGGCTGCTGCTTCCCCTCGCCGCGCTCGCGGGCTGCGTCGTGGTGCTGGCCGCGGACGTGCTGCTGCGGCTGCTCGTGCCCGGGCGCACCGGGGCGGGAATCCCGACCGGCGTCGTGACGACGCTGCTCGGGGCCGTCCTCATGGTGTGGCTCGCGCGGCGGCTGCGGGACAGCGGGTCGGCGCAGGTCGCGGCCGTGGGTGCCCGTCCGGCGTCCCGGCGGCGGGTGCTCGTCGTGGTCGCGGCGCTGGTGACCGCGATCGCCGTCGCGCTCGTCGCCGCCGTGCTGCTCGGCGACCGGCTGCTGCTGCTCGGCGACGTGGCGCACTGGTTCGCGGGCACGAGCGGCCGTCAGGTGAGCTTCGTGCTCGACCAGCGGATGCCGCGCGTGATGGCCGCCGTGCTCGCCGGAGCCGCGCTCGGTCTGGCCGGGACGAGCGTGCAGGGCGTCGCCCGCAACCCGCTCGCCGAGCCGGGGCTGCTCGGCATCACCGGCGGCGCCGGGGTCGCGGCGGTGCTCGCGATCGTGCTCATGCCCGCGGCGTCCGTGTGGGTCGTGTCGGCCGCCGCGTGCGTCGGGGCCGTGCTCACGTTCGCGCTCGTCTACGGGCTGTCGTCGCGCCGCGGGCTGAGCTCGGACCGGCTCGTGCTCGTCGGGATCGGGGTGTCGGCGGCGGCGACGTCGCTCATCACGCTGCTCGTCGTCGTCACGAGCCCCTGGAACACGACGATGGCGCTCACGTGGCTGTCCGGGTCGACGTACGGGCGGACGGCCGCACAGGTGTGGCCCGTCGCCGTCGCGCTCGTGGTGCTCGTGCCGGTGCTCGTGCGGCACCGGCGGGACCTCGACCTGCTCGCGCTCGACGACGACCTGCCCCGCGTGCTCGGCGTCCGGCTCGAACGGACCCGGTTCCTGCTGCTGGCCGTGACCGCGCTGCTGACGGCCGTGTCGGTGTCGGCGGTCGGCGTCGTGGGGTTCGTCGGGCTCGTCGCGCCGCACCTGGCACGGTCGCTCGTCGGGTCGTCGCACGCGCGCGTCATCCCGGTCGCAGCCCTGCTCGGGGCGGTGCTGCTGAGCGTGGCCGACACGGTCGGGCGGACGCTGCTCGCACCCGTGCAGATCCCTGCGGGCTTGGTGACCGCGGTGATCGGCGCGCCCTACTTCGTGTCGCTGCTCTGGCGGACCCGCCGGTCGCTGTGAGACCTCACGACCGGGTGAGCAGCCACAGGATCGTGTCGTGCACGTGCTTCGCCTTGGCGTCGCCGCGGAACGTCGCCTCGTGGACCGTCGACCCCGCCGTGAGCGCGATCGTCGCGGACGCGATGTGGCGGCCGAACACCGACTTGTCGGAGACGAACGAGACCGCCTGGATCGAGCGGATCGGCAGCGACGTCACAGCCGACTTCCCGCCCGCGAACGACTTGTCCTGCAGGATCACCCGGAAGTTCGTGACGCCGACGAAGCCGGTGCCGACGCCCGTGCAGTCGTAGACCGCGTAGATCGTCTCGCCGTCGATCAGCCCTTCCTGGACCTGCTCGAGCTGGTCGGCCTTGTCGTGCGGGATGGGGGTGGCCTGCTGCGTCATCGTCGCCTCGCGTGATCGTCGGGGTGGTGCGGCCATGATGGAGCACCCGCGGGTGTGACGAACACCCTGGTGAGGCAAGCCTCACCTTCCTCTATGCTGACGGGCGTGACGACGACCGAGGCGACGACCGTGGCGCCCACCGTGGCGACGGCCGTGGAGGCCCCGGCCCTGCCGTTCCGGATGTTCGCGGTGCAGGTCGCGGGCGTGCAGCGGCTGTGCCCGAGCGTCCTCCGCCTGACGTTCACGGGCGACGACCTCGACCGGTTCGCGGACAACGGCTTCGACCAGCGCATCAAGTTCTTCCTGCCGCTCGACTGTGGCTACACCGAGCTGCTCGACCTGCGCGCGAGCGACGACTGGTACGGCCGCTGGCGCTCGCTGCCCGACGAGCGGCGCCACCCGATCCGCACGTACACAGCCCGCGGCGTGCGCCCCGCGCGTCGTGAGGTGGACGTCGACGTCGTCCTGCACGGCGACCTCGGCCCGGCCTCCCGGTGGGCCCTCGGCGCGACCGTCGGCGACGAGCTCGTCATCCTCGGCCCCAACGCCGACGCGGTCGGCCCGCACGGCGGCGTCGACTTCGTCCCGCCCGCCCGCACCGACCGCCTGCTCATCGCCGGCGACGAGACGGCCCTGCCCGCGATCGCCGGCATCCTCGAGCGGCTCCCCGCGGACGCCCGCGGCGAGGCGCTCATCGAGATGCCGTCCTCGGAGGACCGGCTGCCCCTCGTCGCCCCGTCCGGTGTGACCGTGCGCTGGTACGGCCGCGACGGGCGCGCGCACGGCTCGCTCCTCGTCCCCGCCGTCCAGGCCGCCGCCGCCCGGATGCTGCCCGGTCAGGCGCCCGCGCCGGACGTCGACCTGGAGGACGTCGACATCGACGCCGGGCTGCTGTGGGAGGTCCCGGTCGACGCCACCGGCGCACCCCTGCGGACCGAGGCCGCCATGTACGCGTGGCTCGCGGGCGAGGCCGCCGTCATCAAGACGCTCCGGCGCCACCTCGTCGGGGAGTGCGGCGTCGACCGCAAGGCCGTCGCGTTCATGGGGTACTGGCGCGAGGGTCGCGCCGAGCCGAACTGAGCCCGGTCCGACGGGTCGGCGTCAGGCGGTCGCGCTGAGCTCCGCGGCGAAGAAGTCGAGCGCCGTCTTCGTCTTGGTCTGCTGCTCCCCCTCGAGCGGGATGCCCTTCGACTCGAGGAACGCGCGCGCCTCCACGGCGACCCGCAGCCCTTCGCGGGGGCTGGCCTTGGTGGAGAGCTCGACGACGCGCGAGCCGTCGGGGTAGCGCCACTCCTCGACGACCAGGCCGGACGACAGCTCGCGCGGCTTGAGCTTGAGCTTGAGGACGAGGATCGGGCCCAGCACCGACAACGAGTCGAGCGCGAGCCCGGCGGGGGCGTGGGTCTCGAAGAACGCGCGCTGCTCCTTCGAGAACAGCTTGCGGATCGGCAGCTCGCCCGCCGCGGCCCGCAGCGCGGCGTCGGAGGGCACGCCGTCGTGCTTCATCGACCCCGAGCACACGTAGCCGCCGGGCATGGCGTCGACCTCGACGACGAACTGCGGCGAGGTGCGGAACGACTTCGCGACCTCCGCGGGGACCAGCGGGCGGAGCTTGACGGTCGTGTCGCCGTCGCGCCCCTGGATGCGCCGGGCCCGGACGACGACCCCGGCTCGGTTGAGGGCGAGGTCGGGCGTGTCGAAGAAGTACACCTGCCGGATCTGCGCGTCGAGCGGGTCGATCGCGAGGGCCTTCGCCGCCGACCGGTACGAGCTCGCGGGCAACGTCAGCTTGAGCTCCATGCTGTCCGACTGGTCAGCGAGCGCGAGCAGCCGCAGGACCTCGTCGGACGGGAGCGTGGGGCTGGCCACCGAGTTCATCGGGTTCCTCTCCTCGGGTCGAACCGGTCGGCGAGGACGCCGTACCGCAGGCCGCGGTCGCTGACGGTCAACGAGTCCTGGCCGAGCTTGTCGAGCACGGTCCGCACGATGCAGGCGCCGGCGAGGACCACCTCCGCGCGGGCCGGCTGCAGGCCGACGACCGACCGCCGCTCCTCGGCGTCCCGCGTGCGGAACAGCTCGATCAGGCGGTCGAGCTCGGCGCGGTCGAGGACCGTGCCCTGGACGACGTCGGGGTCGTACTCGGCGAGCCCGTGCGAGACCGCGGCCAGGTTGGTGACGGCCCCACCCATCGCGAGCACCGAGTCGGGCCGGGGCCGCCCGTCGAGCCGGTCGAGGTCGGCGGCGATCGCCGCGACCGCGTCGTCGAGCCGTGACTGCGGGACGGCCGCGTCGAGGCCGAACTGCTCGGTGAACCGCACCGCGCCGACGTCGACGCTGAACCGTTCGTCCACCCGGTCGCCCTCGCCGAACGTGAACTGCGAGCTGCCTCCGCCGGTGTCGAACACGACCCGCGGCCCGGCGGCCGGCAGAGCGGCGGTGGCCGCGAGGTAGGCGAGGCGGGCCTCGTCCGCACCGCTGATGACCTCGACCTCGACGCCGCAGGCGTCCCGGACGGCCCGGACGAACTCGTCCGCGTTGCTCGCGATGCGCAGCCCGGCGGTGCCCACGGCGACGATCTCGGCGACCCCGGCGGCCCGCGCCTCGTCAGCCATGCCGGCGATCGCCTCGACCGTGCGCGCCATCGGCTCGGTGCCGAGCGCACCGCTCTCCCGCAGCCCCTCGCCGAGCCGGGTCACGACCGCGCGGTCGGCGACCGTGCTCCACCGGCCGTCCGCGCCCCGCTCGCCGACGTGGAACTTCACGGAGTTCGTGCCGACGTCGATCACGGCGAACCGGTCGACGCCGAACCGCCCGAGCGCCTTCAGTCCCCGCCCGTAGTTCACGTTCGCGTGCGACGACAGACCGAGCCGCTCGACCAGGGCGAGCACCGCCGCCGGGTCCTCGGACTCGACCGCGACCGTCCGGACGGGGACGTCGTCGGCGTGCACGTCGGTGAGCTCGGCCATGCACCCGTCGACCACGTACCGGACCCGGTGCTTGTGCACCCGCACCGCGCGCAGCTCCGGGTGGGGGCGGACCACAGCGTCCAGGAAGGTGCCCAGCGTCGTGCCCGCCGCGGCGGCGTCGGCCGGCGCGTCGACGCCCAGCGCGGCGGCGAGCGCGGCCACGTCGGCAGCAGTCAGCGGGAACGGCGCCTTCAGCACCGGGCGCCACTGCTCGAGGCCCTCGTCGCTCACCTGCTGGAGCTGCTTGACGTCCATGAGCCCGTCGCGGAGCTTGACGAGGTCCGTGCCGCCCGCCGCGAGCACGTAGAGCTCCTCGCTGTGCACGACCATGCCGGGCGGCAGCGCGGCGAACGCCGACTCGGCCTCGTCGAAGGCGTCCCCGAAGCTCCGCCACTCCCAGCGAGGGATCACGACCACCGTTGCGCCTCCGACCACCCGGTCCGACCTCGTGCCACCGGACGCTAACCGCGGCCTGCGAGGTCGGACACACCCGCGTCGGGTGACTGTGCGCGCGTCAGGCGCGACGGTCGCCGGCGCCGAACAGCATCCGCGCGAGCATGAACAGCCACAGCCCCGACGCGGCGACGAACACGAGCCACGCCCACGCCCAGCCGCCCGCGAACCCGATGGCCAGGAACACGGCGGCGGCGACGGTCCAGGTCGCGGCCGTGTAGATGCCGAACCGGGCGGCGGCGGCCGGGTCCTGCTCGAACCGGTTGTCCGCCACGTACGCCTGCTCGGCGTCCCGGGCCCAGGCCTTCTTGCGGTTGGTCTGGGTCGCGCCGAGTCCCGACAGCAGGCAGACCCCGGCGACGAGCAGCAGCCCGGCGGGCACGTACCAGCCGGTGGCGAGCGGCACGAGAGCGGTTGCGCCGGTGAGTGCGGCACCGGCGACCGTCAGGCCGGCACCGAGGCCGTAGCCGGCGGCGCGGCGGGTGGGCAGCGGGTGGTTCGTCGTCGTCTCCTGGGCGAGCGAGGCACCCGTGATCCAGCCGACCGAGAGGGCGGTCACGGCGACGGCGGCCAGGACGACCGCGTCGGCGACGTCGACCGTGCCGAGCGCCCCGAGGGTCGCGACGACGAGCGCGCCGGCGCCGACGAGCGACGCGAGGACCACGCCGACGACGAACGCCGGACGGGGGCGGACCTTCTGCAGCCGTGCGGCCTGGGCGGCGCGCTGCACCGGGGTGGGCCGCGGCTGCGCGGTCGATCCGCCGGTGGCGTCCGCTCCGGTGGCGTCCGCGACGAGCGCCCGGACGTCGCCGAGCTCGTCGAACGCGCGGCGCGCGGCCTCGTCGGGCGAGACCCCGGCCAGCTGGAGCTCGCGCGCGCGGGCCTCGAGGTTGGTGCGGATCTCCTCCTTGAGGTCCTGGACCTCGGGCGTGAGGTCGACCCCGGCGAAGGCGTCGTCGAGCAGGCGGTGGACGGTCGTCATGGGTCGAATTCCTTCGTGGACGGTGCTCATCGGTCGGAGCCCTTCGTGGCGAGGGAGGTGCGGGGGTCGGGCTGGTCGAGCAGCGAGTCGATGACGTCGCGCGTCGCGACCCAGGCCGCGACGTTGCGCCGGTAGACGGCCCGGCCGGCGTCCGTGATCCGGTAGTACTTGCGGCGGCCGCCCTGGGACTCATCGCCCCAGTACGCCTCGACGAGACCGTCGGCGGTGAGGCGCCGGTACGTGGCGTACAGCGTCGCCTCCTTGATCTCGTGGGCGCCGCCCGTGGCGTCGCGGATCGCCTTGTAGATCTCGAAGCCGTACCGGTCCCCGTGTCGCAGGGTGCCGAGCACGATCGTGTCGGTGTGGCCGCGCAGCAGGTCGGCCGAGAAGGCGTCGCCGGCGGGGTCGGGTCGTTGCATCACAGCGGGTACTGTATCTGATCAACTACCTGACGACAACGAACCGTCCGAGGCGAGCCCGAGAACACGCCGGTCGCGGTCGGCGCGGCGGTGCTCGCTCGGGTCGGTGCTCTGACCAGCTGAACTCCTCGGTGCACGGCGGCGCACGTCCCGCCTCGTAGGCTGCACCGACCACCCGACCGGACGCGCGCAGCATCTGGGTTCGCCCCCTGGAGCCTTCAGCACCGTGATCTCGACCCTGCTCGTCCTCCACCCCTGGTTCGGGCCGGCCGCGTTCGCGCTACTCGTCGTCGGCGGACCGCTGCTCGGCCGCTGGCTCCTGGGTCGCCCGCTGCGTGTGTCGTGGGTCCTGTTCGGGCTGTCACTGGTCCCCGTCGTCGCGCTGACGCTCGTGCCGGTCCAGCGTGAGCTGTATGCGCGGTGCGTCGTCCAGTGGGCGCTGCCGACGTTCGGCCGCGTCGAGCTCATGGCGAACGTCCTGCTGTTCGTCCCGCCCGTCCTGCTCGCGGCCGTCGCGGTCCGGCGGCCCCTGGTCGCCCTGGCGGGCGGCGTCGTCGGGTCCGCGGTCGTCGAGGCATTGCAGGCGCTCGTTCCCGCGCTGGGGCGGTCCTGCGACACGAACGACTGGCTCTCCAACACCGTCGGGGCGCTGCTCGGCGCGGGCCTCGCACTCGTCGCGCTCCGTCTCGCACGGCGGGCGAGCGGTGACCCAGGCGGTGCCTGACGCCGGACGAGGTTCGTCCGCTCCGCGTCAGTCCGTCTGGACGCGGAGCACGGGGTAGTCGGCCGCGACCTGCTCGAACCGCTCGACCGGTTCGTGCCGGTCGACCGGGATGTGCGGGCGGGCGCCGGGGGCCAGCTCGAGGTAGCGCTTGAGGATGGGCGCGCGCTGCGCGACGGGGACCTCGACGAGCCGCACGTGCTCCGGTCGGGGGGAGTGGAGCACGGCCCGGCCGTCGTCGGCCTGCACGTTGCGCAGCCACTGGGCCGAGGTGCCGAGCATCGAGACGACGTACCGGTGGCCGCCCTGGCGCACGAGCACGAGCGGCAGACGGATCTGCTTGCCGGAGCCGCGTCCCCGCGTCTCGAGGGTGACGCCGCGCCCACCGAGGGTCAGGATCCCGTGGCGGTACTGCCACTCGCTCAGTGCGTTGAGCCAGCGCGCAAGACGGTTCGGCCGGCCGTCGGCGTACATCCAGCGCTTCGTGGAGTGCCAGGGTCGGAGACGGGTGCTCACGCCGGCCACAGCCCGTGCGTCGCCCAGACCGCCTCCATCGCCTGGGCCAGGACCGTGCCCGTGGTGACCAGCACGGTGACCGCGGCGACCACCAGCACGGCGCCCGCGACGCGTGCACCGGTCGTCGACGGTCGGCCTGGCCGCAGGAGGCCCCACACGACGGACAGGACGACGACGCCGAGCACGAAGATCGCGACGGCGAGCGCGTCCGACCCCTTGGCGTGGTGCTGGACCGCGGCCGGGAGCTCCTGGCCGGCGGACTGTGCCGACCTCGTGAGCTCGTCGAGCAGGTCACCGCCGACCTCACCGGCCCAGACGACGAGCGCCGCCGTCACGGCACCGACGACGACCAGGGGCCATCGCAGGGCGCGGCGGGTCGACGGACGCAGGGCGTAGACGAGCGCGAGGATCGAGGTCAGCGGTGCCACGATGATGACCAGATGGCCCGCGACGGCGTGAGGTGGCATGCTCATCTCCACGACTTTGGTACTTGGAGTTCCATGTCTCCTTCTGACCGTAGGGCCGTCGTCAGCGACGGTCAAGGCCGCCCGGCCCGCACCCGACGACCCCGCCGCAGCGACGCGGAGACGGGCCGGCTGATGCTGGACGCCGCGCTGGACCTCCTCGCGGCCGACGGCGTCACGGTCGCGCTCGACGGGCTGCAGCTCGAGGACGTCATCCGCCACGCCGACGTCTCGCGCACGTCGGCCTACCGGCGCTGGCCGACGCGCGAGGCGTTCCTCGAGGACGTGCTCGTCGAGCTCGCGCACGGGATCGAGCTCGCCGACGTCGGCCCGCGGATCGCCGCGGCTGCGGCTCCGCTGCTGGAGCACCGAGAGTCGCTGCACACCGAGCAGGGGCGGCGGGAGCTGTTCGTCGACCTGCTGCGCGTGTCGTTCCAGACGGACCTCGAGGCGATCTACGCGTCGCCGCAGTTCCAGACCTACCTCGCGCTGCGGGCCGCCTTCGTCGGCGTCCCGTCCGACGAGTTGCGCGGCAGGCTCGCCGCCGCCCTCGTGCACAGCGAACGACGCGCCGTCGCCCGAGGCTCGGTCATCCTGCTGGGTGCGTGCCGGCTCCTGGGGCTCCGACTCACCGGGCCGCTCGGCGCCGGTCCCGACGGGGCGGTCACCCTGGCGCGCGCGATCGCCGCCACCACCACGGGCTTCGTCGTCACCGCGCTGGCCGACCCCGACGTGCTGCGCGAGTCGCGGCGCGAGGCGCCGTTCGGGTCGACGCGCACGGCCGCATGGTCGCTGCCGGCGCTGACCCTCACCGGCCTCGTCCTCGCACACGTCGAACCCGACCCCCGCGGGCCGGACCTGGACGCCGGCACGCTCGAGGAGGCGCTGCAGGGCCTGGTCGCTGCCGGCGCGGCCGCGGCGGCCGGTGCCTGAGCGGAGGGTCGTCAGTGCACCGCGGCGAGCAGCACGCCGACCCCGACGAACAGGCCGCCGAACACCCGGTTGAGCGTCCGCCGCCCGGACTCGCTCGCAGTGAGCCGCACGAGCCCGCGGGCCGCGCTCGCGAACAGGAACCACATGACGACGACGTCGACCACGACGACGGTGGTCCCGATGAGCGTGTACTGCGGCACGAGCGGACGGTCGAGCCGCACGAACTGCGGCAGGAACGCGAGGAAGAAGACGATCGCCTTCGGGTTGGTGAGGTTCACGAGCAGACCGCGGCGGAGCATCGACCACGCCGGCTCACGCACCTCGTGGGCGACGGCACCGACGGTCGTCGACGCCCTGAACTGCCGGATCCCCAGGTAGATGAGGTAGGCCGCGCCGGCGTACCGGATCGCCTCGAACGCGACGTGCGAGCGGCTGACCAGCGCACCGACCCCGGCGGCGACGATCGCGATGTGCACCACGAGCGCGAGCTGCTGGCCGAGGATCCCCCAGATCGACCGCGTCCACCCCGACCCGAGCGAGTTCGACATCGTGTTGACGGCCCCGGCACCGGGCGTGCACGAGATGACGACGCAGGCGCCGAGCAGGGCGAGCCACAGGGACAGGCTCACGCGGGGCGCTCCGGGACGATCACGGGCGGCATCATCTCCCGCCGGCCGCGGCACGCGGAAACCGAATCGCGCCGGTCCGGTCACGCGTCGCCGAGGTGCTCCTTGGCCCACAGCGCGGCGCTCGTCCGGTCCGTCACGCCGAGCTGGCGGAAGACGTGCCCGACGTGCACCTTGACGGTCCGCTCCGCGATCCCGAGGGCGCGGGCGATCTGCTTGTTCGCCATGCCCTGCCCGAGCAGGCGCAGGACCTCGCGCTCCCGGGCGCTCAGCCGCTCGGCCGGAGAGACGGTCCGCGACGGCAGCAGCGCCCGCGCGACCCGCGGGTCGAGGGGTGCGTGGCCGAGCGCGGCCGATCGGACCGCCGCGACGAGGTCACGCGGGTCGCAGTCCTTGAGCAGGTAGCCGATCGCGCCCGCGGCCAGCGCGTCGGCGACGCGGGCGTGGTCGGAGAACGACGTGA
Organism: Cellulomonas sp.; assembly: GCF_017744555.1. Classification (GTDB taxonomy): domain Bacteria; phylum Actinomycetota; class Actinomycetes; order Actinomycetales; family Cellulomonadaceae; genus Cellulomonas. Next base: position 219,809 of record NZ_JAGIBD010000002.1, on the reverse strand, counting down.
GCACCACGACCTGCGCGTCGGGGCGCTGCGCGACGATCCTGCGGGTGGCCTCCACGCCGTCCAGCACGGGCATCGACAGGTCCATGAGCACGACGTCCGGCCGGAGCTCGGTGTCGAGCGCGACCGCCTGCTCACCGTCGGCCGCCTCCGCGACGACCCGCAGCCCCGGCGCCCCGTCGAGGAGCGTCGCGAGCCCGGAGCGCACCAGGTGGTGGTCGTCCGCGAGCAGCACCGTCACCTCGGCGTCAGTCATCGGTCTCCTTCGGCAGCGTGAGCCTCCAGCGGCAGCCGGCGCCCGGTGCCGTGGCCACCTCGAGGCGCGCACCGCCGGCGACGGCGACGTCCCGCAGGAGGCGCAGGCCGAAGTGTCCCTCGGCCGGGGCCGCGAGGACGGTCGGCGCGTCGAAGCCGAGCCCGTCGTCGACGACCTCCAGGACGGCGACACCCGCGTGCCGCGCGAGCCGCACCACGACGGTGCGGGCCTGCGCGTGCGTGACCGCGTTCCGGAGCGTCTCCTGCGCGACGCGGTAGACGAGGCGCTCCTGCTCGGGCGGCAGCCGCACCTCGTCGTCCGCGGGCAGGTCCAGCCGGACGTCGACGCCGCGCGAGGCGAGCCCGCCGACGAGGTCGCCCAGGGCGGCGCGGAGGCCGGAGTCCCGCAGGCTCGCCGGGTAGATGTCGACGAGCAGCGACCGCAGACCCCGGATGCTGGCCCGGACGGTCGCGGCCGCCTCGCGGACCGGCTCGGCCAGCTCGGGTGCCGCGGAACGCTCGACCCGGTCGGCGGTGCCGGCCAGCGCGAACGACGAGGCGGCGAGCTCCTGCACCACCCCGTCGTGCAGCGTCGCCGCGATCCGCCGGCGTTCCTGGTCCGACGCGTCGATCGCGCGCTGCAGCAGGACCTCGCGTTGCTGCTGCCCGCGCCGCAGCCGGTCCAGGAGCGTCCACAGCACGGGGAGCATGAGCACGACGAGCAGCAGGAGGCTGGTCAGGGTGATGCCCGCGAAGCCGCGCCAGATCGCGGTGGACCGTTCGGTGACCGCGTCGTACCGGCTGTACGTCTCGAGGAGCAGGACCGTGCCGTCGGGCGTCCACACCGGCCGGTAGACCTCGAGCAGCTTGCCCTGGCCGCGCTCGAACTCGTTCTCGGGCTCGTCGAGGTCGCTGACGTCGGCCTCCGTGGTGGGACGGACGAGCACGGCACGCTCGTCGGCGCCGAGGCCGAACGTGCGGCCGACGAGGCGGGGCTCGTCGGAGTACACGATCCGCCCGTCGGCGTCCCACAGCTTCACCCGGACGACGTCGTCGTCGAGCACGTGCTCGCGGACCACGGTGTCGAGCGCCGCCACCGCGGCCGGGTCGGACGTGACGATGCCGTCGAGCAGGACGGGCTGCACGACGGCGTCGGCGACGAGGTCCGTGCGCCGCGCGGCGTCGTTGACCGACTCCTGCTCCGCGATCCGGCGGCTCGCCGCCACGCCGAGCAGCGCGACCAGCACCAGGACGACCGTCGCGGCGGCGACCACCTGGCCGAACACGCGCCAGGTCCGGACCGGTCGCTGCGCGCCCACCGCGCCGTCCTCGCCGCCCTGGCTCAGCACGGTCCACGGGACGTCGGGACGCTCGTCGGCCGGGAGCACGACGCTCACCCTAGGTCCGTGCGGTCCGGTTCCCGGACGGGGCGCGGGTGCGTCAGTCGTCGCTGCCACGGCCACCGTGGTCGTCGCCGGCGTCGTGCCCGGAGCCGTCGTCGGAGCCGTGGGAGCCGGTGCCGTCGTCCGACCCGCTGCCGTCGTCCGACCCGCTGCCGTCGTCCGACCCGCCGGAGCCGCTGCCGGAGCCGCCGCCGTGGTGGCCCGAGCCGTCGGCCGTCGGGGCGGGAGCGGGAGCAGGGGTGCCGGTGCCGTTCGCGTCGCGGTCGTCGCCCGGCTCGGTGCGCAGGTCCCGGTCGAGCCGGCCGCCGTGGTCGTCGATCACGGCCTGGCTCGGCGGGGAGACGGGGACGGACGGCTGCAGGCTGCTGTTGCCGGCCAGGCCCGCGGCGGCGGGGATCGCGGCGAACATCGCGGCTCCGGTGAAGATGAGCAGGCGCTTCATGGGGACTCCTCGGTCGGGCTCGTGCGGTCAGGAGTCCTTTCTCCCGCCCGCGCGGTCGGCCTCGCCATCGGACCTTGGTACTAGTACCTGCGGGCGCGCGCCCCCTTGGGCGGCTGGGTCGCGCCGTCGGCCCTCAGCCCTCCGCGACCCGCGCGAGCAGCGCGACGAGCTGGCGCTGCTCGGCCGCGGAGAGCGGCGCGAGGACCTCCCGCTGGATGCCGTCGAGCACGTCGTCGAGCGCCCGGAGCGCGTCCTGACCGGCCGTCGTCAGCGTGACGATGTTGCGCCGCTTGTGGTCGGGGTCGACGCGGCGCTCGACCAGGCCGCGCCCCTCGAGCAGGAGCAGGGCGGCGGTCACGTCGCTGCGGTCGATGCCGGTGTCGCGCCCGAGGTCGGCCTGGCTCGCGGGCCCGAACTGCTCGAGCGCGGCGAGCAGCCGGTAGTGGTAGCCGCGCAGGCCGTTGCCGCCGGCCTCGAATCCGGCGTGGAGGATCGCGACCGAGCGGGCGTGCGCGCGGCTGAGGAGCCACGTCGGTCGGTCCTTGAGGCGGTCGGGGGTGCGGCGGACCTGGTCGTGACGGAGGGGCACGGACTGAGCCTACCCATTGTTGGACGCGCCAACATCGTCTATGTTGGCGGCATCAACATTGGCGACGCCAACAAAGGAGTCCACGATGACCAGCACGGTGCAGCCCACTCGTCCCCGCGTCCTCGTCGTCGGCCGCAGCCCCGGCGTGCTGGAGGACGCCGTCGACCTCCTGCGGTCGAAGGGCTACCGCGCGGACGCGACGAACGTGTACGGCCGCCTGCTCGACGACTACGACGTCGCCCGGCTCGACCTCCTGGTCTTCGGCGGCATGGTCCCTCCCGACGCCAAGCAGCAGCTGCGCGACGAGATCTCCCGCCGCAACGAGCGCGTGCGGTTCGTCCAGGGCCTCGCCGGCATCCCCGGGGTGATCGCAGCGCAGGTCGAGCAGGCCGTCGCCGGCGAACCCGACGACCGGTGCCGCGTGACGTACGACGCGCAAGAGCGCTCGTTCGTCCTCGACCTCGACGTCGACAAGCCGGTCACCGTCGTCCTCGACGCGTTCTGGGCGACGGGCTTCACGCCGCCCGAGCCGACGAGCACGCAGGCGCAGGTGTTCGCCGGGCAGCTCGGTCGCGGGCGGCACGTGATCCCGCTGCCCGACGCGGTGCCGACCCGGGCGGCCTTCGCGGCGGTCACCGTCGGTCCCCACGTCGAGGTGCTCACCGTCGGCGCGACACCGTCGGGCGTCGCGCAGCTCGTCGCACCGCCGTCGCCGGACGGCCGGTTCCCCGACGTGCGCGCCGTCACGACCCGCGGTGGGCTGGACGCATGAGCGGCACCGCCCCGTCGCCGAGCACGCTCCCCGCGCAGCGGCTGGTGAACAGGCTGGTGCGCGGCCTGCTGCACGTCCCCGGGGTCTCGCGGGTCGTCGGCCGCCGGCTGGTGACGCTGTACGTCGTCGGGCGCAGCAGCGGGCGCACGTACACGATCCCGGTCGCCTACGAGCCGGACGGCGACGACCTGCTGGTCGGCTCGTCGTTCGCGTGGGCGCGCAACCTGCGCACCGGCGACCGGGTCGCCGTCCTGCTGCGCGGGCGCCGCCGGTGGTGCGACGTCGACGTGCAGGTCGGCCAGGACGAGGTCGTGACGGCGTACGCGCAGATGGCGCGCGCGAACCCGGCGTTCGCGTCGTTCAACCACATCCGTCGCGGCGAGCACGGCGAGCCGGACCGGGACGACCTCGTGACGGCCTGGCGCGGGGGCGCCCGGGTGCTGCGCCTGACGCCACGGCGGGGCGGCTGACGTCGCGAGGTGAGCGAGCGCGCGTCGCAGTGCGCACCACGCTCTGGATGGTGGACGGGGGACAACCCCCGTCCGTCCGGCGGTGAGCCCCGTGTCCGTCGGGTCGCCGGACCCGCGACGCTTGTCCCCATGAGCACCACGATCTTCTCCGGCCGCACCTGGCGCGAGTACGTCTTCCACTGGGCCGCCCTGTTCCTGGCGCCGTTCGGGCTCGCGTACGTGCTGCTCGTCCCGTCGCTCGCCGCCGGGCTGGTGGTCACGGTCGTCGGCCTGTTCCTCGTCGGCGGCCTCGTGCTCGGTGCGCGGGGCTGGGGTGCGGCCTGGCGCGGACTGGCGGGAGGGCTGCTCGACGAGCACGTCGCGGCACCGCCGGCGTTCGTCCGCCCGCGCGGGTTCTGGCGCTCGCTCGGCGCGATGCTGTTCGACAGCACCGGATGGCGTGCGCTGCTGTTCATGTTCGTGACGTCCCCGCTGGCGATCTTCTCGTTCGTCGTCTCGACGACGTTCCTCGCGATCGGCCTGGGCGGCGTGACGTACTGGCTGTGGTGGAGGTGGCTGCCGGAGCAGACCATGGCGGACGGCACCGTGCACCGCGGCTTCTCGATCATGTTCGGCGACGACCGGTACTGGTTCGCCGACAGCCCGTCGCGCGTCCTGGTCGTGGCGCTCGGCGGTGTCGCGTTCCTCGCGCTCTGGCCGTTCCTCAACCACGGCCTCGCGAGCCTCTTCCGGATGCTGACCCGCGGCCTGCTCGGCCCGACGTCGGGTGCGATCCGGGTCGCCCAGCTCCGGGCGTCGCGCGCCGCGGCCGTCGAGGACGCCGACGCGCGTCTGCGCCGCATCGAGCGCGACCTGCACGACGGCACCCAGGCGCGACTCGTCGCCGTCGCGATGCAGCTCGGCGAGGCGCAGGACCTCCTCGCGACCGGCGGGGACACCGCGCTCGCGGCCGACCTGCTCGACACCGCGCACACGTCGACCAAGGAGGCGCTCGTCGAGCTCCGGGAGATCGCGCGCGGCATCCACCCGCCCGCGCTCGACGACGGCCTCGCCGTCGCGCTCGAGACGTTCGCGGCGCGTGTGCCGCTGCCCGTCTCCGTGCACGTCGACCCGGCCCTGGAGCACGACGGCGGGATCTCGCCGGCCGTCCGCTCGATCGCGTACTTCACGGCCGCCGAGCTGCTGACGAACGCGGCCAAGCACGCCGGTGCGACCCGCGCGTCGTTGACGGTCGACCGTCCGGACGCCGACACCCTGCACCTGCGCGTGCACGACGACGGCCGCGGCGGGGCCGTCGTGGTGCACGGCGGTCAGGACGGGCAGCGCACCGGACTGGCGGGACTGACCGAGCGGATCGCGACCGTCGACGGCGCCTTCGCGCTGACCAGCCCGGTCGGTGGGCCTACGGTCGTCGACGTGACGCTGCCGACCTCCACGCGCCCGTGACGCCCGACCCTGGCCCGGACACGACGCCGCTGCGCATCGTGGTCGCCGAGGACTCGGTCATCCTCCGCGACGGGCTCGTCGCGCTCCTGGCCCGGCGCGGGCACGACGTCGTCGCGGTCGGTGACGGCGACGCGCTCGTCCGCTCGGTCACGGAAGCCGGCGCCCTCCCCGACGTCGTGATCGCCGACATCCGGATGCCGCCGACGTTCACCGACGAGGGCATGCGAGCGGCCACCACGCTCCGCGCCCAGTTCCCGACGCTCCCCGTGCTGGTGTTCTCGCAGTACGTCGAGACCCGGTACGCCACGCAGCTGCTCGCGGGCGGGGCGGGCGGCGTGGGGTACCTGCTCAAGGACCGGGTCGCCGAGGTGCGCGACTTCCTCGACGCCGTCCGGCGGGTCGCCGCCGGCCAGACCGTGCTCGACCCCGAGGTGGTGACACAGCTGATGGGCACGACCACCACCGACCCGGGGATCGCGCGGCTGACCCCGCGCGAGCGCGAGGTCCTCGAGCTCATGGCCGAGGGCCGGTCCAACGGGGCGATCGCCGAGCGGCTGTTCCTCTCCTACGGGGCGGTCGAGAAGAACGTGGCCCAGATCTTCACGAAGCTCGGCCTGGAGGCCGACGCCGCCGACCACCGCCGCGTGCTCGCGGTCCTGCGCTACCTGGGCGCCTAAGGGGGCAACGAGCGCGCCCGACGACGGGTCGGGCGCGCGGGTCCTATCATCACCGCGCAGGTCAGGACGGCCTGTCGCGGCGACGAGGCCGGAGGTGCCCCATGGCGCAGGACGCACGGCCGCACGTGGTCGTCGTCGGGTCGGGGTTCGGCGGGTCCGTCGCGGCGCTGCGGCTGTCCGAGAAGGGCTACCGCGTCACCGTCCTGGAGGCCGGTCGGCGGTTCACACCCGAGACGCTGCCGCGCACGTCGTGGGACGTCCGCCGCTTCCTGTGGGCTCCCCGGCTCGGCTGCCGCGGCATCCAGCGCATCCACCTGCTGCCCGACGTCGTGGTGCTCGCCGGGGCCGGGGTGGGCGGCGGGTCGCTCGTCTACGCGAACACCCTCTACGAGCCGCAGTCCGACGCGTTCTACGCCGACCCGCAGTGGGCCGGCCTCACCGACTGGCGTGACGAGCTCGCACCGCACTACGACCAGGCGCGACGCATGCTCGGCGTCGTCGAGAACCCCACGGACTCGCCGGCCGACGAGGTCGTCAAGGCCGCGGCCCGGGAGCTCGGCGTCGCCGCGACGTACCGGCGGGCGCCCGTCGGGGTCGTCTTCGGGGACCCGGGTGAGGCGGTGCCCGACCCGTTCTTCGGGGGCGTCGGGCCGGAGCGGCGCGCGTGCCTGCAGTGCGGCGAGTGCATGACCGGGTGCCGGCACGGCGCGAAGAACACGCTCGAGACGAACTACCTGTGGCTCGCCGAGCGGGCGGGCGCGCGCATCGTCCCCGACACCACCGTGGACGCGGTCCGGCCGCGCGACGACGGCCGCTATGAGGTCGTGACACGGCAGACCGGTGGCCGGCGGCACGCGCGACCGCTCGTCGCGGACCAGGTCGTCATGGCCGCGGGGGCGTGGGGGACGCAGGCGCTGCTGCACCGGATGCGGGCGTCAGGTGTCCTGCCCGGGTTGTCGTCCACGCTCGGCCGGCTGACCAGGACGAACTCCGAGGCGCTCGGCGGTGCCGTCCGGCGGGCGCGCGCGGCCCGGGGCGCCACCCCGCTGAACAGCGGCGTCGCGATCACGTCCTCCGTGTGGCTCGACGAGCGCACCCACCTGGAGCCCGTGCGGTACGGGCGCGGGTCGAACCTCATGGGTCTGCTCGGGACGGTGCTGACCGACGGCGGCGGGCGGGTGCCGCGGCCGGTGCGGTGGCTCGGGCAGGTCGTCCGGCACCCGGGTCAGGTGGTCTCGTTCCTGGTCGGGATGGGGTCGTGGTCCGAGCGGACGGTCATCGGGCTCGTCATGCAGACCGGCGACTCGTCGATCACCGTGGCGCCCCGGCGGACGTGGCGGGGTCGCTGGCGGCTGACGTCCCGGCCCGGCGACGGCGAGCCCACCCCGACCTGGATCCCGCAGGCCAACGAGGCGTACCGGGCGATGGCGCGGCAGGTCGGCGGGTTCCCGATGAGCAGCGTGGGCGAGGTCGTCGACATCCCCATGACGGCCCACTTCATCGGCGGCTGCGTGATCGGTGCGTCACCGGCGGACGGTGTGGTCGACGCCTACCACCGAGTGTTCGGCTACCCCGGGCTGCACGTCATGGACGGGTCGACGGTCTCCGCGAACCTCGGCGTCAACCCGTCGCTCACCATCACCGCGCAGGCCGAGCGGGCGTGCGCGCTCTGGCCGAACGCGGGCGAGGCCGACCCTCGACCGCCCCTGGGTGAGCCGTACCGGCGGATCTCGGCCGTGGCACCGCGCCGGCCCGTGGTCCCGGCCACGGCCCTCGGGGCGCTGAGGCTGACGGTCCTGCGCCGGGAGCGGTGAGGGGGCAGACCCCACCACCGACCGGTCGGTCCACCCCACCGACGAGCGTGCCGTCGGCGGGAGACGATGACGGCCCCCGTCCGACCGACCGCTGGGATACTCTGTGCCGAACCCCGTCACCTCATCTCCCGCCCGCGTGCCCGTCGCGCTGACCGCGCTCACCGCGGCGCTCGCCGTCGCGTTCGTCGTGGCGCCGCGCACGCTCGCCGCGAGCGGTGCACAGGCCTACGCCGGCAGCGCGGAGCTCACCGCGTCCGCCCGCTCGGCGTTCGTCGAGTACTGGACGGCCGGCGTCGCCGGCTTCACGCCGGCGCTGGACGGCGTCGTCGGCTACTGGTCCCGGTACCACCTGGCCAAGGCGGCCATCGCGGCGGGGCTGCTCGCCGTGCTCGTGGCACTGGGTGCCCGGACGTGGCAGGCGTTCGCCCGCCCAGGACGACGGGCGGCCGCGCGGTGGGCGCTCGCCGCGGCTGGGGTCGCCGTCACGGTGCTCGGGGTGTTCTCCGGGGCGGTCGTGCTGGCGAACGTGCAGGGTGCCGTGGTGCCGTTCGCGTCGCTGCTGCCGATGGCGGTGTCGGACGGTGGGGTGTCGGACGGTGGGGTGGCGGACGGCGGGTTGGCCGAGACGGTGCGGACCTCGCTCGCCGACGGGCGGACGTCGCCCGCGCTCGACGCGATGATCGGCGACTTCGCACGCTTCCACCTCGTGCTCGCCGTGCTGGCTGCCGTCGTGGTGGCCGTCCTCGTCGTGAGCAGCGTCGTGCTCTGGCGGAGGCGCGCGGCGACACTCGACGTGCGGGCGCGACGCGTGCTGGCCACGTTCGGTGTCCTCTGGGCCGTGCTGGCCGCGGGGGTGGGGGTCCTGGCGCTCGCGAACGCGAGCACGGCCGCGGACCCGGCGCCCGCGTTCCAGGCGTTCGTCGACGGCGGGTGGTGACGACCGTCAGCGACGGGGCTCGCGGACGAGCGGGGCGGGGAACCGGACGCCGACGGTGGTCCCGTCGAGCCACGCGGTGAGCCGGTCCGCCTCCGCGTCGATCGCGGCACGGGCGTCCCGGCCGACGTCGTCGAGCAGCACGAGCTGCACGTCCCCGGCCGGCGTCACGGTCCAGCCGCCGACGATGCGCCCGTCGACCCAGATGGTCGCGCCGCCGTTGCCGGTCGAGTCGAAGATCTGGGCCTTGTGCGGGCCGAGGTACCAGTCGCGCTCGAACCAGCCCATCGTGGTCGGGTCGAGCGCGGGCAGCAGGGCGACCCAGGGCTCGACCGGGCCGACGGGGTCGACGTCGTCGGGCAGCACGTAGCCGGTGCCCACGCCGTCGAGGTCCACGGCGACCGCGCCGGCGTCGCGCAGCGACGCCCGCACGGCCGTGAGCGTCGAGCCGAGCCACCACTTGAGGTCCACCTCGGTGGCGGGACCGAACGTCCGCAGCCAGCGGGCGACGAGCGCGGCCCGGGCCTGCGCCTCGGGGACGGGCTCCGGACGTCCGCCGCCGAGCCAGTCGTCCATGAGCGCCCACGTCGGACGGGACGTGCCCCACGCTCCCTGGTTGGTCGCCCGGACCACCGTGCCGGCGGCGGACAGGCACGTCAGCACCCGACCGACCACGGCGACCTTCCCGCCCCACGACTTGCCCACCCCGTACTCGATGGACCCGTCGAGCAGGGGCACGCGGGTGCGCAGCTCGGTGGTCGTCAGCGGCCCGTCAGCGAGCTCCCGCACCACCGCGGCCTCGGCGTCGGCCAGCCAGCGCACGCCGTCGTCCACGAGACCGGCCGCGGCGACCTCCTTGGCGAGCCGCCGCCGCTCGGTGTCGGCGACCCGGTCGCTCGCCGCCGCCTGCACGACGGGCAGCAGGTCGCGCGGGACCGCGAAGAGGGTCCGGCGCATCGCCATGTGCTTGACGAGCGTCCGCTCCTCGTACAGCGCGCGCTCGAGGTCCTTCACGTGGAACCCGTCGACCCGGGCCCACGCCGACAGGAACAGCCCGGCGGGGTCGGTGCCGTGCAGCACGACCATCGCGTCGGCGGCAGCCTCCACCGTCGCGGCCCGTGTCGTGGGGGTGATCGCGTGCCGGCGGGCGAGCCGGGCGCGGCGCTCGTCGTCGTCGAGGTGCGGCGTCACCCCGTGATCGTTCCCGGCGGCGTCGTCGGGTGGCAACCGGTGTCAGCTCGTGCCTGCCGTCCGCCGGCCGAGCAGCCAGGTCGCCGCTGCCAGCGCCACGACCGCGGCGAACACGAGCGGCAGGTTCGCCCCGCCCGCAGCGGAGGCGCCCGCGACCGCGTAGGCGACGGCCGGGGCCGCCGCCCCGACGGCGGCCCACGCAGCCACGCGCGGCACGGACAGCGCGCGGGTGGTGCCGGCGACGATCGCGGTCGTCTCGGCGAGCAGCGGCAGCGGCCGGGTCACGACGATGGCGAGCGGCCCCCACCGGCCGAGCAGCGCCGCCGCGCGATCCTGCTCGGCCACGGGTGCGACGCGGGCGACGAGCGGCGCACCGCCCCGCCCGAGCAGGTACCCGACCACGGTCGCGCCCACGGCCCCGGCGAGCGACAGGAGCGACCCGGCGACCGCGCCGAACAGGGTCCCGTGCAGCACCATGACCACGCTCGACGGCACGGGCAGCACCACGTCGACCACGAGCAACGTGACGCCCAGCGCGGCGGCGACCGCGAGGGGCACCCGGCCCATGGCAGGCGTCGGGTCCGTGAGCAGCGCGAACCCGGCGGCCTCGACGGCCACGAACATGGCGGTCAGCGCGACGAGCAGCCCGACCGTGAGCAGCACGTAGTGGCGGACGCTCACAGCGAGTACGCCAGCAGCCCGAGGTTGGCGCTCCCGACGGCCACGAAGTCCCCGTACACGGCCGGGCCGAGGGTGAAGCTGTTCGGCACCTGCGGTCCGAAGCCGGGCGCCTGCCACACGGGCATCCCGGTCGCGGAGTCGAACGCGTACGTCGCCGGGCGGGACGTCGACATGAGCACGACGTCGTTGACGAGCACGGGCGAGCTGAAGCCGGCCTCGCCCTGCGTCGTGTAGAGCGGCGGCGACGGGACGACGTACCGGCTCACCCGGTCGGGTCCGACGCGCGTGAGCCACGCGTCCGTGAGGTCGGTCCAGTCGAGCGCCCGCAGGAACCCGGTGGTCGCGGAGTCGATGCCGGGGTGCTTGCCGCCGAACTCGAACCCGCCGACGCCGACGAACAGCCGACCGAGCCCGGCGTGCACCACCGGGCACGAGAACGTGCCGTAGAAGTTCTCCGTCGACACCTGCCCGTTCTCGACCTCGCGCGGGTCGACCCACCGCAGCCGTCGTCCGCGGTCCCCCGGGAAGCCCCCGTTGCCGCCCGCGCGGGGCAGCAGCTGGCGGCGGGCGAGCGGTTCGAGGGTCGCGGCGTCGAGCAGGAAGAACGAGCCGTTCTTGCTGCCCAGCGCCACGATCCGGCGGCCGCCCGCGGTGTAGATCAAGGGGCTGGCCGCCACGTCGCAGTCGCTGTCGTCGGGCCGGTAGTTGTCCGCGTTCGACGGCTGGAAGAACCGCGGGGAGCCGCCCGTGCGGGCGTCGAGCGACAGCACGCCGAGCGAGTACTTCGGCTGCGGCAGCGCGTGCTGCGGGAGAACGTTGCCCGTGCCGACGACGACCCGGTCGGTCACGGCGTCGTACGCGACGGACGACCAGGGGGAGCCGCCGCGCACGGGTGGGTCGTCGGCGGCGACGAACTGCGGGGGCAGCGGCATCCCGACCACGGACCGGGGCACGACGTTCGGCACGTTGTCGGTGACGCCCGGGAAGAGCGTGGTGCAGAACAGCCAGACGACGTCCCCGGTGGCGGCGTCGAGGCAGTAGAAGAACCCGAACGTGTTGCTCTCGCTCTCACCCCAGCCCACGTACACGCGCCCGTTCACGACGAGCGGCGAGCACCAGCCCTCAGCGTTGACCTGGTGCGTGACGGGCTGCTGGTGGGCGGGGTCGGCATGCCGCATGTCGGTGACCCACACCGGCGCGAGCGTCTGCGCGTCGAGGCAGTAGAGCTTGCCGTCCTGCCCCGAGAAGTAGACGCGCCCGTCGACGACCGACGGTGTGCACGCGATCCCTGCGAGGCCCTGGCGCGAACCGCCGAGGGGCGGGGTGTTGAACGTGAACTGCGTGCGGGTACGGCCGGTGAGCAGGTCGATCGCGTAGAGCGTGCCGCCGCGGCCGGCGAGCGCCCGGCGCGAGTTGCCCACGCCGACGTAGATCGTGTTGTCGACGATCGCCGGGACCGACACGACCGGCCCGTCGAGCGGGAGCCGGTACCTGGGGCGCAGGCGGCCGACGGTCGTGAGGTCGATGTGGCTGTCCGAGACGACGCCGGAGTGCTCGACGTCGCGGTGGTACATCCACCAGCTCGCGCTCGCCGGGACACCGGGCAGGGCACGGGTCAGGCGGGCGACGGTCTCGGCGCTGCCGGCGAGCAGCCGCTGCTCGGGCGTCCGGTCGCGGGTCGTGTCGCGCACCGTCGTGAGCAGCTCCTGCTCGGTGATGCCGCCGGGCAGGGGAGCCGGTGCGATGCCGCCGCCCTCGCCGCGCGGCACCTCGGCGAACAGCCGCCCCTCGGGGTCGGTCGCGACGAGGTCGGCGGCGACGGCCTCGCGCAGCGACGGCACGGTGTCGAGCGCACCGTCGTCGACCACGGGCCCGCCCGCGGCGGCGCCCTCGACGAGCTGCTGCGCGACGGGGTCGAGGGGCAGGCCGAACGCCTCGTACGTGCCCGGCTCGGTGACGACCGCCCACGCATGACCGAGCCCGGGCACGGCACCCGACGCCTCGACGAGGGTCGCGCCGCCGCCCGGCAGCCGGCGCAGCACCCGCACGGACGCGGGGTCGATCCCCTCGAGGTCCTCGTCGGTGATCGGCACCTTGAGCATCACGGGCGCGAACCGCACGAGCCCCGCGACCTCGACGGCAGGCCCGACCCGGCCGAACGGCACGGCGTCGCGGTCCGCCCGGCGGGTCGCGGTGAGCGTCCCGTCCGGGTCCCAGCCGCTCGCGCCGGGGAGCAGCTGGGGGGTGACGTCCTGGTCAGCCGGGGCGCTCATCGTCGGTCCCTCTCCTCGATCCGCAGTCGCCATACACCACCGCTCGACGCGACGGCCTCCACGCCGCCCGCCGGGCCCATCTCGAACCGCCCGAAGTCGACGACGTACGGGGTGCCGTCGACCGGGGAGAACGCCACGTCGATCGGCCGCAGCAGCGGGCCGGTGACGAGCGGGGTCATCGCCCATGTCCGGGTGTCGACGCTCGTCACGGACCGCCCGACGCGTGGCCCTTCGGGGGCGGTCATGGGCCGCTCGTCGCCGAACAGCGTGACCAGCACGGTGCCCTGCCACCGCGGGTCGCCCACCGGTCCGACTGCGAGCTTGGTCGCCGCGGTGTGGGGCGGGAACCGGACGAGGCCGCGCTCGGGCGGCGGCAGGGCCGTGTGGTCGGCGAGCACGAACGTCGGCTTCTCGCCGCGGACCGGGGTGAGCGACGGGTCGGTCACGGGCACGCCGTCGACGTAGTCGGGCCACCCGTACCAGGCGCCGGGTCGGATCTCGAACAGCACGTCGGGGGCGTCGCCGATCGGCCGGCTGCCGCGGTCGTCGGCGCCCTGGTCGACGGCGAGCAGCCGCCCGTCGGGCAGGAACGCGAGCCCGTACGGGTTGCGCGTGCCCCACGCGACGAGCTCGAGCCCGCTGCCGTCGCGCCGGCAGCGCAGGACGGCGGCGGTGCACGGCACCCGGCCGCGCAGCACCGAGCCGGGCGGGAGCCGCGTGCCGAAGGGGGCGAACGCCCCGGTCGTGGCGGTCGCGCCGGGTGCGCCGAGCGGGTCGGGGGTCTCGACGGCGACGTCGTCGAGCACCACGTCGTACCCGGGCACGTCGGCGGGGTGGTCGTGGTTGCGCAGCCAGCCGAGGTCGATCCCGTCGAGCCCGACGACCGCGCTGTTCGTCATGGCCCCCTGGCCGAGGTACAGCCACCCGTCGGGCCCGACCGCGACCATGTTGGTGTGGTAGTTCCCGCCGGCCGGCAGCCCGTCGACCACGGTGGTCACCTCGCCGTCGAGCGTCAGCCGCAGCACCGCGCCCGGCACCGAGACGAGCAGCGTCCCCTCGTCGGACGTCAGCCCGTTCACGGGCGCGGGCAGCCCGTCCACGACGAGCCTGCGCCGGTCGTCGTCGAGGCGCCCGGCCCACACCCGTCCGCCGGGTGCCGCGCCGCCGAACGGCAGCCCAGACTCCGCCACGAACGCGACGCCGTCGTCGTCGAACGCGAGGCTCGTCGGGAACGTGAGCCGCGACCACACCGGCTCGGGCACGACCGTCATGACGCGTCCTCCCGCAGGGCGGCGGCGACCTCGTCGTCCGTCATGCTCAGCAGCCCGACCGCGAGCTCGGCCACGCGCGAGACGCGCACCGGGTCGCCCTCCTCGACGATCACGGCGGCGAGGCTCGCGGCCGTCGGCGCCTCGAAGAAGCGGTGCAGCGGCAGGTCGACGTCGAGGAGCTGGCGCAGCCGGGACACGATCTGCGTGGCGAGCAGCGAGTGGCCGCCGAGCTCGAAGAAGTTGTCGTCGACCCCGGCGTCAGGGGCGTCGAGCACGTCGACCCACACGGCCAGCACGAGCCGCTCGACGGGCGTGCGCGGCTGGACGCCGGTTCCCGCGGCTGCGTCCGGTGCGGGCAGCGCGCGTCGGTCGAGCTTTCCGCTCGACGTGTGCGGCAGCGCGTCGAGGAACGTCACGCGCGTCGGGATCGCGGGCTCGGGGACCCGCTGGGCGAGGTGGCGCCGCACGTCGAGCAGGGTCGGCCGCGGCCCGTCGCCCGTCACGAGGTAGGCGATGAGCCCGCCGTCCCCGGCCGCGACCGCGACGTCGAGCACTCCCGGCAGGTCCGCGAGGGCCGCCTCGACGTCGCCCGGTTCCAGGCGGACGCCACGCACCTTGAGCTGGTCGTCCAGCCGCCCGAGGAACTCGAGCTCGCCGGTCGGCAGCCAACGCGCGCGGTCACCCGTCCGGTAGACGCGCTCGCCCGCGTGCGTGACGAAGCGCGCGGCCGTCAACGCGTCGTCCCCGAGGTACCCGGCGGCCAGCCCGGCTCCGCCGACGCACAGCTCGCCGGGCACCCCGACCCCGGTCGGCGCGCCGTGCCGGTCGAGCACGTGGCAGCGGACGTTCGCGATCGGCCGGCCGAGCGGCACCACCGGCTCGCCCGCGCGGCACACCCGCCACGTCGCGTCCCACACCTCCGACGTGCCGTAGCAGTTGTGCAGCTCGCGGCCGGGCATCGCGGCGTGGAACCGGTCGGCGAGCTCGGCGGCGAGCGGCTCGCCGCTCACCACCCACATCCGCAGGTGCGGGAGCCGGTCGGCGAGCTCGGGGTGGGTCGTCAGCAGCGTGCGCAGGAACGACGGGACGAGCCACAGCCGCGTCACCCGGTGACGTTCGAGCACGTCGACGAGGCGGTCGGTGTCGGCCTGGACGTCGGGCCCGACGACGACGGTCGGCACGCCCTGCAGCAGCGCGCCCCAGATCTCCCACAGCGAGTCGACGAACCCGGTCGGGGTGCGCAGCGCCGCGACCTCGTCGGGTCCGAACGGATACGTGCGCCACATCCAGTGCAGCCGGTTGAGCACCTGCCGGTGCGTGCCTGCGACGCCCTTGGGCCGGCCTGTCGAGCCGGACGTGAACAGCACGTACCCGACGTCGGCCGGGGCAGCGGCGGCGGCCGCCCACGGCGTCACCTCGCCGCCGGCGTCGGTCAGCACGTCGACGTCCGTGCCGGGCCCGCCGACGACGAGCGCCGCCCGGGCCGTCTCGACCATGAGCGCGCGCCGGTCGGCGGGAGAGGCGGGATCGAGCGGCAGGTACGTCGCGCCGAGCAGCTGCAGCGCGACGGCCGTCGCGACGAGCTCGGGCGAACGGTCCAGCAGCACGCCGACGACGGTCCCGTGCCCGACGCCCGCGGCCGCGAGCCGCCCGGCGACCAGCCGCGCCCGCTGGTCGAGGTCGGTGTACGTCCACCGGGTCCCGTCGGCGGCGACGACGGCGGTCGCGCCCGGCGTCGCGGTGACCTGCCGCGCGAACAGCGCCGCGAGGCCGTCCTCCGGCACGTCCGCGTCGGTCGCGTTCCACGCGGCGACCATCGCGTGCTCGGCGTCGGTCGTGAGGTCGATCCGCGACAGCGGTGCATCCGGGGTCGTGGTCGCCCCGTCGAGGAGCACGGTGAACCGCTCGACGAGCCGCTCCATCGTCTCGCGGTCGAACAGCGCCGTGTCGTACTCGAGCGTGCCCTGCGCCCCGATCCCGTCGGCCGTGTCGTCGCGCAGCGTCGCCGACCACACCATGTCGAAGCTCGCCGTCCCGCGCTCGGCCTCGACGGTCCTCGCCGCCAGCCCGGACGTCGTCCCCGCCGGCGCGGTGACCAGCTGGAACGCCACCTGGCACAGCGGGTTACGGCTGAGGTCGCGGGGCGGCGCGAGCACCTCGACGAGCTTCTCGAACGGCACCTCCTGGTGGTCGAGAGCGTCGAGCGTGACCTCCCGAACGGTGCGCAGCGCGTCGCGGAACGTCGGGTCGCCGTCGAGCCGGACCCGCAGCGGCAGCGTGTTGACGAAGAACCCGATGAGCGGTTCGAGCTCGACCCGGGTGCGGCCGGCGACGTACGAGCCGACCACGAGGTCGTCCTGACCGGTCCACCGCGCGAGCAGCGCCGCGAACACCGTGAGCAGGCCCATGAACGGCGTCGCGCCGGTGTCCCCGACGAGGTCGCGCAGCCGGTCGACGGACGCCGCGGGCAGCGTGAACGTGAGCGTCGCACCCGTGAACGTCTGCAGCGCGGGCCGCGGCCGGTCGGTGGGCGGCTCGAGGACGGGCGCGCCGTCCAGCCGGGCGCGCCAGGCGGTCAGCGACCGGTCGAGCGACGCGCCGTCGAGCTGCGCGCGCTGCCACACGGCGTAGTCCGGGTACTGCAGCGTCAGCTCAGGCAACGGCGACCGCCGTCCGGCGGCGAACGCGGTGTAGAGCGTCGCGAGCTCGGAGAAGAACGTCCGTATCGACCACCCGTCGGCCACGATGTGGTGCACGGTGAGCACGAGCACGCTGCGGGCCGCCCCACGGCCCTCCCCCTCGCGGAGCAGCGTCGCCCGCACGAGCGGCCCGGTGGCCAGGTCGAACGGCCGCCGCGCCTCCTGCGTGACGGTCCGCGTCACGGCCGCCTGCACCTCGGCGGGCGACCCGGACAGCGGCACGACGACGAGCGGCACGTGCAGGTGCTCGGCGACGACCTGCTCGGCGGACCCGTCGACCGGCCGGATCGTGGTCCGCAGCGACTCGTGCCGCCGCACCACCTCGTCGAGCGCGCGCTGCAGCACGTCCGCGTCGACCGGGAAGTCGAGGCGCAATGCCACGTCGATGTTCGCGAACGCGCTGCCCGGCACGAGCTGGTCGAGGAACCACAGCCGCTGCTGCTGCGACGACAGCGGCACGACCGCGCCCGGAGCGCGGCGGGGGATCTCGACGCGGGCCTTGACCGCGCCGTTGATCCGGCGGGCCAGCAGCGCCTCGCGCTCCGCCTTGATGCGGGCCGCTGCCGGGCTGTCCACGCGCTCGGTCGTCATGCCGGCTCCTCGTCGTCGAGCGACCTGCCGGCCGGGCCGTCCTCGGCGGCGAGCCGGAGCACCTCGTCGTCCGACAGCCCGGTGATCTCGGCCCGCAGCGCGTCCTCGACGTCCGCCGCGAACGCCCCGAGCGTGCGGTCCTCGAACAGGGTCTGCACGGGCAGCTCGACGTCGAACTGGCTGCGCACCCGGGCGACGACCTGCGTGGCGAGCAGCGAGTGGCCGCCGACCTGGAAGAAGTCGTCGCCGAGGCCGATGCCGTCGACGCCCAGCACCTGCGACCAGATGTCGGCGACGGCGACCTCCAGGGTCGTCGACGGCGCGAGGTACGCGGTGCCGACGTCGGGCCTGCCCGAGTCGGGGCGGGGGAGCGAACGGCGGTCGACCTTGCCGCTGGGCCGCCGGGGGACCGCGTCGAGCAGCAGGATCGCGCTGGGCAGCATCGACTCGGGCAGCCGGTCCTCGAGCAACGACCGCAGCTGCGGCACGAGCCGCTGCCGCAGGCTGCCGCGCAGGGGGTCGTTGACGAGCTCCTGCCAGGTCAGGCCGCCGTCCACCGCGCCTGCGAGCGGCCAGGTCGGGGGCGGGTCCACGCCGACGGCGACGTCGAGGGCGAGCCCGGTGACGTCGAGCTGCACGTCGGCGCCGAGGCGCCAGACGTCCTCGGGCTCCACCCCGTGCTCCGCTCCGGAGTAGCCGGCGAGCAGGTCCGCGACCGTCGCGTCGTCGGGCTGGTCGGCGACGCGACCGTGCGGACCGTCGAGCCGGGCGTTCGGCAGGCCGGTGACGAGGGCCGGACCGGTCGCGTCCCGCACGTCGGACAGGTCACGTCCGGGGGCGGTCGGCAGTCCGTCCGGCGACGGCGCCGCAGCGCGGCCCAGCACCACGTCGTACCGGAACCGCGACAGCTCGTTGTCGTACGTGCCGCGCTTCGGGCGGACGGCGAGCGACCGCAGCGCGGGCGTCCGGTCGACCAGCAGCCGGAACAGCGCGGGGTGCACGACGAGCTCCTGCTCGGACTCGCGACGGCGGCGCACGCGGTCGCGCAGGCTCGTCAGGGGCAGCGCACCGGCGGCCCGCCCGAGCTCGACGTCGGTCGCGAGCGCGTCCAGGGCCGGCAGGCTGCGCACGTCGCCCACGAACACGGACCCGTCGGCCCGCAGCGCCCCGACGGCGAGGCGCAGCACGTCGACCAGGTAGTCCGCGTCGGGGAAGTACTGCACGACGGAGTTGAGGACGACGACGTCGAACGCCTCCGGCTCGTAGGGCGCGGAGTCGTGCGCGGCGCACACCCGGGTCTCGACGCCGTGCAGCCCTGCGCGGGCGACGTGCGCGCGCAGCAGGTCGACGGCGGTCGACGACAGGTCCGTCGCGACGTAGCGCTCGCAGTGCGGCGCGACCCGGGACACGAGCAGCCCCGACCCGGCGCCGATCTCGAGGACGTGCCGCGGGTGCAGGTCGAGGATCCGTTGCGCGGTCGTGTCGGCCCACGCGCGCATCTCGTCGGCCGGCAGCGGCGCGCCCGTGTAGGTGCTGTCCCAGCCGGCGATGTCGAACCACTCCCCGACCGGAGCTGCCGCGTCGCGGGCGTACGCGGTGTCGTACAGCGCGCGCCAGTGCTCGACCTGCGCGGCGGCCTGGTCGGACGAGCGCTCCGCCTCGGGCACCACGTAGGCGACGAGCCGGCTGCTCCCTCGGTCGTCCTCCTGGTCGACGACCACCGCGTCCCGCACGCCGTCGTGCGACGTCAGCACCGCCTCGATCTCGCCGAGCTCGATGCGCACGCCGCGCACCTTGACCTGGGTGTCGACGCGCCCGACGAAGTCGAGCTGCCCGTCCGCCCGCCGCCGCACCAGGTCACCGGTGCGGTACAGGCGGCCGTCGAACCCGTCGACGAACCGTTCCGCGGTGAGGTCCGGCCGCCCCACGTACCCGCGCGCCAGCCCGATCCCGCCGAGCCACAGCTCGCCGACGACCCCGACCGGGACCTGCTGCTGCGCGGCGTCGAGCACGTGGCACCGGACGTTCGCGATCGGCCGGCCGATGGGCGGCCGACCCGTGCCCGGCGCGCACTCCGCGGCGGTCGCCCAGATCGTCGTCTCGGTCGGCCCGTACAGGTTGAGCATCCGCCGCCCGCCCGTCGCCCACCGGTCCACGAGGTGCGCGGGGCACGCCTCGCCCGCGACGGTGACGACCCGGAGCGCGGGCACGTCGTCGGGGTCGAGGGTCGCGAGCACGGACGGCGTGAGCGTGACGACGCTGACGTCGTGCCGCTGCAGGAACCGGGTGAGCGCGGGCCCGGGGTCGAGGGCCTCGCGCGGGCCGAGGCACAGCGCGGCGCCGGTGCACAGGCCCATCACGGTCTCGAACGTCGCGGCGTCGAAGCTCAGCGACGCGAACTGCAGCACGCGGTCGCCCGGCCCGACGCCGATCAGCCGTTGCTGCTCCTGGACGAGGTTGGTCAGTCCGCGGCGCGTGACCTCGACACCCTTGGGCCGGCCCGTCGAGCCCGACGTGTAGATGACGTACGCAAGGTGGTCGGCCGTCGCGGTGCGCGCCGGCGGCGTGTCGGGGTGGCCCGTGACGTCGAGGGCGTCGAGGTCGAGCGTCGGGACGGACGTCGCCGTCGGCAGGGTCCGGTGCAGGTGCGTCTCGGTGAGCACGAGGGAGGGGCGCGCGTCGGCGAGGATGTCGCGCAGCCGCGCCGGCGGGTAGGTCGGGTCGAGCGGCAGGTAGGCGCCGCCGGCCTTGAGGACCGCGAACAGGGCGACGGGCAGGTGCGCGGTGCGCTCGGCGCACACCGCGACCAGGGTGTCCGGGCCGACACCGAGCGCGCGGAGGTGGTGCGCGAGCCGGTTCGACTCCGTCTCGACCCACCCGTACGTCCACGTGCCCTCGTCGGTGACGAGCGCGGTCGCGTCGGGCGCCGCGGCGGCGTGCGCGCTGAGCAGTGCACCCACCGGCATCGTCGGCACCGGCACCGCGGTGTCGTTCCAGGACGCGAGGGCGTCACGCTCGCCGTCCGACAGCAGGTCCAGGGTGCTCAACGGACGGTCGGGGTGGGTCGTCGCGGCCGTGAGCACGGTCGACAGGTGCAGGATCAGGCGGTCGATCGTGGCGTGGTCGAACAGGTCGGTGTTGAACTCGATGCGCCCGGCGACGGTGTCGTCGTCGTCCCAGGTCGTCACCACGAGGTCGAACACGGCCGTGCCGCGCTCGACCTGCAACGTGTCCGCCGCGGTCCCCCCGGGCGTCGTCCCGCCGTGGGTCGCCGGGTCGGAGAACAGCTGGAACGCGAGGGACGCGAGCGGGTTGCGGGACAGGTCGCGTGGCGGGGCGAGGGTCTCGACGAGCTTCTCGAACGGGACGTCCTGGTGGGCGTACGCGTCGAGCGCGGTGCGGCGGGTGCGGGCGAGGGCCTCGGTGAACGTCGGGTCGCCGGACAGGTCGAGGCGCAGCACGAGGGTGTTGACGAAGAACCCGATGAGCGGTTCGAGCTCCACGCGCGTGCGTCCGGCGATGGGTGCGCCGACCACGACGTCGTCCGCACCGGTGTAGCGGGCGAGCAGCGCACCGAACACCGTGAGCAGACCCATGAACGGCGTCGCCCCCGCGGCAGTCGCGAGGGACCGCAGGGCCGCGACCGCCGGGGCGGGCAGCGAGAACGGGGTCGTCGCGCCCGCGAACGTCTGGACGGGCGGGCGGGGCCGGTCGGCGGGGAGGTCGGTCACGGGCAGGTCGGCGAGCTGCTGCGTCCAGTAGCCGAGGTGCTCGTCGAGCCGCTCGCCCGTGAGGTGCTCGCGCTGCCACAGGGCGTAGTCGGGGTACTGGATCGCGAGGTCGGGCAGGTGCGCGTCCTGCCCGCGGGCGTGCGCCGAGTACAGGGCAGCGATCTCGGAGAACAGCACGCGCGTCGACCACCCGTCGGCCACGATGTGGTGCACCGCGACCGCGAGCACCCACCGGGACGACGCGAGCCGCACGAGGGTCACCCGGAGCAGCGGCCCGGTGCGCAGGTCGAACGGCGTGCGGGCCTGGTCCGTCGCGACGCGCACCGCCGCAGCCTGCGGGTCGGGCTCGTCGGCGACGTCGACCACCACGACCGGCACGGGCACGTGCGCCGACACCACCTGGACCGGCTGGTCGCCGCGGGTCTCGAACGTCGTCCGCAGCGCCTCGTGCCGCGCGACGAGGTCGTCGACCGCCCGCTGCATCAGCCCCGGGTCCACCGCGAAGTCCAGCCGCAGCGCCACGTCGATCGTGTAGAACACGTTGCCCGGGTGCAACTGGTCGAGGAACCACAGCCGCGCCTGCGGGAACGACAGCGGGAACTCCCGGCGCCCGCCCGTGCGTGTCCGCAGCAGCGCGGCGAGCGCCCGCCGCCTCTCGTCGTCGGGCCGTACCCCGGCCTCCGCCTCGCGCACGTCCGTCACGTGGGCTCCCCCCTGCTCAGCTCGCGCAGCGCATCCTCGACCTCGTCGTCCGTGAGCGTGTCGATCCGGTCGAGCAGGTCGGCGGCCGCGTCGGGGTCGCTGCGCCGGGTGATCCGTGCGTCGCCGCCCCCCGCGTCGCGCAGCGCGTCGACCCGGCGGGCCAGCGCCGCGACCGTCGGCGACTCGAAGAGCTGCACGAGCGGCAGGTCGACGCCGAGGTCGTACTGCAGCCGGGCGACCACCTGGGTCGCGAGCAGCGAGTGGCCGCCGAGGTCGAAGAAGTTGTCGTCCACGCCGATCACGGGCCGGTGCAGCACGTCCTGCCAGATGCCGAGCACGCGCTCCTCGGTGGGCGTGCTCGGGCCGGCCGACGACGGCCGTGCCGCGCCGTCCGGGTCGGGCAGCGCGCGGCGGTCCAGCTTGCCGGAGCGCGTCAGCGGGAGCGAGGGGACGCCGACGACGGCGGTCGGCAGGAACGCGTCGGGCAGCCTGACGGCGAGCCTCGAGCGCAGGTCCGAGGCGCTCGGCAGCTCGTCGCCGGACCGGAGCACGAGGTACGCGACGAGCGTCGTCTGCCCGTCGGCCCCCGGCCGCGCGTCGACCGCGCACGCCTCGGCGACCCCGAGGTCGTCGATCGCGGCCACCACCTCGCCGAGCTCGATCCGCACGCCCCGGACCTTGACCTGCTCGTCGGCCCGCCCCAGGTACTCGAGCACACCGGCGGCCGTCCACCGCGCGCGGTCCCCGGTGAGGTACACGCGCCCGTCGGGCGCCCCGCCCAGCGGGTGCTCGACGAACCGCTCGGCGGTGAGGTCCGGCCGCCCGACGTACCCGCGCGCCAGGCACACGCCCGCGAGCGCGAGCTGCCCCGGCACGCCGACCGGAGTCTCCTCCAGGTGCTCGTCGAGCACGTGGCACCGCACGTTCGCGATCGGCCGACCCAGCGGGACCACGTGCGTGTCCTGCCGCGTGACCCGCCACGCGGTGACGTCGATCGACGCCTCGGTGGGGCCGTAGAGGTTGTCGAGCTCGACGTCGAGGGTCGCGAGCAGCCGCTGCGCGAGGCCCGCGCCCAGCGCCTCGCCGCTGCACACGACCCGGCGCAGGCTGCGCGCCGACGCGACGTCGCGGTGCTCCAGGAAGCGCTGCAGGACGGACGGCACGAAGTGCACGGTCGTGACGCCCGTGCGCCGCACCAGGTCGACGAGGTACGCGGGGTCGGCGCCCCGGCCGGGTGCGGCGAGCACCATGGCGGCCCCGGCGGCGGTGGGCCAGACGAGCTCCCACACCGAGACGTCGAAGCCGATGGACGTCTTGTGCAGCACGCGGTCGGCGGGCGTGAGGCGGTAGGCGTCCTGCATCCACGCGATCCGGTTGGTGAGGCCCCGGCGGGGGATCTCGACGCCCTTCGGCCGGCCCGTCGAGCCGGACGTGTAGATCACGTAGGCGAGGTCGTCATCGGTCGCGGTCTGCTCCGGCGGGGTGTCCGGGTGGGTGTCGAGGTCGATCGTCGCGAGGTCGAGGGTCGGGACGTCGGTGGGCGGCACGGCCGGTGCGTCGGCCAGGACGAGCGCCGGGCGGGCGTCGTCGAGGATGTCGCGGAGCCGGTCGGGCGGGTAGGTCGGGTCCAGCGGGAGGTACGCGCCGCCGGCCTTGAGGATCGCGAGGACCGCCGCCGGCAGGTGCGGGCTCCGCTCGGCGCACACCCCGACGAGCGTGCCCGGGCCGACGCCGAGGCCGCGCAGGTGGTGGGCGAGCCGGTTGGTCCGCTCCTCGAGCCGGCGGTACGTCCACGTCTCGCCGTCGGTGACCAGCGCCGTCGCGTCCGGGGTCGTCGCCGCGTGCGCGGAGAGCAGAGCCTCGACCGGGGTCGTCGGCAGCGCGGTCGCCGTGTCGTTCCAGGCGCGCAGCTGCACCCGCTCGGCGGCCGTGCGCAGGTCGAGCCGGCTCAGCGGGCGGTCGGGGTGGGTCGTCGCCTCGGTGAGCAGGGTCGACAGGTGCGCGATGAGCCGGTCGACCGTCGCGGCGTCGAACAGGTCGGTGTTGAACTCGATCCGCCCGGAGATCGTGCCGTCGTCGTCCCACGTCGTCACGACGAGGTCGAACACCGCGGTCCCGCGCTCGACCTGCAGCGTGTCCGGCGTCGGTCCGCCCGCGGGGGCCGCGTGCTGCTGGTGCGGGTCGCTGAACAGGTGGAACGCGACGCTGGCCAGCGGGTTGCGGGACAGGTCACGCGGCGGCTTGAGGGTCTCGACGAGCTTCTCGAACGGGACGTCCTGGTGGGCGTACGCGTCGAGCGCGGTCCGCCGGGTGCGGGCCAGCGCCTCCGAGAACGTCGGGTCGCCGGACAGGTCGAGGCGCAGCACGAGCGTGTTGACGAAGAACCCGATGAGCGGCTCGAGCTCCACACGCGTCCGGCCCGCGATGGGCGCGCCGATCACCACGTCGTCCGTGCCCGCATACCTCCCCAGCAGCGCCCCGAACACCGTGAGCAGACCCATGAACGGCGTCGCACCCGCCGCCGTCGTGAGGGACCGCAGGGCCGCGACCGCCGGTGCGGGCAGCGTGAACGTCGTCGTCGCGCCCGTGAACGTCTGGACGGGCGGGCGCGGCCGGTCAGTCGGCAGGTCCAGCACCGGAAGGGCGGCGAGCTGCTGCGTCCAATAGTCGAGCTGACCGTCGAGGTGCGTGCCCAGCCGGTCCCGCTGCCACACGGCGTAGTCGGGGTACTGCACGGTCAGGTCGACGAGCGCGGGCTCCTGACGTCGTGCGTGCGCCGAGTACAGCGCGGCGATCTCCGCGAACAGCACGCGCATCGACCACCCGTCGGCCACGATGTGGTGCACCGCGACCGCGAGCACCCACCGGGCCGGTGCGAGCCGCACGAGCGTGACCCGCATCAACGGCCCGGTCCGCAGGTCGAACGGCGTCCTGGCCTGCGCCGTCGCGACCCCGACCGCGGCGGCCTGCGGGTCGGGCGCGTCGCCCACGTCGACCAGCGCGACCCGGACCGGCAGGGCTGCGTGCACCACCTGCACCGGCTCGTCCTGCCGCGTCTCGAACGTCGTCCGCAGCGCCTCGTGCCGCGCGACCACCTCGTCGACGCACCGCTGCAGGAGCACCGGGTCGACGGAGAAGTCGAGCCGCAGCGCGACGTCGATCGTGTAGAACACGTTGCCCGGGTGCAGCCGGTCCAGGAACCACAGCCGCGCCTGCGCGAACGAGAGCGGGAACACCCGCCGCCCGTCCGTCCGCACGGGGATCGCGTCGGACCGGACGTCCAGGCCCTCGGTGGTCAGGCGTCGGCGCAGCAGCGCCTCACGTTCCCGACTCAGGCCCGTCGGAAGGCCCATCGGATGTGACGGCGGCATGGTCCCCCCGGCGACACTGCGATTCCCGGATCACTCCAGGACGGATGTCGGTCCCCAGCCGGCGATCTCGCCCGGCGGCTCTTCGTCGGTCGCGCCGGTCGCCTCGACGCTCCCGGCGGCGTTCCCGTTGACGGCGTTCCCGTGCACGGGGGTGCCGGCCGTGGCCGTCGTGGACCAGCCGGCCCCCCAGCCCGCTGCGCCCCCGTCGGCGGGGTGCGGCTGCCCGGCGGCGTGCGTCGGGTCACCGTCGGTCGACACCCACGCGACCCACGCGGCGGCGTGCAGCGCGTCCGCCAGCGCGGCGACGTCCTCGGGTGCTGCTCCGTCCCGTGGCCACGCGTCGCCGACGGCCCTCAGGAACCGGGTGAAGGCGTCCTGCACGCCGGCGCGCGCCGAGTCGGACCCGACGGTGCGCGCGAGCAGGTCCCGGTACTCGTCGAACGCGGCCGGTGCCCGAGCGGGGTCCTGCTGCGCGACCTCACCCAGGCGTGCGTACGCGTCGGCGACCCGCTTCGTCGCGGCGTCGTCCCCGACCGCGCCCGCGGTGCGCTCCGTGAAGGCCGCGTAGGCGACCTCGACCTGGTCCCGGAGCGTCATCGTGCCTGCCGTCGGTCGGGCGGGCCCAGCGCAAGGAAGGTCGCCGCACCCGCGCCGGCGAGGGTCCTGCCGATCACGTCGAGGCTGACCGCGTCGAGCTCCGCGGGCCGCAGCTGCGCCCACTGCTGCTTGACGGCGCCGGCGTACTCCAGGAACGCGGCGTTGGCGGCGTGCTGGAAGCTCGCGTGGTCGGCCACGCCCACGTCGTCGCCCGGCGGGTGCGCGGTCGCCCACGCCTCGTGGAACGCGGTGACGAGCCGCTCGGTGGCGTCGACGAACGGCTGGGCCGTGGCGGGCAGGCCTGGCGGCGAGCCCGACGGCTGAGCCGGAGGGCCGCCCGGCGGCGTCGTCCCGTCGGGCGCACCCGCCGTGGGCACGTCGCCGCCCGGTGCGTCGGCCGCGTGCGGCACGCCCGGCGCCTGCGCGATGACCGTTCGGATCGCCGCGAGCAGCCGCGTCCCGTCGGGGCTGCCCAGCCCGGTGCAGGCGTCCCACCCGGGTCCTGCGGCGTAGGCGCCGTTGTTGCCGTGCACGATGTCACGCAGCACCGGGAAGTGCAGGAACCGGTACAGCAGCGGATTGAGGAAGCCGAGCGGCGTCTGCAGCGCCTGGTTCAGCCGCGCGACCAGGGAGGACCACAGCGGTGCCGTGAGGCTCGTCCCGCCGATGACCGCGAGGTGCTGACCGTCGAGCGTCGCGATCGCGACGCCCGTCTCGGGGTCCGCCAGGCCGGACACGTCGGGCACCCCACGGCCCACGTGCCGGTCGGGGTTCGCCGACGGCGGCACGCCCGCGTGCTGCTGGTAGCGCGGCACGGGGAAGATCCGGCTCACGCCGCCGCCCGTCGCGCTGCCCGGCCCGTTGTTCCAGGTCAGCTCGAACAGCGGGACGCCCTGGGGCGCGACGATCCGGGTGCCGCCGCACGCCAGCACGTACGGGCTCGACGCGGGGAAGTCGGCGTGCGCGCGGCCGTCGTTCGCCTGGTCCCGCGAACCGTCGTCGCCCGACGCGCAGCAGATCGTGATGCCCTTGGCGGCCGCGGCCCGGAAGGCCTCGTTGACCTTGAGGATCGCGGCGGCCGTCCACGCGCTGCGCGGGTCGTCCTCCGGGTTGCCGTAGCTCACCGAGATGACGCTCGGCCGGTGCGTGGTGTCCGTGATGATCGCGTTGACCGCGTCGACCCAGCCGCGCTCGGTGAACTCGGTGAAGTACATGACGATGTCGGCGCCGGGCGCGCACGAGCCGACGACCTGCAGGTCGAGCATGATCTCGCCGCTCGAGTCGAACGGGTCGCTGCCGTCGTCGGTGCCCGGGTCGTTGCCGGGGCCGTGGACCACCACGTCGGTGATCGTCGGCACCGGGATCTGCAGCACCTGCTGGAAGTAGGTCCGCACCGCGTCGATCGAGTAGCCGCCGTGGCTCTGCGCATCGTTGAAGGCGAGGATCGCGATGCTCTGCCCCGTCCCGTCCGTGCCGGCGGGGTAGCGGTAGATGTCGGCGACCTGCGGCGGCAGGAACGTGTTGGGCGGCAGCCCGGACGCCCGGACGGTGCTCAGCCCGAGTCCGGTCGGCAGCAGGTTCGACCGCCGCAGCCGGGGCTTGCCCACCTGCCGGTCGTCGAGGCCGAACACCGACTCGACGACGTCGCCGAGCTCGGCGGGGATCGTCACCGGCCCCTCGCGTCCGCGGAACGTCTGCCCCTCGCTGCGGTACCGGGCGAGCTTGACGCCGAACGCGTCCTGGACGGCCTTGCTCGGGCCGCGGAGCCGGACGCTGCGCGTGTCCGGGCTCGACTCGACGATCTCGAGCTTGTGCGCCTTCGCGAACTCCTCGACGCGCGCGATGTCGGCGGGGTCCGCGCCGTACCGTCGGGCGAACTCCTCGTCGTCGACCGCGCGGCCCGTGAGCCCGGGCAGCGCGCCGAGGTCCTCCGGGTCGGGGAGGTCGGGCTGGTCGGTGCGCCGTCTGACGTAGACGGTGACGCCGACCATCTCGTCGGCGGGGATCGCCTCGACCTTCTCGGCGTCCACCGGGAGGGTGCGTTCGGTGAGCGGGATCGCGACTCGTCTGGTCGTCGCCATGACGGTTGGCCCCCTTCGGCCAGCGCTGCGGGTATCGCTGCAATGCCCGATTTCTCCCGATGCTGCTCCTGTCGGGGGGCCGTGTCCAGGGTCCTGACCTGTGCGGTCCGCCGTCGTGCCCGACCCGCCCGCGGCCGCGGCGGCGGCCGTGCGCGCGGGACGCGGACGCTGCCCGCTCGACGCGCGGCCTCGCGGATCGCTGCCTACGCTCGGACCTTCCGACGACCCGAACGGCTCCCGGGAGGTCCCATGAAGGGCAAGGTCGCGTTCGCCATCGGCGCAGGTGTCGGCTACGTGCTGGGCACCCGTGCCGGTCGCGGACAGTTCGAGAAGATCAAGGGCTGGGCCAACGACGCCTGGCACGACCCGCGCGTGCAGGGGTACGTGCAGGAGGCCGAGACGCAGGCGGCGCAGTTCGCGAAGCAGCAGGGCGCGGCGCTCAAGGACAAGGCCGTCGAGGTCGCGAAGTCGGCGGTGTCCGGCAAGACGGCGGACGGCAAGTGGTCGTCGACGCCGGAAGCCGACGACCCCGCTGTCGACGTGCAGGCCGGCGAGCCCGTCGTCGACGGCTGGGACCGCGAGCGCCCCTGAGACCCGCTAGGGCCTCGGCCCGTCGGCGCGTGCCGTCGACGGGCCGAGCAGCGCGGCGAGCACCGCGCGGGCCGTCGCGTACGGGACGACCGCCGCGGCGACGACCACGCCGTCCTCGTCGGACCCCAGCGGCTCGAGCGTGGCGAGCTGCGACGCCAGCAGCGTCGCGGGCATGAAGTGCCCGCGCCTGGAGGCCATGCGCCGTGCGAGCTCGTCGCCGGGGACGTCGACGTGCACCATGCGCACCCGGCCCTCGGCCTCGCGCAGCACGTCGCGGTAGGACCGCCGCAGCGCCGAGCACGCGACCACCGCCGACCGGCCGGCGCGGGCGTGCTCGGTCATCGCGTCGCGCACGAGCCGCAGCCACGGGCCGCGGTCGTCGTCGGTCAGCGGGACCCCCGCGTGCATCTTCTCGACGTTCGCGGGCGGGTGCAGGTCGTCGCCCTCGACGAACGGGCGACCGAGCCGCTCCGCGACCATGGTGCCGATCGTCGACTTCCCGGTCCCCGACACCCCCATCACGACCAGGTGCTCGACGCTCGCCGCCTCGGCGCCGACCGTGGGGTCGATGTCCTCGTGCACCCTGCTCGCTCCGCCCGACGTCGGTGTCCCGGCGCCCTGGTCGTCCGGCCGGACGGCCCACTCTGCCACGGAGGCCTACAGCCGGCGGCGACGCTGCCGATGGGTCGGGAGGACGTCGTGCGAAGGAGCGCGGCCGGAGCCGCCACGCAACGGCGCGGGGCGGGCGAGGGGGAGTGCCATGGGGAACGTCTGGTGGGAGGGTCCGCTCGCCGGGATCCGGCTCGAGACCACGGGGACCGACGTCGAGACCGCCCGGATCGTCACGGCCGAGGTCGCCGTGCACCACGCGAACCACCAGGTCCGGATCGACCAGGTCCTCGTCGACCCGGGTGTCGACATCCCCGACGACGCGGCCCGCGAGCTCGGCATCACCACCGCCGTGGCCCGGTCGTCCGGCATGCCCGCCCGGGACGGTGTGGCCATGGTCCTGCGGCTGCTGGCCGAGCACGCCGACCTGCCGCTGGTCGTGTCGCAGGGGGTCCTCGACCTCACCGTGCTCGACCGTGAGCTCCGCCGGCACGGGTGCGGCGAGCTGCCGCAGCGCGCGGTGATCGACCCGATGGTGCTCGACAAGCACCTCGACCCCGGCGCGCCCGGGCGGCGCTCGTTCGGCGCGGTCGCCCGCGAACGTGGCGTGCGGCTGGACCTCGCCCGCACGGGCGACGTCGGCGCGATGCCGGCGATCCGGCTCGCCCGAGCCCTCGGCCGCACGGGCCGGCTGCCCGCGGACGCCCACGAGCTGCACCGTCGCCAGGTGCGGTGGCACTCCGAGCAGGTGCTCCTGGAGCAGTACGTGTCGTCGCGCGCGTGCTGGCGTGGCGAGGTGTCCCGGCAGTGGCCGGTGCTCGACGTGCCCCTCGCGTGGACGCGGGCGCGCACGGCCTGACGCTCCACCGCGCTGGTCGGGCCGCCGGCGGGGGCTGCACCCCGTCCGGCGGGGATCGTGACCTTAGGCAACTACACTCGCTCGGTGCCCTCCCTCGTCGTCGACACGACACCCCTGCGCGTCAGCCCTCAGTTCCGGCGGCTGTGGTGGGGCCTGTCGATCTCGAACCTCGGCACGCAGCTCACGGTCGTCGCGGTCGGCCTGCAGGTCTACCACCTGACGGGGTCCACGTTCTCGGTCGGCATCCTCGGCCTGTTCGCGCTCGTCCCGCTCGTGGTGTTCGGCCTGTACGGCGGCGCGATCGTCGACCACTACGACCGCCGCACCGTCGCGCTCGCCGCCTCCTGCGTCAGCTGGGCGGTCACGATCACGCTGGCCGTCCAGGCGTGGGCCGGGAACGAGTCGGTCGGCCTGCTGTTCGCGCTCGTCGCGGTCCAGTCCGGGGCCGGTGCGGTGAACAGCCCGGCCCGCTCCGCCATCATCCCGAGGTTGCTCGAGCCGAAGCTCATCCCGGCGGCCAACGCGCTGCAGACCATCGGGTTCAGCGTCGCGCTCACCGTCGGTCCCCTGGCGGGTGCGGCGCTCGCGGGCGTCGACTTCGGCCTCGCCTACACCGTCGACGCGCTCCTGTTCACGGCGGCGCTCGCGGCGCTCCTGCGGCTCCCGCCCGTGCCGCCGGAGGCGTCGTCGACCCGGCGCAGCCGCGTCGGTGTCGGGTCGGTCGTCGACGGCCTGCGCTACCTCGGCACGCAGCGCAACGTCCGCATGACGTTCGCGGTCGACCTCGTCGCGATGGTGACCGCGATGCCCCGCGTGGTGTTCCCGGCCGTCGGTCTGCTGTACCTGGGCGGCGGTGCGACGACGACCGGTGCGCTGACGGCGGCGATCGCGGTCGGGTCGGTGCTCGCCGGGCTGTTCTCGGGCGGGCTGACGCGCGTGCGGTGGCAGGGCCGGGTCATCGCGCTGGCCATCACGGTGTGGGGCGTCGCGGTCGTCGGGTTCGGGCTCGTGCTCGTCGGCGTCGGCTCGACGTCGCCCGACCACGTCCTGTGGGTCGCGCTCGGGCTCGCGTTCCTCACGCTCGTCGTCGCGGGCGGCGCCGACGCGATCAGTGCGGTGTTCCGCCAGACCATCCTGCAGACCGCCACGCCCGACGACATGCGCGGGCGGCTGCAAGGCGTGTTCATCGTGGTCGTCGCGGGCGGCCCGCGGCTCGGCGACCTGTGGATCGGCACGTTGTCGCAGCGCATCGGGGAGGCGTGGGCGGTCGTCGTCGGCGGTCTGCTGTGCGTCGTGCTCCTGTGGATCCTGGTGCGCGCGCAGCGCAGCTTCTGGGACTACGACTCCCACCACCCCGTGCCGTAGCCGGCTAGGGGCGCGGCACGTTGCGCAGGTTCGAGCGGGCCATCGCCATGACCTCGCCCAGGCCTCCGCCCAGCACCTCCTTGCTCATCGCGGCCGTGAACCCGGTGACCTGCTTGCGCGTGATCTTCGGCGGCAGCGACAGCGCGCGCGGGTCGGTGACGAGGTCGACGAGCGCGGGCCCGTCGTGCGCGAACGCCTCGCGCAGGGCCGGCCGGATGCCTGCGGGGTCCTCGACGCGCACCGCCGGGATGCCGACCGCCGCGGCGATCGCGGCGTAGTCGACGCTCGGGGAGTCCGTGCCGTACGACGGCAGCCCGTCGACGAGCATCTCGAGGCGGACCATGCCGAGCGTCGCGTTGTCGAACACCACGACCGTGACCGGCAGGTCGAGCGCGCGCAGCGTGATGAGCTCGCCGAGCAGCATCGACAGGCCGCCGTCGCCCGCCAGCGCGACGACGCGACGCCCGCCGCTGCCGCCTGCCCCCCGCCCGGCCATCGACGCGCCGATCGCGTGCGGCACGGCGTTCGCCATCGACCCGTGCAGGAACGACCCGATGACGCGCCGCCGCCCGTTCGGGGTCAGGTACCGGGCGGCCCACACGTTGCACATGCCCGTGTCGACCGTGAACACGGCGTCGTCGGCCGCCTCCTCGTCGAGCACCACGGCGGCGTACTCGGGGTGGATGGGCCGGGTCGTCTCGACGTCCTTCGTGTACGCCCCGACGACGCCGCTCATCGCCTTGTGGTGGCGGGCGAGCATCTTGTCGAGGAAGCGCCGGCTGCCCTTGCGCCTCACGAGCGGCAGCAGCATCCGCAGCGTCTCGCCGACGTCCCCGAGCACGACGAGGTCGTTGCGCGTGCGCCGCCCGAGCCGCTCCGCGGCGACGTCCACCTGGGCCGTCCGGACGTCGGCGGGCAGGAACTGGTCGTAGGGGAAGTCGGTGCCGAGCAGCAGCAACAGGTCGGCGCCCTCCATCGCGGCGGTGCACGCGCCGTACCCGAGCAGCCCGCTCATGCCGACGTCGAACGGGTTGTCGTACTGGATGTGCTCCTTGCCGCGCAGGGAGTGCCCGACGGGCGCGTGCAGCGCGTGCGCGAGCGCCAGCACCTCGGTCCGTGCGTGCCTGACTCCCGCCCCGGCGAAGATCGTCACGGCCCCCGCCTCGTCGATCGCCCGGGCGAGAGCCCGCACGGCGCCCTCGTCGGGGACGACCCGCGGCGGCGGGGGCGGCGTGAGCACGTCGACGGCCGCCGGTGCCGCGTCGAGGTCGGCGACGTCGCCCGGCAGCGTCAGGACCGCGACGCCCGGACCGGCGTACGCGTGGTGGATGGCGGACCGGACGACGCGCGACGCCTGCGCCGCCGACGACACGAGCTCGGAGTACACCGAGCACTCCATGAACAGCCGGTCGGGGTGCGTCTCCTGGAAGAACTGCGTGCCGACCTGCGCCGACGGGATGTGCGACGCGATGGCCAGGACGGGCACGCGCGACCGGTTGGCGTCGTAGAGCCCGTTGATCAGGTGCAGGTTCCCCGGCCCGCACGAGCCCGCGCACACGGCCAGCCGCCCGGTGACCTCCGCCTCGGCGGCCGCCGCGAACGCCGCGGACTCCTCGTGCCGCACGTGCACCCACGCGATGTCCGCGCCGCCGTCGCGGGCCCGCCGGATCGCGTCGACCACGGGGTTGAGGCTGTCGCCGACGATGCCGTACACGTGCCGCGCGCCGGCCGCGACGAGCTGCGCGACGAGCTGGTCGGCGACGGTCTCCCGACGGGCCACGGTCGACCTCCAGACGACGGCGGAGCGGTCCGACCATCGTCGGCCCGCCCTCGGTCACCTGCATCCGCTCAGCTCCGCGCCGACGCGCGACGCCCGCTCAGGCGTAGACCGCGGCGAGCCACTCCGTCCACCGCGAGGTCGTCGCGTCGGCGTCGGCCCCCTCGGCGAAGTCGTGCACCGACACCCCGACGGGCGACCCGTACGCGTTGCGCCCGAACAGCCGGACCAGCGAGTGGTCGGTGCGCAGCCCGACGAAGTTCGGCCGCGCGTAGTCGACCTCGA
This sequence comes from Cellulomonas sp., assembly GCF_017744555.1. Lineage (GTDB taxonomy): Bacteria > Actinomycetota > Actinomycetes > Actinomycetales > Cellulomonadaceae > Cellulomonas. The sequence continues at coordinate 186,336 of NZ_JAGIBD010000002.1, read as the reverse complement.
CCCGCTCCACGCGCGTGACGAGCGTCGTCACGGTCGCGTCGCCGACGCCGAGCCCGCTCACCCCGAGCCTGCGCAGCAGCCACTCGAGGGCGCCCGGGTTGTTCGACACGGCCGGCGCGTCGACCGACGAGTACGCGACCGGCCGCCCGCGGAAGTGCGCCAGGTACTCGCCGAGCGTGTGCAGGTAGAGGTCGGTGTGCTCCTCGGCGGACTCGCGCTGCCGCTCGGCGTCCTCCGCGAGCACGCCCGTGTGCTCCCAGCGCAGGCGCGACCGGTCGCCGTCGAGCGGCGTGATCGTCTCCGAGACCTCGTTGAACCAGCTGTCCGGTCCCTCGTGCCGCCCGGTGACCTGGTGCGGCGGGTCCCACGCGAGGACCGTCCCGCCGCCCGTCACCGCGCCGCCGACGCGCGGCTCGAACGCGAGCGGCCAGAACCACGCAGCGGTCGCGGTCGTGACGGCGTCCCAGACGTCGTGCGGTGGCGCGTCGAGGTCGACCTCGCGCACGATCTCGAGCTCGCGTGCCATGTCCGTGCTCCTTGCCGTCAGGGTGCGCTCCGCCCGAGGCGCTCGACGAACGCGTGCAGGTTGGCCCACAGCGTCTGCCGGTACTCCACCAGCCAGTCGCCCTCGAACTGCCGCGGGTTGATCTCGGTGATGATGATGAGCGTGACCATCAGGCGGTACAGCGTCTGACGGACCACCGCGTTGTCGCTCGTGACGTCGAGCGGGACCCCCGCCGCCTCCACGTAGCCGGCGAGCACGCGCGGGTTCAGCTCGGGGCCCTGCACCATGCAGTCCGCGCCCACGAAGTCGTACAGCGGGTCGGCCCAGATCGACCGCTCGGTGTCGATGACCCCGACGATCTCGCCGGTCTCCGGCTCGACGAACAGGTTGCCCGGCCACAGGTCCGTGTGCACCAGCACGGGCCGGTCCACGACGTCGAGGGCCGGCAGGTTCCGGGCGACGGCAGCGCGGATCTCGTCGGCGGGGAAGTCCGTCCCGGTCCGCGCAGCGTCGGCGAGCACCGCCTCGACCATCCGTCCGAACGCCTCGCGCCACGTGCCGCCGACCAGGCCGTTCGCCTCGTTCGGGTACCCGAACCGCTCGCCGGTCAGCGTGTGCATGCGGGCCATGAACCTGCCCAGCTCGTGCTCCGCCCGGGCGGCCCGCGGGTCCTCGTCGGGCGGGCCGAAGCCGGCGTCGACCAGCGGCACGCCGTCGAGGTGGCTGACGACCACGACGTCGGACGGCAGCACGGTCCGCGAGAAGTCGGTGAGCAGCACGGTCGGCATGAGCAGGTCGCGGCCCTCGGCGAGCCGGTAGACGAGCGCCTCGGTGCGGATGAGGTCGTGCTCGTACGTGAGCAGCCGGTGCGTCTCGGTCGGCGCCGTCTTGGCGATGACCCGCGTGCCGTCGTCGAGCGCGACGCGGTACGTCGTGGCGAACATGCCGCCCTTGAGCTGCTCGTACGACACCATCCGCCCGAGCGGGGCCACGAGGGTGCGCAGGGCCTCGTCGGTCGTCAGGGGCTGCTCTGCCACGGTCACGGCGTCGAGGGTACCGGCCGCCGCGCGCGGCCCCGTGGGCCGTGGGTCACCCGCCGCCGCACGCGGCGCTGCGTCACCGCCCGACGGCGGCCGTCACTCCTCGACGGCGTCCGCGACCTCGCACGCGGCGACGGCCGCACCTCCGGTCGCCGACGGGGAGCAGTCCTCGACGGCGCCCCGCACCCGGGCGGCGGCGTCGCCGCGCAGCGTCCGGTACGCCGCCAGGGTCGCGACCAGGGCGAACGCGGCCGACACGATGACGACGAGGTACCCGCCGTGCGACCCCTCACGGTCGATGAGCACGCCCGCGACGGACGACCCGACCGACACCCCGACGCCGAGCGACGTGCCCACCCAGGTGAGCCCCTCGGTCAGCCGGTTCGCCGGGACGAGCTGCTGCACGAGCCCGTTGCCGTTGATGAGGGTCGGTGCGATCGCGAACCCGGTGACGAACATGACCGCGGCGAGCACGGCGAGGTTGGTGACGAGGAAGAAGAAGCAGACGCCGACGGCCAGCGCGACGACCCCGAGCGCGAACCGCAGGTGCAGCGGCCGCCGCCAGTGCCGCGTGCCGTACAGCAGGCCCGAGATGAGCGACCCCGTCGCGAACACCGCGAGGATCACGCCGGCCAGCCCCTTGTTGCCCTGCTCCTCGGCGAACGCGACCGTCGACACGTCGGTCGCCCCGAAGATCGACCCCATCGCGACGAACACGACGGCGAGCACGATCATCCCCGCGTTCGCCAGCACGGAACCGCGCGGACGTGGTGCGCCGGCCGGTGCCGCGGGCGGCTCGGTGGTCCGCTGGGCGAGGAACCAGTACCCGCCGACGACCATCCCGACGAGCGCGACGACGAGCCCGGCCGACGGTTGCACGCCGGTCGCGAGCAGCGTCGCGAGCACCGGCCCGACGACGAACACGAGCTCGTCGACCGCCGACTCGAGCGAATAGGCCGTGTGGATCGTGCGGGGGTCTCCGCCGAGCGTCCGGTTCCACCGGGCCCGCACGAGCGACCCGAACGACCCGATCGCCGCCCCGGTGACCGCAGCCGACACGTAGAGCACGACCGTCGGGGCCTCGAGCAGCGAGGCGACGATCAGCGTGACGAGCCCGACCGTCGCGATCCCCACCGCTGGCCGCATGACGCGTGCCTGCCCGTGCCGGTCGACGAGCCGCGCGAGCTGCGGCGAGCACACCGCCTGCGCGATGACGTACACCGCGGACACCCGCCCGGCGAGCCCGTACGACCCGTACACGGCCGACACCATGAGCACGATCCCGATGCCCACCATCGACATCGGCAGCCGCGCGAGCGCCCCGGCCGCCGAGAAGGCGAGCGCCCCCGGACGCGACAGCACGTCACGGTAGGGCTGGAGCATGCCGCCAGTCTCACACGCGGCCCCGACACGTTCGCGTCGGGGCTGGCCCGGCGGGGCGGCGTCGCGCAGGATCGGGGGATGACGACTGTGCTGGTGGACGACGTGCCCGAGCTCGACCGCTTCGAGGCCCGCGACCCGCAGGGGGAGCTCCTGGGCTTCGCGGCCTACACGCTCGACGGATCCACCGTGGTGTTCATCCACACCGAGGTCGACCCCGAGCACGAGGGCCAGGGCGTCGCGTCCCAGCTCGTGCAGGGTGCGCTCGACCTCGTGCGGGCCCGCGGTGCCGACGTCGTCGCGCTCTGCCCCTACACGAAGGCGTGGATCCGGAAGCACCCGGACTACCAGGACCTGGTCCGCGCGACCCGCACGGCCTGACCCGCCGGACCACCCGCCGGGCCGCCCGGCGGTCAGGACGAGTGCCGCGGCGTCGGCGGTGCGACGAGCACCTTCGCGTCGCTGACGGCCTTGCCGAGCTTGCTGCTCGAGTCGGGGTTCACGACCTCCAGGAGCAGGAGGACCGCCGCGACCGCCAACGTGCCCGCGATCTCCTTCTGCTGCAGCGAGAACGCGACGAGGGCGCCGCCCGCCGCCACCGCGAGCACGAGCAGCCGCCGGGTCCACGTGAGCGCGCGGTCGCGGACGGGCACCGCCGGTGTCGCGTCGACGTCGACCTCGAGCAGCTCGGACCAGGCGCGGGCCGCGCCCGTGCAGGCCATGTCCCAGACCATCGCCGTCAGCCCGTCGACGGCACCCGCGGCGCCGAGCAGCACGTCGAGCTTCGAGCGGTGGAGCGCTGCGGCCTTCCGCCGGAACGCCGGGCCGACCTCCACGGCGCTCTGCGGGTCGAGCCGGCACAGGTGCGCGCCGACCGCGTGCTCCAGCACCTGGGCCATCCAGTCGGCCTCCCGCACGAGGTCGTCGCGGCGACGCCACGGCTGCGCACCCTCGTCGGACTGGTTCGCGAGCAACCACAGCGCGGACTGCACGAACTCCGGTTCCGGGATGCCGCGCAGGCGCGTCCAGATCTCCCACTTGATCGCGAGCTGGTTGAGGATCTCGACGGCGGCCACGGTCAGGCCGAGCACGGCGCCGACCGTGAGACCGGCCGAGGCCGCCCTGAGCAGCTCTGTCGGCAGGACGCCGAGATGCTCGTGCATGAGGTGCACCACGCCCTGCGGCACGTAGAGCGCGACGCAGTCCAGCACGACGACGAGCATCAGGCCGGGGAACAACGGCACGACCTTGAGGACGAGCCTGCCCAGCGCGAGCACGGACCAGGTGAGGACGCTCGCGACGAGCAGGGCGAGCGTGCGCCAGAGCATGCCGATGCCCGGCGGGAACGCGACCAGGACGACCAGGCACCCGCACCACATGAAGGCCGCGGCCGCCAGGACCTTCTCCGGCACGACGTCCTCGAACACCGCGAGCGCCACGAAGAGGAGCGCCACGCCCAGGAGGGCCCACGACGTCCAGGGTGCAAGGCCGTCCACCTGGGCGACGGCGACCGTGGCGGCGACGTACACGGCGGCGTCCGTGATCCACCGGACGGTGCTCGACGCGAAGTACGGGATCGTCCACATCACCGACGAGCGGCGGGTGGCGAGGACGACGTCCGCCCAGATCCGCCGCACCTCGTCGTCCGGGAGGTCGTGCGCCACCGCCTGTGCGCGCAGCTCGCCGCCGAGCCGGTCGCAGACGTCGTCGTACCTCCCGTTCAGCTGCCGGCGGACGAAGCCCGGCCACCCCTGCGTGAACCTGTGGGCCGCCCAGACGTCCCGGTCCAGGAGCGGGCCGGCCCGGTCCGCTGCCCCCGCGTCGGGGTCGAGCAGGTCCGCGTCCATCCCGATGCCCGTGCTCATGAGTCGTCCCTCCCACCGAGGCAGAGACGAGGTGAGGGGTCGTGATACGGCGACGAGCCCGGGGTCGGGCGGGGCACACCGGCGTGCCGGCCCGGGCACGGCGAAGGCCCCGGGGCCTGAACGCCGGCCGGGGCCCTCGTCGAACTCGTGGAGCGTGCGGGTCAGGACCCGAGGGCCTGCGCCACCACCTGCTTCGCCTCGGACTGTACCTGCGCGAGGTGCTCGGGGGACACGAACGACTCCGCGTAGATCTTGTAGACGTCCTCGGTGCCCGACGGCCGAGCGGCGAACCAGGCGTTCTCGGTCGTAACCTTGAGGCCGCCGATCGGCGCGTCGTTGCCGGGGGCGTTGGTCAGGCGGGCGGTGATCGGCTCGCCGGCCAGCTCCGTGGCCGTCACCTGGTCGGGGTGCAGCGCCGCGAGCGTCGCCTTCTCCGCACGCGAGGCCGGGGCGTCGACGCGGGCGTACCAGGACTCGCCGAACTCGGCGACGAGGTCCCGGTGGTGCTGCGACGGGCTCTTGCCGGTCGTGGCGAGGATTTCGGACGCGAGCAGCGCGGGGAGCATGCCGTCCTTGTCGGTGGTCCACACGGTGCCGTCCTTGCGCAGGAACGACGCGCCCGCGGACTCCTCGCCGCCGAACCCGACCGACCCGTCGACGAGCCCGGGCACGAACCACTTGAACCCGACGGGCACCTCGAGCAGCCGGCGCCCGAGCTTGGCCGCGACCCGGTCGATGAGGCTCGACGACACGAGCGTCTTGCCGATCGCCGTCCCGTCCGGCCAGCCGCCGCGGGCCCCGCCGTACAGGTAGGAGATCATCACCGCGATGTAGTGGTTCGGGTTCATGAGCCCGCCGTCCGGCGTGACGATGCCGTGCCGGTCGGAGTCGGCGTCGTTGCCGGTCGCGATGTCGAACGGCGCGTCGGCGCCCATGCGCGCCACGAGCGACGCCATCGCGTAGGGCGACGAGCAGTCCATCCGGATCTTGCCGTCCCAGTCGAGCGTCATGAACCCCCACTGCGGGTCCACCGTCGGGTTCACGACCGTGAGGTCCAGCCCGTACCGCTCGCCGATCGCGCCCCAGTACTCGACCGACGCGCCGCCGAGCGGGTCCGCGCCGATCCGCACGCCGGACGCCCGGATCGCCTCGACGTCGATGACGTTCGCGAGGTCGTCGACGTAGGCCGTGAGGAAGTCGTGCTTGCGGGTCGTGTCGGCCGCGAGCGCCTGCTCGACGCTCACGCGCGGCACGTCCCGCCACCCCGACGCGAGGATCTCGTTGGCCCGGTCCGCGATCCAGTTCGTGGCCTGCGAGCCCGCGGGACCGCCGTCCGGCGGGTTGTACTTGAAGCCGCCGTCGCGCGGCGGGTTGTGCGACGGGGTCACGACGATGCCGTCGGCCAGCCCCGGGCCCTGCGTCCGGACGCCCTCGGACGTGCCTGCGCCGTTGTGCCGCAGGATCGCGTGCGAGACGCCCGGGGTCGGCGTCCACGAGTCGCGCGCGTCGACGTGCACCTCGACCCCCGCCGCGGCCAGCACCTCGAGGGCGCTCTTCCACGCCGGCTCGGACAGGCCGTGCGTGTCGCGGCCGATGAACAGCGGGCCGTCGGTGCCCTGGCTGCGGCGGTACTCGACGATGGCCGACGTGATGGCGACGATGTGCGCCTCGTTGAACGCCGAGTCGAGCGCCGAGCCACGGTGGCCGCTCGTGCCGAACACGACCTTCTGGTTCGGGTCGTCGAGGTCGGGCTCGCGGTCGTAGTACGCACTCGTGAGGGCGTCGATGTCGACGAGGTCGGACGGCTGGGCGGGTGTTCCGGCGCGCGGGTCCATGTCGCGATCCTCCCCCACCGTCCGGACCTGCGCAGCCCCGGTCTACGTCACACCGTCGACGGCCCGGCGCTGGCTCACCCGGCGCCCGGTAGCCTTGCCCGCATGGCCAAGAACACGCCCGACTTCGTGCTGCGCCCGTTCGAGGGGCTGCCCGGTGAGCCCGACTGGGTCGCGCTCAAGGAGCTCGTCCCGGCGGCGACCGCGACCGCCCGCACCACGAAGGAGTACGGCGCGCGCGACGTGCTCGTGACGACCGTCCTGCCGACCGCGTGGCCCGCGCTGCACCGCGCCGACGGCGTCGTCCTGCTCGCGCTGCAGACCGTCGGCAGCTCCGGCGACACCAGCCGCGACCTGGCCGCCGCGCTGCTCGAGGCGCTCGACGTCGAGCCCGGCACGGCCGTCGAGACGGCAGGCCTGCCCGGTCCGGGCCCGCGCCTGCAGGACGTGCTCGACCTGAGCGTCCCGTTCGAGGTCACCGTGCTCGACTCGTTCGCGTACTGGCTCGCGCCGGACACCGAGCGCACGTCGGACCTGCAGGCCGCCATCGAGGAGGCCGACTCGGGCATCGTCGACACGGTCAAGCTCGCCGCCGCGGACTCCGCGTACTGGTGCCGCATGGGCGCACGCGAGTTCCTGCGGTGGGCGCAGCCGCACGACGAGCAGGTCGTGCTCGACGCCCTCGCGCGCCTGCACGCCCGCCGCGAGTCCGGCTTCGAAGGCGCCAAGTTCGTCGGCTACTTCCGCTCCAGCGGCCTCGTCGTCCCCGTGTGGGAGCTCGCGAAGGGCTCGGAGGCCGAGGACATCGAGGCGCCCGTCGCCGCGTTCCGGCCCAAGTTCGAGGCCGCGCTCGCCGACACGAGCCCGCTCGACGCGAACGAGCGCCGCGCACGTGCCGGCCTCGTCGCCCGGCAGGTCACGCTGCGCTGACCCGTCGGAGCGGCCGCGCACGTCGCGACACCGCCGACGACGCGCCGGACCTGCTGCCCGCACCGCCCGCCCTCGGGACCCCCGTCCGCCCCCGGACGAGTGAAGCCCGTGGGCGGGCGGTGCTGCGTCCGGCATCCTCCGCGCAGATCGATAGGCTGACGCCCGTGACGCGCAAGAGCGGGAAGTCCGCCGACGGCGAGACGGCCGCCGACGCCACCCACCAGCCCGACGAGGTGCGTGCGGCTGCCCAGCGGGCCCGGCAGCGGGTCGCCGTGATCATCCCGGCGAAGGACGAGTCCCGGCGGATCGCCGCGACCGTGCGCTCGGCCCGGGCCATCCCGTTCGTCGACCTCGTGCTGGTGGTCGACGACGGGTCCGAGGACAACACGCAGCACGTCGCCCGGGAGGCCGGCGCGGTCGTCGTCCGGCACTCGCACAACCGCGGCAAGGCCGCCGCGATGGAGACCGGCGCGGCCGTCGTCGCGATGCGGGACGCCCCCGACCGGGCACCGCGGATCCTGCTGTTCATCGACGGCGACCTCGGCGAGACGGCCGTGAACACGGCCCCGCTGGTGCCGCCGGTGGTCGAGGGGCACGCGGACCTGTCGATCGCGCTGCTGCCGCCGCAGCCCGGCGCCGGCGGGCGGGGCATCGTGGTCGGCGCCGCTCGTCGGGCCATCGCGTCGATGACGGGCTGGACGCCCACGCAGCCGCTGTCGGGCATGCGCTGCCTCACGCGCGAGGCGTTCGAGGCGGCCACGCCGCTCGCGCGCGGCTGGGGGGTCGAGACCGGCATGACGATCGACCTGCTCCGGCAGGGCTTCCGGGTGGTCGAGGTGCCGTGCGAGCTGCGCCACCGCCCGTCGGGCACGGACCTCAAGGGCCAGATGCACCGGGCCGCCCAGTACCGCGACGTGCAGCTCGCGGTGAACGCCCGCCGGGTCCGGTCCGCGGCGTCGAGCGTCAAGCACGCGGTCACCCCGACGAAGACCCCACCGACCCACCGCTGACGCCGGCACTCCCGCCCGCGACCGCGCATGCCCGCCGCGAGTCCGGTGGTTGTCGTCGAGTCCGGTGGTTGCAGGGCACGAACTCGACGAGAAGCCACGAACTCGACGGCAAGTCCAGGGGATCGGCGGGCCGGGTTCCGTCCGTCGGCGCCGTCAGGTGGGGGTCGGGGTGGTCTCCTGCGAGGTGAGGTCGCCCGTGGGGCCGTCGGACGACGAGCCCGCCGCCGGGCCGCTCGCCGCCGGGCGGGTCTCCGGGCCGGGCGACGCCCCGGTCGCCGCCGTGCCGCCTGACGACCCGCCGATCGTGTACGCCACGTCGTCGTCCTCGCCGGTCCACCCGTCGGGCGACCCGAGCCGCCACTGCGCGGCGGCCGCCACGAGGCACGGCACCGCGAGCGCGATCCCGGTGGCCGGCACGACGATGCCGGAGTCGTTGATGAGGAACCCGACGGTGAGCCCGGCGCCGATGGCCGCGACGGCGGGGCGCAGCAGCGGGACCGCGTGCCCGAGCCCGGCGAGCGGGCTCCCGCCGCCCATGAGGCCGCCGCGCCGCGGTCGGGCACCAGCGACGACGATCCAGGTGAGGGCCACGCCCGCGATCGCGAGCACGAGGTACCGCCAGGACGTGAGGACGCGCAGGTTGGCGGACAGCTTGCGCCCGAGCACGTCCCACAGGCCGCCGTCGAGCACGGTCGCGAAGAACCGGCCGAGGTGCGTGCGGTCGTCCGGCGGCCGCAGCCAGTCGAGCACGGCGAACCCGCCGACCACGAGCACACCGATCCCGCAGACGAGCGCGACCGTCCGCCAGCTCACGCGACGGCCGCTGACCACGATCGTGAGCAGCGCGAACGCGACGATGAGCGCGGGCGGCCCGCCGAAGTCGCTGCCGAGCCCGGGGGTGCCGTCGACGACGACGAGCAGCAGGCCGAGCGCGGCGACGGCCGCGGTGGCGAGCCCACGGCGGCCGCGGCGCAGCAGCGGGTCGGCGATCGCGACGGCGAGCAGCAGGCCACCGGCGGTGAGCAGTGCGAACGCCTGGTTGCTCATGCCGTAGAACCGGGCGGCGAGCAGCCGGTGGGCGCCCATCGGGGTGTCGATGACCAGGTTGGAGCCCGTGCACGCGTCGACGACGAGGACGGCGACGGTCACCCCGGCGACGAACCCGGCGGCCCCGAGCAGGTTGCGCCGCCACGGCCCGACGAGCGCGAGCGCCGTGATGAGCGCGACCCAGCCGAGCACCACCGCGTAGAACGCCTGCCGCGGGTCGCTTGCCCGCCACCACGGCACCAGGGCGGTGAGGAACGCGGAGATCGGGGCGGCCGCGAGCGCGAGCGACGCCACGCGCAGCACCCGCAGCGTGGGCCGCAGGGGTCGCCGGTCGGACCGGCCCTTGCGCGTGAGGATGATCGCGGCGGCGACGAACAGGGCCGCCTGGATCAGCACGAGCCGCGCGGAGAACCCGCCGCTGACGCGCGTGATCCAGGAGGCGTGCTGCTGGACGTCGAGGAGCGCGGAGACCCGGGCCGACGCGGTCGCGGGGCCGGCGACGGGCAGGATCGCGGAGCCGGTGAGGGAGGGTGCGGCGCCCGTGAGGCCGACGGAGTCGAGCAGCGTCGGCGTGACGTCGGGCGTGACGATCAGGCCCTTCTGCCGGGTCGACCCGGAGGTGAGGAAGGACTCGGAGTAGGTGTCGCCGTTGGGTGCGACACCGGTCGCGGCGGCGAGCTGCAGCACGGGCCGTGACGAGTCGGCGAGCGAGACGACGAGCACGGTCGCGCCGGACGCGCGGGCACCGTCGACGACCGCCCCGATGCGCTCGTCGAGCGTCTGCGCCTGCGACGACCGGGTGGGCTCGACGATCGCGTCGGGTGACGGCAGGTCGGGGGCGGTGGGGTCGGACAGGCCGGGCACGACGTCCTGGTCGGACTCCTCGGGCGGCTGCTCGGACGTCGTGCGCGGGCGGGTGGCGTACCCCGGGTCGCGGATCACGCCCGCGTCGACGACGACGAGCTGCGACTCGGTGAGCGCGGTGCGCACGGCACGCATGAGCCCGGAAGCCGACTCGGGGCGCGACAGATGGGTGCCGACCGGGATGCCGCCCGAGTCGGCGAGCGCGATCGCGGCGCCCGGGCCGATCCCGGTGGCGGGCACGTGCCCCGAGGCGAGCAGGTCGCCGAGCAGCCCGAGGTGCGCGCCGTACGACTCGGCGTCGGCCGCCTGCAGGTAGTCGTCCCACCCGGGCACGAGGCCGGACTCGCCGGGGTCGCGCAGCGTGCGGCACGTGCGGTCGTCGGCGGGCAGGTCGGCGGCGCGGGTGCCCGAGGACACCGCGAGCCACCCGTCGGCGGGGCAGGCCCGTGACGCGACGGACCGCGCCGCGACGTCGCCGACGGACCCCTCGCGGGACATGTTCCACAGCGCGGGCGTGGTGAGCGTGGCCACGTCGTCCCAGCGCAGCCCGGTGACGCCCACGAGCACGATCGGCGGGAGGGCGGCGCCGTCGTCGGAGGGCGTGGGCGTCGGCGTCGGGGCGGCGGCGGACGCGGGCGACCCGACCGTCAGCGCGACGAGCAGCCCGGCGGCGACGGCGACGAGGCCGCGCAGCACGCGGGTGCGGGTCCGGCGGGACGCGCGCGGACGGGCAGGGGTGGGCACCGAACCAGCCTACGTGCGCACTACCCTCGACCCCGGCGGGCCTGCCGCCCGAGCGGGGGACGTCCACGTGACCTGCACGGGTGGTGCACCCGCCGCCGCGGGCGAGGTGCGCCGGCGGTGGGGACGGGAGGGCTGATGTCGGCACGGCCGCGCTACGCGTACCTCGGGCCGGAGGGCACGTTCACGGAGGCGGCGCTGCGCCAGGTCGCGTCGCCCGACGAGGCGGAGTACCTGCCGCAGTCGGACGTCGCGTCCGCCATCGCCGCGGTGCGCTCGGGGGACGCGGACTTCGCGGTCGTCGCGATCGAGAGCACCGTCGAGGGCGGCGTCACGGCGACGCTCGACAGCCTCGCGACGGGCGCGCCGCTCGTGCTGCTGCGCGAGGTGCTCGTCCCCGTCCAGTTCACGCTCGCGGCGGCCCCCGGCGTACGCCTGCAGGACGTGCGTCGCATCTCGGCCCACCCGCACGCGTGGGTGCAGTGCCGCCGGTGGCTGGCGCACCATCTGCCACGCGTCGTGCACGTGCCCGCGACGTCGAACACCGCACCCGCCGCGCTCATCGCCCAGGCGCTGCGGGACGGCGCACCGGCCGACCTGGGCTTCGACGCGGCGCTCGTCCCGCCGCCCGCGGTGCAGACGTACGGGCTCGACGTGCTCGCGCAGGACGTCGCCGACAACGTCGCCGCCCTCACCCGGTTCGTGGTCGTCGGGCACCCGGGGGACGTGCCGCCCGCGACGGGCGCCGACAAGACGACCCTCGTGGTGCACCTGCCCGACAACGAGGCCGGTGCGCTGCTCGCGATGCTCGAGCAGTTCGCGGCGCGCGGCGTCAACCTGTCGCGCATCGAGTCGCGGCCCATCGGCGACGCGCTCGGCCGCTACTCGTTCTCGATCGACGCCGAGGGGCACATCACGGACGAGCGCGTCGGCGAGGCGATCATGGGCCTGCACCGGCGCTGCCCGTACGTGCGGTTCCTCGGTTCCTACCCGCGGGCCGACGCGGTCGAGCCGACCGTGCACGTCGGCACGGCCGACTCGGACTTCGTCGGCGCGCGCGAGTGGCTGCGGGCCGTGCGGGAGGGCCGGGCGACCTGACGGCGGCCGCGCGTCACGCGCCCCGGCGTGTCAGTGCGGGGGAGGGGCCGTCCGGCCGAGGTGCTGCGCGGCCTCGACGAGCAGGTTCTCGCTGAACCCCAGGAAGAACGACTGCACGAGCTGGTTCACGCGATCGGGTGAGCCCGTGTCGATCGCCTCGAGCAGCTCCGTGCCCTTCTCCTGGACCCACTCGCGGGGGATCACGTCCGACGTGAGCTTGCGGATCCGGGTCATGTGCGGCTGGAGCCGCCGGATCGCCTCGTCGAGCACGTCGTTGCCGCTGCGTTCGCGGAAGAGCTGGATGATCTGCTGGACCGCGGGGACCTCGACAGGGCCGGCGTTGAGGGGGTCGACCGGCGAGCCACCCGCCACCAGGTCGCGCATGTGCGCGAGGTCGTCCTCCGTGAGGTTCGGCAGCGCCAGACGCGCGGCCATGCCGTGCAGCGCCGCGAGCGTCTCGAAGATCATGCGGGCGCGCTCGAGGTCGATCTCGGCGACCCGGGTCCCGCGGTTCGGCCGGGCGACCGCGAGCCCCTGCTCGCGCAGCCGCGTGATCGCGTCGCGCACAGGGGTGCGGGAGACGTCCAGCCACGCCGCGATCTCCTCCTCGCGCAGCAGCTCCCCGGGGGCGAGGTCGCCCGCGATGACGAGCGTCAGCAGGTTGTCGTAGACGAGGTCGGGCAGCAGCGTCCGGGTGGACTCGGTGGCGCGGGACCGGGCGGGGACGGGCACGACAAAACTCCTGCATCGCGAGGGGGGCGGCCGGCGGCGCGTCTGACGCCGGTACGAGCAGACTCACACGGTAGCGGTGTCACGACGCCGGTGGGGCGTGTGTACGCATGTATACACGAACGGGCGACCCCGCTCACCCCGTTGCGACCCGGACCACCAGCGCGCCGTGGTCGACGCGCGCGGACAGCTCGGTGACACGCCCGACGACGTCGCCGTCCACCTGGACGTGCTCGCCGCCCTGCACGACGAGCCGGACCTCCTGCGCGCGGGTGTGGTCGATGCGGCCGATCTTCGCGGGCAGGTCGTTACGCACGCCGACCCCCTGCAGCACGACCTCGCCGAGCAGCTGCGCCCAGCCGGCGATCCCGGCGCGGGTGTCGATCGCGGCGATGTCGAGCCAGCCGTCGTCGAGCACCGCGTCGGGCAGCAGCGTGAGGCCGCCGGGGAGCCGCCCGCAGTTGCCGATGAGCAGGCTGCGCAGCCGGATGGTGGCGATGGGCTGGTCGTCGAGCCGCACGTGCACGCGGGTGCGCCGGCCGTGCAGGTGCCGCATGCCGGCGACGAAGTAGGCGATCCACCCGACGCGTCGCTTGAGCGTCGGGTCGGCGTCGGCGACCATCGCGGCGTCGAAGCCGAGGCCGGCGATGACGAGAAAGATGTGGTCGCGCGGCTGGTCGGGGTCGCGCCGCGTGCTGTCCGGCTCGGCGGCCTCGGCGACGTCGTCGTCGACCTGCGACTCCCACCGCAGCACCCGCAGCCAGCCGACGTCGATGGCGCGGTCGCGGCCCTGCAGCGCGATCTGCATCGCGGCGAGCGGGTCGTTGAGGGGGATGTCGAGGTTGCGCGCGAGCAGGTTGCCCGTGCCGAGCGGCATCAGGCCCATGGGGATCCCCGTGCCCACGAGCCCCTCGGCGACGGCCCGGACGGTCCCGTCGCCGCCGATCGCGACGACCACGTCCGCGCCGGCGTCGACGGCGGCCCGCGCCTGCCCGACCCCCGGGTCCTCGACCGTGGTCTCGAGCCACAGCGGCTCGGGCAGCCCGAGCTCCTCGCACGCTCGCAGGATCGACAGGTGCAGCGCGGCCACGTCGGGCTTCGACGGGTTCGCGACGAACGCGACGTGCTGCCCCTCGGCCCGCACCTCGCGCTGCAGCCGCAGCGCGCGCTCGTGGGCCCACGCGCGCGGGGACGTGATGCGCCGGCGCAGCTCGTTCTGCCGCACCCACAGGATCAGCACGAGCACGAGCGCCGTCGCGGCCACCGCGACCGCGACCCACGCCTGCCAGACCATGCCAGGCAATCTACGGCCCACCTGCCGACGACCGCCGTCCACCTGCCGGTACGCGCCGGTACGACGGAATGCGGCAGGGGTCGGTCGGTGCGGGTCGGTAGGCTCGGCGCGTGATCGATCTGCGGCTCCTGCGGGAGGACCCCGACCGTGTCCGGGCGAGCCAGGTGGCGCGCGGCGACTCCCCCCACCTGGTCGACGAGGTGCTCGACGCCGACGCCCGCCGCCGCTCCGCGCTCACCGAGTTCGAGATGCTGCGCGCCGAGCAGAAGGCCCACGGCAAGAAGGTCGCGGCCGCGCAGGGCGAGGAGAAGCAGCACCTGCTCGCGCACGGCAAGCGCCTCGCCGAGCAGGTCAAGGCGCTGCAGGCCGACGCGGACGCGGCCGAGCAGAAGGCCACGGAGCTGTCCCGGCGGATCGGCAACGTGGTCGAGGACGGCGTCCCCGAAGGCGGCGAGGACGACTACGTCGTGCTCGAGCACGTCGGCACGCCGCGCGACTTCGCCGCCGAGTACGGTGCGGACTTCGCGGTCCGCGACCACCTGGAGCTCGGGGAGCGCTTGCGCGCCATCGACACCGAGCGGGGCGCGAAGGTGTCGGGGGCGCGGTTCTACTACCTCACGGGCATCGGCGCGCGGCTCGAGCTCGCGCTGCTCAACGCGGCGGTCGACAAGGCGCTCGCGGTCGGGTTCACGCCGGTCATCACGCCGACGCTCGTCAAGCCCGAGGTCATGGCGGGCACCGGCTACCTCGGCGCGCACGCGGACGAGGTCTACCACCTGCCGGCCGACGACCTGTACCTCGTCGGCACGTCGGAGGTCGCCCTCGCGGGCTACCACTCCGGCGAGATCCTCGACCTGTCGTCGGGCCCGAAGCGCTACGCCGGGTGGAGCGCGTGCTACCGCCGGGAGGCCGGCTCGTACGGCAAGGACACCCGCGGGATCATCCGGGTGCACCAGTTCCACAAGGTCGAGGCGTTCAGCTACACGACGGTCGAGGACGCGGCCGACGAGCACCGGCGCATCCTCGGCTGGGAGAAGGAGATGCTCGCGCTCGTCGAGCTGCCCTTCCGCGTCATCGACACCGCCGCCGGCGACCTGGGGTCGAGCGCGGCCCGCAAGTTCGACTGCGAGGCGTGGCTGCCGAGCCAGGAACGCTGGCTCGAGCTCTCGTCGACGTCGAACTGCACCACGTTCCAGGCCCGCCGCCTGGGCGTGCGGGAGCGCACGGCCGACGGCCAGGTCCGCACGGTCGCGACGCTCAACGGGACGCTCGCGACGACCCGGTGGATCGTGGCCATCCTGGAGAACCACCAGCAGGCCGACGGGTCCGTGCGGGTGCCGGAGGGTCTGAGGCCGTACCTGGGTGGCCTGGAGGTGCTGGAGCCATGAGTCGCTGCGAGCTCGTCGCCCTGGACGTGGACGGCACGCTGATGTCGTACGACGGCATCGTGTCCGACGAGGTCCGGGAGGCGGTGCTCGCGGTGCGCGACTCGGGCCGGCACGTGGTCCTCGCGACGGGTCGCAGCGCGCACTCGGCGGTGCCCGTCGCGCGTGAGCTGGGGCTCACGGACGGCTGGCTCGTGGCGTCCAACGGCGCCGTGACGGTGCGCCTCGACCCCGACGTCGACGACGGGCACGAGATCCACAAGGTCGTGACGTTCGACGCCGGGCCGGCGATCCGCGCGATCGCGATGGAGCTCCCGGACGCGCTGTTCGCGGTCGAGGCGCTCGGCACGGGGTTCCGGGTGTCGGGCGACTTCCCGGACGGCGAGCTGTCCGGCCGGCTCGACGTCGTCCCGTTCGACGAGCTCGCGGCCACCCCGGCCACCCGTGTCGTCATCCGCGCGCCCGGTGCGAGCCCCGACCTGTTCCACGAGCTCGTCGAGCGTGTGGGTCTGCACGAGGTCGAGTACGCGGTCGGCTGGAGCGCGTGGCTCGACCTGACCCCGGGCGGGGTGTCGAAGGCGAGCGCGCTCGAGGAGATCCGGCAGGCGGTCGGCGTCGAGCCGTTCGCGACCGTGGCCGTGGGGGACGGCGGCAACGACGTCCAGATGCTCCGGTGGGCCGCGCGCGGGGTGGCGATGGGCCACGCCACGCAGCACGTCCGGGACTCCGCCGACGAGGTCACCGGCACGATCGAGGACGACGGCGCGGTCGCCGTCCTCCGGAGCTTGCTGGTCTGACCTGCGGCTTACTGACCTTTCAGGGTTTTGCGCAAGATCCGCATGATCATGCGGGTGCGGTCGAGCGCTGCCGCAAACGTGACCGGATCGTGACCGAGTTGTCCGGTCTTTGAGGTTGCAATGCGCCTGCCAGGCGACTTGCATCGCTGGGGAGGGCGCGTCCGGGGAGGTCGCGCCACATCGGTGCATGACGACGTGGAGGTCTCATGAACAGCCGCAAGCGCCGCGGGTACGCGGCAGCCGCAGCGACGGGCGCCAGCCTCGCCCTGGTCCTGACGGCATGCTCGGGGGGCGACGACAACGGCGGAGGCTCCGGCGCCTCCGCGAGCGCCGACTGCTCGGCCTACGAGCAGTACGGCGACCTGTCCGGCAAGACGGTCACGGTGTACACGTCGATCGTCGACCCGGAGTCGAAGCAGCAGACGGACTCGTACAAGCCGTTCGAGCAGTGCACGGGCGCCACCATCAAGTACGAGGGCTCGCGCGAGTTCGAGGCACAGCTACCGGTCCGCCTGCAGGCCGGCAACGCCCCGGACATCGCGTACATCCCGCAGCCCGGCTTCCTGAAGTCGATCGTCGCGGACTACCCGGACGTCGTCGTCCCGGCCCCGCAGGCCGTGCAGGACAACGCCAAGGAGTACTACACGCAGTCGTGGATCGACTACGGCTCGGTCGACGGCACGCTGTACGCGACGCCGCTCGGCGCCAACGTGAAGTCGTTCGTCTGGTACTCGCCGAGCGCGTTCGAGGAGAACGGCTACGAGATCCCCAAGACGTGGGACGACCTCATGACGCTCACGGACAAGATCGCGGCGGACCACCCCGAGGCGAAGCCGTGGTGCGCGGGCATCGAGTCCGGTGACGCGACCGGCTGGCCGGCCACCGACTGGCTCGAGGACGTCGTGCTCCGCACGGCCGGCCCCGAGGTCTACGACCAGTGGGTCAACCACGAGATCCCGTTCAACGACCCGCAGATCCTCGACGCCCTGAAGACCGTCGGCGGCATCCTCAAGAACGACAAGTACGTCAACGGCGGCCTCGGCGACGTCAAGACCATCGCCACCACCCCGTGGAACGAGGCGGCCAACGGCATCCCGGACGGCACCTGCTACCTGCACCGTGCGGCGAACTTCTACCAGGCCAACTGGGACCCGGACCTCAAGGTCGCGGAGGACGGCGACGTCTACGCGTTCTACCTGCCGGGCAAGACCGAGGACGACAAGCCGCTGCTCGGCGGTGGCGAGTTCGTGACGGCGTTCTCCGACCGTCCCGAGGTCGCCGCGTTCCAGGCGTTCCTGTCGAGCCCCGAGTGGGCCAACGAGAAGGCCAAGGTCACCGGCCAGGGCTGGTTCAGCGCCAACAGCGGCCTCGACCCGAGCCTGCTGCAGAACCCGCTCGACAAGCTGTCGTTCGACCTGCTCACCGACGACAGCTACACGTTCCGGTTCGACGGGTCCGACCAGATGCCCGGTGCCGTCGGTGCCGACTCCTTCTGGAAGCAGATGACCGCCTGGATCGGCGAGAACCAGTCCGACGAGCAGACGCTCGACAACATCGAGGCGAGCTGGCCGTCGTCCTGATCGGGCAGCTCTGATCGAGCACTGACGTGACCGTGGTGGGGGCCGCCGCATGACGGCTCCCACCACGTCCGTCTCGACACCGTCGTCGGGTGCTGGCTCCGGGACGCCCTCCGGAGGACGCTGACCTCGACGGCGAGGAAAGGGTCGGTATGGACTGGTTGCTCCACCCCGAGTCCACGGGGCAGAAGTTCACGCTCATGATCATCGCGATCCTGCTGTTCGTGGTGGTCATGGGCGTCATCCTGTTCGGCATCGACCGGATCAAGCGGGCGCCCGTGTGGCTCATCGTCACGGCGTTCCTCGGTCCGACGCTGCTGTTCGTCGCGTTCGGCCTCGTGTACCCCGGGATCCGCACGATCCGGACGTCGTTCTACAACGCCAAGGGAACGGCGTTCGTCGGCTTCGACAACTACGTCAAGGCGTTCACCGACGACCAGTTCCAGACGGTGCTGCGCAACACCGTGCTGTGGGTCGTCATCGTCCCGATCGCCGCGACGTTCATCGGGCTCGTCTACGCCGTCCTCATCGATCGCACCCGGTTCGAGTCGTTCGCGAAGACGCTGATCTTCCTGCCGATGGCCATCTCGCTCGTCGGCGCGTCGATCATCTGGAAGTTCGTCTACGAGTTCCGGCCGGACATCGGCAACATCCAGCAGATTGGCCTGCTCAACCAGCTGCTCGTCTGGCTCGGGCTTCCCCCGCAGCAGTTCCTGCTCAACCAGCCGTGGAACACGCTGTTCCTCATCGCGGTCATGGTGTGGATCCAGGCCGGGTTCGCGATGACGGTGCTGTCCGCGGCGATCAAGGCCATCCCCGACGACATCGTCGAGGCCGCCCGCCTCGACGGCCTGCACGGCATCGGGATGTTCCGGTTCATCACCGTCCCGAGCATCCGGCCGGCCCTCATCGTCGTCATCACGACCATCGCCATGGCGACGCTCAAGGTCTTCGACATCGTCCGGACCATGACGGGCGGCAACTTCAACACGTCGGTCGTCGCGTACGAGTTCTACACGCAGTCGTTCCGCGCGCAGAACGCCGGGATCGGTGCCGCGCTCGCGGTGATCCTGTTCGTGCTCGTCATCCCGATCGTCGTCTACAACGTCCGGCAGCTGAGGCTCGCGGAGGAGATCCGATGACCGTCATCCCGCCGACGAGCCTCATCGACGAGGACGAGGGCCCCGTCCGCGCCGCCCCCCGCAAGCTGTCCCGCACCGAGCAGCGAGCCCTCGCCGCGAAGGGCAGGCTCAGCTCCCCGTGGGCGTCGGGCCTCGCGATCATCATCGCGATCCTGTGGACCGTGCCGACGTTCGGGCTGTTCGTGACGTCGTTCCGGCCGCGGTCCGAGATCCGCACCTCCGGCTGGTGGACCCTCCCGTTCAACTGGGAGGTGACGCTCGACAACTACCAGCAGGCCCTGTTCGGCTCTTCGACGAGCCTGTCGACGTACTTCGTCAACTCGATCGTCATCACGCTGCCGGCCGTGGTCATCCCGATCTCGCTCGCGCTCCTGGCGGCCTACGCGTTCGCGTGGGTCGACTTCAAGGGCCGGGGGATCCTGTTCGTCGCGATCTTCGCGCTGCAGGTCGTCCCGATCCAGATCACGCTCATCCCGCTGCTCTCGCAGTACGTGCAGTGGGGGCTCGCGGGATCGTTCTGGGTGGTGTGGCTGTCGCACTCGATCTTCGCGCTGCCGCTGGCCATCTACCTGCTGCACAACTTCATGAAGGAGATCCCGGCGTCGCTCGTCGAGGCGGCCCGGGTCGACGGCGCCGGGCACGTGAAGATCTTCTTCCAGGTGCTCCTGCCGCTGCTCACCCCGGCGATCGCGTCGTTCGCGATCTTCCAGTTCCTGTGGGTGTGGAACGACCTGCTCGTCGCGCTCGTGTTCGTCGGCGGCACCCCGGACGTGGCACCGCTGACGGTGCGCGTCGCGGAGCTGTCCGGTACGCGCGGGACGGCGTGGCAGCTGCTGTCGGCGGGGGCGTTCATCGCGCTCGCGGTGCCGCTCGTGGTGTTCCTCGCGCTGCAGCGGTTCTTCGTCCGCGGTCTGCTCGCGGGGTCCGTCAAGGGCTGACGGCCCGGCCCGGCCTCATGGTGAAGGGTTCGTCGCGCGTGACGTGACGAACCCTTCACCATGTCCGGCCGGTGCCCGTCGTCAGGCGCGGGCGCCCACGATGTCGTCGGCGTTGTCCGCGATCCACTCCATGAGAGGGAGCAGCCGCGCGACGAGCTCGGTGCCGCGCTCGGTGAGCGAGTAGTCGACGCGCGGCGGGATGCTCGCGGTCACCTCGCGGTGCACGAGGCCGTCGGACTCGAGCGTCCGCAGCGTCTGCGCGAGCATCTTCTCGCTGATGCCCTCGACGAGCCGCCGCAGCTCGCCCCAGCGCAGCGTCCGCTCGGACAGCGCGACGAGCAGCAGCACGCCCCAGCGGCTCGTCACGTGGTCCAGGACGATGCGCGTGGGGCACGCCGCGGGCAGGATCCCGTCGGTCAGGAGCCGCTGCAGCGGGCTGACCTCGTTGCTTACCGTCACGTCCGTACCTTACGACGAAGTGGGTACCCGCAGCCGGGAAGGTGGCGGACCGCACGACGGTTGGCACGGACGACACCGCACGCCGGACCGCACTGCCCGCCCGGGCCGTGCAGGCCCGGACCCGCACCCCTGGAGGAACCGCTCATGTCCGTCGTCGTCACCGGAGCCACGGGCCACCTCGGCCGTCTCGTCGTCGAGCACCTGCTCGCAGGCGGCCTGCCCGCCGACCAGGTCACCGCCGTCGGGCGGAACGCCGACCGGCTCGCGGAGCTCACGTCGCGCGGCGTGCGCGCCGTCGCCGCCGACTACGCCGACGGGCCCGCGCTCGAGGCCGCCTTCGCCGGCGCCGACTCCGTGCTGCTCGTCTCCGGCAGCGAGGTCGGCCGGCGCGTCGACCAGCACCGCCAGGTCATCGACTCCGCCCGCGCCGCCGGGGTCCGCCGCGTCGTCTACACGAGCGCCCCCCACGCCGACACCACCGAGCTCGTGCTGGCGCCCGACCACAAGGCGACCGAGGAGCTCCTGCGCGCGTCGGGCCTCGCCTGGACCATCCTCCGCAACAACTGGTACACGGAGAACTACGTCCCGTCCGTCGAGCAGGCGCGCGCCACCGGCACGATCGTCACCAGCGCCGGCGAGGGCCGCGTCGCGAGCGCACCGCGCACCGACTACGCCGCGGGTGCCGCCGCCGTGCTGCGCGGCGGTGACCACGACGGGCGGGTGTACGAGCTGAGCGGCGACGTCGCGTGGACGTTCGACGAGCTCGCCGCCGCCGCGTCCGAGGTGCTCGGCACGCCGGTGACCGTGCAGAACGTCTCCGACGACGAGTACCGCGAGATCCTCGTGGGCGCCGGGCTCGACGCCGGCACCGCCGGGTTCGTCGTCGCGCTCGACGAGGGCACCCGCCGTGGCGACCTCGCCGACGCCACCGCCGACCTCCGCACCCTCATCGGCCGCCCGACGACACCGTTGGTCGACGCCCTCCGGTCCGCCCTGGCCTGACGCCCGCCGGCCGCGGATCGCGCGTCGCCTAGCCTGACGACGTGCCTGCGCCCCTGCTGTTCGTCGTCTCGGGCGTCACGCTGTACGTCGGGGCTGCGCTCGCGGTCGGGCTGTTCGACGAGCTCCCGCCGGCCACCGTCGCGTGGCTGCGGCTCGCCGTCGCGGCCGTCGTGCTGGTGCTGTGGGGCCGCCCGTGGCGCGACCGGGCGCTGTGGAGCCGGCGGGCGCTGCTCGTCACGGTCGCGTTCGGCCTGGTCCTCGGTCTGATGAACGCGTCGTTCTACGTCGCGATCGACCACCTGCCGCTCGGCACGGCGGTCGCGCTCGAGTTCACCGGACCCGTCGCCGTCGCGGCGATCACGGGCAAGGGCTGGCGCGACCGGGTCGCGATCGCGGTGGCCGCCGCCGGCGTCGTGCTGCTCGCGGGCGTGACGCTCGAGGGAACGCCCGACGCCGTCGTCGGCCTGGTCGCCGTCGGTGCGGCCGCCGCGTGCTGGGCGGGGTACATCCTGCTCGGTCGGCGGGTCGCGACCGCGGCGAGCAGCGGTGTCGCCGGCCTCTCGATCGCCATGGCCGCGGGTGCGCTGCTGCTCGGGCCGTTCCTTGCGGGGGCCGCCGGCCGGGTGCTCACCGACGCGCGGCTCGCGGCGCTCGTGCTCGGCGTCGCCGTGTTCTCGTCGGTGATCCCCTACGCGATCGACCAGGTCGTGCTGCGTCGGCTGCGACCCGCGACGTTCGCGGTGCTGCTGGCGCTGCTGCCCGCGACCGCCACGCTCGTCGGGGCCGTGACCCTGCGGCAGGTGCCGCACGGGTGGGAGGTCGTCGGGCTGCTGCTGGTGTCCGGCGCGATCGCGCTGACCGCTCGCGCCGACGAGGAGCCACCGCCCGCCTGAGGGACTAGAGGTACTGCCCCGTCCCACGCTCGCCAGCGTCCCCCGCGGGCCCCTCGCCCGGCAGGACGATCCCCGGTGCCGCGCCCGGCGGCCGGTGCCCGGGCGGGAGCTGGCGGCGCATCCCCGACAGCTGCGCCTGCGTCGCCATCTGCTGCGCCACGAGCGCCGTCTGGATGCCGTGGAACAGCCCCTCGAGCCAACCGACGAGCTGCGCCTGCGCGATGCGCAGCTCGGCGTCGGACGGCGGCGTCTCGTCGTCGACGAACGGCAGCGTGATCCGGTGCAGCTCGGCGACCAGCTCGGGGGACAGGCCGTCCTCGAGCTCGTGCAGCGAGCGCTCGTGCACCTCGGCGAGCCGGGCGCGCGCGGCGTCGTCGAGCGGCGCGCTGCGGACCTCGTCGAGCAGCTGCTTGATCATCGTGCCGATCCGCATGACCTTGGCGGGCTCGCCGACCATGCCGCCGATGTCCTCGGGGCGGCGCTCGCCGTCCTCGTCGCGCGGCGGGTCGACCACCACGACCTCGGGCTCGTCCTGGTTCGTCGTCGTCCGCGCGTCGTCCACCCGGGCATTCTGCCTGGATCGACCCGGCCCCGCAGCCGTGCGTCGCGGGTTCGTGGCGCGTCGCTAGGGTGGGCGGATGGCCTGGCTGACCACACCTGCCCACGCGCGCTGGCTCGAGGCCGAGACGGACCGCCTGCTCGACTTCGGCCGGGCGTCCGCGTTGCCCACCGGCGGCTTCGCCCGCCAGGACGACGCCGGACGGCCCACCGACGGGCCGCTCGAGCTGTGGATCGCGTGCCGCATGACGCACGTCTACGCGATCGGCCACCTGCTGGGCCGCCCGGGCTCCGCCGCGCTGGTCGACCACGGGCTCGCCGCGATCACGGGCGTGTTCCACGACGACGAGCACGGCGGCTGGTTCGCGGAGGTCGAGCGCGACGGCACCCCGCGCGACACGGACAAGGCCGCCTACCCGCACGCGTTCGTCGTGCTCGCGGCGTCGAGCGCGACCGCCGCGGGCCGCGCGGGGGCGCGCGCGCTGCTCGACGAGGCGCTCGCCGTGCAGGAGCAGCGGTTCTGGGACGACGAGGCCGGCATGGCCGTCGAGCAGTGGGACCGGTCGTTCGGCACGCTCGACACCTATCGCGGCGTCAACGCCAACATGCACACCGTCGAGGCGTACCTCGCGGCCGCGGACGTCACGGGCGACCGCGTGTGGCTCGACCGGGCGCTGCGCATCGTCGAGCGCGTGGTCCACGGGCTCGCCCGCGGCAACGACTGGCGGATCCCCGAGCACTTCGACGAGCGGTGGACACCGGACCTCGAGTACAACGTCGACGAGCCGGCGCACCCCTTCCGTCCCTACGGCGCGACCATCGGGCACTGGTTCGAGTGGGCCCGTCTGACGCTGCACGCGCGCGCCGCGGTCACCGCGCACGGCGACGTCGCACCCGCGTGGATGCTCGAGGACGCCGTCGCGCTGTTCGACGCAGGCGTCCGCGAGGGCTGGGCGGTCGACGGCGCGGACGGGTTCGTCTACACGGTGAACTGGTCCGGCGAGCCCGTCGTGCGCGAGCGCATGCACTGGGTCGCCGCGGAGGCCGTCGCCGCCGCCGCCGCGCTGCACGCAGCGACGGGCGAGCCGCGGTTCGACGAGCGGTACGCGCAGTGGTGGGAGTACATCGGCTCGTACGTCCTGGATCGCGAGGGCGGCTCGTGGTGGCACGAGCTCGGCACCGACAACACGGTGTCCCGCACGGTGTGGGCCGGCAAGGCCGACCTCTACCACGCGGTGCAGGCCACGCTGATCCCGCGGCTGCCGCTGACGCCGGTCATCGTGCCGGCGCTCGCGGTGGGTCTGCTCGACTGAGGTCGAGTCAGGGGACGAGCACGACCTTCCCGAACGCCTCGCCGGACTCGAGCAGCCGGTGCGCGTCGGCGGCCCGGTCGAACGGCAGCCGCGCGTGCACCACGGGCCGCACCTCGCCGGAGGCCACGAGCGGCCAGACGTGCCGGCGCACGCCGTCCATGATCGCGACCTTCTGGTCGAGCGGGCGGCTGCGCAGCATCGTGCCGACGATGCTGGCCCGCTTGGACAGGAGCGTGCCGAGGTCGAGCTCGCCGCGCCGGCCGCGCTGCATCCCGATCACGACGAGCCGCCCGCCGTCCGCGAGCATCGCGAGGTTGTCCGCGAGCCCGCCGGCGCCCAGCACGTCGAGGATCACGTCGACCCCGCGACCGTCCGTCGCGGCACGCACCTGCGCGACGACGTCCCCGGCGCGGTGGTCGACGACGACGTCCGCGCCGAGCTCACGCACTCGGGCGGCGCGCTCGGGGCCACCCGCGGTCGCGAGCACCCGCGCGCCGAGCGCGGCCGCGAGCTGCACGGCCGCCGTGCCGACGCCGCCGGACCCGCCCTGCACCAGCAACGTCTGACCAGGCTCCAGCCGGGCGGCCCGCAGGTTCGACCACACCGTCGCGAGCGCCTCGGGCAGGGCGGCCGCATCCACCAGAGGCAACGCGTCGGGCACGCGCAGCACGAGACCCGCCGGGACGGCGACCCGCTCGGCGTACCCGCCGCCCGCGAGCAGCGCCGCGACGCGGTCACCGACCTGCCAGCCGGCGGCGGCCGGGACGTCCGCACCCACCGCGGCGACCGTGCCGGCGACCTCGAGACCGGGCCAGACGGGTGATCCCTCCGGCGCGTCGTAGTGACCCGCGCGCTGCAGCAGGTCGGCGCGGTTGACGCCCGCGCCGGCCACGTCGACGAGCAGCTCGGTCGCCCCGAGATCGGGCTCGGGGACGTCCGCCACGCTCAGGACGTCCGGATCGCCCGGACTCTGGACCACGACGGCGCGCACAACCGGCACACTAGCCGGATGGTCGAGCGTAGCCGCGACTGGTGCGGCCTGCCCGTATCCCAGCGGGTGAGGTCCGTGGCAAACTCTGCCGCGGGCTAATGGTCCGCTGTCCAGGAGCCGATGAGGCGAACGGAAGTCGTCATATGGCGACGGCACGACAGTTCGGCACGGCCCCGATGGTGACGCCCGAGTCGGGTGAACGAAAGGATCGACATGCTGCGACGGCTTGGCATCCGCGCCAAGGTGATGGCTGTCCTCGCCGTGCCCATGCTCGTCCTGTTCGGCGCCGGTGCCTACATCTCGGTCGACGCGCTGCGCGAGGCCAAGCAGGTCCGTGCCGCCGAGGGCGTCATGGCCGCACTGCAGGCGTACGCCCCGCTGTCGGGCGCCATCGAGGCCGAGCGCATGCTCTCCCTCAACGGCGGCACGCCGGAGCAGATCAACGCCGCACGCATCGCCTCGGACGACGCGCTGCGCGACGTCTTCCCGCTGACCCGGGCCCTCGACCTCGACGCGTTCCCGGCGAACGTCGTCTCGCAGTTCAAGGACGTCCAGTTCGCGCACAACGAGATGCTGCCGTCGGCGCGTCACCTCGTGGACATCAACGGTCACCGCGAGGAGATCGCGCGGTACTACAACACGATCATCACGGGCCAGATCGCCCTGATGGAGTCGGTCGCCAACGCGCTGCCCAACCGTGACCTGGCCCGGTACGTGACCGCCTACCGCGAGGTCGCCACCACGAGCGACGGCCTCGTCAGCGAGCTCATCGACGCCATCGCCCTCATCAAGACCCGCGTGTCGCTGCAGACCGCCGCGCTGGCCTACGCCAACGAGACCGCCGCCAACGAGCTGTCCCGCCACCGCGCGCGCGACGCCGTCGAGGGCCTCGGGATCGCGGGCCTCGAGCTCAACCCGGACGACCCGTCGTACAACTTCACGAACATCCGGTCGGACCTGTCGCAGGGCAACGCGAACGCCTTCCAGTCCGTCGACATGCAGGCGTACGCCAAGGACATCCAGGACCAGCTCCTGTCGCTGTCCTCGGTCAACGACAAGATCCTCGAGACGGCCCACGGCATCGCCACGAAGGCCGCCGACGACGCCCAGAACCGCGCGTTCCTGACGATCGGCCTGGCCATCGCCGCCGGTGTCGCGTCGCTGTTCTTCGCCGTCGTCATCGCCCGCGGGATCGTCACGCCGCTCCGCCGCCTCACCGCTGCCGCCGCGAACGTCCGCGAGCAGCTGCCGAAGCTCGTCGAGCAGGTGGCCGTCCCCGGTGAGGGTCCGGAGATCACGCTCGAGCCCATCCCCGTCACCACCCGTGACGAGGTCGGCGAGCTCGCCCAGGCCTTCAACTCCGTGAACGCCACGACCGTCCAGGTCGCCCAGGAGCAGGCCGCCCTGCGTGGGTCGATCGCGGAGATGTTCGTCAACGTCGCCCGCCGCGACCAGGTGCTCCTCAACCGCCAGCTGTCGTTCATCGACTCGCTCGAGCGTGCGGAGGAGGACCCGTCGACCCTGGCGAACCTGTTCCGCCTCGACCACCTCGCCACCCGGATGCGCCGGAACGCCGAGTCGCTCCTCGTGCTCGCCGGCATCGACTCGGGTCGTCGTCTGCGCGACGCGATGCCGCTGTCGGACGTCATCCGTACCGCCTCGTCCGAGATCGAGCAGTACGACCGCGTCGAGCTCGACCTGCAGGTCGACCCGGCCATGCTCGGCTTCAACGCCCTCGGCGCCGCCCACATGCTCGCCGAGCTCCTCGAGAACGCCACGGTCTTCTCCGAGCCCGAGACGCCTGTCATCGTCACCACCGGTGTCGTCGGCCAGTTCGTCGTGGTCCGCGTGCTCGACCAGGGCCTCGGCATGAGCGACCAGGAGCTCGAGACCGCGAACGCGCGGATCAAGTCGACGGGTGCGAGCGACGCGCTCGGCGCCCAGCGCCTCGGCCTCTTCGTGGTCGGCCGGCTGGCCCAGCGCCTCGGCGCCGACGTGTACCTCGGCAAGAGCCCGCGCGGCACCGGCACCGAGACGATCGTCCGGTTCCCCGCGTCGCTGTTCGCCGCCAACGAGCAGTCGCTGTACGGCACCCCGATGCCGGCCGCGTCGTCGGCTCCCAGCATCGCCGCCGACGCGTTCACGCCGCCTGTCGTCGAGGAGGTCAACCTCGCCGCGCTGACCGACGGCTCGACCGCGCTCGGTCTGCCGCGTCGCCGCCGCGGTGACGACGCCGGCGAGACCGACACGAACGCCGACGGCATCCCGGGCGTCGCCCCGGTGCTGGGCCGCAGCGAGCTCCCCGCGCGCCCGAGCAAGACGTTCGACCTCGACAAGATCGTCCTGCCCGAGGCCCCGTCCGGGAACATCTCGGCGGACCTCACGACCGAGTCCACCGAGTGGAAGCCTCCGACGATCGCGGCCGAGCCGCTCAAGAGCGCCGGTGGCCTGCCGAGCCGCACCCGTGCCGCGACGGCCGCGTGGGCGACCCCCGCCGAGGAGACCCCGGCCGCCAGCGCTCCGGCGCCGGCCGCACGTGCCGGCCTGTTCTCGGGCTTCCGCGGTCGCGGTGACCTGGTCCCCGGCACCCCCGCCGCCGGCACGCCCATCCCGGGCCTGGCGCCCGAGGACGACCGTCCGGCCTCCGCCCCCGACGCCGTGCGTGCGCCGTGGATGAGCCTGGGCGCTCACGCGGCGACCCCGGAGCCGATCGTCGTGCCGTCCCTCGTGGAGGACGACGAGCCGGCCTGGCAGCCCGAGCAGCCGACGGACGTCGTCGAGGAGACCCCCGCGGTCGCCGAGCAGGCGCCGGCCGAGACCGAGGCCGACGCCGACGCGTGGGCTCCGGCGCAGGCCGCCGAGACGACCGAGCCGTGGGCTCCGACGCCCGCGGCCGACGTGGACGAGGCATGGGCCCCGACGCCCGCCGCCGAGGTGGCCGAGGCGTGGGCCCCGCAGGCCGCCGAGACGACCGAGCCGTGGGCTCCGACGCCCGCCGCCGAGGTCGACGAGCCCGCGTGGACCCCGACCGCGCCCGAGCAGCACGAGGTGGCCACGGCTGCCGCTGCTGTCGCCGACGAGCCGTGGGCCCCGGTCGAGGACTGGGCCGCCCCGGCACAGCCCGAGGAGCCCGCCTGGGCCCCGCAGGCCGCCGCCGAGCCCGCCGACGAGCCGTGGGCCCCGCAGGCCGCCGAGCCGGTCGACGAGCCCGCCGTGGCCGAGCTGCCGTCCCGCGTGTCGCCGCTCGACGACTCGCCGATGTTCGACACCGTGCTGCACGAGGCTGCGGCCGAGCAGGTCGCCGAGCCCGTCGTCGAGCCCGCCGCCGAGGTGGCGCCGGTGCTCCCGACGCGCCGCTCGGTCGCCGCCGACGCCCCGGTGGCCGACGCGCCCGCCGCGTTCACGTCGTACAGCGGCTACTCGGGCTGGGCCGGCGCTGCCGCCCGTGCCGCGCAGGCGCAGCAGAGCGCAGCACCGCAGGCCCCGTTCGAGCGGACGCTCGACGAGGCGCGCGCCTGGCACACCGGCGCCATGCCGATCGTCCCGGAGGCCCCGGCAGCGACGGCCGACGTCCAGGAGCCGGCCGGGGACGCGTGGCCGACACCCGCGTGGGAGGCACCCGCGTGGCAGCCGCCGACGTGGCAGGCGCCCGCGGACGAGGCCGTCGAGGCGACCAACGCCCGTACGGACGAGACCGCGACCATCGCGCCGGTGATCCCCGAGCTCGAGCCCGAGACCTGGGACGCGCCGGTCGCCGAGGCGTGGCCGACGCTCGAGCCCGACCCGCAGCCCGTCGCCGAGGTCGTCGAGGAGCACGCGCCCGTCGAGGCGCCGTACGCCCCGGCGCCGTACGCGCAGGCCCCGGAGCAGTACGCGCCCGCACCGGAGCCGTACGCGCCGGCCGGGTTCGCCCAGGCCCCGGCCCCGTTCGCGCCCGCTCCCGCGCCGTTCGCGCCGCCCCCGGCGCCGTACGCGCAGGCTCCCGCTCCGTTCGCCCAGGCGCCCGCACCGGCACCGTTCGCTCCGGCAACGGCTCCTGCTCCGGCGCCGTTCGCCCAGGCTCCGGCTCCCGCGCCCGTCGTCCCGGCAGCTCCGGCTCCGGTGCAGCAGCCGTGGGCCGCCGCGCCGGCTCCCGAGCAGGCGTTCTCGGAGCTGGTCCAGGGTGACGACGAGTCCCGCCCGAAGCGTCGCTGGGGCGGCCTGTTCGGCAAGCGCAAGGGTGACGACACCGCCTCGGCGGGCACGCCGTCCGTCGCGCAGGCCGCTGCAGAGCCGGTGTCCCCGCCCCGCACGTCCGCGTGGTCGGCGGAGCAGCCCGCCCCGGTCGCCGAGCAGTCGGCGCCGAGCTGGTCGGCTCCGTCGTGGTCGGCGCCCGCCGCGCCGGTCGCGAGCACGCCGGCCCCGGTTCCCGCCGCCCCCGCCCCTCTGGAGCAGCGGTCCGCCGGCTCGTGGTCGCCGCCGGAGTGGGCCGCGCGCCCGCCGGCCGCCGGTGCTCCCGTGTCGACGGTGCCCCACCCGAACGTCCCGCCGTCCGTCGCACCGCGGATCGGGACCCTGGACGACGAGGTCGCGGCCATGCTCGCACTGCGTTCCGACATCCAGGAGCAGGCGCTGTCGGAGCTGAGCCAGCTCTCGGCCTACCGGCCGAGCGCGGTCGGTGGCTCGGGCGAGCAGCTCACCCGGCGTGTGCCGTCGGCCGTCCCGACGACGCCCGCGCAGGCCGACGAGGGCAAGCCCGTGCAGCGTGACGCGGACGAGCTCCGCTCGCGTCTGTCGAGCTTCCAGTCCGGGACGTCCCGCGGCCGCCGCGCCTCCGGTGACGCCTCCACCCAGCAGAACGGCCCTGCCTGATGACTCCGACCGCACCCACCCACGTCGTCGCCGCCTCGGTGACGCGCAACCCCGCAGTCGTCGACTGCACCAGCAAGGAGGAAGTGTGACCGCGCTCAGCACCGAGGCAGCCAACTTCGGCTGGCTCCTGGACAACTTCGTCCGGACCGTGCCCGGCACTCGCCACACGCTCGTGGTGTCGGCCGACGGTCTTCTCATGGCGATGTCGGAGCAGCTCGACCGCACCAGCGGCGACCAGCTCGCGGCCATCGTCTCGGGTATGTCGAGCCTGACCCGTGGCGCGTCGCGCCAGCTGCGTGCGGGGGAGGTGCGTCAGGCGATCATCGAGATGGACCAGCTGTTCCTCTTCCTGATGAGCGTCTCGAACGGCTCCGTCCTCGCCGTGGTGGCGGAGTCGAGCTGCGACGTCGGGCTCATCGGCTACGAGATGGCGATGCTCGTCTCGCGGACCGAGGCGACCCTGACGCCCCAGCTCATCTCCGAGATGCGCGGCCAGCTCCCCGTCGACGGCGCCACGCGCGCGCCGGTGGCCTGAGGCCAGGAGTACGACGGATGAGCGAGCACATCGAGTACGAGGCGCGAACGGTCCGGCCCTACGCCGTGACCGGCGGCCGCGTGCGCTCGGCGCGCTCCGACCTGCCGCTCGAGGCGCTGGTCGAGGTGATGCCGGGTGCCGTGTCCGGCCAGGGTCTCCCGCCGGAGAAGCGGGCGATCATCCAGCACGCCGCGCACAACTACATCTCCGTGGCCGAGCTCTCGGCCCTTCTGCACCTGCCGCTCGGCGTGGTCCGGATCCTCGTGTCCGACCTGGCCGACCAGCAGTACGTGCGCGTCCACACCTCGCAGCCGGTCGACGTGAACACCGGTGAGTCCCCCGCCCTGTCCCTGAGCGTGCTGGAGAGTGTTCTCAATGGCATTTCCGCCCTCTGACGCCGCCGTGGCCGCTCCGGCCGGAACGGCGGGGTCCATCGCCCCCACCGTCGTCAAGATCGTCGTCGCAGGCGGCTTCGCCGTCGGCAAGACGACCTTCATCGGGTCCATCTCGGACATCGAGCCCCTCAACACCGAGGCCGCGATGACCGAGCACTCCGTCGGCGTCGATGACGCCGGTGGCGTCTCGGACCGCAAGACCACCACCACGGTCGCCATGGACTTCGGTCGCATCGCCCTGCCGGGGTCGCTGTGGCTGTACCTGTTCGGCACGCCGGGCCAGGACCGCTTCCTGTTCATGTGGGACGACCTGGTCCGCGGCGCGATCGGCGCCGTGGTGCTCGTGGACACCGACCGCCTGGACCAGTGCTTCCCGGCCGTCGACTACTTCGAGAGCCGCGGCATCCCGTTCGTCGTGGGCGTGAACTGCTTCGACGGCGTCGCCAAGCACCAGCTCGACGACGTCCGCGAGGCGCTCGCGATCCCGGCGCACGTGCCGGTGCTGTACACGGACGCGCGTTCGCGTGCCGCGACCAAGCAGGCCCTCATCTCGCTCGTGCAGCTCGCGATGGAGCGTCTGCGCGCACGGTGATCCTGGTCTGACGCACGACGGCCGGTCCCCTCAGGGGCCGGCCGTCGGCGTCTCCGCGCGGCAGGCGACGGGACGTCCGTCTCGTCGGGACCCAGCCGGGTGCGTGATCATGGACGGGTGCCCGCCGACGCACCCGTCCTCCCGCGTGGGGCAGGTCTGCGTCTCGTGCCGCAGCCGCGTCCTGCGCCGGACGACGCGGTCCCGGTCCGGCGGCGGGTGTACGCCGACGGCTCGGCGCTCGCCCGGTACCTCGTGGGCGAGCCCTGGCGCGCGGAGTGGCTCGTGTGGACGGCGGCGCACGAGGCGGACCTCGTGACGACGCCGCTCGGCCTGTCGGAGCTGCGCCGGCTCGCGCTGGCCGGCGGGCCCGAGGCGCACGGCGTCCTGCACGACGTCGCCGCCCGCGTCGAGGTCGTGCGGTTCTCCGACCAGACGTTGCGGGCGGCGAGCCACGTCGCGGGGGTGCTCCCGCCGTTCGCCGCGCTGCACGTCGGCGCCGCGATCGCGCACCCCGACGTGCGCGCGGTCGCGACGTACGACCTGCAGCTCGCGCGGGTCGCGACGCTGTACGCGCTCGACGTGGTGAGTCCCGGGATGCCGGCGCGCTGGTGGGAGGACGGGTCGTCCGCCTGACGGGTGGGCGTGGCGCCCGTGGCGGTCGTAGGTTCGGACCGTGAGCACCCCGGTGGAGCGTCTGAGCCGTGACGAGAGGGTGCAGCGCGGCAAGGCGGCCCGCACGGCGCTGCCGCTGGACGCCCTCGCGGACACCGGTCCCACCGACGGTCGGCCCGACCCGCTGGACCTGCTGGAGCAGCAGGCGACGATCCGCGTGCCCGAGCTGATCCCGCTGCGGTACGGGCGGATGTCGGACTCGGCGTTCGCGTTCTACCGGGGGTCGGCGCTGGTCATGGCGCACGACCTCGCGACGACGCCCGACACGGGCCTGCGCGTGCAGCTGTGCGGTGACGCGCACCTGAGCAACTTCGGGGTGTTCGGCTCGCCCGAGCGGCGGCTGCTGTTCGACCTGAACGACTTCGACGAGACGCTGCCCGGCCCGTTCGAGTGGGACGTCAAGCGGCTGCTCGCGAGCGTGGAGCTCGCCGGTCGCGCGAACGACTTCTCCCGCAAGGAACGCCGGCAGGCGGTGCTCGGTGCGGCGCGCGCGTACCGGGAGGCGGTGCGGGAGTTCGCGGGGCAGGCGTCCCTGGCCGTCTGGTACGCGCACGCGTCCGTCGACGACATGATCGACGAGCTGCTGACGTCCCTGCCGGGGCGTTCGGTGCGCCGCACGCGCGCGACGATCTCGAAGGCCCGGTCGAGCGACCACCTCAAGGCCGTCGGCAAGCTCACCGAGCTCGTCGACGGTCGACGCCGCTTCGTCGCGGACCCGCCGCTGCTCGTCCCGCTGCGGGACCTCATGGACGAGAACCACGCTGCCCTGCGGTTCCACGACCTGCTCGTCGCGTACCGCACGTCCCTGCAGGACGACCGCCGGCACCTGCTCGAGCAGTACCGGCTCGTCGACATGGCGCGCAAGGTCGTCGGGGTCGGCAGCGTCGGCACGCGCGCGTGGGTCATCCTGCTGCAGGGCACCGACGAGAACGACCTCATCGTCCTGCAGGCGAAAGAGGCGCAGGCGTCGGTCCTCGAGGAGTTCGCCGGCGCGAGCGACTACGGCAACCACGCGCAGCGGGTCGTCGAGGGGCAGCGACTCATGCAGGCCGCCAGCGACATCTTCCTCGGCTGGCAGCGTGTCACGGGCGTCGACGACGTCGAGCGCGACTTCTACGTCCGTCAGCTCCGCGACTGGAAGGGATCCCTGCCGGTCGAGGAGGCCATCCCCGCGGGGATGGCGCGCTACGCCGAGCTGTGCGGGTGGAGCCTCGCGCGGGCGCACTCACGGTCGGGCGACCGGGTGGCGATCGCCGCGTACCTCGGCTCGTCGGAGCGCGCCGACGAGGCGCTCACCGAGTACGCCGTCGGCTACGCGGACCGCATCGAGGGCGACCACACCCGGCTCGTCGAGGCGATCGACAGCGGACGGCTGCCCGCGACGAAGGGCGTCTGAACCCGCACCCGGACGGGCTGTGGGAGACTCGTGCACGCTCCGCGGAGCGGGCCGCGGCCGGACGACGACGTCACGACGCCACCGGTCCGGGTCGCGGGCCGGGAGGGCTGTCTGAGCGGCCGAAAGAGACGGTCTTGAAAACCGTTGGGGCGGGACAACCCCGTCCTCGTGGGTTCGAATCCCACGCCCTCCGCGTGTGGTGTCAGACGCGGTGCGCGCGTGCCCAGGCGACCGCCTCGGCCCGCGTCGAGACGCCGATCTTCTTGTAGATGGACCGCACCTGGGACTTCACCGTGTTCCGGGTCACCCACAGGTGGCGGGCGATCTCCTCGAGCGTGATGTCCTGACGCAGCTCGGCGAGGACGACGCGCTCACGGGTGGTCAGCGTCACGACGTCGTCGTCGGTGCGCGGCTCGGTGGCGATGGTCATGGTCATGGTGTTCCCTCCCCCTGGAGGCGGCGTCTTGCGGACCCCTGGACGACTTCTTCGTCCGACACGGGCGACGACGCTCCGGTACACGATTCATCGGCACCTCGCGGGCCGTTGATGACCGTTTCACCCGTCGCATCGGGTGAAGTTCGTGTGACGGTTGTGCTGAGAACGGTGCAGGGGCCCGGTCGGTTCACCGGTCGCGGTCTGCGGGCCCCGACGTACGCTCGACGGGTCGTGGGTCGACGAGGACGTCGAGGAGGACCGCATGGACACGCAGAGCGAGCGCACCCCGGACGAGCGGTTCGAGAGCGAACGGTTCGAGGACAAACGGTTCGAGACCGAGGGTGAGCGGATCCGGTCGGAGGGGGTGCCGGGCGAGCGTCCCGACGTCGACACGGAGACCGAGGGTGAGCGGATCCGCGCTGCGGGGCTGCCGGGCGACCCGATCGACCCCGTGGCGGAGGCCGAGGCGGCGACGACGGAGGCCCACAAGATCCGCGCGGCGGACCTGCCCGGCGGCGAGGTCGGCGACCTCGTCGACGAGACGACGGACGCGGAGAAGATCCGGCCGGACGGGCTGTAGGTCACCCGTCCGGTCGGGAGGTGCGTCGTCGGGTCGGGCCTACTCGCCCTCGGCGAGGTCCTCGGTCGTGTCGGGCTGGTGCACGCAGACCCACAGGGCGCCGGGCCGGACGTTCGCGACGAGCGTGTCGGACGGGTCGATGACGTCGCCGTCAAGCTGACGCGGCTGCGGGCGGGTGGAGCGGACCCTGATCCGCGAACCGCGCAGTACCTCCATGCGCGGCACGCGCTCGCGGCGCAGGACGACGGCGACGGCGAGCTGCACCCAGTGGCCGAGGTTGCGCGGCGCGATGATGGCGACGTCCATCTCGCCGTTGTCGGCCTCGGCCTCGGGCAGCAGCCGGACACCGCCCTGGAGCCGGCCGACGTTGCCGACGAGCACGCTGCGCGCGTGCCGGCGGACGGGCGGGTGGTCGTCGACGCGGACCTCGACGTGCATCTCGTCGTCGGCGAGGTGCCGGAGCGCGGAGACCACGTACGCGACGGAGCCCGCCTTGGCCTTGAGGCCCGTCGGGGCGTCGTCGACCATCTTGGCGTCGAAGCCCATGCCGGCCATGACGGCGAACGCCTGCCCGTCGACCTCGCCGATGTCGACCTGGCGCCGGCCGCGGGCCAGGGCCGTCGCGATGCCGTCGGGCACGTTGGTGGGGATGTCGAGGTTGGCCGCGAGCAGGTTGCCCGTGCCGCCCGGGAGGACGGCGAGCGCGACGTCGGACCCCGCGAGCCCCTCGACGACCGCACGCACGGTCCCGTCGCCGCCGCACACGAACACGACGTCGACGCCGTCCTCGACGGCCTGGCGGGTCTGGCCGAGGCCGGGGTCCTCCGCGGTCGTCTCGAGCCATGCCGGCTCGGGCCAGCCGGCCTCGACGAGCTGCTCGGTGATGGCGGACCGCAGCTCGTCCGCGCCCTCGACGCGGTTCGCGTTGATGACGACCGCGGACCGCAGCGGGCCGTCGTGGTGCCGCTGCTCGGCGGCGGGGACGCGGCTCACACGTCCCGCCGCAGGTAGCGCCACGCGAGGAACGCGCAGACGAGCCCGTTCGCCATGCCGACGAGCACGTCGGTGAGGTGGTGCATGCCGCGGTACAGGCGCGCGGTCCCGACCAGGAACGGGACGAGGAGGCAGAGGACCGTCAGGCCCCAGCGCAGCCACGGCCGCGTGATCCGCTGGCACATCATCGCGAGCGTCACGTAGAACGCGGTGGACGCGCTCGTGTGACCGCTCGGGAACGCGGTGGTCGGCGGGGAGTTGTCGAGGAGCTCGACCTCGGGACGTTCCCGCCCGACGAGCAGCGACGACGTGAGGAACAGGATCGCCTGCATGCCGATCGCGATCGCCGGGACCACGGCGACCCACCACTGCTTGGTTCGCCACCAGAACAGCGCCACGAACAGCACGCACGCGCCGATGATCGACTCGGTCATGCCGATGTCGGACAGCGCGAGGGTCACGTTGTTGAGCGTCGCGGTGCGCTGCCCCGCGAACCACTCGTTGACGGCGGACTCCGCGGGAAGGTCGTGGAGGGGTCCGACGATGAGCAGGCCGATCCCGACGACGGCGAGCCACCACACGACGGCGGGCAGCACGGCGCGGCGTGCGAGGTCGCGACAGGCCGACCCGAACGTGGGGGCCGACGTGTCGAGCTCGTAGCGGTGCACGAACGTGTGCACCGAGGAGCGGCGGCGGTGGTCCGCCTGGAGCGCGAGCGGGGTCACGGGATCCTCTCCGGCGAGGGCTCCGCGGACCAGCCGCGGTAGCCGATGTACGAGGCGCCGGCCATCGCGGTGCCGAACAGCATGCCGGCGACCACGTCGGACGGGTAGTGCACGCCGAGGAACACGCGGTCCAGAGCGGTGATCAGGGTGACGGTGCCCGCGACGACGGGGACCGCGACGCGTCCACGCCGACCGAGCAGCGGCCACACGAGCAGCGTCAGCGTCACGGCCGCGGCAGCCGTGTTCGTCGCGTGGCCCGACGGGAAGCTCGAGCCCGGCGCGTGCTCGAGCGCGTCCTCGACGACCGGGCGCGCCCGCTGGACCAGACCCTTCGCGGCGAGCTGCAGCACCCATGCCGCCATGAGCGTGCAGAACGCCCACAGCGCGCGGGTCGCGAGGCCGTGCTTGCGCCAGACCCACAGGCACAGCAGCGCGCCCGCGAGGTTGACCCACTTGGCCTGCAGGAGCTGCTGCCACACCACGAGCGCCCGCAGGAACGCGGGGTGCTCGCGCGTGAACGTCGTCGCCGCGACGATCGCCTGCTGGTCGAGCCGGACCAGCCCGGGCGCCTCCGCCCGGACCAGGTACGCGAGCACGAACACCGGCACGGACACGCCCAGGCCGAATGCGGCGGCCCGCAGGAGGGCGCGCTTCCGGACGGTCGTCGCAGGCATGCTGGGAGGGTAGGAGGCGGCCGGACGTTCCGCGCGGCGAGCGGGCGGCTCGTGGCGGACGTCACCCGACGGGGTCAGCCCTCCACCCCCGTCGCCTCGTGCGACACCCCGACCGGCTTCGACTCGGGGGAGCCGCGCTCGCGGAGGTAGATCGACAGCACCACCATGCTCGCGACGGCGAGGAACTCCGACTGCCAGTTCTGCAGCGTGCGGCTCCAGAAGTCGGGCAGCGCGAGGTACTGGGTCCACGAGACGGGGTCGGCGAAGTTGCGCATCTGGTCCTCGGAGTACGCGACGGCACCGGCCAGCGACTGCACGAACCAGCTGAGCACGAAGATCGTGCCCATCACGAGCCCGAGCGAGTGCGAGTAGACGGACAGCCGCCACCCACGGACGCGCGCCCACGGCGGCGAGTCCGGGCGGGAGAACTCGGCGACCTTCTGGTCCTCGTCGCTCTCGCGGCCGGCCTCGTCGAGCGGCTTCGACTCGGGCGACCCGCGCTGCAGCAGCCACACGGTCGCCAGGATGTAGAGCAGGAACTGCAGGAACTCCGACTGCCAGTTCTCGGTGACGTCGACGGCGAACTGCGACGTCGTGACGTACTCGGCGAGCGTGATCGGCGTCAGCCCGGCCTCGATCTGCTCCCGGTTGACGAGCGCGACGCCACTGATCGCCTGCCCGGCGAGCGCGGCGAGGAAGATCGCGCCGAAGAAGAGCGTCAGGCCGTGGTTCTTCAGGCGGCTCATCGGTGCAGCACCGCCAGGGTCGCGAAGTACGCCAGGCCCAGCAGGATGCCGCCGAGCACGATGACGAACAGCGTCCGCATCGTCAGCCCCCTTCGATCACACAGTCGTAGGGACGCTCCGGCCGGGCGTCGCAGCCGGCGGCGGTGAGCCGCCACGTGTCGCCGTCGACCGTGAGGAACACGACGTCGTCGGGCAGCACCACCTGCGCGGCGCGCCCGGCCACGTGGACCGACGTCGCGGGCCCGTCGGGCACGCGCTCGGTGAGCGTCGCGCCCACGTCGCCGTCGAGCACCGCCTCCGCGCACGGCTCGTCGCTGTCGGACTCGAGGTTCTCGAGCGCGGACGGTGCGAGCAGCGCGCACGCGGCGTCGCCGTCCTCGTGGGCGACCGCGGCGTAGAAGGCGTGGGCGACGGCGTCCGCGTCGGTGCCGTCCGGTCGCGCCGCGCACCCCGCGAGGAGGGCGACCACCGCGACGACGACGAGCACCGGCGTCCTCATGCCCCGGCGCCCACCGGGAACCGTTCCTGCAGGTAACCGGCGTACCCACCAGGCGTGCGGCCGACGCGGCGACCGGACGTGAGCACGTCGACCGCGTCCGACGGGACCACTCGCGCACCGGTCGCCCGCAGCGACGCGACGAGCGTGACGTCCTCGTGCTCGGTGCGGCGGGGGAAGCCGCCCGCGCGGACGTACGACGACACCCGCACGGCCAGGTTGGCGCCGTGCACGTGGCCGTTCGGCTTGCCGGGCACGCGGGTCGCCGACCAGGCGTCGAGGTCGTCCGCGTCGAGGTCGTCCGGGTCGGGCCGCACGGTGCCGACGACGACGTCGGCACCCGCGTCGGCGAGGCGCACGTGCTCCAGCAGCCACCAGGGCGGCACCTGCGAGTCGGCGTCCGTGCAGGCCAGCAGCACCTCGGTGGGGTCGAGGTCCAGCCCGACGAGCGCGTGCGACACCCCGAGCGCGCGGGCGGCGCCGACATTGCCGATCTCCGTGGTGACGACCTGCACGCCGGCGCCGACGTCGTCGCCGATCGCGTCCGCGACGGCCGCCGCGGTGCCGTCCGTGCACGCGTCGAGCACCACGACCAGCGACGTCGGCACGGGCGACTCCCGCCGCGCCTCGGCGATCGACCGCAGGCAGCGGCCGACGAGCTCCTCCTCGTCGCGGGCGGGGACCACGACGGCGACGTGCCGGATCATGCGAGCCCCGTCCGCCGGGCGACGGACCGCGGGTCCGGCGAGTACACCTCGAGCACCATGTCCTCCTCCGTGTGCACTGCGAGACGCGTGAGCCCGCGCGTGCGGGCCAGGTTGCGGTGCACATCGTCACCGGTCAGCGGGTACGCCGCCACCGGATGGCGCCAGTGGCAGGCGAGCAAGGTGCCGCCAGGGGAGAGCCGGTCGCGCAGCCCGTCGAGCACGCCGCGCAGCGTGGGGCGGGTGAGGTAGTACCCGACCTCCGACAGGACGACGAGGTCGAACGGGCCGTCGGGCATGTCGCGCGCGACGTCACCCGTCATCACGCGGACGTGCGGCCGGTCGGCGAGGCGCTCGCGGGCGCGGGCGACCGCGAGCGGGGAGACGTCGAGCGCGACCAGGTCGTCGCAGCGACCCGCGAGGTCCGCGGTCAGGACGCCGATGGAGCAGCCGATCTCGATCGCCCGGCCGTACCTCTCGTCGGGGAGCGCAGCAAGCGTCAGGGCGCGCTTGCGGGCCTCGTACCAGCGGTCGGTGTAGCCCCACGGGTCGTCGTGTCGGGTGTAGGTGCCGTCGAAGAAGTCCTGGCCGAGGTCGCGGGACTCGCTCGCGGCTCCCACGACGAGCACCTCGACGTCCCGGTCGAAGCCGCGCAGGAACCGGGGGTGCAGCGTCGCGGCGTCGCGGGGGTCGCCCGACAGTGGCCGGACCTGCGTCGCGTGCTCGTCGACGGCCCGGCGCTTGCGCAGCGCCGCGTCGGGGTCGAGGTCGAGCGCACGCAGCCGGTCCCAGGGCACGCGGTCGTCGTCGGGCGTCGCCCAGTGCCACAGCCAGAGCGGGTACTCGACGAGCGGGCAGCCGAGCGCGTCGGCGACCTGCGCGGCGACCTCGCCGACGACCCGGTGGTCGCGGTGGCCGTCGCCGCGCCACGGTGCGACGAGCAGGGCCGGCGTCGGGCCGGCGCACACACGGCGGAAGTCGCGGAGCACCTCGGCGCGGACCTCGCGCAGGCCGCCGTCGGGGTGGCCGAGCAGCGTCACGGGGGACTGCGGCGACAGCGTGCGGACCGCCGCGACGACCTCGGCGCGCCGCCGGACGGCGAGCGCCTGGGGGTCGAGCGTCGGGGAGCCGGGGTGGGACCCGGAGCCGTCGGACACGACGACGACCTCCGGCGGCAGCCCTCGGGCGGCCAGCGTGGCGATCAGCCCGCCCGCGCCCAGGGTCTCGTCGTCGGGATGCGCGGCCACGACGACGGTCCGGCCGGTCGGCAGCGCCAGCGCGTGCAGGTCGTCGAACCGGGCGGTCCAGACGGCCGGGTCGGTGCCCGGTGCGCGGCCGTCGAACGTCACCACGGGCGGTCCTCACGCCCCGCCCACGCCGAGCCGAGCGACGCCGCGTCCCGCTCGGCGTGGTGCTGCCGCACGTAGACCTGCAGGTCGGCGACGCGCTTGGCGTGGTCCGGCTCGAAGGCCAGCGGTGCCGGTCCGAGCGCGTGCGCGGCCGTCGTGAGCATGTCCTCGCAGGTCCGGGCGACCGTGCCCCGCACGCGCTTCGCGAGCACGCGCCCGTCGGCGGCGTCCAGCGTGCCGGCGTCGACGAGGTCCGCGGCCTCCGCGAGCGCCCGGCGCGCGGACTCCAGCGACTCGTCGACCGTCCCCAGATGCATCGCGAGCAGCCGGTCGTCGTCCCGCCTGCGGGCCTCGGCGAGCACGCGACGCCCGACGCCGACGGCGCCGCCGAACCAGCACGCCGCGACCCCGATCCCGCCCCACCAGAACCCCGGCCGCTCCAGGTACCAGCCGGGTGCGCCGACCGGGACCGCCGGCACGTCGTCGAACCGCACCGGCACCGACGGGATCTCCGCCAGGCCACGCGCCGCCCACGGCGTGCTGAGCACCGTGATGTCGTCACCCCGCAGGTCGACCGCGAACAGCCCGCGGCCGCCGTCCTCCAGGTGGGCCGTCACCAGCGCGGTGTCGAGCCGGGCCGCGAGCGAGCACCACGGCTTGGTGCCGGTCAGGTGCCACACGTCGCCCGCGCCCGTGGGCCGCGCGTCGAGCCGGACGTCGGGCGCCTCCGCCGCGAACACGCCCCACGTCGTGCTGCCCGCGGGAATGCCTGCCTGCGCGAGGATCGCACGGGCGTCGAGGTGCGGCTCCACCGCACGCGCGACCGCCAGGTCGGACGCGGCCAGCGTCGCGAGCAGCTCCCACAGCGCGCGCGTGCCGCCCGCGCCCGGCACGAGCGTGTCCGGCCAGTCGACCGCGACGCGCAACGCCTCCCCGACGTCCTCCGGGACGTCCGTGGTGCCGCGCTCGGCGAACGG
Organism: Cellulomonas sp.; assembly: GCF_017744555.1. Taxonomy (GTDB): domain Bacteria; phylum Actinomycetota; class Actinomycetes; order Actinomycetales; family Cellulomonadaceae; genus Cellulomonas. The sequence goes on along the minus strand of NZ_JAGIBD010000002.1, from coordinate 144,825 downwards.
CGCCAGCCGGACCTCGTCGACCTCGTGCCGCATCCCGACCTCCGCACTCCCGGGGACCTGTTCGGCGGGCGCCCGCACCCGTCGGCCGCCGGACGCCCTCACCGGTCGGCCGCCGGACGCGCGGCGGGCGAGGCGCCCGGTGCACCGGCGCCCGGCGCGTCTGCGTCCGCCCGACGGCTCCGTGATCATGACCACGCGCCCGCCGAACCGCGACCGGAGCGCAGATCCCTGGGCGCGACGGACCGCGCCGACCTAGGCTCACGGCGTGCCCCGACGCCGCGTCCACCTCGCCGCCCCGCCCGCTGTCGCGGGTGCCGAGGACGTCGACGCCGCCGTCCGCGGCGGGCTGCGGGCGCTGCGCGACGAGCTGGCGATCCCCGACGGCTTCCCGGCGGACGTCCTCGCCGAGGCGCTCAGCGCAGCGGGCCGGCCCGTGGCGGCACCGCTCGACGCCACCGACGTCGAGCTCGTCACGATCGACCCGCCCGGCTCCCGCGACCTCGACCAGGCCGTCCACATCGAGCGCCGCGACGGCGGCTACCGCGTCCGGTACGCCATCGCCGACGTCGCCGCGTGGGTCGCGCCCGGCGGGGCCGTCGACAGCGAGGCCCGGCGCCGCGTCGAGACCCTGTACGCACCCGACGGCCGCACCCCGCTGCACCCGCCCGAGCTCTCCGAGGGCGTCGCGAGCCTGCTGCCCGGCCAGGACGCGCCCGCGCTGCTGTGGACGATCGACCTCGACGCGACCGGTGCGCCCGGGGACGTCTCGGTGCGCCGGGCGCGGGTCCGCAGCCGCGCGCAGCACACGTACGACGACGTGCAGGCCGCCCTCGACGACGGCACCGCCTCGCCGTCGCTGCAGCTGCTCCGGGAGGTCGGACGCCTGCGCGAGGACGCCGAACGGGCGCGCGGCGGCATCACGCTGCCGACCCCCGAGCAGGAGGTCGTGCCCGTCGCCGACGACGGCTGGGCCCTCGTCAGCCGCGCGACGCTGCCCGTCGAGGACTGGAACGCCCAGATCTCCCTGCTCACCGGCATGTGCGCGGCCCGGCTCATGATCGACGCCCGCATCGGCGTGCTGCGCACCCTGCCCGCCGCCGACCCGCGCGACGTCGACCGCCTCCGCCGCTCGGCCGCCGCCCTGGCCGTCCCGTGGCCGCAGGGCGCGTCGCACGGCGAGTTCATCCGTGACCTCGACGCGTCCAAGCCCGCCGAGGCCGCGCTTCTCACCGAGGCCACGACGCTCCTGCGCGGCGCCGCCTACGTCGCGTTCGACGGGACGGTGCCCGACGACGTCGAGCACGCCGCCATCGCGGCCCCCTACGCGCACGCCACCGCGCCGCTGCGCCGGCTCGTCGACCGGTTCGTCGGCGAGGTGTGCGTCGCCGTGTGCGCGGGCGACGAGGTTCCCGGGTGGGTCCGCGACGCGCTGCCGCTCCTGCCGGCGCTCATGGCGGGCGGCGACCGTCGGGCGTCCGAGTACGAGCGCGGATGCCTCGACCTCGTCGAGGCCGTGCTGCTCGCCGACCGGGTCGGCGAGACGTTCTCCGGCGTGGTCGTCGACGTGCGCGACGACCGGACCGCGGGCGTCGTCCAGCTCCGTGACCCTGTGGTGCGCGGACGCGTCGAGGGTGTCGAGCTGCCGCTGGGGGAGCGCGTCGACGTGCGGCTCACGGAGGCGTCCGTCGCCAGGCGGACCGTGCGGTTCGTGCTCGACGGGAACCGCTGAGGCTGCCGTGTCGGACGCGCCGCGCTCCGAGGTGCTCGACGACCTGTACGGGGGAGCGCCCGACGACTTCGTCGCCCGCCGCGACGCCGCCGCGAAGGCCGCCCGGGCCGCCGGCGACCGCGACCTGGCCCGCGAGATCGCCGCGCTGCGCAAGCCGACCGCGGCTGCCGCGCTCATCAACGCCCTGGTCCGCGACGACCCCGGGCTCGCCGACCGGGTCGTCACGCTCGGCGACGCGCTGCGGGAGGCCGAGCGGACCTTCGACGGGCGCGCGCTGCGCGACCTGTCCCGGGAGCGGCGGGCGCTCGTGACCGGCCTCGTCGCGCGGGCACGGACACTGGGCTCCGCTGCCGGTCAGCGCGTCGGGGACGCCGTCGCGCAGGAGGTCGACCAGACCCTCACCGCCGCGCTCGCGGACCCCGACATCGCGCGGGACGTCACGTCCGGCCACCTCGCCGCCGGCCGCGAGTACTCGGGGTTCGGCGGTCTGGGCGGGTTCGGGCTCGCGGTGGCCGACGACGACGCCCCGGCGGGTGGCGCCGACGACGCGCCTGCCGCTCGAGCGGCGAAGACCGGGTCCGGCGGCTCGCTCCGCCGCGTACCGCGCGGGCGTCTGACGGTGGTCGAGGACGTGGACGAGCCCCGCGACGCGGACGACGAACGCACGAGCACCGGCCGCGCGGCGTCGCGCGGGCCCGCGGAGCCCGTCGCGACGTCGATGCGTGCGGGGACGAAGGCCGGCGGCACGACGAAGGCAGGCAAGACGAAGCCAGGCAAGACGAACGACGGCGGCACGACGAAGGCCGGCAAGACGAAGGCCGGCAAGACGAAGGACGGCAAGACGAAGGACGGCGCCACGACGAAGGCCGGTGGGGCGACGACGGGTGCGGGCGGCACGACGACCGACGCTGCCCGCGGGTCGACGTCCGCCGCGGGCAGGGCGCGAACCGGCTCGTCGGCGACGGCTGCGGAACGACGCCGCCGTGCCGCAGAGACCGCTCGGGCGGCAGCCGTCGATGCGCGCGACCGCGCCCGCAAGGCCGCCGATCGCGCGACCGGCCGACGCGACGAGCGCAGGGCCGACCTCGACGCCGCGTCGCAGGCGGCCCGCGCCGCGCACGACCTGCACGACGAGCTCAGGACCGCCATGACCGACCTGCGACGCCGCATCGCGAAGGCGGACAAGGACGCGGTCCGCGCCGAGGACCGCCTCGCCAAGGCCGAGCGTGCGCTGCACGACGAGGAGCGGTCCGCGATCGCCGCCGCCCAGGACCTCCGCCGAGCGGAACGAGCCCTCCAGGCGGCGGACCGCGAGCTCGACGCCCTCGACGACGAGCCACCCTCATGACCCCGACGAAGGAGCCCCATGGCCGGAACCCGTGACGACGCACCTCGGGTGCACGCCGAGACGGTCGAGGAGTGGCGGGCCTGGCTGGAGGCGCACCACGCGGACACCCCGAGCGTCTGGCTGGTGTCGTGGAAGTCGGCGACGGGCCGGCCGTCGGTCCCGTACGAGCGGGCCGTCGAGGAGGCGCTCTGCTTCGGCTGGATCGACTCGACGAACCGGTCGCTCGACGACGAGCGCGGGATGCTCTGGTTCACCCGCCGGAAGCCGGGCAGCGGATGGGCGCGGACGAACAAGGAGCGCATCCTCCGCCTGGAGGCCGACGGTCGGATGACCGCCGCGGGAAGAGCCGTCATCGATGCCGCGAAAGCGGACGGCTCGTGGACGCTGCTCGACGACGTCGAGAACCTCGTCGTCCCGGACGACCTGGCGGCCGCGTTCGACCGCTATCCGGGCTCCCGCGAGCAGTACGACGCGTTCCCGAAGTCGGCGCGCCGCATGATCCTCGTCTGGATCGTCCAGGCGAAGCGCCCCGAGACCCGGGCCGCCCGCCTGGAGCAGACGGCCCGCCTGGCCCAGGAGGGCAAGCGCGCCGTCCAATGACGGCGACCAGACCGGGTCCGTCAGGGGGTGCCCGGCCCCTCCAGCACGGGCACCCCCTGACCGACGTCAGGCCGCGACGGCCGCCTCACGAGGCAGGTCGGCCTTGTTCGCGGAGATCAGGGCGAGCGCCACGAGGAACGCGAGCGCGAGCAGCACCCCGCCGCCGAGGAAGGCGACGTGGTACCCGGCGACCTGCGCCTGCGCGGCGACGGCCGGCTGGGTGACGTCCTGCCCGGACGCCGCGAGGTCGGCCATCTTGTTGGTCGTCGCGGTGATGGCGAACGTGTTGAGCAGCGCGAGCCCGAGCGACCCGCCGACCTGCTGCGACGTGTTGAGCAGCGCGGAGGCGATGCCGGCGTCGTGCCCGCCGACCCCGTACAGCGCGGTGCTCGACGCGGGGATGAACACCATGCTCATGCCGACGCTCATGACGATGAGGCCGGGCAGCACCGAGGTCGCGTACGAGGACGTCGGCGACGTGCGCAGCAGGAGCAGCAGACCCGTGGTGGCGAGCGCGAGCCCGACGAGCATGAGCGGCTTGGGCCCGACGCGCGGCAGCAGCTGCGCGACGACGCCGGCCATGAGGATGATCCCGACGCTGAACGGCAGGAACGCGAACCCGGCCTTCATGGGCTCGTACCCGAGCACGTACTGGAAGTACAGCGTCATGAACAGGAACATCGAGAACAGCCCGGCGCCGACCAGGAAGAACACCAGGTAGGAGCCGCCCCGGTTGCGATCGAGCGCGATGCGCAGCGGCAGCAGCGGGTTCGCGACGCGACGCTCGAGCAGCACGAACGACACGAGTGCGACCGCGGCGAACGCGAGCAGCCCGACGACGAGCGGGTCGGTCCAGCCGACGGCCTGCGGGAGCCCGTCCTCGCCGGTGGTCTGCTTGGCGGCCTCCGTGAACGCGTAGACGAGCGCGACGAGCCCGGACGACGCGAGGATCGCGCCGGGGATGTCGAACCGGGTGTCGCCGTGGGCCTTCGACTCCTTGAGGATCCGCGCGCCGGCGATCGCCGCGAAGATCGCGATCGGCAGGTTCACGAACAGGCACCAGCGCCAGCCGAGGTACTCGGTGAGCGCACCACCGGCCAGCAAGCCGATTGCGGCACCACCGCCGGAGATGGCACCGAACACGCCGAACGCCTTGGCGCGCTCGCGTCCCTCGGTGAACGTCACGGTGATGAGCGCGAGAGCCGCGGGTGCGAGGAGCGCGCCGAAGGCGCCCTGCAGCGCACGGGCCGCGAACAGCAGCGCCTCGCTCTGCGCGGCGCCGCCGAGCGCGGACGCGACCGCGAACCCGAGGAGCCCGATGAGGAGCGCGCGCTTGCGGCCGACGTAGTCGGCGATGCGCCCGCCGAGCAGCAGCAGGCCGCCGAACGCGAGCGTGTAGGCGGTCACGGCCCACTGGATGTCGGCAGGCGCGATGTCGAGGTCCGCGGCGGCGGACGGCAGCGCGATGTTCATGATCGACGCGTCGATGATGAGCATGAGCTGCGAGATGGCGATGACGGCGAGGATCAGCCAGCGTCGCGGGTCGGGTGCGGGGGACTCGGACGCGTCGCGAGGCGCGTCGGTCGTGAGGGCAGGGTCGGTCACAGCAGGCTCCCTGGAGGCGCAGGAAAGGTAGGGATCGGCGTCGTCGCCGGATGAGGTGTGGGGATGCAAGCCGCACGCTAGCGGCGCCCTCTGACATCCCCGGGTCGCAGGGTTGCCGCTGGTCAGCACACCAGCGCGCGAGACGGAGGGTCAAGGGAGATTCGCCCGCAGCGGACAGGGGACTCTCAGGCGGTTCTCAGGTGTTCGCCTCCGGCACGAGGTCCCTGGTCCTGCCGACCAGGGCCGGTCGCCGCCATGATGGGCGGGTGCCCACCGCGCCCACGGACGACGAGCTCGAGCTGATCCGACGCTCCGGCGTCGCGCTGCGGGTAGGGCGGCTCAGCCTGTCCGCCGGCACCGGCTCCTACCGCGTGAAGGCCTCGATGGCCCGCATGGCTCACGCGCTGGGCGTCGACCGCCACGAGGCACAGGTGACGCTGACGGAGATCACGACGACGTCGCACCGCGGCCGCAGCTTCCGCACGGAGGTGTCGGAGGTCCGCCGCGTGGGCGTCAACGCCGACCGCCTCGCCGACCTCGAGATCCTCGTCAGCGACCTGGAGCGCGACGCGAGGACCACGGGCGAGGAGATCACCGTCGAGCGCGCGACGGCCGAGCTCGACCGCATCGCCGCCAAGCCGCCGCTGTACCCGGCCCTCGTGAACGCGATCTGGTCGGGGATGGCGTGCGCGGCGTTCGCGTTCCTCAACAACGGCGGGCCCGTCGAGATCGGCACGGTGTTCGTCGGTGCCGCGCTCGGCCAGCTGGTCCGCCGCGCGATGCTGCACCGTGGGTACAACCAGTTCGGCGTGACGATGCTCGCGGCGGCCGTCGCGGCATTCACGTACCTCGGGCTCGTCGAGCTCTTGCAGGCCGCCGGTGCGATCGAGGGTCGTCACCAGGCCGGCTACGTCTCGGCCGTGCTGTTCCTCATCCCGGGCTTCGCGCTCGTCACCGCAGCGCTCGATCTCGCCCGTCTGGACTTCTCCGCGGGGCTGACCCGCCTGGTGTACGCGCTCATGATCCTGGTGTCCGCGGCGCTGTCGTTGTGGGCGGTGTCGAGCATCGTCGGCCTCGCGCCCGACCCCGCGACGCCGCTCGACCTCGACCCCGGGGTGCTGCTCGTGCTGCGGTTCGCCGCGAGCTTCCTCGGCGTGCTCGGGTTCGCCCTCATGTTCAACAGCCCGTGGCGGATGGCGCTGCTCGCTGCGACCGTCGGGATGCTCGCGAACGTCGGACGGCTCGAGCTCATCGCCGCCGGGTTCGCGGCGCAGAGCGCGGCGGCCATGGCGGCGCTCGTCGTCGGGGTGCTCGCGGCCTACGCCGCCCCGCGGATCCACGTGCCGCGCGTGACGATCTCCGTGCCGGCCGTCGTCATCATGGTCCCCGGCGCGACGGCCTACCGGGCCGTGTTCCACCTCGCCGACGGCGCCACGATCCTCGCGCTGTCGTACACGGTGCAGGCCGCGCTGGTCGTCGTCGCGCTGTCCATCGGCCTCGCCGTCGCCCGGATGCTCACCGACCGGACCTGGGCGTTCGACCGCTGACGGACGGCTTTGGTGCAGGGCGCCGGGCCCGGGTACCCTGTCCCACGTCCTGGAGACGTCGCATAGCCAGGTCTAGTGCGCGACCCTGCTAAGGTCGTGAAGGGGCAACCCTTCCGTGGGTTCAAATCCCACCGTCTCCGCTTCACGAAGGCCCGGTCCACGACGGACCGGGCCTTCGTCGTGAGGTCAGACGGACGCCGCGGCCCGCCGGGCCCGGACGACGTCCCCCACGAGCACGGCGAGCAGCACCGCGTTGGTCAGCCAGCTCAGCGTGAGCGGCGTGACGGCCCCCCGGAGCAGCGCCAGGCCGAGCGCGACGACGACGCCGCCGAGGTGCCACGCCGACCACCGGCCCCCGGTCGCTCGTCGGAAGAGCGCGTTGCCCAGCAGGTAGACGGCCGCCGCGCCGCACATGATCCACGCGGTCCACGCGTCTGTCGCACCCTCGTGCCCACCCGGGTGGAGGAGGACGAGCTCGTCGGCCACGGCCGTCAGGATGATGCCCGTGACCAGCAGGAACGGCACGTACGTGTAGGCCGTCTGCGCGACCATCCCGGGCTGGTCCTGCGCGGCGAAGTACGCCGCGGCCTTCTGCTCGGAACGGTCGAAGAACAGCAGCCACATGAGCACCGTGCTGACGAACGCCGCGAGGAACGCGACGACCGTGACCGCGTCGACCTCGAGCTCGGAGAACGCGGAGCCGGTGACGATGATCGACTCGCCCAGGCTGATGATGATGAACAGGGACACCCGCTCGGCCATGTGCTGGCTGCGGACCTCCCACGTGTTCGGGTTCGTCGGGCCCATGCCCGGCACCCAGAACAGCGCGCGCGGCCCGACGACGTCGATGAGCGCCGCCACGACCCACAGCGTCATCCGTGCGTCGTCGAGCAGCGCACCCGCGACCCAGAACGCCCCGGACACGGACACCCAGATGGTGATCCGCACGAAGTTCGTCGCGTTGTCCGGCCAGTGCCGGCCCATCGCCCACGTGGTGAACGCCGTCCGCCCGACCTGGATGACGACGTACGGCACCGCGAACAGCAGCGCCTTGTCGCCGAACGCCTCCGGGATCGCGCTCGACATCACGAGCCCCAGCAGCATGAGCACGATGAGCATCGCCCGCACCGGCAGCCGGTCCGGGTCCAGCCAGTTCGTCACCCACGTGGTGTCGATCCACAACCACCAGACCGCCCACGCCAGCACCAGTACCTGGAGCAGGTGCTCGACGTCCGGGTGCGCGATGAGGCTGTGCGACAGCTGGGTCACCGCGAACACGAACACCAGGTCGAAGAACAGCTCGACGAACCCGACGCGGCTCGAGTCGTGCCCGCCGCCGTGCCGCAGGACGTCGGCCCGCATGCCCCACCGGCCGCCGCCCGTGCCGAGCCGACCTTCTGTCGCGGGTGCCGTCATGCGCGCGATCCTGCCAGGGGCTGCGGCGACGTGGGCAGGGTCACCCCTATCCGGTTTGGGCCGGGGGCCCGTGACCTGTATCGTCTTACGCGGCCCGCAGAGGGCCATGCGCCCGTAGCTCAATGGATAGAGCATCTGACTACGGATCAGAAGGTTGGGGGTTCGAGTCCCTTCGGGCGCACATCACATTGACAAGGCCCCGGACTCACAGGTTCCGGGGCCTTGTTGTTTCCCGCACGGGAACGCCCAGCCGGCGCTAGCGTGCGTCCGTGGACCTGATCCGTCGATTCGCGCCCGACGACTACGCGCGTGCCCTCGAGTCGTGGGCGTGGCTGGGCGAGGCCGGCGGGGCTCTGACGCCCCGGCTCGCCACAGCGTTCGGTGACGTCTTCCTCGAGGGACCGGACGGCCAGTTCTGGTTCCTCGACACCGTCGAGGGCTCATTGACGGTCTCGTGGGCCAGCGGCGCCGAGCTCCAGGCAGCGCTCAACACTCCGGACGGCCAGGACCGCTACCTCATGGCCGGCCTCGTCGTCGCGGCCTCCGAGGCGGGCCTCAACCCGACGGGCAACCAGGTGCTCGGCTTCACGGTTCCTCCCGTCCTGGGAGGCGAGCTCACGGTCGAGAATCTCGAGCTCGTCGACTTCGTCGTCTCGCTCGCCCTCGGCGGGCAGATCCACCAGCAGGTCAAGGACCTCCCGCCCGGCACGCCGATCTCGGGGCTCCAGGTCTCGGACTGACGTCTCGCTCAGGCTGTCCGTCCGACCACCGTCGAGGAGTACCGTGTCCCCGGCGCCGGGAGGACCGGCGTCCTCAGTGCGGCCAGCGCCGCCGGTCGGAGGAGGTGTCGCATGACTCGCAGCGAACCTCCCAGTAGTCAGCCGCCCCGTCCCCTCGACGGCTGACCGCCCGACCCGTCCGGCACCACGAGTGCCCGCAGCGGTGTGCTCGGGCGGTCCCGACATGACCGCTGGAGCACCCATGACCACCCGCACCCCCGCACGCCCGTCGGCCCGCACGTCCGTGCGTGCCACCGTCCTCGGCCCGCTGGCGGCGCTCGCGCGTCGTCCGCACGACGACGCGGCGCAGCCCGCCCCGGCCGCCGCGACGCCGGCCACGCCCGACGCCCGGTCGAGCCTCGTCGCCGCCGCGACGTACCGGCACGGTCGGCGTGTCGCGGTGTTCGACCAGCTCGACGAGACCGTCCGTGCCCTGCGGGCGAAGCCCGGGACGATGGCGTGGATCGGGCTCGAGCGTCCCGAGCCGTCCGAGCTCGCCCGGCTCGCCGCGGAGTTCGACCTGCACGACCTCGCGATCGAGGACGCGATCGTCGCGCACCAGCGCCCCAAGCTGGAGCGCTACGGGGACACGCTGTTCGTCGTCCTGCGTCCGGCGCGCTACCTGGACGACGTCGAGGAGGTCGAGTTCGGCGAGCTGCACGTGTTCGTCGGCAAGGACTTCGTCGTCACCGTGCGGCACGGTGCCTCGCCGGACCTGGCGGCGGTGCGGCGCCGGCTCGAGTCCGAGCCGGAGATGCTGGAGCGCGGACCCGAGGCGGTGCTCTACGCGATCCTCGACGCGGTCGTCGACGCGTACGTGCCCGTCATCGCGGGCCTGGAGAACGACGTCGACGAGATCGAGTCCGACGTGTTCGGGGGTGGGCTCGAGGTGTCGCGGCGCATCTACGAGCTGTCCCGTGAGGTCGTCGAGTTCCTGCGCAGCGCCCGGCCCCTGCAGCACATCCTCGCGGCGCTCGCCGTCGGGTTCGACAAGTACGGCGTGCACACCGAGCTCCAGCGGTACCTGCGCGACGTCGCCGACCATGTGACTGAGGCCGTCGAGCGTGCCGAGGGTCAGCGGGCGGCGCTGCGCGACATCCTCACGGTGAACTCGACGCTCGTCGCGCAGCGGCAGAACGAGGAGATGCGCGTCCTGACGGAGACGAGCAACGCCCAGAACGAGGAGGTCAAGAAGATCTCCGCGTGGGCGGCCATCCTGTTCGCGCCGACGCTCGTCGGGACCGTGTACGGCATGAACTTCGACGCGATGCCGGAGCTGCACTGGCGGTTCGGGTACCTGTTCGCGGTCGGGGCGATGGCCGTGGTGAGCCTCGGGCTGTTCGGGGTGTTCAAGGTCCGCCGCTGGATCTGACCGGTCGCCTCCCGTTCGCGCCCGCGTGACGAGGAGTGCCCGTACTGTTCGGGCCACGGCACCCGACGACCGTCCGCGCGCCGTCACCCGCCACCACGTGAAGGACCCCGATGACCCTCCCCGACGAGGCCGCGCAGCAGCCGGCGTACGGTCCTGCCGTCCCGCCGCAGCAGTTCTACCCACCGATGCCGCCGAACAAGAACCTCGGCTGGGTCATCGCGGGGATGCTCGTGTTCTGGCCCGTGGCGATCCCGGCGTTGCTCGCCGTGTCGAAGGTCTCCGACCTCTGGTTCACCGGGCGCCACCAGGAGGCGTTCCAGGCCGCGGCCGACGCGAAGAAGTGGGGCCGGATCGCCGTCATCGTCGGCGCGTGCTACTTCGGCCTGATGATGGTCGGCTACGTCCTGTTCATCGTCTTCGCCGTCGTGCTCGCGAGCCAGGCGCCGACGTACTAGGTCATTCCGCGAAGCGCCCGATGTCCGCGCGCAGCGACTCGGCCATCCGGGCCAGGCCGCCCTCGGCGTGACCCGCGGCGGACGAGACACCGGTCGCCTCGGCGTCGATCTCCGCGATCAGCGCGGCGACCCGGCTGATCGACGTCGAGACTTCGCGAGACACCGCCTGGGCCTCGTCGACCTGCGCCGAGATGTCCGCGGACGACGCCGCGACCCGGTCGGACAGCTGCCGGACCTCGTCGGCGACGACCCCGAACGCCTTGCCGTGCTCGCCGGCCCGCGCGGCCTCGATGGTCGCGTTGAGGGCGAGCAGACGGGTCCGGGACGCGACCTCGAGGATCAGGGTGACGGCCTCGTCGATGCGGGTGGAGGCGTCCTCCAGCCGGTGCACGAGGTCGACGGTCGTGCCGAGCTCGTCCACACCGGCCGAGACGGTGCCGCGCAGGCTCTGCGCGGACGCGCCGAGCTCCGTCGACGCGGCCGCGACGTGCTGGGAGACCTCGACGGCCTGCGCGACGATGACGCTGCGGACCTCGGCCTCCTCGGTGGCGGCCTCGTCGGCGGCGCGCAGCAGGTCGCGGGCGTCGTTGATGCGGCGCGCGCCGTCGCGGTACGCCCCGGGCAGGCCGCGTTCGACGAACGTCCGGTGGAAGCGCCCGCGGGCGCTCGCGGCGAGCGCGGCACCCGACTCGCGGACGAACGCGTCGACCACGTCGAGCAGGGAGTTGAGCGCGCGGCCGGCCTCGTCGAGCGCGGGGTCGTCGGATTCGGCGGTGCGGGCCTCGAAGTCGCCGGCGGCCGCACGGTGCAGCACGTCGACGATCGCGTCGAGCCCGCCCGTGCTCGTCGCCGGACCGGGATCGACGACCGTCACGGTCCCGCTCCGCCGGAGCAGCTGCCTCACCGGGCACCGCCCTCGTGCGCGTTGATGACGCTCCACACCCATTCGTCGTAGGTCGTGCGGCGCTCGTCGAGCCAGTCCCGCAGCAGCGCGGACGACGCGTCGACCGCCGCGTTGCCCGTCGGGTGCCGCTGCTCCTCGGCAAGGAGCAGCGCGTAGACGGGTTCGACGGCGCGGATCGCCGCGGGTTCGGGCAGCCGCCGGTTGGAGTGGTAGCCCACCGGGACGCCGTGCGCGTCGGTCGACGGCGTGACGTGCGCGAGCACCCAGTAGAACGACCCGTCGGCGGCGAGGTTCTTCACGTACGCGAAGATCTCGTCGCCCGACTGGACCGTGTCCCACAGCGTGCGGAACACGGCACGCGGCATGTCGGGGTGCCGGATCAGCGAGTGCGGGCGGCCGAGCAGCTCGCGCCGGGTGTAGCCGGAGACGCGGACGAACACGTCGTTCGCGTAGGTCAGGTGCCCGCGCAGGTCGGTCTTGGAGACGATGATCTCCTCACGCGCGAACGTCCTCTCCTGGGAGGTGGGGCGGGCTGCGGGTGGTCGCACACCCCGACCCTTCGTCGCAGGTCGGGCCAGCGATCTGGGACCTAGGTCCCGACCCTCGGGGTGATCGAGCGGGTGATCGTCGCCGGCGGCAGCCGTTGCCGGGCGACTCCGCCCGCCTCCACGATGGGACGGCGTCCGCTCTGCAGCCGGCCCGACGGAGGGCTGCCCGTGCTCCCGGTGATCGAGTTCGTGCTCGGCGTCGCGCTGCTCGTGTACAGCGCGGAGAAGCTCGTCGGCCACCTGGTCGGCGTCGCGAGCCGGTGGGCGGTGTCGCTGTTCCTCGTCGCGGTCGTGCTCACGGGGATCGAGCTCGACGACCTCGCGTACGGCGTCGTCGTCAACGTCGAGGGCATGCCGCAGGTCGCGCTCGGGTCGGTGGTCGGGACGTCGGTCGCGATGACGGGCGTCGTGCTGGCGCTCGCGGCGCTGCTCGCGCCCAGCCGGGTGGACGTGCCCCGCGACTACCTCGTGCTGTTCGTGGCCGCGCCGGTGCTCCTCCTGCTGGTGGCCCTGACCGGTGTGCTCACGCGGGTCGTCGGGGGCGTGCTCGTGGTGCTGTTCCTGGGGTTCGTCGCGTGGGTCGCTGTGCGGGAGTACGTGTCGCGGCGGCCGGTGTTCCGGACCGCCGGGCTCTACGAGGAGCTCGAGCGGGTCGGCGCCGGGGCATCGGCGACGAGCCCGGCCGGCCCTCCCGACGAGCCGCGGGGCGCGTTCGTGCTGCCCGCCGACCTGCGCGTCGACCAGGGGTTCCTCCGGGCGCGACGCCGTTCCGCGCCCGCCGGTGCGGCGCTCGTCGTGCTCGCGCTCGTCGGCGTCGTCGTGGGGTCGGTCGTCGCCGGACGCGGCACCGGCGGGGTGCTCGACACGTTCGGCCTCGACGGCACCGTGTTCGGCGTGACGGTCGCGACGCTCGCGCTGTCGCTGGAGGACGTGCTCCTCACCGTCGAGCCCGCCCGACGCGGCGTGCCGGAGATCGGCGTCGGCAACGTGATCGGGAGCGTGGTGTTCTCCGTGACCGGCAAGCTCGGCGTCGTCCTGCTCGCGGGCGGCGTGATCACCGTCGACCGTTCCGTGCTCGTCTGGCACCTGCCCGTGCTGCTGGTGCTGACGGCGCTCGCGGCCGTGCTGCTCGCGACCGGGCGGCTGCGCCGCCGGCACGGCGTCCTGCTGCTCGGGCTGTACGTCGTCTACGTCGTCGTGAGCCTGACCGTGCTCGGCGGCGTCCCGCTCGACGCGGGCTGACCACGCCTCGCGGCTGTACCGCGGAAGGTAGAGTCGCCCCGCCGGTCGGCTCCTGCGTGCGCACACACGTGGATGCTGCCCCGAACCATCCTCGTCGGACCGTGCAAGGAGACCCCTGATGGCCCAGGAACCCGTCACGCCGCTGTCGTCGTTGCTGCAGGACCGCCGCGAGCGCATCGCCGCCGCGTGGCTCGAGACCGCGGCCGGGGAGCTGCGCGGCCGGATCACCCGGTCCGAGCTGGAGCGTGAACAGACCGACGTGCTCGACACCCTGGTCGCAGGGCTGGCCGCCGGTGGCCTGGCGCTCACCGACCCGGCGTTCGAAGGGCTCCGCGGGCTGCTCGGCAGCGTCTCGACGACGCGGGCGCGGCAGGGCTTCTCGCCGCGCGAGACGGCCATCTCGGTGTTCGCGCTCAAGGAGGGGCTGTACGCGATCCTCTCGGACGGCGACGCGACCCTCGCACCGGCCGACCTGCTCACGCTGCTCCGCCTGGTCGACGACCTGGGGCTGTTCACGTTCGAGACCTTCGCCTCCGCGCGCGAGTCGATCATCGCGGAGCAGGCCGAGCAGCTCCTCGAGCTGTCGACCCCCGTGGTCAAGCTGTGGGAGGGCGTCGTCGCGGTGCCGCTCGTGGGCACGCTCGACTCGGCCCGCACCCAGGTCGTGATGGAGAAGCTGCTCCAGACGCTCGTCGACACGGGCAGCGAGCACGCGATCATCGACATCACCGGCGTCCCGGCCGTCGACACGCAGGTCGCCCAGCACCTGCTGAAGACGGTCGTGGCGGCCCGGCTCATGGGTGCCGAGTGCACCATCAGCGGCATCCGCCCGCAGATCGCGCAGACGATCGTGGCGCTCGGCATCGAGTTCGGCGACATCCGCACCAAGGCGACGCTCGCCGACGCGCTGGTCGCGGCGCTCCGCACCGGCAAGGGCCGGAGGGCGGAGACGTCGGCCCTGACGGTCGCCTGATGGAGAGCGTCCCGATCCTCAAGATCGGCACGACCCTGCTCGTCTCGATCCAGGTGGACCTGCAGGACCACACGGCCCTCCAGCTGCAGGAGGACCTCGCCGACCGGATCACGTCGACGGGTGCGCGCGGTGTCCTCATCGACATCTCGGGCCTCGAGATCGTCGACAGCTTCATCGGCCGGATGCTCGCGTCGATCGCATCGATCTCCCGCGTGCTGGACGCGACGACGGTCGTGGTCGGCATGCGGCCGGCGGTCGCGATCACGATGGTCGAGCTCGGGCTGTCCCTCGGCGGCGTGCGGACCGCGCTCGACGTGGAGAAGGGCCTGCGGCTGCTCGACGTCGGCGAGGACGACGCGGAGCACCTGCTCCTCGACCCGGACGGGACCGAGGCTGAGTGAGCGGCCCCCAGGTGGGTGAGCCGGAGGCGGTGCCCATCGCGGTGGACGCGGACGTGGTCCGGGTCCGGCAGGCCGTGCGCGCGCTCGCCCAGACCGCACGCCTCTCGCTCGTGGACCAGACGAAGTTCGTCACCGCCGCGAGCGAGCTCGCGCGCAACACGCTCGTGTACGGGGGCGGCGGCGAGGCCGTGCTCACGCTCGTGAGCGACGCGCGCCGCACGGGTGTGCGCGTCCGGTTCTCCGACGACGGCCCGGGCATCGCGGACCTCGACCTGGCCATGACCGACGGGTACACGAGCGGCAACGGGCTGGGCCTCGGCCTGTCGGGCGCGCGGCGCCTCGTCGAGACGTTCACCATCGACACGGCCCCAGGCGCGGGCACGCGCATCGAGATCACGTCGTGGTCGCGATGACCGGCACGGGCGTCGCCGACGAGGTCGAGGACGTCGAGTGGCTCGCGGTCGACCACATGAGCGCCGCGGGCGCGGTGCGGCGCTCGGCGACCGGCCTCGCCCACCGGCTGGGGTTCGACGAGGAGCGCACCGCCGGCGTCGCCATCGTCGCGACCGAGCTCGCGACGAACCAGGTGAAGCACGCGGGCGGGGGCAGCATGCTCCTGCGGGCCCGGCGTGGCGTCGTCGAGGCGACGCTCGAGCTCGTCGCCGTGGACCGCGGCCCGGGCATCGCCGACGTGGACCACGCGCTGCGTGACGGGACGTCGACGACGGGGACGCTCGGCATCGGGATGGGGTCGTTCGTGCGGCTCGCCTCGACGTGGGACCTGTGGACGCGTCCGGGGCTCGGCACGGTCGTCGCGGTGACGTTCGCGCGGGACGCCGACCAGGTCGTCACCACGCCCGCAGCCGCGGGCCTCACGCGGCCGATGACGGGCGAGCCGGTCTGCGGCGACGCCTACGCGTTCCGGGTCGACGACGGCGTGGTGTCGGCGATGCTCGTCGACGGCCTCGGGCACGGCCCGCTCGCGGCGAAGGCGGCCCAGGAGGCCGTGCGGGCCTTCCGCGCCGCACCCGAGGGTCCGCCGACCGCGCTGCTCACCGCGGTCCACCGGGCGCTGCACGGCACTCGCGGGGCCGCGGTCGCGGTCGCGCGGGTGGAGGGCGGCTCCGTGCGGTACGCCGGCATCGGCAACATCGTCGGGACGGTCCTCGACGACGCGGGCTCGCGCGGCATGATCAGCCACCCCGGCATCGCGGGCGCGCAGGCCCGCACCATCCGGGAGGCCACGTACCCGATCGGCCCGGCCGGGGTCGTCGTGATGCACAGCGACGGCCTGACGGCGCGGATGGACCTCGCGCCCTACCTGGGGCTGCTCACCCGGTCGCCGCTCGTCGTCGCCACCGTGCTGCTGAGGGACTTCGGGGTCCGGCAGGACGACGCGAGCGCCCTGGTGCTGCCGGCCGCGGCGTCGAGGTGACGCCACGGTGAGGTACCTGCTCAGCGAGGAGGAGCTCGCCGACGAGCGCGACGTCGTGACCCTGCGCCAGCTGGGCCGGGAGGCCGCCGAGCTCCTGGGCCTGGACCGGCAGGACCAGGTGCGCCTCGCGACCGCGCTCTCGGAGGTCGGCCGCGACGTGCTCGCGGGCGGCGGCTCGACGGTGCTCGTCGAGGTCGTCACGGAGCCCGCCCCGGGGGAGCTGCTCGTGACGATGACGTCCCGGTACGAGCTCGCTCCGGACGGCGCCGTCGACGCCGGAGGTGTGCCCGCGGCGCGTCGCCTCGTCGACTCCGTGCAGGTCGCGGCGGGTCCGGCGGGCGGCAGCGTCGTGGTTCTCGGCAAGCGTCTCCCCGTGCGTGGGGGCTGGAACCGCCACACACTGGACGACGTGCGTGGTGCCTTGAGCCGGCCGCGGAAGGCGACGGCCGACGACGAGCTGCGGATCCAGAACCTCGAGCTGGTGCGCACGCTCGACGAGCTGCGCACGCGCAGCGACGAGCTCGCGCGGGCGAACGAGGAGCTCGAGGAGACCAACCGCGGCGTCCTGGCGATGTACAACCAGCTGTCCGACGAGCTCGAGGAGACGAACACCGGCGTCGTCGCGCTGTACGCCGAGCTCGACGAGCGCAGCAAGCAGCTGGCCGCCGCGAACGAGGCGAAGACGCGGTTCCTGCGCAACGTGAGCCACGAGCTGCGCACACCGGTCAACTCGATCCTCGGACTCGCGTCGCTCCTCGCCGAGTCCGCGCTGGACGACGAGCAACGCGTGCAGGTGTCCTACCTGGAGGGCAGCTCGCGTGCGCTGCTCGCGATGGTCAACGAGCTGCTCGACCTCGCGCGCGCCGAGTCGGGCCGTCAGGAGGTCGTCCTCGCCGACGTCGACCTCGGACCGCTGTCCGCCGAGCTGCAGGGGACGCTGCTGCCGCTCGCCCGGCCCGGTGTGGCGCTGGACGTGCAGGTCCCGCCCGGGACGACGCTGAGGACCGACCGCGACCTGCTCGCGCGCGTGCTGCGCAACCTCCTGACGAACGCGCTGAAGTTCACCGACTCCGGCCACGTGCGGCTCACGGCGGCGCCGGACGAGTCCGGCGAGCACGTCGTCCTGCGCGTCGAGGACACGGGCCTCGGCATCGACGCCGAGCACGTCGAGCGGGTGTTCGAGGAGTTCTACCAGGTCCCGAACCGGTTGCAGCCGTCGGTCAAGGGCACCGGCCTGGGTCTGCCGTACGCGCGACGCACCGTCGAGGCGCTCGGCGGCGACCTGGCGCTGACCAGCGAGCCGGGCCGCGGCAGCACGTTCGTCGTCACGCTCCCCGTCGGCTCCGCCGACGGTGCGCCCGTGCACGCCGACCAGGAGCGCCTGCAGCCGCTGCTCGCGCGCGTGCTCGTCGTCGACGACGACGACGCCTACCGTCAGGTGCTCCGAGGCCTCCTCGGCGAGCTCGCCGGTTCGGTCGTGGAGGCGTCGGACGGCCAGCAGGCGCTCGAGCGGCTCCGCGCGTCGACGCCGACCCTGGTCCTCATGGACGTCCGCATGCCCGTGCTCAACGGTGACGCGGTGCTCGCGGCGATGCGGCGCGACCCCGCGCTGGAGCACGTCCCGGTCGTGCTCCTGTCGAGCGCCGAGCCGCTGCGCACCGACGACCTGCCGGGTGCCGTGTTCGTCGCGAAGCGCGACCTCGCCCGCGACGCGCTCCTCGACGCCGCGGCCGCCGCCGGGCTGTCCGCAGGGCAGGCGTGAGCCCCGCGCGGCACGTGCTGGTCGTCGACGACACCGACGCCCACCGGTACGTGATGGCGAGCTGGCTGCGTCGCGCCGGCTACGAGGTGAGCGAGGCGGCGACCGGCGTGGACGCGCTCGCGGCGGCAGGCTCGCACCTCGACGCGATCGTGCTCGACGTGAACCTGCCGGACATGTCCGGGCTCGACGTGGGCCGCCGGGTCAAGGAGGCGACGGCGACGGCGGCGGTGCCCGTGCTGCACGTCTCGGCGACTGCGATCGACGCCCGGGCGCGTTCGTCGGGTCTCGCGCTCGGGGCGGACGCCTACCTCGCGGAGCCGCTGGACCGGGACGAGTTCCTCGCGGTGATCGGGGCGCTGTGCCGGTCGCACGAGGCGCGCCGGGACGTCGACGAGCAGGCGCAGCGGCTGACCCGGCTCGCGACCGCGCTCGTGCCCATGAGCGCGGCGACGTCGCTCGACCAGATCATGCGTGCGGCGGCCGTCGGCACCGCGGGCGTCCTCGAGCGGCCCGTCATCGTCGTCGCCCGCGCGCACGACGGTGCGGTCGCCCGGTGCGTGTGCGCCGGCCCCGGCCAGCCGGTCGTGTACAGCCGGCTGGTGAGCCCGTTCGTGTTCCCGCAGGCCACCGCACCGGGCCAGTTCCGGCCCGACGAGGTGCCTGGCGCGTGGCGCGACATGCTCGACCGGGCCGGTGTGCCGGTCGGCGGGTGGCACTACGTCCCGCTGCGTGATCCCGCGGGCCGGCTCGTCGGCGCGGTCGCAGCGCGGCTCGACGACGACCAGGACGCGCTGACGCCCGAGGAGGAGGCGGTCACGGTCCGCCTCGCTGACGCGCTCACCGTGACGCTCGCGAACATGCACTCGTTCCGGGAGGAGCACGAGCTCGCGCTGACGCTGCAGCGGTCGATGCTCCCCGCGACCCTGCCGACGCTCCCGGGGGTCGACGTCGCCGCTCGGTACAGCGCCTCGGACGCGCAGATGAGCGTCGGCGGCGACTTCTACGACGCGTTCGAGCTCGGCGACGGCACGCTCGCCGTCGTGATCGGGGACGTCCAGGGCCACTCGCTGCGGGCGGCGACCGTGATGGTGGAGCTGCGCATCTCGTTGCGCGCGTACCTGCTCGAAGGCCACCCGCCCGCGCGCGCCCTCGACCTGCTCAACGACCTCCTGATCCGCAACCACCCGGAGTTCGTCACCGTGTGCGTCGCCGTGCTCGACGCTGCGGCGGGCCGGGTCGTCGTGACGAACGCCGGTCACCTGCCCCCGCTGCTCGTCACCGCCGACGGCGCCTCGTACATGGAGGGCTCCTCGCCGCTGCTCGGGCTGCCGAACCGGGGCGAGCGGCTGTCCAGCACCGTTGAGCTCTCCGCGGACCACACCCTCGTCCTCGTCACCGACGGGTTGCTCGAACGGCGGGCGGGTGACATCCGCACGGCGCTCTCGAACATGTCGGACGCCGTCGCCGGCGCCCGCACCCTCCAGCCGGAGCTGCTGTGCGACCTGCTGCTGGAACGCTTCGACATCTCCGGCCGGGAAGACGACGTCGCGATCCTCGTCGTGAGGTCGGCACCGGACCCGGACGCACGTCGTGCCGACCGGCCTGCGACGGACCCCGTCGCGGGCTGACCCGGCTCGTTACGCTGCCGGGATGCCGCTCCTGGGATCCCTGGTCGCCTACCCGCCCACCCCGCGCACGGCCGACGGTCGGGTCGCCGAGCCGGCGCTCGCGGCGCTGGTCGACAGGGCCGTCGAGGCCGGCGTCGGCGGGGTCGCGGTGCTCGGCTCCACCGGTGGCGCGGCCTACCTCGACCGGGCGCAGCGCCGCCGGGTCGTCGAGGTGGCCGCCGAGGCGGTGGCGGGTCGCGTACCGCTCGTGGCCGGGATCGGTGCGACGACGACGGAGGCGGTGATCGCGCACGCGCAGGACGCCGCCGCCGCCGACGGGTTCCTCCTGGCGACCGTGTCGTACCTGCCGCTCACCGACGACGAGGTCGTCGGCCTGTACGCGGACGTCGCACGCGCCGTCGACCGCCCCGTGTGGGCGTACCACAACCCCGTGGCGACGCGGTTCTCGTTCAGCGTGGAGACGATGCTGCGGGTCGCGGCGCTGCCGGGGATCGGCGGCGTCAAGGACCGCGGGGCGGACGCCGCGGAGGTGGCGTCGCGTTCGGCCGGGCTCCTCGCCGGGGCACCCGCGTCGGTCGAGGTCGGGTTCAGCGGCGACCTGCTGGGTGTCGAGGGGCTGCTCGCGGGTGCCCGGACGTGGCACTCGGGCCTCGCCTCCGTCCTGCCAGACCCGTACGTGGCGCTCGCCCGCGCGGGGGTCACGGGCAACCGGGCGGAGGTCGACCGGCTCGTCGCGACGGTGCGGCCCGTTGTCGAGCTGGCGCTCGCGCACGGCGGCCCCCGGGTCGTGCACGCGATCGGCGAGATCCTCGGGCTGGGCACCGGCCGGCTGCCTGCGCCCCTGCTGCCGCCGGCGCAAGGGGTCGTCACCCGTCTGGAGGGGATGATTCCCGCGCTCGCAGAGGCATCCTCGGCGCACTGACCTGCGACGACGCACCCGCGCGACGACCGTCCGCGCGCGACCGCGTCGACCTGTGACCTAGGTCCGGTGTTCGACGTCCTCCGGGCGAGGACAGTGTGAGCGCGGCCACAAGCCGCACATCACGCAGTGCTCAATGAGGAGACCCCTGATGCATCCCGACCTGGCCATCGCCCTGTACTCGCGCGAGGAGCACGACCTCGAGGTTCGGCTGGAGCGGCGACGCTCCACGCTCGAGAGCTACGGCCGTCGGGTGCGTCGGCCGCACCTCGTGCCGTCGCTGCACCTGCACCACGCCGCGACCGTCGGTCGCCGCTAGGTCTCGGGACGTTCGACCCTCGTGACCGGGGGAGGGCAGGACGAGCCTGGAGCCGTGCGGGTGGTCCTCGTGGTCGAGTCCATGTTCGGCGCGACGATGCGCCTGGCCCAGCTCGTCGCCGTCGGGTGTGCGTCGCTGGACGCCCGGTGCGACGTGATCGAGGCAGGGTGCGCGGTCGGGCGGGTGCCGCCCGACCGCGACCTGCTGGTCCTGGCCTGTCCGACGCACATGCGGCACGCCCCCACCTCCCGCACCCGCGAGATGGCGGCCGCCGACGGCATCGTCCTGTCGATGACCGGCGTCACGGACTGGCTGGCGACCGCGGGCCTGCGCCGGGACGAGGCGATCGCCGTCTTCGACACCCGCGTCGACGCGCCTTTCGCGGGGTCCGGCGCGAAGGAGCTCGCCCGGCAGGTGCGGCGGGCGGGCGGCGAGCTGCTGGTGCCGCCGGCGTCGTTCGTCGTCGTCGGCAGACACGGCGGCCCCGCGCCGGGTGAGGAGGACCGGGCGTACGCGTGGGGCAGGGAGCTGGTGCGGGCCGTCAGCACCGTCGGGGCCGAGAAGAAGTGACTTAGGTCGCAGATGAAGGCTGACCAGCGCACCTAGGTTCCGAAGCGCACGTGGAGAACCTGTGACGAGGTGAGGACGGCCGTGGTCGGGACATCAGTGGGTGCGGGGATCGGCACAGCGGGCGGCGAGGCGAGCCTCCAGCTCCCGGACCTCGGCGGCGTCGAGGTGCTGTGGGGGATCTCGGGGCGGCTGCTGCTCGCGCTCGGCCTCGTCGTCTGCATGGCGGGCCTCGCCTTCGGCGTGGCCGTGTACCGGGAGCTCAAGGCGCAGCCGGTGCACACGTCGATGCGCGAGGTCTCCGAGCTCATCTACTCGACGTGCAAGGCCTACCTGACGAAGCAGGGGAAGTTCCTGCTGATCCTGTGGGTGTTCATCGCCGCGGTGATCGTCGTCTACTACAAGGCGCTCGTCGGGTTCGGGTGGGGCCGGGTCGCGATCGTCATCGCGTTCTCGCTCGTCGGCATGGCCGGCTCGTACGCGGTCGCGTGGTTCGGGATCCGCGTCAACACCCTCGCGAACTCCCGCACGGCGTTCGCGTCGCTGCGCGGCAAGCCGCTGCCGCTGCACCGGATCCCGCTGCGGTCCGGCATGTCGATCGGCATGGTGCTCATCAGCCTCGAGCTGATGATGATGCTGCTCATCATGCTGGCGCTGCCGCGCGACGTCGCCGGTGCGTGCTTCATCGGGTTCGCGATCGGCGAATCGCTCGGCGCCTCGGCGCTGCGCATCGCGGGCGGCATCTTCACGAAGATCGCCGACATCGGCTCCGACCTCATGAAGATCGCGTTCAAGATCAAGGAGGACGACGCCCGCAACCCCGGCGTGATCGCCGACTGCACGGGTGACAACGCGGGCGACTCCGTGGGCCCGAGCGCGGACGGCTTCGAGACGTACGGCGTCACCGGCGTCGCGCTCGTGACGTTCGTGCTGCTGGCGGTGCCCGACGCGAAGGTGCAGGCGACGCTGCTGGTCTGGATCTTCGTCGTGCGCGCCGTGATGATCATCGCGGCGGCCGCGTCGTACCAGGTCAACGACGCGTGGACCCGCCGCAAGTACCGCGACGCGGACCGGATGGACTTCGAGGCGCCGCTGTCGAGCCTCGTGTGGATCACGTCGGCCGCCTGCATCGTCGCGACCTTCGTGACGACGCTCGTGGTGCTCGGGGGCAGCGAGGTCGACGCCCAGTGGTGGCGGCTCGCGCTGATCGTCTCGTGCGGCACGATCGCCGGCGCGCTCATCCCGGAGCTCGTCAAGGCGTTCACGTCGACGCAGAGCCGGCACGTCCGTGAGGTCGTCAAGAGCTCGCGGCAGGGAGGCCCGTCGCTCAACATCCTGTCCGGCCTTGTCGCCGGCAACTTCTCGGCCTACTGGCTCGGCATGGTCGTCGTCGGGCTCATGGGCGGCGCGTACCTCATCAGCACGCAGGGGCTCGGCGACCTCATGGTCGCGCCGTCCGTGTTCGCGTTCGGGCTCGTCGCGTTCGGGTTCCTCGGGATGGGCCCCGTGACGATCGCGGTCGACTCGTACGGTCCCGTGACGGACAACGCGCAGAGCGTCTACGAGCTGTCGGTGATCGAGGACCTCGACGACATCGACACCGAGCTCGCGCGGGACCACGGGTTCGACCCGCAGTGGGACCGCGCCAAGCGCATGCTCGAGGAGAACGACGGCGCCGGCAACACGTTCAAGGCCACCGCCAAGCCGGTGCTCATCGGCACCGCGGTCGTCGGCGCGACGACGATGATCTTCTCGATCATCGTCGGCCTGACGCATGGCCTCACGACCGGACTGTCGCAGCTGTCGCTGCTGCACCCGCCGTTCCTGCTCGGTCTCATCACCGGCGGCGCGATGATCTTCTGGTTCACCGGCGCATCCATCCAGGCCGTCACCACGGGTGCCTACCGGGCCGTCGAGTTCATCAAGGCCACGATCAAGCTCGACGGAGAGACGAAGGCCAGCGAGGAGGACTCTCGCAAGGTCGTCGAGATCTGCACCCAGTACGCCCAGCAAGGCATGCTCACGATCTTCCTCGGCGTCTTCTTCGCGACCCTGGCCTTCGCGTTCGTCGAGCCGTCGTTCTTCATCGGCTACCTGATCTCCATCGCGATCTTCGGCCTCTACCAGGCGATCTTCATGGCCAACGCGGGCGGTGCCTGGGACAACGCGAAGAAGATCGTCGAGGTCGACCTGCACGCCAAGGGCACGGCCCTGCACGACGCGACGATCGTCGGCGACACCGTCGGCGACCCGTACAAGGACACCTCCTCGGTGGCCCTGAACCCGGTCATCAAGTTCACGACCCTGTTCGGCCTGCTCGCCGTCGACCTCGCCGTCGACATGACCGGCCGCGGGCAGCACGGGCTGACCGTCGGGCTCGCCGCCGTGTTCTTCCTGGCCTCCGCGTACTTCGTGCACCGCTCGTTCTACGGGATGCGGATCCACAGCTCGCTCGAGGAGGAGCCGGCACCCGCCGGTGGCGCTGCACCGTCGTCGGGCGCGGCTCCGGAGACGGCGACCGACACCACGACCGAGACGGCGACCGACACCGCGACCGGGAGCGACGCCGCGGCGACGGCGCCCGAGGCTCCCGTGCTGGAGGCGCCAGGACGATGACCAAGGTCGCGATCCGCTACGGCCACCTGCTCGTCGAGGGCGGGCGGGTGGCCGGGCACGACGCCGGCGCGACGCTGGTGCGGCGACTGCTGCGGGTGTTCCCCGGCGCGCTGGTCATCAGCGACGGCCCGCGGCGGTGCGACGGCTTCGACATGCTGCCGCTCGAGTTCGTCGACGGGTCCGACACGGTCGTCATCAACATGGACGTCGTCGACTCCTTCAGCGTGTGGCGGCGGCTGCGCGCCGGGTGCGACGAGCCGAAGGTCATGAACTTCGTCTGGTGGGACACCGCGCAGTTCGAGCACCGGGTCGAGCGGGCCGCGCTCGGCATGTCGTGCGCGCTGTTCCCGACCTTCGCGAACTCCGAGCGCACCGCGACCGAGGTCCGCGAGATCGTCGCGCAGTGGACGGTGCAGCAGCTCGCCGAGCAGGCCCGCATCGGCTGGGTCAACCTCGGCATCCGGCTGGAGCACGTGCGGCCCCGGCAGGAGCCTGACGTGCCGGTGGTGCTCTACCCGGCGATCTACCTGTCGGACCGCAAGGCGCCGGCGACGTTCATCGACGTCGTCGAGCGCGTGCACCGCCGGACGCCGATCCGCGTCGAGGCCCGTCTCGTCGAGTCCCACCTCGTGTCCGAGCAAGCCATGCGGCTGTCCCGGCACCCGTGGTGCTGGGTCGGACCCCTGACGGCGAGCCGCGACGACTACTGGCAGGCGCTCGCACGCACGACCGCGTTCCTCGCGACCGCGACCGAGGAGTCGTACGGGCTGGAGTACATCGAGGCGCTCGTCGCGGGGGCCGTCGGGGTGTTCCCCGACCTGCCGTGGGCGCGCGCGATCCTGCCGCCGTCGTTCCCGTTCTTCTACCGGACGCCCGCCGAGGCCGAGGAGCTGCTGCTGCGGGCCGTGACCGACACCGTCGCGTGCCGCCGCGAGCTCGACGACGCCGCCGGGGGCTCGTTCCAGGAGTGGCTGCGCGCGCGGCACGACGACGACGCCTTCGACCGCGCGATCGTCGAGCACGTCCACCGGTGGTTCCCGGCCTGACCTCCGCGAGACCCGCCGTCCCCGACCTCGCGGGACGACTACCGTCCGGGCGCTGCGCCCGCTCACAGATAGGCACCACCATGCGTTCGCGCCCCCTGGCCCTCGCCGCCCTCTCGCTCGTCCTGCTCGGGACGACCACGGCCTGCGCGGGAGGCAGCGGCGCCGCCGCCGAGCCCACCGCGACCCGGACGACGACGACCACGCCGAGCGCCACCTCGACGCCCACCGCGACGACCGAGCACCTCTCGCTGACCCAGGCCCAGGTCGAGGCCGCCCTGCTGCACCCGACGGACGTCGCGGCGGACTGGGTCGTCGAGGCCACCGGGTTCGACCTGTTCGCCGAGGAGGAGTCGACCGGCCCGTCGACCGTCGAACCCGCCGCCTGCCAGCCGGTCCTCGACGCGATCGAGGCCGACGACGTCACCCCCACGGCGACCGCCAAGGTGCACCTGACGAACGGCGACACCACGCAGCTGGTCGCCGAGCAGGTCGAGACCGTCCCCGGCACCAGCGCCGCGGACATCGCGGCCATGGCGACGGCGATCGCGGCATGCCCGACGTTCACGGAGACCGACGCGGACGGCGTCGTCACGGCGTTCGAGCTCGTCACGCTCCCCGTGCCGTCGCTCGGTGACGGCAGCGTCGCGTTCGCGCTCACCGGCACGTCCGAGGACTTCGAGGCGGAGATCGACGCCGTGCTGATCGCCGCCGGCGACGAGCAGATCACCCTGCTCACGCTCGGCGTGACCGACGCGTCGGTCCTCACGCAGGTCGCCGGCGCGGCGGTCGCGAAGGTCCAGGGCGTCTGACCGGAACGGGACCGGTCCGTACGAGGCGCGCGCCGGCGCGCCGGTCGGGCGTCAGGTGCCGTCGTCCGCTGCCGCGGTGTCAGGGAGGTCGGTCGGCTCGGTCGCCGGGGGCGTCGCCGTCGTGTCGCCCAGGGCGCCGCGGAGGGTGGCGCGCCAGATCGCCGCGACCACCTCGTCCTCGGCCGCGGCGAGGGCGGCCTCGTACTCGTCGAGCGACTCGCCGGCCAGGGGCTCGCGGTAGCCGCCCGCGCGGGGTTCGCTCATGCCTGTCGCTCCTCCCCGGTGTCGCCGGGCCGGGCTCGGTGTCGCGTGGCGCCGGTCCGGTGCCGGACCAGTCGAGGTGTCGCGGTGTGCGGGCCCGTGGTCGACGGGCCGAGGGGCGATGGCGTCGGGCCGGCGTGCACGGCTCGGCGTCGGGTGGGCATCGGTGTCGCGGTGCTGCTGGTGCCGCCCTGCCCGCAGCCCCAATGGCCCGGCGCGAGGCGGCCGGGGCCTTGCTTCGCGATCGGGCGTGCCTATGGTGCCGCTGTCCGGTTCCGGGCGGAAGTCCCCCGAGAGGGGTGTTTCCGGCGACGGCCCGGCGCGCGCTCAGGCGGGGCCGGGCAGGCGGCGCAGCCACTCGGTGAGCAGCGCCTCGACGACGCGGGGCTGCTCGAGGATCGCGTTGTGGCCGGCGTCGTCGAGGACGGCGAACGTGGCCCGGGGGTAGTGCTCGAGCAGCCCGAACGCGTCCCGGTACCCGACGACGTGGTCGTGGCGGCCGGTGAGGACGAGCGTCGGGCCGGCGAACGTCCGGCCGTCCGCCTCGGGGTGGTCGGTCAGGGCGTACGCGGACCGGACGGCGGCGAGCGTCGACGCGTCGGCCGCGCGCATGCCGGGCAGGACGTGGTCGCGGAACAGCGCCCAGGTCTGCGGCGACTGCACGACGGCCATGAACGCGTACTCGGCGGCCTCGCGCGGGTCGAGCGTCGCGAGCAGCGCGGGGTCCTCGACGGCGACGTGCGGGCGTGGAGCGTCGCGGACGTCCGCCTCGACGACCGGGCACAGGAGTGCGAGCCCGGTGACCTGGTCGCCGAGCCGCGCCGCGAGGCCACGTGCCAGGAGCCCGCCGTAGGACGAGCCCACGACCGCGAACGGCTCGCCGCCGAGCTCGCTCGCGACAAGGCTGGTCAGGGCGTCGAGCACGTCGTCCGAGCTCGTCGCGGGGACGTCGGCGCTGCGGCCCATGCCGGGCAGGTCGACGTACACGCGGCGCCGGCCGGAGGCCGCGATCGTGTCGTCGAGCGGGGTCATGAAGCGGTGGTCCAGGCCGAAGCCGTGGACGAGCAGCACGGCCGGGCCGTCGCCGCGGGTGACGCTGTACATGGTCGGTCCTCACCTCGTGCGTGGTGGCCCCGGACGGCGACCCGGGCCGCGCGGGAGCCTAACGACCACCTCCGACACGGGGCGGTGGGGACGCGGTCAGGTGGTCGCGCTCCCGCGGCCGGAGATATCGAAACCGTCACCATTTCGTGACCTGGATCACTTGACTACGTAGTCACGCGGCGCCTTGACTACGTAGTCATCCGACAAGGGCGCCGAGAAGGGACATCACCCCGTGGCCGACGAGACCGTCACCAGCAAGCACCGCCCGGTCGTCGCGATGGACGTCGCGCGCTCCGCCGGCGTCTCGCAGAAGACCGTCTCCCGCGTCATCAACGGCGACCCGCACGTGAGCGCCGAGGTGCGCGACCGGGTGCACGCGGCCATCAAGACGCTCGGCTACCGCCCCAACCGTGCGGCCCGGAACCTCGTCCTCGGGCGCAGCCGGACCATCGGCGTCCTGTCCGTCGGGTCGACCGACTACGGCCCCTCGTCCCTCATGGTCGGCGCCGAGCACGCCATCCGGAGCGCGGGCTACACGATGTCCGTGGTCAACACGCTCGAGGGCGAGCCCGAGACCATCACCGCGGCGCTCCGCGACCTGCTGGACCAGGGCGTCGACGGCATCGTCGTCAACGAGCCCGTCGGGATCTTCACCCTGGCGCCGGGCGGCGTCGGTGACCTGCCGCTGCTCAGCCTGTCCGGGTCGTACGGCGTGTCGACCAACGAGGTCGTCGCGGACGCCGACCAGGCGGGCGGCGGTCAGCAGGCCACCGAGCACCTGCTCGGCCTCGGGCACCGCACCGTCCACCACGTCGCCGGCCCCCAGGGCTGGCGCTCGAGCGGGCTGCGACTCGACGGCTGGGAGCGCGCGCTGCGCGCCGCCGGGGTCGAGGTGCCGCCCGTCCGCTTCGGCGACTGGTCCGCGCGCTCCGGGTACGAGGCGGGCGTGCACCTGGCGGCCGACCCCGACGTCACGGCCGTGTTCGTCGCGAACGACCAGATGGCCATCGGCGTGCTGCGCGCGATGACCGAGGCGGGGCGTGACGTCCCGGGCGACGTGAGCGTCGTCGGCTTCGACGACGTCCCCGAGGCTGCGTACCTGCCCCGCGCGCTGACCACCATCCGGCAGGACCTCGGCAACCTGGCCACCTTCGGCGTCGGGATGCTCGTCGACGCCATCGAGAACCCCCGGCGGCAGGACCGCCGCGAGGACGTCCCGGTCGAGCTCGTGGTCCGGGAGACGACAGCCCCACCGGCAGCCACCCGGTAGCGGCTCTCCGCAGCACCCATGCGCAACACGAAGGAGTGGAGCATGTCCAGGAAGACGACGACGTGGCGTCGCAAGGCCACGGGACTCACGGCAGGCATCGCCGTCGCCGCGCTCGCGCTCACGGCGTGCAGCAGCGGCGGGGGTGGCGGTGAGGCCACGACGGCCGCCGTCAGCCAGGCCGACATCGACAAGGCGATGCAGACGCCGACCACGCTGACCTTCTGGACCTGGGTGCCCGACATCCAGAAGGAGGTCGACCTGTTCGAGAAGGCGTACCCGAAGATCAAGGTCGAGGTCGTCAACGTCGGCCAGGGCGCCGACCACTACAAGAAGATGCGCAGCGCGCTGCAGTCCGGCAAGGGCGCTCCCGACGTCACGCAGATCGAGTTCCAGCACGTGCAGTCGTTCGCCCTCGGCGACAACCTGCTGGACCTCACCCCGTACATCCCGGCCGACACCAAGGACGACTACGTCCCGTGGGTGTGGAAGCAGGTGCTGTCGACGGACGGGTCGAAGATCTGGAGCATCCCGCAGGACTCCGGCCCGATGGGGATCCTCTACCGCGACGACCTGTTCCAGAAGGCCGGTGTCGAGGTCCCCGCGACGTGGGACGACTTCGCGACGGCGGCCCAGACGATCCACACGGCCGACCCGAACACGTACATCACGAACCTGCCCGGCAACGACATGGGCCAGTTCGCGGGGATGATGTGGCAGATCGGCGCCCGCCCGTTCGGCTGGGACGGTGACAAGACGGTCACGATCGACGTCAACTCCGACAAGGCCCAGCAGCTCGCGCAGTACTGGCAGGACCTCATCCAGAAGGACCTCGTCTCGGTCGACCCCGACTTCACCGACACCTGGTACCAGGGCCTCGCGAACGGCAAGTACGCGAGCTGGGCACCGACCGCGGCGTGGGGGCCCGTGTTCCTGCAGGGGACTGCGGAGAACACGTCGGGCCTGTGGCGGGCCGCGCAGGTGCCGCAGTGGGAGTCGGGCGGTGACCCCGTGTCCGCCAACTGGGGCGGGTCGTCGGACGCGGTGCTGAAGAGCACCAAGAACCCGATCGCCGCCGCGCAGTTCGCCCTGTGGCTCAACCACGACGCCGCGTCGACTCTGATGATGGCGAACGAGCAGTTCCTCTTCCCGACGACGAACGACACGCTCGAGAGCCCCGAGTTCACCGACCAGAAGTCCGAGTTCTACGGCGGCCAGGAGGTCAACAAGCTCTTCGCCGAGATCTCGACGACCGTCCCCGAGGACTTCGGGTGGCTGCCGTTCATGGACTACGCCTACTCGGCGGGCCAGGAGACGGTCGGCAAGGCGATCGCCGACAAGGGTGACGTCGTCGGCGCGCTCAAGGCGTGGCAGGACGACCTCGTCAGCTACGCGAAGCAGCAGGGCTTCACCGTCAAGTAGCGCCGGTCCGCGCCGCCCCGCGCCCACACCCGCGGGGCGGCGCACCCGGCCTGAGGAGACCCACCATGACCACAGCCGACCTCCGCCTGCCCGAGAAGCCCACGGCCCTGCGCCGCGGCCCGTCGCGGCTCCGCCGTCGCGAGAACACCGCCGCGTGGGTGCTCATCGCCCCGTTCGTCGTCGTGTTCCTGCTGTTCCTCGTCGTCCCGATCGTGTACTCCGGCTACCTCAGCCTGTTCCGTGAGCAGCTCGTCGGCGGCAACACGTTCGTCGGCCTCGAGAATTACACGCGGGCGCTCACCGACCCGTCGTTCCTGTCGGGCGTGGCCCGCATGGCGGTGTTCCTGGTCATCCAGGTGCCCGTGATGCTCGGCCTGTCGCTGGTGTTCGCACTGCTGCTCGACGCGGGCGTGCTGTACCTGCAGCGGTTCATCCGGCTCGGCATCTTCATCCCGTACGCCGTGCCGAGCGTCATCGCGGCCCTCATGTGGGGGTACCTGTACGGCGGGGACTTCGGTCCGTTCGCGCAGCTCGCCGAGAAGCTGGGAGCGCCCGCGCCGCAGTTCCTGTCGGCCGACTGGATGCTGTTCTCGCTGATGAACATCGTGAGCTGGGAGTTCATCGGCTACAACATGATCATCCTGTACGCGGCCCTGCGGTCCGTGCCGCGCGAGCTGTTCGACGCCGCCGCCGTGGACGGTGCGGGGACGGTCCGCACCGCGTGGAGCATCAAGATCCCCGCGATCCGGCCGGCCATCCTGCTGACCGTCATCTTCTCGGTGATCGGCTCGTTCCAGCTGTTCAACGAGCCCAGCATCCTGCGCAACATCGCGCCCAACGTGATCGGCATCGACTACACGCCGAACCTCTACGCGTACAACCTCGCGTTCATCAACAGGGACAGCAACTACGCGGCAGCGATCGCCTTCATCCTCGGCATCGTCATCATGGTCGTGTCGTACACGGTGCAGCTGTCCGCCCAGCGCAAGGAGCGTGCAGCGCGATGACGACGATCCCCGCCACCGTCGAGCCCGTCGTCACCGGGACGCCCCCCGAGACCGGGCAGCCCCGCCGGGCGCACTCGTCCGACCAGCCGCGGCGCAGCAAGCTCCTCACCGTCGCGATGTTCGTCGCGCTGCTCTACTTCCTGCTGCCGCTGTGGTGGCTGGTCGTGGCCTCGACGAAGTCGAACGCCGACCTGTTCACGAGCTTCGGCCTGTGGTTCTCGGGCACGAACTCGCTGTGGGCCAACATCCAGGACGTGTTCACGACGCAGGACGGCGTGTACCTGCTGTGGCTGCGCAACTCGCTCGTCTACGCGGTCGTGAGCGCGGTCGGCGCCGCGTTCCTCGCGACCATGGCGGGGTACGCGTTCGCGAAGTACCGGTTCCGCGGGGGCAATCTCATCTTCAGCGGGATCCTCGGCGCAGTGATGATCCCCATGACGGCCCTCACCATCCCGACGTACCTGCTGTTCGCGAACGCGGGCCTGACGAACACCCCGTGGGCGGTCATCCTGCCGTCGCTCGTCAGTCCGTTCGGCGTCTACCTCATGCGGGTCTACGCGGCCGACGCGGTCGACGACACCCTCATCGAGGCGGCCCGCGTGGACGGCGCCGGGGAGCTGCGGATCTTCTTCACCATCGGGCTGCGGCTGCTCGCACCGGGCATGGTCACGGTGCTGCTGTTCGCGCTGGTGTCGACGTGGAACAACTACTTCCTGCCCCTCATCATGCTCAACTCGCCGGACCTGTACCCGCTCACGGTCGGGCTCGCGCAGTGGCAGGCGCTCGCGGCCGGCGGCTCGGGGTCGCGGGCGCTGTTCTCGACGATCATCACCGGCGCGTTCATCTCGATCATCCCGCTCGTCCTGGCCTTCCTGTACCTGCAGCGGTACTGGCAGTCGGGGCTCGCGAGCGGCGCGGTCAAGGGCTGAGCGCCCGGATCGCGGACTGACGGAAAGCACCACGGGGAAGAGAGAGACATGGCTGTGCAGCACGACGGTGTGCGCTTCGGCGCCGCGTACTACTACGAGTACGCGGGACCGGGCGACGACCCCAAGCCGGAGACGCTCGAGCGGGATCTCGACCTGATGGCGGCGGCCGGGTTCACGGTGATCCGCGTCGGCGAGTCGGTGTGGTCGACATGGGAGCCCGAGGAGGGGCGGTTCGACCTCGACTGGCTCGAGCCCGTGCTCGACGGCGCGCACGCCCGGGGCATCGAGGTGGTGCTCGGCACGCCGACGTACGCGGTGCCGATGTGGTTGGCCCGCCGGTACCCGGAGGTCGCCGGCGAGCTGCGCACCGGCGAGCCGATGGGGTGGGGTGCCCGGCAGGAGGCCGACTTCACGCACCCCGCGTTCCGGTTCCACGCCGAGCGGATCCTGCGGCGCATCGTCGAGCGGTACCGGGACCACCCGGCCGTCGTCGGGTTCCAGGTCGACAACGAGCCCGGCCTGCACCTGCTGCACAACCGCGGGGTGTTCGAGCGGTTCGTCGACCACCTGCGGCAGAAGTACGGCGACGTCGAGACGCTCAACCGCGAGTGGGGGCTCGTCTACTGGTCGCACCGGCTGTCCACGTGGGCCGACCTGTGGACGCCCGACGGGAACGCCCAGCCGCAGTACGACCTCGCGTGGCGGCGGTTCCAGGCGTCCCTGACGACCGAGATGATCGCCTGGCAGGCCGAGGCGGTGCGGGCGTTGGCGCGGGACGAGCAGTTCGTCACCACGTGCATCGCGTACGAGCGGCCCGCGCTCGACGACGCCGACCTCGCGAGCGTCCTCGACGTGACCAGCGGGAACGCGTACTACGGGATGCAGGACGCGCTGGCTCACCCGTCGTCGCAGACCCCGGCCCAGTACTGGACCGCGTACGGCACGTGGGCGCTGTTCCAGGTCGGCGACATCATGTTCTCGTCGCGCGGCGAACCGTTCCTCGTCACCGAGACGGACGCGCAGTCCATCGGCGGCCCGTCGACGAACTTCCCCGCGTACCCGGGGCAGTGGCGGCAGGCCGCGTGGGCGCTCGTCGCGCGCGGCGCCCGGATGATCGAGTACTGGCACTGGCACACGCTGCACTACGGCGCCGAGACGTACTGGGGCGGCGTCCTGCCGCACAGCGGCGTGCCGGGGCGGGCCTACCGGGAGCTGTCGCTGCTCGGGGCGGAGCTCGGTCGGGCCGGCGGCGCGTTGGCCGACGCTGAGCCGGACGCCGACGTCGCGATCCTGTCGTCGACGGACGCGCGGTTCGCGCTCGCGGGCCAGCCGCCGCTGCAGCGGCCCGACGGGACGGGCGACGTCAACAGCTACCCGCGGATCGTCGGCGCGTTCTACCGCGGGGTCTTCGACGCCGGCCTGCAGGTGCGGGTCGTGCGGCCGCAGCACCTGTTCGCCGCCGACCCGGCGGCGGTCGTCGAGAAGCATCCCGTGCTCGTCGCGGCCGGGTACTACCCGGCGTCCGACGGCGACCTCACGTGGCTGCTGCGGTACGCCGATGCCGGCGGCCACCTCGTCGTCGGGCCGCGCACCGCGTACGCGGACCACGAGGGGCGGGCACGTGCGTCGGTGCAGCCCGCTCGGCTCGCGACCGCTGCGGGTGCCTCCTACGACGAGTTCGCCAACCTCGTCGACCCCGTGCCGGTGACCGGTGCGCTCACCGGGGAGGCGACGGCCTGGGCCGAGTGCCTCGTGCCCGACGGCGCGGACGTGCTCGCCACGTTCGACCACCCGCACCTCGGGGCGTGGGCGGCGGCCACGACGCGCGCGCACGGCTCGGGTCGTGTCACCGTCGTGGGGACCGTCCCGGGTCTCGACCTGGCGCGGTCGCTCGCGTCGTGGCTCGTCCCGGTGCCGCTCGCCGGCTGGGAGGACCTGCCGCCGAGCGTCACCGTCCACACCTCGACGCGGCCCGACGGGTCCCGCGTCCACGTCCTGCACAACTGGTCCTGGGAGGCCGCCGCCGTGACCGTACCTGTCGACCTGTCCGTCCTCGTCGCCCCGCGCGGCGACCGTCCTGCGGACCCGCCGCCCGCCGACGCCCCCGGAGGCCCGGTCTCGGCGGGTGACACTCTCACGCTCGGCTCGTGGGACGTGCTCGTGGCGGTGACCCGGTGAGCCGCTGGACGGGCCGCTGGCCCACCGACGGCATCGCGTTCGGCGCCGACTACAACCCCGAGCAGTGGCCGCGGGAGGTGTGGGCCGAGGACGTCTCGCTGATGCAGGAAGCAGGCGTGAACCTGGTCAGCCTCGGCATCTTCTCGTGGGGGCAGCTCGAGCCGGAGGAGGGGCGGTTCGAGTTCGACTGGCTCGACGAGATCCTCGACCTGCTGCACGGCGCCGGCATCGGCGTCGACCTGGCGACCCCGAGCGCGGCGCCGCCCGTCTGGCTGCACCTGCAGCACCCCGAGATGCTGCCAGTCGACGCCGACGGCCTGCGGTTCACGCACGGCAGCCGCGAGTCGTGGTGCGTGTCGTCGCCCGTCATCCGTCACCACGCCACGCGCATCGCCCGCGTGCTCGCCGAGCGGTACGGGCACCACCCGGCCGTGAAGATGTGGCACGTCTCCAACGAGCTCGCGTGCCACAACGGGCGCTGCTACTGCGACGTGTCGGCGGCGGCGTTCCGCGACTGGCTCGGCAAGCAGTACGCCGACGTCGACGCGCTCAACCTCGCGTGGGGCACCGCGTTCTGGGGCCAGCGGTACACGTCGTTCGAGCAGATCCTGCCGCCGCGCCGCACCACGACCATCCCGAACCCCGGGCAGCGGCTCGACTTCGAGCGGTTCTCGTCCGACGCGTTCGTCGCGCACCTCGAGGCCGAGGCGGCGGTGCTGCGCGAGGTCACGCCGCACCTGCCCGTCACCACGAACTACATGGTCATGGGCGACTTCCACCAGATCGACTACCAGGCGACCACGCCGCTCGTCGACATCGTGTCCAACGACCACTACCTGTGGGCCGAGAACCCGCGCGGCTGGGCCGAGCTCGCGTTCAGCGCCGACCGGGTCCGGGGGCTGTCTGGCGGAAGGCCGTGGCTCCTCATGGAGCACTCGACGAGCGCCGTGAACTGGCAGCCGCGCAACCTCGCGAAGGAGCCCGGGCAGATGCTGCGCAACTCGCTGCAGCACGTCGCCCGCGGGTCCGACGGCGTGCTCTTCTTCCAGTGGCGGCAGTCCCGGGCGGGCGCCGAGAAGTACCACTCGGGGATGGTGCCGCACGCCGGGCGCGACTCCGACGTGTTCCGGTCCGTGACGGAGCTCGGTGCGGTGCTCGGACGGCTCGCCGAGGTGCGCGGGTCCGTGGTCCCGCGGTCGCGCGTCGCGCTGCTGTGGGACACGGCCGCGTGGTGGGCGAGCGACCTCGAGGCGCACCCGAGCGTCGACGTGCAGTACCTCGACGTCGCGCGCGACCTGCACGGCGCCCTGCTCGACGCGGGCGTCGCGGTGGACGTGCTGCCCGCGTCGGCGGCGCTCGACGGGTACGACGTGGTCCTCGTGCCGACCCTGTACCTCGCGCCGTCCGACCTCTCCGACCGGTTGTCTGGGGTCGTGTCGCGCGGTGGTCAGGTTCTGGTGACCTACTTCTCCGGGATCGTCGACCAGGCCGACCGCGTGATCCTCGGCGGGTACCCCGGGGCGTTCCGCGACCTGCTCGGCGTACGGGTCGAGGAGTTCGCGCCGCTGCCGGCCGACGGCGTCGTGTCGCTGAGCGACGGGTCGGTCGGGACGGTGTGGAGCGAGCGGCTCGTCGCGACCGGGGCCGAGGTGCTGGCGACGTTCGCGGACGGGCCGTCCGCGGGCCGGCCGGGGCTGACGCGTCGGTCCGTCGAGGGCGGCGGGGGAGCCTGGTACCTGTCGACGCGGCTCGACGGGCCATCCGTCGCGGCGCTGCTCGACCGGGTGCTGTCGGATGCGGGCGTGGAGCCCGTGGTGCCGTCGCCGGGCGGGCTGGAGGTCGTGCGGCGCTCGTCGGACACCGGCTCGTGGCTGTTCGCGATCAACCACACGGGCACCGACCTGCCGCTGCGTGCGTCCGGCACGGACCTCGTCCGGGGTGCGTCGCACTCGTCGGGCGACCGCGTCCCGGCCCGGGGCGTGGTGGTGCTCCGCGAGGACTGAGTACC
The DNA here is from genome assembly GCF_017744555.1 of Cellulomonas sp. Lineage (GTDB taxonomy): Bacteria > Actinomycetota > Actinomycetes > Actinomycetales > Cellulomonadaceae > Cellulomonas. Next base: position 108,629 of record NZ_JAGIBD010000002.1, on the reverse strand, counting down.
GTCTCGAGTAGCGGACGAAAGTCGTCCGCTACCCAAGGGGGTGTCGTGGGCGAGGAGCAGAACCCGACGGCGCGGGCGCTCGTCGCGCTCGAGCTCATCCAGCGGTCGCCCGGGATCACCGCGCAGCGGCTCGCCGACGCGCTCGACGTGACCGAGCGGGCGGCCCGCCGGTACGTCGCGACGCTCCGGGCGGCCGACATCCCGATCGTGGCGACCCGCGGCCCGTACGGCGGGTACCGGGTGGGTCGTGGGGTGCGGCCGCCGCCGATGGTGTTCTCGGCCGACGAGGCGCTCGCGCTGGTCATGGCTCTGCTCGACGGCCACCACGACGTCGCCGACCCGGACGCGCCCGTCGGCACCGCGCTCGGCAAGATCCTGCGGTCGCTGCCGTCGGGCGTCGCCGCCTCGGCCGAGGCGGTCCGGTCGGGGGTGTCACCGGCCCCGGACACCGGGTCCGCCCGCCCGGACCCGGCGACCGCGACGGCCCTGGTCGAGGCGTCCACCGCCCACCGGTCCGTGCGCCTGGAGTACCGGTCGGAGAGCGGGCGCACGTGGCACACCGACGTCGACCCGTGGGCCGTCGTCGTGCGGCACGGCCGTTGGTACCTGCTGTGCCACGCGCACCACGCCGACGCCCGGCGCGCCTACCGGGTGGACCGCGTGCTCGACGTCGAGGTGCTCGACGCGACGTTCGTGCCGCCCGACGACCTCGACCCCGTCGCCGAGCTCGAAGCGCACCTGGCCGTCGGGTGGGAGTTCTCGGTCGAGGTCGTCATCGACGCGCCCGTGCACCGGGCCCGGGCGTGGGTGCCGCGGACCATCGGGCGGCTCGAGGCGGTCGACGGCTCGTCGTGCCGGCTGGTCGCGACCACCAGCAACCCTTACTGGTACGCCGAGCGCCTCGCCGCTCTGCCGGTGCCCTTCCGCGTGATCGGCGGCCCCGAGCTGCTCGCCACCGTGCGGTCGCTGGGCCGGCGGATGATCTCGGCGACGAGCGGCGCGACCGGCGCGACGGACAGCGCCGACCCGAGCAGCGCCGCGAACGCCTCGACGCCCCCGACCGCCGGGCGGGACGGCGGACCGTCCGGCCCGTCCACCCCCGCGGGCGTCCACCGCGCCGGGCCCGACGACGTCACGCCCGCCACAGCCACGTGAGCGGGTCGCCGGCCCTGGGCCGCCACCCGTCGGGCGGGTCCTCCCCGACGCGCCCGTCGACGACCTCCCGGATGAGGTCCGCGTGACCGGTGTGCCGCGCGTACTCCTGGACGAGGTCGAACAGCAGGCGCCGCAGGCTCACGTGGTTCCCGGCGTCGTCGGCCCGGTGCACGAGCTGGTCGAGCCCACCGCCCGCGAGCGCGTCCCGCAGCCGGGTGCGCGACCGGTGCACGGCGCCGTCCCAGATCGCGTAGAGGTCGCCGGGGGTGTCGTCGCCCGCCGCGAGGAGCTCGGAGTGGTTCTCCTCCCAGCGCTCGGGGTGCCAGATCGGGCCGGGGTGCTGCCCGGCGAGGTGCCACGAGAAGTAGGTGTCCTCGACGGCGGCGAGGTGCTTCAGCAGGCCGCCGAGCGTGAGCTTGGAGGCGCCGACGGTCTGGGCGAGGCCGGCGGCGTCGAGGTCGTCCGTCTTCCAGCGGAACGTGACGCGCATGAGGTCGAGGGAGCCGACGAGGTGCTCGACGTCGGTCCCGGCGAGAGGTGTTCCGAACTGCTCGTAGGTCGTCATGCGACCGACGGTAGGAACGGTTCCGGACGATGTGCGTCCGGTACTTGAACTCATTCCGGAGACAGCACGCAGCGCATCTCGTAGTTGGGGACGACGACGCCGTTCCGCGCCGTGTTGTCGGGCCGGTACTCGACGACCGAGAACCCCAGACGCTCGAACGCCGGCTTCGCGCTCCGGCTGGCGAACGTGCGCAGCATCGTCAGCCCACGGGACCGGGCGTCGGCCTGCACGGCCTCGACGAGCATCCGTGCGACTCCGCGGCCGCCGGCCCGGGGGTGGACGAAGAGCATGTCGACCAGGCCGTCGTGCCGAAGGTCGGAGAAGCCCACGACCTCGCCGTCCGACTCCGCCAGGACCGTCGCCGCCTCACGCCGGCGGACGTCCCAACCGGTCAGGTCCGCGTCGGCCGGGCCTGCCCACGCCTCGATCTGCTCCGGGTCGTACAGTGCGGCGGCCGTCTGCCGGACCGCGGCCTGGAAGACGGCGAACGTCGCCGGGGCGTCGTCGGGGGACCGGTACGGCCGGAGCGTGATCGTCGGCCCGCCGCTGCTCGTCGCCACCCGAGCACGGTAGCCCGTGGGCGGTGGTGTCTCCGCGGGGCCGGACGAGCGCGTCGGCGGCCCGCGTCCACGGCGGCGACAGCGCGGGTGCGCCGGTGGCACGACGTGCGAGGTGCAGCCGGAGCAGGACCGCCGCCGCGCCGGTGAGCGCCGCGACCGCGTAGACCAGGTTCGCCGGCACGTCCGCGACGACCCCGTACGCGCCCGTGACCAGGCCATTCACCGCCAGGAGTGCCCACGTGCCGCCGGCGATCCCGGACACGTCGGCCGACCGCCACGCGGTGAGCGCCGCCGGCGCGACCAGCCACAGCACCGAGCACCCGAGCACCACGGTGACGACGCCGATCCCGTGGCGCCACGCAGCACCGGACGCGGTGACCAGCACCGACGCCCACACCGCAGGCACCCGCATGCCCGCTCGCGACGCACCGGCGGACAGCGCGACCAGCACGGTCGCCGCCGTCGGCAGGAACGCGGCGACCGACTGCGCGACGACCCACACGTCCCCGAGGTGCACCCCGTACACGCCCCACCCGACGGCGGAGACCAGCGAGCTGAGCAGCGCCGCGACGCTCAGCCCGGCCACGTCACCCGTCGTCCGCACCCGCACGAGCTGGGGCACCGTCCCGCACGCCGAGAGCAGCAGGCACACGAGCCCGAGGACGGCCGTCACGGGAGCACCCACGGGGGTGGGCCGAGACGCATGGCGGGTGCTCCGGGGGTCGACGCGACAGGGCGGGACCGTCACGGCGTGCGACGGTCCCGTGCTCCCTGTCGGCCGGCCGGGCGTCGTCGTTCTGGGACTTCCGTCCCTCGTCGACCACAGCCACAATTGTGATATCACTTTGATATCGCTCGGATCCCGATGGAGGCTGCCATGACCGACACGCACGTCCCGCCGCAGGAGTCGACCGGTGGCATCCCGGCAGGCGCACCCGTCGGTCACGCCGGGACGCGCGTCGAGGTCGAGGAGCGCGAGGCCCGGTCCGCGGGCGCCGCCGTGGCCCTCCCGGTGCTGCTGCTCGCGTTCGTCCTGCTCGTCGTGATGATCCGGATGTTCATCCTCGCGGACACCGAGGACGACGGGCTGTTCGTCCTCGCCGGGATCCTCGCGTTCTTCGGCTCGATCCTCGCGTTCGGCTCGCTCTCCGTCGTCAGCCCCGGGCAGACCCGCGTCCTGCAGCTCTTCGGCCGCTACGTCGGCACGATCCGGCGCACCGGCCTCGTCGTCGCGATGCCCCTCACGCGGCGGCACAAGGTGTCCGTGCGGGTCCGCAACTTCGAGACCAACGAGCTCAAGGTCAACGACGCGGACGGCAACCCGGTGAACATCGCCGCGATCGTCGTCTGGCAGGTCGCCGACACCGCCCGCGCGACGTTCGCCGTCGAGGACTACACCGACTTCGTGCGCGTCCAGTCCGAGTCCGCGCTGCGGCACGTCGCGATGTCGCACCCGTACGATCACGCCGAGCACGGCGAGAACAGCCTCCGCGGCGCGACCGATGTCGTGTCCGCCGAGATCGCCACCGAGGTCGCGGCGCGCGTCGTCATCGCGGGTGTCGAGGTCGTCGAGGCGCGCATCTCGAACCTCGCCTACGCCCCCGAGATCGCGCAGGCCATGCTGCAGCGGCAGCAGGCCGGCGCGATCATCGCGGCCCGCGAGCGCATCGTCGACGGCGCCGTCGGGATGGTCGAGCAGGCCCTCGCGCGGCTCGAGCAGGACGACATCGTCGTGCTCGACGACGAGCGGAAGGCCGCGATGGTGTCCAACCTGCTCGTCGTCCTGTGCGGCGAGAGCCGGGCCACCCCGATCGTCAACACCGGCTCGCTGTACTCCTGAGGATGGCGACCTCCGACGGGTCGGGGGCGGAGCGTCGGCGAGCCGCCGCCGAGCGCCACGCGGTCCTGCTCCGCCTCGACCCCGCCGTGCACGCCGCGCTCGCCCGGTGGGCCGCCGACGACCTGCGCAGCGTCAACGCGCAGATCGACATGCTGCTCCGCCGGGCGCTCAAGGACGCCGGCCGCCTCCCGGCCGAGGCCGGACCCACCCGCGGACCAGGCCGCCCACGGAGCACACGCGAGCCGGGGCCGGGCCCGCGCGGTTGAGCCCGTCAGGCCGGGGGCATCCGGTCGAACGTGTCGGGGTCCGGACCCGTGCGCTCGTCCCGGTTCAGGCGGTCGATGTCCACGAGGTCCTCGTCGCTCAGCACGAAGTCGAAGACGTCGAAGTTCTCCTCCACGCGCGCCCGTGTCGAGGACTTCGGGAACACGACGTGGCCGTGCTGGAGGTGCCACCGCAGGATCACCTGCGCCGGCGTCCTGCCGTGGCTCCGTGCGATGCGCCCGATCGTCTCGTCGCCCAGCACGGCTCCCTGGCCGAGGGGAGACCACGCCTCGACGGCGATCCCGTGCTCGAACGCGAGCGCTCGCAGGCCGACCTGCGTGAGGTAGGGGTGCACCTCGATCTGGTTGACGGCGGGGGTGACGTCCGTCTCCTCCAGCAGCCGGCGCAGGTGGGCGCGCTGGAAGTTCGACACCCCGATGGCCCTGGCCCGTCCGGACGCGTAGATGTCCTCGAGCGCCCGCCAGGTCTCCACGAAGTCGCTCAGCATCGCGAGCGGCCAGTGGATGAGGAACAGGTCGACGTACTCGGTGCCGAGCCGCTCCAGCGTCCGGTCGAACGCCTCGTGCGCGGCCGCGGGGGCGTGCGCGCCGTTGTTCAGCTTGCTGGTCACGAAGACGTCGCCGCGGGCCAGCCCGGACTCCCGCAGCGCCGCGCCGACACCCTCCTCGTTGCGGTAGCTCTGCGCGGTGTCGATGTGGCGGTAGCCGACGTCGAACGCCTGGAGGACCGCGTCCTTGGTCCGCTCGGGCGGGATCTGGAAGACGCCGTAGCCGAGCTGCGGGATCTGCACGCCGTTGTTCAGGGCGATGTTCGGGACGGTGCTCATGGACCCATCAGATCGCGCGGGGTCTCGACATGTCGCGCCGACGGCCGTCAGTCGCCCTCTACGTTGAGGATCTGCCCCAGCGTGTGCCGGACCTCGACGAGGTCGGCAGGCTCGGCCGCTGGCCGCTTCATGGCCACGAGAGTGGCGGCCGCCAGATCGTCGCGTGCCCTTTCGGCCGGGGTCCTTCCGAGAATGCGACCTCGCTCGTCTCGGCGCGTCGCTGGGCGGGCCGACTGCCACGCAATAGCGATGTCAGCCTGATCCGCCTTGAGTCGGAGCCATGGCCGGATCTCCCGAAGAAAGTCGGCCGCGTTGTCGCCGCTTACCTGCCAGATCATTGCGTGGCGACGCAGCGACCGATTCAGTGTGCAGAGCGAACCGCCCCATCGCGCGCGCCAGCGCTCAAGCGTCTCCCGAGCTTCCTTGGACTCGGCTTGCGTGATCTGCGCTCGCAAGCAACGCCCAGTCGTGCCGTTGCTGTATATCCCGAGGGATCCTTCGCCGTCGAAGAACCCAGCAATATACGCCGCCTCGGCGTCGTCCATACCTGCCCCCGTACTCTTAACTCTTCAAGCAGTGGAGGCTGTCTACAGGTCGGCCGCGCCGGCCATTGACGGTTATCCACAGGCGACCCGTTCCGTTTGGCGGCGTCCGCACCGATGTGGCAGTCCACGAGGCAGCGGACTAGCTCTTTCCCGGACCGCGATGGCTTCACGCCACCGTTCGGGCTCGTTCTCGACCGACGAGCGGTGTGGGGCGCCGATCGGCGGTTGGCCGACGTTCTCGGACCGCCGTTCAGAGCGAGTCCGGCCCCCACCCGGTGAACGAGTGGGGGCCGATGCGTCAGTCGCCCTTCACGTTGAGGATCTGCCGCAGCGTGTGGCGGACCTCGACGAGGTCGGCGGCGTCGGCCATGACCCGCTCGACGTCCTTGTACGCCGCGGGGATCTCGTCGATGAACGCGTCGGTGTCACGGAACTCGATCCCGGCCATCGCCTCCCGCAGCTGCTCGTGCGTGAACAGCCGGCGGGCGGCGGACCGTGAATGGTTCCGGCCGGCACCGTGCGGCGAGGACTCCAGCGACAGGCGGTCGCCCTTGCCGGTCGCGAGCGCCGACGAGCCCACCGGAAGGACGACGAAGGGCAACGCGAACCCTAGGACGACGCAGAGCGCCATCGCGAGGTTCGGCTGCCATGCGGTCGAGAAGCCCGCGTCGTCCAGCGGCGCTCCCGCCCAGGAGTCGCGCGTGAGGCGGCTCCACGCCACCGCCGCCACGGTCACCACCGGGAGCAGCCGCCCGCCGACCAGCAGCGTGGTCGCGACGCGGGACCGCGTGCCGCCCGCCTTGACGACCCGCGTGTCGTCGCGATGCCGGGCGACGCGGTCGACAGGGCGCTCTGGCACGACGCGAACAGTAGACCCGATGCGTCGCTGCGTCGCTGCGCCAGGACGTCCGGCTCGTCGTCGCGTGTCGGCGTCAGTCCGGTTCGGGACGAAGCCCGCGATGTCCTCGACGAGGTGGTAGACGGGCACTCCGCGTTCCGCGAGCTCCTCGCGCAGGACGCGCTGGACCTGGTCCGGAGGTCGTCGCGAGGGCTAGCTCACGCCGGTTCCAGGTCGAGCAGGTCGCCCGGGGTGCACCCGAGCGCGTCGCACACCGCCGTGAGCGTGCTGAACCGGATCGCCCGCGCCCGCCCGTTCTTCAGCACGGACAGGTTCGCCACCGTGATGCCCGTCGCGACGGCGAGCTGCACGAGGGTCATGCCACGGTCGTCGAGCAGCGCGCCGAGCCGGCACACGACCCGGTGGGGCGTGTCGTCGTCGCTCACACGAGCCCCTCGGTGTTGGCCGCCAGGCGCGCGCCGCGGGCGGCGGCCGCCGCGAGCGCCCCCAGCAGCAGCGTGACGAGGAGCGGCCACCAGGTCACGTGGACGTCCGGGACGAGCCACCCGGACGGGAGGTCCCACGTGCGGACCCCGTCGCTGAGGGGCGCCTGCTCGCTGAGCGCGACGACCCGCGGGCCCGCGAGCGCGGGCAGGGCGAGCGCCAGCAGCCACGCACCCGCGACGACGGCCGCCGCGACCGTGAGCCGCCGAGCACCACCGGCTGCGAACGGGCGGCCCGCCGCCGTCGCGCGGAGCACCGGGAGGAGCAGCAGCGTCACGACTCCGCCGGTGACGAGCCCGAGCCAGTCGGGCACCCCCGCGAGCGCGGCGGTCAGGGGGTCCGCGTCGAGCACCCAGAGCCTCAGCGGCCCGGACGGCTGTGCCGGCAGCGGCTCGCCCGACGGCCACACGTCGGCGGAGACCGACGGCTCGCACCCGTCGCCCTCGACACAGGGCACGACGACCTCCGACCATGCCGGTGCGGACGGGCCCATCGCGACGGGCACCGCGGCCGCGCCGTCGAGCACGCCACGCACCCCGGCGACCACGCCGACCACGACGGCCAGCCAGGCGGCGACCACGACGATCCCGACGACGGTCGCCGTCGCGACGTCCCGCCGCACGGTCGTGCCAGTGCTCCCCGTCGTGGTCATCGGCCCGACCTCCATATCGACGATCGATGTGCTGCTCCCGCCGGCCATATCGACAGTCGAGATGCTCGACTTGAGCGTCGAACGCGACGTGCTCGGATGCCCCGGGCGACGTGGTGACGTACTTCGTGGTCCTCCCGCCTGGCATGCGACCCCCGGTCGTGGCTAGCGTGCGAAAGGTGACCCAGAACACGGAACCCATCGCCACCCGCGAGCGCACGGTCGACGGCTTCACACGCGAGTTCCTGCGTGAGCTCAACTTCGGGCAGGGCGTCGACCTGTCCCGGGCCTCGGTCAACGACCAGTACCTCGCCCTGGCGAGGACGGTCCGGCACTACCTCATGGTCCGGTGGCTCGAGACGCTGCGTCGTCAGCAGGAGCTCCAGGCCAAGTCGGTGGCCTACCTGTCGGCGGAGTTCCTGCTCGGACGGCAGCTCGACAACGCGCTGCTCGCGTCGGGCCTGCAGGACGTCGTCGAGGAGGGGCTCGGCAACCTCGGGATCGACCTCGCGACGCTGCGCGACGCCGAGGTGGAGCCGGGTCTCGGCAACGGCGGCCTCGGCCGGCTCGCGGCGTGCTTCGTGGACTCGCTCGCGACGATGAACGTGCCGTGCATCGGGTACGGCATCCGCTACGAGTACGGCATCTTCCGGCAGACGTTCGTCGACGGCTGGCAGGTGGAGAAGCCCGACAACTGGCTGGCCCTCGGGTCGCCGTGGGAGTTCCCGCACCCGGAGGCCGCCGTCACGGTGAACTTCGGCGGTCACACCGAGACGTACGACGACGAGGGCACCGAGCGGACCCGGTGGGTGCCGGGCTGGAGCGTGCTCGGCGTCCCGTACAACTACATGGTCCCGGGCTACGAGAACGGCCGCGTGAACACGTTGCGGCTGTGGAGCGCGCAGGCGACCCGCGCGTTCGACCTGGAGATCTTCAACGCGGGCGACTACGCCGAGGCCGTCCGGGCGCAGACGTTCGCGGAGAACATCTCGAAGGTCCTGTACCCCGAGGACTCGACCCCGCAGGGCAAGGAGCTGCGCCTGCAGCAGCAGTACTTCTTCGTCGCGTGCTCGCTGCGCAACTTCCTCGACCAGGTGCTGCCCGAGGGCTTCGACCTGCACAACCTGCCGAAGCGCATCATCTTCCAGCTGAACGACACGCACCCCGTCATCGCGATCCCCGAGCTCATGCGGATCCTCGTCGACGAGCGCGGCTGGGCGTGGGACGACGCGTGGGCGACCGTCCAGCAGGTGTTCGCCTACACGTGCCACACGCTGCTGCCCGAGGCGCTCGAGGTGTGGTCCGCGGAGCTGATGGGCCGGCTGCTGCCCCGGCACCTCGAGATCATCTACCGGATCAACGAGGAGTTCCTCGAGGGCGTGCGCGAGCGGTACCCGGACGACGAGCTGCGGGTGCGGCGCATGTCGATCATCGCCGAGCACCCCGAGCGGTCCGTCCGGATGGCGTACCTCGCGACGGTCGCGGGCACCAAGGTCAACGGCGTCGCGGCTCTGCACTCGCAGCTGCTGCGCGACAAGGTGCTCAGCGACTTCTCCGACTACTTCCCGGAGAAGTTCACGAACGTCACGAACGGCATCACGCCCCGCCGGTTCGTCCGGCTCGCCAACCCGGGGCTGTCGGGGCTCATCACGGGCGCGATCGGCGACGGGTGGGTCACCGACCTGGAGCGCCTCAAGGAGCTCGAGCCGCTCGCCGACGACGCCGAGTTCCGGCGGCTGTTCCGCGAGGTCAAGACGAACAACAAGCACCGCCTCGTCGGCGTGCTGCGCGAGCGCGACGGGATCGAGCTCGACCCCGACACGATGCTCGACGTCATGGTCAAGCGCCTGCACGAGTACAAGCGGCAGACGCTGAAGCTGCTGCACGTGGTGTCGCTGTACGAGCAGATCACGTCCGGCACGCTCGACGTCGAGAAGGTCACGCCACGCACGTTCGCGTTCGGTGCGAAGGCGGCCCCCGGCTACCGGATGGCGAAGCAGATCATCGGGCTCATCAACGCGGTGGGCCGGACCATCAACGAGGACCCGGCGGTCAAGGGGCGCCTCAGCATCGTGTTCCCGGCGAACTACAACGTCACGCTCGCCGAGACGCTCATCCCGGCGGCCGACCTGTCCGAGCAGATCTCGCTCGCCGGCAAGGAGGCGTCCGGCACGGGCAACATGAAGTTCGCGCTCAACGGCGCGCTCACCATCGGCACCGACGACGGCGCGAACGTCGAGATCCGCGAGCTCGTCGGCGACGAGAACTTCTTCCTGTTCGGTCTCACCGAGCCGGAGGTCGCCGAGATCGTCGACGCCGGCTACCACCCGACGTCGTACTACGAGTCGAACCGCACGCTGCGGCACGCGCTCGACCTCATCGCGTCCGGCAAGTTCTCGGGCGGCGACCGCCGGGTGTTCGAGCCCGTCGTCGCGAACCTGCTGCAGGAGGACCGGTTCCTGGTGCTCGCCGACTTCCAGTCCTACCTCGACGCGCAGGAACGGGTCGACGCCGCGTACGCCGACACGGACGCGTGGACCCGTTCGGCCGTCCTCAACGTGGCGCGCTCCGGGTTCTTCTCGTCGGACCGCAGCATGCGCGACTACATCGACCGGATCTGGCACACGCCGCCCGTCGACCCGAACGCGTGAGCCTCGCCGCGGCCGGTCCCTGTCGCGGGGCCGGCCACGGGCGGCGTGCTCGTTACCCTGGTCCCGTGACCCCCAAGAAGTCCCAGGAGATGAAGCCGTCCACGGCGGCCGCCAAGCTCGACGTGTACCTGCCGGCGACCCCTGAGGAGTTCCAGCAGGGGACGATCACGCGCGAGGAGCTCGCCGAGCTGCAGCGCAACCCCCCGCAGTGGCTCGTGGACCTGCACCGCGACGGCCCACACCCGCGCAACGTGGTCGCCGGGCGGCTGCGCGTGTCGATCAGCGGGCTCGCGCGCGGCGGCGTGACCGAGCCGCTCACCACCGAGCAGATCGCCGCGCTCGTGGCCGACCCGCCCGAGTGGCTCGTGCGCGAGCGGGCCACGCAGGAGGAGGTCCGCCGCGAGGAGCGCCGCCTGCGGGCGCGTGAGGCGGACCGTCGCGCGGAGGCCGAGCGGGCCTGACGGCTCCGGCCCGACGTCCTGCGGTGCGGCTGGCCGCCCGCAGGCGGGTCAGCCCGCGTCGTGCCAGTCGGACAGCGGCTCCCCGCGCACGACGCGCCCGAGCCGCCCGTCGTCCAGCGCGCACGCCCGTCCCACCACCGACGCGACGAGGACGGCGAACGACAGCGCGAACAGCCACCCGATGTACGCGAACGTCATCCCGAGCACCCCGAACTGCCGCGCGCCCGTCTCGAGGGCGATCGGCAGGTAGATCGCCCCGACGGCGCTCATCACGGCGAGTGCGACCGCGGACAGCAGCCCGCCGCACAGCAGCACGCGGGCCGCCACCTCGCGTTGCAGCAGCACCCACGGGACGTACGTCCACACGGCGGTCCACACCAGGATCTCGGCGGCCGCGTCGGCGACTCCGGACCACGTCCCCCCGGCGGTGGCCTCGCGGGTGATCCGCAGCAGCGCGACGGCTGCGACGACCGCGACGATGGTCGCGAGCCACCGCCACGCCGTCCGCAGGCCGGGTCGCTCGACCTCCCAGATCTTCGCGTACATCCGCTCCAGCGCCCGCGAGTAGGCGGTCGCGGTGATGAGCGCGACGAGGATCCCGGCGACGCCGATGCTGCTGCTGACCTGCGCGCTCGTCGGCACGCTGCCGGCGAGGGCGTCGCGGGCCTCGGGCGAGAGGCCGACCGCGTCGGCGAGCGCGTCGCCCGGCCCCCGGTGGGACGGCCCGAACGCGGCAGCCACGATGAGCACGGGCACGATCGACGTGAACGCCTGGGCGGCGAGGGTCATGGCCCGGTCGAAGGGCTCGATCCGCACGAACCCCGTCGCGCACGCGGTCCAGAGCCGCCACGCGCCGGTGCCCTGGAGGCGTCGCAGCTGGTCCGTGGCGAGGCCGCGCGCACGCCCGGTGAGCCCGGGATCCGTGCCGCGTGCGTCGGACATGCGCTCAGCGGCCCCGGCGCGGCTTGCGTGCGCCGCGGCTGGCGCTCGCGGCTCGGCCCGGGGTCTTCTTCGCGGTGCCGGACGAAGGACCGTGACCTCTCGACGCTCCGCCGCGCTGCGACGACGGCGGCTTCTTCCTCGCCTCGGCCTTCGGTTGCGCCGGCTCGGCGGGCGGTGCTCCCCGGCCCCTCGACGACCCGGCCGTGCGGCCGCGCACGATGCCGATGAACTCCTGCGTGAGGTCGTCCTCGGCGTCGACGAGCCACGCCAGGCCGATCGGGGACCCCGGGGCGTCGACCACCGGGCGGGCCGTCAGTCCGCGGCGCTGGTGCAGTCGGGCCACCGACTGGGGGAGCAGCAGCACGCCGACGCCGGCCGCGACCAGGTCGACCGCGTCGGGGGTGGTCGGCACGGCTCCGCCCGCGAACGGGGTGCCGGGCGCGTCCGACCAGCCCACGAGGTCGTCGTCCGGACGGATCACCGTCTCGTCGGCCAGGTCGTCGGGGGTGACCTCCTCGGCGACCGAGAACACGTGGTCCTTGGGCACCATCACGACGGTCGCCTCGGTGTAGAGCGGGATGACGTGCAGGCCGTCCCGGTCGACGGGGAGGCGGACCAGGGCCACGTCGGTGCCGCCTGCGCGCAGGGCGGTGACGGCGTCGGACGGGTCGGCGTGCAGCAGCCGGACCGGCACGTCGGGCAGCCGCTCCTGCCACACCCGCAGCCACCGGTCCGGGTTGACCCCGGGCACGATGAGCACCCGGAACTCCCGCCCGCCCGTCGTCGCGCCCGTCGTCGCGTCCTGCGTCATCGAACCCTCCGCACCACGACGTCGCGCACCTCGTGGCCCAGGTCCAGGCCGCGCTGCTCGAACTTGGTCACCGGCCGGTGCGGGGGCCGTGGCACGAACCCCGTGGCCGTGTTCACGAGCCCCGGGTCGGCGGTCAGCACCTCGAGCATCTGGTCGGCGTAGTGCACCCAGTCGGTCGCGCAGTGCAGCGTGCCGCCGACACGCAGCCGGGACCGCAGCAGCGCGACGTGCGCGGGCTGCACCAGTCGGCGCTTGTGGTGCCGGGCCTTGGGCCACGGGTCGGGGAAGAACACGTGCACCGCGTCCAGCGACCCCTCGGGCAGCGCGCGGCGGACCAGGTCGAGCGCGTCGCCGTGCCCCACGCGGACGTTCGTCAGGCCCAGCTCCTCGACGAGCCCGAGCAGGTTCGCGACCCCCGGCAGGTGCGCCTCCATCGCCAGGTAGTCGCGGCCGGGGTCGGCGGCGGCCATCGCGGCCGTCGTCTCGCCCATGCCCGAGCCGATCTCCAGCACCAGCGGCGCGTCCCGGCCGAACAGGGCGCGCACGTCGAGCATCCCGTCGGGCGTCCGGGGCATCGGGCCGTGGTCGTCGTCGTGCACCGAGAAGCCGAACCGCGGCCACAGCCGTTCCAGCGCGTCCTGGCGCTCCCTGCCCAGGGCCGCCCGGCGCGGGTGGAACGTGCGCAGCGGCTCGTGCGGGCGCGACGCCACGTGGCGGAAGGCGTCGGACGGCAGGCTCACGACGGTCAGCCTACGGACGTCCCGACGCGGTCCCGTCGTCGGCCCGCGGCCCGGACGAGGTCCCGGCCGCTCTCGCCGCCCACCGCCCGGGCCACCGGTCAGCCCTGCGCCGCGGGTTGCTCGGCGTTCGGGCCCATCAGCGCGAAGACCTCGCCGAACGGGCCCTGCACGAGGGCCATCCGGCCGTACGGGGTGTCGGTCGGCGGGCTCACCACCGTGCCGCCGAGCTCGGCCGCCCTGGTCGCGGACACGTCCGTGTCGTCGACCCCGAAGTACAACGTCCACGCGGCGGGCGCGTCCGGGCCGACCTGGCTGCCGTAGCCGCCGACGCCCGCGACCGTCTGGCCGTCCACCGACACCGTGGCGTACGTGAACCCCGGCGCCGACATGTCGTCGACGCCCCACCCGTACACGCGCCGGTAGAAGTCGAGCGCGGCGGGCTGGTCGTGCGTCATGACCTCCGACCACACCACCGAGCCGGGCTCGTCGACGGCGTCCCACCCGGTGTGCGTGCCGGGCTGCCACGCGCCGAACACGGCCCCCGTCGGATCCACGTAGATCGCCATCACGCCCATGTCGAGGATCGCCATGCCCGTCACGAGCACCTGACCGCCCGCGTCGGTCACGGCCGCCGTCGTGCCGGCGACGTCGTCGGTCGCCAGGTACACGCACCACGCCGCCGGCGGCGCCGGGTCCTCACCCATCGGCTCGGCCATGCCCGCCACCCGCCGACCGTCGAGCGTCGCCTGCACGTAGCCGCCCGTCTCGGGCCCGCCGACCACGAACTCCCAGCCGAGCAGCGGGCCGTAGAACGCCTCCGCCTTCGGGACGTCCGGGACCGTGATGTCCGCCCACGCCGGCGTGCCCGGCGGGAAGGCGGCGGCGTGCGTCGACATGGGCGGCCTCCTTGCCGTGACCTGGGGACGGCCCCATCACACACCCATCCCGACGACCCCGGCCACCGGGGCGGTGCAAGGGCCGCGGGCGGGCGGGGGGTGCCGGGCTGTGCTACTCACGGGTGCATGGGTGACGAGCGACCCGCGGACGGGGAACGGGGCGAGCCGGTCGTGCCCGTGCTGCCGGCGGGCGCGGCCGAGCAGGCGCAGGAGACCGGGGGCGAGAGCACGCTCACGGTCGCCGTCGCGTTCGCGGCGAACCTGCTGATCGCCGTCGCGAAGACCGCTGCCGCGGTGCTGACGGGTGCCGCGTCGATGCTCGCGGAGGCCGCGCACTCCTGGGCGGACACGGGCAACGAGGTGTTCCTGCTGCTGGCCCAGCGCAAGGCCTCCCGTCCGGCGGACCGGACGCACCCGTTCGGGTACGGCCGCGAGGTGTACGTGTGGTCGCTGTTCGCGGCGATCGGGCTGTTCGCAGTGGGTGCCGGGGTGTCGATCACGCATGGCGTCCAGGAGCTCGTGCACCCCGAGCCGGCGACGGACTTCGGCATCGCGTACGCGGTGCTGGCCGTGTCGTTCGTGCTGGAGGGCGTGTCGTTCTTCCAGGCGTCCAGGCAGGCGAAGCGGTCGGCGGCGAAGCGCGAGCAGGACGTCATCGAGCACGTCCTCGCGACGTCGGACCCGACCGTGCGGGCGGTGTTCTTCGAGGATGCCGCCGCGCTCGTCGGCATCCTCATCGCGGCCGTCGGCATCGGGCTGCACCAGACCACCGGGTCGACCGTGCCTGACGCGGTCGGCTCGATCCTCGTCGGGGTGCTGCTCGGCGTCGTCGCCGTGGTGCTCATCGACCGCAACCGCCGGTTCCTCGTCGGGCAGACGGCCGACGAGGGGCTGCAGCGGGCGGCGATCACGGCGCTGCTCGAGCAGCCGGAGATCGCACGAGTCACGCAGCTGCACCTGCAGTACATGGGCGCGCAGCAGATCTTCCTCATCGGCGCGGTGGACCTGGACGGCGACCCGGACGAGACCGAGGCGTCGCACGTGCTCGCCGCGCTCGAGCGCCGGATCGCCGCGCAGCCTGGCGTCGTCGCCGCGGTGCTGTCGCTGTCCGAGCCGCAGGAGGCGTCGCTGCAGCCGTGACGACCCCCGCCGCCGGGCGGCCGCCCCGTGTCATCCGGTGCGGGTGACGCGGCCGACCGCCCTGAGAGGCGACGCTGGACGACGACCCGAGGAGCGCCCATGACGATGCCGGACACCGACTTCCGCGTCCCCGTCCGACGCCTGCTCGCCCTCACGGTGCCGTCTGCCGTGGTCGGCGTCGTCTGCTCGGTCACCCTCGTCGGGTTGAGCGCGCTCGCGGGCGTGATCGAGGGCTGGCTGTGGGACGACCTGTCGGGCGTGTTCGGGCTGTCCCGCGACGACCCCGTGTGGATCGTCGTCATCCTCACGCTGACGGGCCTGCTCGTCGGGCTCGTGGTCCGCTTCGCGCCGGGCCACGCCGGTCCCGACCCGGCGACCGCCGGGCTCGTCGAGGCGCCGCTGAAGATCGGCGTCGTCCCGGGGCTCGCCCTCGCGATGGTGCTCATGCTCGCCGGCGGCGTCAGCCTCGGCCCCGAGAACCCGATCATGGGGATCAACGCCGCGCTGGTCGTGTGGTTCGGCGGGCGGTACCTCAAGGCGATCGCGCCGCCGCAGTGGGTGATCCTCACGACCGCCGCGACGCTCGGGGCGATGTTCGGGACGCCGCTCGCAGCCGCGCTGATGCTCACGGAGATCGACCCCGGCGACAAGCGGATCCCGATCTGGGACCGCATGTTCGGACCGCTCGTCGCGGCGACCACGGGCGCCCTGACGACGATGCAGCTCTCGCCGGACCTCACCTTCGACATCGGCCTGCCTGACTACGTGACCACGTCGCTCGGCGACATGGGCCTGGCGATCGTGCTCGCCGTGGTCGCCTCGGCCGTGGGGGTGCTCGCGGCCTACGCCTTCACGCCCCTGCACCGGTTCGTGCACCGCGTGCGCCACCCGGTCCTGCTGCTCACGGCCGGCGGGCTGGTGCTCGGTCTGCTGGGCGCCGCAGGCGGCCCGATCACGCTGTTCAAGGGCCTGGAGCAGATGAAGGAGCTGCCCGGCCTGATGGCCACGACGACCGGGCTGGGCTTCCTGACGTACGCGCTGATCAAGCTCGTCGCGCTGCTCATCGCCAGCTCCGTCGGGTTCCGGGGCGGGCGCATCTTCCCGGCGACGTTCGTCGGGGCGTCGCTCGGGTTCGCCGTGCACGGGTTCTGGCCGTCCGTCGACATCACGCTCGCGGTCGGCGCGACGACGGTCGGCATCCTCGTCGCGGCGACGCGCAGCGGGTGGCTCGGGCTGCTGCTCGTCATCGTCATGCTGCCCGACCGCGAGCTGTTCATCCCGATGCTGCTCGCGACGCTCGCGGCGTGGCTCGTCGTCACGAACCGTCCCGAGCTGCGCGCGAAGGACACCGAGACGACCCCGCCACCGCCTCCCGCCGACACGACGGCACCGGTGGTCGACGGCGCCGCGGTCAGCCCGCCGGACGGTCCGTCGCCCGACCCGGACCCGGGGCCAGGTCCGGAGCCGGGGCCGAGCGCGGCGCCGCGTCCGGCGTGACGTGCGTGTCGAGGAACCGCACGACCTCGTCGAGGTAGCGCTCGCGGGCGGGCGACGGGGACAGCGCCAGGTCGTGCGCACCACCCGGGACCTGCACGAACGTCACGTCGGCGCCGAGCAGGGGCGCGCGGGCGGCGATCTGCGCGACGTCGAGCACGGAGTCGCTCGAGACGAGCCTGTCGTGCACCCGGTCGTCCGGCCCGGTGGCGTCGGACGCCAGGACGAGCACGGGCACGTCGACGTCGAGCCCCCGGGCGACGCGCGCGTGCCCGCGGCGGATCGCGCGCACGAACCCGGCTCGCACGGGGAACCCCTCGTGCGGCTTCCACGTGAGGTCGTACGTCCACTCGCCGCCCGAGTCCGCGTGCAGCGCGCGGCCGTAGTGCGGGGCGATGTGCGCGACGACGAGGTTCGGCGCCCACCGGCCGACCACGCCGAGCACGGGTGCGAGGACGTGGCGCTCGAGCCAGGAGCCCCGCACGTCGAGCCAGGGGCTGTTGAGCACGAGCGCGTCGATGAGCCCGTTCCCGCGGCGCGAGTCGGCCCACAGCGACGCGACCAGGCCGCCCGTGGAGTGGCCGAGGAGCACGAGCTGGTCGTGGTCGGCGCGGATCAGCCGGACGGCGGCGTCGATCTCCTCGGTGTACGTCGCGAGGTCGGTCGTGTCGTTGGGCGGGCGGCCGTCGCGGATGGAGCGGCCGTAGTCGCGCAGGTCGAGGGCGTACAGGTCGTAGCCGTGCGCGGCCAGGGCGTCGCCGACGTGCGCCTGGAAGAAGTAGTCCACGAACCCGTGCACGTAGAGCACGGCGCGGCGCGACGGCGCGTCGGTGACGCGGTGGACGAGGGTCGCGACGGGGGCGTCGCCGCGGGCGTCGGGCTTGAGCGCGAGCGTGCGGGCCGTCCAGCCCGGACCGAGCACGTCGGGGACGTCGTCGTCGACCATGCGCGTGATCCTGCCACGGGGACCTTGGCGCCCGCTGGCGCACAGAGTTGAGCGGAATAGACTCAACTTCGGTCGTCGTTGGGCTGTGCAGACACCAGAACACCCCACAGGAGGTCATGTGGACGCCAAGTTCACCACCCGCTCGCAGGAGGCCCTGGGCGACGCCGTCCAGCAGGCCTCGGCCGCCGGCAACCCCCAGCTCGAGCCCGCGCACCTGCTCAACGCGCTGCTCCAGCAGGAGGGCGGCGTCGCGAACGGGCTGCTCGACGCGGTCGGCGCCGACCGTGCCAACCTCGGCCGGTCGATCCGCTGGATCCTCGTCGGCCTGCCCCAGTCGTCCGGGAGCACCGTCGCGCAGCCCACCGCGTCGCGCGCGACCGCGTCCGCCCTGGAGGCCGCGTCGTCCGAGGCGCGCGCCCTGGGCGACGACTACGTCTCGACCGAGCACCTGCTGCTCGGCCTCGCCGCCGGCCAGTCCGGCGTCGCCGACGCGCTGCGCTCCGCGGGTGCGTCGCGCGAGGCGCTGCTCGCGGCCCTCCCGAACGTGCGGGGCTCGGCGCGCGTCACCAGCCCGAACCCCGAGGGCACGTTCAAGGCGCTCGAGCAGTACGGCATGGACCTCACACAGCGCGCCCGCGACGGCAAGCTCGACCCCGTGATCGGCCGCGACGCCGAGATCCGGCGCGTCGTGCAGGTGCTGTCGCGCCGCACCAAGAACAACCCCGTGCTCATCGGCGAGCCCGGTGTGGGCAAGACCGCCGTCGTCGAGGGCCTCGCCCAGCGGATCGTCGCGGGCGACGTGCCCGAGTCGCTGCGCGGCAAGCGCCTCGTCGCGCTCGACCTGGCCGCGATGGTGGCCGGTGCGAAGTACCGCGGCGAGTTCGAGGAGCGGCTCAAGGCCGTGCTCGCCGAGATCACCGGTGCCGAGGGCGAGGTCGTCACGTTCATCGACGAGCTGCACACCGTCGTCGGTGCGGGCGGCGGCGCCGAGGGCGCGATGGACGCCGGCAACATGCTCAAGCCGATGCTGGCCCGCGGCGAGCTCCGACTCGTCGGTGCGACCACGCTCGACGAGTACCGCGAGCGCATCGAGAAGGACCCCGCCCTCGAGCGCCGGTTCCAGCAGGTGTTCGTCGGTGAGCCGTCCGTCGAGGACACCGTCGCGATCCTGCGCGGGCTCAAGGAGCGGTACGAGGCCCACCACAAGGTGACGATCGCCGACTCCGCGCTCGTCGCGGCCGCGACCCTGTCCGACCGGTACATCACCGGGCGGCAGCTGCCCGACAAGGCCATCGACCTCGTCGACGAGGCCGCGTCGCGGCTGCGCATGGAGCTCGACTCGTCGCCCGTCGAGATCGACGCGCTGCGCCGCGCCGTCACGCGCCTCGAGATGGAGGAGGTCGTGCTGTCCGAGTCCGACGAGGAGGCGTCCCGCGAGCGGCTCGAGCGGCTCCGGGCCGACCTGGCCGACCGCCGCGAGGAGCTCGCGTCGCTCACCGCGCGGTGGGAGAAGGAGAAGGCCGGCCACAACCTGGTCGGCGACCTCAAGGCCCGCCTCGACACGCTGCGCTCGGACGCCGAGCGGCTGCTGCGCGAGGGCGACCTGGCCGCCGCCGCACGCATCCAGTACGGCGAGATCCCGGCGCTGCAGCAGCAGATCGCCGACGCCGAGGCGTCCGAGGAGCAGGTCGACGCGGACGTCGCACCGCAGGGCACCCCGATGATCGCCGAGAAGGTCGGTCCCGACGAGGTCGCCGAGGTCGTCGCGCAGTGGACCGGCATCCCCGCCGGGCGGCTGCTCGAGGGCGAGACGGCGAAGCTCCTGCGCATGGAGGAGGTCATCGGCGCGCGGCTCATCGGCCAGTCGAAGGCGGTCGCGGCCGTGTCCGACGCCGTCCGACGGGCGCGCGCCGGCATCTCCGACCCCGACCGGCCCACCGGCTCGTTCCTGTTCCTCGGACCCACGGGCGTCGGCAAGACCGAGCTGGCCAAGGCACTCGCGGACTTCCTGTTCGACGACGAGCGCGCGATGGTCCGCATCGACATGAGCGAGTACTCCGAGAAGCACTCGGTGGCCCGGCTCGTCGGTGCACCTCCCGGCTACGTCGGGTACGAGGAGGGCGGCCAGCTCACCGAGGCCGTGCGCCGTCGGCCGTACTCGGTGGTGCTGCTCGACGAGGTCGAGAAGGCGCACCCCGAGGTGTTCGACGTGCTGCTGCAGGTGCTCGACGACGGGCGCCTCACCGACGGTCAGGGCCGCACGGTCGACTTCCGGAACGTGATCCTCGTGCTCACGTCGAACCTGGGGTCGCAGTTCCTGGTCGACCCGCTGCTCTCGCAGGAGGCCAAGCGCGACGCCGTCATGGGGGCCGTGCGGGCGTCGTTCAAGCCCGAGTTCCTCAACCGGCTCGACGACGTGGTGCTGTTCGACCCGCTGTCGATCGAGGAGATCGGCCGCATCGTCGACCTGCAGGTCGAGGCGCTCGCTCGGCGGCTCGCCGACCGCCGGCTCACGCTCGACGTCACGCCCGCGGCACGCGAGTGGCTCGCGCTCGAGGGCTACGACCCGGCCTACGGTGCGCGTCCGCTGCGGCGGCTCGTGCAGAAGCAGATCGGTGACCAGCTCGCCCGCGGGCTGCTGTCCGGGGACGTGAAGGACGGACAGACGGTGGTCGTCGACCGCGAGGGGGACGCGCTGACGATCTCGTCCGGGGCGGCCGCACCGGTCCACACCTGAGGCCCTTCTGGCACGCTGACCTGCATGCCCGACGCCCTCACGCTGCCCGAGCCTCGCACGCCCGACCCCGCCGACGCCCCACCCCTGCGGTGGGGCGTCCTGGCGCCCGGCCACATCGCGCACCAGTGGACGACCGCCGTGCTCGCGCACACCCGGCAGGAGGTCGTCGCCGCCGGCTCCCGGTCGCTCGACCGGGCGCAGGCGTTCGCCGACGCGCACGGGATCGCCCGCGCGCACGGGTCGTACGAGGAGCTCGTCGACGACCCGCACGTCGACGCCGTGTACGTCGCGAGCCCGCACAGCCACCACCACGACCAGGCCCTGCTCGCGCTGCGGGCCGGCAAGCACGTGCTCGTCGAGAAGGCGTTCACGCGCAACGCCGCCGAGGCCCGTGCGCTCGTCGAGGCTGCCCGCGACGCCGACGTGCTGCTCATGGAGGCCATGTGGACCCGCTACCTCCCACACACCGACGTCATCCGGCAGCTCCTCGACGACGGGGCCCTCGGTGACGTCCACCGCGTCGTGGGTGACTACGGCGTCCGTACCGACCCCGACCCGACGCACCGGCTCCTCGATCCCGCGCTCGCCGGCGGCGTGCTGCTGGACCTCGGGATCTACCCGCTGTCGTTCGCGTCGTTCGTCGCCCGGCACGCCGGTCTCGGCCTCTCCCCGCGCACCGTCCAGGCGGCCGGCTCGCTCACGTCGACGGGCGTCGACGCGCAGATCAGCGTGCAGGTCGGGTACGACGGCGCCGAGGCGCAGCTGTTCACGTCGATGCTCACCGCGTCCGGCCACACCACCCACGTGCACGGCTCCGAGGGGCGCCTCGACGTCGACGACCGCTGCTACGTCCCCGCGGGTGTCACCCTCACCGTCGGCGACCGCACCGGCACGTGGGACGCCAACCGCATCACCGGGTACGGCGGCCTGAGCTTCCAGGCCGCGGCCCTTGCCACGTACGTCGCCGAAGGGCGGCGCGACTCGCCGCTGCTCCCGCTCGACGAGACCGTGGCGATCCTCGAGACCGCGGACGAGATCCGCCACCAGGTCGGGGTCGTGTACCCGGGCGAGTGAGCAGGTAGGTCGCTCGGGGCGCGCCTGCGGCTGCCGCCTGGTCCTCCGCCGGCGGTGCGCATCCCCGCCGCACCCCCGCCGCGCGCCCGCCGTCCGGTCGCGCGATGCTGGACCGTGCCCGACGACCGACCCGGCGCGCAGCGCTGGGTGCCGCCCGACGGCGACGTGGACAGTCTCGCCGCCGCTGCGCCCGCCTGCCGCGGGTGCGAGCTGTGGGCGCCCGCGACGCAGGTCGTGTTCTCGTCGGGATCCCACGACGCCGCGATGATGCTGGTCGGGGAGCAGCCCGGCGACCGGGAGGACCGCGAGGGCGAGCCGTTCGCCGGACCCGCCGGCCGCGTGCTCGACGAGGCCCTTGCCGCGGCGGGTGTCGACCGGGACGTCGTCTACCTGACGAACGCCGTCAAGCACTTCCGGTTCGAGCAGCGCGGCCCGCGCCGCCTGCACAAGACGCCGACGGTCGCGCACATCCGCGCGTGCCTGCCGTGGCTGACCGCCGAGCTGGCCGCCGTGCGGCCGCGGGTCGTGGTGGCGCTCGGTGCGACGGCGGCCCGGGCGGTCCTCGGACGGGAGGTGACGATCGGCGAGGTGCGCGGCCACGTGCTGGACGCCGCCGACGACGTCCCCGTGCCGACGGTGGTCACCGCGCACCCGTCGTCGGTGCTGCGGATCAGGGAGGCCGCCGACCGGTCCGCCGCGCTCACCGCCCTCACCGACGACCTGCGCACGGCTTGGGCCGCGGCGAACGCGTGACCGGTGCCGACGGGCGAGGCTCAGCCGAGCCGTGATGCGGCGGGCGCGGCCCGGCGGAACATCGACGGGCCGCGCCCGCGGTCGGAGCAGCGACCCGCGCGACTCACGGCGTCGGCGTCGGCGCCGCGGTCGGCAACGTCGCCGACCCGTCGAGCAATGAGCCCGTGACGTCGTCCGGGAGCACCGCGAGGCAAAGGCCGCGCCGGTCGCCGCGTGCCCAGCCGGCCTCGGTCGGCGCCCACGTGACGGCCCGCACGCCCGCGGCGACCTCGTCGTCCTCGAGCACGCACGCCCGGGCGACGCGCGCGTCGGCGGCGTCCTGACCGGGCCACACCGCGTCGGACGTGAACTCGTAGTCGGTGACGACCTGCACGGTGTGCGGCTCGGCGCACGGCACCACGCGGACGGTCTCGACCGCGCCGTCGGTGGGCAGCGACTCGAGGCAGTTGCCGGTGACGAGCTGGGCGGCGTGGGCGTCACGGGCGTGCGGCACGTCGGGCGGCAGCGGACGCTGCGCGGACGCGGTCAGGACGGCCACGACGATGCCCGCGGCGAGCGCGACGGTGCCGACCGCACCGAGCACGACGCCGGCGACCGCGAGGCCGCGTCCCCGAGTCTGCCGTGCGGCGGTGCGGCGCAGCGCGACGATCCCGAGCGCGAGCGCGACCGGCCCGAAGAGCAGCACGCCCGTGATGAGCGACGCGACGGCCGTCGGCTCGACGGGCGCAGGGGCGGGCTCCCACCCCGGCGCGTAGTACGGCTCGGGGTAGCCCTCGGGCTCGTCCGTCGGGGTGCTCAGGACTCCGTCACCTCGTCGCCGAGGTCCAGGTCGCCGCCCGTGATGGAGCCCGTGAGGCTCTCGCCGTCGGACACGAACACGCACCACCCGGTGTCGCCGCCGGGCTCGTCGAAGTCGTCGGGGTGCGGCGTGAAGACGTCCGCGAACCCGTCGACGTCGAGCAGCCCCGGTGCCGCGGCCTCGATCTGGTCGTAACAGAGGTCCACGGCGGCGGCGTACTCGGTGTCCTCCGGGTCGGTGGTCACCGGAGCGGTGAGCTGGACGGTGCCCACGACCTCCGTGTCGTGCGGGGTCGTGCAGTCGACGAGCTCGGCGTCGCTCATGTCGTACTCGGTCGGGTACGCGGCGATGCAGGTGCCGACCGAGAGGTCGGTGCGCAGCTCGTAGTAGGCGTCGCCGGAGCTCTCGGTGCCGGTGCCGGACATGCCCTCCGACCAGCCCTCGTCGAACCCCTGCCGGAACTCGGGGTCGGTCTGGTACGCCGTGAACATCAGCAGCCCGACCGCGATGGCCCCGACCAGCACCAGCGTGCCGATCCCGCCGACGACCACACCGGCGATCGCGAGACCCCGCCCGCCTGCGCCCGTGCGGCGGATCCGCCGCAGCGATGCGATGCCGAGGCCCAGGCCCACGGGCGACGGGAGGGCACCGAGGATGACGAACCCGCCGACGCTGGTGACGAGCGAGGCGATCGCCAGACCGTCCGTGCCGGGCGCCTCGGTCCCGTACCCGCTGACGTACCCGGGCGCGCCACCGTACCCGGGCACGCCACCGTACGTGGGTGCGCCGGTGCCGTAGGGCGAGCCGGGCGTGCCGTACGGCACCGGGTACGTGGCGGCCGACGGCTGGCCGGGGGCGTTCGTCGGGCCGTAGCCGGGTGCGGAGCCGTAGGGCGGGACCGGAGCGGGTCCGTACGGCGACGCGGGGGCGGACCCGTAGGGCGGCGGGACGGGCGCCGCGCCGTACGTGGGCGAACCGTACGGTGCGGGCGGCGGTGCGGACTGCGGAGTGGCCGCGAACGGGTCACCCGCGCCGGACCCGAACCGGGAGTCGCTCGCCGCCGGGTAGCCGGGCGTCGGGTACGCGCTGCCGTACGGCGAGGGCGTGGCCTCGTACCCGCTGGACGCGGGCGGGACCGCCTCGTACCCGCTCGGCGCGGGTGCCGGCGGCACGCCCTCGCCGGGGTTCGAGGGCTGGTCGGGAGCGGCGTACGGGTTGGCCCCGTCGGGGCTGTGGCTCATGCGGGCAACCTAGCGGACCGCCCGCTCGCGCAGACCGTCGCGTCCGCCGGATCACCCGGCCGCCCGGTCATGCCGGGTCGGCGATCTCGAGGACCACGGGCACGTGGTCGGACGGCGCCTTGCCCTTGCGCTCGTTGCGCTCGATCGTCACGCCGGTGACCCGGGCGGCGAGCGCGGGCGACGCGTAGGTGAGGTCGATGCGCATGCCCTCGTTCCGGGGGAACCGCAGCTGCTGGTAGTCCCAGTACGTGTAGGTGTGCTCGGCGGGCTGGTGCACGCGCGAGACCTCGGCGTAGCCGACGTCGGCGAGCGCGGTGAAGGCGTCCCGCTCGGCCGGCGTCACGTGCGTACGGCCCGCGAACCACGCGATGTCCCACACGTCGGTGTCGAGCGGGGCGATGTTCCAGTCGCCGACCATGGCGACCTGCGCCTGCGGGTCGGCGTCGAGCCACCCGTGCGCGGCGTCGCGCAGGCGGGCCAGCCAGTCGAGCTTGTACGTGTAGTGCGGGTCGCCGACCTCGCGCCCGTTCGGGACGTACAGGCTCCACAGCCGCACGCCGCCGCACGTCGCGCCGATGGCCCGCGCCTCGGCGGCCGCCGGGTCGCCCCACGTGGGCATGCCCGGGAAGCCGACCTCGACGTCCTCGATGCCGACCCGGGACACGATCGCGACGCCGTTCCACTGGCTGAACCCGCTCGTGACGACCTCGTACCCGAGCGCCTCGAACGCCTCGCGCGGGAACTGCTCGTCCTTGCACTTGGTCTCCTGCAACGCCAGCACGTCGACCCCGGTCCGCTCGAGGAAGGCGACCGCGCGGTCGGTGCGGGCGCGGATCGAGTTGATGTTCCAGGTGGCGAGGCGCATGAGCGTGGAGGGTACCGGCGCCCGCCGACAGGACCGTCACCCGCGTGCACGTGCAGCGCACGCCCGATCGGACGAACGGGACGAAGCGGGTGTTGAGGGCGAACGTTCCTCTCCAGTACGGTCCGCGAGACGGTGCGGGCACGGTCCCCGGCCGGGTCGTGTCGGATCGGGGCGGGGAAGGGTGGACGTGGACGAGGACCTCAAGGGCCGCCGCGCGCTCGTGACGGGCGGTGCCTCGGGCATCGGGCGCGCCGTCGCGGTCGCCCTCGCCCGGGCCGGCGCCGACGTCGCGATCACGTACCTCGCGCACGAGCCCGCGACGGTCCTCGCGGAGATCACCGAGGAGGGCCGGACGGCCGCCGCCTTCCAGCTCGACGCGCGCCGCAGCTGGGACGTCGACAAGGCCGTGACCGACGCCGCGGCGGCGCTCGGCGGCGGCATCGACATCCTCGTGAACAACGTCGGCGGCATCGTCGAGCGGCGCACGCTCGCGTCGCTGGACGACGCGCACTGGCACCACGTCCTCGACCTCAACCTGTCGTCGGCGTTCTACGCGAGCCGGGCCGCGCTGTCGGTGATGCCCGACGGCGGTCGCATCGTGACGATCGGGGCCCAGGCGGCCCGCAGCGGCGGCGGGACGGGCATGGTCGCGTACACGACGGCGAAGGCCGGCGTCGAGGGGTTCACCCGGGCCCTGGCCCGCGAGCTCGGACCGCGGCGGATCACGGTCAACGCGGTCGCGCCCGGGTTCGTGACCGCGACCCCGTTCCACACCCAGCACACGCCCGAGCCCGCGCAGCGCGGCGCCATCGCGGCGTCGTCGCTCAACCGCGCGGGCGTGCCGGACGACGTCGCGAGCGCCGTCCTCTACCTCGTGTCCGACGGTGCCGCGTTCGTGACGGGTGCCGTGCTCGACGTCAACGGCGGCGCCTGGTTCTCCTGAGGGGCCGTGACGGCGTCAGGCCGGCTCGGCCGCCGGCCAGCCCCGGACGGCGGCCCACGCCCACGTCGCCGCGTCGTGCGCCGGCGCGAGCGGCTCCTGCTCGAGCCACGCGACGAGCACCCCGATGACGGCCCCGCCGAACGCGGCGGCCGCGACCTCGGGTGGCAGCTCCGCGAGCGCACCCGGGATGCCGTGCATGCGCAGGCCCTCGAGGGACAGCTGCTCGACGCGGCGTCGCAGCCGGGTGACGGCGACCGGTGAACCGTGCTCGCCGAACGCGCGCCGGTAGAGCTCGGCATGCTCGGCGAGGTGCTCCGCGTATCGGACGAGCACCTCGGGGGGCGCCGCGCCGAGCCCGGGGTGGATGCTGGACAGGTCCGCCCCGGCGGCGGCGGCGCGGGTGTCCAGGGCGTCCGCGAGCAGCGTGTCGGTGTCGGGATAGTGCTGGTAGAAGGTGCTGCGGTTCACCGTGGCGCGGTCCGCGACGTCCGCGACGGCGATCTCGTCGAGCGTGCGCTCGCGGGCCAGGGAGAGCAGCGCGTCCTGCAGGAGCGTCCGCGTGCGCTGGACCCGGGGGTCGAGGCGGGCGGCGTCGTCCTGGGTCACCGGCTCATGATGGCACGAGAACTGTCCGACAGTTGTCGTATAACCTGCATCCGTCGACCACACCGCCGCACCCGGCGACCGTCCCGACCGGAAGACCACCATGGCTGAGCTCCTGTACCGCCTGGGCCGCACCTCCGCCCGCCGCGCCAAGACCGTCGTCGCCACGTGGTTCGCGGTGCTCGTCGCCGTGGGCATCGCGTTCGCCGTCGCCGGTGGCACGCTCGCGAGCAGCTTCTCGATCCCGGACACCCCGACGGCCGAGGTCACCGACAAGCTTGCGAGCGAGCTGCCCGAGGCCGCCGGCGGCAGCGGGACCGTCGTGTTCTCCACGCAGGACGGCTCCGCGTTCACCGCCGCCCAGCAGGCCGCGATCTCGGCGCGGGTGGCCGCCGCGTCCGACGTCGAGGGCGTCGAGCAGGTCGTCGACCCGTTCGCCACGCAGGCGCAGCTCGAGGAGCAGGCTCAGCAGGTCGCGGACGGCGAGGCGCAGGTCGCCCAGGCCCGGACGCAGCTCGAGGACGGCCAGGCGCAGCTCGACGCGGGCAAGGACCAGCTCGAGGCGGGCCAGGCGCAGATCGACGCGGGCCAGGCGCAGATCGACGCCGCCCGCGTCCAGGCGGAGGCGGCGGGGCTCAGCCCGCGGCAGACCCCGCAGATCGACGCGCAGCAGGCCGAGCTCGACGCCCAGCAGGCGCAGCTCGACGCCCAGCGCGCCGCCGTCGAGGCGCAGCAGGCCCAGCTCGACGCCGGCACGGCCGAGCTCGAGGCGAAGGAGCCGCAGCTCGAGGCCGGTGCCGCGCTGCTCGACATGGCCACCGAGATCCGGTTGGTCTCCGCGGACGACAACGCCGCGGTCGCCCCCGTGACGTTCACCGTCCCGCAGCTGGACCTGTCGCAGGAGACGAAGGACGACCTCATGGCCGCCTTCACCGCCGAGCCCGTCGAGGGCGTCGACGTCGAATTCTCCACCGAGATCGCGGGCGGCGTGCCCGAGCTGCTGGGGGTCGGCGAGGTGCTCGGTGTCGTCGTCGCCGGCGTCGTGCTCGTCGTCGTGCTCGGCACGTTCGTCGCGGCCGGTCTGCCGATCCTCACCGCCATCATCGGCGTCGGCATCGGTGCGCTCGGTGCGATGTCGCTGTCGGGCGTCATCGAGATGGTCTCGGTCACGCCGATGCTCGGCCTCATGCTCGGCCTGGCCGTCGGCATCGACTACTCGCTGTTCATCATCAACCGCCACCGACGGCAGCTGAAGCAGGGCTACGACGTGCACGAGTCGATCGGGCTCGCGAACGGCACGTCCGGCAACGCCGTCGTGTTCGCGGGGACGACCGTGCTCATCGCGCTCGTCGCGCTCAACATCACCGGCATCCCGTTCCTCGGGCTGATGGGCAGCGTCGGCGCGTTCTGCGTGCTCGTCGCGGTGCTCATCGCGGTGACGATGACCCCCGCGCTGCTCGCGCTCGTCGGGATGCGCGTGCTGAACAAGCGTGAGCGGGCCGCCCTCGCGGCGAGCGGAGAGGCCGGCGCACCCGTGCCGACCACCACGAAGCCGCTGCGGCCCATGTCGACGCCCGGAGCCGTGGTGCGCGCGCTCGCGTGCATCGGCGCGCTCGTCGTCGTCGCGCTGCCCGCGCTGGAGCTGCGCCTCGGCCTGCCGGACGGCGCGACCGAGCCGCACGAGTCGACCCAGTACCACGCCTACTCGACCATCGAGCAGCGGTTCGGCGAGGGCCAGAACGGCACGCTGCTCGTCGTGGCCGAGCTGCCGAAGGCCCCGGCCGAGGGCCAGGAGACCGTCACGCAGGCGGCGATCGCGCGACAGATCTTCGACCAGGACGACGTGGTCGCGGTCGCGCCCATCGGCACGTCGCAGGACGGCACGACGATCGCGTTCCAGGTCATCCCGAAGGAGGGCCCGACGAGCGAGTCGACCGAGGACCTGGTGAACACGCTGCGCGACCTCACGCTCGACGACGGCGTGACCATCGGTGTCGCCGGCCAGGCCAGCGGCAACATCGACGTCTCCGCGACGCTCGCCGACGCGCTGCCCACCTACCTCGCCGTCGTCGTCGGCCTGTCGCTGCTCATCCTGGTGCTCGTGTTCCGGTCGATCTTCGTGCCGGTCGTCGCGACGCTCGGGTTCATCCTGTCGTTCTTCGCCGCGCTCGGCGGGGTCGTCGCGATCTACCAGTGGGGCTGGCTCGGCGGCGTGTTCGGAGTCGAGACGCCCGGCCCGGTGCTCAACTTCCTGCCGACGATCCTGGTCGGCATCCTGTTCGGCCTCGCGATGGACTACCAGCTGTTCCTCGGGTCCGGCATGCGCGAGGCGTACGCGCACGGGGCACCCGCGCGCATCGCGGTCGTGCAGGGACTGCGGGCCGGTCGGTCCGTCGTCACGGCCGCCGCGATCATCATGATCTCGGTGTTCGGCGGGTTCGTGTTCTCGCACGCGGCGATGATCCGGCCCATCGGGTTCGCGCTCGCGTTCGGGGTGCTCGTCGACGCGTTCGTCGTGCGCATGGTGCTCATCCCGGCGCTCATGCACCTCGTCGGCGACAAGGCGTGGTGGCTGCCGCGCTGGCTCGACAGGGTCCTGCCCGACGTGGACGTCGAGGGCGCCGCCCTGGAGCGCCGCCACCCGCACGAGCACGAGCTCGACGCCGAGGCCGAGCCGGCCACGACCGCCTGACCCGCACCCCGCTGCGCCGCTCGCTCCCGCTCGGGACGGGCGGCGCGGTCACGTCAGGTCGTCGAAGTCCCCGCGGACCCAGGCGGCGTGCCGGTCGGCGGAACGATGGACGACGGCCAGCGCGTCCGCCGGGACCACGCCGTCGAAGTTGTTGTAGAGCCGGTCGAAGGGTCGGGCCGCCACGTGCTCGGCCAGCCGTAGCGCGACGGCACCGGAGAGCGGGAGCCGGTTCGGGTAGCTGCGCATGAAGCTCACCGACGTCCGGTCGGGGTTCGCCATGATCGTGTCGCCCGCGAGCAGCACCCCGCGGCCCTCCGCCCCGGCGGCCCAGTGCACGACGGCGCTGCCGGGGAAGTGCCCGCCCGGCTGCGACAGGACGACACCCGGCAGCACCTCACGCTCGCCGGTCCACGTCTCGATGACCGCGTCGGGTCGTTGCACCCACCCGGCGTCCGCCTCGGCGACCAGCACCGGCACGCCGCCGAGCGCGCGGCTCCACTCGACCTGCACCCCGTACATGTGCGGGTGGCTCGCGACGACCGCGACGACGTCGCCGACGGCCCGCACCGCGTCGACCGCCTCGTCGTCGAGGTAGCCGATCGGGTCCCACAGCAGCACGCCGTCGGACGTGCGGAGCAGCTTGGCCTGCTGAGCGATGCCGACGCCGGGGGTCGCCGACAACCCGAACAGGTCAGGTTCCAGCTCGACGACCGCGACGTCGTGCCCCTCGGCCTGCAGCTCGCCGAGCGTCGTCCAGTGCGTCCCGTCGGCGGGGACCCACTGCCGCTCGTCCGCGCAGATCGGGCACACCTCCGGCCGTCCGGCGTTCTCCACGGCACACGTGCGACAGATCGCCCAGGTCATGCCGCCGAGCATGGCACGGGGCACCGACGCGCGCGTCGGCTACGCCGTGAACTCGAGCAGGTACCCGGTCCAGTCCTTCCGGCCGGGCAGGGTGCGCTTGCAGCAGGCGAAGTGGACGACGCCGCCGCCCCTCGCCGCGATCTGCGTGACGAGCACGGACAGCAGCGTGTTCTCCTGGACGGTGATCGCCCCGCCGCGGACCGTGAGGCCGAGGGGCGGGCTGACCGTGTAGTTCTCCGCCTCCTCGCCGGGTCCGACGACCTCGGGGTACGGCTGCGGCACCGGCTTCGTGACCGTCCCGCCGTTCTGGAGGAGGTGCACGTCGCCTGCCGAAGGCGGGTTGCCCAGCTCGATCGCGTTCGCGACGCGCTGCTCCAGCAGTGCCCCGTCGGGCAGGTAGAAGACGAGGTGCACGCCGTCCGGGACCTTGAACGTCGTGCCGCCGCCGCGTCGCCGGGTGCCCTCGACCGGCTGCTTGGCGAGCATCTGCCGGTTGATCGCGCCGTGGCCGCTGATGACGGTGCCGTACACCTGGTGGAACGTCGTGCGCAGCCAGGTCATCTGGCGCTCGTCCCACTCGCTGCGGGCGGGCAGCGCGGAGAACGCGTCGTGGAGGGTGGCGAACACCGACGGGCCGCGGGACGGATAGTGCGCCGCGACGGCGTGCTGGAAGGTGACGGTGTCCTCCTCCGCCGAGCCCGGGACCGGGCCGCCGCCGAGGTCGACCCGGGTGCGTTGCACGGCACGACGTCCCGACCCGTACCCGGCGAGCAGCGCGGAGACGGCCGCGTTGCCCGCCGTCTGCTGCAGGCCGACGAGCGACGGAACCCCGGGAGACACGCCCGGCACGGCCTCGGGGCGTCGGGCCCGCGCCCCGCCGCCGTCCTGCTCGCCACCGTGGTCCGTGCCCTGCTCCCGCGCCCCCCGCGCCATGCCGCCAGGATCGCAGGATCGCCGCGCGAGCGCGCGGGCGGCAGGTGTCGCGGGCCGGATGCGGCGACGTGCCCCCGCTGGGATGCTCGTCGGATCGGTGCAGCAGCGCGCCCGGCAGCCGTCGAGGAGCGTGCACCATGCCGGACAACCCGCTCGTGCGTCTCGCGCACGTCGCCGAGGACCTGACCGCCGCCGACCGGGTCGTGGCGCTGATGCGGCCGGTCGCGGACGTCGTGCTCGGCGACCCGACCCGGCGGCGCCTGCTGCAGGGCGAGCCGCTCGGCCACGCGGCCCACCCGCTGCTCACGGACCTGCCGATCGGCTTCTGGGCGTCCGCGTCGGTGCTGGACCTGCTCGCGCCACGGTCGTCGCGCAAGGCGGCGGACCGGCTCGTCGGGCTGGGGATCCTCGCGGCGGCGCCGACGGCGCTGACCGGCCTCGCCGACTGGTCGCTGGGCGACCGGCGGGTCCAGCGGGTCGGGGCCGTGCACGCCGTCCTCAACGTGACCGCGCTCGCGCTCTACGCGACGTCGTGGACGCTGCGGCGGTCCGGTGCGCGCACGGCGGGCGTCGTGACGGCGCTGGTCGGCGCCGGGGTGCTCGGCGCCAGCGGGTACCTGGGCGGCCACATGTCGTTCGCGCTCAAGTCCCCGCCGCCCGAGGCGGCGGACCCGGACGCGCGGACCGCGGCCACCGCGCCCGCCGTCTAGGGCACGGCGAAGGCCGGGTGCACGTGCCCGGCACCCGGCCTCCGTCGTTCGCCGGTGCGCAGCGTCCCCTCGGTGCGCGCTCCGGCCCTCGGGCGTGAGCGGCCCCTAGCTCACGTCGTCGTCCACCCAGTCGAAGGTCCGCGTGACGGCCTTCTTCCAGAGCCGGTACTGCCGGTCGCGCTCGCCCGTGTCCATCGCGGGGGACCAGCGCTTGTCCTCGGCCCAGTTGTCGATGACGTCCTGCTCGCCCGACCAGAACCCGACGGCGATGCCGGCGGCGTACGCGGCGCCGAGCGCGGTCGTCTCGGCGACCTTGGGACGGACCACGTCGACGCCGAGGATGTCGGCCTGGAACTGCATGAGCGTCTCGTCGGCGACCATGCCGCCGTCGACCTTGAGCTCGGTGAGGTCCACCCCGGAGTCGGCGTTCATGGCGTCGAGCACCTCGCGGGTCTGGAAGGCGGTGGCCTCCAGCGCGGCACGGGCGATGTGGCCCTTGTTGACGTACCGGGTGAGCCCGACGAGCGCGCCGCGTGCGTCGGACTTCCAGTACGGCGCGAACAGGCCCGAGAACGCCGGCACGAAGTACGCGCCGCCGTTGTCCTCGACCGTCTTGGCGAGCTCCTCGATCTCGGGCGCGGAGCTGATGATCCCGAGGTTGTCGCGCAGCCACTGCACGAGCGAGCCCGTCACGGCGATGGAGCCCTCGAGCGCGTAGACCGCAGGGGCGTCGCCGATCTTGTAGCAGAGCGTGGTGAGCAGCCCGTTCTTCGACGGGACCGGTGACGTGCCGGTGTTGAGCAGCATGAAGTTGCCCGTGCCGTACGTGTTCTTCGCGTGGCCGACCTCGAAGCACGCCTGCCCGAACGTCGCGGCCTGCTGGTCGCCGAGGATGCCCGCGATCGGCACGCCCGGCAGCATGCCGCCCTCGCGGCCCTTGCCGTACACCTCGGACGACGAGCGGATCTCCGGGAGCATCGACACGGGGATGCCCATGTCGCCGGCGATCTCCTCGTTCCACGTGAGGCTGTCGAGGTTCATGAGCATCGTGCGGGACGCGTTCGTGACGTCGGTGACGTGCACGCCGCCGTCGATGCCGCCCGTCATGTTCCACAGCACCCACGCGTCGGTGTTGCCGAACGCGAGGTCGCCGCGCTCGGCCTTCTCACGGGCACCGTCGACGTTGTCGAGGATCCACTTGACCTTCGGGCCGGAGAAGTACGTCGCGAGCGGCAGGCCGACCCGGTCCTTGTAGCGTTCCGCGCCGCCGCCGA
The DNA here is from genome assembly GCF_017744555.1 of Cellulomonas sp. Lineage (GTDB taxonomy): Bacteria > Actinomycetota > Actinomycetes > Actinomycetales > Cellulomonadaceae > Cellulomonas. The sequence goes on along the minus strand of NZ_JAGIBD010000002.1, from coordinate 75,293 downwards.
GCGCCCCCAGCTCGTCGGCGATCTTGGCCGTGCGCGTGTCCTGCCAGACGATCGCGTTGTACACCGGCTTGCCGGTGGTGCGGTCCCACACGACCGCCGTCTCACGCTGGTTGGTGATGCCGACGGCCGCGAGGTCGCGGTGCGTGAGGTTCGCACGGGTCAGCGCGAGGCCGACGACCTCGCGGATGTTCGTCCAGATCTCCTCGGGGTCGTGCTCGACCCATCCGGCCCTGGGGAAGATCTGCTCGTGCTCCTTCTGGCCGACGGACACGATCTGGCCGCCGTGGTCGAAGACGATCGCGCGGGAGCTCGTCGTGCCCTGGTCGATGGCGAGGACGTACTGGGTGTCGGGCATGGTGCGGTCTCGTTCCTTCCGGGGGTCTTCGGGTGGGAGGTGGCTGCCGGTCACGTGTAGGCGGCGCCCGCCAGGCCGGCGAGCACGCCGCCGATGACGGGGCCGAGCACGGGCACCCAGGAGTACGACCAGTCGCTCGAGCCCTTGCCGCGGATCGGCAGGACGAAGTGCGCGATGCGCGGGCCGAGGTCACGTGCGGGGTTGATGGCGTAGCCGGTGGGGCCACCGAGGCTCGCGCCGATGCCGACCACGAGCAGCGCGACGGCGAGCGGGCCGAGGCCCGACGGGGTCTTGCCGAACGCGATGACGACGAACACGAGGACGAAGGTGCCGATGATCTCGGTGATGAGGTTCCACGTGTAGGAGCGGATCGCGGGACCGGTCGAGAACACGGCGAGCTTGACGCCGGGGTCGGCGTCCTCGTCGAAGTGCTTCTTGTAGGCGAGGTAGCACAGGACGGCGCCGAGGAACGCGCCGATGAACTCCGCGAGGATGTACCAGAACGCGTTGCCGACCGTCGGGTTGATGGTGGCCGTGACGTCGCCGCCCGGCCCGGTGAGGGTGGCGAACGGTGCGTCGGCCGCGAGCAGGCCGAGCGTGACGGCGGGGTTGAGGTGCGCACCGGACTTGAAGGCGGTGTAGACACCGGCGAACACGGCGAGGCCCCATCCGAAGTTGATGAGGAGCCAGCCGCCGTTGAATCCCTTGTTCACCGGCAGGATCACGTTCGCGACCACACCGGTACCGAGGAGGACCAGCATCCCGGTGCCGAGGATCTCGGAGACGAACGCGTGGGACATGAGAGTGTCCACGAGCTACCCCTTCTGTTGACGTCGTTGTCACGTGCGCCCCGCGACGGGGCGCGGGGGGTCTTCGGTGGTTCCCGCTGCGCTCAGGTGCCGACGGGGCCGGACGAGCCGCGGCCCGCGGGCGACCCGGGCTTGGTGCCGGCGCCCACCTCGTCGCCGAGGCCCTGCATCGGTGCCAGGTCGACGGCGCGCAGGCGGACGCGCTCGGCGGCGGCGTCGTCGGGCTGCAGCGCGGCGGCCTCCTCGGCTTCGGCGCGTGCGGTGTACGCCTCGATCTCGCGGCTGCGGGTGCGCTCGTCCCAGCCGAGCACCGGCCCGACGAGGTCGGCGATCTCGTCGAGCGCGCCCACGCCCTTGTCGGCCTGCTCGTAGTTGAGCCGGGTCCGGTGCATGAGGACGTCGTCGAGGTGCAGCGCACCCTCGTGGCTCGCGGCGTAGACGATCTCCGCGCCGATGTACGCGGGAGCGCCCTTGAGCGGGTTCGCGAGGGACGGGTTCACGTCGACGAGGTCGATGATCTCGCCGAGCAACGAGCCGTAGCGGTGGAGCAGGTGGTCCATGCGGGGCCGGTCCCACCCGTACCGGGTACCGATCGCGCGGGCCTGCCGCTGGAACACCTGGAGGCCCTCGGCGCCGACGAGCGGCAGGTCGTGCGTGATGGACGGCAGGCTCGTCGCGCGCGACCCGATCGCGAAGTCCACGGCGTCCTTCGCCATGACGCGGTACGTGGTCAGCTTGCCGCCCGCGATCACGGTGAGGCCGGGGGCGGGCGCCGCGACGGTGTGCTCGCGGGACACCTTCGCCGACGACGTGCCCTCCTTGACGTGCGGCTGCAGCAGCGGCCGCAGCCCGGCCCACGTGCCGATGACGTCCTCGCGGCTGATCGGCCGGGAGAGCACCGTGTTGGCGTGCTCGATGACGTAGTCGATGTCGGCGCTCGTCGCGACGGGGTGCGTGAGCTCCTGCTCCCACGGGGTGTCGGTCGTGCCGATCACCCAGTACCGCGACCACGGGATGATGAACAGCACCGACTTCTCGGTCTGCAGGATCAGGCCGGTGTCGCCGGCGATGCGGCTGCGCGGGACGACGATGTGGATGCCCTTGCTGGCGAGCACGCGCAGGCCGCCCTCGGACCCGGCGAGCGCCTCGGTCTGCTCGGTCCACACGCCGGTCGCGTTGATGACGTGCCGGGCGCGGACGTCGAGGCGGTCGCCCGTCTCGAGGTCGACGAGCTCGGCACCGGTGACCGCGCCGCCCGTCGTCGTCTGGAGGCCCACCACCTGGGTGCGGGACGCGGCGTGCGCGCCGTAGGAGACGGCGGTGCGGACGAGGGTCTCGACGAGGCGTGCGTCGTCGACGCTCGCGTCCCAGTACTGGACCGCGCCGATCGCGGCGTCGTGCCGCAGGTCGGGGAAGCGGCGCTCCATGCCCTTGCGGGTGAGGTGCCGGTGGATCGGCATGGCCCGCTTCGAGCCGGACACGGTGGCGAGCGTGTCGTACAGCGCGACGCCCGCGCCGACGTACGCGCGCTCCCAGACGCGGTTCTCGAGCGGGTACAGGAACGGCACCGGCTTGACGAGGTGCGGCGCGAGCCGGCCGAGCAGCAGGTCCCGCTCGGTGAGCGCCTCGCGGACGAGGTGGAAGTCGAGCATCTGCAGGTAGCGCAGGCCGCCGTGCACGAGCTTGCTGGACCTGCTCGACGTGCCGCTGGCCCAGTCCTGCGCCTCGACGACCGCCGTCGACAGGCCGCGGCTGACGGCGTCGAGCGCGATCCCCGCACCCGTCACCCCGCCGCCGATGACGAGCACGTCGAGCTCGCTGCCGCGGTCGGCGCTGGCCCGCAGCGCGTCGAGCGCGTCCTGTCGTCCCTGTGCCGTCAACGGTGCTGTGCGCATGTGCAGTCCCCCGGGTGATTCGTCCGCTACGTGTCGCTGTCTTCCACACGTGCTCGCTATGGTCATCATGAGGCGAACAAACGCGCAACCGGGCTGCACGAACGTGCACCGGCCGCCGGCACCGGGGGGTGGTCCGCATGTACGTGGAGCGTGAGCAGGACGTCCTGCGGGCGGCGTCGATGTACTACCTGCAAGACCTCAAGATGGAGGTCATCGCGCGGCACCTCGGGACCTCCCGGTCCACGGTGTCACGGCTCATCAAGCGCGCAAGGCAGGCGGGCCTCGTCGAGATCACGCTGCGCCCCGCGAGCACCCGTGCACCCGGGCTGGGCCGTTCGGTCGCCGCGGCGTTCGGCATCGACACCTACGTCGTGCCCGTCCCCGACTCCGCCTCGCAGATCGAGCGCCTCGACCAGGTGTGCATGACCGCGGCCCGCCTGCTGTCGTCGTGGTTCGACTCCGACATGGTCATGGGCGTCGCCTGGGGGACCACGCTCGCGGCGGTGTCCCGCTACCTGGCGCCCAAGCCGACGCGCGGGTCCGCCGTCGTGCAGCTGAACGGTGCCGCCAACATGCGCACGTCGGGTATCGAGTACGCGTCGGACCTCATCTCGTCGTTCGGCACCGCGTTCGGGGCGGCCGTGCACCACTTCTCCGTGCCGGCGTTCTTCGACTACCCCGACACCAAGGCCGCCATGTGGCGCGAACGGTCCGTCAAGCGCGTGCTCGACATGCAGCGCCGCGCCGACATCGCGGTCTTCTCGGTCGGCGCCGTGGCCGGTGCGGTGCCGTCGCACGTCTACTCGGCCGGCTACCTCGACGACGCCGACGTGAAGCTGCTGCACGAGGAGGGCGTGGTCGGCGACGTCTGCACCGTGTTCCTCCGGGCCGACGGGTCCTGGCAGGACGTCCACCTGAACGAACGTGCGACCGGCCCGACGCCTGACGAGCTGCAGCACGTGCCCCGGCGGGTGTGCGTCGTCGCGGGGGACAACAAGGTCGCACCGCTGCTCGCCGCGCTGCGTGCCGGGGTCGTCACGGACCTCGTCGTCGACGAGCTGACGGCCACCGCGCTGCTCGAGGCGGCCGCGCCCCCGCTGCCCCGGCGGGTGCGCACGAAGGTGTGAACGCAGTTGATCTCAGTCGAGGACCCGCCGCGGTGGTGGCGACTCTGCTGCTATCGCGGACGGGGTCGATGGTCCCGCAGCTCTGGTCGCTGGCGTGCGATGTCGTGGCCGCCGCGACGGTGCCGCGGCGTGCTTGACCTGCCCGTTCGAACCTGTGGAAACGCGCGTCGGACCTGGACGGATCCTCCTAGCGTCGTGGCCGCGCCGGTACAGGCGCACTGCCACGGACCCTTTGCTAGGAGAGACATGAGAAGCACGATCGCGGGGATCGTCACCGTTGCGACGACTCTGACACTGACCTTGATTGCGGGGCCGGCCAACGCCGCAGACCCCACAGAGAGCGCCGCCAGGCTCATCGAGCAGGTTGCCCCCGACCAAGGTGAGGTCCAGCGGGTCACCGCGACGGCCGCGGGTCTGACCGCGACCATCCGGGAGCAGACGATCACTGCCCCACGCACCGCCGACGGCGCCGTGCAGGTCGGCGCGGTGCAGGTCATCCTGCCCGACCAGGTTGGTGGGCGGGCAAGCGTCGCCAACGACGGGACCGTCGTCTACTCCGGCACCGGAGGTTCCGTCGCTGCCGCTATCCAGATCCTGGACGACGCTTCCGTGCGGCTCCAGACCATCACACGCGAAGCGGGCGCGGATCGCTCGTTCACCTACACCTTCCCCGGGCTGACTCCTGTGAAGGGGGCGAACGGCACCGTCGACCTGCTGGCCAACAACGCAGACGGCTCGGTGGCAGTCGTGGCGGGCACGGTGGCGCCCGCGTGGGCGAGGGATGCCAAGGGGCGGGTCGTCAAGACGTCCTATCGGATCTCGGGAGACCGGCTCGTTCAGGTTGTCGAGCCGACATCCACGACCACCTACCCGGTCGTCGCTGACCCGAAGGTGACCCACACCTGGTGGAACCAGACGATGTACTTCAACAAGAGCGAGACGAACAAGGTCTCGGCGGGCGCCTCGGCTGTGCAGATCGCGGGCACCATCACGGCCGGGACGATGATCGGTGCGATCGCCGCTGTTGGAGCTTCCATCATCCAGGCCGTGGCTCAGTACGCTATGGGCAACGACCAGTGCATCAAGTTCGTCGTCTATGCATCAGGAACGGCACTGCCTCAGCCGTACGGTGGCAGCGAAGCGGGAGGCTACTGCAAGTGACGGACGGGCCCCTGGTCATCCTGGCAACGCTTATCGGCCTAGCGACGGGCGCTGGCGTTGTGTACTTCCGAGGACGTCGACAGATGCTCGGGCAAGTGGTTTGCGGCTTGCTGGCGTTGTCCGCCGGGTTTGTGCTGGCGCGCGCGACCGGCAGCTTCGGGTCGTGGGTGGGCGTGGGCTCGACGATGTTCGTCGTGACGGTGTTCGTCGGCGACGGCTGGAGGCGCCGACGACGTTCTGAACGTCGGGCGACACCGGCCTGAGGTGAATGAGGTCCTCCCGGTCGTCCAGCGGAATGCTCCTGCTCGACGACTGGGAGGCGCTCGTGACGGGTGCACTTGCATTGCTGTCAGAGCCGTCAGAGCAGTCAGAGCAGTCAGTCGCAGCCGTGGGCGCAGGCGCACATCGCGCCTCGCGTCGTGAGCAGGGTCCGATCTCGGCCGTGGAATGCGACCGGTCATGCGGCCGTCGCGACGGGGGTCGGGTCGACGATGACCAAGACCTGGCCCGGGCCCACCTGGTCGCCGGGCGTCACGACGATGTCGAGCACCGTGCCGCCGACCGTCGCCGTCACGGGCGCCTCCATCTTCATGGCCTCCAGGGCGAGGAGCTGTTGGCCGGGCTCGACCACGTCGCCGGGCCGGACGTCGATGCGGAACACCGTGGCGACGAACGGCGCCTCGACGCCCTCGCACCCGTCGGGGACGTCGGTGCCCGCCGCCGCGAGGACGGGCTCGGGGTCGCGGCGGTCGAACTCGCCGGCGGCCTCCCAGGCCGACCGCTCGGTGCCGAACGCGGCGGACTGTGTCCGCTGGAAGTCGGCGATCGAGTCGGCGTTCGCGGCGAGGAACCGCTCGTGCTCGGCGAGCGAGAACGTGCCGTCCTCGATGCGGACGTCGAGCCGGCCGGCGGCCATGTCGGTGCGCATGTCGAGCAGCTCGTCCGCGCCGACCGGGTACCAGCGGATCACGTCGAAGAACCGCAGCAGCCACGGCGTGCCCGGCTCGAACGGCCGGTGCCGGGCGTACGTGTCCCACACCTGGATCGTCCGGCCGACGAACTGGTAGCCGCCCGGACCTTCCATCCCGTAGATGCACAGGTACGCGCCGCCGATGCCGACCGCGTTCTGCGGGGTCCAGGTGCGCGCCGGGTTGTACTTGGTGGTCACGAGCCGGTGCCGGGGGTCGAGCGGGGTCGCGACGGGTGCGCCGAGGTACACGTCGCCGAGGCCCATGACCAGGTACGACGCGTCGAACACGGTCCGGTAGACGTCGTCGACCGAGCCGAGACCGTTGATGCGGCGGATGAACTCGATGTTCCACGGGCACCACGGGGCGTCGTCGCGTACGCCCGCCATGTACCGCTCGATCGCCTCGCGCGTCGCCGGGTCGTCCCACGAGAGGGGGAGGTGCACGGTGCGGGACGGGACGACGAGGTCGGTCGTCGACGGGAGGGTCCCCTCGATCTCCTGCACCAGGTCGAGCGCCGTGCGCAGGGGGAGCGCGTCGGGGTCGACGTGCAGCTGCAGCGAGCGGATGCCGGGCGTCACGTCGACGACGCCACGCAGCCCGTCGTGGTCGACGCGCTGCTGCACCGCGTCGGCGAGCGCGTGCACCCGCATCCGGGAGGCCAGGTCGAGCCGCATCTCCCCGTACTCGACGAGCAGGTTGTCGTCGCCGTTGCGGCGGTACGTGACGAGCGCGTCACCCTCCCGACGGGCGAGGATGCCGCCGTCGTCGTGCGCGGTCCGGCTCGGCACCGGTGTGGCCGTCGGCCGCCGGCGCAGCGCGTCGGCCTGCGGCTCGTCGACGGGCACGAACCGCACCTCGTCGCCCGGGCGGAGCTGCCCGAGCTTCCAGAGCTGGCCGAGCGCGACCGTCGCGGGGCACGTGAACCCGCCGAGGGACGGCCCGTCGGGGCCCAGCAGGATCGGCAGGTCGCCCGTGTAGTCGACGGCACCGACCGCGTACGGGGTGTCGTGGATGTTCGACGGGTGCAGACCGGCCTCGCCGCCGTCGCTGCGGGCCCACGCGGGCTTCGGGCCGACGAGCCGGACGCCCGTGCGCGCCGAGTTGAAGTGCACCGACCAGGTGGCGGCGTAGAACTCGGCGACGTCGTCGGGCGTGAAGAACTCCGGCGCCGCGTGCGGGCCCTCCAGGGCGCCGACGAGCCACGAGCCGGTGATCGTCGGCCGTTCCTCCGCGGGCACCGGGCCGGCGTCGCCGTCCGCGTCGGTGCCCAGGCCCAGCAGGTCCCCGGGCCGCAGCGGGACGCCCGTCGCGCCGCCGATCCGGCCGAGGTCGAACGTCGACGCCGAGCCCAGCACGCGCGGCACGTCGAGGCCGCCGCGGACCAGCAGGTATGTCCGCATGCCCGCGGTCGGGGTGCCGATCGCGAGCACGCCGCCCGCCGGGACGTCGACCGGCTCCCACTGCGGCACGGGTGCACCGTCGAGCGTCACCGGGGTCGGGGCACCCGTCACCATGACCGTCGCGGGCGTGACGAACCGCAGCTCGGGACCGGCCATCGTGCACTCCAGGCCCGCCGCACCCTCGGGGTTGCCGAGCGCACGGTTGCCCAGCCGGAACGACAGGTCGTCCATCGGGCCCGACGGCGGGATGCCGACGTGCCACAGGCCCGTGCGGCCCGGCCAGTCCTGGACGGCCGTGAGCATGCCGGGTCGCACGACCTCCACGCGGGGCGACTCGTCGTGCAGGTGGGCGAGCGTGCCGGTGTGGTGCAGCGCGTCGGCGACGGCCGGGGTCCGCACGATCGTGCGCAGCAGGCCGAGGTTGGTGGCGATGCCGTCGACGCGGGTCTGCGCGAGGGCGTCGTCGAGCGCGCGCCACGCGGCGGCACGGTCGTCGGCCGCCGTGACGACCTTGGCCAGCAGCGGGTCGTAGTGCGTCGACACCTCGAGACCCGGTGCGACCCACGTGTCGACGCGCGCGCCCGAGGCGGTCTCGAACGCGGTGACGGTGCCCGCCGACGGGAGGTGGTCGCGGTCGGGGTTCTCCGCGTACACGCGGGCCTCGACCGCGGCCCCCCGGGGGTGGAGGGGCGTCTCGACGACCGTCGTGTCCCCCTGCGCCAGCCGGATCATCCACGCCACGAGGTCGACCCCGAACACGGCCTCCGTGACCGGGTGCTCGACCTGCAGGCGCGTGTTGACCTCGAGGAACGCGGCCTCCTCGCGCTCCGCGTCGTACACGTACTCGACCGTGCCCGCGGACCGGTAGGCCACCGACCCCGCGAGGTCCCGCGCGGCGGACGCGATGCGCTCGCGGACCTCGTCGGGCAGCGCGGGCGCCGGAGCCTCCTCGACGACCTTCTGGTGGCGGCGCTGCAGCGAGCAGTCGCGGTCGCCCAGCGTGACGACCCGGCCGAGACCGTCGCCGAACACCTGCACCTCGACGTGGCGCGCGGCCGTGATGAGACGCTCCAGGTACACGCCGGCGGACCCGAACGCGGCACCCGCCGTGCGCCGCACCGCCTCCCATGCGGCCGCGAGCTCGTCGGGCGAGTGGCATGCCCGCATGCCGATGCCACCACCGCCGGCCGTCGCCTTGAGCATCACCGGGAAGCCGATGCGCGCCGCCTCCGCCTGCGCGTCGTCCAGCGTGTCCAGCAGCCCCGTGCCGGTGAGCATCGGCATGCCGACCGCCCGCGCCGCGTCGCGTGCGGTGTGCTTGGAGCCGAACAGCTCGAGCTGCTCAGGCGTCGGGCCCACGAACGCGACGCCCGCCGCCTCCGCCGCACGCGCGAAGCCCGCGTTCTCCGACAGGAAGCCGTAGCCCGGGTGGATCGCACCCGCACCCGTCGCGAGGGCCGCCTCGACGATCGCGTCCGCGCGCAGGTACGACTGGGCCGCCGGTGCCGGTCCCAGCCGCACCGCGACGTCCGCGTCGTGCACGTGCGGGGCGCCCGCGTCGGCGTCCGAGTACACCGCGACCGTGCGCAGGCCCAGCTCCCGGGCGGTGCGCAGGATCCGGACGGCGATCTCGCCGCGGTTCGCGACGAGCAGGGTGTCGAAGGTCATGAGGTTGCTCCCGCCTTCTGGTCGGTGCGCGTGACGATCATGCGGACCGGCGTCGGGTCGAAGCCGTTGCACGGGTTGTTGACCTGCGGGCAGTTGGAGACGACCACCAGCACGTCCCGCTCGGCCCGCAGCGACACCGACAGACCGGGGGCGGAGATGCCGTCCACGATGCCGAGCGCGCCGTCGGGGTCGACCGGCACGTTCATGTACCAGTTGATGTTCGACACCAGGTCCCGCTTGCCCAGGCCGTGCCGGCCGCCCTCCGCGAGGAAGTTCTCGGCGCACGCGTGCTGCGCGGCGGTGTGGTGGCCGTAGCGCAGCGTGTTCGACTCCTTCGAGCACGCGCCGCCGAGAGTGTCGTGCCGGCCGCACGTGTCCGCCGTGACCGTCATGAGCGGCCCGTGCTCGCAGTCGCGCAGCACCGAGCCCGTCGTCAGGAAGATCGAGTCCTGCGCCTGGATCGTGTCCGGCGCGCTGTACCGCAGCGCCGTGTCGTGCGCGTCGTACACGAGGAAGTCGACGGCCTGGTTGCCGCCCAGGTCGACGATCGTCAGCGTGTCGCCGGCGGCGACCACCGCGGACCACGGGGCGCGTGCGGGGACGACCTCGTCGCGGAGCACGTCGCCGCTCGGCACGGGCTCGGTCAGGTCGGCGGTCATGCGATCCCCCGGGCGGTCAGGTCGGCGACGGTGTTGGCGAAGGCGCGGCGGCCCTCGGGTGTGGCGGTCCACAGGGGGTCGGACTCGTCGGCCGCGCGCCCCTTCCACGCGAGGACCTCGAGCGGGGTGCTGGTGAACTCCGGACGCGGGTCGAGCGGGTGTGCGGTGTTCGCGACGAGCAGGATGAGCGGCGCCTCGGCGCGGATCGTGAGGGATCGCCCGGCGCCGGCAGAGCCCTCGAACACCGGGTGGCCGTCCGCGTCGATCCGGACGCCCTGGAAGAACGAGATGCTCGGCGGCAGGTCCCGGCGCGACAGGCCGTGCTTCGCGGCGGCCACCGCGAACAGCTCCCGGCCCGCGGGCGACGTGCCGTGCGGTGAGCCGTCGCCGTAGCGCTGCTCGTTGCGGGCCCGCGTCGACGTCCCGTAGAGCGCGTCCTGCCGTCCGGACGTGTCGCCGACGACCGACGCCAGCACCCGGCCGGCGTCCGAGAGCAGCAGGTGCCCGGTCGTCAGGTACACCTGCCACTGGACCTTGACCGTGTCGGCGACGTTGAGCCGCTCCCACGGCCGGTCGGCCCGGTAGGCGAGCACGTGCGCGCACGCGTCGCCGGCGACGTCGGTGAGGCGGACGTGCGTACCGCGGGCGACGACGAGGTGCGTGTAGCCGCCGCCGGCGACGACCTCGGCGTGCACGAGGTCCTTGCGGGCGACGCCCTGCGGGAGGTCGGGCCAGGCGCTCGCGGGCACGGTCGGCATGGTGGTCACCCGGCCGCGGTGGGCCGCTTCCTGCGCACGGGCGTGAGCCTTGGCGCCCGCCGTCGTGGCGGTCCCGGTGGCGGTGCCGGTGGTCGGGCCGGTCGTCGTGGTCATGTCCGCTCCTGGTCCGTGCGGGACGTTTCTGTCGTCTGACAGAAAAACCATGCCGAGGGGCGGTTCCGGCCCGGTCACCGGTGTGTAAACCTCTCGTTACGGCGCCCTGACCAGGCGGTGATACGTTCGGCGGGCCATGGCTAGCAGACCCGGTCGACCCCGCGCGAGCGGCGACCCGTACGGCGAGCGCGACACGCGCCAGGACGTGCTCGACGCCGCCGCCGCCCTGTTCTGCACCGTCGGGTTCACCTCGACCAGCACCCGGTCGGTCGCCGAGCGCGCCGGCGTCCGGCAGGCGACGATCTACCACCACTTCGCCGGCAAGGACGCGATCCTGCTCGAGCTGCTGCTCGGCACGGTCCGCCCGTCCGTCGAGCTCGCGGACGCGCTCGCGACCGCGACCGCGACCGACCCTGCCGACGCCCGGCTCTGGGCGCTCGCGCACGCGGACGTCCGGCTGCTCACGTCCGGCCCGCTCAATCTCGGCGCGCTCTACGTGCTGCCCGAGGTGGCCGGCGAGCAGTTCGCGGAGTTCCACGCGCAGCGCGACCGGTTGCGGGCGAGGTACGACGAGCTCGCGGCGGCCGTCGTGCCGGACGGGTCGGGGGCCGAGCAGGGACCGCTCGTGCTCGGGCTCGTCGAGTCGGTGATCCTGCGGCGCCGAGACTCCGACGACCTCGACGCCGGCGCCGTCGCCGACGCGGTGGCCGACGGGGTGCTACGGCTCCTGGGGTGCGACGAGCAGCGGATCGCGGCCGCCCGGACAGCGGCCGCCGCGCTCGTCTGACGTACCCGCACGCGCCCGCCCTCGCGTGTGCGGGCGTGTGCGCGGACACAGCGGTCAGTGATTTAACACAGGCGTTTCACCGGTGCAGCAGAGCCGACACGGATCGGGTGGTCAATGAACCTGTCGGACGACAGAAACTCCGACGGCTCGTCCTGACCCGCCGCCCGGAGCCCCCACTCCGCGCGGCCACAGCACCCCGGAGCGACCATGATCATCGCCGGAGTCGGGCTCTCCGTCCTCGCCGTCGTGCTCGTCGGCATCGTCGTCGCGCGCAAGGTCGACGGCGACAGCGCGAACTACCTCGTCGCCGGGCGCAGGCTCGGCGTCCCGCTCGTCGCGGCGTCGCTCATGGCCGCGGCGGTCGACTCCAACGCGACCGTCGGGAACACCGACCTGACCGCGTCCTTCGGGTTCTGGGCGGGCGCGCCGCTCGCGATCGGGCTGGCGATCTGCCTGCTGCTCACCGGGCTCTTCCTGGCCAAGCCGATGAACCGCATGGGGCTGTTCACGCTCGGCGACTTCTACCGGGTGCGGTACGGGCGCGGCGTCGAGATCGCGGCGTCCGTGCTGATGATCTTCGCGTTCGCGATCCTCATGGCCGGCAACCTCGTGGCCTGCGGGTTCCTGCTGGAGCGGTTCCTGGGCATCGACTACTGGGTCGGGGTCGTCATCTCGGTCGTGCTCGTGCTGGCGTACACGGTCGGCGGCGGCATGTTCTCCGACGCGTACACGGCAGCCATCCAGATCACGATCACGGGCGTCGCGACGGTCGGGATGCTGTGGTGGGTCGGCTCGACGATCGGCTTCCACATCGCCCCCGGCACCGGCCCGTTCGACCTCGAGCAGCTCACCTCGACGGATGCGGGCGCACCGATCAACTGGGCGACGCTCATCGCGCTCGGCATCGGCGACATCGTCGCGATCGACTTCATGCAGCGGATCTTCGCCGCCCGCAACCCGCAGATCGCCCGCCGGGCGTGCTTCAGCGCGTCGGCCGGCACCGCGTTCGTCGGCGTCGCGTACGGGCTCATCGCCCTGACCGCCGCGACGACGCTCGGCCTCAGCCCCGACGACGGGCCCGTGCTGTTCACGCTGCTCGACGACTACGCGCCCGCCGGCCTGACGATCCTGGTGCTGTCGGGCATCGTCGCCGCGTCGTTCTCGACGGCGTCGGGCGCCATCCTCGCGACCTCCGCCGTCGCGGTCCGCAACATCTTCGGGGTGCGGCGCGTCGTCGACGAGCCCGGCGTGAAGGACCCGCTGCTGCGGTGGACCCGCCTCGCGATGCTGCCGATCGTCGCGTTCGGTGTGTTCATCGCGCTCGAGGTGGCCCAGACCGGGATCCTGCTCACCCTGGCGTTCGACCTCATGCTCGCCGGGCTCGTGGTGCCGTTCCTGCTCGGGCTGTTCTGGAAGCGCGGCGGGACGCGGGCGGCCGTCGCGGCGATGGCGGTGGGCCTCACGGTGCGGCTCGTCCTGTTCGTCCTGACGCCCACCATGTACGGGGTGCCGAACGACGTGCTCTACATCGAGAACTCCTGGATCGACGCGACGTTCGACGGCTGGCCGACCATGTACGCGGCGGTCGCGTCCCTCGTGTCGTACCTGGTCGCGGCGTTCGTCTGGCCGCGGACCGTCGCCGAGGAGGCGTGGGCGCTCACCGACGTCGCCCCGGCACGCGCCACGGTCGGCGCAGCCGGCGAAGGTGACGAGGAGGAGACGGTGCCCGTCCTGGCGTGAGTGACTATTACATTGGGTGCATGAGCATCCAGGTTCGGCCGGCGGTCCCGGCTGACGTGCGGGCGATCCGGGGCCTCGTGCAGCCCTACGCGGAGCAACGGATCCTGCTCGCCAAGGAGTGGGTCGGGTACTACGAGGCCGTGCAGGAGTTCCTCGTCGCGGTCACCGACGACGGCACGGTCGTCGGCTGCGGGGCGCTGCACATCATGTGGGACGACCTCGCCGAGATCCGCACGCTCGCCGTGGACCCGGCGTACCGGGGGCAGCGGGTCGGGCACCTGCTGCTGGTGGCGCTGCTCGACCGGGCCCGCGAGCTCGGGCTGCGGCGGGTGTTCTGCCTGACGTTCGAGGTCGCGTTCTTCACGTCGCACGGCTTCGGGATCATCGAGGGCACGCCCGTGACGCCCGACGTCTACGCCGAGCTGCTGCGCTCGCACGACGACGGCGTCGCGGAGTTCCTCGACCTCGCGCGCGTGAAGCCGAACACCCTGGGCAACACCCGGATGCTCGTCGAGCTCTGACGGGTCACAGAGCGAGCTCCCGGAAGTGGGGGCTCAGGTCGAGGGCCCCGGACGTCTCGACGACCACGGCCGTGAGGTCCGTCGTGGCCCACGTCTGGTGCGTCTCGCCGGGCTCCCACACGACGAGCGTCCCGGGGCCGACCGGGCGGCGCGGCTCGTCGTCGACCTGGACCTCGCCCGTCCCGACGACGACCGCGAACACCTGACGACGGACGGCCGGGTGCCGGCCGAGCGTGCCGCCCGCGGCGACGTGCGCGACGTTCACCGACGTGGATGCGGCGTCGGTCAGGGGCGGCAGGAAGTCCATCTCGACGCCCGTCGAGCCGAACGCGTCGATGGTGCGGGACGGGGTGACGTACAGGCGCATCCCCGCATCCTGCCGCGACGTCAGTGGGGCAGGTGGTAGGTCGGCGGGTCGGTGTCGGTGCGCGTGACGAGGCCGTCGGCGACGAGGGCGTCGAGGCAGCGCTCGCGCTGGGCGGTGTCCGGCCAGACGGCGTCGACCACCTCCGCCGGGACGGGGCCGGGCGCCTCGCGCAGCAGCGCCATGATCCGCCCGCGGACCTGCCGGTCGGTGCCGGTCCACGCCTGGGTGCGCCGACGGGCGGCGTGCTCGTCGGACGGCTTCCCGGCGGCCCGCCAGACGCACAGCGACGCGACCGGGCACGCGTCGCACCGGGGTGACCGCGCGGTGCAGACGACGGCGCCGAGCTCCATCGACGCGGCGGCCCAGCGGGCGGCGGTCGCGTCGTCGTCGGGCACGTAGGTGTCGGCGAGCGCCGTCTCGGCGACGGTCTGCGACGGGGCCGGGAGCGCCGCGCCGAGCACGGTGCGGGCGAGGACCCGGCGCACGTTGGTGTCGAGGACGACGGACCTGCGACCGAACGCGAACGCCTGCACGGCGGCTGCGGTGTACGCGCCGATGCCGGGCAGCGCGAGGAGCTCGGCCGTCGAGGACGGGATGAGTCCGTCGTGCCGGTCGACGATCGCGCGGGCGCACTCCTGCAGGCGCAGCGCGCGACGGGGGTAGCCGAGCCGGTCCCACGCGCGCAGCACGTCGGCGGTGGAGGCGGCCGCGAGGTCGGCCGGGGTCGGCCACGTGCGCATCCAGGACCGCCACGCGGGCTCGACGCGGACGACCGGTGTCTGCTGCAGCATCACCTCGCTCACCAGGACGCCCCACGGCGTGCGGTCGGGCGCGCGCCACGGCAGGTCGCGGGCGTGCTCGTCGAACCACGCGATGACGCTGGTGCGGAGCGCGTCGGGCGCCGGCGGTCCGGGACGGTCCGACGCGGCCGTCGGCGGCGCCCCGGGGGCCTCGGGGGCGACAGGGCGGGCGGACGTCGGCACCGCAGCATCCTGCCCCACGCGGGATCCCCCGGCGTCGTCGGCGGAGCCGCGGGGCGCCCGCTTTGCCGCTCGCCGCGCGCGTCGGCGCGCGGCCCGGTAGGAACGGTCGGCATGACCGTTGTCGGCTTCCACGCCTCGCACGAGCAGGTCCACCCCGCCGCGCTGCTCGCCGCCGTGCAACGCGCCGAGCAGGCCGGGTTCGACGCCGCCATGTGCTCCGACCACTTCGCGCCCTGGAGCGTGCGGCAGGGGCACTCCGGGTACGCGTGGTCGTGGCTCGGCGCCGCGCTCGCGACCACCCGGCTGCCGTTCGGGGTCGTCTGCGCGCCCGGTCAGCGGTACCACCCGGCGGTCGTCGCGCAGGCCGCCGGGACGCTCGCCGCGATGTTCCCGGGCCGGTTCTGGGTCGCGCTGGGCAGCGGCGAGAACGTCAACGAGCACATCACGGGCGACCCCTGGCCGCCGAAGGAGGAGCGCGACGCCCGGCTGCGCGAGTGCGTCGACGTCATCCGGGCCCTGCTCGCGGGCCAGACCGTGACGCACGACGGGCTCGTGACGGTCGACCGGGCGAAGCTGTGGACCCTGCCCGACGTGCCGCCGCGACTGATCGGCCCCGCGGTCACCCCGCAGACGGCCCGGCGCCACGCCGAGTGGGCCGACGGGCTCGTCACCGTCAACCAGCCGCCCGACGTGCTGCGCCGCGTGCTCGACGAGTACCGCGACGCCGGCGGCCGCGGCACGACGGCCCTGCAGGTGCACGTCTCGTGGGCGCCCGACGAGGCGACCGCGCTCGCCACCGCCCGCGAGCAGTGGCGGTCCAACGTGCTCGGGCCGCCACGCGCCTGGGACCTCGACACCCCCGAGGCGTTCGACTCCGCGACCGACGACGCCGGCGACGACCAGGTGCGGACGAGCGTCGTGGTCGAGCACGACCCCGCGCGGCTCCTCGACCGGCTCGTGGCGCTCGCGGACCTCGGGTTCGACGCGCTCTACCTGCACCAGGTCGCGACCGACCCGCGCCCCGACCACGACAAGCACGACGACGCCGCCCCGACCGCCACCCCCCGCAGCGCGACCCTCGACGCGTTCGTCGACATGGCTGCCGAGCACGTGCTCCCGACGCTCCGCCGCGAGTCCAGGTAGCCGTCGGTCGTGCGGACCGGCGCGGCTGAGCGCTACGCCAGCCAGACGCCGTCGCGCATGAGCCAACGGCCCGCGAGCTCGTCCTCCTCGCGCCAGGCCTGGACCGTGCGCGGGTGGACCCGGAAGTAGGGGTAGTCGGCGCGGATCGTGCGGGGGTCGAATCCCGTCTTCGCCGCGAAGGCGTCGCCGACCTGCGCGGGCAGAGCCTCGCGGGGGACCACCTCGACCGTGCCGTGCACGAGCACGACGTCCCGGGTCTGCCCGATGCCGACCTGCACGGAGCCGTTGGACGCGAGGTTCCGGCCCGCCGGGCTCGCGGCCGCGGTGGACAGCAGGAGCGTCGAGCCGTCCCAGAGGAACGACAGGACGGTCAGGCGCGGGGTCGAGGCGTCGTCGGTGGTCGCGACCCAGGCGTCGACGTCGTGCGCGAGCCGGTGCTCGGTGTCGGAACGCCGCTGCTCGGCCGTGCGCGGGCCGGCCGTGTCGGCGCTCATGCGTCGTCGCCCGTGCGGGCCGTGCGGACCCGGTCGAGCAGCAGCGTGGCGATGTCGGCGACCTCGGGGACCCCGACGGTCGCGCGTGCGGCGGGTCCGGGTCCGGGGCCGGCGGACGGGGCGGTGGGGTCCGACGTCGTCGCGCCCGCGGCTGCCGCGCCGGCTGCCCCCGTGCCCGCGGACGCGTGGCCGGCGGCAGCCGCGACCCCGTCGGACAGCATCACCGAGCAGAACGGGCAGGCGGTCGCGACGACGTCCGCCCCGGTGCCGATCGCCTCCTCCGCCCGGGCGGTGCTGATCCGGGTGCCGATGGACTCCTCCATCCACATGCGCGCGCCGCCGGCGCCGCAGCAGAACGACGCCTCCCGGCTCCGCGGCATCTCGGCGAGCTCGACCCCGGGCAGGGCCCCGAGCAGCTCGCGCGGCGGCGAGTACACCTGGTTGTGCCGGCCGAGGTAGCAGGGGTCGTGGTACGTGACCCGGCGTGCGGAGGGCGCGTCCGCGGACGCTGCCCGGGGATCGTCGTCCGCGAGCGGCACGAGCCGTCCGTCGGCGACCAGGGTGTTGAGCAGCTCGGTGTGGTGCAGCACCGTGAACCGGCCGCCGAGCTGCGGGTACTCCCGGGAGATCGTGTTGAAGCAGTGCGCGCAGGTGACGACGATCGTCTGGGCGCCGACCTCGTTGAGCACCTCGACGTTGGCGGACGCGAGCATCTGGTAGAGCAGCTCGTTGCCGGCCCGGCGGGCGGGGTCGCCCGTGCACGACTCGCCGTCGCCCAGGACCGCGAACGTGACGCCCGCGGTGTGCAGCAGCTCGGCGACGGCCCGGGTGGTCTTCTTCGCGCGATCCTCGTAGGCGCCCGCGCAGCCGACCCAGAACAGGTAGTCGACCTCGGTCGCGGACTCGACGTCGGCGCCGACCACGGGGACGTCGAACGGCAGGCCCTTGGCCCAGTCGAGCCGCGCGCGGGAGGGCAGGCCCCACGGGTTGCCCTGCCGCTCGAGCTTGGTGAACGTGCCGCCGAGCTCCTTGGGGAACGCCGACTCCATGAGCACCTGGTAGCGCCGCATGTCGACGATGGTGTCGACGTGCTCGATGTCCACCGGGCACTGCTGCACGCACGCACCGCACGTGGTGCACGCCCACAGCGCGTCGGCGTCGATGACGCCGGATCCCACGAGATCGACCCCGGCGTGCGCGTCCTCGAGCGTCGCGGCGCGGCCGTCCGACCGGGAGGACGGCGCCTTCGTCCCGCCGGAGGCACCCGACGCCGCGCGCAGGTAGGGCGCCGTCGCGGCCGCGTGGTCACGCAACGCGAGCGTGACCAGCTTCGGGGACAGCGGCTTGCCCGTGGCCCACGCCGGGCACTGGTCCTGGCACCGGCCGCACTCCGTGCAGGTCGCGGTGTCGAGCAGCTGCTTCCAGGACAGGTCCTCGATCGCGCCGGCGCCGAGGCGCGCGTCGTCGGGCAGGTCCTCCAGCGCGGCCAGGTCGATCGGCGCGCCGGTGCGGTCCGTGAGCGGAGCCAGCGGGCCGAGGGCTGGTCCGCCCGCGGCCTGGCGGCGGGCGTACACGTTGACGATGGCCAGGAACCGGTGCCACGCGACGCCCATCGTGGGCTGCAGCCCGACGACGACGAACCACGACATCGACACGAGGATCTTCACGGTCGCGATCACCACGACCGCGGTCGCGAGCGTGTCGTGCGCGGCTGGCACCCAGGACGCACCGAACCACGCGGTGAGCGGGAAGTGCCACGCCGTCGCGAGGTGCTCGGTGGCCGGGTCCTGCGCGGCGAGCGCGTACTCGAGGCCGCGCAGCAGGATCACCGCGAGCACCACGGCGAACACCGTGAACTCGACGAAGAACGCCTGCCCCTGGTTCGAGCCGAAGAACCGGGACCCGCGCCGCGTCGACCCGAGCCGCAGGCGCAGCACGAACAGCGCGACGATCCCGAGCAGCGCGGCCCACGCGAACAGCTCGATCGCCCACTCCAGGGGCGGGAAGTGACCGATCACCGGCAGCGAGGACTCAGGGTCGACGACCTGCCCGTACCCGGTGACGAGCGTGACGAACAGCAGCGGGAACGACACCATGACGACCCAGTGGGCCGCCCGCACGACCGGCCGGTGCTGGAACCGGGTGTGCCCGAGGACCTCGCGCGCGAGCGTGCCGAGCCGCGTGCCGACGGGCGCGAGCCGCCCGGGCGCGGGCTTGCCGATCGCCGCGGTCCGCCCGATCGTCACGGCCCCGCGCACGAACAGCCCGACGCCGACCACGGTCGCGACGACGACGAGCCCGAGACACACCCACTGCAGCGGATCCACGCGCACACGCTAGTGGGCGGCGCGCGCCGGGGCTGTGGCACGTCCGCCGAGTTCGTGGCTTCGCGCCGAGTTCGTGGGTTGCAGCCCACGACCTCGCCGACAACCCACGACCTCGGCAAGAACCCGGAGGGGGCCAGCGACCGGTGTGGCGTGCCGGCTGCTGAGCCGATCATGCGGACGCACTTGATAGTGTCTTGACCGAATCCTTTCGACCTCCCGACCGACCACCCGCCCTCGACCGGACGGAGCCGGACGCGTGCTGTTGCTGCTGCTCGTGCACTTCGCAGCGGCCGTCGTCGCGCCCGCCCTGTTCGGGTGGCTGGGCCGCCGGGCGTTCTGGGTGCTGGCCCTCGCGCCGGCGAGCGCGTTCGTCTGGGCGCTGTCGTGGACCTCGGCGGTCGCGGACGGCCGCGGCCCGGTGGAGCAGGTCGAGTGGGTGCCTGCGCTGGGCCTGGAGCTGACGTTCCGGCTCGACACGCTGTCGTGGCTCATGACGATCGTGGTCGGGGGCGTGGGCGCCCTCGTGCTCGTCTACTGCGCCGGGTACTTCAAGGCGGCCGCGCAGGGCCTCGGTCGGTTCGGCGGCGTGTTCGTCGCGTTCGCGGGGGCCATGCTCGGCCTCGTCACGGCCGACGACATGCTGCTGCTGTTCGTGTTCTGGGAGCTGACGACGGTCACGTCGTACCTGCTCATCGGCCACTACGCGGACCGCAAGGCGAGCCGGCGGGCGGCCATGCAGGCCATCGTCATCACGACGGCGGGCGGCCTCGCGATGCTCGTCGGCGTGGTGCTGCTCGGCCAGGCGGCGGGCACGTACCGGCTCTCCGCGGTGATCGCGCACCCGCCGGGCGGCACGGTCGCCACGGTCGCGGTCGTCTGCCTGCTGCTCGGCGTCATCACCAAGTCGGCGCTCATCCCGTTCCACTTCTGGCTGCCCGCCGCGATGGCCGCGCCGACCCCGGTGAGCGCCTACCTGCACGCCGCCGCGATGGTGAAGGCCGGCGTCTACCTCGTCGCCCGGTTCGCCCCCGCGTACGCGACGAACGAGGTGTGGCACTGGACGG
This sequence comes from Cellulomonas sp., assembly GCF_017744555.1. GTDB lineage: Bacteria > Actinomycetota > Actinomycetes > Actinomycetales > Cellulomonadaceae > Cellulomonas. The sequence goes on along the minus strand of NZ_JAGIBD010000002.1, from coordinate 54,950 downwards.
TCCTCGTGCTCGGCTGCGGCACGCTGATCCTCGGCGGGTACCGGGCGCTGCGGCAGCACGACCTCAAGCTCGTGCTCGCGTTCGGCACGGTCAGCCAGCTCGGGCTGATCGTGCTGCTCGTGGGCCTCGGGACCAGGGCGGCGGCGCTCGCGGGGCTGGCGATGCTCGGCGCGCACGCGATGTTCAAGGCGTCGCTGTTCCTGGTGGTCGGCGGGATCGACGCGGCCACCGGCACGCGTGACCTGCGGCGGCTCTCGGGCGTCGGGCGGCGGCTGCCGCTGACCGCGACCGCGGGCGCCCTCGCGACGGCGTCGATGATCGGCCTGCCGCCGTTCGCCGGGTACGTCGCGAAGGAGGCGGGCCTCGAGTCGCTGCACGACCTGCCCTGGGTGCTCGCCGCCGTCGCCGTCGGCTCGGTGCTCACGGTCGCGTACGGGTGCCGGCTGTGGTGGGGGGCCTTCTCGACCAAGCCGGCCGTGGTGCCCGCCGCGGTCGCGGAGTCCGACGCGGGCCAGAGCGCGTCCATCGCGGACGCCGGCCGGGAGTCCGCCGCGCCCGCGCCGATCACGACCCCGTCGCTGCTGCTCGTGTGGCCCGCGCTGATCCTCGCGGTCCTCGGCCTGGCCGTCGCGCTCCTGCCGCAGCTCGGCGAGCACCTGCTCGCGCCGTACGCGGACACCTATCCGGAGGGCAAGCCCGGGCACCTCGCGCTCTGGGCCGGCCTGACGCCGACGTTCCTGCTGACGCTCGGCATCCTCGCCGTCGGTGCGCTGCTGTTCGCGATCCGCGACCGGGTGGAGCGGTGGCAGTCCGGCGTCTACCGCGGCCCCGACGCCGACCGGGTGTACCGCCGGTTCATGCGCCGGCTCGACGACGTCGCGGCCGACGTCACGGCGATCACCCAGCGCGGTTCATTGCCGCTGTACCTGGGCATCATCCTGCTGGTGTTCGTGGTCGGCGTCGGCGGCACGACCCTCGTCGCGACGACGTTCGACGGGGACGTCACGGCGTGGGACCAGCCCGCACAGGTGATCTTCGGGGCCATGACGATCGTGTCGGCCATCCTCGTCGCCCGCGCCCGGCGCCGCCTCAAGGCCGTGATCCTGCTCGGCATCGGCGGGTACGCCGTCGCGGGGCTCTACCTGCTGCACGGCGCGCCCGACCTGGCCCTCACCCAGGTGCTCGTCGAGACCGTGACGCTCGTCGTGTTCGTGCTCGTGCTGCGTCGGCTGCCTCCCTACTTCTCCGACCGGCCGCTCGCCGCGAGCCGGTGGGTGCGGCTCGGCATCGGGCTCGCGGTCGGCCTGACGGTCGCGGGGATCGCGCTCGTCGCGCCCGGCGCCCGGTTGCACGCGCCGGTGTCGGAGCACTTCGCGCAGGAGGCCGTCGAGTTCGGCGGCGGCAAGAACATCGTCAACGTGACGCTCGTCGACATCCGTGCGTGGGACACGATGGGCGAGATCTCGGTGCTGCTCGTGGCGGCCACCGGCGTCGCGTCGCTCGTCTTCCTGTCCCGCCGCTCGGGCGCCATCTTCCGCGAGCGCGACGCGCCGGCCGACCGGGCCGTCTGGGGCGGGATCCCGGACACCATGGCGGGACTGCGGAGGCCGGACGGTCCCCGCACGGGCGCCGACGAGTCCCGCGGCCAGGGCCCGACGAGCGAGGTCGCCCCCCGCTCGGCGGCGCGCGCCCGCGAGTGGCTGCGCGCCGGCCGGACCCTGGCCCCCCAGCGGCGGTCCGTGATCTTCGAGGTCGTGGTCCGGCTGCTGTTCCACACGATGATCGTCTACTCGGTCTACCTGCTGTTCAGCGGCCACAGCCAGCCGGGCGGCGGGTTCGCCGCCGGGCTCGTGACGGGGATCGCGCTCATCGTCCGGTACCTCGCGGGCGGGCGGTACGAGCTCGGCGAGGCGGCACCCGTGCAGCCCGGTCTGCTGCTCGGCGGCGGGCTGTTCCTGTCGGCCGGTGTCGGGCTCGTCGCGCAGCTCGCGGGCGGGTCGGTGCTCCAGTCGTGGCAGCTGGACCTCCACCTGCCGGTGATCGGGGACCTGCACCTGGTGACGAGCCTCTTCTTCGACATCGGGGTCTACCTCGTGGTCGTCGGTCTCGTGCTCGACGTGCTGCGCAGCCTCGGCGCCGAGATCGACCGGCGCGCGGAGACCGGCGAGGACGGCGAGATCGGGGACGCGGTCGGCGGCGACGCCGAGCCCGCCGACGCACCGGGGGCCGCCCGATGATCGACATGAGCCCCAACCTCGTCCTCGTGGTCACCATCGCGGTGCTGTTCACGGTCGGCGTCTACCTGCTGCTCGAGCGCAGCCTGTCGCGCGTGCTCATCGGCGTGATCCTCGTCGGCAACGGCGCGAACCTGCTGTTCCTCGTGGCCGGGGGTGCCGCGGGCGGTCCGCCCATCGTCGGCGTCACGCCCGACGGCGAGATGAGCGACCCGCTGCCGCAGGCGATGGTCCTCACGGCCATCGTCATCACGCTCGGCATGACCGCGTTCCTGCTGGCCATGGCGTACCGGTCGTGGCAGCTGCACCGGCACGACGAGGTGCAGGACGACGTCGAGGACCGCCGCATCGCCCGCCTCGCCGCGATCGACGAGCTCGCCGTGTCCGACAGCGACGACCAGGGACCGGTCGCGACGCTCGACGAGGAGGCCGCCGAGGCGCACGACGAGACGGACGAGGGGCATCCGGCTGATCCTCAGCCGGCGGGGGAGGTGACCCGATGACCGACCTCACCTGGGTCGTCCCGATGCCCGTCGTCGTCCCGCTGTTCGCCGCGGGCCTCGCGCTCGCGATGTACCGGCGGCCGAACGCGCAGCGCGTCATCTCGGTCGTCGCGCTGTCGACCGTGCTGCTCGCGTCGGTGACGCTGCTGGTCGTGGTGGACGACGGACCGCTCGTCATCGACGTCGGCGGCTGGGCGGCACCGGTCGGCATCGACCTCGTCGCCGACCGCCTGTCGGCCCTCATGCTCACCATCTCGTCGGCCGTGACGCTGTGCGTCCTGCTGTACTCGCTCGCGCAGGGCAACGAGGACGACGAGGAGTCCGCGCCGATCTCGATCTTCCACCCGACGTACCTGGTGCTGGCCGCGGGGGTCGCCGACGCGTTCCTGTCCGGCGACCTGTTCAACATCTACGTCGGGTTCGAGATCCTGCTCGCGGCGTCGTTCGTGCTGCTGACCCTCGGCGGCACGGGCGAGCGGATCCGGGCGGGCACGATCTACGTGGTCGTGGCCCTGCTGTCGTCGGTGCTGTTCCTCGTCGCCCTCGCGATGATCTACGCCGCGTGCGGCACCGTGAACCTCGCACAGCTCGCGCTCCGCCTGCCCGAGATCGACCCCGGCGTGCGGCTCGTGCTCCAGGTGCTGCTGCTGCTCGCGTTCGCGATCAAGGCGGCGATCTTCCCGCTGTCCGCCTGGCTGCCGGACTCGTACCCGACCGCGCCCGCGCCCGTCACCGCGGTGTTCGCGGGCCTGCTCACCAAGGTCGGCGTCTACGCGATCATCCGCACGCAGACGCTGCTGTTCCCGGACGGCCGGCTCGACGACGTGCTCATGTGGCTCGCGCTCGCGACGATGGTCGTCGGCATCCTCGGCGCCGTCGCGCAGGACGACATCAAACGTCTGCTGTCGTTCACGCTGGTCAGCCACATCGGGTACATGGTGTTCGGCATCGCCCTGGCCACCGACGCGGGCTGGACGGCGGCCATCTACTACGTCGCCCACCACATCACCGTCCAGACCGCGCTGTTCCTCGTCGTCGGGCTCGTCGAGCGTGCGGGCGGGTCGACGTCGCTGACCAAGCTCGGCGGCCTCGCCAAGCTCGCGCCGGTGCTCGCGATCCTGTTCTTCGTGCCCGCGATGAACCTCGCCGGTATCCCGCCGCTGTCCGGGTTCCTCGGCAAGGTCGGGCTGCTGCAGGCCGGTGTCGCGGTCGGCACGCCGCTCGCGTACGTGCTCGTCGTCGGGTCCGTCGTCACGTCGCTGCTCACGCTGTACGCGCTGGTCAAGGCGTGGAACAAGGCGTTCTGGCAGACCCCGCCCGTCGAGCGCCCGCCCGTGCGGCTGCCGTTCGGGATGGTCGGCCCGGCCGCCGCGCTCGTCGCCGTCGGCCTGATGCTGACGCTCGCCGCCGGACCGCTGTACGCGTACACCGAGCGCGCCGCCGTCGCGCTCACCGAGAAGACGCCGTACATCGACGCGGTGCTGCCGGACGGGCAGCGCGGCAAGGGCGTCTCGGCGACGTTCGACGAGGACGACGTGGCCGGTGCAGAGCCCTCCACGCAGCACGGCACGGTCGAGGGGGGCCACGGATGAGCCTGCATCCCCGCCGCGCCCGGTGGCGCACCCAGTGGGCGACCGTCGTGTGGCTCACGGTCGTCTGGGTGTTCTTGTGGGGCGACCTGTCCGTCGGCAACGTGCTCGCGGGGCTCGTGCTCGGGTTCGTCATCACGAGCGGCCTGCGGATGGCGCCGATCTGGTTCCACGGGCACCTGCGCTTCTGGCCCCTGCTGCACCTGGTCGCGCGGTTCGCCGTCGATCTCGTCCGCGCGTCGTTCGAGGTCAGCCTCATCGCGCTGCGCCCCGGGTACACGCCCCGCGGCGCCGTCATCGGCGTGCAGCTGCGCAGCCACTCCGACCTGTACCTCACGCTGACCGCCGAGCTGTGCTCGCTGGTGCCCGGCTCGCTGGTCGTCGAGGCGCACCGGCTCACCGGGATGCTCTACCTGCACGTGCTCGACGTGCGGCAGTCCGGCGGCATCGAGGCGGCCCGGCAGGCCGTGCTCGACCAGGAGGCACGCGTGCTGCGCGCGTTCGCGTCCGACGAGGAGCTCGCGGCCGCCCATCTCGTGGCGGTGGGACCGTGAACGTCGTCGTGGTCGTCTGCTCGGCGCTGCTCGTCGTCGGCGCCGGGCTGGCCGTCGTCCGGGCCGAGAAGGGTCCGTCGATGCTCGACCGGACCATCGCGCTCGACATCGTCGTCACCACGATGCTCGCCGGCATCGCCCTGTACGCCGCCGTGTACCGCCGGGCCGACGTGGTGCCGATCCTCGTGGTGCTGTCGCTCGTCGGTTTCGTGGGGTCGGTGACGATCGCGCGGTTCGCGTCCGTGGAGCCCGAGGGTGAGGGACGGGTCCGGACCCGCGAGGAGATCGCCGCCGAGGAGGCCGAGCGGCGGGCCGCCGAGGAGTCGTCGCGTGCCGAGGCGGAGGGGGCCGTCACGGGCGACCACCACGAGTCGCCGCCCGTCGACGCCGACGAGCACCACGGCGGCGGAGCTGCGGGGGAGGTCCGATGACGCGCGAGCACGGACCGGGGGAGGACGGATGACGCACGGAGCCTGGGACACGGTCGCCGACGTCGTGTCGATGATCTGCCTGCTCGGCGGGGCGTTCCTCGCGTTCGCGGCCGGGGTCGGCGTGCTGCGGTTCCCCGACCTGCTCTCGCGCATGCACGCCGGGACGAAGCCGCAGGTGCTCGGCCTGGTCCTGGTGCTCGTCGGGCTCGCGCTGCGGCTGCGGTCCGGCGGGGCGGTGTGGGCGCTCGTGCTGGTCGTCGTCTTCCAGATGCTCACCGCACCCGTCGCCGCGCACATGGTGGGGCGTGCCGGGTTCCGGACCGGGAAGGTGCGGTCCGACCTGCTCGTGGTCGACGAGCTCACGCGGGACCTCGACGCGCGCGACGCCGCGGACGGCGGGAACGGCGGGACCGACGCGCGCCCCGGCAATGGCAGCGGCACCGACGGCGGCAGCAGCGCCGGCAACGGCAGGGGCGCCGACGACGGCACCGGGACGGTCCGGACGTGACCGAGCGCGCCGCCTGGACCGTCACGACCCACGACTGGTCGGCGGACGTCGACCGCGACCACCTCGCCGCGATCCGTGCCCGGCCGGACGTCTACGCGGCCGGCGGGCGGCGGCACCTGATCCTCGAGGTGCTCGCGTACGCCGACGAGGAGGCCGCATCGATCGGGCGGGTCGGCCGGGCCGTCGTCACAGGGTTGCCCGACGGCTCGGTGTCCGTCGCGGACGACGGGCGTGGCACGGACACCCGCGTGGACGAGCACGGGCGCGTGATCCGCAAGCACGTCATGGCGACCAAGGACGTCCGGTTCTTCGACGCGGTCGACGCCCCCACGCTGCCCGACGGCCTGCCGCGCCGGGGCATGTCGACGGTCGCCGCGCTGAGCGAGGTCTTGGTCCACGAGAACCACCGGGCGACCGGCGCGTGGTCGCAGACGTACCGGCACGGCGTCCCCGACGGCGAGCTGCACCCGGTCTCCGGGCGCGGCGGCTCGGGCACGACGGTGACGTTCCGGCCGGACCCTGGGGTCGGGGAGCCTGCGGAGCTCGCCGGCTCCGACCTCGTCGCGTTCCGCTGGCTGGTCGTCGAGCTGCGCTGACCGCGGGGCGTCACCCGACCCGCTCGAGGAACGCGAGCACCCGCTCGGTCAGCAGCCCCGCGGCGTCCGGCCGGTAGGACGGCAGGCTCGAGTCGGCGAACAGGTGCTGGTCGCCGGGGTAGAGGAACAGCTCGGCGTCGTCGGGTGCCTCGGCGACGAGCGCCCGGGCCGCGTCGACGTCCCCCTCGTCGACGAAGTACGGGTCGGCGTCCATGCCGTGCACCTGCACCGGCACCCCGGCGGGCCAGCCGTCGCCGAACTCGTCGGTCGGGAGGCACGAGTGCAGGAACAGCGCCCCGACCGCGCCCGGCCGGGTCTGCGCGAGGAGCTGCGCCGGCATGACGCCGAGCGAGAAGCCCACGTAGACGAGCGCGTCGGGGAGCCCGTCGGCCGTCGCGCGCCCGCGCTCGAGCACCGTGCCGAACCCGATCTCGCCCGCGTGCGCGACCCCGGCCTCGACCGAGTCGAACGTGCGCCCGTCGAACAGGTCGGGCACGTGCACGGTGTGCCCGGCGTCCCGCAGCGTCTGCGCGAACGCCTCGACGCCGGGCGTCAGGCCCTGGGCATGGTGGAACAGCAGGATCTCGGGCATCGTCCGCTCCGTCCGGTGTGCGTCGCGCCGGTTCGGGACCCCGGCGGACCGATCCTGCCGTGAGCCACCGACATCCGCGCGCACCGGCGGCAAGGGTCGGCCGGGTGACGACGGGCGCCGCCGACCGGTGCTTGAATCCCAGAGGAGGAGGCGCGCACATGACCCGGGACGTCGTGGTCGTCGGTTCGGGGCCCAACGGGCTCGCGGCCGCGGTCACGCTCGCGCACGTCGGCCTGCACGTCACCGTCGTCGAGGCGCAACCCACCGTCGGCGGCGGCGCGCGCACGCTCGACCTCGGCCTGGCCGACGGGATCGTGCACGACGTCTGCTCCGCGGTGCACCCCATGGCGTGGGCGTCGCCGTTCTTCCAGCAGTTCGACCTCGCGGCCCGTGGTGTCGAGCTGCTCACCCCCGAGGTGTCGTTCGCCCAGCCGCTCGCCGACGGGCGCGCGGGCCTCGCCTATCGCGACCTCGACCGCACCGTCGACGGCCTCGGCGTCGACGGCCCGGCCTGGCGCGACGTGCTGGGCCCGCTCGTCGCCGACCACGAGCACACCGTGCAGCTCGCGCTCGGCGACAAGCGCAGCATCCCCGCCGGGCTGCTGCCGCACGGTACGAAGGCGGCGCTGCACTTCGGGCTCGAGGTGCTCGAGCAGGGCACGCGCGCGTGGGACCGCCGGTTCTCCGACGACGTCGCGCCCGCGCTGCTCACCGGCGTCGCGTCGCACGCCATCACGCCCGTGCCGTCGCTCGCCGCCGCCGGGACCGCGCTGCTGCTCGCCGCCCTCGCGCACGCCGGAGACGGCTGGCCGATCCCGCGGGGCGGGTCGGGGGCGATCGTCGCGGCGCTCGTCGCCGACCTGCGCGCGCACGGCGGCGAGGTCGTCACCGACCACCCGGTGCGGTCGCACGCCGACCTGCCGCCCGCGCACGCCTACCTGTTCGACACCACGCCCCGCGCCGTCGTCGAGATCCTCGGTGACCGGCTCCCGGCCCGCACCCGCCGTCAGTTCCTGTCGTTCAAGCACGGCAACGGCGCCGCCAAGGTCGACTTCGTGCTGTCCGGGCCCGTGCCGTGGACGGTGCCCGAGGTCGGGCTCGCGGGGACCGTGCACGTCGGCGGCACGCGCGCCGAGATGGCGGCGGCCGAGGCCGACGTCGACGCGGGACGGCACGCCGAGCGCCCGACGATCCTGCTGAGCGACCCGACGGTCGTCGACGCCGGACGTGCCGTCGGCGGCCTGCGACCCCTGTGGACGTACGCGCACGTCCCGGCGCACTCCGACGTCGACGTCACCGAGGCCGTCACCGCCCACATCGAGCGCTACGCCCCCGGGTTCCGCGACGTCGTCGTCGCCTCCCGCTGCGTCCCCGCGTCCCGGATGGCCGAGCACGACGCGAACTACGTCGGCGGCGACATCGCCGGCGGCGCGACGACGATGGGGCAGATGCTCGCCCGGCCGACCCCGCGCCTCAACCCCTACGCGACCGGACGCGACGGGGTGTACCTGTGCTCGGCGTCCACGCCGCCCGGGCCCGGGGTGCACGGGCTGTCCGGGTGGTACGCCGCCCGGCGGGTGCTGCGCGAGGTGTTCTGCGAGCCGGCCGTCCCGGACCTGGCCCCGTTCGCCCGCCACCTGGTCGACGACCCGTCGATCTGACGGCCCGGCCGACCGCGCACGGGGCGCCCGTCAGGTCAGAGGGTCGGTCCGGCGCTTGCGCTCGATCTTCGCGACGTACTTCGTGGTGCCACGGGTCGCCAGAACCCGGGAGACCCCGACGACCGCACCCATCGCGGCCGCGGCGGCGATGAGCTCACCGATGGGGGACTCGTCGGCCGCGTTGTCGGGCTGCGGTGCAGGGCGCCCGACGATCGCCTTCCACGCCTGGTTGACGACCTGCCGCGCGACCATCGCCGCGATGATCGTGACGGCGGCACCGGCGATCTTCGCGACCATCGAGTGGTCGGACTGCTCCTCCATGACGAACCTCCAGGTGGGGGGCCTGCGACGGGCCTGCCGTCCACCGTAACGGGCGACCGGACCGGTCGCCCCCCGACCGCGCGTCCGACGTGCCTGGACGCCCGTCCGGGGAGTCCTCGGGACGGGCGTAGGATCGCGGACGAACGACAGGGGAGCGTCAGGAGGACCGGCACCGCGCCGGGCCCCCGGGACGCTGAGAGTGCGGACCACCGCAGACCCTCGAACCTGATCCGGTTGGTACCGGCGTAGGGAGTCGGGCTTCTCAGTCTCCGCGGTCGTCGTCCGGCCCCCGCGTGAGGCCGACGACGGGTGCGGCGACCCCCTCCTTCATGACCGAGGAGGAGCACCACACATGGCGAGCACGATCTCGCACCCGGGCCGCAGCCCCCGCCGCGCCCGCACGCTCATGACGGCGGCCGCGGCTGCGGCCCTGGCCCTGTCGGGCTGCTCGGCGATCGGCGCCTCCGGCTCCGACGGCGACGCCACGTCGAGCGCGTCGGGCTCGTCCGGCACCGTCACGCTCGTCACGCACGACTCGTTCGGCCTGTCCGACGGCATCCTCGACGACTTCACGAAGCAGACCGGCCTCACGGTCAAGGTCGTCCAGCCGGGCGACGCGGGCACGCTCGTCAACCAGCTCGTCCTCACCAAGGACGCACCGCTGGGCGACCTCGCGTACGGCATCGACAACTCGTTCGCGTCGCGCGCGATCGACGAGGGCGTCGTGGTCCCGTACACGTCGACCGCCCCCGCGGCGAAGGACGGCGAGCAGTACGCCGTCGGCGACAGCGGCGCGCTCACGGCGGTCGACATGGGTGACGTCTGCATCAACACGGACCACACGTGGTTCCAGCAGCACGGCCTCGCGGAGCCGACGTCGCTGGACGACCTCACGAAGCCCGAGTACAAGGACCTGCTCGTGGTCCCTAACGCGGTCACGTCGTCGCCGGGCCTCGCGTTCCTGCTCGCGACGGTCGGCGCGTTCGGCGAGGACGGCTGGCAGGACTACTGGACGAAGCTCAAGGCCAACGGCCTGAAGGTCGCGGACGGCTGGACCGAGGCGTACATGACGGACTTCACGGCCGGCGGCGGCAACGGCCCGCGGCCGATCGTGCTGTCCTATGCGTCGTCCCCGCCGTACACCGTGCCGGACGGTGGCACCGAGCCGACCACGGGTGCGCTGCTCGACACCTGCTTCCGTCAGGTCGAGTACGCGGGCGTGCTCGCGGGGGCGAAGAACCCGACGGGTGCGCAGAAGCTGCTCGACTTCCTGCTGTCCGACGAGGTGCAGGACGACATCCCCGGGTCGATGTACATGTACCCGATCAGCAGCACCGCGACTCTGCCCGACGACTGGGCGCAGTGGGCCCCGCTGGCCACGAAGCCGTTCACCGTGGCGCCCGATGAGATCACGCAGAACCGCGAGGCGTGGCTCGCCGACTGGTCGGAGACCGTGATCGGCTGATGACGACGGCGACGACGACCCGACCCGACCTGCCGGTGACCGGCGGGCCGGGTCGGGTCGTGCGTCCGCGCCCGTCCGGGGGCACCGTCGTGTTCTGGGCGGTTGCCGTCGCCGTCCCGCTGCTGTTCCTCGGGGTGTTCTTCGCGTGGCCGGTCGTCGTGATGGTCGGCAAGGGGTTCGTGGCGGACGGGCACCTGGACCTGTCGGGGTTCGCGGAGGTGTTCTCCCGGCCGCGCACGTGGCGGATCGTCGGGCTGACGCTCGCGCAGGCGTCGATCGCGACGGTCGTGTCCGTGCTGCTGGGCGTGCCAGGCGCGTACGTCCTCTACCGGCGACGGTTCCGCGGGCGCGGCGCGGTGCGTGCGCTGGTCACGGTGCCGTTCGTCCTGCCCACCGTCGTGGTCGGTGTCGCGTTCCGGTCGCTGCTCGTCGACGGCGGCCCGCTCGGGTTCCTGCACCTCGACGGCACGTTCGCCGCGATCGTGTCGGCGCTCGTGTTCTTCAACTACGCGGTCGTCGTCCGGGCCGTCGGGGGGCTGTGGGAGCGGCTCGACCCGCGCGCGGCCCAGGCCGCCCGGGCCCTCGGCGCGTCGCCGTGGCGGGCGTTCCGCACGGTCACGTTGCCCGCGCTGACCCCCGCGATCGCGTCCGCCGCGTCGCTGACGTTCCTGTTCTGCGCGACGGCGTTCGGCACCGTGCTGGTGCTCGGCGGGCTGCAGTTCGGCACCGTCGAGACCGAGATCTGGATCCAGACGACGCAGTTCCTCGACCTGCGCGCGGCGGCCGTGCTGTCGGTCGTGCAGCTCGTCATCGTCGCCGGGGTGCTCGTCGTCGCAGGCCGGGCCCGGTCCCGGCAGGAGCGGGCGCTCGCGCTGGGTGCGCCGGCGCAGACCGTCCGGCCGCTCACGTTCCGTCGGCCCGCTGGGCGGCCGCGCGGTGACGGGCACGCAGCCGCGCTGGGCGCCGTCGCCGTGACCGCCGCCGTCGTCGTGCTCCTCGCGCTGCCGCTGGTCAACCTCGTGGTCCGCTCGCTGCGCGTCGGCGACCGCTGGGGCGTCGACCACTACACCTCGCTCGGCACCACCGGCGGCGCGCTGACCGTGACCGTGTGGCAGGCGACGCTCAACTCGCTGCGCGTCGCGGTCGACGCGACCGTGCTCGCGCTCGTCGTCGGCGGGCTGGTCGCTCTCGTCGTGTCGCGTCGTCCCCGCCGGGTGGCCGGGAGGAGGGCTGTCGCGGGGCTGGACGCGCTGTTCATGCTGCCGCTCGGCGTCTCCGCCGTGACCGTCGGCTTCGGGTTCCTGCTGTCGATGCACCGCCCGTTCGGGCTCGACGTCGACCTGCGGACGTCGCCCGTGCTCGTGCCGATCGCGCAGGCCGTCGTCGCCGTGCCGCTCGTCGTCCGGACCGTGCTGCCCGTGCTGCGCGCGATCGACCCGCGCCTGCGTGAGGCCGCCGCGACGCTCGGCGCCGGACCGGGCCGCGTGCTGCGGACCGTCGACCTCACCATCGCCGCCCGGTCCGTCGGTCTCGCCGTCGGGTTCGCGTTCGCAGCGTCGCTCGGGGAGTTCGGCGCGACGTCGTTCCTCGCGCGCCCGGATCGGCCCACGCTGCCGGTCGTGATATTCCGGCTCATCGGGCGGCCAGGGGCCGACACGTACGGGATGGCGCTCGCCGCGTCCGTGGTGCTCGCGGTGCTCACCGCCGGCATCGTCGCGGCGTGCGAGCGGCTGAGGGCTGCAGGAACGGGAGGCGAGTGGTGAGCGCAGGTCTGGTCGTCAGCGACGCGGTCGTCCGGTACGGGACGACGACCGCCGTCGACGGGGTGACGCTGCACGTCGCGCCCGGCGAGGTCGTCGCGCTGCTCGGGCCGTCCGGGTGCGGCAAGTCGTCGCTGCTGCGGGCCGTCGCGGGGCTAGAGCCGCTCGCGGGCGGGTCAGTCGCGTTCGACGGGGTCGCGGTCGACGACGTCCCCGTGCACCGGCGCGGCTTCGGGCTGATGTTCCAGGACGGGCAGCTGTTCGCGCACCGGGACGTCGCCGGGAACGTCGCGTACGGGATGCGGACGGCGGCTGACCGGGCGGCGCGCGTCGACGAGCTGCTCGATCTCGTCGGCCTCGCCGGCTACGGCCCCCGCCCGGTCGCGACCCTGTCGGGCGGCGAGCGTCAACGCGTCGCGCTCGCCCGGGCCCTCGCACCCGCGCCCCGGCTCCTGCTGCTCGACGAGCCCCTGTCGGCCCTCGACCGCGCGCTGCGCGAGCGGCTCGCGGTCGACCTGCGGGCCGTGCTCGTCGCGACCGGCACCACCGCGGTGCTCGTCACGCACGACCAGGACGAGGCCTTCGCCGTGGCCGACCGTGTCGCCGTGATGCGCGCCGGGCGGCTGCTCCAGGTCGACGCGCCGGCCGACCTCTGGCGCCGCCCGCGGTCCCGCGAGGTCGCGGAGTTCCTCGGGTACGAGGCGTTCGTCGAGGCGTCGTCGGTCGCCGCGGCGCCACTCGTCGAGGCGCTCGCGCGGGACCTGCGGGACGACGACGTCGTGGCCCTCGCCGAGGGCGCCTTCGTCGTGCGCACCGGCGGCGGCGACCCGGACGCCGTCAAGGGCGAGGTGCGCGGCGTGACGTCCCGCCGGGGCCGGTCCGAGGTGCGCGTCGACGTCGAGGGCATCGGCACCGTCACCGCGCTCGCGCCCGTCGGGGCGCGGTTCGACGCGGGCACGGTCCTGCCGCTCGTCGTCGACGCCGACGCGCTCGCCGTCCTGCCGGCGGGCGACTGACTCGTCGGTGGGCATGCGCCCGCCCCCCGCACTACGGTCGGAATCGTCCGGGCAGCACGGACCGGGCACCCGCCGACGAGGGGTGAGAGCGATGACGCTGGACCGCCGCGAGATCGTGTCGATCGACATCCCGGTCCCGATGGCGACCGTCTGGGAGCACCTGCGCGACCCGCAGCTCATCCACCGCTGGTACGGCTGGGACGAACCCGGGCTCGACGACGAGATCCACCGGGTGTTCCTCGACCGGTCCATCGAGGAGCACGTGTTCGAGGGTGACAAGGTCGTCCACGAGCGCCCCACCGAGGGCCGGCGCATCGAGGGCGACACGACCACCCGGCTGCTGTCGTGGCCGCACCACAAGGGCGACGTCGTCGCCGTCCGGTCCACCGTGCACGAGCCGGGCCACTCCCACTTCATCGTCACCCGCCCCAGCCACGACGGCCGGTCCACGTACGACGGCGTGCGCGACGAGGTCGACGAGCACTGGATCGCGTCCGCCCAGCAGCTCAAGTTCGCGCTCACCGTGCAGCCCGGCCAGGACCGGCGCACCCTCAGCGTGTTCGGGCTCGACGCCGGCGACCGGCACGACCGGCTCCTCGACCGGGCCGGGTTGCGCGGCATCCGGGGCGTCCCGATCGGCGGGCACGTGCAGGCCCGCCGGCCCGACGGGACGCTGCTCGGCGGCACGCTCGTCTACAAGGAGGAGCAGCAGTTCGGGATCGCCCTGCACGGCATCACCGAGTCGTTCCTCGTGATCTTCGAGACGCCCGTCGCCAGCCGGCCGCCGCACGGGACCATCGGCGCCGTGCTCAGCACGTACGGGCTCGACGACCCGACGTTCGAGCAGGTCCGCGAGCGCTGGTCCGGGTGGTGGCGGGGGGCGCTGCCGAGCGGGCAGGCCGCGGCGGTCTGACGACGACGAAGGCGCGCGGCCCGTCGGCTGCGCGCCTTCGTCGTGCTCACGCCCGTCCCCCTCAGGTGAGGCGGAGCTGCCACTCGCCGGAGCCACCCGCCGGGCGGAAGCCGAGCGCGATGTTGATGTCGAGCATGTACGAGTTCTCCTCGGCGTTCCACGTGCCGACCCGCCGGACCGTCGGACGCTCGCGGGCCAGGTGCTCGAGGTTCGCCGCCTTCACGAGCATGCCAAGCCGACGGCCACGGTGCTCCTTGATGACGAGCGTGTCCTCCTGCGCGACGTACCGGTCGGTGTGCGGGAAGACGAGGAACACCGTGTACGCGGCGAGCGTCCCGGTCGGCACGTGCTCGGCGGCCGTGACGAGCAGCTCCCAACCGCGCTCGGCGAACTGCGCCTCGGTCGTCCGGATGCGGGCCGCGTCCCAGACGTCCTCCTCGTAGTCGAGGTCGCCCAGCGGCACGTCCGTGCTCATCCGCGTGTTCAGCCGGGCGTACTCGTCGACCCACTCGTCGGGGCAGCGCGAGCCCCAGTGCAGCAGCCGGTACTCGTCGCCCGCCCGCTCCTGCGCCGCGGCCCGGTGCGCCGCGAGGAACGCCGGGTCGAGCGGCACGTCGAGCACGGAGTACCGGTCGACCTGCGCGAGGTCCCATCCCCGCTTGAGCGCGAACCGCACCGACGCGGACTCGGTGTCCACCCGGCCCGACCCCGTCGAGGGCGTGAGGGTCGTCGGTCCCTCGGGCGGCTCGACGCGCTGGTCGGTCGACGCGATCATCGTCGTCCGACCGGCCGCGCGGGCCACCTCGATCGCCCGGTCGTGCAGCGCCGAGCCGACGCCCTGCCCCTGGTGCGCGCGGAGCACGCCCATGTCGAACGTCGCCTGGTGCGTGTTGTCCTGCAGCGGGAGGTTCATCGCGAGGAAGCCGCACGGCTCGCCGCCCTCCGGACCGGCCATGAACCGCAGCTTGCGCACGTACGTCTGGTCGTGCAGCCCGCCGAGCTCGTCGGGCAGGCTCCGGTGGAAGTCGTCGACGCCCCACGACTCCTCGATGACCGCGTTGCGCACATCGAGGTACGCGCGCAGCAGCTCTGCGCCCGGTGCGTCCGCGGTGGCGGGGACCGGGATCTCGGTGATCGACCACGATGTCATGCCGACCACGATCCGCCTGTGCCGTGCGCGGGTCGAGGCGATTTACTTCGAGCATGCTCGAACTCATCGGCTGGGCCGGGTCGCTGCTCGTCATCGTGTCGCTCATGCAGGCGCGTGTCCTGCGGTTCCGGGTGCTGAACCTCATCGGCGCGTTCCTCGCGACCGTCTACAACACGGCCGTCGGCATCTGGCCGTTCGCCGCGATGAACGCCGTCATCTCCGTCATCGACGTCTACTGGCTGTGGCGTCTCACCCGCGAGCGGCACGACGACCAGGTGTACGCCGTCGTCGAGGTCGCGCCGGACGACGCCTACCTGCAGCACATCCTGCGGGTGCACCGCGACGACATCGCGTCGTTCCAGCCGGGGTTCACGGGTGCCGACGTGTCGACGCCGGGGGTGTCCGCGGCGGGAGCGAGCGGGCCGGTCGGCGCGGGGACGGGTGCTGCTGCTGCTGCCGGCGACACCGTGGCGGCGGCCGCCGGGGACGGGCGGGCGTCGTTCCTCGTCGTGCGCGGGGACGAGACCGTCGGCGTGGTCGTCGTGCGCGGGGTCGGCGAGGGAGTCGGGCGCGTCGAGCTCGACTGGGTGTCGCCACGGTTCCGCGACTTCACGCCGGGGGAGTTCGTGTACCGGCGCAGCGGGGTGTTCGCGGCGCACGGGTTCCGGACGCTCGTCGTCCAGCCAGGGCCGAAGAGCACCGAGTACCTGCAGAGGGTCGGGTTCCAGCCGCGCGACGGGGTGTGGGAGCGGCAGGTGGAGGACGTCGCGGCCTGACGGCGCCGCGGTGCGCGTGCACGTGGATGTGGACCACCACGAGTAGAGTTTCGGATAACCGAACTTTCAGGAGGTCTCGTGGACGCCGAGGTCCCGCGCACGGTCGCCGACGACGTCGTCGGTGACGTGCTTGACGACGGCCTCGACGCCACCGACGGCCGGCCCGCCCGGATCGTCGGACGCACCGCGGCGACCGGGACCGCCGTCCTCGACCGCCCCGCCCCGCGGCTCGGCCGCGCCCGCACCCCGCTGCTGCTCGGGCCCGCGTTCGTCGCGGCCATCGCGTACGTCGACCCGGGCAACGTCGCCGCGAACCTCACCGCCGGCGCGCGCTACGGGTACCTGCTGCTGTGGGTGCTCGTCGTCGCGAACGGCATGGCCGTGCTCGTGCAGTACCAGTCCGCGAAGCTCGGCCTCGTCACGGGCGACTCGCTGCCCGGCGTGCTCGGCAGCCGGATGCGCCGCGGCCCCAGGCTGGCGTACTGGGTGCAGGCGGAGGTCGTCGCGGCGGCGACCGACCTGGCCGAGGTCGTCGGCGGAGCCATCGCGCTGCAACTGCTGTTCGGCGTGCCGCTCCCGGTCGGTGGGCTGATCGTCGGGGTCGTCTCGATGGGGCTCCTGCTCACCCAGAACCGCTACGGGCAGCGGCGGTTCGAGTCGGTGGTCGTCGCGCTCCTGGCCGTCATCACGATCGGGTTCCTGTGCGGTCTGCTGGTGAGCCCGCCCGACGCCCGCGGCGTGCTGTCCGGCCTGGTCCCGCGGTTCGACGGGCCCGACTCGGTGCTCCTCGCCGCGAGCATGCTCGGCGCCACCGTCATGCCGCACGCCATCTACGTGCACTCGGCACTCGTCCGCGACCGGCACGGCAAGGCGTCCCTGTCGGCCCGCACGCACCTGCTGCGCGCGACGCGGTGGGACGTCGGCACGGCCCTGCTCATCGCCGGTCTCGTGAACATCGGGCTGCTGCTGCTCGCCGCGTCGGGCCTGCGCGGGGCGTCCGGCACCGACTCGATCGAGGGTGCGCACGCCGCGATCGTCGTCGCGCTCGGACCGGCCGTCGGCGTCGCGTTCGCCGTCGGGCTGCTCGCCTCCGGCCTCGCGTCGACCTCGGTCGGCGCCTACGCGGGCGCCACGATCATGGAGGGCCTGCTGCACCGCCGGGTCCCCTTGCTGGTCCGCCGCGTCGTCACCCTCATCCCGGCCGTGGTGCTCCTGGCCGTCGGCGCGGACCCGACGTGGACCCTCGTGCTCAGCCAGGTGGTGCTGAGCTTCGGCATCCCGTTCGCCGTGATCCCCCTGGTCCGCCTGACCCGCAACCGTGCGCTGATGGGCACCGCCCGCAACGGCCCGTGGCTCCACGCGGTCCTCATCACGGTGGTGGCGATGGTCGTCGCCCTCAACGTGACCCTGCTCTTCCTTCTGGTCACGACCTAACCCCGCCGCCGAGGCCGTGGGTTGTCGCCGAGTCCGGCGCTTCCAGGCCACGGTCTCGACGGGAAGCCACGGTCTCGGGGGGAAGCGCCGGAGAACCCGTCGACCGGACCACAGGTCGTAGGCGGTGGGTGGGCGTCCACAGCGGGCCAGCGACTCGTCCGGTGCTCCGGCGGGGACCCTCAGGGTGGGCGCATGCCTCGACGACCCGGCGACCCGCACCGTGCTCCGGCGGCCGTGCTTCCTCGTCTGCGACTTGCTCGTGACCACCCGCCGGGGACGCTCGAGCGCGCGGAGCGTTCCGGTCGTGTGGTCCGCGTGGCCCGGGGTGCCTACCTCGCGACGCGGTCGGCTGGGCCTGCGGGCGTCGACCCGGGATGGGCGCGCGAGGTCGCGCTCGCCCGCGTGCTCGGAGTGCACGACCGGCTACGCGCACCGCACTGGTTCGCCCGCGAGTCGGCCGCGCTGCTCTGGGGGCTCCCTGTGTGGACGCTGCCGTCGACCACACACGTCATGCATGCGCACAAGGCGTCCGGCAGCCACGACCGAGCCGTGTCGCATCATCGCGGCACTCCCCGGACGGCAGAGCAGGCGACCGTTCTCGGGGTACCGGTCACGTCTCTCGAGCGCACGGTCGTCGACTGCGCCGCCGCCCTCCCGCCCCTTGACGGGCTCGTCGTCGCCGACGCAGGTCTCCGCGCGGGAGCGAGCCGCCACGTGATGGCACGGTTGCTGGCCGAGCGTGAGGGTCGTCGAGGCATCCGGCGTGCTCGGGTGGTGATCGATCTGGCAGATGACGGAGCCGAGTCAGCTGGGGAGTCAGCGGCTCGCTTCGTGGTGCTGCGTGACGGCCTGCCGCTCCCGACCACCCAGGTGAGCGTCAGCACCCCTGCCGGCACGTTCTGGTCGGACCTCGGCTGGCCGGAGTGGAGGGTGGCCCTCGAGTACGACGGTCGGGGAAAGTACGCCGCCGAGGCAGGGGAGGCTTTCATCCGGGAGAAGCGTCGGCACGACGCCATCCAGGACGCCGGATGGCGCGTGGTGCGTGCGACGAAGGAGGACCTGCGTGGGACGACCCTGTCGCGCCGGGTCCTCACGGCGGCCCGGGTTGCCCGCTGGACCCCGACGGCCCGTCCCGAGCTCCGGGCTTGACCCGAGGACGTGGGTTCCCCGCGAGACCGTGGCCTGAAACCACCGGACTCGGCGACAAGCCACGGACTCGCGCCAAGTCGTGCCGACCTGTCAGGCGTCGCCGAGGGCCGCCAGGCGGGACTCCAGGTGGGTGCGTTCCGTCGGGTTGGTCACCAAGGTGAGGGCCTGGCGGTAGGCCGCGGCCGCCGCCGCCGGGTGGCCCGCCCGCACCAGGAGCTCGGCGCGGACGGCGGGGACGCGGTGGTGCCGGGGGAGGGCGTCCTCGAGGCCGTCGAGGAGCGACAGCCCGGCGTCGGGCCCCGACGCCTCGGCGACGGCGACGGCGCGTGCCAGACGGACGACGGGCGACTCCGTGAGGGCCTCGAGCTCGGCGTAGAACGCGGCGATCACGTCCCACCGCGTGGCGTCGGCCGTCGGGGCCGTGGCGTGCTCGGCGGCGATCAGGGCCTGCAGCTGGTACTCCTGCGTGAGCGCTGTCGTGCGGTGCGCGGACCGCTCGACCTCGATGTCGTCGGAGCCGGCCAGGGGTGCGTCGGCGCTGCCCTCCGCCGCGAGGAGCCCGCTGGCGCCGGCGCCCGGTCGGGGCCGGGCGGCGTTCCGCGGCTGGGGGTCGGGCGCGGACGCGGGGACGCCGGAAGGTGACGCCGCGTCCAGCGACCGGAGGATGCCGACCGCCTCGGCAATCTCGTCGCGGTGCCACCGGCTGCGGTCCTGGTCCGGCAGGAGGACGAGGGACCCGGACGGGTCGAGCCGGGTGTCCCGCCGGGAGTGCTGCAGCAGCAGCAGCGCGAGCAGCGCCCGCACCACGCCCCGGCCGGGCAGCAGCCCGTCGAGCGCGCGCAGCAGCCGGATGGCCTCGTCGCCCAGGTCGACGCGCAGCGGCACGTCGCCGACGCCGGGGTGGTAGCCGGACGTGAAGGCGAGGTAGACGACGGTCGCGACGACGTCCAGCCGCTCGTCGAGCCGGGCGGCGGGCGGGGTCGCGAACGGGATGCCGGACGACGCGAGCCGCTTCTTCGCCCGGGTCAGCCGCGCGGCCATCGCGGTCTCCTGCACGAGCAGCAGCCGCGCGATCTCGGCGGTCGTGAGGCCGACGACGAACCGCAGCGTCAGGGCGACGCGGTCGTCGGGCGCGAGGGCCGGGTGGCAGCACATGAAGACGAGCCGCAGCTGCTCGTCGGCGACGTGCGCGCCGGGGTCGACGGCGGCGGCCGCGAGCGCGCGCATCTCGTCGTCGATGACCATGAGCGGTTCCTTCCGGCGCAGCACGGACTCGCTGCGCAGCCTGTCGAGGACCCGGCGGCGGGCGGCGGTGAGCAGCCACGCCCCGGGGTTGGTCGGGATGCCGTCGTCGGGCCAGTGCTTGGCGGCGGACTCGAACGCGTCGGACACGGCGTCCTCGGCGAGGTCCGGCCGGGCGAACTGGCCGATGAGCAGGCCGATGAGCCGGGACCAGTGCGTGCGCCAGGCGTCGGCGAGCGCGTCGTCGACGGAGGCGTGCGCGCGTGCCGGCACAGCGGCGGCGTCCGTCATCCGGCCACCGGCCGGACCTCGAAGGCACCGGTCGTCGAGTCGGGCAGCACGTCCAGCACCGCGTCGAGGTCGGGCGCGTCGAGGAGCAGGACCCCGGCCAGCGGTCCGTCGTGCTCGTCGGACGGCCGGTCCAGCGCGAGCCGGCGCAGCACGGTCGTGGCGGTCTCGGAGGGCCGGACGACCTCCCGGGCGAGCACGGTGACGCCGCACCGTGCCGCCCGGGCGGCCAGGCCGCCGTCGTCCGCGGTCGTCCCGCGCTCCAGGACGACGAACCTCACGAGGCCCGTCCTGCGAGCGCCGCGTCCTCGGGCACGGGCCGACCGTCGACGTACGTGACGGTCGGCCGGAGCTCGATCGTGCCGCCGTTGACGAGCATCGGCTGCACGGCATCGGTGAGCGCGTCGAGGTCGTCGGTCGTGACGAGGTAGAACCCGCCGAGCTGCTCGACGGTCTCCGCGTACGGCCCGTCGGTCACGGTGAACCCGTCGCCGGACGGGCGCACGGACCGCGACCGGACGGCGGGCCGCAGCGCCGCCTGGCTCCGGATCGACCACCCGTGCGCCTCACAGTGACGACGGAACCCGAGGTGCGCCTCCCACGCCTGGGCCAGCGCGGCGGGCGGCAGGCCCGCCTCGTGCTCGTCGTCGCGGTGCAGCATCACCATGTACTCGGTCATCGGAGGTCCTCCCGGTCCGACGTGCGCCGGTGCGCCCGTTCGTCCTGATGACGCGCGAACCGCCCGCGGATCGACACTCACAGCTGCATGATCTCGCGCACCTCGATGCTGTAGTGCGCGGGGAGCAGGTGGGCGTGCTTGAGCACGGTGTCGACGTCGGGCGCCTCGGCCAGGTAGAAGCCGCCGAGCTGCTCGGCGGTCTCCGCGAACGGGCCCTCGGTGATCGTCGTCTCGCCGTCGGGTCGGCGGAGCGTGTGCGCGGTCGCGACCGGCTGCAGAGCCTCGCTCGCGAGGAACGTGACACCGTAGTCGGCGGCCCGGTCCGAGTACTCGCGGTGCTGCCGGAAGTACTCGGCCTGCTGAGCCTCGTCGGCCTCCGCCCACACGCGCTCGTCCTCGTAGAGCAGTACGAGGTACCTGGTCATGTCACACCTCCGAGTGGTCGACGACGGGACGGATCTCGGCGGTCTCCGACTCGCGCTGGAACGCACCGACGAGCTGGACGAGGTCGTCGAGGTCCGCAGTCTCGATGAGGTAGAAGCCGCCGAGCTGCTCGGCGGTCTCGGCGAACGGGCCCTCGGTGACCTGCAGGGGACCGTCGCCGCGCCGGACGAGGATCGACGTCGACGCCGCCTGGAGCTCCTCGCCGCCGACGATCTTGTGGCCGTTCTCGGCGCACCGGAGGCCGAACAGCCGGTGGTCCTCGTCGGTCCGCTGCACCAGGTGCTCGTCCCGGGCGGACCAGACGTTCTCGTCCCCGTGCAGGAGGACGACGTAGCGGGCGGTGGTCATGGCCTGTCCTTTCGTCGTCGCGAGCACCCTCACTGTGCCCGTCGGAGGGATGACGCGCGAGGGTCTGGGAAATCGACAGGCCGCCGGGTGCGACCCGGAACAGACTGGTGGACGTGCGACGTGCGGTGGTGACGGGCGGCGGGACGGGCATCGGGCTCGCGGTGACGCGGCGGCTGGTGGCCGACGGTGCGGACGTGGTGGTCGTCGGACGACGGCGCGACGTGCTCGACCGGGCGGCGGCGCAGGTCGACGCCGCGGCCGGCCGTCGGGCGGTGAGCGTGGAGACGGCCGACCTGCGCGAGCCCGACGAGGTGCAGGCGCTGGCGGACCGCGTGGTGGCGCGCGGACCGGTCGACGTCCTCGTCCTGAACGCCGGCGGCATGCTCGAGCGGCACGGTGGCGGTCTCGCGGAGACGGCCCGGCTGTGGACCGACGAGTTCCGGCTCAACG
This sequence comes from Cellulomonas sp., assembly GCF_017744555.1. GTDB lineage: Bacteria > Actinomycetota > Actinomycetes > Actinomycetales > Cellulomonadaceae > Cellulomonas. The sequence goes on along the minus strand of NZ_JAGIBD010000002.1, from coordinate 32,847 downwards.
TGCTCACGACCGTGCTGCTCGGCGAGGCGCTGCTTCCGCACCTGACGCGCCCGGGCGGCCGGGTCGTCGCGATGAGCTCGGTCGCGGCGCTGCGCGGGGCCGGTTCGTACGGCGCGGCGAAGGCGGCGATCAGCTCGTGGGTCACGGGGACGGCGGCGGCCGTGGCGTCGGACGGGATCACGGTGAACGCGGTCGCGCCGGGGTTCGTGCCGGACACGGAGTTCTGGGACGGGCGGCTCGACGACGCCGAGCGGCAGCGGCGCGTGTCGCGGATCCCGGCGGGCCGGCCGGGGACCGTCGAGGAGGTCGCGGCGGCGGTCGCGTACCTGGCGGCGCCGGATGCGGGGTGGACGACGGGCCAGGTGCTGGCGGTGCACGGCGGGGCGGTGCTCGCCCGGCTCTGAACCCGATGTATCGATAGGGTTGCCAACGATAGGTCAGCGATATATCGTTACGGCATCCGGTCGAGGACGCACGTCCTCCCGGAGGCCGCCCGGCCGCGCGACACCGCGACGGCCCCGCGGCACGGCCCCCGCCGACCGGCCCGGGCCTCCGCGAAACCCCAGGAGCACACCCATGAACCCCCACGACCGACACCCCCGACGCGGCCCGCGGCCGCCCTACGACCCCACCACGCCGGACCTCGACGCCCGCGGGTGGCGACCCCGCCGCCGGCGCGACGACTTCCCCGGCTCCCCGTCCGACGACACCGGCCTCGACCCGCGCGCCGGCGACCCCCGCGGTCCTCGCGGCGGTCGGCCCGGGCCCGGCGCCGAGCCGGGCCACGAGCACGGCCACGACCATGGCCACGAGCACGGCCGCGGCTACGGGTACGGCTACGGCCGCGGCCCCGGTGGCCGCGGGTTCGGCCCCGGCTTCGGCCCGGGCGGCCCGCGCTTCGAGGGCCGCCGCGGCGGCCCCGGCGGTCGCCGTGCCGGACGCGGTGACATCCGCGCCGCGATCCTGCTGCTCCTCGCCGAGCAGCCCATGCACGGCTACCAGCTCATCCAGGAGATCCTCGACCGGTCGGGCGGCCAGTGGCGGCCCAGCCCCGGGGCGATCTACCC